>NZ_JAGGNU010000028.1 GCF_018614915.1 Variovorax paradoxus | reverse complement strand
TTCGGGTCATTGAAGGTGGAGCGTTTGCACGGGCAACGCTTCAAGACCAGACGCGAGGCCAAGGACGAGACCGTTGCGTGGCTGCTCTGGTACAACCGCACTCGACTTCACTCGACGCTGGCCTACGTCAGCCCAATGCAGTTCGAGCAGGACTGGCTTGCCAATCAACCACAGCAAGCCAACTTATGAGCTCAGCTATGGGGTACGGATTCCAAGGGCAAGGTCACTTCGCGTCGGATCTCGGGCTGCGGCGTGGCTGGCGGTTACTGCGGCCACGCGTCCGCCAAAGATCATTTGGCCACATGCCTCCGCTTCCTTGATCTGCCCCAGATCGAACTTAATCCGTCGCGCCACGAGTTAAGGACGACACCGGCAATTCCTCCAAATGGGGATTATGCAAACTCAGCTGCAACATCGAATCCGCAGGTCGGTATATGCCGAAGCCACCACTTTGTGCAAGAGAGGAAAACGCTTTAGAAAACGGGCGATACCGCCCCTTGGGCTCGGCTCGTCGGCACGCTCGAATGCAGGAGCACCATTTTCCCATTCAAATGCATAGTCACTTTGCTGAACTCCCGAATGATTGAAGTTGTTTTCTTTCAATACGGTTCTGACAAGCACATATGCCTCAGAAGTTGAATGTACATTGATCCGTTCGCCGGGAGCAGGGGGCTTAACACGAAACCATTTAGCCGGTTTTGACAGATCCGCAAGGAAGCAATGCCCGGCGTGCTCGAACTCGAGCTCGGCGACGGCAAGACCATTGTTGCCACCTTCGCTGGTGGTCGAGAGTTCATATCGTTGAATGTCTCGTGGAACTGCTGGCGATAAGAGGATACCGCGTTTCGCTGAGCAGCTATTCGGTCGCGGAGGGCCTCGCCAGGCATGGCAGCAAGGATTGGTTCTCTGGTCACGTTGCGTTCGGCGACGCAGTGATTGTCCGTATCGGTGAGGTCTCACCGAGCGAAATTCGGTAGCTGCCTTGCAGTGTCTCCACTTCCTACGACTCCAATCGCCAAGGAGAGGCGAGCCATTCATGTGGGCTGACATCGCGAACGCCTCGCCTTCGACACTCACCATGTCGACGTCCCCTTGCCTTGGTACCAAGCACGTCATCGCCAGTGTGTAGCACTCCAGTCGCTCGAGGAAGAAGCGGCCCTTACCGCGCGCCGGTTCGCAGCTTTGCAGAGACCTTGTTTTGGTTCGAGGCGGACCTCGCACGGTGGCGAGAGGTCACGCGAAAGGCCAAGATCAGCCTCGACTGAAGTCCGGCCGACCTGGCGCTCTCGCGTTTGAGAGCTACTTTGCCCTAGGTCTGCGATCCGGAACCAGTTCGGCGCGGCCATCCCTCTAGCTCAGTGACGGGCCGCCGGCCTGGTGGCGTCAGCTTACCCAGTCCAGCGCCCGGTAGTACGCGCCCACCAACGGCAGGAACCAAGGCGGACCGAGATGGCCGGGAATGGCGCGCCACGGCAGTCCCCGCAGGGGGTTTGCCGCGGAATCGCCGTCCATGGCGCGAGCCATGTGCTGTCCCATGTACACCGACATCTGGGTCCCGCTGCCGCTGTAGCCCATCGCGTAGTGCAGCCCTCTCGCTTCGCCTGCCCGCGGCAGACGGTCTGCGGTCATGTCGACGACGCCTCCCCAACAATAGTCGATGCGGATGTCGCGCAGCTGCGGAAACAGCTTCTTCATGTCGCGCTCAAGAACCGCCCCGCTCTTGGCGTCGGAAGCCGGATCGGATAGCGCGAAACGGGCCCGTCCGCCAAACACCAGCCGGTTGTCTGGCGTCAACCGGAAATAGTGGCCCACGTTTTTCGTTGTGGTTGCGTTGCGTCGGCCCGGCATGATGGATGCGGCCAGCTGTTGTGACAAAGGCTCGGTTGTCACGACAAAGCTGCCGACCGGAATGATGCGGCGGCGGAAGTAACCGAATGGCCCATGGCGCGATGGACCCGTTGCGACCAGGACCTGGGCTGCCTCCACGGTGCCGTGCTCCGTCTTCACGCGGATTGCATTGGCCGACAAACGGGTGAGTCCGGCGACCGCGGTGTTCTCGAAGATGCGCGCGCCCCGGCGCTGTGCCGCTGCGGCGAGTCCTGCGCCGAACCGGCCCATATGCATCTGGGCACTCTTGTGCATCACTATGCCACCGTAGAACTGCCCTGATCCGACCTCGCTGCCGATCGCCTCTGGACCCACCAGCGAGGTGTCGGGATCAACGTCACGATGCAGCAACTCGTATGCCTTTTCGAGCTTGGCAAAGTGGTGAGGCTTGGCCGCGAGCTTGATCTTGCCGTTGCGGCGGAAGTCGCAGTCGATCCCCTCTTCCCGCACCACCCGTTCGACGGAGTCGACGGCGCTGTCATACGCGTGGTAGAGATCGCGGGCCTGCTCCACCCCGAGTTGCCGCGCCACGCTACCAAAGTCGTAGGGCAGTCCGTTGTTGCAGTGGCCTCCGTTACGGCCGGACGCTTCGCTGGCCACCAACCCTGCCTCCAGGACCACCACCTTTGCTCCCCTGCGTGCCAGGGCCAGCGCCGCCGACAGTCCGGTGAAACCGGCCCCGATCACCACAACGTCGGCCCGGGCGTCGAGACCGGCCGGGTCCAGTCCCTCAAATCGTGTTGTGGTGTCGGTCCAGTAAGAAGCCAGCTTCATCACGCACCTTGCGCCCGGCGTGCAGAGCGCTGTTGCGAGGCGTAGGCAAGTGCGGCCAGCAGCACAGTCATCGACACCAGGATCGAACTCACCGCCGCGATGGTGGGATCGACCTGCTCGCGAATCGACATGAACATCTCGCGCGTCAAGGTGGTGGTTTCTCCACGGGCGATGAACAGCGCAACGACCACTTCATCGAGCGATGAGAGGAAACTGAAGACCGCGGCCACGAACACGCTGGTTCGGATTTGAGGAAGTGTGATCGTGATGAAGGCCTTCGCCCGGTTCACGCCCAGGCTGCGCGCCGCCATCTCCTGGTTCATGTCGAACGAGCGCAGACCGGCGCCGACGGTGAGCAGCACGTACGGAATCGCGAGCAGCACGTGGGCCAGGACCAGCGCCCACATGCTTCCGACCAGCCCCATCTTGCTGAAAACAGCGAACACGCCGACTCCGATGATGATGATCGGCACGATCATCGGCGTCATCAGCAGGACATAGGCGTAACGCGCCTTGGCCATCCTGCAAGTCATGAGACCGTAACTGGCTGCGGTTCCGATCGGCACCGCGATCAGCATCGTCAGGGTCGCGATCTCGAGCGAGGTGGAAGCGGCAGCCAGCCACTGGCGCGAGCCCAGGAACGCCTGATACCAGCGCAGCGACCAACCCGGCGGCGGAAAGCGCAGCGATGCGCTGTCGCCGAACGAGACCGGGAAGATGATCAGCACCGGCACCGTGAGGAACAGTAGGATCAGGGCAACCGTCGATGCGATCGCGACGCGGTGGAAGCGTTCAAGCAGGATCATGGTCTCTCATCGATCCGCCAGGATCTTGCCGAGTGGAACGACGCGGTCCGCCAGCCACAAGATCAGCAGCGTCGCGGCGAGAAGGACGAATGCCACCGCGCTGGCAGAGCCGAACTGGAAATACAGGTCGATGTTGCGCTGGACCAGCATGGAGACCATCACGGTCCTTCCGCCGCCGAGCAGTTCCGGCGTGATGTAAAAGCCAAGCGACAGAACGAACACGAACACGCTGCCCGCCGCAAGACCAGGAAGCGACAGCGGGAATATCACGGTGCGGAACACGCGACCAGGACGCGCGCCTAGGCTCGCAGCGGCGCGCCCGAAGTCCGCCGGGATCTGCGTCAGGCTGCTGTAGAGCGTCAGAACGACAAAGGGAAGCATGATGTGGACCATTCCGATGACAGATCCAGTGAGGTTGTGCACCAGGGTCAGTGGCGCCTCGACCACGCCGGCCCAGGTGAGAAACTGGTTGACCAAGCCGGTCCGTTGAAGCAGCACCAGCCAGGCGTAGGTCCGCACCAGCACGCTGGTCCAGAACGGGATGAGCACCAGCACCATGATGATCGTCGCCGTGCGCGGCTTGCTGACGGCCGCCAGAAAGGCGACCGGGTAGCCAAGGACCACGCAGATCGCGGTGACCATCAGACTTGCAGCAAAGGTGCGCTGAAACGTCGCGAGTGTCCCTTCTTCCGTGAAGATCCGCACGTAGTTCATCAGGGTTAGCGCACCGGACTGATCGGTGATCGACTGCCAGAAAAGCCAGACCAGCGGGATGACCATCAGCGCGACCACAAACGCCGCGGCCGGCAGGACCAGGGCAACCAGGCCCCATTGCTCGCGCCTGCCGGCTCGTGCCAGTTCCGCAGCGTTGTCGGCCCGGCCGATGCGCTGTTGAAAGTTGATAGTCGCACTCATGCGGCAAGCGCCTGCGGGACGGATTCAGCGTCGCAGGGTACGAGGATGGTGTCCTGGACATGGAGTGCCACTTGCACCCGCGAACCGATCTGTGGCAGCGAGCTCATGCTGCGGTGGTGGCAATGCTGGCGCAGGCCAACCGACGTTCCGTCGTCGAGGCGGATGGAGATCTTCACGCTCTCGCCCTGGTAGATGACATCGCTTACGGATCCGTCGAAGCGGTTCCAGTCCTCTCCCCCGCCCGGGGAATCGAGGATCAGCTTCTCCGCATGCACCGCCAGCGCGATGGGACCGTCCTGCGGAACCGGGCGACCCGTGCGTAGCCGCGACGTCCCAAGCGACACCGACCCACCTTCAGAGCGCTGCAATGGCACCAGCGTCGATTCGCCGACGAAGCTGGCCACGAAATCGTTCCTGGGGAAGTTGTACAGCTCGGTCGGAGTCCCCAGTTGCTCGATCCTGCCGCTTCGCATCACGGCGATGCGGTCGCTCATCGTCAACGCCTCGCGCTGGTCGTGCGTGACGTAGATCATGGTCGCACCCAGCTTCGCATGCAGTTGCCGCAGTTCGATCTGCATCGATTCGCGCAGCTGCTTGTCCAGCGCCGACAGCGGCTCGTCCAGCAGGATCAGCTTGGGATCGAAAACCAGGGCCCGGGCCAGCGCGACGCGCTGCTTCTGGCCTCCAGACAGCTGCCCGATCCTGCGCGTCTGGTATCCCGCGAGCTCAACCAGGGTGAGCGCGTCGGCCACGCGACGGGCGATCTCGGCGCTCTCCACGTTGCGGGCACGCAAGGGATACGCGATATTGCCTTCCACCGTCATGTGGGGAAACAGCGCGTAGTTCTGGAATACCATGCCGATGTTGCGCAGATGTGGCTGCAGCAGCGTGACGTCGGTCGAGCCGAAGAACACCCGTCCGGACGTCGGCCTGTCGAAGCCGCCCAGGATGTTCAGCAGGGTCGTCTTGCCGGAGCCGGAAGGACCGAGCAGCGAGACGAACTCACCCTCCCGCACATCCAGCGAGACGCCGTCCAGCGCCTTCATCGCGCCGTAGTCCTTGGTCAGCGCTCGGATCGATACGGTGTCGAATCCTGCGGCCGAACGAGTCATGTCCGGATCACTTCTGAACGAAACCCAGCCACCGGCCTTCGGCAGCCTGGCCCATAGCGGAACTCCACCACTGCGTATTCAGCAGGGTCTGCTTGCGGATGTTGTCCGGCGAGGTCGCAAGCTGGGCAGAGCGCTTCGGATCCATGTAGTTCACCAGCTTGCTGTTGAGGGGACCGGTCTTGTAGATGCTCGCCAATTCCGATTGCGCCTTGGGATCGAGCATGGCGTTGATTGCGCGCATCGCGTTGTCCTTGTTCTTGGCGCCCTTGAGCACTGCAAGACAGGTGTTCTCGAGGATACCGCCGTCGTATGCGAAGCTCACGTCCGCACCGTCTGACCTGGCGGCGTCTGCGCGGCCGTCCCATAGCGCGATCATGTCAACCTCGCCGTCCAGGAGCAGTTGGTGCGATTGCGCGCCCGACGTCCACCACACGGCGACGTTCGGCTTGATCTCCTCGAGCTTCCTGTAGGCGCGCTCGACATCGAGGGGATACAGCTTGTCAGAGGCCACGCCGTCGGCCAGCAGCGCGATTTCCAGTGTGGGTCGCGCGTAGTTTCGCAGGGCCCGTTTGCCGGGGAATTTCTTGACGTCCCAGAAGTCGGCCCAGGTCTTGGGGCCTCCATTCGGAAACTTCTTGTTGTTGTACGCGATGAGGGTGGAATATCCGTAGAAGCCCACGAAGTACGGGCTGTTGAAACGCGAGTCGACGTCCTTGGCGTTGGGTATCTTGCTGTAGTCGATCTTCTCCCACATCCCGTCGTCCACGCCGCGCAGGCAGTACCCGGCGCCGATGTCGACGACGTCCCATTGCGGATTGTTCATTCCGACGCTGGCCTTGACGACCGGATAGCGGTCGGCGTTCGCCTCCACCGTCATCCGTACCTTTGCCTTTTCCTCCGCCGCTGAGATGATGGTCTTCTTCTGCGCGTCGAGCAGCTTCCCGCCGTCGGTGGCGTAAATGACGGTCTGCGCCAATGCAGCGGCGCCGTGCGCCAGCAGCAGGCAGGCGCCGGCGGCGATAACCGATTTCTTGAAACGAGACATGGAAAAGACTCCTCCTGAAGTACGACTTGGTTCGGGCACTGCAGGTCTGCACACAGGCCTCTCCACGGGCGGATGAAGGTCATCCGTTGAGCCAACGATAAGGCTGGGGTCCGGCAGGGTATTGGACGAAATTGTCGAGATGGCGCCCGGCCTCGTCAGGTCAAGTACGGCTTGACAACGCCGCGACTGCGGCTCGCAGGTCTCGCGAGTATTCGCGCCCGTACCGGGTCTGAGGCCGCAGCGCGCTGCGTGACAGGACAATCTCAATCGCCACTTCCGGCTGGAATGGGCGCACCGCGAGATCGCCAAAGTTGCGCCATGGGACCAGCCCATCCACCAATGCAATTCCGAGCCCATGCTGGACGAGCGAGAAGGCGGCGATCGACAACGAGACTTCGATCTGCACCTGTGGCTGTACATCGGCTTCGCGGAATGCCTGTTCCAGCAACCTGCCCACCGGCGTTTGCGCGCTGTAGCTGATCAGGGGGTGCCCCACCAGGTCCGCCGGCGTCACTACCTTGAGTTCCGCCAGCGGCGAGTCCGGCCGCATCAGCGCCACGATCGTCGCCTTTCCGAGAGACTCATGCCGCAATTGCGCCTCGGCCGACCAGCGCATGGTCACGCCGAGGTCAATGTCGCCAAGCAGAATCTGTTCGTCGATTGCATCGGCCGGAAGTGTCTGCAGCACAACGCGCAAACCCGGGTTGCGCTGGCGGAAGCGCTCCGTGGCGTAGGGGAGCAAGGCGAAGGTCGGTGGCGCGCTCGCACCGACCCGCAGCAGGCCCACCTGCTTGTCGCGGATGCGGTCGGACAGGCCCTTGAGGACCTCGATCTCACGAAAGATTCGATCGGCGTCACGGTACAGCAGCTGAGCCTCCGCGGTCGGCACCAGCCGGCCACCGAAGCGCTCGAACAGCGCGTATCCGATCTGGGTTTCGAAGTGCCGCAGCAGCTTGCTGACGGCCGGCTGGGACACATTCAGCGTCTCTGCTGCCGCGGTGAGTGACCGGTTTCGCATGACGGCGCGGAACACTTCGAGCTGGCGGGCGTTCATGCGTAAGCATAACCAAAGGTTTGGTATTTCCAAACATTTGATATTGGCTCCGTCCGACCGTGCCGCCCAGAATAGCCTGCATGAATTCACTCATGCACCGCCGCGGCGGGATCAACAAATGACGGACGGCCGATTCATCCGCCTGGCCGAAACTGTGCGCGCTCCGCAGCGACTCATGGCCGACGGCAAGCCGATCGTCGCACTTGAAGGTGACACCCTGCTCGTCGCGCTGCTGGGCAGCGTCGGTCACTTGCGGCACTCCGAATTCGGTGATGGCGTGCGCTCCGGCTTCTGCTTGATGGGGGCCTGCCAGGACTGCTGGGTCTGGACCGAAGGCGGCGAACGCCTGCGCGCCTGCACAACGGTCGTGCGCGAAGGATTGCGCGTCACCACCGAACCCCTGGAGGCGACATGGCCCAACCGCACGTGATCGTTGTCGGCACCGGCCCGGCAGGCGTGCGCTGCGCCGAGACCCTGGTTGCGGCGGGCCTGACGCCGACCGTCGTCGACGAAGGTCGGCGTGATGGAGGCCAGATCTACCGACGCCAGCCAGAGGGCTTCAACCGTTCCTATGCCAAGCTGTACGGCAGCGAGGCGAAGAAGGCTGAAGACCTGCACCGCAGTTTCGAGGCCATTCGCCCCAAGGTGGATTACCGGCCCGAAACGCTGGCCTGGAACGTGACGGCCAACAAGTTGCACGTGCTGCATGACGGCAACCAGACGGCCGCACTGCCGTTCGATGCGCTGGTCGTCTGCAGCGGCGCCACCGACCGGCTGATGCCGGTCGAGGGCTGGAACCTCGCCGGCTGCTACAGCCTGGGTGCATCCCAGATCGCGCTGAAGTCGCAGGCCTGTGCCATCGGCCGGCGGATCGTCTTCATGGGCACCGGGCCGCTGCTCTATCTGGTCGCCTCCCAATATGTCCAGGCCGGTGCCACGGTACTTGCCGTGCTCGACACGTCACGGTTTTCGCAGCGTGTTCGCGCCCTGCCTGCGCTTGCCGCCAGGCCCGGGTTGCTGCTCAAGGGAATAGCGCTCACCCGCATCCTGCGCAAGGCCGGCGTCGCGGTGCACAGCGGCATCACGCCGCTGCGCATCACCGGTGCAGCAGCAACCGGTGTCCACGGTGTCACGGTATTGGACGGCAACGGCAGCGAACGGAATTTCGACTGCGACGCCGTTGCCCTGGGCTATCACCTGCGCACGGAAAGTCAGCTTGCCGATCTGGCGCGCTGCGAATTCCAGTTCGACAGCGAGTCGCGGCAGTGGCTGCCGAAGATCGACAGGGATGGACGCAGCACGATCTCCGGGGTCTACCTCGCCGGCGATGGAGCCCGCCTTCTCGGCGCCGACGGTGCCGAAGCGGCCGGCTGCCTGGCGGCGCTTGCCGTGCTGTCCGATCTGGGACAGCCCGCATCGCCGGACCAGATGCCGGCGCTGCGGCGCACGCTGGACAAGATGGACCGCTTTCGGCGCGGACTGATCAAGGCGTTCCCTTGGCCCCATGCCCAGGCGGCGGCCCTCTCCGATTCGGCGGTCGTCTGCCGCTGCGAGACGATCACGGCCGGTGAACTGCGCCGCGTGGTCAATGACATGGGTGGCAGGGAGATGAATCGGGCCAAGGCCTTCAGCCGGGTCGGAATGGGCCGCTGCCAAGGCCGCTTCTGCGGCCACGCGGCGGCCGAAGTTGTGGCGCACGCCGCCGGCGTACCGATCGAAATGGTCGGCCGGCTGCGGGGGCAGGGACCGGTGAAGCCGCTGCCGATGGCGGCGCTCGAGAACCCGGGGACCGTCAATGTCTGAAGATCTGAAGGCCGACGTCATCGTCGTCGGTGGCGGTCTGATGGGCGCCGCCAGCGCATTCTTCCTGCGCAAGCGCGGCCGCTCGGTGATCTTGCTGGAACGAGGTTTGGTCGGCCAGCAGGCCAGCGGCGTCAACTTCGGGAACGTGCGCAGACAGGGCCGGTACCTGCCGCAACTGCCGCTGGCACACCGCTCGCGGGCGATCTGGGGTCAGATGAAGGAATTGCTGGGCGACGACGCCGAGTTCCTCGTCACCGGCCATGTGCGTGGCGTCTATGACGAGGCCCAGGCGGCAGTGGTCGAGAGATACGCCAAGGATGCGCGCGGCTGGGGGCTGGACCTCGAACTGGTCGGTGGCAGCGAGTTCCGCCGCCGCTTTCCATTCTTCGGCGCCGGAGTCATCTGCGGCTCGTATTCTCCGAACGACGGTCATGCCAACCCCCGGCTGGCGGCACCGGCGTTCGGTCGTGCCGCAGCGCGCGCCGGCGCACGGGTGATCGAGAACTGCGAGGTGCTGGCGATCGACAAGGACGGCGAGGACTTCCGGGTGCAGGCGGCCGATGGCCGGATCTTCCGCGCACCGTCTGCATTGATCTGCGCCGGCGCGTGGGGTGACAAGCTGTCCGCCGCCTTCGGAGAGCCTGTCCCGTTGACGCCGCACGGGCCCAGCATGGGCGTCACCGAGCCGGTGCCCTACGGCATCGTCCCAGTCGTCGGCGTCTCGACCAAGGTGGCACACGAAGTCGTTTACTTTCGCCAGGTCAAGCGCGGAAACATCGTGTTCGGCGGCGGGCTGCGGGGACCGGCGTATCCGGACCTCAAGCGCGCTTACGTGCTGCCGGAGAACCTGCTGCGCCAGCTGCGCGAGCTCCGGCGCCTGGCGCCGGCGCTGGGCAAGCTGCAGGTGCTTCGCACTTGGAGCGGCATCGAGGGGTACATGCGCGACGAGCTTCCGGTCATGGGCCCCAGTGGCCGGATCAGCGGCCTGTACTACGCCTTCGGTTTCTGCGGCCACGGCTTCCAGCTGGGCCCCGGCGTCGGAGACGTCATGGCCGAACTCATCGACACCGGCGCCACCACGACGCCGATCGAACCATTCCATATCCAGCGGTTTGCGGCGCCCGCCGCCACCGCGCAAATCAACCCCAGGGCTGCTGCATACGCAACCGCGTAGTCCTTTCCCACACTACCTGGAGATTTCCGATGTCCGTGACCGCCCATCCCGCAGAAAACCTCGTCGTCGATGACCGCACACGCCGCGTCCACCAGAGCAGCCTGGTCTTCGACGGTCTTGCAATTTCCTATGTGCTTGACGAGAAGTTCACCCGTCGCTGCCTCGAAGGCGGCGTCAACGCAGCGAACGTCACCTTCGCGCTGGAGGAGAACTGGGACAAGACCCTGCACAACTTCGAACGCTACCTGACCAAGATCGACAAGAGCCCCATGCTGACAGTGTGCACAACGGCCGACGACGTCGTCGCCGCCAAGGAAAAAGGCAAGCTCGGCATCGTGGTAGGCACCCAGGGCGCCAGCATGATTGAGGATCCGGACCAGTTCTGGCGCCTCGAAACCATGACACGCCTGGGCCTGCGCGTCCTCGGCCTGGCCTACACCACCTCCAATGCGCTCGGCGACGGCTGCGGCGAGAAGCGCGACGCCGGCCTGACTTACCTTGGCGAAGAGCTGATCGCGCTGGCGAACACGCTGCCGTTGATGCTGGACCTGTCGCACTGCGGCCACCGCACCCGTGCAGAGGCCACCGCGCTCTCGCGGGCCCCGGTCTGCACACACTCGAACAGCGACCAGCTGCGCCCCAATGGCCGCAATACCACCGACGCCACGGTCAAGGCGATGGCCGCCAAGGGCGGGATGGTCGGAGTCTGCGGGCTGCCGCAGTCGCTGTCCGACGACACCCCGACACTGGACGACCTGCTGAACCACATCGACCATTACGTGAAGCTGGTCGGGGTCGACCACGTCGGCATCGGCATGGACTACGTAGAGTCGTTCCAGGAGTCCGCGACCGTCGTCGCCCCCCCTAGCGTGGTGACCTGGCGCACCCGCCGTCCGGACATCTTCGGCCCGCTGTCTGCGTTTGGCCGCCAGTCGTACCCGATCGGCATCGAGTCGGTGCGCAAGCTTCCCAATCTGACGCAGGGCTTATTCGACCGCGGCTATTCGGAAAGCGACGTCAAGGCGCTTCTCGGCGGAAGCTGGCTGCGCGCCATGCGCCAGTTCTGCGGGTGAGCCGCCACTTCCGCAACGCACCAGCCCCACCAATTGAGCGCCGCCGCCAGCCTTCTGGCCTGAAATCTTCATAGGAGAACTGCGTTATGCATTCCACGCGCAGAGATTTTTTGGGCTCCCTGGCCAGCCTGCCCTTGGCGGCAAGCGGTGTCGTTCGATCCGGACACGCGATGGCGCAAG
This sequence comes from Variovorax paradoxus, assembly GCF_018614915.1. GTDB lineage: Bacteria > Pseudomonadota > Gammaproteobacteria > Burkholderiales > Burkholderiaceae_C > Variovorax > Variovorax paradoxus_K. The sequence goes on along the minus strand of NZ_JAGGNU010000028.1, from coordinate 56,682 downwards.
ATCGTTATCCCATTCGCACCATCAAGCTGATTGTCCCGTTCGCCCCAGGCAGCAGTACGGACATTTCCGCACGGACCTGGGGTGATGTCATCGGCAAGCAGTTGGGCGGCGCTGCGGTCATCGTTGACAATCGCGCGGGGGCAGGAGGCAACATCGGGGCCACGGCAGTAGCACGATCGACGCCCGATGGATATACGCTGCTCTACAGCACGGCCACCACCTGGGCGATCGCGCCCTTGATCTATCCGGACCTCGCCTACCAGCCCACTCGCGATTTCCTGCCCGTCGCGGTGACGACCACCGTACCGACCTTCCTTGTGGTGAGTGGCGACAGCGACATCCGCTCCTTCCAGGACCTCGGGGCCCACCTCAGGGCGGCCCCGGATCGCCATAGCTACGGCTCCAACGGGGTGGGTGCGAACAGCCACATCACATGCAAGCTGATCGCGAACCGCCTGGGCGTGCCCAACCTCCTGCACGTGCCGTTCAAGCTGGGCTCGCAAGGCGTCATGTCGGAGGTCATGGCGGGTCGTCTCACCTTCGCGGTCGATCCCTGGTCAGTTGTTGGTCCGCTCGTCCGCTCCGGTCGGCTGCGCGTCCTTGGCGCGACCGGAAGTAAGCGCCTCTCTGTCGCACCGGAGATCCCGACCTTGGGCGAGATGCTGCACCAAGAATTCGACACCACCACCTGGAGCGGTCTATGGGCTCCCGCAGGCACACCCGTGGACATCGTGACCCGCCTACATGAAGGGATCGCGGCGGGCCGGAAGAATGCCGCCCTGGCGAAGCAGTTCGAGGAACTGGGAACACCTTTGATGCCCGACCTCTCGCTCCAGCAGGTGAACGCGTTCATGAAACAGGAAGTCGATCGGTGGCAAGTCATGGTGAAGGAAGCCCAGATCACCGTCTAGCAACATGGCACGCGCGCTCGGACCCCACGGAACGACACCCGGCGTCAGCGCGGTGGTGCAACACAAGAGATCATGAACGCATCGATACTATTTGCAGTCGCTGGCCCGCCGGAGGCAGCACCGACACCGCTCGCCCAAGTACTTGCCTACATCGAGCACAATGCCTGCCAGCCGCTGCGCCTTGAACACTTGGCTTCGATCGCCTGCCTCAGCGTTTGCCGCTTTATCAGGGTCTTTCACCGCGAGTTCGGCCTGCCGCCGCACCGCTATATTTGTCACATAAGGATCGAACGGGCCAAGGCCCTGCTGCGCGCCGGCGTGGCGCCTGCCGTCGTGGCAGGCGAGACGGGTTTCTACGACCAGAGCCACTTGTCGCGCCATTTCAAGCACTTCTGCGGATTGACCCCCGGCCAATACCTGTCGCAACTGTCGAGCGGCACCACATGACTGCTGATTGGCCAGCCCCTCGGCGGCGCCGTTGTGCTGGCCGCCGCCGGGGTCGCTGCGCCGCGAGCAGGTCACGGAGCTCGGTGGCGGATCAAGCGTCTAGATTAGCGAAGTTCTTCGACGCTGCAGAAAGCACTGGGCGCTCGCCGCATCCCATCGCGACGGAGAGCTTGCGCACCAGCTCGTCGCTCCCGAAGCAGAAATGGCTAGATCGCTGCCGGCGCAGCAAGGAATCTCGCAACTGCATGCCGGACGGATTGCAGCACAGCCTGCGGTCGAGGCGTGCCACAAGCCAGTTTGCGCGGCGCCAGACCGCCAGTTCGAGACCGAAGTGTGCGCTATCGATGTTGCAATCAACACGCGCCAAGCTGGCGCAACTCCGGTCCATCCTCTGCTCCCTTCGTCGAAGAGAGAGCAAGGAAATCGAGGTCACATGACTCGGGCAAGACGCGTCCATCGTCTGTTCGCGTGTACGGCAGTTGCAGGCGATCTCGGGCAGGCTAAGTCCAATGTCGCAATCAGCACGGCTTCTGAGGTTTCAGGAACACCGTCATTTTCGGTCGCCCGCGATTCCGCCCCGCCTTGGGGACGTACAACCGTTTGACGGATGTCCAGTGATGAAACATGCTGAGATGTTCAGCCAAACCGTTGCATCGACCGGTTGAATCCGCAAGCGAGAGCAGTCGTTCGACACGAATAGCGCTATCCTGCCTAGGAAGCCAAATTGAGCAGAGTTGCGCGGCGACGGAGCAAGCGAGCAACGGCGTTGTTCGGAACTAGCTCCCTGCCTCGCTCATCGCGGGTGCGGAATGCACACGGTCGTGCCCAGACCGGCGAAGCAGATCGAGCGCCACGTCGACGATCATGTCCTCCTGACCGCCCACCATCTTGCGTGCGCCGAGCTCCACGAGGATGTCCACGGTCTTCAGGTCGTACTTCTTCGCGGCCGTCTCGGCATGGCGCAAGAAGCTCGAATAAACGCCCGCATAGCCCAGCGCCAGCGTCTCGCGATCGACGCGCACCGGCCGATCCTGCAGCGGGCGCACCAGGTCGTCGGCGGCATCCATCAGCCGGTAGAGATCGGTGCCGTGATGCCAGCCCTGGCGCTGAGCCGCCGCAATGAGCACCTCGAGCGGCGCGTTGCCGGCACCGGCGCCCATGCCGGCCAGGCTGGCATCGATGCGATCGCAGCCCTCTTCCACGGCCACGATGGAGTTCGCCACGCCAAGGCTCAGGTTGTGATGCGCGTGGATGCCGGTCTGCGTGTCGGCTCTCAGCACCTCCTTGAACGCCCGGAACCGGTCACGAACGTCGTCCATGCCGAGCGCACCGCCGGAGTCGACCACGTAGACGCAGCTCGCGCCGTAGCTTTCCATCAGCAGCGCCTGTTCGGCCAGCTTCCTGGGCGTGGTCATGTGGCTCATCATCAGGAAGCCCACCGGATCCATGCCCAGTTGGCGAGCATGTTCCAGATGCTGGCGAGACACGTCGGCCTCGGTGCAGTGCGTAGCGACGCGCACGACGCGCGCGCCTGCATCGTAGGCACTGCGCAGATCGTGCGTGGTGCCGATGCCGGGCAACAGCAAGGTTGCGACCCTTGCGCTCTTGACCGTTTCGGCCACTGCCGCGATCCATTCGACATCGGTGTGCGCACCGAAGCCGTAGTTGAAACTGGAGCCATCCAGGCCGTCGCCATGCGCGACCTCGATGCTGTCGACGCCGGCGGCGTCCAGCGCCGCGGAGATCGCCTTGACGTGCGCGATGCTGTACTGGTGACGTACGGCATGGCTGCCGTCGCGCAGGGTGACGTCGCTGATGTAGAGCTTCTTGGCCGGCGTCATGCAAACTCCTTCAGGCCGCGCGCAATGCCGCTCGCGATGCGACGTTGCGCCATCAGGTCCGCGCACGCGAGAGCGGCCGAGGTCATGATGTCGAGGTTTCCGGCGTAGGCCGGCAGGTAGTGCGCGGCGCCTTCGACCTCGAGGTACACCGAGGTCTTGAGCCCGTGGCGCAAGCCGAGCTTGGGCACGTTGAGCGGCCGGTCGGCCGGGATCACGTCGAACTGCACGCGCTGCTTCAGGCGGTAGCCAGGCACGTAGGCCTGCACGCTCGCCACCATCTGCGCGATGCTGGCTTCCACCGCCGCCTGGTCGGCCACCTCGGACAATGCGAACACCGAGTCGCGCATGATCAGCGGCGGCTCCGCCGGATTCAGCACGATGATCGCCTTGCCGCGCTCTGCGCCGCCGAGCTTTTCGATCGCGGCCCTGGTCGTTTCGGTGAACTCGTCGATGTTGGCGCGCGTGCCAGGCCCGGCACTCTTGCTCGAGATCGATGCCACGATCTCGGCGTAGTGCACCTTGGCGACGCGCGATACGGCGGCCACTATGGGAATGGTCGCCTGCCCGCCGCAGGTCACCATGTTCATGTTGCTGGCGTTCTCGGCATCGAGGTTGAGCGCGGGGATCACATAAGGGCCGATGGCAGCGGGCGTCAGGTCGATGACCTGAACGCCATGGGCCTGCAGCACCTCGTTGTGGCGCCTGTGGGCCCCGGCCGAGGTGGCATCGAACACGATGTCGATATCGCGGAACACGCCGAGCCGCACCAGTCCTTCGATGCCTTCCGCCGTGGTGGCGATGCCGAGACGCTCGGCACGGGCCAGGCCATCGGATTCCGGGTCGACCCCGACCATCGCACCCATCTCGAGGTGCTTGCTGTTGCGCATGACCTTGATCATCAGGTCGGTGCCGATATTGCCCGGGCCGATGATTGCGACCTTGAGTTTGTTCGTCATGTTGCTTTCTTCAGTTCGCGAGCAGCTTGGCCGTCGCGTCGGGCACCTGGGCGCCGAATGAATCGGAGGGAGTTTTCTCCCGGATATCGGACACCGGGCGGCCCCCGCGTCCCCAATGGCCTGCCGGGTATTCGTGCAGAAGGACCCGCACTGCGTCTACCGGCATCTCGAGGCTGTCCGCCATGGCTCGCGAAACGCTCTCTATCAGTCGACGCTTCTTTTCGGGGCTACGGCCCTCGATGATCTTGATCAAGGCAATAGGCACGGTTCACTCCCCGACGTGGAAGCCGGCGGTTCCGAGGCGCTCCATCTCGATCGAGATGTACTGGCCTGGCTTGATCCACTCGGCCGGCGTGGTGCCGCCCGCCATCACCACCCAGCCGGCCTGCAACGGCTCGCCGGCCGCCGCCGAGAGGCGCGCCGCGGCGACCAGGGAGCGCAGCGGATGGCCCAGGATGGCGGCGGTGGAGCCCACCTGCACCACGCGACCGTCGATGCTCATCGCGAGGCCCAGATTGCTGAAGTCCTGGTGCGGGTCGCTCCAGGCACCGATCACGAAGCCGCTCGATGAGGCGTTGTCCGCGATCACGTCGGGCAGGCTGAACTTGAAGTCCTGGTAGCGTGAGTCAATGATCTCGAGCGCCGGAGCCACGGCCTCGACCGCGGCGAGCGCCTCGGCCAATGTGACGTCGCCGGCCAGCGGCTTCTTCAGCACGAATGCCAGTTCCGGCTCGACGCGCGGATGCACGAAGCGCGCGAACTTCACCGGCATGCCCTCCTCCACCTGCATGCCGCTCGACAGGCGACCCCAGATGAGGTCGTCGATGCCCATCTGAACCATCTTGGCGCGGCTCGTGAAGCCCATCTTCACGCCAACGCGGCGCTCGCCGCGCGCAACGCGTCGCTGAACAGAGGCGGATTGGATCGCGTAGGCATCGGCCAGCGAGAGCTCGCCCTTCGGATCGATCTGCGGCACTGCCCGGGCATCGCGGGCCGCATCGTCCAGCAGTTGCGCCGTTTCGAAGGCATGGCTCATTGCGGTTCCTTTGTGGCGGGAGCGGTTTCAAACACGGCCCTGACGCTTCCGAGGCCGTTGATGCAGCTTTCGAACACGTCGCCGGGTGCGACCGGCACCATCGGGCCGAGTGCGCCCGAGAGCACCAGGTCCCCGGCACGCAGCGGTTGGCCGAGCGCGGCCATGGTGCGGGCCAGCCAGACCACCGCATTGACCGGATTGCCCAGGCATGCCGCACCCGCGCCGACCGACACCGGTTCGCCGCGGCGGTTCATGACCATGCCGCACAGCCTGAGGTCGATCTCCCTGAGCAGCCGCGGGCTTCCGCCCAGGACGAAGGCGCCGGAGGATGCGTTGTCCGCGACCGTGTCGACGAAACGGATGTCCCAGCCCGCGATGCGGCTGCCTACGATTTCGATCGCCGGAAGGACATGGTCCACGGCCCTGATCACCTCCGCGTGCCCTGGGTTTCCCATGTCGAGGTCTCGGCCGAGCACGAACGCGATCTCCGCCTCGACCTTCGGCTGATGGAGCTGCTGCATGGGGATCGGCTCTGCGTCGCCGAAGCTCATGTCGTCGAAGAGGACGCCGAAATCAGGCCGGTCGACGCCGAGCTGCACCTGCACGGCGCGTGCTGTCAGGCCGATCTTGCATCCGACCATGCGACGGCCTTCGGCAAGTCTGCGCTCGGAGTTCATCCGCTGGATGGCGTAGGCATCGGCAGCATCCAGGCCGGGATAGCTGACTCTCAACGGCGGGATGCAGTTGCCGGACTTGGCAGCGTCCCGCAGGGCTGCGGCTGCTTCAGCCAGGACGGCGGGTTGGGAAGGCATGGGTTCTCCGTTGCCCGCGCGCGGCAGGCATTGAAAATTCGCATGGGGGAATACCGGGCAGCTCAGCCGCCGGGCATGGTGCTCAGAGGGCGCGGTCGTTCAGACCTACCTTGTTGTAGATCTCGTTGACGTGCTTCTTCACGCTTTCAGGCGTCGTGTCGTCGACCGGCATGTGCGCCCAACCCACCTTGGCCCGGGCGTACTGGCCGATCTCCTCGTCCTGGTCGCCGGTCGCACCGCTGATGCCGTAGGAGCCGACCATCTCGTTGCCCTTGAACACAGGCGCACATCCACCGGAGGCGACCACCTGCCCGTTGGTGAACACCGATGCGTTCGCCAGCATCTGGGGGTTGCGCTCTTTGAACCATTGCTGAATGACCAGGCCATCGCTGAAACGCGGGCTCATCGAACGGAAAGCGGCGACGGTGAACGCCTTGGCGCGGGCGGTGTCCGGAGTGATGAAGCCCGCGTCATCCATGCGCTCGAGCGCGATCAGGTGACCTTCGGGCCCGACGATGGCAACGGAGATGGGCACCCCCATCTCGGCAGCCTTCTCGGTGACGGCAGCGATGAACTCGCGGCACTCGGTGGCACGCAGTTTGGACATTCCGGTATTCCTTTCTGAAGAAAATGCTTCTCTCACTCGGGCTTGATGCCCGTCTGCTGAATGAACTTCGACCACCGCGCCCCCTCGCTCTGCAGGAAGCGGGACAGCTCCTCGTCGCTCGTCTTGACAACATCGACGGCCTGCGCCTTGTAGATCGCTTGAAGCTCGCTCGAATCGAGCGCCGCGTGCGCCGTAGTGCGCAACTTGCCGATAACGCCGGACGGCGTCTGGGCCGGGGCCACCAGCCCCATCCACACCGAGGTGTCGAAGCCCTTCAGCCCCAACTCGTCGAGCGTGTGCAGATCCGGCACGCTCGAGGTCCTGCGAGGGCTGGTGACGGCCAGCGCCGCCAGCTTGTTCGCGCGCACGTGCGGCAGCACGGTCGAAGCCGGGGCGAACATGAGCTGCACCTGGCCGCCGAGCAAGTCGGTCACGGCGGGAGTGCTCCCCTTGTACGGGACGTGGACCATCTTGACGTCGGCCATCAACGCGAACTGTTCGCCCGACAGGTGGGGCGAGGTGCCGACGCCGGATGATGCATAAGCCAGCGCGCCAGGCTTGGCCTTTGCGAGCGCGATGAGTTCAGGGACGGTCGTGACCTTCAGCGAGGGGTGAACCACCAGGACATTGGGAACGTTCCCGATCAGCGTGATCGGCTTGAACTCTTTCAGCGGATCGACCGCATGGGCACCCGGGAACGCGGCGTTGATGATGTTGGCGATCGTGATCGCGAAGATGGTGTAGCCATCGGGCTGCGACGTGGCCACTGTCCTGGCGGCGATGTTGCTGCCGGCGCCGGGCTTGTTGTCCACGATGAAGGGCTGGCCCAGGCGCCTCGACATCTGCTCCGCGATGGCGCGCACGGCCACGTCTGTTGCAGTGCCGGGCGGGAAGCCCACCAGCACCTTGACGGGCGAGCCCGGATAGACAGGCTGCGCTGAGGTCCATGACGGCAAGGCCACGGCAGCAAGCGCCGGCACGGCGGCGAGGAGTTCACGGCGTTTCATGTCTCTGGTCTTTCTGTTGAGGGTGCAGACCGGGTCTCATCGGCTTGCATGCAGTGATTAGAAGATGCATGTGGCTATGTTTCAATCGAGACTTTCCAATCGAATGAGTGGCTACGCTCATGAATGTGACTCTCCGCCAGCTCCGGGCTTTCGTGCTGGTTGCGCGGCTCGGCAACTTCACCCGCGCCGCGCAAGCCATGCACGTCACGCAATCGGCCCTCAGCCTGCTCGTGCGCGAACTCGAAGGCGCCATCGACAGCCGGCTGTTCGACCGCACCACGCGAGCCGTGGCTCTGACGGCCGCGGGCAGCGAGTTCTTTCCGCGCGCGGAACGGATCCTCGCCGAACTCGAGTCGGCGATCGCGGGCGTGGACAAGCTGGTGGCGAGGGAACGCGGGCGCGTGGTGGTGGCGGCTCCGCTGGTTCTGTCCAGCACCTACCTTCCGCCGATCCTGGCTGCCTTCGGCACGCAGTACCCCGGCATCGAGGTCGTACTGCAAGACACATTGCCCAATCAGGTGCTGCCGCTCGTGCGCAGCGGTGCGGCCGACGTCGGCATCGGCACCTTCGCGTCCGATGAAGCCGACATCCAGCGCACCCTGCTGTTCTCGGAAGCCATGGCAGCCGCATTCCCGGCCGGGCATGCGTTCAGCCGCCTGCAGCAACTGACCTGGGCGGATGTCGCCCAGGAACCGGTGCTCGCATTGAGCCGCGGCAGCGTGTTCCGCGATCTCACCGAGGCAGGCTTCGCGGCTGCAGGCCTGGTGCTGAAGCCCGCAAGGGAGGCGAACTACGCGGGCTCGCTCATCGGGATGGTGGACGCCGGGCTCGGCGTCGCGATCCTCCCCGGCTATGCGGTGAAGCTGGCGGACCCGGCGCGGATCGGCTGGAAGCGTGTGGAGAACCCCCTGATCGACCGCGAGGTCTCGCTCGTGCAGCGCGCAGGCGTTTCGCTCTCCCACGCTGCACAAGGCTTCGTCGACTTCGTCGTCGCGCCGCGGGCAGCGCAGCGACCGGCACCGACGCGGGCGGGCCGAAGCAAGGCACTCTAGAACGCGTGGCGAATGCGAGGTCGTACCCACTGGAAGTTCTGGGCGCGAACACACTCGTGCTGATGAACGCCGGCCCGCCCACCGTCAGCGCGGCCCAGCTCCTGTTGCTGATGCGAGCCACAGTGCATACAGCGCCGTGTGCTTGGAAAGGTGTGCACATAGCTGAGGCTGAGCTTGCTGGCCTTCGGATCGGGCGCCGGTGGCGTAAAGGATGCGGTCGTCGGCTTCGTCATCGCCATGGCCCCGCGCCGGAGAGTGGATCAGCGCACCTTGTCCGCGATCCAGCTCAAGATGAAGTCAGCCACTTCCAGGTTGTTCTTGTCCTGCATCATCATGTGCGAGTTGCCTTTCAGACCCGCGTCCGGAAGGCGCACCAGGGACGCCGTGCCGCCTTCGAGGCGGTTGATTCGCTCCACCACGGCCTTTCGAGCCTCGTAGCGCGGCCGGCCCGTGAACACGGGTGCTTCCAAATGGTCGCCGAACAGTTCCAGCACGGGAACACCCTTGTAGGCCGCGATCTGCGCGTCGGTGGGAACCACCGACTGTGCGCCCTCGATGTTGACGACCGCCTTGACCAAGCCTGGGCGCAAGCCCACCAGGGCATCGGCAAATTGGCCGGCCAGCGAGTGCACCACGATGATCGCCGGGCCGATGTCGTCCAGCAGCGCCGCGAGCGCCGGCGGGGCCGTGCCCATGCCGCCACCTTCGAGCATGGCCTCGGCAAAGGGAACTCCTTGGGCAGCGAATTTCGAGAATTCCTCGACCGGAAACTGGGTATCGAAGTACGCGGTGCCACGCGAAGGCCCGAAGCGAAAAAGAGGCCAGGCCAACTCGCCCGTCACCATCAACACACTGGCGGGCAGGCCAGAGACCTTCGCCTCGGCCTTGGCTTCGTTGATGGCAGTCGAATCGAAGCCGGAGCGTCCACGCCCGGGCGTGTCGACCACATAAACGGCATGCCCCTTGCGCACGAGGTAAGTGGCCCACCCTTCGCGTCCGTCGGGCGTGGTCTCGTAGCTCATTCCGCTCAGGCCACCGCCGTGCACCAGCACGATCGGGGTCGCGCTGCTTCTGCTTGCGGGGATGCGGTAGTGCACATACATCTGGTTGACCGTCACGGTCCCGGGCTGCACCGGCCCGGCCGGCGAGACGCCTGGAAACTTGGAAGCCACCGGCTTTCCGCCGACGAAGAACATCCCCTCGTCGGCCAGATTCAAAGGCCCGCCGATCGAGGCAGCGGCGGCCTCGATGCCGCCGCATCCGAGCACAAGCGCGCAGGCCGCGGCGGCCATCTTTCCGGACATGTGAAGCATGAAGAGTCTCCGTGGTATTCGTGGTAAGGCACGAATTAGAGGTCTTCGGATGCGGCGAGTCCAACGAGGAAAGCAAATGAATTCATTGGGTCCGCTCATTGACGCGAGTTGCGCCGCAGACCTCCGCCACGAGCGAGCGGAACCACTGATGAGCAGGGTGCGCATGCAGCCGCTCATGCCAGATTAACTTGTACAGGAGCTTCTCCACCTCGAACGGCAGCTTGCGCGTCACTAGTTTGTTCTTGACCATGAGCTTGCGAGCGTGGCCATGGAGAAGCTCGCTCGGAACGCAGACCAGCAGCTCACTGTCGGCCACGATCCGCCGTGCGTCGGCAAAGCGGTTGACTACCGCGACCACGCTGCGGCTGCGGCCATGCAGGCTGAGCCAACTGTCGACGATGCCCATGTCCTGGCCTGAAGGCGAAACGAGCACATGCCGCGCGTCGGCAAACGCATCCAGCGACATCCCGCAGCCGAGTTCGTGCCCTCGCCTCATGACGCAGACGTAGTGGTCCGCGCGAAGACTGTGCACACGGACGCTGTGGGGCAGCGCCGGGAACATCCCGACCGCGCAGTCCAGCGTGCCGCGTTCGATCGCCTCGAGGGAACTGGCGTTGGTGTGGTGGGCTTGTGTGCGACTTGGCTTCATGATTCTTCAAACGGACCTCTTCCAAGTCCACTGTCGGGCGCACTTTTCCGGTCGCGCCAGAAGGACCGAGACGGAGCGCAGCGACACGTCGATTCCGGTGAAGTACGTCATTCGAGCTCTCCTTCGTAAAGGGAGTACGAGTCTAGAGAGAGCGCGCCGCGAGCTACTGGGCCCGCCCGATCGCCGACGCTTCCGACTCTAGCGCTCCTGCGACGCTCCCCAATTCTCGCCGCCACGGAAACCGCCTGCGGCCAATTTGCGGGCACCAAATCGTGGCTAGAAGTCCGCAAACGTGGTGGTGCGGTAGCCAGTGAGCCGGCCGCCTTGATTCTCCTCCGAAGGGCGTGCCTTGCCCGTCGAAAACGTGAAGGTTGCCGCCACGAGCGCCACGCATGCAACCAACAGCCAGAGGCCGAACATGTAGACAAGCCAGAGTGGACCGAGGGCAACCAGTAGAAGCAATAGTGCTCTGAACATGCATTCAGTTTGCGCCCATTGGGCCAATGCGCCGCGTGATGGAATCGACGAAAGCTTTGCAAAAGAGGACGCTCGCGTTTCCCGTTCCAGCGTAGGGCCGTGATGCCCCAGCAATGCGCTCGGAGGTCGCGGACGAACGTGTGATCTTGGCCAATTCTGTTGAAAAACTCGCTGGAAATTCGGGCCGTCTCGACTATGTTGGGTGCATCTCGCTGAGGAGTGCATCGACATGATGGGTCATCAAGGTGGCGTGCAAGACAAGCTCTTCTACTCGTTCAACCTTGACGATCATGTTCCGCGAAGTCACCTGCTGAGGGGCATCGATCGGATCTTCGATCTCAGCGATTTGCGCCATCACCTGGCGCCTTTCTATAGTCACACTGGGCGGCCATCAATCGATCCCGAATTGATGATGCGCATGCTGGTCGTGGGCTACTGCTTCGGAATTCGTTCCGAGCGTCGACTCTGCGAAGAGATCCACTTGAACCTGGCCTATCGATGGTTCTGTCGGCTTGGCCTGGAGGACGCGATCCCCGACCATTCGACCTTCTCCAAGAATCGGCACGGGCGCTTCCGCGATAGCGACGCATTGCGCCACGTCTTCGAGAGCGTGCTGCGGCGCTGCATGAGCGAAGGCCTTGTACGTGGTGAAGGGTTTGCGGTGGATGCCAGCATCATCAAGGCGGACGCGAAGCGCGGTCGCGGTGGCGTGGGAGCCGACACTACCGAGTGGAGCAAGGGCGATGGGCCAAGCCGCGCTGTGCGCGAATACCTTGCCGCCTTGGAAGAGAGCAATCCGACGGGCGACGATTCCGATGACCCACCGGGACCTTCGACCTCCGAGAAAAACATCTCGCTGACCGACCCTGCAGCGCAATGGACGGCTGCTCCAGGCGGCCCTGCCTTCTACGCCTACTCAACCAACTACCTGATCGACTTGCAGGCTGGAATCATCGTGGACGTCGAGGCAACGCCCGCGCACCGCACATCCGAAGTGGAATCGACCAAGACGATGATTGATCGCGTGGAGGAGCGCTTCGGCATGAAGCCCCGTCGCCTGGTCGGCGATACAGCGTATGGAACAGGCCCGATGCTCGGGTGGATGGTCGAAGACAAGGGCATCTCGCCGCATGTACCCGTGATGGACAAGAGCGAGCGCAAAGACGGTACGCTATCGAGCAGTGAGTTCCTGTGGAATGAGCAAGCCAACGAATACCGCTGCCCGCAAGGCCACGCTCTACTGAGTGATCGCCGCCAGTTCGCCAAGCCACGCGAGCGCATCACCAAGGCCGGAACGATTATCTACAGCGCGAGTCAGCACGACTGCATGGCATGCCCAATGAAGCAACAGTGCTGCCCCAACATGCTCAGCCGAAGGATCACGCGCAGCGTGCATGAGCGATCACGGGATGTCGCTCGCGAGCTCGCCGACACGCCGCAGTACAAGCAGTCGCGGCGCGATCGAAAGAAAGTCGAAATGCTCTTTGCGCACCTCAAGCGCATTCTTAAACTCGATCGGCTGCGTCTACGAGGATTGAGCGGAGCACATGACGAATTCTTGTTGGCGGCAACCGCTCAGAACCTGAGACGCATGGCAAAGCGATTGATGCCAAGCGTACAAAAAATGGAGATCAAGACGGCGTGAAAGCACCCGCAGGAACTTCGCCACAGAATCGATCTTGGTGCCGGACTCAAAACCTAAAAGCTAGTGCGCGTGTCGTGGGCGGCCCGGCATTCGAGACGAGTTTTTCAACAGAATTGGCCGGCTGCCGAAACTGACAAAGTCCGCTTCGCCACGAGCCGAAGGACAGCAACGGGCGCTTTTGCCGCCCGTTCAACGTCCTGCTCGAATGGCTCAAACCAGTGGTGAGCCGACCACGCCGCAGCTTGCGCACGTCGGCCGCCAGTACTCGCCCTCGTAAGCGGTGTTCAGCAACAGCGCCCGCTGCTCCGGCGTTCGGCTCTCGATGAGGTCTAACAGCCCGGCACGATTCTGGGCGCTGATCCCGTGGGCACGGGCAAAGGCGGACGCATCGGCGGTAAACGTGGAGCTGGTGGCAAAGATGCCGCGCTCCAAGGCATGCGACTTGAGCACCCCGAAGAACGCACGCACATCGTCCACTGCGACCTTGCGCGACCAGTGTTTGCACTGCACGATCATCGGCTTGCTCGCGTTCTGCAAGTACAGCCAGATATCCACGCCTCCATCAGCGCCATGCGACTGCGATTCCGTGCGCACGCCGGCCAGCCCGCCGCGCTCGACGAAGGCGTCGCTGTGCAGCCGCACGTAGGCCAGGCGCGCGAAGGGCTCCAGCGCCACCGAACCTGCGTCGATGCGGTGCCCCGCTTCGCCGAAGAGCTGCGTGGTGCTGCTGTCGTAGTCGGCCGAGAGGCTGTCGGCGAAGCCCGCGAAGGCGACCGAGCGGCTGGTCTCGGTCTTGTTCCAGCTGTGGTTGGCGCCCAGGCGCAGCGCGGTGGCGCCCCACTGGGTGCCGCCATAGACGCCCAGGTGGTAGCTGTCGGTCTTGGCGCTGCTGTTGCGCGCGTCGGTGTCGGCGCTCGCGCGGCTGTAGCCGGCCAGGCCGCCCACGCGCCAGCCGGCACCGAGTTCTACGTGTCAATCATCGGCGCCGAGTGGATCGAGCGCGAGGCCCGTGGGCCGCGCATCGTTTTCAGCGACGACGTCTACATCGTCACGGTCGGACGCTATGCCGCCGCCATCGCCGAGGCCGGCGGTGCCGACATCCACGTTCCGCGCGGACACGCCTACTTTGATCTCGTGTGCGAGGCCAACGACCGCCGCACCGCGGAAGACCTCTACGCCGAACTGGCCGCCGCCCTCGCCTGATTCAACCACGTGTTTACCGTTTACCGGTAAACGGATATAATCACGTGGTGGCAATTCAGTCGTTCTCCTGCGCCGACACACAGGCCCTCTTCGAGACGGGCAAGAGCGCCCGCTTCGCCAACATCAAGGATGTGGCCGTGCGCAAGTTGACGCAGTTGAACGCGGCGACGACCATAGGCTTTCTGAAGATGCCTCCGGGCAATGACTTGAAGGAATACGACGGAGCGTGGCACATCAGGATCAACCAGCAATGGCGGCTCACGTTCAAGTGGGGCGACGCTGGCCCTTTCGATGTGCTGATTGAAGACCCACATTGAGGCGCATGCCGGGCGGCGCAAGATGCCCGGAACACTTTACCCAGCCGTCCAACCAGCGGCGCCCGCTCTAACCCGGCGGATACTTAAATCGAAAGGCACGAGGCCATGTTCAAAAACGGAATGCGTCCGGTCCATCCCGGCGAAGTCCTGCGCGAGGACTACCTGAAGCCCCTCAACCTGAGCGCGAACGCGCTCGCGAAGGCGCTGCATGTGCCGCCCTCGCGCATCGGCGACATCCTGCTGCGGCGCCGCGGCGTGACGGCCGACACGGCCCTGCGCCTGACCCGCTACTTCGGCGGCGACGAAGCCGACGCACAGGGCTGGCTCAACCTCCAGGCCGAGTACGACTTCAAGATGACGGCGCTTGCCGAGGGCAAGGCCATCGCGAAGGAGATCAAGCCGCGCGCCGACCTGCCTGCGGCGATGGCAGCATGACCACCAACGAACGCAAAGAGCACACGCGCCTATCGGACCTTTGGGCCACGGGCTGCGCCACGAAGGCGCAAATCCTGCGCTGCATGGAACTGGACCGCAAGGCCGAAGGCGGCGCATCGTGAGCACGCTGAAGATCATCACCAGCCCGCCGCGCGCGGGCTTTTTTGTCGCAAACCGAACAGGACTGCCAGGTTTTTTTCGAGGTTTCATCACGGCAATGTCGGCAACCGGCCATTCTTGCCTCGCTTGAACCTCTCTGCCGGCACGGCGGGCAATCAGGATGCTTTGGACGGCCGCGCTGACGCTTCATCCAGCGCGTGAGTCTGGTCGATGAAGCGGCGGCTGGAAGCCAGGATTTCCTTGCGGGTGCGCTCGGAATCGACGATACGCGACAGGACCAGAGCGCCCACGCATTGGGCAATCAGCGCCCACGCTGCATCCGGGTCGCCAATTCGGGAGCTCCAGCTCTTCTGCATGCGCTTCAGGCCCTGCTCGACTGCCGCGCGCACCTCGGGTCCGGCCCTTGCAATCTCTGGCCCTAACGCAGGCAGCACGCATCCCGTTTCCGGGTGAAGCGCGTGATACGAACTCAAGTAGCTGCGCAACCGCTTCGCGACGTGGTCGGGCGGAGAGTTCTCGTCGCCCGCCAGCATGTCGGTGCTGTTCGAGATTTCGTGCTCGAGAAGCTCGGCGAACAACGCTTCCTTGCTTGGGTAATGGCCGTAGAACGCGCCGCCGGTCAGGCCGATGCTCGCCATCAGCTCGTCGACGCCGGTCGTGCCGAACCCGCCCTTCTTCGCGATCGCCCGGGCGCTCGTCAGGAGCTTCTTGCGGGTCTCCTCTTTGTGCGTACTGGGATAGCGCATGAATGTAGATCTTCACAAAATTCGTGTTGACAGTGAGGCCATCATAACATTCCGTGCGTTTGCTAAACGTCCGTTATGGCATCGGAGATCCCGCCTTAGCGTGAGCGACGCGGCCACGCCGAAGGCGACAGCACGCAGCAGTGACGCAGCAGATGGCCGACGAAGGTGCGGGCTTCAGGCGCATGCTCGTTGAGCCGGGCGCGAGAGAGGCGTTCAGCGCCTCCTTGAAAGGCGCAAGCCTCGGCGCGCTGTGCTGCTGCATTCCTGGAACTCCGTGTACATCTAGCCCGGACAGGGGTCCTCCCCTCGCTTGCATCAGTTGCACGAAGACTTTGCCCACTGCCGAAGATCTGCGTGGCCCAGGACCGCGGTGGCCCTGTCGCGCAAGTTCCAGCTCTGCCTCAGATCGGCGTTGACAGGACGATCAATGGTGGCCTAACCTTCGTTAACTAAACGGTTGTTCTCTATTACACGGGCCCCACTACTTCCCGCTGAAGTACCTTTATTCATCCATTACTAAGGAGCAAGACACATGACAGCCAAGAAAGCAATTCTCGTGGTAGGGGCCGGTGACGCCACAGGGGGCGCCATTGCCAGACGATTTGCGAAGGAAGGCTATGTCGCGTGCGTGACCCGCCGCACAATCGACAAGCTCCAGCCCCTGGTCGACCAGATCAGGGCCGAGGGCGGCGAAGCGCACGGATTCGGCTCCGACGCTCGCAAGGAAGAAGACATGGTCTCGCTGGTGCAGCAGATCGAGAAGGAAATCGCGCCCATAGAGGTAGCAGTTTTCAACATCGGCGCCAATGTGCGCTTCAGCATTACCGAGACCACTACCCGCGTCTACACCAAGGTATGGGAGATGGCTTGCCTCGGTGGCTTCCTGATGGGGCGCGAAGCGGCCAAGGTCATGCTGCCGCGAGGCCGCGGCACCATCATCTTCACCGGTGCCACGGCCAGCTTACGCGGGAGCGATGGTTTTGCCGCATTCGCCGGCGCCAAGCATGCGCTGCGCGCTCTGGCGCAGAGCATGGCCCGGGAGCTGGGCCCCAAGGGCATCCACGTCGCGCACCCAGTCATCGACGCAGCCATCGATACGGCGTTCATTCGCGACAACTTTCCGGAGCGGTATGCGATGAAGGACCAGGATGGAATCGTGCAGCCCAGCTCGATCGCGGACGCCTACTGGAACCTGCATCGGCAGTCACGCGATGCCTGGACGCACGAATTGGACTTGAGGCCCTGGATGGAAAGGTTCTGAAGAGCAATTGGATCAGGAGACGACACGCCATGACAGTTCTGCATCAACCAAAGTTCTTCTTCGACTTCGGCAGCCCCAACGCCTACCTGTCGCACGTGGTCATTCCACAGATCGAGGCGCGCACAGGCACGAAGTTCGAGTACGTGCCCATCCTGCTGGGAGGACTTTTCAAGTTGACCGGCAACCGGTCTCCCGCTGAAGCTTTTGCGGGAATCAAGAACAAGTCCGAGTACGACCGCCTGGAGACAGAGCGATTCGTGCGCAGGCACGACATCACGAGCTTCAGGCACAACCCGCACTGGCCGGTGAACACGCTGCAGATCATGCGCGGTGCGGTTGCCGCGCAACTCGAAGGCTGCTTCGAGCACTACGTCCGGTCGGTCTACCGGCATATGTGGGAACAGGGCCTGAAGATGGATGACCCCGCCACCATCGTGCGAGCGCTCAATGATGCGGGGCTCGCCAGCGACAAGCTCATCGCCCGTTCGCAGACACCCGAAGTCAAGGAGCGTCTGCTCGCGAACACGCAAGATGCATTCAACGCCGGCGCTTTCGGTTCTCCGAGCTTCCTCGTCGGGGATGAACTTTTCTTCGGCAAGGACAAGCTGGCCGACGTCGAGCAAGAGATCGTGAGGAGGTCGTCGTGACCACTGGAGCCACCCAGCCGGCTGCCGCCTACCACCTGCGCTTCCGATCGCTTTCTCACGAAGAGAAGCAGTTCACCTGCCCGTGTGACGCGAGCGGTCATGTCGTCATGGACGAATTGAGCGAGCTTACCCGCAGCAGCTATCTCTTCGCCCGGGCAACGGTCGGTCGGATTTACGCGCCGCCGGAGATCACTGCTGTGCTGCAGTAAGAGATGGCCCCCCGGCCCAACGGCCCTCAACAACATGCGCTGGAGACATAAAAAGTGATATCACGACCCTGGCAGAAAGCCTACGGACCCGGCATTCCCTTTGAGATCGAGTTGCCGGCCGATGCTACCTTGCAAGGCCTGCTTTCCGACGCATTCTCCCGTCACGCAGACAGCGTCGCCATCACCTGCCTGGCAGAGAGGTACAGCTTCGCGGAGGTCGATGAACTCTCCGCGGCATTGGCAAGCTTCCTGCAAGAGCGCAGACTCTCCACAGGCGAGCGTGTCGCGATCGTCACGCCCAATTGCCCGGCGTTCATTGTCGCGACTGCGGCGGCCTTGCGTTCAGGCCTCGTCGTCGTGCCCGTCAATCCCTTGTACACGGCTCGCGAGATGCAGCAGCAATTGCGTGATGCTGACGTCAGCGCCGTTGTTGCAGGGGACATGCAGCTGCCAACGGTCGAGCAGGCCGTCTCCGGCATGCCGCTGAAGGTGCTGATCCGCACCACCGTGAAAGACGCATTCGAAGCGGAAACAGCCGATGCCCCGCAGGTGACCATCGCTGCGGCCGTTGCGCAGGGCCGCGAGCGGCCACTCCAGCCAGTGACCCTATCGACCAACGACCTCGCGTTCTTGCAGTACACGGGTGGAACGACCGGTGTCTCCAAGGGCGCGATGCTGACGCATCGCAGCGTCTATGCCAGCCTCATGCAGATAGCCGCGTGGATGCCCGCCGAGTTGCGCGAGCCCGGAACGTCGCTGATCACACCGCTTCCGCTTTATCACATCTATCCTCTGGCGAGCGCCCTGAGCGCGATCTGGCGGGGCGCCAACAACAGGCTCGTGCCCGACCCACGCGATCCACGGCAGCTGTTCGGCGAGCTGCTGGCCGGGCCGTTCGAAGCCATTCTCGGGATCAACACCCTGTTCAATGCGCTGGTCGACGCACCGATGCTCAAGCAGGTCGACTTCTCGAAGACGCGTGCAGTCTCGGGCGCGGGTGCGTCGACCCATGAGTCGGTGGCGCGACGTTGGGAAGCGGCGGGTGGCCCACCGATCACCGAGGGCTATGGTTTGACCGAGACCTCGCCGAGCGCGTGCTTCAACGCCCCGGGTATGAACGGGGCGCTCGGCCGCCCGGTGCCGTCGACCGACGCCCGCGTGGTCGACGGCGAAGACCGCGATGTGCCTCTGGGCGAGCCGGGGGAACTGCTGCTGAAGGGCCCGCAGGTGTTCGCCGGCTACTGGCAACGGGAGGAGGAGACGCGCCGGGCATTCACGCCTGACGGTTGGTTCCGCACCGGCGATATCGTGACGATGGACGAGACCGGCTTGATGAGGATGGTCGATCGCAAGAAGGACATGATTCTGGTGAGCGGTTTCAACGTCTATCCGAACGAGATCGAGGCCGTGGTGGCAAAGATGGACGAGGTCAGCGAATGTGCCTGCATAGGCGTGCCCGACGATCGGCGCGGCGAGGTTCCGCACCTGTTCGTGGTCGCGCGGGACCCGCAACTCACGCCCGACGGAATCGAGGCGCACTGCCGAGTCAACCTGGCCGCCTACAAGATTCCGCGCCACATCACGCTGCTGAAGGAGTTGCCGAAGTCTCCCGTGGGCAAGATCCTGCGCAGAAGCCTGCGCGACCTGACCAAGGCGGAGGCGCAATGACCGGCTATGTGGCCCCCGTGCGGGACATTCGCTTCCTGCTGTGCGAGCTGCTGGATGTTTCGCAGCACCTTCCAGGCGCCGACCTGTCGAGCGACATCATCGATCCCATCCTCGAGGCGGCGGCGACCTTCTCCCAGGAAGTGATTTCACCGTTGAACCGCAGCGGCGACGAAGCAGGCTGCTCGATGCCCGCCCCAGGCGAGGTGCGCACGCCGGCCGGCTTTCGCGAGGCCTACCAGCAGTACTGCGAGGCGGGCTGGACGTCGATGGGGTGCGCCACGGAAGACGGCGGTCAGGACATGCCGTTCGTGCTCCACGGGCTGGTCGCGGAAATCTTCTCCGGTGCCAACATGGCCTGGACCTCCTATCCGGGCATGTCGAGCGCGGCCTACATCTGCCTGGCTGCCAATGGTGACGCGCAACAACGCAAGGTCTATCTCCCCCGCATCGCAAGTGGTCGATGGGCCGGCACGATGTGCCTGACCGAGCCTCACGCAGGCACCGACCTGGGCCTGCTGCGCACCCGAGCCGTGCCGAACATGGACGGGTCGTTCAAGCTCACAGGAACCAAGATCTTCATCTCCGGCGGCGAGCAGGACCTGACCGAGAACATCGTGCACCTGGTGCTGGCGCGCCTGCCCGATGCGCCACCGGGCACCAAAGGCATTTCGCTCTTTGTCGTGCCCAAGTTCCTGCATGATGACGACGGGCATCTGCTCGAGCGCAACCCGGTCACCTGCGGCTCCATCGAGCACAAGATGGGCATCCGCGCCAATTCCACCTGCACGATGAACTTCGATGGCGCGCGTGGATGGCTGGTCGGCCAGGCCGGCAAGGGACTTGCCGCGATGTTCGTGATGATGAACCACGCACGGCTGGGCGTGGGCATTTCCGCGCTCGGGCAGATGCAGGCCGCCTACCAGAAGGCGCTGGCCTATGCCGAAGAACGCCACCAAGGGCGTGTCGGAGCGGGGGGTGTCGACGCAGGCCCCGACGCGATCATCCGGCATGCCGACGTGCGCCGCATGCTGCTGGTCCAGAAGGCCTATGTCGAGGGCAGTCGAGCGCTGGTCGCCTGGACCTCGCTGCAGCACGATCTTGCGCACAGAGGCGACGCCGAGGCAGGCGAACGGCTTGCACTGGTGACGCCGATCGTGAAGGCCTTCGTCAGCGACTGCGCGGTGGAGTGCACGAGCCTGGCCATTCAGGTTTTCGGCGGCCATGGCTTCATCCGCGAGACCGGCGTTGAGCAGCATCTGAGGGATGCGCGAATCATCCCGCTGTACGAAGGCGCCAACGGCATCCAGGCCATGGACCTGCTCGGCCGCAAGGTACTGATGGACGGGGGCGAGCGCCTCCGGCTGCTGGCGCGCGACATCGCTGGCTTCATCGAGCAGGAGAGCGGCACCGAGCAGCTGCGGCCTTTGCTGTCCGAATTGGGCAGCGCCGCCAAGACCCTTGATATGGTCACGCGCCAGATCGCGAAGTCAGTCGCCAGCGACCCTGATCTGGTCGGAAGTGTGGCCGTGCCCTACCTGCGTCTCTGCGGGCATGTCTGTCTGGCCTGGATGTGGGCTCGCATGGCCGCCGTCGGGCACGCGAAGGCCGGCAGCGACGACCCCGTGTACGCCGACAAGATCGCCACAGCACGCTTCTACTTCGCCTGCCTTCTGCCGGAGGTGCGCTCATTGGCTGTCCAGATCGAAGCCGGCTCCGCGCCGGTGATGGCGGTTGCGCTGGGCCATTCGAACCACTAACGAACCGCTGAACCCATGACGCACTATCCCCACCTGAATCGCCCGCTCGACCTGGGCTTCACGACCCTGCGCAACCGCGTGCTGATGGGCTCCATGCACGTTGGCCTCGAAGAAGCGCCGAACGGCTTCGCGCGGATGGCCGCGTTCTATGCCGAGCGCGCGCGCGGAGAAGTCGGTCTCATTGTCACGGGCGGTGTCTCCCCCAACGAGCGCGGCCGTCCGATGAAGGGCGGGTCCGTGCTCGCGTCGCAGGAGGAGGCAGACCACCACCGCGTCGTGACCCAGGCTGTGCACGCCGATGGCGGAAAGATCGCGCTGCAGATCCTGCACTTCGGACGCTACGCGTACCACCCCAGTCTGGTTGCACCGAGTGCATTGCAGGCGCCCATCAGTGCCTTCGTCCCCCACGCCTTAACAGGTGACGAGGTCCAGCAGACGATAGACGACTTCGTTCGTTGCACGGCCCTCGCGCAATATGCCGGCTACGACGGCGTCGAGATCATGGGCTCCGAGGGCTACCTGATCAACGAGTTCATTGCCGCGCGAACCAACCACCGCGACGACGAGTGGGGCGGCTCCTACCAGAACCGGATTCGCTTTCCCATCGAGATCGTGCGCCGGACCCGGGAACGTGTGGGCCCAAACTTCATCATCATTTACCGGCTGTCGATGCTGGACCTGGTGGAGGGCGGCTCGACCCTCGAAGAGGTCATTCAGCTCGGCCAAGCGGTCGAGGCGGCGGGCGCGACGATCCTGAACACCGGCATCGGCTGGCACGAGTCGCGCGTGCCGACGATCGCGACCAAGGTGCCGCGCGGCGCCTACGCGTGGGTCACGCAGAAGCTGATGGGCAAGGTGGGCATCCCGCTGGTCGGCAGCAATCGGATCAACACGCCCGAGCTGGTCGAGAAGCTGCTCGCAGACGGAATCTGCGACATGGTGTCAATGGCGCGGCCCTTCCTGGCCGATTCCCAGTTCGTGCGGAAGTCGCGCGAGGGTCGCGCCGACGAGATCAACACCTGCATCGGCTGCAACCAGGCCTGCCTGGATCACACCTTCGCCGGCAAGATCACTTCGTGCCTGGTCAACCCCCGCGCCTGCCACGAGACCGAACTGGTGATCCGGCCCGCGGAGCAACGCAAGCGGATTGCGGTCGTGGGCGCCGGGCCGGCCGGCCTCAGTTGTGCGGTGACGGCAGCGGAACGCGGACATGACGTGACGCTGTTCGAGGCAGACGGTCAGATCGGTGGCCAGTTCAACATCGCCAAGAAGGTTCCCGGCAAGGAAGAGTTCAACGAGACCCTGCGCTACTTCGAGCGCCAGATCGCGCTGCGCGGCGTCGATCTTCGCCTGGGTGCGCGGGTGTCCGCCGATCAGTTGGCCGATGGGGGCTATGACGAGATCGTCGTCGCGACCGGCATCGTGCCGCGCACGCCGACACTGGCGGGCGCGGACCACGCCAAGGCGCTGAACTACCTCGACGTTTTGCGCGATGGCAAGCCGGTGGGCGGCTCGGTGGCGATCATCGGCGCTGGCGGCATCGGCTTCGACGTCGCCGAATACCTGACCCACAGTGGCGAGAGTGCCAGCCTCCATCCGGAAAAGTTCTTTGCGGAATGGGGCATCGATCCCACGTACGCGAACGCCGGGGGTGTGCGCGCACCGCGGGCGGAGCCCGCGCCCCGCAAGGTTCACTTGCTGCAACGCAAGGCGACCAAGGTTGGCGACCAACTGGGGAAGACCACCGGCTGGATTCATCGAGCGGGCTTGAAGGCGCGGGGGGTGGCCATGTCGTCGTCGGTGAGTTATCACCGCATTGACGACAGCGGGCTTCACTTCGCGCAGGACGGAGTCGAGCAATCGCTGGCCGTGGACCATGTGGTGATCTGCGCTGGCCAGGAGCCGCTGCGCGAACTCTACGAACAGTTGCAAACGAAGGGCTGCAGCGTGCACCTCATCGGCGGAGCGCAGGAAGCCGCGGAGCTCGATGCGAAGCGGGCCATCTTGCAAGGGACGACGCTAGCGACAGCGCTTTAAGTCGAAAGGTGAATCGCCGTTGATATCGGACGGCGCACAAGGTTGCGCTCGCTTGTGATCGCGCGAATACATAAATTAACCAGGAGACAATTTTGAGAGCTCTGATTCGCAGCCTTTCTGAAGCCGTCATTTTGGTTGCCGCACTTTGCAGTGCCGGTCTCGCTGCCGCACAGCCCTACCCTGTTAAACCGATCGTCATCAAGGTCGCATATCCGCCCGGATTCGGGGTGGACGCGTCGGTGCGGCCGGCGGCTCCGCTGCTGCAGCGCAGCCTTGGGCAGACCCTGGTGATCGACAACATGCCCGGCGCGAACGGTTCGATCGCGGCGATGAACGTCTTCAACGCGCCACCGGACGGGTACAGCTTGCTGGCTACTGCCGGACCGGACTTGCTGGTGGCACCGCTCACGGTCGCTTCCGCCAAGTACACCGTGGACAGCTTCAAGTTGATTGGCGTGTTCGGGATCTCTGACATGGTTCTGGTCGCCCCTCCCACATTCCCCTTCAAGAATCTGGATTCGCTGGTCGAACAGATGCAGAAGCCGGGCAGCAATGAGCTTTCCATCGCCCATTGGGGCATGGGCACGCTTGCTCATCTCGCTGCTGCCGACTTCCAGGCGCGGGTGGGCGCAAAACTGCTGGAGGTGCCGTACAAGGGCATTGCTCCAGTGGCAATGGCCGTGAGTGGCGGCGAGGTCAACCTTGCATTCGTCCCGCTGGGCGGGCCGATCCTCGGGATGATCCAGACCGGCAGGATCAAGGCCGTTGCCATCGCGGGCGCCAAACGTCTTCCGCTGCTGCCGGAGGTGGCGACTTTGGGCGAGCACCCACGCTTCAAGAACTTCGAGTTCGGCATGTGGGCCGGCTTGCTGGCACCCGCGCGCACACCCGATGCCGTGGTTGCACGCCTGAGCAGCGCCTTCAACGAATGGATCGAAAGCCAGGAATACCTTGCACTCGTGACAGCGCAGGGCGCGCGCAAGCCGGATCCGATGACTCCGCAGCAGGCTTCAGTTTTCTTTCGCGCGGAAAGCGAAAAGTTCATCGGTATCGCCAGGACCCTCAACCTCGTCCCGCAATAGCGTGGCACTCACATGAAAGCGCAACGATGCACACGCGAGACTTTCACTACTACGAGCCCATCAACGGCCACGGGCTGAGCCACAACCCGCTCAATGCGCTCGTCGCCCCGCGCCCGATCGGCTGGATCTCGACACGGGACGCACAGGGGCGCGTCAACCTCGCCCCTTACAGCTTCTTCAACGCGTTCAACTACGAGCCGCCGATCATTGGCTTCTCCTCGATCGCGTGGAAAGACAGCGTGCAAAACGCCTCTGAGACAGGCGAGTTCGTCTGGAACCTCGTGACCCGCGAGCTGGGCGACAAGATGAATCAGACCTCTACTCCGCTTCCGCATGGCGAAGACGAGTTCCCGTTCGCGGGCCTCTCGGCCGTGCCGGGTCGCGTGGTGAATGTGCCGCGCGTGGGCGAAAGCCGGGCCGCCATGGAGTGCAAGGTCATCGACATCGTCCAATTTCGAAACGTGCAGGGCGAGAAGATCAGCGGCTGGATGGTGCT
The DNA here is from genome assembly GCF_018614915.1 of Variovorax paradoxus. Taxonomy (GTDB): domain Bacteria; phylum Pseudomonadota; class Gammaproteobacteria; order Burkholderiales; family Burkholderiaceae_C; genus Variovorax; species Variovorax paradoxus_K. The sequence goes on along the minus strand of NZ_JAGGNU010000028.1, from coordinate 31,951 downwards.
GGGCGAAGTGGTGGCCGTCCACATCGACAAGGCGTTGCTCAAGGACGGCGTCTACCAGACGGCGGCCGCGCATCCGATCATGCGGTCTGGCGGCATGAACGACTACGTCCAGGTCTTGCCCGAGAACGTCTTCCAGATTGCACGGCCCGAGGGCGCTGGCCACCCGGCTTCGCATGGAAAGGGTTAGTTCAAGGAGCGCCATCGTCATCGATTGCGAGGCCCTTGGCCATCCTGCACCCATCTCGGAGCATTCGCGCTCGACGTCAACTTGCTGCTGAAACTGTGATCCTTCGACACGGCGCCGTGACGGATACACCACAACACATCTTCTTGGAGACAAACATGACATCACCCACCACACATCTGTCAATCGAATCCGGCGTGGCCCGCCTGGAATTCGATAATCCACCGCACAACCGGCTGGCCCCCGCAATGCTTGCATCGTTTGACGAAGCCATTACGAAGATCCGGCAGGACAGCTCCGTACGCGCTGTCATTGTTTCGGCACGAGGCGACAATTTCAGCCACGGCGGCGATATCACCTTCTGGCCGCACGTGCCGCCCGCTGAGTTTCAGCAGCGACTTGCTGGCGCGATTGAACGGGCCAACCTTCTCGAGGACTTGCCCGTTCCGACGATTGCCGCCGTGCAGGGGGGCTGTTTTGGTGGTGGTTTCGAATACGCACTTCGATGCGACATCATCATCGCGGCAGACAATGCGCGCTTTTCGCACACGGAGCAGACCGTGGGCGTTTTCACGTTGCTGGGCGGCGTACAACGGGTCGCCGATCGGGCCGGGCGTGCCAGAGCCATCAAATGGGCGCTGACATCGGAGCGGGTGAGCGCCGCGGAAATGCTCTCTGCCGGCGTGGTCACCGAGGTGGTGGCGCCCAGTGACGTGATGTCGCGCGCTCGTGAATGGGCAGCCCGATTCGCCACGGGCCCGACCCTGGCGCACGCCGCGCACAAAAAATTGCTGAAAGCCTGGTCAAGCGGGGGAATCGCCGCGGCCGACGCCATCATGCCCGGCATGACCGTGGGGATCTTCTCTTCGTCCGACGCGAAGAAGGGCATCGCCTCTGGAATCGACGCGCTGCAGCGAGGCGTCGAGCGCCCCGTCATCCCTTTTGACGGGAAGTGACATGACCGGGCAAACCAGACCCGATGGCCCGGCAGTCGAGTATCCCGCGCTCGATCTGCCGGCGCATGTCTCGCGTCAGAGCGTTCACATCTGGAGCAACGGGCTGCGGATCGACGCCGACCTGTACAAGCCGCGCCGCGTGCTGGGGACCACGCAGAAGGTGCCCGCGATCGTGATGAGCCACGGCCTGGGCGGCAGCAAGCTGACGGCCGAGCGCTACGCTGCCGAGCTCGCCGATGCCGGAATGATTGCCCTCGCCTTCACGCATGCGGGGTGGTCAGGATCGGATGCGCCCGCCTACGTTGAGCATTCAAAGCAGGATGCCGCTGCAGGGCAAGATGCGGAACCCCGCGTGCGTTTCGCGACGGAAGTGATCGATCCGCTCGAGTGGGGCCAGACCTTCCGGGTGGCCGTCGATTACATCGAGGGCGAAGACAACGTCGACACAAGCAGAATCGGCGCCTGGGGCACGAGCTTTGGCGGCGGTGTTGCGCTCTTCAACGCGTGCAACGACGACCGCATCAAGGCCCTTGCGATCCAGGTGGCTTGGGTTGCCGGTGTGCCTCCGGCGCTTGTGGAGCATGCCCGGCGCGGGGCGATCGACATGGCGCGCGGTGTGTTGCCCTCCGTGCCCGACGGTCCGACGGGCCGCCTGCCGAAGGTGCCCGGTGCTCTCCACTTTCCGCGGCTGCGGGCCTACCGGCCGCTGGGCGAGATCGCCAAGCTCGAGGTGCCCGTCCTGATGGTCGACGCTGGCAACGAAGACATGTTCGATATCCGGGAGAACGCAGGCGCTGTGCGCGACCACCTGGAGCGCCAGGGCCGCGTTCCCTTTCTGTATCGAGTCATTCCGGGCATCGACCACTACGGCATCTACTTCGACGGCTATGCGGAGAGCGCCTCGCTGGCGCGGTCCTGGTTCACTACTCACCTGTTGAAGCAGGGCGCCTGATCGACGAACCGGGCAGGCATCCGCCGTTTCCTCATTCCACCCTGCAGTTCGCACGATTTGCGGTAGCCGCGGAATCCGGCTTGAAAGCCACGGCGCACCCGATCGTTGCCATGCGGTCAACAGTTTGATGCCTCGGCGGTGACTTATCAGGAAACGATTCGCTGCCTAAGCTTGACGTCCTGTCGACATCAACCTGGCACCTCCATCATGACCACCCTCAATCACCAGTTCCGCCTTGCCCGCCGTCCAGTGGGCCTGCCGCAGCGCAGCGACTTCGACTACGCGGCCACGCCCTTGCAGGCGCCGGCGGAAGGCAAGGTTCAGGTGCAGGTCGCCTACGTCTCGATCGACCCGGCCATGCGCGGCTGGGTCAGCGACAGCGAAGACCTGTACGACGTGCCCATGGCCATCGGTGATGTGATGCGTGCGGTGGCGGTGGGGCGTGTCACCGCATCGGCGCACCCGCGCTTCGCCGTTGGCGACAGCGTGGCCGGCATCCTCGGCGTGGAGGAATACACCATCGTGCCAGGCGACAACCTGAGGAAGATCGATCCGGCGCTGGCACCGCTGCCGGCCTTTTTGAATGCCCTGGGCATGCCGGGCATCACCGCGTACTTCGGCCTGCTGGAAGCGGGCCAACCCCAGGCTGGCGAGACCGTGGTGGTTTCGGGCGCGGCGGGCGCGGTGGGCTCGCTGGTGGGTCAGATCGCCAAGATCAAGGGCGCCCGCGTGATCGGCATCGCCGGCGGTGCCGACAAGTGCCGCATGCTGACCGAAGAACTCGGCTTTGATGCGGCCATCGACTACAAGCGCGAGGACGTGGCCGCAGCGCTGCGCCAGCATGCGCCGAAGGGCGTGGACGTGTTCTTCGACAACGTCGGCGGTGCCGTCCTGGATGCCGTGCTGTTGCGACTGGCCGTGGGCGCCCGCATCGTCATCTGCGGCGCGATCTCGCAGTACAACAACGTCGGCGCGATGACGGGCCCGGCCAACTACCTGCAGCTGGTGGTCAAGCGCGCCACGATGCGCGGCATCCTGGTCCGTGACTTCGCTCCCCGCGCCATGGAAGCAGCCACCGTGATGGGTGGCTGGCTGGCCAGCGGCCAACTGAAGGCGCGCGAGGACGTCGTGGTCGGTCTGGAGCACTTCCCTGAAACCTTCCAGAGGTTGTTCGACGGATCGCACAACGGCAAGCTGATGCTGCAAGTCGCACCGTGAGGCAATTCGCTTCGATCACCAGAGTCCTGCGCATGAATATCTTCAAGAATGCATTGACGACCCTCTCGCTGCTCTTGACGCTGGGGAGCGGCGCCGTCATGGCGCAAGTGAAGCCGCTCGACGCGGGCAAGGCGCTGGATCCGATGTCGCCGGAGGTGCACACCATCAAGCTCGGCATGGCCAACGCATACCTGCTCAAGACGGCGACGCCGGTGCTGATCGACGTCGGCGGCGCCAAGGACATGCCGGCACTGGTGGAAGGGCTGAAAGCGCAAGGCCTTCGGCCGCAAGACATCGCGCTGGTGGTGCTCACGCACGGCCATGCCGACCACGTCGGCCTGGCCGCGGCGTTCAAGCAGATGGGCCGCGCGAAGATCGTGCTCGGCGAAGGTGATGTGCCGATGGCCCGCGCCGGAGACCACGGCACACTGGCGCCACAGAACTTCACCGCGCGAATGCTCGACCGCTTCGCGATCGACCCGCGCTTTCAGGCCTTCGAGCCCGACATCATCGTCACCAGCGAACTCGATCTGTCGCCGTGGGGCGTGCGCGGCAAGGCAGTCGTGATGCCGGGCCACACGCCGGGCTCACTGGTCGTGCTGCTCGACGGCCGGCGCGCCGTCGTGGGAGACATCATCCTTGGCGGCTACCTGGGGGGCGCGATCAGGCCGCAGCACGCGGGCCAACACTACTTCCAGGCCGATGTGCCGCGCAACGAGGACAACATCGCACGTCTGATGAAGCAGGGTGTCGAGACCTTCTACCTCGGGCATGGCGGGCCGGTCACGCGGAAGTCGGTGGCCGACGCGTTTCCCATTGCTGCGGCAACCGCTTCATCGAAATAAGACCGGAGGTTGCCGTGCGTGCGAATCACGGCGGCACCACCTCGGCATGCGGCGCGGCTCGCAGGCGCTGTTGCAGAAAGTCGGTGAACGCGGCGGTCTTCAGCGGCAGGAATTCGCGCGCCGGGTAGATGGCGTAGCTGACGGGGCTGGGTGGCAGCGGGCAGTGCGCCAACAGCTGTACCAGTTCTCCGCGCGCCAGTTCCGGCCGCAGCAGCATGCGCTGCACGCGCACGATGCCCGCGCCGGCCACCGCCGCCGTCACCAGCGAACCGCCATCGTTGATCTGCAAGGGCCCGTCGACCTGCACCGCATATATGCCGTTGTCGCCGACGAAGGACCACTGGTCGTAGACGGTGCTGCCGTTGACGTACAAGAGGCAGGCATGCTGGCGCAGCTCTTGCGGCGTGCGCGGTGTGCCGGCACGCGCCAGGTAGGACGGCGCGGCCGCGATGATGCTGGTGTTGTAGGCCAGCTTGCGTGCCACCAGCGACGAATCCACCAGGTCGGAGGTGCGGATGGCTACGTCCACCTGTTCTGCGATCAGGTCCACCAGCCGGTCGTCGAGCTGCAAGGCGATCTTGACCTGCGGGTACAGCAGCGTGAACTCGGCCAGCAGCGGCACGAGCAGCCGCTGTGCGCCGACAGCGGCCGACACCCGCAGCATGCCGCGCACCTGCTGCTGGTAGTGATCGGTGATCTGGCCGATGTTCTCCAGCGCATGCTCGATCTGGCGGGCCTGCTGCAACACCAGCTGTCCGATCTCCGTCAGCGAGAGGTGACGGGTGGATCGCTGGATCAGCCGGGCACCGAGTTCTTCTTCGAGCTTGGCCAGCTGGCGCGACACCACGGACTTGCCGCAACCCAGCTTGGCGGCGGCCGCGCTGATGCTGCCGGCCTGGATGATGGCCGCGAAGACGGCGAGGTGCTGGGGGTTGGGCATGGTGGCGCTGCGTTGGGAGACCGAGATCGCGACAAGAGTCCACAACCGACGTCAGCATGGACTCGATGCGCCGTCAGCCGCGCGCCTTCAAGTGAGGCATTTGGAAGTGCTCGTAGTGACCGGCGCCGTTCTTGACGATCGGATCCTCCGAAGTCAATTCGGCGATGTCCTGATCATCAGGGACCTGATAGAGCGAAAGGCCATAGCCACCGGCTGGATCGATCACGGGCCCGTGCGCGACGACAAGGTCTTTCGCAAGAAGGTCGTTCAAATAGGCTGCGTGCTGTTTCATCCAGGTGGCTTCATCAGCAGACATCGTTGCCAGGAAATCCGCGCGCGGCGGAATGAACTTGCACAAATAAAATTTCATAGCTCGGTCCTCGAAGATGTAGATGCGAGCAGTGGCGGTTTCATCTAAAAGCCCATGATCGTCTTCGTGATGGCAAACTGGCTCGGCCAATAATGCGAATATTTGGGCAGGTCATCTGCGACATCGGCCACGCGCCGGTTGTAGAAGACGTGCAGCCGAACCGGGGGCAGCATCTTCTGTTCAACGAAGCTCTTCGACGGCACGAACACCAGCTTCAACGGTCCCGCGCCCATCGTCTCCATCGCCGGCTTGCCGCATTTCGCGCAGAGGGCGCGGTTGAGGTTGGGCGGGAGCCGGTACTTCTTGTGAATGAGATCCGCCGTCCCCTTCATCTCGATCTGATAGCCCATCAGCACCGACACGTCGGAGAACGCCTCGCCAGTGAAGTCCTGGCAAAACAGGCAGTGGCAGACGAAGCGTGCGGCCGGTGCCTTGCGGGTCTTGAACGAGAAAGTCCCGCAGCTGCAACTGCCGTGGAGGTGTGAGTGGTCGTTTTGGGCCATGTTCTTGCTTTCCGGAAAAAAAAGGGGGTACCGCGCGTCCTCAACGGAGGACGACGCTGAGGATGCGCTCTGCCAGCTTGCCGAATGGCGCGCGGAGCAGTGTCGTGCTGTTCCAGCGGCCTTGTGTATAGATGCCCTTGGCATGACTCAGTCGGCGAAAACCTTCGATGCCGTGATAAGCGCCGATGCCACTCGCGCCGACGCCGCCGAACGGCAAATCGTCCTGCGCGATGTGCATGATCGTGCCATTGATCGTGACGTTGCCCGATGTCGTGCCGTCGAGCACCTGCCGCTGCTTCGCCTGGTCATGTCCGTAGTAATAGAGCGCGAGCGGGCGGGGGCGCGCATCGATGAAGCCGATCGCTTCTTGTATCGTGCGATAGGTGAACACCGGCAGGATCGGCCCGAATATTTCGTCATGCGCGATCGTCATCTCGTCGGTGACGCCCAGAACCACGGTTGGCCGCATCGCACGGGGGTGAGCATTCCGTCCCTCACGGCCAACCTCGCGCACCGTCGCGCCTTTGGCGCGGGCATCCTCCAGCAGACCGTTCAGACGAGCCAGGTGCCTGTCATTGACCACCCAGGTGTAGTCCTCGCCCGAGGGGCCGTCGGGGTAGGCGGCACTGACGGCGGCATCGTAGCTGGTCAGAAAGGCGGAAAGATCGTCTTCATGCACGAGTGCATAGTCCGGCGCGATGCAGGTCTGGCCGCCGCTCACGAGCTTGCCGAAGACGATGCCAGCGCTGGCGTGATCGAGCGGATGGTCCTTTTCGACGATGACCGGCGACTTGCCACCCAGTTCGAGCGTGACCGGCACGAGGTGCTCGCTGGCCGCCTGCATGACTTTGTGTCCAACGGCCGTGCTACCCGTGAAGATCAGGTGATCGAATGGCAGCGCGGAGAAGGCCGCACCGATCGCGGCATCGCCATTGACGACCGCAATCTGGTCCACCGGAAAGAGCGCGCCCAGAATCTCCTGGAGCAGCGCGTTGATCGTCGGGGTGAACTCCGACGGCTTCAGCATCACGCGGTTGCCGGCCGCCATGGCCGTCACCACGGGCATCAAGGCGAGCACGACCGGGTAGTTCCATGGCGCCATGACCCCGACTACGCCGAGCGGCTGGTACTCGACCCGTGCCGAGCCGGCGCGCATATGGATTGCGACGTGGCGCTTTTCGGGGCGCATCATGCGCCGAAGATGCTTGTGAAGATAGTCGATCCCGCCGATCAATCCGGCGAGTTCCATGATGCTCGTCTCGTGGCGTGAGCGATGACCGAAATCGGTGTTGATAGCGGCTTCGATCCGGCTGCGGTTGTCGATCAGTGCTGCGCGCAGCTTCGAAAGGTCGGCGCGGCGATCGGCAAGCGAAGGTGCACCATCACGGCGATACGCTGCGCGCTGTGCCGCGAGCAGTTGAACTAGATCGACAGAAGGTGAAGAGGTGGGATCAGCGGTCACGGGAAAGGTCCTTGATTGGCCGGCCAAGCCGGTCGGGTATGTGGTTGGGACTCCAGCGCTATTGCGTCTGTGCCATCCGACTACCAACACGCGCCAGAATCTGAGGCAGCGCGGCCCGTGCGGCGTCGTATCCGGCTTGGGTGGCAAGTCGCTGCTCGTCTACGGCGGACATCTTGGGAACGGAGATCGGAGGCGCGATGAGCACGTCTGCTTCGGCCATTTCGTGTGCTGCAACCATGCAGCTCTGCGCGTGCATGACGCGGTAAAGCACGGTGGCTGCTCCCAGTCCATCGGCCCTCGGGCCAGAGCAATAGATATCGACTGCGATGACAAAGTCGGCCCCCATGGCCCGTGCGAAGCGCACCGGCACCAAGCTTGCGATGCCGCCATCAATGAGTACGCCGCCGTCATAGTTCACAGGAACAACCATGCCAGGGATGGCGGCCGATGCCTGAACGGCGGCGCCCGGGTCCCCTCTATCGAGCAACACGGCGCGTTCCGTATGCAGGTCTGTGGCAACGGCGGCAAAGCGGCGCGGAAACGACTCGATTGGCTTGCCGCGAGTTACCTCATCGACCCACTTCGCCAGCCGGTTGCCCCGGATGAGGCCGCTTCGACTGAAGGTCCAATCAAAAAGCGAGGAGAGGTTCAGCTCCCGCTTGGCTTGGTCGATTTGGCTCGCGCTCATGCCGCTGGCATAGGCCGCCCCGACCACCGCGCCGACAGAGGTTCCGACGACAATGTCGGGGTCAACACCAGCCTCCTCAAGTGCCCGCAGGACGCCGGTGTGAGCGAACCCCCGAAGTCCCCCACCACCAAGTACGAGGGCGACCTTGGGGCGCAGCCCGGAGGCCGAAGCCACGTCGCGGCTCGCTTGAATCTCCCCGAGTGATCGAGGCTGGACATAGCCTGCCGTGACTGGCCCAACACTCGAACACCCCATCAGGGCGGTGAGGCCGATAATGACCGCGAGTCCGGCGCGCCTCAAAGTGGCGTTCATTGCGATTCCTTACCAAGACGTTGCGGAGAAATTGGCCTAGCCCGGAAATTCATAGTGAGCGACGTTTGCTCTGTCGCCCGGCGCCACCGGGCGTGTCTATCTGTATTGCTTTCATGTCGGCTTCTCCACTGGACCCACCAACGGTCGGTCAGGCAATAGCGTTCTCAGTCGCGGAGGAAGACCTTCACGTCGGCGGTGAACTCCTCGAGGTGCTGAAACAGGAAGGCGTGTCCGGCGTCGCTGTACAGGACGAGCTTGGCGTTCGGCAGTACCTGAACCGCCGCGTACGACGCGAACGCGTCGATCATGACGTCGTGAGCGCCATTGGCGTATAGCACCGGCAGAGTGATCTTCTTCAGGTTGGCGGCGACCTGCTCCCACGGTGCTGTCAGCGTTGCAGTGATGGCTGCGAGTTGGCCCATCGCGGCTTCCTGTGTGACGATGGGCGCGTTCTCCGGCATGTCCGCGGCGATCTTGCTGAAGTGCTCCACGCCCTTGGCGCGGGCAGCATCGGTCTCCGGGTAGAACAGGTAGAGCACATCCTCGAGGTCGGATTTGGGCTTGAGCATGATGTTCGAGACGCGCTGGCCCATCGCGGGCATGCCAGGAGCTGAGCCGGAGCCGCTGCCGGCAACGACGAGCTTGCGGATGAGGTCGGGCCGCTGGAGCACGATCTCCTGGGCGACGACGCCTCCGAAGGACCAGCCGAGGAGGTCGACCTGCGACAGGCCGAGGGCCTCGATAAAGGCGATGGCTCCGACGGCGTAGGCGCCCACGCTGTCCATCGGCGCACCGTTGGTATAGCCAATGCCGACGTTGTCGAACAGGATCACGTCACGCTCTTCAGCGAGTGCCTCGACGAACGCCGGGTCCCACCAGTCGATGGTGGCCCTGAAGCGATGCAGCAGCACCACGGGGGTGCCTTTCTGGACGCCGATCCTGCGGTAGGCGTAGCGGGTTGATCCGGCATCGACGTACTGCGTTTTCGCGGTTGTCGGGGAGTAGGCGGTAGGGGTGGTCATGGTGTGTTCTTCGGGTTGTGGTGATCAGGCTGCGTCGTCCGAGGTCAAGAGGACGCCTTTTGGTTGGCGATGCCGATGTACTCGCCCATGTTGAGCTCGAAATCGACGAACTCCTCGGCGCTCATTACCTTGCTGGCTGCTGCGCGGGCGGTGAAGCCCGGCAGGGTGAGGGACTTGGCGAAATCGTGGAAGGCTGCGACCAGGTCCGCCTCGGGCGGAAGGGTCGCTCGGTTGACCATGGCCTTGGCCGTGGCCAGCGAGGTCTTGTCGAAGCTTGCCAGGCGGGCCGCCATGGCGTCTACGAAGCCGTCCAGCTCTGTGTCGGGCAGAGCCCGGGTTACCCAGCCCCAGCGCTCGGCCAGCGCGGCGTCGTAGTCGCTGCTGCTCAGGATCGCTTCCAGGGCTCGGTCGCGGCCGATCGTGCGGGGGAGCCGCTCGGTTCCTCCGCCGCCCGGCAGCAGTCCCGCTCCGACCTCGGGCTGGCCGAACATCGCCTTCTCCAGGCTCGCGTACCGCAGGTCGCAGGCCAAGGCCAACTCGTTGCCGGCGCCGCGGGTACGCCCACGGATGGACGCGATCGAGATGAACGGGGCCTTGGTGAGACGGACCACGAGGTCGGTCCAGATCGGCAGCGCTCCCTCCTCCGGGACGGGGAGGTCACCGACCGCGGCCAAGTCGAAGTGGTTCAGGAAGAAGTCGGGCACGGCGCTCTTGAAGACGACGACCTGAAGGTCGGAGTCCTTCTCGAACTCACCGAGGATCCCGGCCAGTCGGGCCACGGTCTCGCCCACGGTCACGTTCGCCGGGGGGTTCGAGAAGGTGATCGTGGCGAGACGGGCGCTGTTGCGCTCGAGGATGATGGTGCTCGGGTTGCTCATTCGATTTCTCCAGTTCGGTGGCGATGGTCAAAAGTGGTCGTTGAGCTTCGGATGTGGAGGTCTTCGCCGAAACTTTCCAGAGGCTGTTCGACGGTCCCACAACGGCAAGCTGATGCTGAAAGTCGCGCCCTGAGCCATTTGCGGCGTGGCGTTTCGCCATCGCCGCAAAGTTGCCGGGATCGTCTCCTCCTTCATGCGTCACGCAAAGATCTCAGGCCGCCGGCATGGCCGCGGCCTGGTGGATCGCGGCACCGATGCGTGTCGAGCTCGACTACCCGGGCGGCAATATGTCGTGGATGGCCGAAGCCTGATGGATCGCCGCACGGATGCGCGGGTAGGTGCCGCAGCGGCAGATGTTGCCGGACATGGCCGCGTCGATGTCAGCATCGGTCGGCTTGGGGTTCTGCTTCAGCAACGCGGCGGCAGCCATCAGCTGCCCGCTCTGGCAGTAGCCGCACTGCACCACGTCGACATCGGCCCACGCCGCCTTCAGCGTGGCCACCTGCGGCCCGGACAGTCCTTCGATGGTGGTCACCTCACGCGTGCCCACCGCCGAGATCGGGGTGACGCAGGCGCGCGTCGGCTGGCCATCGATGTGCACGGTGCAGGCGCCGCACAGCGCCATGCCGCAGCCGAACTTGGTGCCGGTCATCTGCAGTTCGCCGCGCAGCACCCACAGCAGCGGCGTGTCGGGCTCGGCCTGCACTTCAACGGGCTTGCGATTGATCGTCAACGTGGTCATTGGGTTCTCCGGATTAGGCAAGCTTCAGCGGCAGGCTGCGCAGCCGCTGGCCCGTGAGGGCGAACAAGGCATTCGCGACCGCGGGGGCGATCGGCGGCGTCCCCGGTTCGCCGACCCCTTCGGGGCTTTCGTCGCTGGCGATGATGTCGGTCTCGATGACCGGGCATTCGTCCAGCCGCAGCACCGGGTGGTTGTGGAAGTTGGTCTGCTGGACCTGGCCCTTCTCGATCTGCACCTCGTCGTTCAGCGCCGCCGACAGGCCATAGACGATGGCGCTTTCCATCTGCTGGCGGATCAGATTCGGGTTGACCGCGATGCCGCAGTCGATCACGCAGACGACGCGGTGAACGCGAATGCGCTTGTCCGCGGACACCGACACCTCGGCCACCTGCGCGACGATCGAGCCGAAGGACTGATGCAAGGCCACGCCGCGCGCGCGCTTGACGCCATCGGCGGACGCAGGCAAGGGCCGGTCCCAGCCCGACAGCTCGGCGGCGCGCTGCAGCACTTTCAGGTGGCGCGGGTGCTTGGTCAGCAGCGCGGCGCGCAAGGCCACCGGGTCGCGGCCGGCTGCGGTGGCCACTTCGTCGAGGAAGCTCTCTTTGAAGAAGGCGTTGTGCGAATGCCCGACCGAGCGCCAGAAGCCGACCGGCACGGGCAGCTCCACGGCCTCGTGGCCGATGCGCGCGGCCGGCCATTCGTAGGGCTGGTCGAAGGCGCCTTCGGACGTGGTCTTGTCCGGTCCGGCGCCGGGCAGGTCGAAGACGCGCTTCATGACCTGCGGCACGATGGCCTGGCCTGCCGAAGCGTTCAGCCAGCCCAGCAGATTGCCCGAGGCATCGAGTCCGGCCTGAAAACGTGATACGCAGGCCGGGCGATAGAAGTCGTGCGTCATGTCCTGCTCGCGTGACCAGATCGTCTGCACCGGCACGCCGCCGGCGTCGCGGGCGATCGCCGCCGCCTGGGCGATCACGTCGACCTCGCAGCGCCGGCCGAAGCCGCCGCCGAGCAACTGCACCTGCACGTCTACCAGTTCGGGCGCGAGGCCCAATACCTTGGCCGCAGCGCTGCGGGCCAAGTCGGGCACCTGCGTGGCCGCCCACACGGTGGCACGGCCGTCCTTGAACTGCGCGGTGCAGTTCATCGGCTCCATCGTCGCGTGGGCCAGGTACGGCGCGCGGTACTCGGCTCTGACGGTCTTCGCGGCGCTCTTCAATGCGGCATCGACGTCGCCGTGCTTGTAGAAGTTGAACCCGTCGTCCGTGTCCAGCGCTTGCGCCAGGCGCGCATAGACCTCTTCGGTGGACGCGCTGGCGGAGGGGCCGTGGTCCCACTTGACGCGCACCGCCTTGACCGCGCGCATCGCGTGGTACGGCGTGTCGGCGATCACCGCGACGCCGCCGGTACCGCCATTGTGGCCGGGCACCGCGAGCACCTTCTTCACGCCGGGAAGCTTCTGTGCCTCCGCGGCATCGAAGCTCGCGACGCGGCCGCCGAGGGTCGGGCACATCTCGACGCTGGCGTACTGCATGCCGGGCTGCAGCACGTCGATGCCGAAGCGCGCGCTGCCGTCCATCTTGGACGCGGCCTCGAGGCGGCGCCGTGGCTGGCCGATCAGCTTGAAGGTCTTGGGGTCCTTCAGCAACACGTGGTCGGGCAAGGGCTGGCTCGCGGCCGCCGCCGCCAATTCGCCGAATGAAACGCTCTTGCCCGACGGGTGTAGCACGCGACCTGCTTCGACGCGGCACTCGGCTGCAGGCAGCTTCCACTGCTGTGCCGCGGCGGCCACCAGCATCGCGCGCGCCGACGCGCCGGCCTGGCGCATCGGCAGCCACAGGTCTCTCATGCTGGAGGACCCGCCAGTGAGCATCACGCCGATCTCGCGCATCGCCTTGCCCGCGACCCGCGAGGCCACCGCCTTCAGCGTGCCGTCGTCATCGGGGTGGAAAGGCAGGCCATCGATGGTCGCGGCGATGTTCTGGTAGATCTTGTCGATCGGCGCGCGTTCGACGCGAACCTGCGCCCAGTCGGCGTCGAGCTCCTCGGCCAGCACCATCGCCAGACCGGTGTAGATGCCCTGTCCCATCTCGGCCTTGCACATCACGATGCCGACCGTGTTGTCGGCACCGATCTTGACCCAGCCGTTCAGTGCCGACTGGCCCGGACCGACCGGCAGCGGATCGGCGGTGACCAGGCGCGGCTTGGGCGGCATCGCCGTCCAGCCCACCATCAGCGCGCCGAGCGCGCCCGCCACGCCGGCACTGCCGAGCAGTACTGTTCTGCGGGTAACCATTGAATACTCCTTGCGCGGCGTGCGCCTGATGAACCAGCGAGTGCTGCTATGCTGAAATCGTTAAAGGACTTATGGTCTCTAATATAGCAGACCGTTGGTCTTTTGTGCAAACTGTCGACCGACCTGCCACACAATGAGCACTCCATTACCCTATCTGCGCGCACGCTCTCCTGAGCAGAAGGAGGAGCGTCGGCGCCATCTGCTCGACACCGCGAAGACCCTGCTGGGGGAGATTCCGGGCCTGCATGACCTTGGAATCAACGAACTGGCGCGGCGTGCGCAGATGACCAAGTCGAACGTCTACCGATACTTCGAGAGCAGCGAAGCGGTTTTGCTTGATGTGTTGGTCGAAGAGTTCATCCAATGGCGCGCCGAGCTGCGCAAGGCCTTGAGCCGGGGCGGCAAGCGCAGCGGAACCATCGAGCACATCGCACGGGCGTTCTCCGCCACCGTGGCAGCGCGCCCGCTGTTGTGCCGGTTGACCAGCATATTTCCGTCGATCCTGGAGCACAACGTCTCGGCCGAACGAATCGTGCAGTTCAAGCACGGCCTGTTGGCCGTCCGCCAGCAGACGGCGCTCGACTTCCACGGCTGCCTTCCGTCGATTTCAGCATCCGGATTCGAGAAGTTCATCCACCATGCCGTGCCGCTGCTGATCGGGCTGTGGCCGCTCAGCAACCCGGCCGAGCTCGCTGCCGAAGTGACTGCGCGCCCCGATCTGGCGGCATTGCGCTACCAGTTTCAACAGGATCTGGAGGAGGGAATGCTGATGCTCTTGCGTGGTCTGCGGACGAGTGGTTCAACGAGTTGATGAGCGTCTGGAAGCGCGAGCGACGCGTCAAGGGCTGGCGGTGCCAAAGAGGCCCACCTTGCCGGGGCCGACGTTGGCCTTGGTCGACGTGGCGGCTGCGTCATCGTGTGCCAGCGGCATTCCTCCGCCCTTGCCGTACCGGCGGCGCGATGAGGCTGGCGCGAGCTGCCTCGCGTCCTCCAGCCGGCGTGCAACCCGATTGATCATCATGGCGCCTGAGGATGTCAGTCAGCCGCGTCAATTCCCGCTGATGTAGAGCAGGCCGGTCCTGCATGGCAGCGATGTGTCGACTCTTCTTCTCCAGCCGAGCCAGGATCAGTGTGCGTGACGTGTCGGGCTGCTCCAGCGAAGTGAACAGCAATGCTCGTGAAATCAATGACTTACCGAATGCACCGCGTGTCGTTGCTGGGGATTTCGAACCGTCACTTCTTGCACCGAGATCAAAAGGACCCCCATCGAGCACGGCCGGCGCATCATCGGATTGGGCGCCAACGATCGCGCGGCCACGGCCTTCCAGCGGCTGCATGGACAATTGGTGGGCGCCTGCGGCTGAGCACAGCCTGGCCGACCACACGGCCTCACGGCCGGTCATTGATTCGTCCAGTTCGTTGGGGCGAGCGTCGGGGACGGGTACTGCCCGCCGCCCGATCACATCCTGGGGTCAAGCCTTCTGACCACCCTTGACGAATACCTGCTTGCCGGTGTCATGCAACACGGCGCGCTGCTCTTGTGGCGTCAGTAGCACAGACGCGTCCAGCATGCGTTGCACCATGTCCTTGTATGTGCCCGAGGACGTGCCGATATCGGATCCCCACATGACGTGGTCGGCCCCGAACATGTCAACGGCTCGGCGCAGCACCTTCTCGGCCGGAATGCCGGCTTCCCGACAGATGTCCAGATTGATGGAAGTGAACTTGAAGAATATGCGCTCGCGGCCGGCCAACTTCTCGTAGCGCTCATCAAGCCCGAAGTGCTCGCCTTCCTCCATCTCCGGCTCAAGGAGGTGGTCCAGCACGATGCGAACGTTCGGATACTTCTCGGTCAACTCGATGATCGAGGGAATCGACGGGCCGCCGCCGCCTTCCGAAAGCACTTCGAGATCCATCACGAGGCCTGCCGCCTGCGCAACATCCCAGGTCTTGAGCGCCATCGGCGAGTTCAGCCATGGCATGCTTCCGTCGGGCTTGCGACCGCCGAACAGACGAACGCCCGCCAGTGCGTTCTTCTCGATGTAGGTCTCGACGAGCCCAGGCGTCGCCTCGTCTTCGGCGTCAAGAATGACCACGGCCGAGAACAGGTCAGCGTACTTGTCCGATGAGTCCAGGATGTAGCTGTTGTCGTAGCGATAGATCATGCGCTTCTGAACTGCCACGATCCCGTCGACGTTCTCGTCGCTCATCCAACGCAGCATGCGCAACGCGTCAGGCACTTCGTTGATCGGGGTCAAGCCGTGCTTGCCACCTGGCTTGCCGATCACGCCGGGCGGCCGATACGGGGCATCGGCCGCGCGTTGCATCGGGTTGCGCGGATAGCCAATCTGATCGTCGGCCACCAGATGGGCGTGCGAGTCGAACAGGAGCGGACGCGTGGCGGTGTTGAACGTCATCTGAATGTCTTTCGTTGTGAGTAGGGGGTAGTCGATAAATGGATCCTGGGCGGTCGGGCTGCGTCAGGAACTGCAGCAATGATCTGCGGCGGGGTATGGCCGGGCAAGCGAAGACTTGGGGGTTTCCGTGCTGCGGAATTGACGCTTCGTGGGATAGGCTTGTGGGCTCATAACGTTCAACCCATCGATATGCCCGCGCCGCGTCCCGTCAATGTTGTGGTCCGCGCGTTGAACATCCTGCGGGCGTTGAATTTCCAGCCCGTCTCGACGTTGGACACGATTCACAAGCGCACCAAGATTCCCAAGCCCACCATCGTGCGCCTGTTGCAGACGCTTGAGAGCGAAGGGCTGGTCAAGCGCGCGCCCAAGTACGGGGCTTACTACCTCACGTCTCAGGTGATCGCCTTGGCGAGCGGCTATCACAGCGAGCCGCGCGTCGTTGAGGCCGCTTCGGGCATCGCCGATACGCTCACCCAGGACCTGAAGTGGCCGGTATCGGTGGCTGTGCAGGAAGGGGATTCGATGGTTGTGCGTTACAGCACGATCCCGAACTCGCCGCTTTCGTTCTTTCACTCGACGATCAACATGCGGCTGAGCCTTGTGAGCCAGGCAATGGGAAGGGCGTATCTCGCGTTCTGTGATGAACCCACGCAGGATGCGCTGATCGAACTTCTGGTGAATGTGCAGAACCCGGAAGCCCATGTCGCAGGAAGTCCAGAGCAGATTCGCCAGATGCTGGCGGAGGTGCGTGAGCGTGGATATGCGCTGCGCGACCCCCGCGTGCGGCCGGAATCGTCCACGATCGCTGTGCCGATCTTCGAGGGCGCCCGGGTGGTCGCATCGATCGGGTTGACTTGGTTTACATCGAGCGTCAAGGTGAATGTGGCGGTCGAGCGCTTCCTGCCGCCACTGCAAAAGGCATCCACCGCCGTCTCCGCGGCGCTCGGCGCGCTGAGCTGAACTTTTCTCCGCGCGGAAAGTCCCGAATCGCAGCTTGGCGCAGGCGCTCACGTCAAACATCATTCGCTCCATCGAGCGCTATGCGTGCCCCTCGGCACCGGGCTTGAACCTCAGGAGACATGATGAAACGACGTACAGCTGTCGCCGTCGCGGTGGCACTTTGGGCATCTTTCGCGGCTGCGCCCGCAGCGCTCGCGGCCGATTCTTGGCCCACCAAACCGATCACACTGATCGTGCCGTTCCCTGCAGGAGGCAGCACAGACGCCGTGGCGCGGCTGATTGCACTGCGTCTTGGCGAGCGCCTTGGCAAGCCGGTGATCGTGGACAACCGAGCTGGCGCCGGTGGCAACCTCGGCACAGACCTGGCTGCCAAGGCCGCGCCCGATGGCTACACCTTGGCCTTATCCACCTCCGGCCCGCTGGCCAACAACAAGTACCTTTACAAGTCTCTGCCGTTTGACCCCGTCAAGAATCTCGCGCCAGTCGCTGCCATCGGCGAGATTCCAGTCATGATCGCTGTTGGGGCATCCGCCAAGGCGACGACACTCAAGGAGTTCATTGATCTGGCGCGTACGCAGCCCGGCAAGCTGTCAGTCGGCAACCCGGGCAACGGAACGCTCGGCCACCTGACGGCTGAGCTGGTCAAGGCGCAAGCCAAGGTGGACATGCTCAGCGTTCCCTACAAGGGCGATACGCCCGCAATGACCGACGTGTTGGGCGGCACGATCGACGCAGTGAGCATGCCGATCACTTCACTGGTCGCCAATGTTCAGTCTGGCAAGCTCAAGGCGTTGGCCGTGACCTCGACCAAGCGCTCAGCAGCCTTGCCCAACGTTCCGACGGCGATCGAGCAGGGTATCAACGTCGAGTCGACCGTATGGTTCGCAGTTGTTGGACCCGCAGGAATGCCTGCGAGTACGGTCGAACGCCTTAACAAGGAAATCAACGCCATCCTGGCCACGCCCGAGGCGCTCGCCAAGCTTGCGCAGTTCGGTGCCACGCCGATCGGCGGCACCGCACAGCAGTTGGCCCAACTCATGGCGGCGGACAGTGCCAAGTGGAAGAAGGTCATCGAAACCGCCCACATCCAGATTGACTGAGAGATTTCTCACCATGACGCAACCACAAGACAATCTGCGTATTGGCACCTTCGTCAAGACCGGTTCGCCGCACATCATCGAAGTCATCGGGACCACATCGATCGACTTCGTCGTGGTCGATGCCGAGCATGCCCCCTTCGACCGCGGCATGCTTGACTTGATGGTGCTCGCCGGACGCGCCGCGCGCGTGCCCGTGTTCATCCGCATTCCCGAGATCAACCCGGCCGTGGTGCTCTCATGTCTGGACATCGGCGCCGCGGGCCTGTTGGTGCCGCATGTCGATTCGGCCGAGCAGGCGCGGGAAGTGGTGGCTATGGCGCGCTACCTCGGCGGCAAGCGAGGTTATTCGGGTGGCCCGCGCTTTGCCGGCTACGCCAGCCTGGGCATGAAGGAAGCGCTGCGCCTGGGCGACCAGGCACAGATCATTTGCCAGATCGAGAGCGCACAGGCCGTCGAGGAGGCGCAGGCGATTGCCGCCGTGCCCGGTGTTGCAGGGCTCTTCGTTGGCCGGGCCGACCTGGCGCTCTCGATGGGGCTCGACGATCCGCGTGCCCCTGAGGTCGTGGAAGCCGCGCGCTCCACGCTGCGGGCGGCCACCGAAGCTGGCAAGCTGGCTGGCATGCATGTAGGCAGCACGACCGAACGCGAGCAGTTCATGGCAGACGGCGCCAACTGGTTCGTCGTGTCGTCCGACCAGACCCTGTTGCGACAGGCGGTGCAGGCCATTGCGCGGCCGCAGGTGGCCGTCTGAACCCTCTCAAGGAATATTGATCATGTCACTTCTTGCTTCCCAGATCGCCACCACCGCTCGACACCACGCGACGAAACCGCGCCACCTCGAAGGCGACACCACAGCGCAAAGCTGGGTAACGCGCGGCGCGAACTTCGTCGTTGCCGTCTCGCGTGTCGCCGACGGCGACCGCCTCTCGCGCGACAATCCAGATGAGTACATGTTGCTTCTGCCCGAGACGGCCGGCTTGTCGGCCAGGCTCGTCGCCGGCAACGACGTGCTGGAAGCGCAATCCGACAGCTTGAGCATCCTGCCGCCCGGTGTCACGCACGTCGAGATTCGCGGCAGTGGACTGGTGGCGCGCATTTTCTCGACCGATGCCGCAGATCTTGCGGCGATGGCCGACAACGCAGCAGCCTATGCCACCCCGAACCCCGACACGGCACCCCTTGTGGCTTGGCCCGATCCGCTCGCAGGCTTCAAGTTGCGCAACTACCACCTGCCCGACTACGTCAAGGCTGACACGACGATGCGAATCTTTCGCAGTACCAAGCTGATGGTGAACGCCTTGATGCCGCGGATGGTGGCGCGCGACGTGCATAAGCTCAGTCCTCACAGTCATGCCGACTTCGAGCAGGGCTCCCTTGCGCTGGAGGGCGCCTACGTCCATCACCTGCGCTATCCCTGGGGCCCCGATATGCAGATGTGGCGTGAGGACGAACATCCTGAGATGGGAAGTCCCTCGCTGCTGGTCGTTCCGCCGAAAGTGGTGCATACGAGCCGCAACGTTGGATCCGAGGTCGGGCGACTGATTGACATCTTCGCTCCGCCGCGCATGGATTTTTCGAAGCGAGGCATCGTCTGTAACGCCGACGAATACCCCATGCCAGAGAACGTCGCGACGTAGACGAGAGGGCTCTGGTGCAAACCGTTCTTCCGGTAGGCTTGGGTTTTGACTTGACGGTGGATCGATGGCGCAGAGGCTGCAAAGCATGGACGAACTGTTTAAGGGCCGGCACTTCGAGCGTGAGGTCATCGTCCTGTGCTTCCGCTGGTACCTGCGCTTCAAGCTGAGCCTGCGTGACCTGGTGGAGATGATGGCCGAGCGCGGCCTCGCGTTGGCCCACACCACCATCATGCGATGGGTGCAGCGCTTCGTGCCCGCGTTCGAAAGCGCTGGGATCGTTTCGCCCACAAGGCCAGTCGTTCTTGGCGCGTCGACGAGACCTATGTGAAGCATGGGGAGATTCCTGCCGGCGCTTTGCTCAAGCCGTCCGCGGCCTGAAGCGCCGTAAGCAGTTCGAGGCCTTCGCATGTTTGGCGAGGGGCACTCAATGGTCAAAGGTCGACGCGCCCGCAGTGTCCGCGGGTCACAGCAAAGTGACCGTCCAAAAAGATGGGGCGCCTCGAGAACTGGGGTTTGCCAGTGCGCTTCGCGCGCATGCTGCACGTGGTTTGCTCGCGCTGCGAAGCGGCCGCTTGTTCTGTCTCAAAGCATTCGCATCCCGCGGTCCGGTCACGCAGATGCATTCCACTCTTTGAGGACTCGTCAAGCTCTGGAACAGCTCAGCTGCGCTTCAAGCGGCCAACTGTTCCAGCGCTTGACCAGCTTCGATCGCCTCTTTGAGCCAGCGCAGGCATGGCCCCCTACCACTCCACGAGTGCCCCTGTTGGTGACGATAGGGAACCTTCGCGTGAACGTTTTGCCCGCGTCGCAGATTCACCCCCACACCTGCATCGTCGACTGCTTTGCGCCATATCGAATCGGCCGCTTCAGCGAGGGTTTGTCCGTATTTTTATTCTTAAGACGACCGGTCATACTTCAAACCATCGAAAGGTCACCAACATGCCACGCCCCAAAGGCAATCCCAACGAAAGCGCCACCCGGCGCAAGCTGCTCGACGCCGGACTCGCTGAGTTCCACGCCCACGGTTTCCACGCAACCGGCGTGGACATGATCGCGAAGACCGCGAGCGTACCCAAGGGCTCCTTCTACAACCATTTCGAGAGCAAGCAGGCCTTCGGCGCCGAGGTGGTTGACTGCTACTTCGAACGTCACCTTGTGAAGCTGCGCCATTTCCTGCTCGACACCACCACGCCCGCGCTGCAACGACTGCACAACTACTTCGACGAGCGCATCGCATTCTTCACGGCGACCGGGGGCAAGAAGGGGTGCTTGATGGGCAACATGACCCTCGAACTCGCGGATTCCGAAGAGCTCGTGCGCGGCCGACTTGCCGGTCGCTTTGACGAGTGGGCGTTGCTGCTGCGCGAATGCATCGAGCAGGCCCAGGCAACGGGCCAACTGCAGGCGCAGGCCAAGGCAGATGCCGGCACGCTGGCGGACTTCGTCCTGAACAGCTGGGAGGGGGCGATCCTGCGGATGAAGGTCGACCGATCCATCGAGCCGCTGGAGACCGCGCGCAACCTGATTTTCACGTTCATCCTACGCTGAAAGAGGAACACCCATGTCGAACAACCAGCCAGTCATAGAAGCGTGTCGCCTCGCGTTCACGGGCTTCGAAAAGAACCAGATGTCGGCGCTGCGCACCGTGCTCTCGCCCGACCTCGTATTCGAGTTCCCGAAGTCACTTCCATACGGTGGAACGTTCCGGGGTCTCGCCGAATTCAATGCGTTCTGGGACGACCTTTACACCAACTACTACGACCACTTCCACTACGACGCGCATGCGGTGCTGGACGCCGGCTCGCACGTCGTCGTGCCGGTGGTCGCGCGGGCCAAGGCCAAGAGCGGCAGAACGATGGAAAACGAGCACTGCTTCCTGTTCGAGGTCCAGGGCGGAAAGATCGTCTACGGCCGCATTTATGCCGACACGGCCAAAGGTCGGGACGCCATCGAAGGCTTGGCGATCCACCCGTCGCGCGCCTCTTCCTGACCCTTGCCGGAGCATTCCATGCCGATGATCGAACTGTCTTACTCGAGCGGCGCGCTGCCTGCGCCCAAGCTCAAGGCCTTGCTGCACCGGGCGACCAAGGTGCTGATGTGGTGGGAGAAGATCCCTGACACCGATGCCGCGCGTCAGGTGGCATGGACCTTCGCACGAGAGTTTCCCGAAGACCACCTGGTCATTGGTGGCGTGCCTCCGAGCAAGGGGCGCTACCGGTTCACGGTGTCGACCATTGAGGGATTGATGGACGACCGCGCCAAGCAGGGCGTGATGCGCGACCTGGTCCGCATCACGCTCGAGGCCGAAGGTTCCCCCCACGACCACGCCAATGCGTCGCGGATCTGGTGCTTGTTCAACGATCTGCCACGAAGCAATTGGGGAATAGGCGGTGTTCCGTTCGCGCCCTCGGGCTATCTCAGCTGTCTCGGCGACATCCAGACCCACAACGACACGCCGCTGGACTGAACTGCAGTTTGCAAACAGGAGACAACCATGCTCGGCTATACCTCGATCGGACACGGCTCGACACGCATCATCGCTGCGCACACCTGGCTGTGCGACCACCAGACCTACGCGCCGATGATGCCGTTCTTTGACCCGGAGCGATTCACTGTCGTCTTTCCGGATTTCCGCGGCTACGGCAAGTCGCGCGATATGCAGGGCGAGTTCAGCATCCGTGAAATGGGCCGCGACCTCCTGGAACTCGCCGACCGCCTCGACTTCAATGCTTATCACCTAGTGGGCAATTCGATGGGCGGCCAGGCGACGCAATGGGCCGCCTCTCAGCCGCAGGCGAAGAATCGGCTCCAGTCGCTCACGCTGCTCTGCTCGGTTCCAGCGCACGGGTTCCCGCTCGACGAGCAGGGCGCGGCCTTCTTCGGCGCCGCGGCCGAGAGCGCCGAAGTGCGCGGGCAGTGTGCAGCAGCCGTCACCGGCGGCCGCCTCGGCGCGGGCTTCGCGCGCCATGTCGCCTCGCTGTCGATGCAGACGGCCACGAAAGACGCGATCAAGCGCTACCTTGCCGCCTGGACGCAGGAAGACGTGAGCGGCGAAGTGCGCGGGTTCGCCGGCGACGTCCGGGTGTTCGTCGGCGGGCACGATCCCGTGCTGACGGCCGCGGTCATGCAGCAGAAGGTCCTGCCGCTGTTCCCGCAGGCCAAGCTGACCAGCATCGAAGGTGCCGGCCACTATCCCGGCCTCGAAAGCCCAGCCTACACCGCTGCGCTGATTTCGGCCTGCGCGGCCGAGTAAGTCCAGTCCCACGATAGCCACTGTCAACGCCCCCGGGTGGGGGTGCGGAAAGGTGTTGCCATGAACAAAGCGTTCAGCGCCCGGCGAGCAGGTCTCAGCATGCGGGCCCCCATCCTCGCGCTGCGTGTGTGGTCATGATGGAGTGCACCCTTCACCCGAGTCCCGGCATGCCCGCAGCCGAACGCCGCGCGTTGCTGACGGCCTTTGAGCAGGCGCGGATCCAGCTTACCGACGAGTCGCGGCTGGTAGTTCACGCCATCGAGCCCTTGACCTCGAGCGAACTGCCGCCGCACGTGCGGACCGGTCGTTCAATGCCCTCCGTGCTGCGCGTGCGTCGACTCGGCTTCTCGCAGCCCGGCCCTTTCGCATGGGCGCTCGACGTGACTGTCGAACTTGTGGCGTGGATGCTGGTGACGCCGCCACCGCCCGGCACCGAACTCGACGTCGTCGTACCCGCTGCGTCGTACGGCGCAGCGCCCAGGCTCGCTCGCCCGCATGGGCTGATCGACACGCGGCACGTCGCGATCATCGCGCGCGAGCGCGGTGTGTCGCCGGCACGGCGAGCTCAGGTTCAGCCATGGGCAAAGGCGCTGGTGCACGCGATGAAGCCCCGCTGGTCGCCCGATGGCGCTGCCTGTGCCTGTTGCTGAGCAGCGATCAAACCCCTCACACATCAAAAGGAGCATACGATGACGAAGATCCACTGGGATCGAGTGCAAGCGGGCGTCGCCCGCGAGAAGAACAAGATGATCTGGCGGCCCTACGGCGCGCCGCAGATCCTCAGCCTCGAAACCTCCGCCCTGCATGACGCGCCCGTGTCTGTGCCCTGGAAGATTCCGGAGAAGCTGGCGGTGTCGGTCGCCATCACCGGCGCGTTCTTCCGTCACGATCAGAACCCGAACCAGCCGCTGACCACCGATGCAATCCGTGATTCGGCGATGCAGGTGCTCGATGCCGGCGCCAGCACCGTCCACATCCACGTGCGCGACGACCAGGGCTTCAACGTCGTCTCGCTCGAGCGTTTCCGGTCCGTCATCGAACCGTTGAAGGAGCGGCACCCTCAGCTCGCGGTGGACGGCTGCCTCGTGCCCGCCCTCGAGGGCGAGTGGGACGAGATGAAGCGGGTGCTCGATTCCAAGCTGCTCGATGCCGCCCCGGTCAACGCCACGGCCACGTACATCGGCGATTCGCTCTTCGCCAAGCCGGCCCCGATCTTGATGGAGAAGACGCGCCTCATCGCGGAATCCGGCTCGGTGCCGGAGATTGCCGTCTACACCGATGGCGATGTGTCCAATGCCAATCGCTTCCTGATCCAAAGCGGCCTGATCAAGACACCTGCGGTGTGGCTGGTGCTGCCTGCCCTCCCCGGCTGCAGCCCGATGGACAACCCGCGCCAGATGATCGAAGGGCTGACGCGCTCGGTGGCAGCGATCCGCGACATCGATCCCGATGCGATGGTGATGGTCTGTGCCGCCGGGCGCGCTGCGATGTACGTCGCGACCATGGCCGCGTTGATGGGCCTGCACATCCGCATCGGCATGGAAGACACCTACTGGCTCTGGCCACACCGGGACGATCGGATCGAATCCAACGTGCAGGCGTATGGCCTGGCATCCAAGCTGTCCGACGTGGTGGGTCGACCGGTCGCCACCCAGGCGGAGTACCGTCGGATGATCGGCGCATGAACTCGCCGTCTGGCATCCCGCTGGCAGGTGCGTTCGAGCGCAGCATGCGCACGACGGCCGACGTCAGCCGTTGGCGCGCACCGCTCGACTTGAACCGCACGCTGGAGGCCACGGTCCACGGCGGGCGCAAGGTGCGTGTCTACGAGAGCCGGCCACGCAGCTACGATGCGACGTTCCGCGCTTCGGTGGCACGCAATCCGGATGCCGAGGCAGTCGTATGCGGACAGCGTAGGCTGAGCTACGGCGAGCTTGACGACCTGGTGCAGCGGTATGCAAGCGGCCTGCTGCGCGCAGGGCTGCGCGCTGGCGAGCGGGTGGCCGTGATGCTGGACAACCGTCTCGAGTACGTCGTCGCGGTGCTCGCGTGCGTCCGCGCCGGCGGCATCGCCGTCCCACTCGGAACGCGTCTGGGGCCGATGGACGTGGCCCACATCATCGCCAACTGCGAACCGGCTTTCGTCGTCACGACGGCCGAGTGCACCAGCCGCTTTCCTGCGCAATCCACGGTGCGCCGCGTCTACGTGGTGGATGACTCGCGAGACGGCCAGCCCTTCGACGCGCTGGACAACGCCGCGCCGGTGGACCTCCCGTCGCCAAACGAGGAGGACACGATGATGATCGTGTACACCTCCGGCACGACTGGCAAGCCCAAGGGTGCGTGCCTCACCCACCTGAACTTCATTCACACCTGCCTGCACTACCTGTACGCCCTTGGCATCGATGCGCCGCAGCGGGCGCTGCTGGTGGTGCCCGGCACGCACATCGCCGGCTTCGGACCAGTGCTGTCGGTGACGCTGGCCAGCGGCGGCGCTCTGGTGTTGATGAAGGCCTTCAAGGCCACTTCCGTTCTGGAAACGCTCGCCCGAGAACGCATCACCTATTCGGTCATGGTGCCCACCATGATCCAGCTCTGCCAGATGGACCCGTCCCTGAAGGACCACGACCTGTCGGCATGGCGCTACTGCATCTACGGCGGCGCAATCATGCCAGCGGCCGTGATCGAGCGCTTCTCCGCCGTGCTGCCGGGCTTGAGCATGGTCAACGCCTACGGCGCGACCGAAACTTGCGCCGTGTGCACGATGATGCCCGCGGCGCTCACCAAGCAGCAGCCGGACAGCGTGGGCATCTCACTCGAATGCGATGACCTCGTTGTTGTCGATGAGCATGGCGCCCCTGCAGCGCCGGGGACCAGCGGCGAACTTCTGGTGCGCGGGCCCAACGTGTTCCTGCACTACTGGCGCGACCCGCAGGCTACCGAGAAGGCCTTCCACGAAGGCTACTGGCGCAGCGGCGACGTTGCAAAGATCGACACCGCCGGGCGCGTCTACATCCTCGATCGCATCAAGGACATGATCATCCGCGGTGGCTTCAAGATTTTCAGCGCAGAGCTGGAGAACGCGCTTCTGCTTCATTCCGGCGTCGCCGATTGCGCCGTAGTCGGCCTGCCCGACGAGGTGCTCGGCGAGAAGACCTTCGCTCTCGTCCAGGTGAAGACCGCCGCCACGTCGCCGCAGGACCTGGCCGCATTCCTGTCATCTCGAATCGCGGACTACAAGCGTCCTGACTTCTGGAGGGTGACGCTCGAGCCGTTGCCGCGAAATCAGAACGGGAAACTGCAAAAGGGGCTGATCAAGGAATTGGCGACCCGCGACAACACGCCTGATTTGAACAGCGTGTCCCACTGAAAAGAATGCCGACGAATCGGTCAGGACCACCTGGAGACAACCATGACACAAGCACGCCGCAAGATCCCCGCGCGACCCCTCACCCGAAGGCACGCCATCGTCGGCATCGCCGCAACCCTCGCGTTGGGAAGGGTCGGCGCACAGGGTCCTGCCGGTAAACCGATTGCGATCAAGGTCGCATACGCGCCTGGCGGCCCGGCGGACGTGGCCATACGCAAGCTGCAGCACCAACTGCAGGTGGGTCTCGCCGCACCTGTCGTGATCGAGAACCAGCCGGGCGCCACGGGTTGGATCGCTGCACGCGCCGTGCTACAGGCACCGCCGGACGGCCAGACGCTTCTGGTCAGCACAGGCAATGACCTGATTCTGGCGCCGCTGACGGTTCCCAGCGCCAAGTACAAGCCGGCGAACTTTCGGCTTTTGACTTCCATCTTTCCGACCGACATGGTGCTGGTGACCAGCGACGCCCACGCATTCCCAAATACGGCGGCGCTGGTGAACTCCAGCAAGGCGGGCAAGCCGCTGACTGCGGGCAACTGGGGCCCCGGCTCGTTCAGTCACCTCGTGACCGAAGACTTCAAGCAAGCCACAGGCGCGAAGATCGTCGACATCCCTTACAGGGGTGCCGCGCCAATCATCCAGGCGCTTCTGGGTCATGAGCTCGACATGGCTTTCACGCCGATGACCGCGGGCTTGGCCGCTTACATCGCATCCGGGCGCCTCAAGGCGCTCGCGGTGGCCAACGGCAAGCGCAACCCCGTTATCCCCAACGTCCCCACCGTCGAGGAGTCCAACCTGGTCAAGGACTTCACGCACACCGTCTGGGCCGGAATCTTCGTCTCCGAGGGCGTTCCAGAGGCGGTCGCTGCCCGTCTGTCGACGGTGTCGAGTGACGCCGTGCAGTCGCCGGAGTTTCGCCAGTTCCTGAATGAATCCGCCGCCATGCCGGTGGACCGCATGAACCTTGCCGACGCCCAGCGCTTCTTTCAGGAGCAGGTGACGAAGTACACCCGCCTGGCGAAGTCGCTCAAGCTGGAGACGCAATGAGCTCCGCCAGCATTGACACGCCCCAGACCAAGGACCGCGCCATGGACGACGAACGCTTCCACTACTACGAGCCCGCGCAAGGCCACGGCCTGCGGCACAACCCGTTCAATGCGGTGATCGCGCCACGCCCGATCGGGTGGATCTCATCGATCGACCGCGATGGCCGCCCGAACCTGGCCCCCTACAGCTTCTTCAACGCCTTCAACTACGAGCCACCGATCCTGGGCTTCGCATCCATCGCGTGGAAGGACAGCGTACGAAACGCATCGGAGACCGGAGAGTTCGTGTGGAACCTCGTCACCAAGGAACTGGACACGCGCATGAACCAGACTGCAACACCTCTGCCGCCGGGCATGAGTGAGTTCGCGCATGCAGGCCTCACCGCGGTACCCAGCCGTCACGTCAAGGCGCCGCGCGTCGGTGAGGCCCGCGCCGCGATGGAGTGCAAGGTCGTCGACATCGTCCAATTCAAGGACCACAAGGGTCAGGCGGTCTCAGGGTGGCTCGTGCTGGGCGAAGTGATTGCTGTCTACATCGATCGAACGCTCATCGTGGACGGCGTCTACCAGACTGCCGAGGCCCGCCCGGTCCTGCGTGCGGGACGCGGCGGCGACTACGTCGAGGTGACCCCCGATCGGATGTTCGAGATGGAACGCCCGGCTGGCAGCAGCATTCCGGCCCACCACGGCTCCTGATGCGCAGTCCTAGCGACGGACCCGCCAAGCACAAAGACAAACGGACACCGGGAGATCCCATGCAAGTTGATCCGGACGACCTCAGTACTGACGAGCTCTACAAGATCCTGATCGGCAGTGTCGTGCCGAGGCCGATCTGCTGGGCTTCGACCTTGTCGCGCGACGGCGTTGCCAACCTGGCACCGTTCTCCTTTTTTACAGTGGTGTCGCGCAAGCCGCCCATGGTGAGCCTGACCCTGCAACCGCGCTCCGACCGTGCAACGCTGAAGGACACGCTAGTCAACGCACGCGATACCGGCGAGTTCGTGGTGAATGTGGTGAGCCTGCCGCAAGCCAATCAGATGCACCTGTGCGCAGTGGAGTACGCGCCCGACGAGGACGAGTTTGCCGTCGCCGGCCTGGGCAGAACACCCAGCGAGAACGTCAAACCGCCGCGCGTCACCGATGCGCCGATCGCGATGGAATGCAAGGTGCACTCCATCACGCCGATGGGCGACGTCGGCGACCACGTGCTGGTCGGGCGTGTGGTGCGCTTCCACTTCGGCGAGGGTGTCTGGCTGCCCGACGGCCGGATCAACACGGCCAGTCTGCATGCCGTGGGGCGACTGGCCGCGGAATACACGATTGCCGACGCTGTCTTCACTTGCCCCCTGCCTGCGGAACTGACGGCCGAGTATGCCGCTCGCCCTTGGCGTCGGATCGACGGCCGTGACGTCGGCTGGTCCCCAGTGGCCGAAAAGTCCTGGTCGGCTGCCGGCGATGTCAGGTTGTCGGCCAAGTGAACCAGATTCGCGCCGGCGCACGCACCCTCTTCCACAGCAGGAGACAACAATGATTCATCGCCGAACGCTCATGTCGTGGTCTGGCGCAGCACTGCTGACAACCGTCGGCCGGCTGGCCGTGGCGCAGCCACACGACATCGTACGCATCGTCAACGGGTTCCCGGCTGGCGGCACGGCCGATACCTGCAGCAGACGAGTGGCCGAGCGCATCGCCGGCATCAGCTATTCACGCGGTGGCGGCGTGGTCGACAACCGCGCCGGCGCTGGCGGCCGCATTGCATGCGAGGTCGTCAAGACTGCACCTGCAGACGGTTCGGTCCTGCTGCTCACGCCCTACGCGTGCATGGCCATCTACCCTCACGTCTACACCAAGCTGGGCTACGACCCACAGAACGACTTCGTGGCCGTGAGCACCGCGGCCATCATGACGCACGCGCTGGCCGTCGGGCCGGCTGTTCCAGCCGAGGTCAAGTCGGTCAAGGCCTTCCTGGCGTGGGCTCGTGCCAATCCGCAGCAGGCCAATTACGGCTCCCCCGGTGCAGGCATCACGCCGCACTTCATTGGCGCGCTTCTCGGATTGACGGCCGGCGTCAGACTTGATCATGTGCCTTACCGAGGGTCCGTTCCGGCCGTGACGGAGATGATCGGCGGACAGATTGCGGCCACCTTCACACCCACCGGCGATGTGTTGGCGAACCACCGTGCCGGCAAGTGCCGCATCCTGGCCCATTCCGGTGCAACGCGTTCCAGCTATGCGCCACAGGTCGCCACCTTCGCGGAAGAGGGGTTCCCGGAACTCACTGCTGAAGAGTGGTTCGGTTTTTATGCCCCCGCACGCACGCCGGCGTCGATGGTGTCCGCAGCGAGCATGGTCATCAACGCTGCTCTGAAGGACAACGTGGCCGTGGAATCGCTGGCCGTCATGGGGCTGCAGGCGCGTGGCTCTACGCCTGCGGAGATGGCACGCAGCCACCGAGAAGAATTCGAGCGCTGGGGCCCGATCATCCGAAGGGTTGGATTTCGGGCTGAGTCCTGATCGACAAAGGCGCACACTTCCATGCATCTTGCCAAGCCCGCCCTTGACGTGGGTCTGTTCGCAGACAACCTGCCGGCGCTGTTGCAATTCTGGAGCGAGGCAGTGGGACTGGCGAGAGAGCCGTTCCTCAAACTGGGCGGTGGCATCCACCAACATCGGTTCGTCGCCGGCGCGAGCATCGTCAAGGTGAACCATGCCAGGAGCCCGATCTCGCGGGCTGCTGGCGCAATCACCCGCGTTGCGGTCGTGCGTGCCGGCATCACACGGCGAACCGACTTGCGCGATCCCGACGGCAACCGCGTGACGCTGCTGCCGGCCGCCGAGCACGAAGGCATTGACCTTTCCATTCAGCTGGCAGTGTCGGACCTCGCGGCGCATCACCGGTTCTGGCGCGACACGCTGCAACTGGACAGCGACGGGCCTGCCGGCTATGTATGCGGTACTACCCGGGTCGAACTCATCACTGCGCCCATGGCGGCTGGCCCAGCAAGCTGGAAGGCGCGCGGCTGGAGCTACCTGACCATTCAGGTGACGGACTGCGCCGCGGAGCATGCGCTAGCGTTGCGGCGCGGCGCGTGCGAAGGTGATCCACCGAAGCGGATCGGCGACGCGGCCGTTATTTCGTTCCTGCGCGACCCCGATGGCAACTTCATCGAACTGTCCCAAAAGGCGTCGCTTGTCGGGCTGAACGCACCCGATGCCGTGGCCTTCAACCCGAATGCGGGACTTGCTCCGTCTGCATAGTCCAAGGGCCTGCGCAAATGAACTCGAATCGGGAACTGGAAGAACAGACCGTGGTGTGCGCCATGTGCGGCCATCTGGTGACGGTACCTACCGCTCAGCTGTCCGACTACTACCACGGACAGCGCTGGTTTGCAGCGCTCGGTTTGGCAATCGTGCTGGTCCATCTGGCATTTGCGCTGGCGTGAGGCCCGCGCTCGAATTTCGCGTAGCGGAATCGGACATCCGCGCAATGCAGATGTCCGTCGATATTCTTAAACGTCGTGATGACGCCTCGTGCGGTCGCCACGAGCAGCGCGGTCGACAGCAGTCGTGCCGCGCCCAACTCAACCTTTGCCATCAGGAGGCCACGGGATGGCTGGCGACACTTTCACGGGCATGCCTGATGCCGCATCAGCCGAGCAAGAGTTGCCTCTGTTCAGCGGCTTCCGGATCGCCGGGTTGATCTGAAAAACCGCCTCGTGCTTTCGCCCATGTGCACCTATTCCGCTCAGGACGGAATGGCCGATGATTTTCATCTCGCTCACATCGCGAAGTTCGCCATGGGCGGCTTCGGACTCGTGTTCACCGAGGCGGCTGCGGTGACGCGAGGTGGCCGGATCACGCTCGGCGACCTCGGCATCTGGCGAGAAGAACAAATCGCGGGACTGCGCCGGATGACGAGCCAGATTCACGCCTTCGGCGGCAAGGCTGCCGTCCAAGTCGCCCACGCCGGGCGCAAGTCCAGCATGCAGCGGCCGTGGGATGGCAACGGGCCGCTCGACGAGGAGTTGCTCAAAGAGCAAGGCACTACGTGCAGCATGAGCCGCGCAGGCGAGGTCTAGGACAACTCGGGCATGGAGAGCTTCTTCAGTTCATTGAAGACCGAGCGCACGGCCAGGAAGGTGTACAGGTCCAGGGGGCAGGCACGCGCCGATGTGTATCGACTACGTCGAGCGTTTCTACAATCCGACGCGTCGCCATTCGACGCTCGCCGCCCCGGCCGGTGTCCAATCGGGGTAGGAGATGACGCTGCCTAGCGAGCGTACCCGCTCTCGTTTGCCGTCAACTCGTAAGACACGGAACCGCCACTGCGTGTTGAGGTCCTGCATCTTGGGACGAAGCGTGTTTTGGCGTGTCCGCCTACCAGAACCTCCACGATGGCAGGCGACGATCTGCGAGTGGTCGGGTGTGCAACGGCGCGCTCAAGGTTAACCGCAGGCCTCATGCGGCGACGATACTCGGCCTCGTACATATGAGCATACCCACGTGCGTGCAGCACACTGCGCAAGGCCTCGCGACGCCACTCGCGCGCCAGTTCGACGAGCCGTTCATCCGGCAGTTCGCTGGGTTCCAACATATCGCTTGAATTTGCTCAGTGCAAAGCATGGCGCACCGGCAGCGCGACCAGGCCGCGGTACACCGCGTTGCCGCTCCAGCGCGGCTGCGCATCGACCAAGCGCAAGCCGGGCCATCGGCGAAGCAGCCGGCCGAAGACGATCTCGGCCTCCATCAGCGTCAGGCTTGCGCCGATGCACACATGCACTCCGGCGCCGAAGGACAGCAGGC
>NZ_JAGGNU010000027.1 GCF_018614915.1 Variovorax paradoxus | reverse complement strand
CCGAACAGTATTGGGTCTTGAGATCATGCGCCAGCCGATCGACCACCGCGTCGCCCCACCTGTTGGGAGGTAGTTAGGCAGGGTTCGGCCAGCCCCTTGGTTCCTCCTGCAGGCACCAGGAGGGCCCCGGTGCGCGCTCAGGGGGTGAGTGGCGTTGGGGGCAGGTACTCGGCGGCGTGCTCTTCCAGCCCCACGAGCCAGAAACGCGCGTCCGTGGCATCGCCGTGATATGCGGCGGGCAGCCACGCGCCAGATCTGCCGTACTCGGCTTGCAGTTCATCAAGCGGTGGACACGACGTGTCACCGGCTCGCTGGTCGAGCGCTCGCATCAGCACCGACCGCCAAGTGGCGGGCAGCTGAATGGTGGGCAGGTAGGTCGCCGCCATCCTGGCGGCAGTGTGCGGTAGTCGTTCAGCATCGGCACGCAGCACGCGCAGTACGGCGAACTCGTGCGGGGTGGGGGGTCTGGGCGAACTCATGGCGTTGTTCGGCAGGATCGGTATGTTGTCGATGTTAGATGCGGCCGCGCGTGCATGCTGGTCCTTCATAGCTGCGCGGCCACCAGCCAACACCTCAGATTGACGGCGTCACCTTGGTGCGCTGCTGCTGCAGTCCCATGGTCAGGGGAGCCAAGCACCGCGAGCGGCTCTCGTTGTCGAGCGAAGCGTGCGTATCTACCTCCGCAGACCATGCATGCGACCCAACGATGGCTCCGTTTCGCGTCGCAAAGATTAGGGGCTGGGCACGCTTGGGCTTCAACGGTCATCACGAGAGTTTGTACCCGCGCGAGCGTCCTACGGCAACAGTCAACCTCATGGGGTTGACATGAGGTGCACCAAGTCCATGATCACCCCCTCATGGAACACACGTGGTCGCCGTCGCTCCTCGGCAAAGTGGCTCTGGCGCTCGGGTTTGCGCCCGTTGTGTTTGTGCTGGCTGTCCTCCTCGGGGAGATGTAGGCCCTCACGGTGATGCTCGCCCTTCCTTTTATCCTTGCCTACGAAATTCTCGACCGTAGATCAGCACGCGCGCGGCGCTGACTCGCCACAATGCCCGCAGTCTTGCCGAACCAGATCACGGCCCCAGCACCTTGCACAGCTGAGTGGAAGGGCTGCCTTGGCGACCAAGCGCGTTGTCGCCTCGCGCAGCGGCACGATGACTGCACCTTGCCTCGGGGCCGGCCCGCGGTGCGCCCACTCGTGATCTCGAAAAAAGTGAACCCGGCGGCGACTGCCGGCCACAACGGGACATTGCCAATGGGCCTCCAATCGCGTGCCGCCAGATTGCTTTGCTGCCTAGGATGAGCATGAACATTCCCTCAAGGATCGCCACGTTCTGGGACGCCTTCTGCGCCGAGGTCGGAGAAGATTGCTCCGACCGGTTCTTCGAGGCGTTCCACTTCGATGACAACGAACCCGATGCCAACGCACTTGCGGACCTCGTACTCGCAGGCGTCAAGCGGGCAACTGCTAGTCTTGTCTGGTCCTTCGAGAATGCAGGTGGATCGCCGCCAAAGCCGGGCGCCCTCAGTGTTGTCACCTACTGGGATGGAAAGCCCGCGTGTGTCATCGAGACCCTGGAGGTCGAGGTCGTGCCGTTCGAGCAAGTCAGCGCCGAGTTCGCCGCCCGCGAGGGTGAAGGCGACGGGTCGCTGGAGTACTGGCGCCGCGTTCACTGGGCCTACTTTGGCCGCGAGTGCGCGCGCGTGGGCCGAGAGCCAAGTCAGGTCATGCCTGTTGCTTGCGAGCGGTTCAGTGTCATCTACAGAGCCAGCACTTGAAGGCACGGGCTCGGAACGTCCGAGCACGCATCAGATCGGCGTCAAACCTCGCCCAAGGCGATCCAGCTTCAGGGTCTTCATGAGGGCCGCAAAGCGTGGCTCCGCGCGAAGGCTGATCCAGTGGGGGTCGTCCTTGATGAAGGCCATCCGAACGTCCCGCACCACGAGGCCGCGCTCCAGGGCCGCGAGCGCCAGCGGCACTTCGCCCAGGGCCGCATGCAAGGACGCGATCGAGGTCGGCGTGACATAGCGCGTCTTCGATTCGGTCAATAGTTGATTCAGGATCGTCCGCGCGCCCTCGGACTCGCCCAGGCGCGCCAGGTGCACGCCCAGGACCGACCTCGGGCGGGTCGTGGCATCGGCCAACTCCACGGCGCGACGCATGGCGGCGATGCCTTGTTCGAACCGACGATCGTGGACGTGCAGCAAGCCCAGGGCCAGATGGGTCAGCCAAAGGTCCGGCGAAATGTCGAGCGACCGCTTCAGCCGCCTTTCGGCTTCGGCCCGCTGCCCGTTGCCCAGCAGGTAGCTCGCTTCCACCGTGTTGTAGACCGGGGACATCGGGTCGAGCGAACGCGCCGTCCGCAGGTGAATGAAGCCCTCGTGGAGCCGGCCCTGGAGCAGGAGCAGTCCGGCCAGGCCCCAGTGCGCCGTCGCGGTTTCCGGATGGAGCGACAGCGCGCGGCGAAACGTCAACTCGGCGCCGGGCCAGTCGAAATCGAACCAGAGGCGGCTGAACCCCAAGCCGGCGTGCGCCTGCGCAAGATCGGGGACCAGCGCCAGCGCGCGCCTGAGGGCCGCGTCGGCCGGCTCGAACACCTCCGAGCCCAGGCCGTCGGAGTTCCAGAGCTTCCGGCGGTAGACCTGGGCCAGTTCCACCCAGGCGATGGCATAGGCCGGGTCGATGCTGATCGCCTGGTTCAGAAGCGCCACACCCTTGTCGACCTCGTCGGCGCGACCACCCTGTGCTCGCCAACGGGCGGCAAGGTAGAGCTGGTAGGCCTCCGTGTTGCGCTGGCGCGACTTCGTGCAGGTGCGACCCGACGACGCCTTCGGCGTTGCGCGGTTGGGCATGGTGCTGAACCAGCGAGGCAAGCACGAAGAGGCCGTGGTTCAGTTCAAGCGCGCGCTGGACTTGGGCGCCGGCGCGTATGACCTCTTCGCTCTCTTCGCGGACAGCCACGAGAAGCTGGAAAACACCGCCGAGGCCATCGAGTGGTCGTACAAGACGCTCTCGGTCGTTCCAACGCTCGTCGACGTTCGCGGTAGGCTGGCTGGCCTCCTGGTCCGCCAGCAGCGTCCGTACGAGGCGCTCTCGTTGCTCCAAGGCTACGACAGCCAGCTCGAGGCCCGCGGCCAGCGTCCCTACTTCGTCGCTCAGCGCATCTCCATCGAAACGGTCATCGACCAGGGCAGCACGGACCGCAACGGAGAGAGGATGGCGCTGCGCCTTCCCGTGTACGCGGGCCACTTCTTTGCGCCCGTGACGCTCGGCACGGGCAAGCCGAAGCCGTTCATGGTCGACACCGGTGCGAGCCTCACGAGCCTGAGCGAAGCGCTGCTGCGGGAATCGAAGGCCGTCTACCGGGTGGTGGACCCCAGGGTTCAGATGA
Source organism: Variovorax paradoxus (assembly GCF_018614915.1). Taxonomy (GTDB): domain Bacteria; phylum Pseudomonadota; class Gammaproteobacteria; order Burkholderiales; family Burkholderiaceae_C; genus Variovorax; species Variovorax paradoxus_K. The sequence continues at coordinate 59,830 of NZ_JAGGNU010000027.1, read as the reverse complement.
CCGTGGCCGATGGCCGCAAGGTACCCGCCAAGGGCGTGATGGTCGAGTCCATGAAGGTGGGCCCCTTCGAACTAAAAAATGTGCCTGCAGTGGTCTGTGCCGACTGCGTCTCGCTCCTCGGCCAGGCAAGTCTTTCCAAGTTCGACATGCAGTCGGTCCGAACGCAGGGCGTTGACTTCTTGTTGCTGGCACAGCGCGGCGCGCCTTGAAAGCCGCAATGCATCGGCTTTGCCCAGATGACTCTCGGGCTCTTTCTTGTCCTGAAGGCTCATGTTGCCGTGGCCGGAGAAGCCAGCCACCGTATGGAGATTCGGCAGGGGGCTGTTCCACGCCCCGATGACGGGGCTTCCATTCGATACCTATATCCGCACGCGCGTGCGCTGATCGATCTGCATGCGGCGATCTCGCAGGGATGACTCGGTCTGGGAGAACATCGGCTTGGAGTTCGCTGCGATCGGAATCTCCGACGCCCGGAGCTTCACCGCGGCCTTCGACGGCGTCTTGCCGGCACCTGCAGCGATGCGCCTGAAAGTGGACATGACGGTCTTCTTGTCGTCGTCGAAGTCACCATGGTGCATCGCCTCCGATGCACTCAGCGAATCGTCGGCCTCCGTGTTGGGCGCGAGCACGAGTTCGGCGCCGTGCGCGCTGAAGATCTTGCGCAGGGCAGTATCGAAGGACTTCTCCATTCCCAGGATCGGCACGCCATCACGGAAGAGCGGGATGCGCTCCTTGTCCTCGAAGGCGTTCGAGACAAGATAGAGCAAGGACTTGTTGTAGATCTTTGCGCAATCATCGTCGCGCTCGATCTTGTCCTTGAGCGCATACACCGCCAGTTTGCGCAGCATCTTCGATTCCAGCGCCGGCACGTAGAACTTCTTGAAGAGATCGACTGTACAGGCCGGCGCCCAAAGCGTGCAGGTCTCCATCTTCAGGCTGCGCGCGGCCAGGAGCTTGACCATCGGCGCATGAAGGATCGAGCCTGCGCTGTGTCCCACCAGGTGGATCTCGAGGGCCTTCCCGCTGGTTTCGACGCTCTTCGCCAGCTTCTTCAGGTGATCGGCGACCATCGTCGTGGCACAGCCTGCATCGGCGGCGCGCGCGGCGTTTTCCTTCATCTCGCTCCAGGCGGCCTTGCCGCTGAAGGCGCGCGCCAGCGGCTCCAGCGCGTCGTCGAGCCGATCCAGCAAGAAGTCCTTGGTGGCGTCCAGCGCGCCTTCGGGCCGTCGACGACTGACTGCATCCTTGAGGATATTGGAGAAGGTGGTCCAGTAGTCCGTGCGCCAGATGAAGGCCAGCGGGTACACCTCCGCCTTCAACAGTTCCGGCCGATATTCCGCGAGGCGCTGTACCGCGGCTTGCTCACTCACAAGCCCGCCATGCGCATACAGGAGCACCCGCAGTTTCTTCCATCCTTCGGTTGCCGCCGGAATGTCCTGCTCGAAGATGCGCCGGAGCTCGTCCGGCGTGGCGCCATAGTCACCGCCCGCCTTCAGCTCCCCATCGTTCCCGACGCTCACGATGTGGGGTCTCAGGTCCGCGAACGAATACGCGACGCTCTGATTGGCGGTGGCCGAATGCGCTGAGGCAGCCGATTGCTTTGCGCGCAGGGTTACCGGCGCGCCCAGGCGGGCGACCCAAACATCGCTGGCGTTGGCCATCCAGTCGTCGTAAGTGATACGCGCGAAGCCATGCAGGCCCCAATCCAAGCCCCAGGAGTTCTGGAGCCAGAAGCCCTGGTCGTCATATGCAATGATCGCAAAGGCATGGCCGCCGGTGATGGCCTCCGATTGCACGATCAGCCCGTCGCTCCCCACATTGCTCCATCCCTCGTGGACCACGGCCGTTGCATAGAGCACGCCGACCTCCGCGATGGCCGCGTGCATGGCGACCAAGTCCTTGTGATTCACGCGAAAGTAGGCACCCAGTGGACGACGCACGCCGTCGGCCACGCGTTGCTGCGTCATGCCCTGCCGATCGGCCTTGCCGGGCTTGTAGGGGTAGAGCGCCTCGGAGCAGATGCCGTGCTTGTGCCAGCCCTTCATCGCGCCGCGTGCGCTCGAGCCGCTGTAGTCCTCGCCGGGCCACTCATCGTAGCGGCGTGCCAGGTCGTACAGCATGCGAGGGCTGACAGGCGTACTGTCGGGTACCACCCGCCGGCGCAGGAGCAGGTAGTTCGCAACGGTTGCCAAGCCGAAACCGGTGCACGCGCCTTCGCTGCCCTGGTTCAAGATCGGCACTTTGTGTTCGAGGTAGTCGCCAAGGGGAATGTGAGTCGGCACCTCGATGAGCGTGGGCGTGTACATCAGGTCGCGAAAATCGAGCGTGTCCGGCCGCACCGCGAGCGACTCAGGAGGCGGGGGAACGAAGGGCTGCGGCGCCGGCTCCTTCTGGATCGCCTCGGCGCCTCGCATCAATGCGTCCGAAGGCTCCGCGAGCGCCTTGGTGGTCTTGGCCTTGGAAGGCTTCGTGCTGGTGGCGGGGAAAGCGGCCGCGAGCACGAGCTTTGCTCGCTCGAAGAAGCGCATTCTTTCGGCCGCGCCGTTCTGGCCACCATTGATCCTGCGCGTGATCTCGGTGAACTTGTCCGCATCCGCGAGCTCGTTGAGCCCCTTGCGCTTCCAATACAGCCCCGCCGTCTTGAACGCGATCTCAGGCGCGGCGGCCAGCTCGGGTTGGCCGACGAGATCGACGCCTAGTAGGTCGCCGAACTTCTGGTAGTTGGCCCGTCCGGTCAACTGGATGGGGCCGCGGCCCTTGAAACGCTTGCCATCGCCGGGCTGCGTATTGCCAAGCGTCTTGGCCAAGTTGCTGGGGGGCTCGTAGCGAACCTGTGCTGCCGTAGGGCCCCAGATTTCCTCCATGAAGTTGAACTCGCCCGACTCGTGCGCCAGTTGCGCGATGAATGCGGATATTCGTCGCAAGTTGTTGATTTCGAATTCCCCCATCGCAGCGTTCAGAGGATCGAGGTACAGAAGGCGCTTCTTCTGCGATGCGTGCAGCATGATCTGCGCGAGTTGAGCGTCGGTCAGCATAGGATGCCTTTCGCGAGTGTCGAGAACCTGCCTCGCGCCGGATTTTGCATCGCGCCATGCCTCGTGATGTGGGGCTTACGGACTATGTCTGTAGCTCTACACAGAGGGATGAGGTGACGTGCCACTTGAAGCGGTACGCGGACAACGCGATCTCGTAGGTGCATTTCGAGACGGCACTCCCGATGGCGCGCGCGTGCCGGCCTCGCTGCGTTGCGCAGCTTCCTATCTCCTATTGCGTACCTCCTCCGCAAGTTGTTTTTTCATGGACGCAAGCGCAACCTTCGCAACTTCTCGATCGCTCCACAGTCGACCAACTCTGACGGAGGCCCGCGATGACTGAAGCCCGCGCCGCGAAAACCAAGAGCGGCAGCCGTTCCACCTCCACCGCAGCACCGAAGCGCAAGGCCGCGCGAGCGTCGGCGAAGGCCTCGCCAGCCGCCAGTAGGGCGGGCAGGGGCGCCAGCAATCGCGCCGGTGCGATGCCCGCGCTTGGTCGGATACCGGCGAGCAGCGCCAACCGACTGTCGAGCGCGTTGGGCAAGGTCTCGATGGCCAATCCCGCCTCCGTGGCTTCGGTCGTGCGCAGGAGAGGGTTTCGTGCGGTGGACCTCGCCCCCACGTTCCGCGATGTCTACGAACGCCAGCCGGCCCAGGCAATGCGGCTGGCCGAGGCCTATGCCGGCAACCTGGACGATCTGGCGTATCACCGCGAGCTGTTCCAGGAGGCAGCGTCGATGAATTCCGAGATGCGCCGCGCGCTGATCGGCGGCTATCGCCGCGCGGGCCAGGGGCGCGGCGTGGTGCATGCCATTGGCCAGCTGCCGCGCGCGCAGGGCCACACGCTGATGCGCGATCTGGTCCTCATGCCCGACAAGAGCGTCGACTCCGACGCGCTGCGCGAGGTATTGCAATGGCTGCGCGATGCCGGCACCCAGATGCGCAACATGCAGGACGGTGTGCCGCCGCCGCGGCCCGACACCGATTCGGCGGTGGTCGAATTCTTCGAAGATGTGGCCGATGACATTGCCAACGCGGTGACAGCTGTCGTCGACGCAGTGGTCAACGCCGTCAAATCGCTGGGCCAGGCGATCGCGGATGTGGTGAGCTGGGCCGCGGAGGCGGTGGCGGGGCTCGTGCACGCGCTCTTGCAGGCCGGCAAGACCATCTTCGAGCTGTTGGGCGCCGCGCTCGAGACGGGATACGAGCTCGTGAAGAAGATCGTCGCCGGCCTCGAGGCCGTGGGCAAGGCAATGCTCGAGGTGCTGGACGCCGCGTTCAATCTTGCGAAGGATGCGCTGGTCACGGTGCTGCGTGCGATCGATCAGCTCGGGCGCACGCTCGGCGAGCTGTTGTCGTATCTCGCGAACAAGGCCTTCAACGTGATCAAGAAAGGCGTCGAGGCCCTGATTGCGATCGGCAAGGAAGTGGGCAACATCATCGCGCAGGCAGCGGCCTTCGGCATTGCGCTCGTACGCGGCACGGTGCAGGCGCTGCTCGAACTCGGGCGCACGGTGGCGCAGATCCTGGTCACGCTCGTCACGCGGCCGAGCGATCTGTTCGAAACGGTGGTGTCTTCGCTGCTGGGGCTCGGACGCCGGCTCGGTGACATCTTTGGCGAGGTCGCGGGTGCCGGGCTGGACCTGGTGAAAGCGGTGGCGCGGGCGGCGGCACGCATTGGCGAGGCCATGGTCGAGTTCACGCAGTACATCGCCACCGCGGCGGCGGATGCCGTGCGCAAGGTGCTTGAAGGCCTGCTCGAAGCGGGGCGCACGCTGGTCGACGTGATTCAGACCATCGCGAGCCATGCTGTGGCTGCGATCAAGAAGATCGTCAAGGCCTTCTTCGAGCTTGGCGCCACCATGCTCCGACTCCTGAAGGAAACCTTCAGCTTGGCCATGAACCTGCTGAAGGAGGTAGTGAAGGCCGCATTCGCGATCGGCAAGACGATCGCCGAGTTCACGGCGCAGATGGTGGCCTTCACCTACCGCGCCGCGGCGCGGCTCGTCGAGGCCGCGCTTGCGGCCGGCGCGGCGGTGGTCGAGATTCTGGAGACTGTTGTCGGCGCCACCTACTTCGTGTTCCGCAAGATCGTGAATGCGGTACTGCAGGCCCTGGGCCCCGTGGGCGACGTGCTGGGCTGGCTGCTTGACCGCGGCGAGGCCTTGGCCTCGGAACTCTGGCGCGACGCGGTGCAGGCGATCCGCTTCGTCAAGCGCAGCGTGTCCGAGATGCTCGATTGGGCCGCCGGCCAGACGCAAGCGATGTTCGATCGCATCGTCGCGCTGTGCGAAGAGGCCGGTGCGGCGGTAACCGAGGTCATTGACTGGGCCGTCGCGCGCGGCAACGACGCGCTTGAGCTGCTCGGCGGTTTGTGGGACCGCGTCGGCAATTCGGTGATCTACGCGCTGAACTACCTGGAAACCGACTTCATCCCCGGCATCTGCAAGTTCGTCAAGGGCGCGCTCGGTGCGGGCATGGAACTGGCCAAGCTGCTGGCCTGGACCGCAGGCAAGGCCTTCGCGGTCGCGCTGGAGGTGGTGCGCGGCGCGCTCGAGGCCGGGGTGACGCTGAGCACGCTGGTGATCGACACCGTGCGCCGGCCCGACCAGGCGCTGAACAACCTGGTGCGTGCGGCGCGCGAGCTAGGGCGTACGCTGAACGAGGTGGTCAGTGCGTTCGAGCAGGCGGGAGAGGAGTTCGTGGACGAGTTCGTGCGCACGATGCTGGCGATCGGCGAGAACGTGAAGAGCATGCTGGTGGCAGTGCTCGAAGTCGCGGTCGGGCTGCTCGACAGCGTGGTCTTCCAACTCATGAACTGGCTCAACGGCTTCCGCCGGCTGACCGCGGCCGAGCGCGCCGATGTCGAGCTGGTCTTTGCAAACACCATCGACTACGACCAAATCTTTATTGCGACCGAGTCGCCGACCAACAGCATCATCTTCGGCATCCAGGACTTCTTCAGCGGCGAGCCGGAATCGCGCGCCTTTGTCACCGGCAACCTGATCAACTTCGACGCGGATGACGGCCCGATCGAGCGCTTCACGCTCGTGCACGAGTCCACGCACGTCTGGCAGAACCAGAACGTGGGCCCGATCTACATGGCCCACGCCGCGTTCAGCCAGATCGCGATGGGCGATGCCGCCTACAACTACGGCTACCTGGCGCCGGGCAGCAACATCACGATTCCGAATGCACTCTACGACGGAAGCTCCGCAATCGAGCCCAACGGCCCCGTGATCGGGGAGGGCGCGAGTGCTCTGCTCGCCGCCAAGGCCGCCGACGAGTTCATGGACTTCACGCCCGAGCAGCAAGGCCAGATCATGATGCACTACTTCACGCGCCGGGTCCTGCTGAGCCGGCCGCAGAGCGACTACGCGCCCTGGGAGAAGTTCGTGACCTTCGTTCAGACTCATCCCCAGGTGGCCTGAGATGGTTCGCGCGCCGCGACGCCGGCTGCTGCTTTGTGCGTCGCGCCCATCGCTGGGTGCGCTGGGCGAGCTGGTTCAGGCGTGGCGCGATGCGGCAGTGGATGTGGAAATCGAGACCTTCGATTCGAAGGCGCCAGACCTTGTCGCGCTTGTCGCGGGTGCAGATCGGCGGCTCGATGCCGCGTTGCTGGTCGGGTCGGCCCGGCGCGCTCCCGCCACGGTGCTGCCGGCGCCGTTTGCCGCGGGCCGCGACGGCAAGCGCGTGCCCATCGCCTGGATGCCCGCGCGCGACACCGCATCCCTGCGTCGCTTCGCCGCGACGGCGGCCCGGGTGCAGAACCGTGCATGCGCGCGCAGTGCGCTGGCGCTGCTGGGCCAGTGGCTGCCGCGCTATCTGCATGTGACGCAGCGACTGTGTCAGCTTGCCGATGACGGCAGGGTGCGCGCCTTCCGCTGGACCGGCGATGCGATGACGCGCGACAGCATGATCAGCGCGCTCGGCTGCGGAATCGGCCTGGGGCTGTATGTCGGGCACGGCCGGTCGATGGGCTGGGTGGGCTACCACGGCGTGCGTGCGCACCACTTCGACGATGCCGGCGCTCGCTGCGGGGTTGATGTCGTCGGCGCTTCGGCACCGATGCGCGAGCCGATGGGCGCGATTCTGTCGTTGTGCTGCCGCACCGCCAGTCGGCGTCGCGTGGCGCTTTCGTACGCCGAGGCGATACCGCTATCGGGTGTGGCCGCGGCTTCTTTCGGCGCCGTGGGCGACACCCTCTACAGCGACAACACGCGCTGGGCGGTGGGCGTCTGCGACGCCCTGGCGCAAGGAGCGTCTACTGTGGGTGAGCTGCTCGTGCATGCCGCGCCCGCTTCGCAATCGGCACTGGCCTCGTATCGGCTGATCGGCGACCCGCTCGCTCCGCTGGGCTGCAGCGAACAAGCGCTGCGTCGTGCGCAGCACGTGCGTACCTACGAGTGAAGACCACGGATCGAGGAGTCTGCGCATCATGAACACCGCTGCTGGTCTCGCGTCCGAGGCCGACACCCGCGCCGGCGCCGCGGTGGACGACACCGGCGATGAACTGTGCACGTTAGTCAAGCGCGAACTCCGGTCGATCCAGCCCGACAAGCTGCCACCGGATTGGGCCAGCGAAGCTCGCTTTCGCGAAGACCTCGGCCTCGATTCGCTGGACCTGGTCGAGATGATCGCGCGCCTGGAGCAACTGACCGGCATCTATGTTCCCGACGCAGACGTGCCTGCGCTCGTTTCTGTCACGGTCACGGCCGAATACGTCAGATCGAAAGCCGTGCCCTTTCCGGCCCCATCCGCACACAAAGGCATCGGCTGAACATGCGCCCGCGATACCGCGACCGCATCGTCATCACTGGCATCGGTGCGCTCACGCCGCTGGGCAACACGCTCGACGCGACCTGGCAGCGCGTGCTGCGTGGCGAATCTGCGGCGCGGGAATGGGCCGACCTGGCGGCCGAAGGCCACCGCGCGGTGCGCGCCTGCCGTATCGAAGGCTTTGCGGCGCCGGACGCACGCCGCGGTCGCGAGCTGGCAATCGCCGCCGCGCGCGAGGCGTTGCGCCAGGCCGGGCGGCCGGCCACGCCCGATGACCGCACCTGCGGCATCTTCGTCGGCAGCACGCTGGGCGAAAGCGCCGCCTTCGAGCAGGCCGCGGCCGGCGCGGACATCGATCTGTCCGACCACCGTGTAGCGTCCTTCGCCGACGGCCTGGCGCGCGCGTTCGAGTTGGAGGGCCCCCGTGAGGCGCTGGCCACCGCCTGCGCGGCCGGCAACTATGCGATCGGCGCAGCCGCGCTCGCGTTGCGCCGGGGTGGCATGCGCTGGGCGCTGGCCGGCGGCGTGGAACCGTTCTCGCGCTTGTCGATGGTGGGTTTCTCGCGCTCGCGCGCAATGGCCGACGGCGACTGCAGGCCGTTCGATGCGAAGCGCAGCGGCATGGTGCTCGGCGAGGGTGCGGCCATGTTCGTGCTCGAACGTGCCGAACATGCGCTCGCGCGAGGCGCGCGGCCGCTGGCCGAGGTCCTGGGGCTCGGTCTGAGTTGCGACGCGTACCATCCGACCGCGCCACGCCCCGACGGCCGCGGCATGGCACGCGCCATGCAGGCCGCACTGGAGAACTCCACGATGACGCCGGGCGATGTCGACTGGGTGAATCTCCATGGCAGCGGCACACGTGCCTCGGACGCCGCGGAGGCGCTGGCGTTGCGCACCATGTTCGATGCCGGGCCGATGCCGTTGCTCAGCGGCAGCAAGGGCTCTCTCGGGCACGCGCTTGGTGCAGCCTCGGCGATCGAGGCCGCGCTGTGCGTTTGCGGCCTGTTGCAGCAAGCCGTGCCGCCGACCGCCGGACACGAGATGCCGGACCCCGAATCGGGACTCGAGTGCACACGCTCCATCGTCCGGCCGACGCGGCCTCTGCGCGTGGTGGTCAACAACGCGTTCGCGTTCGGCGGCCTCAACAGTGCGCTGGCGCTGGCGCGCTGGGAGCCGACGCAATGAGCATCCGCTTCGGTGGGTTCGCGCTGAGTGCGTCGCTGGCACTCCACATGCCGCCCGCCAAGTCGGAACAGGCTGCGCTCGAAGCCGTGCTCGACGCGCTGGCCCCGCTGTTCGAGGCATCGCCCCTGGCCGAGGGCGAGCGAAGGGGCGCGCTGCTCGTCGTGACCGAAGACGCCGGCAGCGCCACCGCCGTGCAATTCTGGCGCGACGCGCTCGAAGCAGGTCCTGCGCTCGCAAGGCCGGGTGCGTTTCCCTGGTGCCTGGCCAACGCACCTGGTGCAACGGTCGCGCGCCGCTTCGGCATCACCGGGCCGAATGTGACGTGGCTCGTCACGCGGCTTGACGAGGGCGGGGCTTTCGATGCCCCGGCCGCGTGGCTGGACGCCCACTTGCAGTCGGCTCCTTCGCCAGATGAGACCGTGCAGGCATGGGTCCTGGCCATGCGCTTCGGCATGCCGCGGGCCGGCGTGCTCGGTTGGCATTGGCTGGCGGGCGCTGAACCGAGCGCTGGTGGGGAGGGCGATGGTATCGACACCTTCGCGGCGCTGCGCGACCGGCTGGCGCGCGACTGGGTAGGAGCTTCAACCGAGTCCATTGGCGAACCATAGAGGGTCGGACTGCGCTCGACTGCGACTTCCGTAACGCAGCACGCAAGCAGGCGCGCTTCGGACTGAACGAGGTGCTCATCGGTATTCCGATGCCGGCGGCTTATGTAGAGATCATCAAGTACGCCTTGGGTGACAAGATCGGAGCGTTGGCGACGGCGCGTGAGAGGCCGAATGCGGCAACCGCCCGAATGAGCCAAAAATGCACGTTTCGAGGCGAGAGCTGGCGCCGCAACTCATACGCGTTGCAGCCCTCATCCGTACGATCGGCATCCGGTGTCGCCGCCCATGTGAAAGGAATGCCATGGATCCCGTCGTCGGCCAACTGCTGTTTCCCCGCTACGAAGCCGGAACCATCGCGCTCTCGTTCGTGATCTCCTTCTTCGGCTCGCTGCTGGCGCTGCTGTGCGCCCACAAGATGGTGCGCGGGGACGGCACGCTCGACCTGTCCATGCTGGCCTGCGGCGCGGTGGCGTTGGGCGGCATCGGCATCTGGTCCATGCACTTCATCGGCATGGCGGCCTACAGGCTGCCCGTGTCGATCGCCTACGACGTGCCGCTGACGGCGCTGTCGCTGGTCGCCGCGATCGTCATCTCGGGCATCGCCCTCTACCTGGCCGGCGGCAAGCGCTTCACCCGCGACGGCTGGCTGGTCGGCAGCCTGCTGGCGGGCATCGGCGTGTGCGTGATGCACTACATCGGCATGTTCGCGATGAACATGCGTGCCAGCATGAGTTTCGACCTGGTCACCGTGGCCGCTTCAGTTGCGATCGCCATCTGCGCGGCCGCGACGGCGCTGTGGCTGGCCTTCAACCTCACGGAACTGGCGCACCAGTTCATCGCGGCCGTGGTGATGGCCGTGGCCGTGTGCGCAATGCACTACACCGGCATGGCGGCGGCCATCATGGTCTGCACCAGCGCCGCCCCGGCGGCCTCCTTCCTGGTGGGCGACGGCAACATCGGATTGGCGGTTTTCAACACGGCGTCCGTGGCGCTGATCTTCATCTTCAGCAGGATCGAGATCGACGACTGGCTCGACAACGTCAAGGTCAGGGGACGCTGATCGGACCTCCGTTGCAAAGGGCTCGGAGTGCATCGCTGTGCCTTCGGTGTTTCACCGAAACCCAATATTTGCGTCTGCCGTCGCGAAGTCAATGCGAGCTGACGTCAAAGGACCTGTTGCGCAAGGATGCGAAGCGAGGGACGGGAGCTCAGCCAGCTGGCGTAGTGGAACCTGGCTTTCATGAGGACGTACGGCGATAGATAGCCCAATTCAAGGTCAGAATGTCTGCGGCGATCTTGGCAGCGTTGACCCCCGCGTACGATTCGGCCGGATCGAATTGGAATGCCTCTTGGTATCGGACCACCTGTGCATAGTCTTTGTCGAAAACCATCGGACCGGTGAGGCCGGCCGGATCGACTCCAGTCGGAATCGCCAGGAACTTATTTGGATTGGTTGCACTTTGGTAGAGGTCGACGCTCAACGGGTTCATACAGCAGTCCTCGATATCTGAGAATGATTGAAGCGAACCACGGCCCGAGCCGCCCGAGCCGAGCGCCAGTGGTCAGTCGCGCTGCCATTTGGGCTCGATGAATAATTGCTTGCATCCGCGCCGCGCGCAATCAGCGCGGGCCTACAAAGCACAACGCCCGGCCCTGTTTCCCGGCAACCCCACCAAGGACCTGCAGCACGGACGATGTCGCGACGGTGCGCCCTCAGCCGTCGCCGACGCCGACGCCGATGGTGATTTTTCCGGTGCCCTTGCAGTCCGGGCAGGGCTGGTCGCCGATCAGCCGGCCCGAGCCGCCGCAGCGGCTGCATTGCTTCTCGCCGGTGCCGAGCGTGCCGGCTGGCGCCTCGTCGCCGGGATGGGACGGGGTAGCCGCCGTCGGTTCCACCGAGGCGCCCGGGTCTTCCTCGCCGGCGACGGACTGGTCGAACAGTTCCCCCGGCGGGCCGCCGGATGAAGAGGGGAGTGGCGTGTTCATCATGTCGCTGCTCCTTGCATCGAAGACGCAGGGTCGAAGCGCCGTGCGTGTCTGGACGCGGGCGCCGACCGCGATGCGGGGTCGGACGATGTCGCACGAAGCCAGGGGCCTGTTCGCCCACTCCTACAGAGGCTGGCCCTGCAGTGACAGCCATGCACAATCTGTCGCATGCCGACCATCACTCTGTACGTCTGGGCGCCTGCACGGCTGGACCACTGACGTGTCCAAGAGTCCATTTGCCCTAGACAGTGCATGCGAATCCACGAACTGAAACGCCGACTGCGGGAAGCCGGCGCAGGCCCCAGCCACGAGCAGCGGATCTTGCGGCTGTGGTCCCATGCCTTGCCCAGAGACAGCGGAAAGCGTCGACCGGAAAGCTTTTTTCCGTCATCGCTCCTGGCTGCCCTCCCGTTCATCGAAGCTGATCTTGCGGGACTGGCGCGCATCCACGCGGTCCATCCAGGCGCCGATGGTTCCGAGCGGCTGCTCGTCGCCCTCGCGGACGGTCAGACCGTGGAAAGTGTGCTGCTGCCTCGGGACGGTCTGTGCGTCTCGTCTCAGGTCGGTTGCGCCGTCGGATGCCAGTTCTGCATGACGGGCCGCGACGGATTGCTGCGCCAACTGGGTAGCGCCGAGATCGTTGCACAGGTTGCCCTCGCGCGAGCGCGCCGGCCGGTACGCAAGGTGGTGTTCATGGGCATGGGCGAACCGGCCCATAACCTGGACAACGTGATGGAGGCGATCGACCTGCTCGGCACGGTTGGCAACATCGGCCACAAGAATCTGGTGTTCTCCACCGTGGGTGACCTGCGTGCGTTCGAGAGACTGCACCAGCAACGCGTCAGGCCTGCGCTGGCGCTCTCGTTGCACACGACCAAGGCCGAGCTGCGCAGAAGGCTGCTTCCGCGCGCGCCGAACATGACGCCCCAGGAACTGGTCACCGCATGCGAACGCTATGCACGGGCCACCGGCTATCCGATTCAGTACCAGTGGACGCTGCTGGAAGGCGTCAACGACGGCGAAGAGGAGATCGAAGGCATCGTCAAGCTACTCTCCGGCAAGTTCGGCGTGCTGAACCTGATCCCCTTCAACGCGGTGGACGGTGTGGCGTTCAGCCGCCCATCGTCGGAGCGCTGCGAACAGATTGCCCGCATGCTGCACAAGCGGGGCATCCTGACGAAGCTGCGCTATTCAGCCGGCCAGGATGTCGACGGCGGCTGCGGTCAGCTGAGGGCGCGCGCAGCCGAAGTTCTGGTGCCGCTTCGAAGGGCCGAAGATTGGCGCGTCAGGCCATAGCGTTGCAAACATTCCTGGGGATTTCCTGATCTCACGGGAGCTTCAGCTCGCGAGCGTGATCCATACCGGCGCGTGGTCGCTGGGCTTCTCGCGGCCGCGGTGCTCCAGCTCGACGCCGGTGCCGATCAAGCGGGGCAGGAGCGACGGGCTGAGCAACAGGAAGTCCATGCGGAAGCCGGCATTGCGCCTGAAGGCCGCGTCGTTGACCCAGAACGTGTAGATGCGCTCGGCAGGATACAGGTGCCGCGTGGCGTCTACCCAGCCCTGCGCCAGAAGCCGTCTGTAGGCAGTGCGAGTCTGCGGTTGCAGCACCGCATCGAATTGCCAGGGCCACCAGTTATAGATGTCGGCGTTGGTCGGAACCACGTTGAAGTCCCCGGCCAGAACGACAGGAGCGCCTGAGTCGAGCAGCCGGCCGGCGTGGACGATCAGCCGTTCGAACCACGCCAGCTTGTAGTCGAACTTCGGGCCGGGCTGCGGGTTGCCGTTGGGCAGGTAGACGCATGCAACGGTGATGCCGTGTACGTCTGCCTCGAGGTAGCGGGCTTGTTCGTCGGAGTCGTCGCCGGGTAGGCTGCGGCGGCGTTCCCGAGGGGCAGCGTCCCGCGCGAGTATGGCCACGCCATGGTGCGAGGGCTGTCCCTTCCAAAGCACCTGATAGCCAGCGGCTTCGATGGCCGTGGTCGGAAAGCGACTGCCGCTGGTCTTGATTTCCTGCAGGCAGGCGACATCCGGCCGGGATTCGTCGAGCCACTCCAACAGGCGCGGCAGGCGGCCATTGATGCCGTTGACATTGAAGGTGGCGATCTTCACGGCGAGGTGCCAAGGTGTATCCACGCCGGGACTCTGCGCCGACGCGCCGCGCCTGACTCGCGTGCTGCGCTGCCCGCCGCGCTGCAGCGGAGGCTGCGCGCCGTCCCGCGCGACGCGCCCCGGGACGTTCTGGCGAGCTTCGGGCGAGGGGAGGCCGCACGCCTTGCGAGGCGCTGCTGCGGCCCCAGCGGCTTACCTTACGCTCCCGCGCCGGAAAAGATTGACCACGGCGAGCAGGATCACTGCGCCGATCAGAGAGGCCAGAAGGCCTCGAACACTGAAATCGTTCTGATTGACGGTTGCCGCGCCAAGCAGGGGTGCGATGAGCCAGCCGCCGATCAGCGAACCGACGATGCCCACCACGATATTGAGGATCACCCCTTGCTGGGCGTTCGTCTTCATGATCATGCTCGCCACCCAGCCGATGAGCCCGCCAACTACAAGCCAGATAATGATGTTCATCATTTTCTCCCAGGGTATGCGATCAGCGGCGACTGCGCGTCGCGGCCATCAAGAGAGCGCCAAGGATCGCGCCACCGGCGGCTGCAATGGCCACAGCGCGTGCCGGCTGCTCGGACACATAGCGAGTACCTTGTTCAGCGGCTCGGCCCATCTGTTCCGTCGCTGCCGTCAGCTTCCTGCCAGTTGCGTTGATAGCGTTCTGGGCGTAGCCCTTTCCGGAATCAATGGCTTGGCGCGCTGCCTGCCTTGCAAGATCTGCGGCGTTGGCCCTCTCTTCAGGAAATTGGTTGGATTCCGGCGAACCTGGCGTCGCGGTTTCCAGATCAGAATTTTCCATGGCAACCTCTCTCTCTCTGTGACGACGGTCCAAGCGACCGACTGAGCGTTCATACGGTGCAGCGGACCTCGTCACGGTCGGAACTTGGCCGCAGCTCATGTAGGGCGGGCTCCCATATGTTCAAGAGGCACGGCGTCCTGGAAGCGCAATGCTCAAGCGCCCGGACTCAGACATTCATTCCCGCGTGCGCGGCGCCTGGAATCCCTCACGTGCGGCGAAGCGGGCCATGCCGCCGGCCTGCAGTCCGACGCACAAACCTTGGGCCGTCCCACTCGTGCTGCAAGGTCCCGCGAGATCATGCGTCACGCGCTTGAGCGGCACGGGACGATCGAGGTCATGGCCGGTTTGCACTTGCCAGGTTTCGCGAGGCGCCATCCACTGGGGGTGGCTGTGTTGCTCGCGCTCGGGCTGCTGGTCGTCTTCTTCGATTGGAACTGGTTCCGGGCACCGCTCGAGCGCTACATCTCCGGCAAGACGCAGCGCGAGTTCCGCATTTCCGACCTGGACGTGGATCTCGGGCTGACACCGAAGATCCGGATGCGCGATGTGTACTTCAGCAATGCCGACTGGGGAACCGAAAAGGCGATGGCGCGCATCGAGCGGCTGGAGTTCTCGCTCTCGCTGCGCGAGTTGCCGGATCGCATCCTGGTGCCTCGCGTGGCGCTTACCCGGCCCGACCTGGTCTTCGAACGCTTGGCCGACAACCGGAAGAACTGGGTGCTGACAGAGCCGACGGCCACCACCTCGCCGAGCAAGTTGCGCATCAGCACCCTTTCGGTGGACCGGGGCCGCCTGCGCTATTTCGACCACGGCGAGCCTTTCCATATGGAGATCCAGGGCAGCACCTTCGACCCGGCCAGCCAGGCCAAGGAGCAGGACGCCGATGCGCCGCCCTCGAACACGCGCTACAGCACGCGCTACGAGTTCAGCGGCAAATACCACGACGCGTCCTTCTCCGGCACCGCGCTGACCGGCGAAGTGCTGAGCTTTCAGGAGTCGGGCGTCCCCTTTCCGGTGAAGGGCAGACTGCTGGCCGGCACCACCCGGCTCGAAGTCGAAGGCACCATCGCCGACGCGGCCGACATCTCCGGCATCGACACCTGGCTGCGCATCGAGGGGCGCACGCTGGCGAACCTCTATCCCTTCCTGCTGCTGCCGCTGCCGGCCTCGCCGCCATACCGCCTGGAAGGCCGCCTGGTGCTGAAAGGCAATCGCTACACGATGGACGACCTCTCCGGCACGATCGGTTCGACCGACGTCAAGGGCAAGGGCGCCTACATCGAGAAGGCGCCGCGCCCCCTGCTCACGGCGGAACTCGACAGCAAGCTGCTGAACATTGCCGACCTCGGGCCGATGATCGGCATCGAAACCAAGGAATCCGGCGGCAAGCCCCGGGTCACGCAGGCGCAGACGCGGTCGCGTCCGGCGGCCAAGCAGGCCGAGAAGGCGGCCGACCCCGACCATGTGCTGCCCGCCGGCACCTTCGAAGGCAGCCGGCTGCAGAAGATCGACGCCGAGGTCGAACTGCGGGCCGGCAAGCTCCTGGTGCCGCGCAGCCTGCCGCTCGAGAGCTTGCGCGCGTCGCTGCGCCTGCACGACGCGGTCCTGCGCCTGTCGCCGCTGGAGTTCGGCTTCGGAGGCGGCTCGATCGTGTCGCAGGTGCTTCTCGATGCGCGCGAGCCGACGCTCAAGTCCGAAGTGCAGGTGCACATGCAGAAGGTCCGCATCGATCGGCTGGTGCCCAAGCGCGAGAAGATCGCCCAGGGCGCCGGGCTGGTCGGCGGCGCCCTCCGGCTCAAAGGCACCGGCAACTCGATCGCCGATGCGGCCGCCAAGGCGGACGGCCAGATCGCCGCCACGATCGCGGACGGGCGCGTCTCGAACCTGCTCGACGCGGCGAGCGGGCTCAATTTCGGGAAGGTGCTGCAACTGCTGGTGGGCGGGGACCGAGAGATCGCCGTGAACTGCGGCGGCATCGCCTTCGACGTGAAGGGCGGGCGCGGCAAGTCCACGCTGTTCGTCATCGATACCGAGCAGACGCAGGTCCTGGGCAGCGGAACCTTCGACCTCGAACACGAACGCTTCGACTTGACGGTTGCGCCCAAACCCAAGCGAATGGGCGTGCTCTCGCTGCGCACGCCGGTTCGTCTGTTCGGCACCTTCAGGAATCCGGACTTCGAGATCGAGAAGGGTCCGCTGGCCGCGCGCGCCGGAGGTGCCATTGCCCTGGCAGCGATGACGCCGCTGGCGGCGCTGGTGCCCCTGATCGAGACCGGTCCGGGCCAGGAGACCCAGTGCAGCGCTGTGCGCGAGCGCGTCGGCACGGCGGTCCGGCCTGGCAAGCCGGCGGCGAAGAGAAGCCGATGAAGATCAGCGCTGCGCGCAAGCGCTGGCGCGGGTCACATCGAGCTTGATCGTGGCGTGTCAGCCGACGGCGCGGCGATCGGCGCCATGGCGATCGAAGTGTTCAGCCCCCATTTGGCCGAGGATCGTTTCCGCACGGGGGATGAGCTGGTCTGCATCGACTATCTCGTCGACCAGCCCGTTCCGGTGCGCTTCTGTCGCGTCGATCGTGTCCGCCGTGAGAATGAGCTGCAGCGCACGGCCCTTGCCGACGAGACGCAGGAGGCGCTGCATCCCGCCGAAGCCGCGAACGAAACACTTCGCTTCCGGCCCGCCGAATCTCGCATCCGCGGTTGCAAGACGCAGGGTGCAAGCCATCGCCAGTTCGCACCCTTCGCCCGACGCGAAGCCATTCACGGCCGCGATCACCGGCTTGCCGAGGCGCTCGATCAGGTCGAAGGCAAGCCGTCCGATGCGCGTGAACGCTTGCGCATCGATGGCGGAGTTCGACGCGATCTCGGTGATGTCGGCCCCCGTGACGAAGGCCTTGTCGCCCGCGCCGGTCACGATCACGCCATGGACGACGGGATCCCCTCGCGCGTCCTCCATCACCGATCTCAGCTCGTCGAGCGCCGTGTGGCTCAGCGCGTTCATCGCCTGGGGGCGATTGATCGTGACGTAGGCGATCCCCGCCCTCTTTTCATAGAGGAGGTTTTTCAGCGGTTGCATCTCAGTCTGCGCTTCAGGTCTGCACTTGGCAGGAGGCCAGCACGCTGGGCCACCCGTAGTCCCGGCCCATCAACGCGCGCGCAAGAAGGTAGTTGTTCCGCGCGCGCTCGCTCAAGCTGTCCATGTGCACCGAGCCGCTGGAATCGCAGGGAAATGACAGGGCCCGGCCCGTGCCGCTGAGCGAGGGAAAGCGCAGCTCGAAGGGCGACTGTGCGGCGGATGAGTGGCGGGCGGCGTGCATGGCGGTGTCCTCGTGGGTTCGATTCGATGAAGCAGTTCCAGGAAGCAGGGTCGTGCGCCTCACGCAGGATCGCGTGCGCGCAGGGCGGTCTCGATGCAGGCGAGGAGGTCTTCCGCGCTGAAGGGCTTTGCGAGAAAGCAGATCACGCCCGCCTTCAGGGCGCGCTCGATCGCCCGTTCGTCGGGGTAGGCGGTGATGAGTACCGTTGGAATCGGGGTGCCGGCGGCGGCCAGGTGGCCGTGCAGCTCGAGCCCGGTCATCCCCGGCATGCGCATGTCGGCGACGAGGCATCGGATGGCGCACGTGCTCTTCGATTGCAGGAAGCTCTCGGCCGAGTCGAAGGTGGCGGCGGACACGCCGGCGGAGTCGAGCAGGTCCTTCGTGGTGTCTCGGACCGATTCATCGTCGTCCACGATCGCTACGGTAGGGTGGTTTCGCACTTTGGATTTCCTTGCTGGTCTTCTTGAGCCTTACGCAAGACTAGGCCGATTGCGCGCGCAAGACCATTGCACGTGTGTCGCGCGACCTACGACTTTGGTTTAGGGCCAGTCGACGCAATGCAAGGGGGCGGGTCCCCTTGCCGCCTAAGGCCTCGGGCTGGAGAGGCCGAGCGTGTCCGCGATGCGCACGAGCTGCGCCAGCGATTTCGCCTGCATCTTGCGCATGATCTGCCCGCGGTGGACCTTGACGGTGGCCTCGCTGATGCCCAGCTCGGCCGCAATCTGCTTGT
Source organism: Variovorax paradoxus (assembly GCF_018614915.1). Classification (GTDB taxonomy): domain Bacteria; phylum Pseudomonadota; class Gammaproteobacteria; order Burkholderiales; family Burkholderiaceae_C; genus Variovorax; species Variovorax paradoxus_K. The sequence continues at coordinate 41,289 of NZ_JAGGNU010000027.1, read as the reverse complement.
TGACGCGCCCGGCGCTCACCAGCGTCAGGACTTCGCGCTCGCGCTGGGTGAGCACGGCGAAGCGTTGCCGGAACTCCGCGACGAGCGCCGTCTGGCGGCGCTGCGCGCGGTGCCGCTCGACCGCTGCATCGATCGCATCGAGAAGCTCCTGGTCGCGGAAGGGCTTGCTCAGGAACTCGACCGCGCCGGCCTTCATGGCGCGCACCGTCATCGGAATGTCGCCGTGCCCGGTGATGAAGATCACCGGCAGATCGACGCCCGCGCGCGGGAGTTCTTCCTGGAAGCTCAGTCCGCTTGCGCCCGGCAGCCGCACGTCGAGCACCAGGCAGCCGGGCGCGTCCGGGCGCTGCGCCTGCATGAAGTCCTGCGTCGCGGCGAAAAGGCGCACGTCCATGCCGACGGAGGCGAGGAGATCCTGAAGCGCCTCGCGCATGGCCGGGTCGTCGTCGACCACGAAGACGACGGGCCGCTCGGTTGCCATTACGGCTCCCGTTCTCCGATCGGCAGCGAAAACCGGAACACGGCGCCGTGCGGCAAGTTCGGCGCGGTCCAGAGCTGGCCGCCGTGGGCCTCGATGATCGACCGGCTGATCGAAAGCCCCATGCCGATGCCCTGCGCCTTGGAGGTATGGAAGGGCTCGAAGAGCTTGTCCGCGATCTCGGGTGCGACGCCGGGGCCGGTGTCGCGCACCTCGATGCACACGCTGCCCTCCGCCTCGCTCGCGCCGATGACCAGCTGTCGCGGGCGACTGCCCGGCGCGCTCATTGGAGTGCCTTCGCCTTCGGCTGCGGTGCGAGCGCCTTCGGGCGGCCGGGCGGCGCTCATCGCCTCGATGGCGTTGACGATCAGATTGATGATCACCTGCTGGAGCTGCACCCTGTCGCCCCACACGGGCGGCAGGCGGTCGGCAAGCGTCTTCTCGAGCGCAATGTCGTTGCGGCGCATCTGGTCGCGGGTGAGCGCAATCGCGTCGAGGATGGCCTGGGTGACATCGACGCGGTCGCGCCGCGGCGGCTGGCGCATGACCAGGGCGCGGATGCGGTCGATGACTTCGCTTGCGCGCTTGCCGTCCCTGGCGATGCGCTCGAGCGAGCGCTGTGCCTTTGCGAGCTCGGGCGGCTGTGCCGCGAGCCAGCGCGCGCAGGACCCGGCGCTCGCGACCATGGCCCCGAGCGGCTGGTTGACCTCGTGCGCGATCGAGGCCGCGAGCACGCCGAGCGTGGTCACCCGGTTCACTCGCGCAAGCGCCGACTGTGCCTCGCGCAGGGCTTCCGACGCGAGGACGTGGTCCGTGAGATCGCGCGTGATCACAAGTGCTGCCTCCACGCGCTCCGAATCGAGCCGCAGCGGCGAGAAGGACGCCGACACGTAGAAGCGCCCCAGTTCGGTCGTGAACCATTCTGCGAACGTGGACTGCTCTCCGGCGAGACAGCGGTCGAGACCCGGCTTCACGGTGCGCTCGAAGAAGTCGGTTCCGATGAGATCAGCGACATGCATGCCGACGATCCTCTTGGCTGGCATCCTCCAATTGCGCTCGTAGACTGCATTGACCCTTTGATAGCGGTAATCCCGTCCGATCACCGCCACGCCATCGGAGGCGCTCTCGAACACCTGCCGCGTCAAGTACTCGGCCCGCTTGCGCTCGGTGATGTCCCGCCCAACGCCCCGGTAGCCCGTGAAGCGCCCCGACTCGTCGAACATCGGCAGCCCGGATACCGACACATGGCGTATGCCGCCGTCGGACGTGGCCCGGGCGAGCTCGAAGTCGCGAAACGGGACATGGGCATCGAGCGTTGCGCGGTGCTGGCGCCAAGCCTCCTCGTCCGGCTCCAGGGAGGGCACTTCCCATCGCGTCTTGCCGATCTCCGAGCCCGGCGACGGTGCGCGGTCGAACCGGGCGGAATACTCCTGCCGCGTGAAGCGATGCTGGGCGTCGCTCTCCCAGTACACGTCGAAAGAGAACTTCACTAGCGTGCGAAAGCGCTCCTCGCTCTCGCGCAACGCCTCCTCGGCGTGCTTGCGCTCGGTGATGTCCTCGCACGCCACGAGCAGCACCGGCCCGCCCGTCAGCACGACCGCGTTTGCCGACTCCCGGACCCACAGCACCGTGCCGTCCTTGCGGACCTTGCGCGCCTGCCAGCGCATCACGCGCCCCGGATGCCGGAAAGCCTGGTCGGCGTTTCCCTGGACAAACGCCCGATCGGCTTCGTAGAACACGTTCAGCACCGGCTGGCCGATCAGTTGGCTCACGCGCCAACCCAACTGCTCGGCGCCGACGGGATTCACCGACAGGATGGTGCCGGCCGCACCGATGATGAAGTACATCGTGGGATTCGCTTCGAAAGCGGCTCTCCATTGCTCCTCGAGATCCTGCCGGGCCTCCTCGGCGCGCTTGTGCTCGGTGATGTCGGTATTGGTTGCGAGGATCGCCACCGGCTCGCCCTGCTCGTCCCGCTGCAATGCCAGGCGGCTCGCCACGACCACCGGTGTTCCGTTTCGCCTGTGATGCACCAGCTCGCCTTCCCAGCGTCCGGTGCGGAGCACCTGCAACTCGATTTCTTCGAGCGGCACGGTGGAGATGGTCTTCAGCAGCTCGGGCGCGGACTGGCCGAGCGCCTCCTCAGCCGTCCATCCATACATTTCCTCGGCACCCCGGTTCCAATACCTGATCGCTGCTTCCATGTCGCGCACGAACATGGCGTCGTGCGTGAGATTCAGCAGGTCGGCGTGCTCGCGCAGCGAGGCCTTCGCCTGCTGCTCCAAAGATTGATATGCCGGGCGCGACAGGGTTTCGTCGTTCTTAGGGTTCGTCACGAGCGACTCCGATAGGCGTCGCGGCATGTACGCCGCAGCATGTCGCGCAGTGCCGGCGGTAGGGCCGGCTCCTCCTTGGGGGCGGCGAACGCTATTTTGAACGTCCTCGTGACCGCTGTCACGGCGCAGCCAACGCCCTGGCTGCCTGATACGGCGACGAGCTCACGGGCATCGAGACCCTGCCCGGATGACAGCTCGACGAGGCCTATCGTCATTTCGTCGAAGGCGCTCGTTCTTTCGACGATCTGCGCTCTACCAACCGTCGCGGCTCACTTCTACATTTCTTTCAAGGGGCAAGCCTTGCCCGATCGGAGAAAAACATGTCGAAGATGCAGTTCAGGAATGTCCTGGTCCTGGGTGCCGGCAAGGTCGGCAGCACCGTGGCGGACATGATCGCGGAGTTCCTCCGCCTTCCCGTGACCCTGGCCGACCTGAAGCCGGGGTGCAGCGCCGAGAGCGATCGGCTGGTGCGCAGGATCGAATTGAATGTCGAGAGCGAAGCGGAGCTCGGTGCGGCGCTGTCGGCGCATTCGGCGGTGATCAACGCGCTTCCGTTCTACCTCGCACGACGCGTGGCCATCGAAGCCGCCAAACGGGGCGTGCACTACTTCGACCTGACTGAGGACGTGGCTGCCACGCGCGCGATCCGCGAGCTCTCCGCCGGCGCGCGCTCGGTGCTGATGCCCCAGAGCGGTCTGGCACCCGGCGTCATCGGCATGCTCGGCGGCCAGCTCGCCGGGCGATTCGACGAGCTCTACGACCTGCGCCTGCGGGTCGGCGCATTGACGCGCAACGCCACCAACAGCCTGCGCTACAACTTCACCTGGAGCATCGACGGCGTCATCAACGAGTACTGCAATCCCTGCGACGCGATCGTCAACGGGCAGCTGGTGTCCGTGCAGCCGCTCGAAGGACACGAGACCTTCACGCTGGATGCCGAGGCCTTCGAAGCCTTCAACACCTCCGGCGGACTGGGAACGCTTTGCGAGACCCTCAAGGGCAAGGTCCGCAACCTGGACTACAAGACCATTCGCTATCCGGGCCATCGCGATGCGATGGATTTCCTGCTTCATGACCTGCGGCTGATCGAGCGCCGCGATCTTCTTCGCCAGGTGCTTGAGCATGCGGTGCCGCACAGCCGCGAAGACGTGGTCATCCTGTTCGCCGCTGCCTCGGGCCTGCGCGGCGGTCGCTTCGAGCAGGAGACCCGCGTCGCTCGCGTCTTCGGCGCCGGGCTGCGCGGCCGGCAGCGCACTGCGATCGAGCTGACCACTGCGGCCGGGGTGGTGGGCGTGTTCGAGCTGCTGCAGGAAGGCAAGCTGCCGCCAGCCGGCTTTGTCGGGCAGGAGCAGGTGCCGCTCGAGCAGTTCCTGGCCACCAAGGTCGGCCACTATTACAGGAGCCTCGGCGTCGCACCCGCGGCGCACGAGCGCGCCGGCGAGCCCGTGCACGCCTGACCTCGTTGTCCGGAGGGCCCCGTCACCGTGCTGAGGACGCCCAACGCCGAAGCTGAAGCGGCGGCGCGGGAGCTGTTGAAGAAGGTGGGCCTGTTGGAGCGCGCCGACTACTACCCCGACACGACACGCGCCTTCCTCGGCCGCTTCAAGTCCTCGGCCCCCGATGCCAAGGTCGGCGACGCGGCGGCGGAAGCCTCTCCCACCAGCCAGTCCCTGAACGCCTGGACCAACCGGTTCTTGCCGCCGGTCTCGGGCACCACCAGGTAGTAGGCACGCTGGGTGATGAGCGCCTCCCGGAACAGCACCACCAGGCGCCCGGCCGCGATTTCCTCCTCGACCAGGAAGCGCGGTACCAGGGCCAGCCCGTGCCCACTGGCCGCGGCCTGCGCGAGCATGGAGAACTGCTCATAGCGAGGACCGCGCATCGCGTGCGGCGCAGCCATCTTCACCTGCTCGAACCATTCGGCCCATTGCATGGGACGCGAGGATTGCTGCAGCAGGCACAGCCCGGCGAGGTCCTCCTTATGCTGGATTCGATGGCGGCGCTTGAACTCGGGGCTGCACACCGGCACCACACTCTCGCCGAGCAGGTAGTCGCAGGAAGCCCCTGGCCAGAAGGCCGCGCCGAAATGGATGGCCGCATCGAAGGGCTCGCGAGCGAAGTCGAAGGGCTCCGTGCGCGACGCGAAGTTGACCGTCACGCCCGAATGCAGCGCGGCGAAGCGCTTCATCCGCGGGATCAGCCAGCGCGTCGCGAACATCGGCAACACCGCCAGGTTGAGCACGTCGCCGACGCCGCCCAGCGTCATGGCGCGCTGCGTGGCAGTGGCCAGGGATTCGAGCCCGGCCCGCAGCTCCGTCGCGTAGACGCGCCCCGCCTCGGTCAGCACCACGCGCTGGCGCACGCGATGGAAAAGCGCTGTGCCGATCCGGTCCTCCAGCTGCTTGATCTGGCGCGAGATCGCGCTTTGCGTCAGATGGAGCTCCGCGGCGGCGCGCGACACGCTGCCATGGCGCGCGGCACTTTCGAAGGCCATGAGCTGGCCCACGGGAGGAAGGAATTCGCGTCTGAACATATTGACGAAATCGCAACAAGCGGCCAATGGATCTCCAGGAAGAGAGGTCCGAGACACGCTCTTGTTCATTCCATTTTGACATCAAATCTTGACAACTTATCGCTATCCGATGAGGCCGTTCGCGGCCATAGTGCGGGGAAATCATGCGCACGTATTCCTTTGTCAACGAACGCTACGCCAGCGCGCCGGGCTCGCCGATTCGTGAGCTCAAGCAATTCTCGGAGCTGCCGGGCATGATCTCCTTGGCCGGCGGCTATCCGGCGCCGGAGCTGATGGATGCGGGCGGGCTGCAGCAAATCTTCAGCCGGTTCGCGTCTGCCGAGTTCGGCCGGGCGCTCGAATATGGCGGCACCGAGGGCGCCATGGCGCTGCGCGTGGAGCTCGCACGGCTGTCGAGCGCGCGCGACATGGCGGTCGAGCCTGCCGATGTGCTGACGCTGAGCGGCTCCCAGCAGGGCATCGACCTTCTGGCCCGGACCCTGCTGAGCCCGGGCGAGCGGGTGCTGGTCGAGGCGCCCACCTATCCGGCGGCGCTCTCCGCCTTCCGTTTCGCGGGTGCCTCCATCCATCAGATCGCCACCGACGACGAAGGCCTGGTGATCGACGCCTTCGAGGCGGCGCTGCTCCGCCTCAAGCCCAAGCTGCTCTACATCGTGCCGAGCTTCGGCAATCCGAGCGGCCGAACCCTGGGCGAAGCCCGGCGGCGCGCACTGCTGGCGCTGGCGGTGCGTCATCGCTGCCTCGTCGTCGAGGATGATCCCTACGGCGAGCTGTATTTCGACCAGGCGCCGCCGCCGTCGCTCTATGGGCTGCGCCAAGCCGTCGATGGCGCCGAGCGGATGGTCATCTATCTGTCCAGCCTGTCGAAGACGCTGGCGCCGGGCCTGCGGCTGGGCTGGATGCTGGGTCCCGCGGATGTGCGCCGCGCCTGCGTGCTGGCCAAACAGACCGACGACATGCACGCATCCACGCTCACGCAGGCCGCGGCAGCCGCATACCTGAAGCAGGGCCTGTTCCTCGAACATCTGCCGCAGCTGAGGCGGGCCTATGCCGCCCGCGCGCAAGCCCTGGTGCGCGCGCTCAGGGAGCACCTGGGCGAGCGCATCCGCTTCACCGAACCGGGCGGCGGCATGTTCGTGTGGGCGCGCCTGCCCGGCGTCGACAGCACGCAGTGGTTGAAGTCGGCCATCGAGCGCCGCGTGATGTTCGTGCCCGGCGCCGCATTCTTCGCGCAGGCGCCCGATCCCGCGTGCTTCAGGCTGTCCTTCGCGAGCCAGGACGAGGCCGGGCTCGCCCTCGGCGTCACCCGCCTGGCGGAAGCGCTGCGCTCGGTATAGGCCCGGGCTTTCACTTGCCGGAGCAGGAACGCGGCACGCCACAATCGCTTATTTGTTCCGCCGGCCGCCCATGGACATCCGACTCGACGACCTCGACCGCCACCTGCTGAGCCTGCTGCAGGCCAATGCACGCGAACCCGCGGCGAACCTGGCGCGCAAGCTCAAGATCGCCAGGACCACGGTGGTTGCACGCATCGCGCGGCTCGAGCGGGAGGGCATCGTGTCCGGTTATGGCGTTCGCTTCGGCTCGCGGCTCGAGCAGGCGGCGGTGCGCGCCTTCTGCGGCCTCAGCGTCAGTGCCAAGAGCGGGGCGGCGGTGATCAAGGCGCTCGATCGGCTGCCCGAGGTCGAGGAGGTCTGGGCGGTGAGCGGCCAGTTCGACTACATGGCGCTCCTGCGTTGCGACACGCCCGAGCAGCTGGACGTGCTGCTGGACCAGCTCGGCCAGATCGAAGGCATCAACCAGACGCACACCTCGATCGTGCTGAGCCGGAAGATCGATCGCCGCAGCACCGTGACGTCGGTCCATTGACGGGAGGCTGCGTCGACCATGGCCCCCTCGATGCCGCGGGGGTTGCGCAATGAACGCCGGCGCAGGGCGTGCGCCCGGGCTGCGAGGGCAGGGGCCTGCTCGAGCGTGCGGCGACCTCAGGTGCCGACGACGCGCAGTCCCAGTAAAACGACCACGGCCGCGGCCAACAGCACCGTGGTGCACTGCCAGAAGAGCACCGGCCGCCGCTCGATCAGCGGCGGCGTCCTCGCGCGCAGGAATTCGGGCCCCGGGGCCCTGAGGTCGTGCGCGAACTCGGACACCGCCTCCTGCCGTTTCGCGGGCTGGGGGTGCAGCGCCTTTTGCAGCACGGCATCGACCCACGCCGGGAGATCGGGCCTGAAATGCCGCACCGGCACGTAACGCAGCCGGCTCACATCGGCGGGCGAGCGGACGCGGGAAGCATGCAGGCCGTAAGGCAGCTGCTTCGTGAGCATCTGGTAGGCGATCACCGCGAGCGAAAACAGGTCGGAGCGGGTGCTGCCGCCGCGGCCGACGAAGTACTCCGGCGCCGTGTACTGCAATGTGCCGGCAATGGCGAGCGCGCCTCGCTCGCGCGCGCCGTCGGCCAAGCCCGCCACGTGGGTCGAGGCGAGATCGATGATCTTGACGGTGCCGGTGCGGTCGATCATCACGTTCTCGGGGCGTATGTCCTGGTGCAGCATTTCCCTGCCGTGCAGCGCCTGGAGGCCGCGGGCCAGTTGCTCGACGATCACGCGCACGCTGTCCAGTGTCGGCCGAGGATGGTCGACCATCCATTGCGCCAGCGTTTGTCCGTCCACGTACTCCATCGCGACGTACAGGTGAGCGCGCGCACGGTCGATGGCGCTTGCCTTGAGGACATGCGGGCTGTCGATGCGCCGCGCCACCCATTCCTCGAGCACGAAGCGGTCCAGGTAGTCCGGGTCCTCGCGCAGGTCGACCGATGGGAGCTTCAGCACCACCGGCGCGCCGCTGGCTTCGTCCAATGCGAGATACACGTGGCTGCGCGAGCTCAGGTGGATCTCGCGCACGAGGGTGAAGCCCTCGAAGCGGGCCCTCGGCGCGAGCGGCGGCGGCATCGCCAGGCCTTCGCGCTGCAGCTGTGCGGGCGGCGCATCGGCCTCGGGAAGTTCGTCGATGCGCAGCAACTGGACCGTGATGTCGTCCTCGCTGCCCTTCGCCCGGGCGGCTTCCGCGATCAGGCGGGCCGCCGCGTCGAAATCTTCCGCGGACCGTGCCAAGGCGTCGTGCACCGTACCGGTGTCGAGGTGCGCGTACGCGCCGTCGGTGGCCAGCAGGTAGACCTCGCCCGCCTCCGCCCCCCAGCAGCGATAGTCGATCTCCACGTTGGCGCCTGCCCCCAGCGCACGCCCGAGGTACGACTCGACCGACGACAAGTGGACACGGTGGTCCTCGGTGAGTTGTTCGAGGGCATTGGCGTGCAGCCGATAGATGCGCGCATCGCCGACATGCAGCAGGTGCACATCGCGACCCTTCAGGATCAGCGCGCTGAAGGTGCAGACGTAGCCGCTGTCCTTGTCGAAGCGTGCGTCGCTGCGCATCGTCTGCGCGTGCAGCCAGGAGTTGGTGGCGGCCAACACCCGTTGCGCCGAGCGGCGCACCGACCAGGCATCCGAGGTCGCGTAGTAGTCGTCGAGGAAGCCGCGCACGGCAGCGGCGCTCGCCACCTGGCTCACGCGGCTGGATCCGATGCCGTCGGCGATCGCCACTGCGATGCCCTTGGAGGCGTGCAGCGACCCCTCGGGCAGCACGGCCCCGTGAAAGTCCTGGTTGATCGACTGGTGCCCCGCCAGCGAATGCTGGCCGAGCGTCACGCGCAATGCTTTTCGCGGGGAGACGGGCATGGATGCAGGCGTGCGATGCCGCTCGGCGCCCGGCATCGCGGCGCCGGTCAGTTGGCGACGCGCTTCGGCGCCGTCTTGTAGTGCGTGGAATACAGCGTCAGTCCGACGAAGGTCAGACCACCGACCAGGTTGCCGACCACCGTGGGAAGCTCGTTCCAGATGAAGTAGTCCATGAGCGTGAAGTTGCCGCCCAGCATCAGGCCGGTGGGGAACAGGAACATGTTGACGATCGAGTGCTCGAAGCCCATGTAGAAGAAGATCGTGACGGGCATCCACATCCCGATCGTCTTGCCGGACACGGTGGTCGACATCATGGCCGCCACGACGCCGGTGGACACCATCCAGTTGCACATGACGCCGCGGATGAACAGCGTGAGCATGCCGGCGGCACCGTGCGCGGCATAGCCGACGGTGCGGCCTTCGCCGATGGCGCCGAGCTTCTGGCCGACGAGGCTGGGCGCTTCACTGAAGCCGAAGGTGAAGATGATCGCCATGAAGACCGAGACCGTCAGCGCGCCGGCGAAGTTGCCGACGAACACCAGGCTCCAGTTGCGCATGACGCCGCCCCACGTGGCGCCGGGGCGCTTGTCGAACACGGCCAGCGGCGCCAGCGTGAAGACGCCGGTCAGCAGGTCGAAGCCCAGCAGGTACAGCATGATGAAGCCCACCGGAAAGAGCATTGCACCGACCAGCGCATTGCCGGTGTTGACGGTGATGGTCACGGCGAAGGCCGCCGCCAGCGCCAGGATGGCCCCGGCCATGTAGGAGCGGATGAGCGTGTCGCGCGTGGACATCAAGAGTTTGGATTCGCCGGCGTCGACCATCTTGGTCACGAACTCGGCGGGGGCTAGATAGGCCATTCTGATTCCTTGGAAACGATAAGAAGAAGCGAAACTGTCAAAGGTGTCAAAGGTGTCGAAGCCGTCGAAGGGGGGCTGACCGTGCCTCACGCAAGTGCGACGAGCACACGGCCCTCCTGGACGCGCACGGCATGCGCGCGCACCGAGTGCTCCGGCGCTTCGAGGCATTCGCCGCTGCGCAGGTCGAAGTGGTTCTTGTAGAGCGGCGAGGCGACGACGATCCGCTCGCCCAGGCTGCCGACGAGTCCGCGGGACAACACGCTGGCGTTTGCCTTGGGGTCGACGTTGTCGATGGCGAACAGCGTCTGCTCCTGCCCGACGCGAAAGATCGCGACGTGCACACCGTCGACCAGGGCGCAAACGCCGGTGTCGGGCAGGATGTCGGCGGCGGCGCACACGGCGGTCCAGTGAAGGGTGTCTGTGGTCATTTCGGTTTCCTCGGGTACTCAGGCCATCGAGACATCGGTGGCGGCTTCGGCACGCTCTTCAGCGCGGGCGGGGCGGTTCTGCCCGCGCTCCTTGATGAACACGATGTGCTCGTCCGGCTTCTCGCTGTTGACGAAGGAGCGAAAGCGCTGGCGCGTGGCCGGGTCGTTCACCGCGGTCTTCCACTCGCACTGGTAGCTGTCGACGACGCTCTGCATCTGCGTTTCGAGTTCGTCGCCCAGGCCCAGCGTGTCGTGCAACAGCACGCCCTTGAGGTAGTCCAGGCCGCCTTCCAGGTTCTCGCGCCAGGTGCTGGTGCGCTGCAGGCGGTCGGCCGTGCGCACGTAGAACATCAGGAAGCGGTCGATCAGGCGGATGAGCTCGGCCTTGCCAAGGTCGGACGCGAGCAGCTCGGCATGGCGCGGCTTCATGCCGCCGTTGCCGCAGACATAGAGGTTCCAGCCCTTGTCGGTGGCGATGATGCCGACGTCCTTGCCCTGCGCTTCGGCGCATTCGCGGGTGCAGCCCGACACGCCGAACTTGATCTTGTGGGGTGCGCGCAGTCCCTTGTAGCGGTTCTCCAGCTCGACGGCCAGGCCGACGCTGTCGTCCACGCCGTAGCGGCACCAGGTCGAGCCGACGCAGCTCTTCACCGTGCGCAGCGACTTGCCGTAGGCATGGCCGGACTCGAAGCCCGCGGCGATCAGTTCTTCCCAGATCGACGGCAGTTGCTCCACGCGCGCGCCGAACATGTCCACGCGCGCGCCGCCGGTGATCTTGGTATAGAGGCCGTATTTCTTCGCGACCTGTCCCACCGCGATCAGTCCATCGGGGGTGACCTCTCCGCCCGGCATGCGCGGCACGACCGAGTAGGTGCCGTCCTTCTGGATGTTGCCCAGGAAGTAGTCGTTGCTGTCCTGCAGGGCGGCCAGGTCCTTCTTCAGGACGAATTCGTTCCAGCACGACGCGAAGATGCTGGCCGCGGTGGGCTTGCAGATGTCGCAGCCCAGCCCCTTGCCGTGCTTCGCGAGCAGGTCGCCGAAGCTGCGAATCTCACCCACGCGAATCAGGTGGTAGAGCTCCTGGCGCGAGTAGGGGAAGTGCTCGCAAAGGTGGTTGTTGACGGCCATGCCGCGCTTGGCCATCTCCATCTTCATCACCTGCGTGACCAGCGGCACGCAGCCGCCGCAGGTGGCGCCCGCCTTGGTGCAGGCCTTCAGTTCGGCGCTGGTGCACGCGCCCTGGCCCACGGCCTCGCAGATCTGGCCCTTGGTGACGCTGTTGCAAGAGCAGATCTGGGCGCTGTCCGGCAGCGCCTCCACGCCAAGACCGGGCTTCGCCTTGCCGTCGCTCGAAGGCAGGATGAGGAACTCCGGATCGGCGGGCAGCGCGATGCCGTTGAGTGCCAACTGCAGCAGGGTGCCGTACTCGGCGGCATCGCCGACCAGCACTGCGCCCAGCAGTTGCTTGCCGTCCTCGCTGACCACGATCTTCTTGTAGATCTGCTTGCGTTCGTCGACGTACTGATAGGCGCGTGCCTTCGGCGTCTTGCCGTGCGCGTCGCCGATGCTGGCCACGTCCACGCCCATCAGCTTGAGCTTGGTGCTCATGTCGGCGCCGGTGAAAGCGGCATCGTCCTGCCCGGCGATGTGCTTTGCCGCCACGCGCGCCATGTCGTAGCCCGGCGCGACCAGCCCGAAGGTCTGCTCGTTCCACGACGCGCATTCGCCGATCGCATAGACGTTGCGGTCGCTCGTGCGGCAATGGCTGTCCACCGCCACGCCGCCGCGCGGGCCGAGGGCCAGCACGCATTGGCGCGCCAGCTCGTCGCGCGGGCGGATGCCGGCGGAGAACACGATCATGTCCGTTTCCAGATGCGTGCCGTCCGCGAAGACCATGCGGTGCCGAGCGGACGCGCCGTCGGTGATCTCCACCGTGTTGCGGCCGGTGTGGACCTGCACGCCCATTGCTTCGATGCTGTTGCAGAGCGCCCGGCCGCCGCCTTCATCGACCTGCACGGCCATCAGGCGCGGCGCGAACTCCACGACGTGGGTTTCGAGGCCCATGTCGCGCAGGGCCTTGGCGCATTCCAGGCCCAGCAGGCCGCCGCCGACCACCACGCCGCTCTTCGAGCGCGCGCCGCAGGCCTTCATCGCTTCCAGGTCCTCGATGGTGCGATAGACGAAGCAGTGGGGCCGGTCGCGGCCCGGCACCGCAGGAACGAAGGGGGCGGAGCCGGTGGCCAGGATCAGCTTGTCGTAGCTCACCACCTCGCCATCCGCCGTCGTGATGGTGTTGTTGCGCCGCTCGATGGCCACAGCCCGGGAGGCCAGCCGCAGTGCGAAGCCGCTGCGTTCGAAGAAGCCGGGCTCGACCAGCGACAGGTCTTCGGCGGATTTGCCGGAAAAGAACTCGGACAGGTGCACCCGGTCATAGGCCGGACGAGGCTCCTCGCACAGCACGGTCACCTGTGCATTCGCGAGCTTGAGCTCATGGAGTTGCTCGAGGAACTTGTGGCCCACCATGCCGTGGCCGATTACTGCGATTCTCATGTTGGATCCTGCACACCCGGTCCGGCGAGGGTGCAGGCCCCTGATCGACTGTCTGGCGACAGTCGCAGCAGGCCCCCGCGTCGGAACGGATGCAATTGGGTTGGACAGGCGACTGCTGGCGGTTTCGCTTTCAGTCGCTCGGATCCCGCCGTCATTAGCGGAGGCACTGTTCAATTCGCGGCATCGACGCCGCGAATCAGTCCCTACGTCCTGCAATATCCATGCCGCGCGCGGATGGGCGATCCTCGCGATGTGCCATGCGTTTGCGCCGCGAACGGCCCGTATGGGCCTGGTTCGTCGGTGCATCCTGCGCCGTTGTGGCGCATGAGTCTCCGCATTGGTGCGTTGCGCGGCCCAGGTTTGGCGCCGCCGTGATCTCGCCCTACGCGCTCAAGCCACCGGCGAAATGAACGAGATCAGCCGCCCCATGCGAGAAATGAAGTTCGACGTGATGATGAACTGCGGCTTCTCGCGCTTCACATAGGGTGCGATGTCCGGCGGCACATCGGCCGGGTAGGGAGAGGTGTCGTACACATCGCCCACGTGTCGGCTGCGATAGGCCGTGCCGGTGTACGGCGTCGTCGGGCCGTTGCCGCGGTACGGGTTCACGATCTCCGGCACCGGCGCGGTCCAGTACTTGCCATCCACCAGCGCGGCCACGATCGTCTGCACCTCGGATTCCGGCACCACCGGCGTCTTCATCAAGGCACCTTCGAACAGGTCCGGGAAATCCACTTCGCGAACGGCGGCGAAGTACTTCGGCAGGGCGCGGGGCGTGGTTGCCTTCAGCGGCGACTTGGCGACCATGGCATCGATCTGCGCCTGCGTCATCGCATTGAGATCGTCCAGGCGCTTTTGCAGCGCAGCGGCATCCACCGAACGCCCCGACGAATAGTGGCTGATCGTGTTGGTGATGTCCTTGTCGAAGAAATACGCACCGTTGTGGATGTTGGAGCCGTAGCGGTGGATGTAGAGCGGCTCGTTCGTATCGAGTTCTATGAAGGTCGCCACGTTGCGCCCCGCGAGCAGCGGATTGAGGGTGGCGACGTTGGCCGGAAGCTGGATCGACGGCGACTTCAGCCAATCGATCGCCTTCTGCAGCTGCGACAGGTACTTCTTGTCGCCGGTCAGCTGGAAGTAGCCGAGCAACTGCTGGATGTTGGTCTGCGTCGTGTGAGTGGCCAGCGAGCGCGGCTCGTAGGAGCGCGCGCCGGCCGGAGCACCAGCCGGGCGGCCATTCGTTTCGCGTGACAGATGCTGAAGGCTCCAACCCGACTGCAGCGGCTGCGCCGCGGAGGTCCACTGCATGCGCTGCATGCAATCCATGGCCCGCGTGATGTTGGGCAGCAGGTCCGTGCGGCCGAGCGTCATCACGCACATGGTCAGGAACTTGATGTTCTCGCCCATGACGTCGTCGTTGAAAGTCACGTGCAGCGTGTAGTCGCTGTCCTCCATGCCCGCGCGCGCGCCCACGGGCAACTGCTGCGGGTTGGGCAAGGGCATGGAAGTGATCGAGTTCGGGTTGTGCGGAAAGCGCTGCGGCCAGCCGCCGTCGGCCACGCCGAACTGCGGACCGAACTGCGCATCCGTGATGAACTTGATCGCCTTGTCGGTGGCGCCCTGGTAGACCGGATCTCTCTTCTCCAGGTACATGCGCAGCATCAACTGCGAGGCCACGGCGGTGGTGGCGTCGTCGAAGGTCGCATTGCCGTAGTAATGCTGGAACTCCTCGAGCCGCCATCCGTTCATGCCCACCGTCTCGTACCAGTGCTGCAGCGACGCTTCGCCGGCAAAGTCATAGATGTAGTTCCAGCCGCCGGAACTGTGCTGGGCGGCGGCGACCGCCTTGGCCGTACGGTCGGCAGCCTGGTAGAAGCGCTCGTCCCCGGTCGCGTGGTAGGCGTCCAGGTAGATGTGGCCGATGGAGGAAGTGCCCGGCGGCTGAAGCCAGAGCATGGTGCGCTTGGCCTCCATTTCGCCGAAGGTCTGTGTGAGGTCGGGTGAATAGGACCAGACATAGCCGCCGCGAAAGGAGACGACTTCGTCCATATAGCTGGTCGCTTGCTTGAGTGCTGCCGCAGCGGTGGCCTGGGCCGTCGGCGGCGGGGCAGGAGCGGGGGCGGGGGCCGGGGCGGGCGGAGGGAACGAGGGGCCGTCGCCGCCGCCGCCACAAGCTGCAAGCGCGACGGGGGACAGGGCGGCAATTGCAAACTGTCTGCGTTTCATCGAATTTCCTTTGGTTTGGGTGTCCGGGGCATCGGGCTGCAGTCATCAGATGTCGTACAACATCAGTTGTCTTACTCCTGCAGCGCGGCGATTGTTGTCGGTGGTTTCTTGGGAGGTCAAGCCAAATTCCATGCTGCGTATATGGATAAGCAGCCGTCATGTTGTATGACAACGTATGAATATGGCCGCGGAACAGCGAGGACGACTGTCGCCGCCATCGCAAGCGCGGCTCAGCTCAGAGGCGGCTGGCGGCGGCGATGATCTGCGCGGCCGTCGGGAAGATGCAGAGGCTGTTCGGCCCGTCGAGGGCTTCGATCTGCACCCAGGCGACGAGGCCGGCCGCATCGACCAGAAAATGACCTGCGAGCTGGGTGCCGTGCTTCTCGAAGATGGCGCGGTCGGTGTCGTCGAGCTCGAAGCCATCCTTGGCGTTGAGTACCTGGTTGGCCTCCATCGGCTGTGTCGGCGCCGGCAGCTCGCCCGTGGGGTTGACGCGCGCCGCCTGGAACTGCGCCATGCTCGCGCGCGCCGGCCATGCGGGCTGCTCGCTGCTGCCGTCGGGCAGGAACTCGATGCGTGGCACGCCGAAGGCCCGGTGAGTCCCGCAGTCCGGATCGCTCAGAAGCAGCACGGGCGTCGGGCGGAAGCGGAAGTACAGCCGGGCGCGCTCCATCGGCGTGTTGATCACCGCCAGGGTCTCGACCCCTGCCGCGCGCAGGGCGGGTTGGAGGCCGGCGAGCTGCGTCACCTGGCGACGGCAGAACGGGCAATGCAGGCCGCGAAAGAAGCCGATCAGGAATGGGCGGCCGCGCAGGTCGGCGAGGGAGACCGTTGCTTCGAGATTGACTGACGGCAGCGCGAACGCCGGCGCAGCTTGTCCCGGCTGCAGCGGGCGTAACGGGTCTCCCATGGCATGTTCCTTCGCGCAGTGTCGTTCCGCCGAATGACGAGATCGGACCGTATCACTTGGTGCGGGAGGGCACAACGCCGGTCAGCGGCAGAAGCCGGAGCAGATCGCCTGCAGGAAAACTCGCCGCACCTCCGATGCGCCAAGAAGACTCGGCTCGATCGTCTGTGTGAACCAGGTCGGATCGCCGAGCAGGAAGTGCGCATGGAGATCCACGAGGCGCCCGTGCCGCTGCGCGAGCCGGGCGATGGCCTCGTTCACGCGCCGGTGATTGGCGCGTGCGATCGGCGCAGGCACGCCGAGGAAGTTGCGGCTGTCGTCGCCGAAGGTCGGGTCGTACACCGTGCCGAGGAAGACCGGCCGCACCGGCAGCGACAGCAGGAAGCCCTCCAGCTTCTTCTCGAAGGCGCGGAGGCCCGGGCCCGTGTCGGACGCCAGGCCACGCAACAGGTCGTTGCCGCCGACGGTGAGCAGCGCAATGCCACGCCGCGCCGGCAAGCCTTGCCGCAACTGGCCGGACAGGCTGTCCACCGTGGCGCCGTCGACCGCCCGATGCAAGAGCCGCGTCGGCGCGAGGCTCTGCAGGTCGCGGCCCGCGAACTCGGGGAAGAGTTCATCGTCGTTGCGCACCAGCAGCTCGCCGGGCGTGATGCCGCGTTCGTTGTAGCGGCCGCAGTCCAGCACGGAATCGCCGAAGGTGCAGACGGTGAGAGGCACGGCCTGCGCGTCGGCCTCTGTGCCGTGGATGCTGTCGTGCATCGCCATGGCGGCCATCGAAGCTGCGGCTGCCAGCATCCCGCGCCTGCGCCCGAGCGAGACAGGCATCATCAGCGCCTGGCGCCGGCCAGCAGCCGGCTTTCCTCCGGCGCAGGCGTGCGGGGCTCGCCGACCATGCTTCCCTGGGTGGCTTGCTTTGCGCGTCGGTTTCCGTTCCCGCGGATCGTTCCGAAGCATTCGCGCGGCAAGCTTCGCCGCCTTCGGGCTCAACGTTTCAACCCTCTCGTAGCACTCGTTCCATCGCATCGCAGACTCCTCGATGTGGTCGTCAATGCTGGCAATCCACGTGCCTGCCAGGATGGATCCCGGAGCCGCACCGCGCCCGACCTGCGAGAGAAAAAATTGCGGCAACTTGCACACGGTCGAACCGAACGACGGCCCTGTCGGCGCGCGGGTCCGCGGCATTCGCCAACGCCGCTCTGCCTGCTGCCGCCGCTTCCGGGCACGCCACGTGCCGCGGCCATCCTGTGTTCTTGCAGGAGATCCGATGCCTCATCGAAAAGCCTGGCCGACCCTGGACGTCGCCATCATCGGCGGCGGCCCCGCCGGTCTTGTTGCTGCGGTCTATCTCGCGCGACTGCGACGGTCGGTGGCGGTCTTCGATGCGAGCGAGAGCCGGCTGGCGACCATTCCCCGCACCCGCAACTATCCCGGCTTTCCCGATGGCATCCCGGGGCCGGCGCTGCTGGCCGCATTGCGCGAGCAGGCCGATCGCTATCCGATCGAACGCGTCGCCGGACGCGTCGAGGCACTGGAGCGCACCGACCTCGGCTTTCGCCTTTCCTGCCCAGGCAGCGAGGCGACGGCCCGGCTGGTGCTGCTCGCCACCGGCACCAGCGACATCGTGCCGGCGATGCCGCATCTGGCGCATGCGGTGCGCACGGGACTGCTGCGCTACTGCCCGGTGTGCGACGGCTACGAGGTGATCGATCGCAAGGTCGGCGTGGTTGCAAACGGGCCGGCCGGGATGCGCGAGGCGCTCTACCTCCGGCATTTCACGTCGGACCTGACCCTCTTCATGACGCCCGATGCGCAGGCGCTCGCCCCCGCCGAGCACGAGCGCCTGCTCCAGGCCGGCATCCGCCTCGCCGAGGGCGCCGTCGGCAGCATTCGCGAGTGGGACGGACACATCAGCGTGCGCCACGGCAACCAGCAAACCGCCTGCGAATCGCTCTACAGCGCGCTGGGCCTCAAGGTTCATTCGGCGCTTGCCACGAGCGTCGGCGCCCGGACCGACGAGAGCGGCTATGTCCTCACGGACCGGCACCAGGAGACCGATGCGGCGGGCCTGTATGCGGCGGGCGACGTGGTGCTCGGCCTCAACCAGATCACCGTCGCGGCGGGCACGGCCGCGATCGCCGGCGCCGCGATGCATCTGGCTCTGAGTCGGCGCGAGCAGCGCTGAGAGCGCGTTGCGCGCCGCGGCTCATCGGCGGCCAGAGACCGCAATGGCGACATCACACGCGATGGGCGGGCATTCGATGTGCAGATTCCCGCCCGGATGCGTGACTTCCCATAGGCCGCATTCGCGACCGAGCCTGGTGTCGAACAGGACGACGCCATAGTCGCCTCCCACCAGGCCGGGCAGCACCAGGTACGCCGGCCTCGGGACCACGTTCGTCGCCAGCATGCCATCGGCGCGGACGATGTCGGTCCGCAGCAGCCACGCGACCGCCTGGTGACGGTCGCCGCAGGCAAAAGCCGCAAAGCCTTGCGCGTGGCCGGCTTCTGCATTGAGATTTCGCCGCTCGAATCGCGTCCAGTCGATGAGCGGCAGGAAGTTCGAGAGCCCTCGCTGGGCACGGCGCATTCCGGCCGTCAGCACATGCGGATGTCGATTCGGCCACCGCATGCCGCCACCCGCGCCGCCGCTCGCGAGATGAGCCCATTGGATGTGGCGGAAATATTCGTCGTCGAACGCTTCCGGCAAGACGCGATGCTTGTCGATGAACGCGTGAATCGGTCCATGCTCCGAATCGAGCACCGGTCGCAAGTCGCTGGCTTCCTGTACAGCCGAGCGCATCAGTCGCCCGACCGTCAGGGCCGGCGCGACCGTGTCAGCCGGGTCATCGATGGCACCGGACTCGTACAGGTGCGTGGTCGCGAAATCCAGATCCGGGCTTCTGAAGATCGGCTCGACAAGGCTCGGCGAGCGCAGCAACTCGGGCCCGAACACGGAAACGGTCTGGAGATTGGCGCGGCCATGAACGCGCTCCTCGAGCGCTCGAAGGAAGCGGGAGACATCGGAGACGAACGATGCGCATGCTTCGGGCTTGTCCTCGCCCTGCGCAGGATGCACTTCGTTCCAGAGGTCCCAGGCAAAAAGCGCGGGACTTCGGCCCCACCGGCGAGTTGCGAACTCGAGTCGCCGCTTGATCGCCTCGCGCGTGGCTGTGCAGGTGATCAAGCGCCGCCGATCTTCGGTGGGTCCTCCGTTGATCACGTTGTAGGGATGGTGCTTCCAGTGCCGCCAGGTGAAGAAGGTATCGAAGGGCGTGAGCAACAGGTGAAGGCCGATCTCCTCGCAAAGGGCGAACAGATCGTCCCAGAACCTCACCACGTTGCCGACAAAATGACCTGCGGGGCGTTCGATGAACCGATGCTTCCCCTGTGCATATTCCAGCATCACGCGAAGGCAAGTGACACCACTGTCCTTCAACCAACGCAGATGCGCCCTGACCGCCTGCACATCGCGCCTGCGAAACAGGCCGGCAAGTTCCGGCCAGCTGATCGCGTCGTTGTGGCCGATCGGCGTCCAGGGCGCACCCTCGGAGGTCATGAAGTACGGCAACCCCCTCCGGCACTCGATTCGAGGCAGCGCCGGACGCGCGGAGCGCGTCGCGCCGCCGATGGAGATGGTTTCTGTAGGGTTGAACATGCGAAGCTCAATTGCCGGGGCCTGGCGACGGTGGGGCGGGCCCCTTCGATCTCATTCACTCATGCGGCAAACGGCGTGCCCAAAGGGTCTGGCTCGGCGGCGCCGAACTCCCAGTGCCAGATGGCGCGAGCCATCGCCCCTCGCCTACATCAGGCACCGGATGCCCTGGGCACATTGCGTGGACCCCTTTACCTTCGGAGCAAAGACATGGTGCATTCAGCAAGGCGAGTCGCGGCTATCGTTGCCGTGGCGGTGGCTGGTTCGGTGACGCAGTTCGGCGCCATTGCGCAAACGACGGGCGGCACCGGCGGTACGGCCGGTACGGGCAAGACGGGCAGCGCGGCGTCTGCCAAGGAATCCAAGCTCAGCAGGAGCGATGCGGGCATGCTGCGAGATATGGCGCAGGCCAACATGGCCGAGGTCGAGACCGGGCGCGTGGCAATGGAGAAATCACAGAGCGCGGACGTGAAGAAGTTCGCCCAGATGATGATCGACGATCACACGAAGGGCCTGTCGGAGGTCAAGCAGCTCGCTTCTGCCAAGGGAGTCGATTTGCCGGACGGTGTCGACATGAAGCACAAGGCCACGATGGTGGAGTTCAAGGCGCTGAGAGGCGACACCTTCGACCGGCAATACCTCAAGCAGGCCGGCGTGGGCGACCACGAGGCCACGCTGAAGCTGCTGAAGAAGACGCAGGCAGAGGGCACCGATGCCGACCTGAAGGCGCTGGCGACCAAGATGGTGCCGATCGTGGAGCAGCACCTGAAGCACGCGCAGGGGATGGCAAGCAAATAAGACCAGGACCGCCTGCCGGCGAGCTCCGCGAGGTAGTGCCCGTCCGGACCCGGTTGCAAAGCGTTTCGTCCCGCCCTCGGCCACTTAGCCGGCGGCCAGCGCGCCCGCTTCCATCGAGCCGGTGAGTTGCTCGAAGAGGCTCAGGCTCTGGGCCACGACCTGGTCCATGTTGTAGTACTTGTACGTGCCCAGGCGGCCCGTGAACGTGACGCCGCGCGTGCCTTCGGCCAGGGCCTCGTAGCGCCGGTAGAGCGCGGCATTCTCGGGAGCGGGGATCGGGTAGTAGGCGTCGCCCTCATCGCTCGGGTACTCGCGCGTGATGCTGGTCTTCGGGTGGTCCTGGCCAGTGAGGTGCTTGAATTCGGTGATGCGCGTGAAGGGCACCTGCAGCGAGGGAAAGTTCACCACCGCGACCTCCTGGAGCCAGGGCCGGTCGAGCGTCACATGCTCGAAGCGCAGCGACCGGTAGGGCAGCTTGCCGAAGCAGTGGCCGAAGTATTCGTCGACCGGTCCGGAATAGACGAGATGCCGGTGCTGGATGCTGTTCTTCACCTTGGCGAAGTCGACGTGCGGCAGGAAATCGATGTACTCGTGCGCAAGCATGCGCTCGAACATGCGCGTGTAGCCGTGCAGCGGCATCCACTGGTAGCGGTCCTGGAAATAGCGGTCGTCCTCGTCGGTTCGCGTGGGGATGCGGGACGTGACGGAACGATCGAGCAGGGACGCGTCGCGGCCCCATTGCTTGCGGGTGTAGCCCTCGAAGAACTTGCGGTAGAGCTCTTCGCCCACCTGGCTGATGACGACGTCGCGCGAGCTCCTGATCTCGATTTCCGGCGAGGCGCGCTCGGCAAGGAAGCGCTTCGCACCGGCGGCATCGAGCTGGAGGCCGAACAGGCGGTTGATGGTGGTCAGGTTGATCGGGATCGGCAGCAGCTGGCCGTCGACATGCGCCAGCACCCGGTGCTCGTAGGGACGCCACTCGGTGAACTGCGAGAGGTAGTCCAGGATCTTGCGCGAGTTGGTGTGAAAGATGTGCGGCCCGTAGCGGTGCACCATGATGCCGTGCTCGTTGAGGTGGTCGTAGGCGTTGCCGCCCACGTGCGGCCGTCGATCGATGATCAGGACGCGCAGCCCGAGTTGGCTGGCCAATCGTTCGGCCAGGACGCAGCCTGCAAACCCTCCGCCGACGATCAGGAAGTCATAGGAGCGCGAAGTCGCGCAGGAAAGAGAAATTGGTTTGGAGGACATGGTGCGTCGATGTTGATTGGGGCTCGGCAATGAAGCGGCAAGCGGCGTGCCCGATGGGCAAGCACCCTGCAGGCGAGCGGCGCCGCCGAGCGCGGCCTCGCGACGATCAACTCGGCGGGCGGCATTTTTTTCTCGTGGTGCAAGACTTGCCGCAGCGTGGCGGATCGAGCCGTGGGCGCGCCTCGGTGCGGCGGCAGGCACACGGCTTGCCCGTGAGCAGGACCCGATGATTCCGACTCACTTTGCTTTCGCCTCGAATCAGGCCGGGCGCATGGACCCCACCGCCGGGCTTCCGACAGCACCGGTCCGGTTCATGCTGCACGCGGCGCGAGGCCGGAGGTCGCACTTCGCGGCGCTGTGGACGGTGATCCTGATCGCAGCGTCCTGCGGCATCGCGGCGCAGTACGCGATGAAGCTGATCGTGGACACCATGGCCCAGGGGCGCCATGACTCCGCGATCTGGCACGCCCTCGCGCTCTTCATCGGATTGATCGCGGCCGAAAGCGTGTTCTGGCGCCTGAGCGGCTGGCTCGGGTGCCTGACCGTGGTGGCGGTGGGGGTGGATGTCCGCCTGGAGCTCTTCGACTACGTGAGCGGGCATTCCCCCGAGTACGTGGCGCGACACAGCTCGGGGGCGTTGGGGGGGCGCATCACGGCGACGGCAGGGGCCGCAGGCGCGCTGGTGGCGACGCTGACCTGGAAGATCGCGCCGCCTTGCGTGGACTTCGTCGGGGCCGCGGTGGTGCTGCTGACCGTGCAGCCCTGGATGGCGGCGGTGCTGAGCCTGTTCGTCATGCTGGTCGCGGCCATCATCGTCGTCTTCGGCCGCCGCGGCCGCGGGGTGCACCAGGCCTATGCGGCGGAGGCCTCGCGCGTCAACGGCGAGCTGATCGACGCGATGGGCGGCCTGTGGACGCTGCAGGCCTTCTCGGCCAGGCGCCGCGAGTACGAGCGCGTGTCGGCGCGGATCGCGGCCGAGGCACAGGCGCAGCGCCGCAGCTGGCTGTACCTGGAGAAGGCACGGGTGCTGCACGACCTTTGCCTGTGGGTAATGGCGGGCACGATGATGGTCTGGGCGCTGCGCGGCTGGCAGGCTGGCGTGAATACGCCGGGCGATGTGGTGGTGGTGAGCGCGCTGAGCTTCCGCATCCTCCACGGCTCGCGCGACCTGGCGCTGGCGCTGATCGAGTCGACCCAGCAATTGGGCGTGATCCGCGAAATGCTGCAGGTGGTGGCCGTTCCCCGGCAGCCCGCCGAGCGAGCCGGGGCCCCGCCCTTCAGGCCGGTCCGCGGGGCCATCCGGCTGCGCAACGTGAGCTTCTCGTACGGGGACGGCACACAGGTCTTCCGTCACTTCGATCTCGATGTTCCGGCGGGTCAGCGGGTGGGCATCGTCGGCCCTTCGGGCTCGGGCAAGACCACGCTGCTGGGCCTGCTTCAGCGCCTGCAGGACGTGCAGGGCGGAGAGGTGCTCATCGACGGGCAGAACGTGGCCGAGGTGACGCTCGACAGTCTGCGCAGCGCCATCGCGGTGGTGCCTCAGGAGATCTCGCTGCTGCATCGGACGATCCGGGAGAACCTGGTCTACGGGCGCCCCGATGCGTGCGAGTCCGAAGTACGACAAGCCGCGCGCGCCGCGCATTGCGAGGAATTCATCCGCGAGTTGCCGCAAGGCTATGACACCGTCGTGGGGGAGCGCGGCGCGCGGCTGTCGGGCGGCCAGCGGCAACGCGTGGGCATCGCCCGTGCCATGCTGAAGAACGCTCCCATCCTTCTGCTCGACGAGGCGACGTCGGCGCTCGACAGCACCTCCGAGCGCAAGATCCAGATGGCCCTGGGTCGCCTGGTCAGGGGGCGCACGGTCATCGCCGTGGCGCACCGGCTGTCGACGGTCGCGGCCTTCGACCGGGTGCTGGTGCTGGTGGACGGAAAGATCGTGGAGGACGGCGCGCCAGACCGCCTGCGGCACGCCGGCGGTCTGTACCAGCGGCTGTGGGCCGCGCAGTCGCTAGGTCAGGAGACCGCCTGAGTTCCCTGCGCCGGTGCGGCGATGTGCGCGGCCCGCTTGACTGCCAGCACGCGTTCCATCTCGCGGCGCATGGCGTCGGCGGTGGCGTCCCAGGAGGTCCCGGCCACGACTGCGGCGCGCACGGCTTTCTGCGCCTCGCGCTCGGCGGGACTTGCGCCCAGCGCGCGCTCGCAGGCGGCGACGAAGGCGGGCAGGCCGTCGGCGATCGCGACCACGCCGTCGTATTGCCGCGCCACGTCCTTGACCGGCGTGCTGACCACCGGCCGGTCGGCGGCGAGGTATTCCAGCGTCTTCGTCGGGCTGATGTAGCGCGTGGACTCGTTGAGGGCGAAGGGCAGAAGGCAGACGTCCCACTGCGCGACCAGCTCGGGCAGTTCCTCATAGCTGCGCTGGCCGACCCATTGGATGTTCGGTTGTTTCGGCAGGGTTGCGGGATCGATCTTGACCACCGGCCCGACCATCACGATGGACCAGTCCGGATGGGCCTCGGCCAGGCCGCCGACGAGCGCCAGGTCGAGCCGCTCGTCGATGACGCCGAAGAAGCCCAGCCGTGGCGACGCGGCGTCGCGCGGCTCGCCCGCGTCAGGACTGCCCTGCGCGCGCGCACGCGAGAAGTGCGCGGCGTCCACGCTGCTGGGGAAGCAATGGACATCGGGATGCCGGCTCTTCTTGGCTTCGTAGAGGCTGGCGCCGCCGGTGAAGACCAGGTCCGCGGCATCGAACAGCGCGGCCTCACGCTGCAGAAGCTCCGGTGGCGCATGCAGGAAGGCGGAGAGTTCGTCCATGCAGTCGTAGACGATGCCGACCGGCGCCAGTCCCGCGGCCAGCGGCGAGGCCATGGGCGTGTAGAACCAGAGCCAGTGGTCGCGCAGGCTCCTGCGCTCCAGGTGCTCGGCCAGGAGCCGCCGAAGCGCGGGTACGTGGTCGTCGTGGAAGCCCGGCGCCGCGCCCGGCAGGTGCGGGCGCAGCACCTCCACGCCGGGCGCTGCATCGATGCGTTCCAGGTACGGCGATGCCGCTCCCGGGATCGGCTCTTCGACGAACAGCACCTCGAACTGCCTGGCGAGCCTGGACAGCAGATGTTGCGGCCGCTGGTAGACGAAATCCCAGCGCAAATGCGAGAAGACGACGATGGCGCTCATGAGGCTTTCTCCTGAAGAATCGTGTGGGTCGGGTGCAAGGCCGCGGCCGTGTCGCGTCGCAGGCAGCAGCGACTGCCAGTGCCGCAGCCTGCGCGCGAAGGGCAGGTGCAGTTCGCGCCGGGTTGGTTGCCGCTCGGGGTCGGGGAGATCCCAGAGCCCGCTGCGGTGCCAGCACCGCGGGTCTTCCCAATCGTGGCGGTCCAGGATCGGATACAGGCACACGCCTTCGATGGGCACCCCTCTCTGCTCGCAGCGCTGCAGCGCACTGCCGATGTCGTCGAGCCACGATGCGCGTCCCTCGCCCACGTGGCCGGTCTCCGCGATGAAGACCGGCCTTCGGTAGCGCGTGCAGAGCTCCTCGAGCATGTCCGCCGGGTCGCGCCGCCGGGGGTGGCCGAGATGCCAGTGAAGCGATTCGTCGGTGGGATGCTCCCACTGGTTGTTGTGGTAGTAGTTGACGCCGATCACGTCCAGGTAGTGCGGCGCGCCGCCGAGGCCGGGCTCCAGGGCGCCGCACAGCATGTCCCAGGCCTGGTACTGCTGGGCCGAGCGGGCCTGCGCCTCTTCGCGCAGCTCGGGCGAGGCGTCCGCCGCGGCGGTGATGTAGATCATCGGGTCGGTGTGGACGATGCGAGCGTCGGGAAGCACCGACCAGATCGCGTCGCAGCCGCGCAGGGCGGCCTGCACCAGCCGGCACTTGAGCTCGAAGCCGCGGACGTCCGTGCTGGCCCGGTATGGATGGATCCAGTCGGTGGCACTGGCGGCCCAGCTCAGGAAGGAGATCTCGTTGATCGGCAGGAACATCGCGGGCCACTGCGTGTGACGCGCAACGCAGCGCGCCACCTGCTCGCAGAAGCCCGCAAATCGTGCGGCAAAGTCGGGGGCAAAAAAATCCACTCCCTGCGGCAGGCCGTAGTGGTGGATGGTCCAGAGCACCTGCATGTCCATGCGCGCCGCCAGTTCCGCATGGGCCGCCAGCCGCCGGAGATCGGGAAGATCGGCGGCGCCGTTGCGCCAGCCCACGCTCTCTCGCACCGTGCGGATGCCGAATTCGCGCAGCAGGCGGTAGTCCTGCTCGATCTGGTCCCAATGCGCGCTCGCCTGGTTGGGTGAAAGGGCCTCGCCCTTGCTGTTGACATGGTCCGCACCTTCGAAGCCCGCCATCCAGAAACTGCGGAAGATGGGCGGATCGGGAATCGGGATGGGACTTGGGCCAGGGGCAAGTGGCGGGCTGGGATGCATGCACGGGAAGGGGCAAGCAGCATGCCGGGCCAAGCATTGGCGCCTTCGCCTTCGGGCTCGCGCAGCTGTATTTCGCGCTCTTCGTCGTGCTGCCGGCGCTGCGCAAGCGCGGTGCGCCGGCGCCCGCGAAGACCTGGGAGGGCGCGGAAGGGCTCGAATGGGAAGTGGCATCGCCGGCGCCATTCCACACCTTCGGCGCTTGGGCTTTCGCGTCCGCGTGGATCGACGCTATCCTGTCTCCCATGCGGACCCTCCCACTTCCACTCGGCGGCCGGATGCCGGTGCTCGGCCTGGGCACCTGGCGCATGGGCGAGGAGCGCGGCCGGCGCCGCGCCGAGGTGGCCGCCGTGCGCGCGGCCATCGAGATGGGCTGGCGGCTCATCGACACCGCCGAGATGTACGGCGAGGGCGGTGCCGAGGAAGTGGTGGGCCAGGCCATCGCGGAGGCGCTGCGCACCGGCGACGTGACGCGCGAGGAGCTCTTCGTCGTCAGCAAGGTCTATCCCCACAACGCGAGCCGCAAGGGCACGCCCGCCGCTCGCGCGCGCAGCCTGGCGCGTCTGGGACTGGACCACGTCGATCTCTATCTCCTGCACTGGCGCGGCGAGCATGCGCTCGCCGAGACCTGCGAGGCGATGCGCGCACTGGCTGACGGCGGCCGCATCCGGCATTGGGGCGTCAGCAACTTCGACACCGAGGACATGGAAGAGCTGGCCGCGGTATGCGGCGAGCCGCTGGATTGCGCGGCGAACCAGGTCTATTACTCGGTGGGGGAGCGCGGGCCCGAGTTCAGCCTCCTGCCGTGGCAGCGCTCAAGGGCGATGCCCCTCATGGCCTACAGCCCCATCGACCAGGGCGCGCTGGCTTCCGATGCGGCATTGAAGAAGATGGCCCAGCGCCTTGGCGTGACGGCGGCGCAGCTCGCGCTGGCCTGGGTGATCGCGCAGCCCGGCGTGGTGGCCATCCCGAAGGCAGTGAGCGAGACGCATCTGCGCGACAACCTGGCCGCTGCCGATCTGCAGTTGAGCGTGGAGGACCTGGCCGAGATCGATCGCCTGCATCCGCCACCGCGGCGCAGGAAGCCGCTGGCGATGATCTGAGCCGGCCGCCTCAGTGCGCCTCGGCCTGCCTGGCGCGCGAACTCGTATGCTGCCGGTTCCGACCCCATCGCACTGTCGAAACTCCGATGCCTCTACACGCACGCCCCGTCACGCCCAACGACTACGCCGCCTGGCGCCCACTCTGGGACGGCTACAACGCCTTCTATGGACGTCACGGCGAGACCGGGCTGGCGGAGCCCGTCACGCAGACGACGTGGCAGCGCTTCCTCGATCCGCACGAGCCGATGTTCGCGCTCGTGGCCGAGGAGCAGGGGCAGGTCGTCGGGTTGGCGCATTGCGTGCTTCACGCCAGCATGACGCGCATCGAGCCGGTGTGCTATCTGTCCGATCTGTTCACGCTCGAATCGCAGCGCGGCCGCGGGATCGGCCGCCTGCTGGTCGAGGCCGTCTACGAAGAGGCGCGATCCGCCGGCGCCTCGCGGGTCTACTGGCAGACGCACGAATCGAATGCCGCCGGCCGGCTGCTCTACGACAAGGTCGCGAAGCACCTGGGTTTCATCGTCTACACGAAAGAGCTGTGAGCGCTGCGCACCATGGACTTCATCGCCTGCACGCACGACGCCCATGCCGGCGCCATCCTCGAGATCTTCAATGACGCCATCGTCAACTCGACGGCGCTCTACGACTACAAGCCGCGCACGCTGGAGAGCATGGCCGGCTGGTTCAAGACCAAGGAGGCCGGTGGCTTCCCGGTGATCGGCGCCGTCGACGAAGACGGCCGGCTGCTCGGCTTCGCCAGCTACGGCACCTTCCGCGCCTGGCCCGCCTACAAGTATTCGGTCGAGCACTCCGTCTACGTCCACAAGGACCACCGCGGCAAGGGCCTGGGCCAGGCGCTGATGCAGGAGCTGATCGCGGCGGCCAGGGCACAGCAGTATCACGTGATGGTCGGCGCCATCGCCCTGGCCAACAAGGGCAGCATCGCGCTGCACCAGCGACTCGGATTCGAGCATGCCGGGACGATCCGGCAGGCCGGATTCAAGTTCGGGCGATGGCTGGACGTGGACTTCTGGCAGCTGATGCTGGAGACGCCCGCGAATCCTGTCGACGGCTAGACCTCACTCAGGCGAGCAGCGCCTTGACCAGGTCGAGCTGCCGGTCCTGCGCGCCGCTCGTGAGCTGCAGGTTGGCCTCGATGCGCAGCAGGTGGTCGGTCATGCAGGCCACGGCGGCCTCGGTATCGCCGCTCTTGCACACGCGCAGGAAGTCGGCATGCTCGTCGGAGGAGCAGTGCGGATCGTTGGAGGAGTGGTAGAGCATCGCGATCAGCGAGCTGCGCGCGACCAGCTCGCGCACCAGCTCGGCCAGCGTGCGGTTGCCGGCGGCCTCGGCCAGCGCGACGTGGAAGTCGCCCAGGAGCTTCTCGCGCACCGTGCCGGTGGTAGTGGTGGCGCGCAGCGTGGTGCGCTCGAACTGGATGTGCTGCTCCAGCGCGCGATAGTCCGCGGGCCGCGCCTTGGCGACGAACAGGCGCACCACCTCGCTCTCGAGGATGCGGCGCACGCCGAAGACCTCGCGCGCTTCCTGCACGCTGGGCTTGCTGACGAAGGCGCCCTTGTCGGGAATCATCTCGATCAGCTTCTCCTTGGACAGCGTCAGGAGCGCTGCGCGGACCTTGGTGCGGCTCACCGAGTAGACGCGGCCCAGTGCCTCCTCGCGCAGCCAGGTGCCGGGCGGCAGGCGCTTCTCGACGATGGCGGTGGCGATGTCCTGCGCGATGCTTTCGATGGTCGCGCTCTTGTCCGGTGGCGCGGCCGCTTCGGGCTCGGCGCTGGGCGTCGGAAACGGGGAGGCAGTTGCTTTGGGAGCGCGTGGCATGGCCCGATTGTGGACGACTCAAGGCTCCCTGTTCAGGCTGCGCGCTTCAGCGGCGGCGCCGGCAGCGTGAAGCCTTCCAGCAAGCCGGCGATCGGCTTCGCCGGCGGCGCCGCCAGCTCGCCGCGCTTGCTGGTGGAAAGCCGCAGGTTCACCAGCGACTCGACCAGCTGCGTCCCGGCCGCCACGCCGTCGACCACCGGCACGCCGAGCAGCTGGCCGATGTGCGCGCACAGGTCGGCCATGCCGGCGCAGCCGAGCACGATCGTGTCGCAGCCGTCCTCGTCGAGCGCGCGCCGGCATTCGTCGACGATGCGCTCGCGCGCCTTGCTGCCCGGCGCCTCCAGTTCGAGCACCGCGATCTCGCAGGCGCGCACGTTGGCGCAGAAGCGCTTCATGCCGTAGGCCTCGGCCAGGTGCCAGGCCTGGCCGACGGTGCGGCCCAGCGTGGTGACGACGCTGAAGCGCGTGCCGACCAGGCTGGCCACGTGCATAGCGGCCTGCGCGATGCCCACCACCGGCCCGCGCGCCAGCTCGCGCGCGGCTTGCAGGCCCGGGTCGCCGAAGCAGGCGATCACGTAGCCGTCGATGCCCTCGCGCTCGCCGGCGGCGATCTCCTGCAGCAGGCCGGGCACCGCGAGTGCCTCGTCATAGTGGCTCTCGATGGAGGCCGGGCCCATCGAGGGGCTGACCGCCACGATCTCGGTGCCGGGCCGCGCGACCGAGCGCGCGCAGGCGCCGATCTTCTCGGTCATGCTCCAGGTGGTGTTGGGATTGATGATCTTGATGCGCATGGAGGTCTTCAGGTCTTGCGGTTGAGAAGGGCGTAGATCACGAAGCCGAGGCCCATGCCGATGAACCACGCATAGTTCGCGGCGCCGCGCCAGGCCGGGATCAGCACGCAGAGGATGGGAATCAGCGCCGAGGGGACCATGGTCCACACGGCCTTCATGTTGTAGCCCTTGCTGTACCAGTACCGGCCCTTGGTGCTCAGCGTGTAGAGCTCGTCGACCACCACGTGCTGCTTCTGCACCAGGTAGAAGTCGGCGATCAGGATGCCGAACAGCGGGCCGATGAAGGAGCCCAGGATGTCCAGCGTGTAGTGGATCACCTCGGGGTTGTTGTAGAGGTTCCAGGGCGTGAGGAAGATCGAGCCCACCGCGGCGATCATGCCGCCGGTGCGCCAGCTGATGTGCTGCGGCGCGACGTTCGAGAAGTCGAAGGCCGGCGAGACGAAGTTGGCCACGATGTTGATGCCGATGGTGGCGATCATGAAGGTCAGCGCGCCCAGCACGACGGCGGTGGTGCTGTCGATCTTGCCGACCGTGTGCACCGGGTCGGTGATCAGCTGGCCGAAGACCGGCAGCGTCGCCGCGGTGGTGATCACGGTGAGCAGCGAGAAGAACACGAAGTTGACCGGAAGGCCCCAGAAGTTGCCTTTTTTCACCGCGTCGAAGCTCTTGCCGTAGCG
Source organism: Variovorax paradoxus (assembly GCF_018614915.1). Classification (GTDB taxonomy): domain Bacteria; phylum Pseudomonadota; class Gammaproteobacteria; order Burkholderiales; family Burkholderiaceae_C; genus Variovorax; species Variovorax paradoxus_K. The sequence continues at coordinate 10,719 of NZ_JAGGNU010000027.1, read as the reverse complement.
CGAGAAGTCGCCGAAGTTCAGCATCGGGCCGCTGAAGTAGCTGACCACCAGCGCGATCGCCGAAAGCATCACCGGCAGCGCGTCCCAGCCCTGGAACTTGACGCCGCCGAGGTTGAGGTCGATGTTGCTCCAGCCGGCCTTCCACACCAGCCAGCCGCACAGCACCGTCATCACCACGTAGACGCCCGGGCCGGCCCAGTCGATGAACTTGCGGATCGCTTCCATGCCGTGCCAGAACACGAAGGCCTGCAGCACCCACATCACCATGAAGGCGAGCCAGCCCAGCGCCGACAGGCCGGCAAAGCCGTGCAGCTTGACGTCGGCGTAGGGCGCGAGGTTGGGGAACAGGTGCAGCGCGAGGACCATGAAGGCGGCCGAGGCCAGGTAGGTCTGGATGCCGTACCAGGCCACCGCGATCAGGCCGCGGATGATGGCCGGAATGTTGGCGCCGCGCACGCCGAAGGAGGCGCGGCAGATCACGGGGTAGGGGACGCCGGTCACCTGGCTGGGCTTGGCCACCAGGTTGCAGAAGAACTGCACGATGCAGATGCCCACCAGCAGCGCCACCAGCACCTGCCAGCTCGACAGGCCGAGCGCGAACAGGCTGCCGGCCGTGATGTAGCCGCCGACGCTGTGCACGTCGGACATCCAGAAGGCGAAGATGTTGTACTGGCCCCAGGTCTGCTTCTTCAGCGGCGCGAGGTCTTCGTTGGTGAGCGCGGGGTGGTAGCCCGGCTTGATGAGTGCGTTGGATTCGGCATGCGGCGCATGGCCGGCGATCGGCAGTTCGATGCTTCCCTGGCTGACGGCTGTATTCACGGGTGTCTCCTCGTGGGTGGATGGGGCAGATGGGCGGGGGTGCCCGGACGCTTCGTCCGGTGTGTTGATTGCACCCTATATTTGTATACAAAAAATGCGTGCAATCAAGGAGGACTTGGGCTCGATGAGTTGGTGTTTACCCTTGTCTGGGGAACAATCGCGGCATGAATCCCCGCGACAAGAACGCAACGATCGAATGCCGGCTGGTCCGCATGCGGGGGATCGTGCAAGGCGTCGGCTATCGCGAGGCCTGCGTCCGCCATGCGCGGGCGAAGGGCATCACCGGCTGGGTGCGCAACTGCGCGGACGGATCGGTGGAAGCCATGCTGCAAGGCGCGCCCGATGAACTGGCGGACATGTGCCGCTGGCTGCGCGACGGCGTGCCCGGCGCGCGGGTCGACGCACTCGAAAGCACGCCGGTGCAGCCGCCCTTCGATCGGCTCGACCGCTTCGACAGGCTGCCGACGGCCTGAGTCCTGCGAATGAGCGCATATTCCGGACATGTCCAAGCCAACCCCCCAATCCGGCGCCGCCGATGAAGCCTCGGGCATGCGCAAGGGCCTGACCAGCTACGGCGATGCCGACTTCTCGCTCTTCCTGCGCAAGGCCTTCATCAAGGGCGCCGGCTACACCGACGCGGCGCTCGACCGCCCGGTGGTCGGCATCGCCAACACCGGCAGCGCCTACAACCCCTGCCATGGCAATGCGCCGCAGCTCGTCGAAGCCGTGAAGCGCGGCGTGATGCTCGCCGGCGGATTGCCGATGGACTTCCCGACGATCTCGGTGCACGAGAGCTTCGCGGCGCCGACCAGCATGTACCTGCGCAATCTCATGTCGATGGACACCGAGGAGATGATCCGCGCCCAGCCGATGGATGCGGTGGTGCTGATCGGCGGCTGCGACAAGACGGTGCCGGCACAGCTCATGGGCGCGGCCTCCGCAGGCATTCCCGCGATCCAGCTGGTCACCGGTGCCATGCTGACGGGCAGCCATCGCGGCGAGCGCGTCGGCGCCTGCACCGACTGCCGGCGCTACTGGGCCAGGTACCGTGCCGGCGAGATCGATGCCGACGAAAGCGCCGAGGTCAACGACCAACTGGTGGCGAGCGTCGGCACCTGCTCCGTCATGGGCACGGCCAGCACCATGGCCTGCATCGCGGAGGCGCTGGGCATGACGATGCCCGGGGGCGCCTCGCCGCCGGCCGTCACCGCCGACCGCATCCGCATCGCGGAAGAGACCGGTGCGCAAGCGGTACGCATGGCGCGCGACGGCCTCGTCATCGGCAAGGTGCTCACGCCCGCGGCGTTCGAGAACGCGATGCGGGTGCTGCTGGCAATCGGCGGCTCGACCAACGGCATCGTGCACCTCGCCGCGATCGCGGGCCGCATGGGCCTGGACATCGACCTCGACGCGCTGGACCGCATGGGCCGCGAGACGCCCGTGCTGCTGGACCTGAAGCCTTCGGGCCGGCACTACATGGAAGACTTCCACCGGGCCGGCGGCATGGCGACGCTGCTGCGCGAGCTCAAGCCGCTGCTGCGGCTCGACGCCATGACGGTTACCGGCCGGACGCTGGGCGAAGAGATCGAACGCGCGGGGCCGGGCTTCGCGCAGGACGTGGTGCGTCCCGCGAGCCGCCCGATCTATCCGCAGGGCGGCATCGCGGTGCTGCGCGGCAACCTGGCGCCGGGCGGGGCGATCATCAAGCAATCGGCGGCGGATGCGGCGCTCATGGAGCATGAAGGCCGGGCCGTGGTCTTCGAGAGCATCGAGGACCTGGCCCTGCGCATCGACAGCGACGAACTCGACGTCACGCGGGGCGATGTGCTGGTGCTCAAGAACATCGGCCCCAAGGGCGCTCCGGGCATGCCCGAGGCCGGCTACATCCCGATCCCGCGCAAGCTCGCGCGCGCCGGCGTCAAGGACATGGTGCGCATCTCCGACGGCCGCATGAGCGGCACCGCCTTCGGCACCGTCGTGCTGCACGTGACGCCGGAGTCGGCCATCGGCGGTCCGCTCGCCCATGTGCGCAACGGCGACCGCATCCGGCTGAGCGTGGCGAAGCGCGAGCTCTCGCTGCTGGTTGCGGACGACGAACTGGCACGCCGTGCGAACGCGTCGCCGGTGGTCGAGCCGACGGCCGAGCGAGGCTATCGAAAAATCTTCCTGCAAGCGGTGATGCAGGCCGACAAGGGCATGGATTTCGATTTTCTTCGCGCGACGAAGAAGCCGTCCACGGGCGCCGGCTAGATGTCGCGGGTCAGAGCGGCTCGAACGGACTCTGGACCCCGAATTCTCAGGCATTGTCAATTCGATTGCCCAGGGCGGCGCGCCTCTCTACATTCGCGCTCCAGACGCCCCGCCGGGGCGACCCTGCGGGCACCAGCCCAGGTCGGCCTGCCGCACCCTTCATCCATTCAGTGCATGTACATGTCCTACGAAGCTCCCCACGGGTCCTTTCCTCAGCCCATCGATTTGCTGCAACGCCTCGCGAGCACAAGTCTGCCGATTCACATCGTCGACGACGGTGAGATCGAGACCTTGAGAATCCTCAAGCTGGGCGGCACCATCAAGGCAGCCATCCCGGATGCGCAGCGGCTACCAGGCGGGCTCGATTGCCAGCGCGGCCAACTGTCGGCCACGGTGAGCGAGATCACCAGGCTCGGACGAAGCCTGCTCTCGCGTTTCGCCAGTCCTTGCCAGGCGACAAGTGCACGGCACTCGAGCGCACGCCGGCTTGAAGCGCCGTCCCTTGTCTCCCCATGACCAGCATCTTCAACCAGTTGCCCCCTTCCGCGCGGGCCGAGACCACGATGGATCTCCTGGACCTGGCGCTGGAGCAGGGCAGCCTGCGAACCTGGGCGCGCAGACTCGATCTGTCGGACGAGGCGTTGCGCACCGCACGTTTCCGGCGCCGGCTCTCGCCGGTGATTGCCGGTGCGCTGGCTGAGGAGCTTCAGCAGGATCCTGCGAAGTGGATCATCGTCGCCGCGCTCGAGACGGAACGCGAGAGCGCCTGCAAGACCAAGATGCTCGAGCGCTTCACGAACTCGTGGCCAGCTGCGCGCGAGGCGCGCGAGCTCGGATCGCTTGCGGGCGCTGTCGAAGGTACGCAGTGAGCAAGCCGGGCCGGCGCTGAAATCCCCCCTGGTTCGAGATCCCCTGCGCCGACCACCGGTACTGCAGCTGCGGCGCTGCTGAACTGGCGCTGACAATCCGCCGCCGTGTAGAGCAATGGGCCGCATGGATGGCGTCCATGTCGTCCAGCCGCAACGCCCGAAGGGTGTTGTAGACCAGCTCCAATACCTTCGGCTTACGAACAAGTCGTATGACGTGGGCGGGGCACTGCATCATTCGAGAGTAACTATTTGTATGGGGACTCTCGATGAACTCGGGCAAGGGCTGCCGCAACCAAAATCTCACGCGCGACCGGCGCCAGGGGACGGTTCTCGGCAGGAGGGGCGGCTCCGTCCTGAGCCAGGGGCATTCGGTCCCTCTTTCGACGATTGCGCTGGCCGTTGCGTTGATGGCCGCGCTGCCGCAGCAGGCGCGTGCTGCCAACGAATGCGGTCCGGAGGCAGCTGGCGCCGACTCGATCACCTGCAGTGGCACCAGCTATCCCACGACTGGAATCTCTTACGCCGGATCGGACGGATTGACACTGAACCTGAACAATCCAGGCCTGGTGGCGAACCGGGCTACCGGCGTCGGAACCGTGCACATCGCCGGCGCCATAGGCAGTCCCAACGACTTGGTCATCAATGCGACAAGTCTCAGTTCGGTGACGGGTAGTGCCAATGCCGCCATCTCGATTGGCGCGTCAGGCTCTGGGACCGCTCGCATCACCATCGACAGCGGAGTCTTCACCACGACGACATCAAGCAATGTTGTTGCGGTCACAAACAACACCGGCAGCGGCGATGTGCAGATCGAGCTGAATGGCGGCCAGGTGACGAATTTGGGCGGGTTGGGCGGGAACACAGTCAATGCGCAAACGGGGGCGCTCGCCACGGGCGGCGCAGGCGTGGCAATGAGGGGCGGGTCCGTGCAGAGCATGTTTGCCAGCGGCGTGGCGCTCCGTGCGTTTGTGGGCAGCGCCTCGTCAGGCAAATCTGCGACTGTCAGCATGAGCGGCGGGTCGGTGACGGCCGCAGGAACCGGAATCCTGAGCCAGACCAATGGCGCTGGCCAGGCTGCCGTGCAAATGAGTGGAGGCACGGTGTCGGCCTCGGGCAACAATGTCGATGGCATCTTCGCGAGGAGTGTGGGAGGCGTCTATGCCGTGGGCGTGACCGGCGGTGTGGTGAGTGGGGGCGCCGGCAACGGAGCCGCCATTCATGCTGCCGCTGCTGCGGGCGGCACCCTGAACATCGGCGCCGGCGCGGTCATCAACGCCGGGGCGTCCGGCGTCGCGATTCGTGACGGCGACGCCAACCGGGACGGCACCGACGAGATCGGCGGCAATGCCGTCATCACCACCTCGGGCACCGTCAACGGCAACGTCCTGCTCGGCGGCGGCACCGATTCACTCACCATCACCGGCGGCGCCATCAACGGCAACATCACCGGCGACGGCCCCGACACGCTCGCCTTCAACCTGGGCTCGGGCAGCTTCACCTACGGTGCAGGCGGCACGATCAGCGGCATGAGCAGCGTCACGATGAACTCCGGGACGGCACAGATCGATGGCGTGATCGACGGGGCCACCCCTGTTACGGTGAACGGCGGCAAGCTGGTCCTCACCGCGGCCAACACCTACACCGGCGCCACGACGGTCGCCGGCGGCATCCTGCAATTCGGCACCAGCGGCGCACCGGCTTCCATCGCCGGCAATGTCGACGTGCTCGTCGCCGGCCGCCTGCAGGGCACCGGCTCGGTGGGCAATCTGGCGGTCGCCGGCACGATCGCACCGGGCCATTCGATCGGCACCCTCAACGTCAACGGCAACTACACCCAGGCGGCCGGCTCCACCTACCAGGTGGAAGTGGACCCGGCCTCCAACGCCTCGGACCTGATCCATGCCACCGGCACCGCCAGCATCGCCAGCGGCGCCAACCTGAGCGTGCTGCGCACCGCCAACAGCGGCTACGTGATCGGCAACCGCTACCGTGTGCTCACCGCCGACGGCGGCATCACCGGCACCTACAGCCTGATGGGCGACACACGAACCGCGTTTGCCCAGCTGGTTGCGAGCTACGACGCCAACAACGTCTATCTCGATGCCCAGCAGGTGCGCAGCTTCACGAGCGTGGCCGGCTCGCCCAACCAGGTTGCCGTCGCCGCCGCGCTGCAGAGCCTTCCCGAAGACAACGGCCTGCTCAACGCCGTGGCCTGGCTGCCCAGCGACTTCGCTGCGCGCGACGCCTTCAACCAGCTCTCGGTGGACATCCACGCCTCCACCAAGACGGCGCTGCTGGAAGACAGCCGCTTCGTGCAGGAAGCGGCGATCGACCGGCTGCGCAGCGCCAGCTGCGCCCCCGGCAGCGCGGCACCAGCAGCAGCAGCAATCACCGCAGCCAGCCGGCAGCGCCTGCACCCCCGAGGGCCCGCAGCGCGCCGCCTGGAGCCAGGTCTTCGGCTCCTGGGGCAGCATCGACGGCAACGGCAATGCGGCCAAGCTCAAGCGCGACATCGGCGGCTTCGTCGTCGGTGCGGACACCGGCATCGGTGCCGGCTGGCGCGTGGGCGCCCTCGGCGGCTACAGCCGCGCCAGCGCCGACACCGACGCGCGCAACAGCAGCGCCAAGACCGACAGCTACCACCTGGGCGTCTACGGCGGCACCCAGTGGGGCGCCACCGCGCTGCGCCTGGGCGCCAACCACAGCTGGAACAAGACCGAGACCAGCCGCTCGGTCGCCTTCGCGGGCTTTGCCGACAGCCTCTCGGCCGACTACGACAGCAGCACCACGCAGCTCTTCGGCGAAGCGGGGCAGCGCATCGACGCGGGTTCCGTGGCGTTGGAGCCCTTCGCGCGCCTGGCCTACGTGCGGCTGCACAGCGACGCCTTCGTCGAGCGCGGCGGGCTGGCGGCGCTCTATTGCGAAGGCGGCAGCATCGATGCGACCTTCACGACGCTGGGCCTGCGCGCCAGCACCCAGCTGGGCGAGCGCACCCGGCTGCGCGGCATGCTGGGCTGGCGCCATGCCTTCGGCGATACGACGCCCACCAGCACGCATGCGTTCGCGGGCAGCATCCCGTTCACGCTCGAAGGCGTGCCGCTGGCGAAGAACGTGGCGGTGGTGGAAGCGGGTGTGGAGACGCAGCTGCGGCCCAACCTGAGCTTGGGCGCTTCGTACTCGGGCCAGTTCGGCAACGGGCTGGAGGACCACGGGTTCAAGGTCAACCTGAGCTGGGCGTTCTGATTGGCAACCGAATCGCGCCAGCTGATGCCTGGCGATGCGGCCTGTGCCGATCACATCAGCATCGTCCCCATCGGGGAATCGACGGGCACACGCTCGAAGAGCCCAAGCATCGCAAATCAGACAAACGCGGGTCCCGCAGGTGCGCAGCTTCTTGAGCGCAACCGACCCGCACATTCAATTCACAAAAAGGGTCAGTCTTGAACCACGCATATCGAGTTCTTTGGAATCGTGCAAAGCAGGCTTGGGTCGTCGCATCCGAGCTGGCGCCTTCGGTCGGCAAGGCAAGTTGCAAGTCGGCGAGGAATCCGCTGCGCCGCGCAGGAGTGAAATCGTCCAGGCGCTCGATCACGGCGGCCGCTTGCATGGGAGTTTTCAGCGGTTTGCTTTCGGTCGGTGCCGCTGCCGCGACCTACAGCGTGGCCGATGAAACCCAGTTGCGCCAGGCCATTGCGGCAGCGAACGCGGATGGGGACCCCAACTCGTCGATCACACTCACCTCTGACATCGTGGTGACGAATCCAGCGGCGCTCCCTGCTGCGATCAAGCCGATCACGCTCAACACCGGTGCATTCACGCTCATCGCGCCGAATGGATCCGGTACAGCAGCGGGGCGCACGGTGTCCATCGGTGGCGGGACTTACAACCTCTCCGGAAGGTTCAGGGGTGGTTCGGCAGGCACGGCTTCCGACAATGCCTCAGCCGGCGGCGCAGCCGTGACCATGACGGGCGGAACCCTCCGCAACAACGCGGCGGTCTCCGGCGGAACGGGAGGTCCGACCACGACAGGTAGCCTCGTTACTACTTATGGCGGCACAGGCGGGGCGGGAATCTCGCTGTCAGGCGGCACGGCATTCACCAATGAAGCAGGAGGAGTGATCACAGGCGGAAAGGGCGGCAGCCTCGACAACAGAAATATCAATAGTGGCTCCACCGGGAACCGCGGCGGAGGGACAGGCGGCATCGGCCTTGTCATGACGGGCGGCGGCGGAATGGACAACCTGGGCACCATTACGGGCGGGGCGAGCGGTGATGCCTTTGCCTTCAACGGTGCCGCAGACAATATCTTCACCGCGGGAGGTGGGCTGGGTGCCTCTCTCACGGGAGGAAGCCATGTGAACAGCGGGACCATCACCGGCGGCGCGGGTGGTGCCGGATGGAACAACACCTCCAGCGGAAACGGCGTCGGCGGTGGAGGCGTGCAACTTGCGGGTGCGGCCACCTTGTTGAACAACGGCACCATCAGGGGCGCCAATGGCCGATTAGGCGGCGGAGGCCCCGCCGGCGGGGGCAGCGGTGGCGGCCTCGGCGCGACGGTCAATGGCAGCACGTTGGTGAATGGAGCCACGGGCACCATCCGGGGCGGCAACAGCGGCGCGATAGTCGGCGCCGGCGGCGGCAACCTCGCGGTCAGCGCGACGGGTTCAACCATCGTCAACAGCGGCGCGATCATCGGCGGCAGCAACGGCAATGGCACCACAGCCACTGCGATTGGCTTCGCCGGCGGCAACAACACACTGGAACTGCGCGCCGGATCCAGTATCACCGGCCTCGTCACGGCTGCTGTGGGCGATAGATTGGCGCTCGGGGGCACCACGAATGCCAGCTTCAACAGCGCCGATATCGGACCCGCGGCGCAGTACCGCGGCTTCGGCCGATTCGAGAAGCGCGGCTCCTCGACGTGGACCCTGACAGGCACCACCACCGCGACCACGCCCTGGCAGATCCTCGGCGGCACGCTGTCGGTGGCTCAGGACGCCAGCCTCGGCGCGACCGCGGGCGCATTGACCATCAACGGCGGCATCCTGCAGGTCACGGGCACCAGCTTCACCAGCACGGCGAGAGCGATCAACTGGGGCGCCGCCGGCGGCGGCTTCGACATTGCCGACCCCGCCAACACCTTCACCGTGGGCCAGAGCCTCACCGGCGGCGGCCCGCTGCAGAAGCTCGGTGCGGGCACCCTGGTCTTCACCGGAACCAACACCTATGCCGGCGGGACCACCATCTCGGCCGGCACATTGCAGCTGGGCAACGGCGGCACCACGGGCAGCATCACAGGCGACGTGGTCAACAACGCCGCCCTGGTCTTCGACCGTTCCGACACCACGACCTTTGCAGGTCAGATCTCGGGCACCGGCGCGCTCCGGCAGCAAGGCACGGGCACCACCGTCCTGACCGGCGCCAACAGCTACACCGGCGGCACCACCATCGCGGCCGGCACCTTGCAGCTCGGCAACGGCGGCACCAGCGGCAGCATCGTCGGCGACGTCGTGAACAACGGCACTCTGGTCCTCGACCGCTCCGACACCCTCAGCCTCGCAGGCCTGATCTCCGGCACGGGCACGCTCACCCAGCAAGGCACGGGCACCACCGTGCTGACCGGTGCCAACAGCTACAGCGGCGCCACCGACGTGGTCCAGGGCACGCTGGTGGTGAACGGCAACCAGTCGCTGGCCACCGGCGCCACCACCGTGCGAACCGGCGCCACGCTCGCCGGCACCGGCACCCTGGGCGGGCCGGTCACGGTGGAGAGCGCAGCCACGCTGTCGCCGGGCCAGGGCGGCCCCGGCACGCTCACCATGGGAGCGCTCACGCTCAATGGCGGCGCCGTGCTCGCCATGGACATGGGCGCGCGCGGCGTGGCCGGCGGCGCGCTCAACGACCTGGTCGCCGTCAACGGCAACCTCACGCTCGACGGCACGCTCAACGTCGCCTCGACGCCCGGCACCGTGTTCGACCCGGGCCTGTACCGGCTCATCAACTACACCGGAGCGCTCACCAACAACACCCTCGACATCGGCACGCTGCCCGCGAGCGCGATTCCCGGCGCGGTGTCGGTGCAGACCGCGGTGGCGAACCAGGTCAACCTGATCAACGCCTCCGGCGTGGCGCTTCGCTTCTGGGACGGTCCCGCCAACCACGACAACGGCGCCTTCGACGGCACCAGCGGCCTGTGGCGAGCCGGCGGCGACCGCAACTGGACCGATGCCGATCCGGCCGTCAACGGCAACTGGGCCGACAACGCCTTCGCCGTCTTCCTGGGAACCCCGGGCACGGTGAGCGTCGACGACAGCGCCGGCCCGGTGAGCCTGGCCGGCGCCCAGTTCGCAGTCGACGGCTACACCGTCAATGGTCCCGGCGTTCTGAACACGAGCACCCCGCAGACCGTGATCCGGGTCGGCGACGGCACCGCGGCCGGCCAGAGCATGACGGCCACGATCAATGCCACCATCGCGGGCACCGGCGGCATCGTCAAGTCCGACCTCGGCACGCTCGTGCTCGGCGCCGACAACAGCTACACCGGCGGCACCACGGTGGGCGCCGGCACGCTGCAGATCGCGCGCGACGCCAACCTCGGCGCTGCCGCCGGCGCGCTCGCGCTGGATGGCGGCACGCTGCGCGTCAGCCAGGACCTGCAGACCGCGCGCGCCATCGATGTGCGCGCCGGCGGCGGCGCCATCGACACGATGGCCCACACCGTGACGGCCACCGGAGCGCTGTCCGGCAGTGGCGACTGGGCCAAGCTCGGCACCGGCACGCT
>NZ_JAGGNU010000026.1 GCF_018614915.1 Variovorax paradoxus | reverse complement strand
GCCACCGCCACCGCCGCTGCCACCGCCACCGCCGCTGCCACCGCCGCTGCGCTCGCCCTGGCTTGGCTTGTTCTCGCGGATGCGCTGCATCATTTCCTGCCGCGCTGCCTTGGCGGCGGCCTGCATCACTTCGCGGCTCGGCGGACGGCCGGCGCCGCCCCAGATGGTTTGGCGGCCCATCGCGATGGGCTCGGCGCGTTCGCCTTCTTCGGGGCCGAAGCCGTCGATCACCTTGACCGGGATCTGCTGCTTGGTAAAGCGCTCGATCTCCTGCATGAAGCCTTCCTCGTCGAGGCAGACCAGGCTCACCGCCTCGCCGCTCGCGCCGGCGCGGCCGGTGCGGCCGATGCGGTGCACGTAGTCTTCGCTGACGTTCGGGATCTCGTAGTTCACGACGTGCGGCAGCTCGTCGATGTCGATGCCGCGGGCCGCGATGTCGGTGGCGACCAGTGCGCGGATGTCGCCGCTCTTGAAGCCGGCCAGCGCCTGGGTGCGTGCGCTCTGGCTCTTGTTGCCGTGCAACGCCATCGCCTCGACGCCGTTCTTGGTGAGGAACTCGGCCACGTTGTTGGCGCCGAACTTGGTGCGGGTGAACACCAGCACCTGGCTCCAGTTGTGCTCGTTGATGATGTGCGCGAGCAGCGCCTTCTTCTTGCCGCGGCCCACCGGGTGGATCACCTGCGTGATGCGCTGCACGGTGGTGTTGCGCGGCGTCACCTGGATGCTCTGCGGGTTTTTCAGCAGCGTGGCGGCGAGATCACGGATCTCGTCGCTGAAGGTGGCGGAGAACAAGAGGCTCTGCTTTTCCTTCGGCACCAGCGCGAGGATCTTCTTCACGTCGTGGATGAAGCCCATGTCGAGCATGCGGTCGGCTTCGTCGAGCACCAGCATCTGCACTTGCGTGAGATCGAGCATGCCCTGCTGCTGCAGGTCGAGGAGGCGGCCGGGCGTGGCCACCAGGATGTCGACGCCGCTCTTCAGCTTGCTGATCTGCGGGTTCATGCCGACGCCGCCGAAGATCACGGTCGAGCTCAGTTGGAGGTACTTGCCGTAGGTGCGGATCGACTCTTCGACCTGGGCCGCGAGTTCGCGCGTTGGCGTCAGCACCAGGGCACGAATGCCGGTGCCGCCGAACTTGTTGGTGGCGCTGCGGCTCATCGTGAGCTTGTGCAGCATCGGCAGCGTGAAGGCGGCCGTCTTGCCGGTGCCGGTCTGGGCGCCGCCGAGCAGGTCGTGGCCGTCGAGAACGGCGGGAATGGCCTGGGCCTGGATGGGGGTGGGGATTTCGTAGCCTTGCTCGTGCACGGCCTTCAAGATGGCCGGGGCCAGCTTCAGTTCATCAAAGTTCATTGAGTTCAACAAGCGCCTTACACGGCGCAGTGGTATCAGCCCGCCCAGGCGTCTTGTCGATGACGTCGGGCCAGTAGGGGCAGATGAGGGTCAGGAGTGGGAGCCGGAAAACCCTGAGCGGGCCTTCTTTGTCCCCGGCAGAGAGCCGGTGTTGCGGGCAACTGGACCCGGCAACGGTCGCTATTGTCGCATGAGTCGGGTTTGCCCGCTGCTTGCTCGGACCAGATAGACGAACATGCCCTGGATCGTCTCGCGCTGGTCTTCGCGTATCGGCGCGCGAATCAACTGCACGACATCGAAGCCGTGCTGCGCGGCCAGGCCGCGGAGGTAGCGTTCCGAATGGGCGTAGCGCAGACTCGGCAGCAACTCGAAGTCGGCGCGCTCGTCGGCAGCGCATTCGGCCGAGAAGCAGAAGATCCCGTCTGCGTCCATCACCTTGTCGAGCGCTGCGAACACCGGGGCCAACTCGCCGACGTAGATGAAAACATCGGCGGCGGTGATGAGGTCGTAGTGTTCGCCGGTGCTTCGCAGGTGGTCGACGATGTCCGCATGCACGAGGCGGTCGTAGAGCCCGAGAGCCTGCGCCTTGTCCATCATTTGCCGCGACAGGTCGACGCCGGTCAGCCGCTGCGCCATCGGCTTCAGCAAGGGCGCGCAGAGGCCCGTGCCGCAGCCGAGATCGAGCCCTGAACGGAACAGGCCGCGCCCGAGTCCGGCGAGATGCCTGGCCAGCGTGTCGTGCGCCCGGTAGCCGAGCGTGCCGACCAGGTGGGCATCGAACTGCTCGGCGTAGTCGTCGAACAAGGTCTCGACGTAGTGGCTGGGCGCCGTCGCCGGAACCGGCTCATCGGACACAGACGCGAGGTAGTACTGGTGCAGTTCGGGGTCGGCGCCATGCGCCATCGCCTGCACGAAGGCGGCGGCGGCTTCCTGGTTGCGCTTCATCTCGCGCAGGATGCTGCCGCGATTGCTCCACGCCTGCGCGAGGGAGGGGTCGGCGGCCAACGCCCGATCGTAGGAGGCGAGCGCCCGCGCGGGCTGCTCCAGCGCCTGCAGGGTCTGGCCGTGGCGAAACCATGGCTCGGCAGCAGGGAGAGTGCCGAGTTGCAGCACCTTCTCGTAGCCGGCCAGGGCTTCCGGGTGTCGGTTCAATTGCCCGAGCGCGCAGGCCTTGTGAAACCAGGCATCGGCGTTGTCGGTCTCGATCGCCAGCACCTGCTCGGCTGCCGCGAGGGCATCCTGCGGGCGCGAAAGCTTCAGCTGCGTGGCCGCGAGATTGATCAGGGTCGCCACGCGTCCGGGAAGCAGGGCGAGCGAGGACAGAAAGTGCTGCTCGGCGACTTCGAAGCAGCCTGCTTCGAAGGCGCTCAATCCCTCGAGAAACAAGCGCTTGGCCTGTTCGAAGGCGTCTGGGAGGGGCGGTGCGCTCATGGAAGTGGTTTGAAGAATAGCAGCGCCGAAGCCCTTCGTTCAACGGATCGAAGGGCCTGCGTTAGACTTGGCAGCAAACCCCGGTCGGAAATCGCGCTGCAGCAGCAAGCGCCTGCCCATGCAAGGCAGATTCGCCATCGATCCTCGCGCAAGGTCGATGCCAGGTTTCCCGATCACCCCGAGCAGTCCCCATCACCCAACAGAGATAGACATGGCCCAGTACGTCTACACCATGAACAAGGTTAGCAAGACCGTGCCGCCCAAGCGGCAGATCTTGAAGGACATTTCGCTTTCCTTTTTCCCCGGCGCCAAGATCGGCGTGCTCGGCCTGAACGGCTCGGGCAAGTCGTCGCTCCTGAGGATCATGGCCGGCATCGACAAGGAGATCGAGGGCGAGGCGCTGCCGATGCCCGGCCTCACGATCGGTTACCTCGAGCAGGAACCCAAGCTCAACGCCGCGCATACGGTGCGCGAGTCGGTCGAGGAAGCGATGGGCGCGGTCTACGCAGCCAAGGCGCGGCTCGAGGAGGTCTACATCGCCTATGGCGCCGAAGACGCCGACTTCGACGCCCTGGCGGCCGAGCAGGCCAAGCTCGAGGCCATCATCGCCACGGCCGGCACCGATTCCGAGCACCAGCTCGAGATCGCGGCCGACGCGCTGCGCCTGCCGCCCTGGGAAGCCAACATCGGCGTGCTCTCGGGCGGCGAGAAGCGCCGCGTGGCGCTGTGCCGGCTCTTGCTCAGCAAGCCCGACATGCTGCTGCTCGACGAGCCCACCAACCACCTGGACGCCGAATCGGTCGAATGGCTCGAAGTGTTCCTGCAGCGCTTTCCCGGCACCGTGGTGGCCATCACCCACGACCGCTACTTCCTCGACAACGCGGCCGAATGGATTCTCGAACTCGACCGCGGCCGCGGCATCCCGTGGAAGGGCAACTACAGCACCTGGCTCGAACAGAAGGGCGAGCGCCTGGCGCAGGAGCAGAAGGGCGAAGAAGCCCACGCCAAGGCCCTGAAGAAGGAACTCGAATGGTCGCGCCAGAACCCGAAGGCGCGCCAGGCCAAGAGCAAGTCGCGCCTGGCCCGCTTCGAGGAACTGAGCGATTTCGAATACCAGCGCCGCAACGAGACGCAGGAAATCTTCATCCCCGTCGCGGAACGCCTGGGCAACCAGGTGTTCGAGTTCAAGAACGTCAGCAAGTCCTTCGGCGACCGCCTGCTGATCGACAACCTGAGCTTCGAGATTCCGGCCGGCGCGATCGTCGGCATCATCGGCCCGAACGGCGCCGGCAAGTCCACGCTGTTCAAGCTGATCGCCGGCAAGGAGAAGCCGGACAGCGGCGAGGTGGTGGTTGGCCAGACGGTCAAGATGGCTTTCGTCGACCAGCACCGCGATGCGCTCGCCAACGACAAGACGGTGTGGCAGGACATCTCGGACGGCCTCGACATCATCAACGTCGGCAAGTTCCAGATGGCGAGCCGGGCCTATGCCGGGCGCTTCAACTTCAATGGCGCCGACCAGCAGAAAAAGGTCGGTACCCTGTCCGGCGGCGAACGCGGGCGCCTGCACCTGGCCAAGACGCTGATCGCCGGCGGCAACGTGCTGATGCTCGACGAACCCTCGAACGACCTGGACGTCGAGACGCTGCGCGCGCTCGAAGACGCCTTGCTCGAGTTCGCGGGCTCGGTGCTGGTGATCAGCCACGACCGCTGGTTCCTCGACCGCATCGCGACCCACATCCTCGCGGCCGAAGGCGACAGCCAGTGGACCTTCTTCAACGGCAACTACCAGGAGTACGAGGCCGACAAGAAGAAGCGCCTGGGCGAAGAGGGCGCCAAGCCGCACCGGATGCGCTTCAAGGCGCTGAAGTAACAGTGCGCTGAGCCGCCGCAACCAAGGCAAACTTCCGCTTCCAGATGGGCGCTCCGGGCGCCATTAGGAGCGGACATGGCTGCAGCGATTCGGTACCTGGCGGCTTCGATGGCGCTTCTCGCGGGATGCGGGGGCGGGGGTGGCGGCGGCAGCGTCGCCATCGGCGCTTTCGGGGTGAACGGCACGGCCGCGCCGGCACCCGCGCCGGCGCCGCCTGCAGCCAATCCGCCGGCTCCGGCGCCACCGGCTTCGCCGATGGTGGTCAAGGTGACCGAGCTGGCGTCCGGCTTCAGCAATCCCTGGGGACTCGCCTTTCTGCCCGACGGCAAGCTGCTCGTGACGCAGCGCGGTGGCCAGATCCGGCTGCGCAATGCGGACGGCACGCCGGTCAATGCCGGGGCCGACCAGGTCAGCGGCGTTCCGGCGGTCGAGGCGGTCGGGCAGGGCGGCTTGCTCGATGTCGCGGTCGATCCGGCCTTCGCGAGCAACCGGCGCATCTACTTCAGCTATGCAGAACGCGATGCGTCCAATGCCAGCCTCAACAGCACCGCGGTCGCGCGCGCGGAACTCGACGTCGCCGGTCGCAGCCTGGGCAATCTGGTCGTCATCTACAGGCAATTGCCGAGGGCGCAGAGCAGTTCGCACTTTGGCTCGCGCCTGGTGTTCGATCGCAACGGGCATCTCTTCGTGACCCTCGGCGAGCGCCTGAACAACGACCAGCGCGGCTTCGCACAGGACCTGACGCGCGGGCACGGCAAGGTGGTGCGCATCACCACCGACGGCGCGCCGGCGCCGGGCAATCCCGACTTCGGCGTGGTTGGTGCGCAGCCGCACATCTGGAGCTACGGCCACCGCAATGTGCAGGGTGCGGCGCTGCATCCGGCGACCGGCGACTTGTGGGTCAACGAGCATGGCCCGCAGGGCGGCGACGAAGTCAATCTCTCGCTGCCCGGCAGGAACTACGGCTGGCCCGTCATCAGCTACGGCCAGGAATACGGCACCCTCACGCAGGTCGGCGAAGGCACGGCCAAGGCCGGCATGGAGCAGCCGCTGGCCTACTGGGAAAAGATCGACGGCTCGGCGTGGGCGCCAGGCACCGCCAAGTCCTCGATCGCGCCCAGCGGCATGGCCTTCTATACCGGCGATGCGTTGCCCGACTGGAAGGGCAGCCTCTTTGTCGGCGCACTCGCGGGCACGGCGCTGTGGCGGCTCTCGCTCAACGGCAACACGGTGACCGGGCGCGAGCGGCTTCTGGCCGACCGCAGCGAGCGCATCCGCGATGTCCGGCAAGGGCCGGACGGCTGGCTCTACCTCTTGACCGACAGCGCCAACGGCAAGCTGCTGCGGCTGCAGCAATAGCGCCTGTCCGTAGAAAGACTAGGCGTTCGCAGTTGCAGGCACGCCCGACGGCATGCGCGCCAGCACCCGCTTGCGCACCGCATAGACGTTGTTGCGCAGCGCGTAGAGCTCTTCGGCATACGAGAGCGGGACCGCCACCTTGTTGACCACGCGATCGAGCTCGTCCAGTTCCTTGATGAGCGCGTCGCGCTCGCCTGTCCCGGCTTCCAGCTTGTTCTCGACCTCGCGCAGGCGCGCATACCAGCGGAACACCCGGCGGCGCACGCGGAACTGGTAAAGCGGCGGCACCACGCGGCTCAAGGGCAGCATCAGCACCACCAGGCCGCCCAGCACCAGCCACATCCGCTCCACCAGGTTGCTGGCCCAGAAGGGCAGGTAGCGTTGCCAGAAGGGCGGCGTGCCGTTGATCGCGCGATCGCCCTCGGGGCTGACCGGCAGCTCGCTGGTGCGGGTGTTCGGGAAGTCGCGCGCGCGGTTGAACCAGCCGGCGCCGCTGTGCAGATTCTGGGCGCTCTGCGCGAACAGCTGGCGCAGCGCGGGATGGGTTTCCTCGCGCGCCAGCAGCGAGGTGGTCGCGGCCAGCATCGAAACGTCATGCGGCGGCAGGTCGGCCGCGAGGTCCACCACGCCGCGCGGCAGGGTCACGGCCTGCAGAAAGGCGAAGCGCCGCGAGTAGGCATCGCTCTGGCCGAAATCCATCAGCCGGATGTCCGGCGCGCGCAGCAGCCGCTGCACCAGCGGCGACTGCGGCGCCGAGGCCAGCACGACCACGTCGAGCAGGCCGGCCTGCAGCGCCTCGGTGGCGGGCGACTGCTCGAGGTTCGACAGCTGCAGCGTCTGCGGGTCCATGTGGTTGGCGCGGAACATCCGCTCCATGATCTCGGGCACGCCGCTGCCGGGCTTGTCGACATTGACCCGCAGCTTCTGGAACTGCGTGAGCGAGCTCAGGCGGCTGGTCTTGCGGTCGATCGCGTGCGCCGCATCGGTCCGATAGAAGAACCACAGCGGCTCGTAGAACAGGCCGCCGAGCGAGCTGAGCCCCGCCTCCTCGTCAGCCACAGGGTCGGCACTGCCGCCGCGCACGAAGCCCACGTCGGCGCCGCCGTTGCGCAGCAACTGCAGGTTGTCCTGCGATCCGTCGGTGGACTTCTGCTCGACCTCGATGCCGTTGGCCTTGAGCGCCGTGGCGTAGCGCTTGGCGAACTCGGCGTAGGCGCTGCCGGCGGGGCCGGTCGCGAGCGTCACGTGCCTGGGCGGCTGCGGGTCCAGCCACCAGTAGGCGGCGATCAGCAGCCCGATCACGAGAAAGACCACGGGGCCGGCCGAAGCGATGAGGTCGCGGATGGAGAGAAGGATGAGGCGGATGGTGCGGGGCATGCAGGGAGATGACGGTGCGATGTCGCCGCGGGCGCGGCAGCGGCATTTTGCGGGGCTTTTAGCGCTCGGTCGTTACAAAGCGCGTGTGAATTGAGCTGCCTTCCCAGCTCCGAAGGATCGGTCAAGCACACCCTGCGGTAGCAACTTTTCGAGCCGACGTCAATTGACCCGATTGGGGCATTGATTGTGGCAACCGCGCGGAGCCAAATCGCGCAGCGAATGCGAGAAATCTAGGAAATCGCGTTTCGCATATTTTTCAACCTCAAGGGAGCTGAGAATGAGTTCAAGATCAAGAATGAATGAGTATCGTGGATCGCAATCAGGCATGAGAGCTCTGACCACAGAAGAATTGCTACTTGTGAGCGGAGGGGATGACGGCGACAGTTGCAGTGCGGCCGGCGATTGTTCTGCAGATTCGGGGAGCGCGAACGGGGACGGCAGCATAGGCACACTCGCCACGATAAGCGTTACCGACTCAGCTGGAGTCGGTACGGCTGTAGGGGGCGTCGGTGGATTGGCGGCTGTTCTGACTGGCTCTGCAGGGGCGCTTGGCGTCGGCGATGCGATCGCCATCGGAAGCGTTTTTGGAGCTGCGATTGGAATTTTGAGCGCTATAGCAACCGCAGCAATCGTGGCGGCTATCAATGCAGTTCCAACTAATACCAACATTGAATTTCTCGGAAATCCAATGGGAGATCCTTCGCCCGCTGGCCCATAAATTCGTTGACGTGATTATTCATCGATTGCCATGAAGGTGCAGGCTCAGCGCGCGGAGGTAAATTCTAAGCATGCTGTGCCTGCAATTATTCGTGGCTGGTTTGCACAGGCGCGAATGATCTTTGCGCTCTGGAGTCTCAGTGCGACTATTGCTCTTGCTTACAGCGGAGAAATAACGGTAGGTGATCGCGCCTTGGTTGTAAGTGGAGTGCTTGCTCGTGGAGACTTTGATAAATTCAAGAGATTGCTGGAGTCTAACGAAGGGGTACGACGAATAATCTTTCAGAATTGCTACGGTGGCGCTACGGACGAGGGTGCAAGAATTGCCGAATTTATACGTCAGAGAAAAATGCATACCTTTGCGAAAAGCCAAGTTCAGTCATCGTGTGCATTCGCCTTTCTGGCTGGAGATCGACGACAATTTGATGCTGGGTTTGGAGCGCATCTCATCTTACTGCATGGAGCACACAATGAAGATCCGTTGAACGATGTTGCTTCACGCGTCAATGAAATATTGATTCCCTACATCGAATCTCTTTCGCATAAAAAGATGCCGCCACTTATATCTCGGTTAATACTGCAGTCCTCACAGCCAGGGCAAGGGGTAGTTTTTGTGCAGAAGAATTGGTTGATTGCGCGAATGCACGAAACGCTCTACTGCGATGGGACGCGGCGGAGCCTTGCCGAATGTAGGTCGCTGTCACAGTTCGATGCGCTCCAGCTTGGAATAGTGACAGAGGTGGAATGACGTTTTTGTATGGTGACTGCAAGTTAATTAATTGATGAGTGCTCGTGTTGATTATGTTTCGCGATTTTCTCGCAATGCTGAAGCGCTGCCTAAGGCGCTCACTTCCTTTTTGGCCATTTTTGGCGGCCTTGATTTATCTTGCTTATCGAGTCATCAATGGGTTTAAGTGAAGCGATCGGTGAGAAAAGATCGAAATTTATAATTTTTCTTTTGGCTTTCTTCTCTGCAACGCTGTCGCCTGCTGCAGTTGTCGTTGTGAGCGGAAGGGTGGCAAATGTTAAAGGAATAATAAATTCCTCGGACATTGAGGAAATTGAAAAATCAAACGTGGAGACAATCGTCTTTGAAGAGTCTTTAGGAGGGACCATGGAGGCAGCCAATGCTTACGTGAAGTTGATTAAGGCGCGCAGGCTTAATACGGTAGTCAAGGGCAGGTGCTACTCTGCCTGCGCACTCTCGTTTCTCGCTGGTTCAAGTCGAACCGTCGAGCCGGGTATAGACAATATGATCATGCTTCATGTTGCGCGCGTCTTGGACAAGAAAACGGGTGAATTAAGACATTCCAATCAAAATCACAAGGTGCTTGCACTGATTGATGAGCTAACGGAAGGAAAAATGAGAGATCCGGCTCGCAGCAAGATTGCTCAATCTTGGAGTGAAGCCGCAGGCGTTGCTTTTATCATTGGTCCGGGATGGTGGGGCGAGAGAATCAATACTCGCTACTGCGATGGTACGCAGGGAAAAGATACAAATAAATGCCAATTTCTCTTCAATGCGGATCCGTACGATCTGGGAATTCTGACAAAATCAAGGAAATGAATTTGTCGGATAATCTTGACTAAGTTTTTCAGATTTCATGCGATTTTGAAGCGCTCATTGGGGCGTTCGTTTTTTTCTTTTTTAATGATTGATTGGGCTTGGATAAAATTATGGCAAAGCTTTGTCAAAATTGTGGCGCCAAAGAGCACTATGTGGCCGACATAAACGCGGGCGGTGGTGTATCTCCAAGTCTTTTGCCTTTGGGGTTTTTCGAATGGTTCAACAACCCCAGATATCGATTGCGCGTCTGCGGAAACTGCGGACTGACTGACTGGTTCATCCCTAAGGAATTCTTGGACGCAGTAAAGAAAAAATTTACTCGCGAGCAGACGGACGTCGACGCTTAACCGGTTAGTAGGCAGTCGATGGAATCTCCCGCCCGTCCAGAGCCGCTTTTTCGCAGCGAGGTATTTGCCGCCCGCCAGGACGGTTGGCTGGGCGACGTTGTTTTGGTCAGGCCAATGTCGTTCCTGGTTCTCTCCGTCTTCTTCACCGTGCTCGCCGCGAGCCTTGTCGCTTATCTGGTCTGGGGCCAATACACCCGAAAGATCAGGGCCAGTGGCTATGTCGTGCCGAACTCGGGCGTGCTCAAGGTGGCCGCCGCGCAGCAGGGCCTCGTGGCTCGATTGCTCGTGAAGGAGGGCCAGCATGTCGCGCGCGGCGAAACCCTTGCTGTTCTGAATTCCGAACGCTTCACGGGATCCGGTGATGCGCTGATCGGCGTTGACCGGCAACTCCAACTTCGCCGCGCTTCGCTCGCCGAGGAGCGCATCAAAGTCGGCGAACTGCATGAGCATCAGGGCAAAGCACTGCGCGACCGATCGGACAACCTGCGCACCGAGCTGTCTCAAGTGCAGGCGGCGTTGTTGCTTCAGCAGGATCGGATTCGCCTGACCGACCAGATGCTCGCCAAGCAGCGCGAATTGCACGCCGCAAAGTTCGTCTCCGACCTGGCGTTGCAGCAGAAGGAACAGGAGCGCATGGCGGACCTGGCGGCGCTGGAGTCGATTCGCCGCAGCCGCACGGGTCTGCTGCGAGACCTGGGTGCGGTTGACGCGGATCTCGCCGCGCTGCCCGCGAAGCGTCTCAACGAACTGGCGGCCATCGATCGCAATCTTTCATCGATCGAGCAGGACCGCATCGAACGAATCCCGGCGGGAGTTGCTGTTGAAGGCGCCTCAGGCGGGCGTGGTCACCGCGATCCTCACTGACGAAGGCAAACAGGTGATTCCCGCCCAGCCCCTGCTCAATCTCATCCCGGAGGGGTCGGAATTGCAGGCCGATGTTTATCTGCCATCCCGGGCCGCCGGCTTCGTGCGGGTGGGAACCCGCGCCCTGTTGCAGTTTCAAGCTTTTCCGTATCAAAAGTTCGGCAGCCACGAAGCACGGGTCGTCAAGTTGTCGCGCGTCGCTGTGGCCGGCAGCGAGCTGCCCTATCCGCCGCCGGCCGCGGGGCCGGGGGAGCTGTTCTACATCGCAAGCCTTGGACTCGCGAAGAGCACGGTCTCGGCCTACGGCAAGGAGGAGCCCTTGCAGTCAGGGATGGGCTTCGACGCCAACCTGATCCTCGACACCCGCACCCTGCTCGAATGGGTCTTCGAGCCACTGTTCTCCGTCTCCGGCAACTGGATTCACTGACAGGGCAGGATGCTGGAGCGCCTTCGGTTCGGCTTCGGCCGCAAATTGCGCCTGGTGCTCCAGACCGAGGCGGCCGAATGCGGCTTGGCCTCGCTCGCGATGGTGGCCGGCTACCACGGCTACGACACCGACCTGCCAAGCCTGCGCACCAAGTACGCCGTTTCGCTCAAAGGCGCCACGCTCGCGCAATTGATGAAGATTGCCGACGCGCTCGGCTTTCAAACTCGGCCGTTGCGTTTGGGCATGGAGGATCTCGACAAGCTCGCGACGCCCTGCATCCTTCATTGGGATCTCAAACACTTCGTTGTTCTTCAACGGGTGCGTCGCAATGGGGTCGAAATTCTGGATCCCGCGCGCGGCTTGCGTACGTTGACGGTCGATGAAGCCAGCCGCTCGTTCACGGGCGTTGCGCTGGAGATCGCCCCCGGCCTCTCGTTCAAGCCGCGGAGGGAGCGGCAACAGCTCCAACTCGGCGCGTTGCTGGCAAAGGCAGGCGGTCTTCGGCGATCGCTCGTGCAGGTGTTCGCTCTCGCGGCTGCGCTCGAGATTTTTGGCCTGGTGCTGCCCTTCTTCTCTCAATGGGTCATCGACGACGTGCTGGTGACAGGTGATGCAGATCTGCTGGTTGTCCTGATCGCCGGCCTGATTCTCGTGGGAGGCTTCCAGATCGCTGCTGGGTGGGGGCGGGCATGGATCCTGATGCACCTGACCACCTCGTTGAACATGCAATGGGTGGGCAGCAGCTTTGCGCACTTGCTGCGCCTGCCCATGAGGTGGTACGAGAAGCGGCACCTGGGTGACGTCGTATCACGCTTCGGCAGCATCAATGCGCTGCAGCAGGCGTTGACGGGCGGCATGGTGGGCGCGGTGATCGACGGCATCACGGCCACGGTGACGTTCGTCGTCATGCTGCTCTACAGCCCGCGTCTCGCGGCCGTGGCCGGCGCGGCGGTATTGCTCTATGCGCTTGTCCGGGTGCTGCGATACGGCGCCCTGCGCCGCGCCAGCGGAGAAAAATCGTGCGCTCGGCAAGGCAGCAGAGCTACTTCATGGAAAGCGTGCGCGGCATCCAGGTGCTCAAGCTTTTCAATCGCGAGGAAGATCGATTGCGGCGCTACATGAACCTCGCGGTAGCGAGCACCAACGCGGGCCTGGCCGTGCAACGGCAAGTACTGTCGTTCGGTTCAGCAAATGCCATGCTGACGACGCTCGAGAACGCCGCCGTGCTGTATCTTGGCGCGCACCTGGTGCTGGGCAATCAGTTGTCGGTCGGCATGCTGATCGCGTTCCTGAGCTACAAGACGCAGTTCGTCAGCCGAGCGTCCGGGCTGGTCGACCAAGCGCTCTCGTTCAAGATGCTCGGCTTGCAGACCGAGCGGCTCGCCGACATTGTGCTGGCCGAACCGGAGCCCGCGCCTCACTCCGGCATTCATCGCTCGCAAGAAGGTCTCAGTGCGTCCATCGAGTTGCGCAACGTGAGTTTTCGCTATGCAACGGACGAGCCGTGGGTACTGAAGGATCTGAGCCTGAGGATCGAGCCGGGCGAGTCTGTCGCCATCGCCGGGCCTTCGGGCTGCGGCAAGACGACGCTGCTCAAGATCATGCTGGGGCAACTCGAACCCGAGGAGGGAAGCGTATGGGTGGGCGGCATAGCCCTGCGCCAGCTTGGATTGCGTCACTACCGCGACCAAATCGGCGTGGTGATGCAGGACGACCGCCTGTTCGCGGGCTCCATTGCAGAGAACATCAGCTTGTTCGACGCACAGCCCGATCACGCACAGATCGAAGAAGCGGCGCGGATGGCTTCCGTCCACGACGATATCGCACGAATGCCCATGGGCTACAACACGCTCGTTGGCGACATGGGAACCGCCCTGTCTGGAGGGCAACGCCAACGCGTGGTGCTGGCGAGGGCGCTCTACAAGCTGCCTCGGATCTTGTTCCTGGATGAAGCGACCAGCCACCTCGACGTGTTGACAGAAAGCATCGTGAACAAGGCGATCCAGCGACTGAACATGACGCGCATCGTGATCGCACACCGCCAGCAGACCTTGGAAGCAATGGAGCGTGTGATCTTGCTGGCGCATTGACCGCGCGCTGATTTCTCGCAAATTCTCCTCACGCGCGCCGCAACTGCTCGTGCTAGCGCATAACGCGCGTCGACGGCATTGGATTCGCGTTCCCCGCCGTCCGAAAAACAACACAGAACGCGTGCGAATTGCAGGGAGTTCAAGAATGGAAACCAAAGCGTCCAGGGATCCTCTGGCGGCCGATGTCCGCCACGTCGGCGAGACCCCCACACCGGCAGCGCGGAGCAAGAGCCCGATCAAAGGCTCGCCGATCGCGAAAGCCCTCGCCCCGGCGCCTCCGCTCACGCATGCCGAGCGTTCCATCGTCAGCCTGCTGCTGCTCGGCAATACCAACAAGGAAATCGCCAGGCAGCTCGGCAAGAGCGACCAAACCATCAAGCGCCAGCTGGCGATGCTGATGAAGCAGTTGAGGGTGCGCAATCGCACCGAGCTTGCGCAGTGCATCTCGGACCGAGGGCTGCTCTCGCTGTCGCAAAAACCCCGCTAGCAAACCTCGAGCCGCCCGGCGAGCGGGCGGGCACGGCCGGTCACCGTCAACCTCGATCCAGTTCCAGTCAGTCCATGAATAACACCAAATCACGCCTGATTCTTCTCGGCAAGCTCGTCCTGGCATTTGCCGTACTCGGTGCATTGCTGCTGATCGCGGGCCGGGATCTTTTTCCTCTTGTGGCGCCCTGGAGGCTGCTTCTTTATTTCGCGGTCGGTGTTCTGATCTTCCTAGTGGTCGTTGGCCTGCAGGCGTACATCGGCGCCGAATGGAATCGCTGCTGCCTCAACAGAGGCGCGACGGATGCAGCCTGGCTCTGGTTCGGCGCAGAGCCGCCCGGCCTCGAGCAGCTGCGCGAAGATTCGGACACCGGCATGTCCGCGCCGAGCCGATGGATGCCGCTCGAGCCCCGGCCCGCGACTGTGGCGCGGCGGTACCGTCTGCACCTTGAAGGCGACCTGCCTTCTTCCGATCGGTGCCATGAATAGCGTCGTCGTCCGACCGGCAGTTCCGGCCGATGCCGCGCGGCTCGTCAAGTTGCGCCGCAAGCTTTTTGCCGAAACCCAATTCATGCTCCTGGATCCTTCGGAATTCAGGAGCACTGCAAAGGATGAAGCGCAAAGAATCCGACTGTTCGATGCCAAGGCCAATGCGTTGATTCTCGTGGCTCAGGACGGCGAGGTGTTGGTGGGAACCCTCGTCGCCTCAAGCAATGAGCTGCTGCGGCTGGCCCATTCGGCTGTGTTGGCCTTAGGCATTGGGCAGTCGCATTGGGGCAAGGGCATCGGCTCGCGCATGATCGCCGAAGCGGTTGCCTGGAGCCGCCAAAACGGAATCAGGCGGCTCGAGCTGACAGTCCACACGACCAATCTTCGCGCCATTGCGGTCTATCTTCGTGCGGGTTTCCAGGTCGAAGGCCTGCGCCGAGCATCGCTTGTGATCGATGGGCGCTATGTCGACGAATACCTGATGGCGATCATCGAAGACGGCTAGTTGTTGAGCTGTGAGCCCTCCAGTCCACGGCGTGGCGGACGCAAGAGGGAAAGTGATTCACTTCCCGCTTTTGGACGGCGAGGTTGAATACCCGCTGGAGATGACGCGTCCATTGATGACCGGGGGCGTGCTGCCGGTCATCATCCTGATGAGCCACGGCCTTCCTGTGGTGCGGCAGCGCATCCGCGGGCCGCGACTGTGCCGCACGTCGCCTTCACACGAGGTCGCCGGCGCAAGGAAAATGGCGCTCCCCCATGCGCACCGTGCGTGCCGCACGCACCGCGCGCAGCGTGGCCCGCGCCACCACTTCGGCCGCCATGATGCCCAGCACCGTCATGCCCGGCGCAGCGCCGACCAGCGGCACACGGCCCGTCGCAAGCGCGAAGAGCGTGTCGCCGTCGCTCATGGTGTGCACGGGGTTGATGGCACGCGCGAGCCCGTCGTGCGCGACTGCCGCCAGCCGATTGGCCTGTGTCTTGGTGAGCGCGGCGTCGGTTGCGATCACGCCCAGCGTGGTGTTGGTGCCCGCCAGCGGCGGCTTGGCGGCCTCGCCGCGCAGCAGGGCGCGCCGCGTGTCCATGAGCGCACGGCCATCCTCGGTGCGTGCGCCGGCCACCACCTGCGCCGTGTCGGGATCGACGACGTCGCCGAGCGCATTGCAGGCGATCAGCGCGCCGACCGTGACGCCGTTGACCGTGATCGATGCAGTGCCGATGCCGCCTTTCATCGCGCGGTGCACGCCGAAGAGCTTGCCCACCAGCGCGCCGCTGCCGGCGCCCACGTTGCCTTCCGCGGGCGCAGCGTTCGATGCGGCTTCGCAGGCTGCATAGCCGGCGGCCGCATCGGGCCGGATGCGCGCGTCGCCGAGCGGCAGGTCGAACAGCACCGCGGCCGGCACGATCGGCACGATGCCGAAGCCGACGTCGAGGCCGATGCCGCGCTCTTCGAGCCAGCGCATCGCGCCATCGGCCGCCGCGAGGCCCCAGGCGCTGCCGCCTGCGAGCATCACGGCGTGCACCTGCTGGACCAGGTTGCCGGGCGCGAGCAGGTCGGTCTCGCGCGTGCCGGGCCCGGCGCCTCGCACGTCGGCGCCGGCGACTGCGCCTTCGCGCGCGAGGATCACGGTGCAGCCGGTGGGGCGGCGCGGATCGCTGAAGTGGCCGACCTCGATGCCCTCGACATCGGTGATGGCGCCCGCGTACGGGGCTGGGGAAGAAGCGTGTGCATCAGACATCGCGAGCAATTATCGGCCGGCCGCGCAATTCGCCGCGTGCCTGCCGCAGCACCGACCAGCCGCCGCTGACCGCGAGCGCCGCCATCACCGCAGCCACCGCGAGGTCGGGCCAGGCAGTGCCGGTGCCGAACACGCCCAGCGCCGCGAGCATCACGGCCACGTTGCCGATGGCGTCGTTGCGCGAGCACAGCCACACGCTGCGCATGTTGGCGTCGCCCTCGCGGAAGGCGTAGAGCAGCAGCGCGACCAGCACGTTGACCCCCAGCGCCAGCGTGCCGACCAGGCCCATGGTCAAGGCCTCGGGCGGCACGCCGTGCGCGGCCGACCACAGCGTCTTGGCCGCAACGAAGACACCGAAACCCAGCATGCTGAGCCCCTTGAGCACGGCCGCCCGCGCGCGCCATGCGAGGCCCATCGACAGCACGGCCAGGGTGACGCCGTAGTTGGCGGCATCGCCGAAGAAGTCGATGGCATCGGCCAGCAGCGAGACCGAGCCCGAGCGAAAGCCGGCGCCGATCTCGACGGCGAACATCAGCACGTTGAGTGCCAGCGCCACCCACAGCACGCGCCGGTAGCGCGGCGTGTCGGAGGCCGAGAGATGTTCGTGGTCGCGGTCGTGTTCGCAGCAGTTCGCAGACATTTTTTCTCCAGTGATGGCACGATTGGAAAGGTTGAAGTCACTGGAAGGTCAAGCCATGGCAGTCGAGAGTCCGCCCGCCGCGCAGGGTTACCGCATCGGCGACGCCGCCACGCGAAGCGGCGTCAGCGCCGCCAACATCCGCTACTACGAGAAGGAGGGGCTCATCGCGCCGCAGGCCCGCGGCGACAACAGCTACCGGCTCTACACCGATGCCGACGTGCACCGGCTGCGCTTCATCCGCCTGTGCCGCGCGATGGACATGTCGCTCGACGAGGTGCGCACGCTGATGGGCCTCGATCTGCGCAGCAAGGCGGATTGCGCTGCCGCCTGCGTCGCGCTCGATGCCCACCTGGGCCATGTGCGCGAACGGCTGCGCGAACTGCGCTCGCTCGAGAAGGACCTGGTCGCGCTGCGCGACTGCTGCGACGGCACGGATGCGCAATGCCACATCATCGAAGCGCTGCATGCGCGGGCCGATCGGCAGCCGATGGCTGGGGCGCAGCGCACGCGGGCGGCGCGCCACGTGTGAGCCCGGTCAGCGGACGGTACCCACCGGCAACGTCCACCCGCGTTCACGCATCACGTCGCGCAGCATCGCCGGGTCGTCCGTAATGATCCCGTCCACCTTCCAGTCCATCAGCTTCGCCATGTCGACACGCTGGTTCACGGTCCAGGGCACGACCCGGAAGCCGAGCGATTGCGCCTCGCCGACCTGCGCGGCCGTGAGATCGCTGAAAGCCGGCGACCAGATCACCGCGCCCTTGCTCTCGCCCGCCGCGGCCTTCACGAGACGCGGCGCGGAGCCGAAGTCTTCCAGCCGCAGGCCCGAGGTCCAGCGGCTGTCCTTCAGGGTGCGGCCGGTCGTCAGATAGGCGCGCTGCATCTGCGGCGCCCACTGGCCGACCAGCGCGAGCGTTCGCCAGTCGAAGCTCTGGATGGTCACGCGCTGTGCCAGGCCGGCCTTGTCGATCTCGGCGAGCAAGGCACGCACCATGTCCTCGGGTGCCGCGGTCTCGTCGGGCCGGGTCGGGTCCAGCTTGGTCTCGATGTTGAAGCGGATCTGCGTGGCGCCACGTTCGCGCACGCGCTCGAACAAGGCGGCCAGCGTCGGAATGCGCTCGCCGTCGCTCGCCAGCTGCTTCGGAAACTGCTTGCCGTAGTTGCTCGCGAGGTCGATGCGGCCCACGTCGTAGGCCTGGAGCTGCGACAGCGTCAGCGAGCGGATCGCGGGCCCTTTGGCAGCGAGGAAGGCGCCGCTCGCGTCGCGCGTGTGGTCCGGGTTGAGCACGGTGTCGTGCGA
Source organism: Variovorax paradoxus (assembly GCF_018614915.1). Taxonomy (GTDB): domain Bacteria; phylum Pseudomonadota; class Gammaproteobacteria; order Burkholderiales; family Burkholderiaceae_C; genus Variovorax; species Variovorax paradoxus_K. Next base: position 18,395 of record NZ_JAGGNU010000026.1, on the reverse strand, counting down.
GATCACGACCACGCCGTCGGCGGTGAGGCCGGTGTCGAGTTCGAGCGTGTCCACGCCCAGGTCCATGGCGTTCGAGAAGGCGGCCAGCGTGTTCTCCGGTGCCAGCGCACGGCCGCCGCGGTGGGCCTGCAGGTCGAAGCCGGACTTCGTGCCTTCGCTCAACAAGGTGCAGCCGGCGAGCAGCAAGGTCGCGATCAGCCAGGCCGCAGGCAAGCGAAGCGATGCCCGTTCGGGGAACGCCGCGGAGCCGGCTTTGCCGGGCCGCTGGTGTTGCCCCCGGTGAGGGGGTGGGCGGCCACACGAAGTGGGCCAACCTGGGGGAGAGCTCATTTGAGCTCCAGCTTGATGCCGTCCTGTTGCACCGTGATGTCACCGATCTCGTAGGTCTTGCGGCCGACCGTCAGCTCTTTTTCCGTGAAGGTGCGCAGCGGTTGGTCGCGCAAGAGCTCCTGTGCGACCACCGCACCGATCTGCTGCAGGCGTTCGGCATCGCGCCCGCTGACGCCCTGCAGTTCGAGCCTTTCGGCTTTCGGCTGGTCGAGACGCAGCGCGCGCGCCGGTGCGTCGTACTTGAGTGCACTGCTGACCGAGACCACGCCCTCGACGTACGAAGGCCGCAAGAGCGGGCTCGCGATCGACAGCACCGCCGTGATGGCTGCGCGGTTGGCTTTGGCATCCAGCCCCAGCTGCGGGTCGCGCAGGCTGACTGTGAAGATCTCGGCGTAGCGCTGCTGCACCGGAAAGTGCTTCGCGATCTGCGCCTGCAGTTCCTCGCGGCTCGCGGTGTATTCGCTGGTGAAGAAGTTGAAGCCAGCGAATGCAGCGAAGGGCGCCGGCATCGCGGCAGCGCCGAGCAGGGCGCGCAGGAGGAAACGGCGGGACAAGGTGGAAGAGCGGTGCATACCGCTCGGAGCTTGCCACAGGCCGGAGGTTCCGCCGGCGCCCTGTTGTGCTCAGTCGTGCAGCGACGAAAGGAACTGTTTCAACTCCGCCGTCTGCGGATTGCCGAACAGCTCGGCCGGCGGCCCCATCTCGTGCACGCGCCCCTGGTGCATGAAGATCACGCGGTCGCTGACCTTGCGCGCGAAGCTCATCTCGTGCGTCACCATGAGCAGCGTCATGCCCTCGTCGGCCAGCGATTCGACCACGCGCAGCACCTCGCCCACCAGTTCGGGGTCGAGCGCCGAGGTGATCTCGTCGCACAGCAGCACGGCCGGCTCCATCGCGAGGGCGCGCGCGATCGCCACGCGCTGCTGCTGGCCGCCGGAGAGCTGGTCGGGCATGGCGTCGAACTTCTCGGCCAGCCCGACACGCTCGAGCAGCTTGCGTGCCTGCGACGCGGCTTCCATGCCGCCGCGCTTCTTCACCAGCGTCGGCGCGAGCATCACGTTCTTGCCGACCGTGAGGTGCGGAAAAAGGTTGAAGCTCTGGAAGATCATGCCCACGTGCTGGCGCAGCTCGCGCATGGCCATCGCGCTCTCGTGCAGCAGGGGCTTGCCGTCCACCGTGAGCGAGCCGTCCTGGAACACCTCGAGCCCGTTGATGCAGCGAAGCAGCGTGCTCTTGCCCGAGCCGCTCTTGCCGATGATGGCGATCACCTCGCCGCGCCGGACGTCGAGGTCGATGCCTTTCAGCACCTCGTTGCTGCCGTAGGACTTGCGCAGCGCGGTGATGCGGACGACGGGCGCCGCGGCGGCGGGAGCTTCAGCGACGAGCGCCATGGATCTTCCTTTCGAGGTTCTTGGCGTACAGGCTCACCGGAAAGCACAGCACGAAGTAGAGCAGGGCGACGCAGCTGAAGACGACGAAGGGCTTGAAGGTCGCATTCGAGATCATGCTGCCGGCCTTGGTGAGCTCGACGAAGCCGATCACCGAGGCCAGCGCGGTGCCCTTGATCACTTGCACCAGGAAGCCCACGGTGGGCGCGACCGCGATGCGCGTGGCCTGCGGCAGGATCACGTGGCGCATCTGCTCGCCGAAGCTGAGCGCGAGGCTGCCCGAGGCTTCCCACTGGCCCTTGGGAATGGAGGCCACGCAGCCACGCCAGATCTCGGTGAGGAAGGCGCTGGTGTAGAGCGTGAGCGCGACCGAGGCGGCGGTCCAGGCCGAGACCTCGATGCCAAGAAGCGCGATGCCGAAATAGGCCAGGAACAACTGCATCAGCAGCGGCGTGCCCTGGAACAGCTGCACGTAGAGGCCGATCAGCCGTTCGGCAACCGGCCCGCCGGACAAGCGCACGAAGAGCAGCACGGCGCCCACGAAGCCGCCGCCGACGAAGGCGATGAGGGAGAGCACCACCGTCCAGCGCAAGGCCAAGAGCAGGTTGCGCAGGATGTCCCAGAGAGAGAACTCGATCATCGCGCGCTCACTTCCCGAAGAAGAATTTCGGGCCGGCCCAGTTGAGCAGCCGACGCGCAATCACCGAGAGCGCCAGATAGATCGCCGTGGCGATGATGAAGGCCTCGAAAGCGCGGAAGTTGCGGCTCTGGATCAGGTTGGCCGCATAGCTCAGCTCTTCGGTCGAGATCTGGCTGCACACGGCCGAGCCCAGCATCACGATGATGATCTGGCTCACCATCGCGGGCCACACCTTCTTCAGCGCGGGCGGCAGCACCACGCGTGTGAATACCTGCACCTTGTCGAGCGCCAGGCTCACCGCGGCCTCGATCTGTCCGCGCGGCGTGGCCTCGATGCCGGCACGGATGATCTCGGTCGCATAGGCGCCGAGGTTCATCACCATCGCGATCACCGAGGCGACCTCGGGCGAAAGCTTGAAGCCCGCCGCCGGCAGGCCGAAGAAGATGAAGAACAGCTGCACGATGAAGGGCGTGTTGCGGATCAGCTCGACGTAGCTGCCCACTACCCAGCGCAGCCAGGCCGGCCCGCTCGCGCGGGCCCAGGCGCAGCCGATGCCCACCACCATGCCGATCAGCGTGGCGACGAGCGTGAGGCCCAGCGTCCACACGATGCCCCTGACGAGCAGCGGCCATTGGCCGAGCACGGCCCCGAAGTCGAACTCGATGCCCATGGCGCTACGGCTTCAGAGCGGAAGATCGCCGGCTTCCTTGCCGAGAAACTTCTTCGACATCGCATCCAGCGTGCCGTCCTTCTTGGCGGCCGCGATGATCTCGTTGACCTTGGCCTTCAGCGCGTCCTCGCCCTTGGCGATGCCGACGAAGCAGGGGCTGTCTTTCAGCAGCAGCTTGTACTCGGCGCCGAGCTGCGGGTTCTTCTGCATCATGTTGCCGGCCACCGCGGCGCTGGTGGCGATGGTTTGCGTCTGGCCGGCGACAAAGGCCGCGATGGTGGCGTTGTTGTCCTCGAAGCGCTTGTAGTCGACGTTGGCCGGCGCCACCTTGGCGAGCTCCTGGTCTTCCATCGCGCCGCGCGTCACGGCCACCGACTTGCCGCCCATGTCGGCGAAGCTCTTGATGCTCATGCTCTTGGCCGCATACACGGCCTGGAAGAAGGGCGCGTAGGCGGCGCTGAAGTCGATCACCTTCTCGCGCTCGGCGTTCTTGCCCAGCGTGGAGATCACGAGGTCGGCCTTCCTGGTCTGCAGGTAGGGGATGCGGTTGGCGCTGGTGACCGGCACCAGCTCGGCCTTGACGCCGAGCTTGGCGGCGATCAGTTTGGCCATTTCCACGTCCAGGCCCTGCGGCGCCATGTCGGGGCCGACGAAGCCGTAGGGCGGGTAGTCGGTGGGAATCGCGACCTTGAGCGTCTTGCTCTTCAGCACGTTGTCGAGCGCGCTCTGGGCGTGGACGGCGCCGGTGGCCAGCAGTGCGAGCGAGGCGAAGGCGAGCGCGAAGTGGCGTTTGGAAAAGTTCATAGCAGGGCTCCTAGATAGGTGGATGAATCGGTGTCACGCAAAAGCTGTGCCTTGGTCTTGGCGCCGGCGGGCGCGTGCGACAGCGGCGCCAGGGCATCGCGCAGCTGGGCCAGCGGGTCGGCGGGGTTCTGCACGCGCAGCGCGGACTGCACCGTGCCGATGTGCTCGGTCATCAGCGCCTCGGCGCCCGCGGTGTCGCCACGCTCCAATGCCGCGACGATGCGAAAGTGGTCCTCGCAGGACTGCGCCGCATCGTGCGAGGACTGGTAGAGCATCGCGATCAGCGTGGTGCGCGCGGTGAAGTCGCGCAAGGTGTCGGCCAGCAGCGAGTTGCCCAGGCACTCGGCCAGGCAGACGTGGAAGTCGCCCAGCAGATAGCTGCGGTTGCCGATGTCGCTGTCCTTGAGCGCGGCCTTCTCGCGCTTCAGGTGTGCCTTGAGTGCGCGCAGGGCGTCCTTCTGGATCGGGCCGGCGCTGCGGATCAGCCCCGACTCGATCACGCGGCGTGCCTCGAAGGCTTCGCGCGCCTCGTCCTGCGAAGGCTCGATCACGTACCAGCCGCGGCGCGCGCTCACGGTCACGATGCCGCGCGCCGCCAGCCGCGTGAGCGCTTCCCGCACGATGGTGCGGCTGCAGTCGAAGAGCATTGCGAGCTGCTGCTCGCCCAGGCGCGCGCCCGGCGCGAGCTTCTGCGCCATCACCGCTTCAACGATGCGTGCACTGATCTCGGGAGCGGAAATGGCCATGGGCCTGCATACCAGCAGCTTTCATGCCTGCTGGTATGCAAGATCTGTGCACCAAATCGGGGACGCTCAGCTGCGCAAGCGCGCCTTCAAGGTGATTTCAGGCACGCTGGCGAGCGCCTTGGAGAGCGGGCAGCCGGCCTTGGCGCCGGCCGCCAGTTCCTGGAACTTGGCCTCGTCGATGCCGGGGATGGTGGCTTCGAGCTCCATCTGGATGCGGTCGATCTTGAAGCCGGGCCCGTCCTGGGCCAGGCGCACCGCGGCCCGGGTGTCGATCGAATCGGCCTTGAAGCCTGCGCCTTCGAGCGCGAAGGCGAAGGCCATCGTGAGGCAGCCGGCGTGCGCCGCACCCAGGATCTCCTCCGGATTGGTGCCGCGCTTGTCGTCCTCGAATCGGCTCGCGAAGCCGTAGGGATAGTCCTTCAGCGCGCCGGTCTCGGTGCTGATCTGGCCCTTGCCGGTCTTGCCGGCGCCTTCCCAGTGAACGCTTGCGTGCTTGTCTGCTGGCATGTGAGCTCCTCGGTGGGTGGATGGAACGGTCTGCCGTTGTACGGCAGAACGCGCCGGGAGTCACCCATGCGACGCGCTCCGGGCTTCCCCGATGCGAGGGTCGCGCGCACCATCGTAGGCTCGGGCGCTCATTGGAGACTGTATGGATCGCCCGCACTACAAGTTCTGGCCGCAGCGCCTGCCCCGTTCGATCACCGTTCCCGCCACCTCGCTGTGGCACAACCTCGCCACCTCCGCGGCGCGCTTCCCGGCCAAGCCGGCGATGGTCTTCTTCGGCCGCGAGACCCGCTACCGCGAGCTCGCCGACCAGGTCGAGCGCCTGGCCGGCACGCTGCATGCGCTGGGGGTGAAGCGCGGCGACCGCGTGGTCCTCGACATGCAGAACTGCCCGCAGCTGGTGATCGCGCATTTCGCGATCCTGCGGGCCAATGCGGTCGTGGTGCCGGTCAATCCGATGAACCGCGCCGAGGAGCTGAAGCACTACATCACCGACCCGGATGCCAAGGTCGCGATCACCACCGGCGACCTGGCGGCGGAACTCGCCAAGGCCAGCGACGCGCTCGCGCCCAAGGACCGGCTGGCGCACCTGATCGTCACCCAGTTCACCGACGCCTTCGACGCCGATGCGAGCGGCGACGACGCACCGCCGCCGGTCTGGCGCGACTGGCTGCTGGCCCGCCACCCGCTGCCCGCGCTGGCCGACGGCGCCGTCATGGCCTGGACCGATGCGCTCGGCGCCGGGCATGCGCCGCCCGAGCACGTGGTCGGCGCCGACGACATGGCGCTCCTGCCCTACACCAGCGGCACCACCGGCCTGCCCAAGGGCTGCATCCACCACCATTCGAGCCTGATGCACAACGCCTTCGCGGGCCAGCTCTGGGGCCTGGGCTCGTCCGAGGCGGTGGTGCTGGCGGTGGTGCCGATGTTCCACATCACCGGCGTGGTGAGCATGATGCACACCACGATCCTGGTCGCAGGCACGCTGGTCATCATGCCGCGCTGGGACCGCGAGGTGGCGGGGCGCCTGATCTCGCGCCGCAAGGTCACGAGCTGGACCAACATCCCGACCATGGTCATCGACCTGATGGGCAGTCCCAACTTCGCCAACTTCGACCTCGGCAGCCTGACCTACATCGGCGGCGGCGGGGCGGCGATGCCGCAGGCCGTGGCGCAGCGCCTGCTGGAGCAGTACGGGCTGAAGTACCAGGAGGGCTACGGCCTCACCGAGACCGCGGCCCCCTCCCACACCAACCCCTTCGAGAACCCCAAGCAGCAGTGCCTGGGCATTCCCTACATGAGCACCGACGCACGCGTGGTCGACCCCGACACGCTGAAGGAAATGCCGATCGGCGAATCGGGCGAGATCATCATTCATGGCCCGGAGGTGTTCCAGGGCTACTGGAAGCGGCCCGATGCGACGGCCGCGGCCTTCGTCGAGTTCGAGGGCAGGCGCTTCTTCCGATCCGGCGACATGGGGCGCATGGACGAGGACGGCTACTTCTTCATGACCGACCGGCTCAAGCGCATGATCAACGCCAGCGGCTTCAAGGTCTGGCCGGCCGAGGTCGAGCTGCTGATGTTCCGCCACCCGGCGATCCAGGAAGCCTGCGTGATCTCCACCAAGGACGACTATCGCGGCGAATCGGTCAAGGCCGTGGTGGTGCTGCGCGCCACCCACAAGAACACCACCGCGCAGGAGATCATCGACTGGTGCCGCGAGAACATGGCGGTCTACAAGATTCCGCGCGCGGTGCAGTTCGTCGATGCGCTGCCCAAGAGCGGCAGCGGCAAGGTGATGTGGCGGCTGCTGCAGGAGGCGGAGAGCAAGGCCTGAGGGCGGCTCAGGCCTTGATCCAGTCCTTGAGCTGCTTGGTGCGCAGCTCGGTGTGCTCGATCTGGCAGCCGAGGGCGACGATGTCGCGGATGGTGCCGCCCGCATTGCGCGTGTACTTGGCCTTGCAGTCGTTCTCGCGAAACTGCACCCACGAACGCTGCGCCTGCTGCAGCAGTCTGCGGGTGCCGGCGTAGTCGATGTTGTCGGCCTTGGCTTCGGGCGTGAGCGTTTTCAGCAGCGCCTGGTAGGCCGCGTCGAGCTCCTTGTCCCTGCGCGCCAGCGTCTGCTGCGCGCACTGGTTGATCTCCACGGAGGTGCGGGTCCTGCACGGGTCCGCGGCCTGGGCGAACACGCTGCCCGGCAGCAGGAGCAGGGCGGCGGCAAGGCAGGACGCGTGCTTCATGAAAATCTCCTAGCCGAATTCGAGCTCGGCTTCGATCTCGACCGGGATGTCGAACGGCAGCTCGGCCATGCCGACCGCGCTGCGCGCATGGGCGCCGACCTCGGGCCCGAAGAGCGCGAGGATCAGGTCAGAGAAGCCGTTGATGACGGCCGGCGTCTGGTTGAAGCCCGGCGCCGCGTTGACCATGCCGAAGACGCGAACCCAGGCCGTGATGCGGTCCAGGTCGCCCAGCGCGCGCTGCAGGCTGCCGAGGATGCTCAGCGCGGTGAGGCGTGCCGCCTCGTAGCCTTGCTCGAGCGTGAGCTCGCGGCCGACCTTGCCGAGCGGCCTGGCGAGCGTGCCGTCGGCCTGCTGCGGCCCGTGGCCCGAGATCAGCGCGCGACGGCCGACGATGCGCACCCAGGGGAAGGGCAGCGCCACGCCGGGCGGCATCGCCATCGGCGGCGGGAGCGCCAGGCCCATCGATTCGAGCTTTTGTTCAATGCGTGTCATGGCCGTCGTGAATGAGTCGCCGTCCGAGACTGACCACGTCGTCCTGCGTCTACCCGAGCTTGCGATAGAACGCGATGACCTCCGCATTCGACGAGCGGATCAGCAGATTGATCTTGGGGCAACCGCGCTCGATAAGCAACTGCTCCGCTTCCTGCATGAGCGCTCGGCCGATGGACAGTTTGCGATGCTGCGGCGACACCGCGAGGTAGTACACCCAACCCCGGTGGCCGTCGAAGCCGACCATCGCGGAGCCGATCACCTGCTCTTCCTCGGTCGCGACCAGGAAGAGCTCGGGCTGCTCACTCAGCTTGCGCTGGATGTCGCGGTGCGGGTCGTTCCAGGGCCGGGTGAGGCCGCAGGCCTGCCAGAGCGTGATGACGCTGTCTTCGTCGGCGGGGTCGAAAGAACGGATCTTCATAGCGAGACGAAGGCGGCATACAGGATCGCCGCGGCGGCGAGCACCGAACTCCAGGCGCCGACCATGTTGCCGAGGTAGACCAGCCTGCCCAGACCCACGCCGCCGGACGACAGCCCGCGCTGCCCGGTGATCGCGGCGAGCGGCGTGGAGACGCAGAAGCCGTAGGCGGAGACGATGAGCGCCCCTGCGATGCCCCATTTGAGCTGCGCGCCGACGGCGAACGAAGGCAGCAGGGCTGCGACCGCCAGCATCAGCGTCGCGCCGATGGGCAGGCTGAGGTGCGCGACACGCCACGAGTTGACGATGTGGTCCGCGTCGCCGCGCTGGATGGCCCGTGCATAGGGCGCGCCCAGCAGCAGGCCGAAGAGCAGGACGATCGCGCCGTGAAAAACCAGGTGGGCCGAGGAGGGGCTCATGGCTTCAGCCGCCCTTGCCGGCGTACAGAACCATCTGCGTGCAGCGGAAGAGCGCGATGGTCTTGCCGCTCTCGCGATGCGTGACCACCGCATCCCACACCTGCGTGGTCTTGCCCAGATGGGCCGCCGTTGCCGTGCATTCGACGGTGCCGTCGCGCGCGGTGCCGAGGTGGTTGGACTTGAGTTCGATGGTCGTGAAGCCGGTCGCGCCTTCTGGCAGGTTGGCGACGCAGCCGTAGCCGCAGGAGGTGTCGGCCAAGGTGACCACGCTGCCTGCGTGCAGGTAGCCGTTGGGCGCCATCAGTGATTTCTTCACCGCCAGCTCGGAACGCAATTCCGAAGCGCCCACGTGCGTGACGACGATACCGAGATGGCCGGGCAGGTTCTCGGCGCCGCGTTGGTTGAGTTGTTCAGGGGTCAGCATGGCATCAATTGTCGGGTGGTCCCTTGAGTTCGATCACGTTGCCTTCCGGGTCCGTGATGTAGATCGACGGCCCCTCGCCCTCGGCCCCGTTGCGCGTCGCCAGCGGGCCGGCTTCCACCCGGTGGGCTTCGAGATGGCGGCGGATCGCAGCTTCGTCAAAAGGCTCGATGCGGAAGCAGAAATGGTCGAGGTTGCGGCCCTCCTTGCCGGGCGCCGCACCGCCGGCGCGGCCCAGTTCGCCGTCGACCGGAACGAGATCGACGAGCGCACGGCCGGCGCGCAGCTGGACGAGGCCGATCGCTTCCTGCCGTCGCTCGACGGTGCAGCCGAGCACCTCGCAGTAGAAGCAAATCATGCGGTCGAGGTCGACGACGCGCAGGACGAGATGATCGATGTCGCGGATGTGGATCATGGCTGCTCCGGGCGTTCGCGCAGCATGAGCAGGGCGGGGCCATCGGGCGTCTCGACTTCGCCGCGCGCAACGAAGCCGGCCTTCTCATAGCTGCGGATGGCGCGACCGTTGTCCGGCGACGGATCGGTCTGCACCTTGGTAACCCGAGGATCGAGGAACAGGCGGTCGACGAAGGCCCGCACCATGGCGCTGCCGAGGCCTTTGCCCAGGTCTTCTGCGCTGGCGAGAAACTGGTCGATGCCGCGCGCGCCGGGGTCGGCTTCCTCTTCCCACCAGCCGCCGCCGGAACCCGCCACGACATAGCACTGGATGAAGCCGATCGGGCGACTTTCGAGCATGGCGATGTGGCCGCGCGTGGTGTCGTTGCCGTCGCTGGTCATCGGCACGAAGTCCTCTTCGACCTCGGCGCGCGAGGGCGAAGGCTGCCACCATCGGCTCACGTGCGGGCGGCACAGCCACTCGTGCAGCATCGGAAGGTCGGCTACTTCCAGAGGCCGGAACGAAAGGGATTCGGACGGTTTGCTAGTCACGGTAAACGGAGATCATGGCGGGCCGGGCTGCGAGGGCGTCTCCGTTCTACATGCCGCTCATCTCTGCCATCTGGGTGAGGCAGCAAGAGCATCGGCCAAGGCCTCGGCAAAAGTCCGCAGGGTCGAGCCGTCGCTTTCTCCGTGGTCGGGGTTCAGCTCGCAAACCGTGAGTGCCGCCCAGTTCGGCGCGCACAGCAAGGGGCGCAACGCTGCCATGAGTTGATCGAACCGGAGACCTGTATTGCGGCGGTTGTTTTCCGCGAGCGGCATATCCACGAAATCGAGCACGTCGAGATCCAGATGGACGAGCAAGCGCTCGAACTGCCGTGCCCAGCCAGTTGCCACCGCCTCGGCAGCGCGGGGCGGATCGGCGGCGACTTCCGCCAGCCGAACTTCGGCGATACCGAGCGCTTCGATGACCTGCCGCTCGAAGGGCTCAACGTTGTCGTTTGCGAAGAAGAGCACTTGCTCCGGACGCAACATCGGCACGCGCGGACCCAACGCGGCGAGTTCCGGCACCGTGCCTTCGAGGCCCAGCATGTGCGCGACGCCCATCCAGTCCAGCGCACCGTCCTGGGTGCTTTCCGGTGTGTTGAGGTCGGTATCGAGATCGATATAGACCATGCCGACGCTTGGCGTCCCCCGGAGCGCGCCGGCTACCGTGCCGAGTTCGACCGTGCAGTCGCCCCCCAGGACGAGCACTGCCGCATCGGCTACAAGTGCGGACGCGACGCGCTCCGCGGTGGCCCGGGCGACCGTCGAGGCCGCGTTCACATTCATGGCACGCGGATTCGTCTTGTCCGCACGCCAGCGGAACCCCGATACGTCTCCATGATCGTCCACCGCAATGCCACCGGCGGATAAAAACTCCAGCAAACCAGCGGCGCGCAGAGCAGCCGGAGCCTTTTCTTGACCAGGCGCATACGCTCCCGCGCTACTCGGTGCGCCAATGACCACCAAACGATTGGACATGGCTGATCTCCATCGGTTGATTACGCGCACGCTACACGGGCCTTCACGACTCTCCCTTGCCCCGAACCTCCGCCACCACCCGCGCATGCCGCTGGAAGCTCCAGTACGCGCTGGCCCAGTCCATCAGCACCACGATGCGATTGCGGAAGCCGATGAGGAAATAGGCATGCGCGAACAGCCAGAACAGCCAGGCCAGCCGGCCCGAGAAGCGCAGCGGCCCGAAAGGCGTGCCGAGGTCGACCACGGCCGAGTTGCGGCCGATGGTGGCGAGGTTGCCGTAGTCGCGATAGCGGAAGGGCACGGTCTTCTTGCCCGCGATGCGGCGCAGGACGTTCGCCGCCGCGGCTCGGCCCATCTGCTTGGCACCGGGCGAGACGCCGGGCACGGGCTTGGGCTCCTTGCCGGGCCGGTGGCTCATGGCGGCCGCGAGATCGCCCACCACGCTGATGTCCGGATGGCCCGGCAGGCTGAGGTCGGGCAGCACCTTGACGCGGCCGGCACGGTCGGTCTCGGCGCCTGTCGCGGCGCCCAGCAGTCGGCCCAGCGGCGAGGCGGCGACACCGGCGGCCCAGATCACGCAGTGGCAGTCGATGCGATGGCTGCCGGTGCCCGCACCGCCGTCGCTGAAGGGCGACTCGACCTGCAGCCCTTTCTCGTCGATGGAGGTGACGCGGGCATTGAGACGTACCTGCACGCCGAGCTTCTGCAACTGCTCCAGCGCGCGCTGGCTCAGGGATTCGGGCATGGCCTGCAGTACGCGCGCGCCGCCCTCGATCAGGAGCACTTCGGCGCTGCCCGGGTCGATGCGGCGGAACTCACCCTCCAGCGTGTGGCGTGCGATCTCGGCCAGCGTGCCCGCCATCTCGACGCCGGTAGGGCCGGCGCCGATCACCGCGAAGGTCAGCAGCGCGCGGCGCCGCACCGGATCGGGCTCGACCTCGGCGGCCTCGAAGCTCATCAGCACGCGGCGGCGGATCTCGAAGGCATCGGCCAGCGTCTTGAGGCCGGGCGCCATCCGCGCCCAGCCGTCGTTGCCGAAGTAGCTGTGGGTGGCGCCGGCGGCCACGATCAGGTGGTCCCAAGCGAGGCGGGTGCCGTCGGCCAGGTGCACCTCGTGCGCGGCCGGATCGATCTGCGTGACTTCGCCGAGCAGGGTGGTGACGTTGGGCTGGCGGCGGAACAGGAGGCGCACCGGCGCTGCGATGGAAGGCGCCGCCAGGCCGGCGGTCGCCACCTGGTAGAGCAGCGGCTGGAACAGGTGGTGGTTGGTCTTGTCGACGACCGTGACGTCGACCTCGGCGCTCTGCAGTTTTCGCGCCGCTTCCAGCCCGCCGAAGCCGCAGCCGATGATGACGATGCGGGGACGTCCCGGAGAAGTGGTCGTGCTCATCCGCCGGATGATACGCAGGGCCTTGGCACGCTTCGCCGACTTGTGCCAAAGTGTCGCGTTCGACTGCGACGGTGCCGCGGTCCAGCGCTGCGGCGCGGGCTTGTCCTACGGCACCGGCCTGTTCCCATGGGCTAAAAAACCGTTCCAATCCAAAACTGGAGACCCCATGAATCTGATCCGGCCGGCCCGGCCTGCGGCGGACGATCTGCGCGATCGCTTCCAGGCCGTGCGCGCGCAAAGCCTGGCGCTGGTCGCGCCTCTCTCGGCCGAGGACCAGTGCATCCAGTCGATGCCCGACGCCAGCCCGACCAAGTGGCACCTGGCCCACACCACCTGGTTCTTCGAGACCCTGCTGCTGCAGCCGCATGCGACGGGCTACCGGGCCTTCGATCCGCGTTTCCATTTCCTCTTCAATTCCTACTACGAGGCGCTGGGGCCGCGCCATCCACGGCCGCAGCGCGGCTTGCTCACGCGGCCTTCGCAGGACGAGGTGCTCGCCTACCGCCGGCATGTCGACGAAGCCGTGCAGGCGCTGCTCGAGTCCGCGGGCAACGACCTGGACTGGGATGCGATCGCGGCCATTGTCACGCTGGGGCTGCACCACGAGCAGCAGCACCATGAGCTGATCGTCACCGACATCCTCCATGCCCTGTCGTGCAATCCGCTGCTGCCGGCGTACCGGGGCGCGGCCGGGCCGGCGCTCCGGCTCGCGTCGGTGCCGCCGCCGATGCAGTGGCTCCCGCAGTCCGGCGGCACGGTCGAGATCGGTCACGGCGGCGAGGGCTTCGCCTTCGACAACGAGACCCCGCGCCACGCCGCGCTGCTGCAGCCCTATGCCATTGCCGACCGGCTCGTGAACTGCGGCGATTACGCGCAGTTCATCGCCGACGGCGGCTACCAGCGGCCCGAGCTCTGGCTGTCCGACGGCTGGGCCGCGGTGCAGGCCCAGGGCTGGTGCTGCCCGGCCTACTGGCTCGCGCCCGACGATCCGCGGCTGGCCCACCAGGGCACGACCGCAGGCTGGCATGTCTTCGGCCTCCACGGCGTGCGGCCGCTGGAGCCCGAGGCGCCGGTGGCGCAACTGAGCTTCTACGAAGCGGCGGCCTTCGCCGAATGGGCCGGCGCGCGGCTGCCGACCGAGTTCGAATGGGAGGCCGCCCACGACGCTCCCGGCATTACGCAGATGAGCGGCCACGTGTGGCAGTGGACGCGTTCTTCCTACGACCCGTACCCGGGCTTCCGCCCGCTCGCGGGCATCGCGGCCGAATACAACGGCAAGTTCATGGTCGGCCAGCTGGTGCTGCGTGGCGGCAGCGTCGCGACGCCCGAAGGGCACACGCGGCCCAGCTACCGCAATTTCTTTCCGCCGGCCGCACGCTGGCAGTTCTCCGGGCTCAGGCTCGCGAAAGATCTTTGATGGGCACTCCTGCATTCGACCTTCACGCCTTTCGTACCGCGCAGCGGGCCGCGCCGCTGTCCAATTTCGGCCACGAGCTGTACGAGGGGCTGCGCCGCGACCAACGCAGCATCTCGCCCAAGTTCTTCTACGACGTTGCCGGCTCGGCCCTGTTCGACCGCATCTGCGAGCTGCCGGAGTACTACCCGACGCGTACCGAGCTTCGCATCCTCACCGAGTGCGCGCCGGAGATCGCGCAGCAGATCGGACCGAATGCGGAGATCGTCGAGTTCGGCGCCGGCTCGCTCACCAAGGTGCGGCTGCTGCTCGATGCGCTCGAGACGCCGAAGCGCTACGTGCCGATCGACATCTCCGGCGAGCACCTCGAAGCGGCGGCGCAGCGCCTGCGCGACGACTATCCGAGGCTCGCGGTGCAGCCCCTGGTGGCCGACTACACCATGCCGCTGGTGCTGCCCGCGCGCGGCGGGCGCATGGGCCAGCGCGTCGGTTTCTTTCCCGGCTCGACCCTGGGCAACTTCAGCCCCGACGAAGCGCTCGCCTTCCTGCAGCTCGCGCAACGGCTGCTGCGCGGCGGCGGCCTGCTCGTCGGCGTGGACCTGGTCAAGGACCCGGCGCTGCTGCACGCGGCCTACAACGATGCGCAGGGCGTGACCGCGGCCTTCAACCTCAACTTGCTGCGCCGCGCCAACGCCGAGCTCGACACCGATTTCGATCCGGAGGGCTTCACGCACGCGGCCTTCTACAACGCGCCGCTGCGCCGCGTCGAGATGCACCTGGTGAGCCGCCGCGCGCAAACCGTCACGCTCGACGGCGAGCGTTTCGATTTCGACGAGGGCGAGACCATCCACACCGAGAACTCGCACAAGTTCACCGTCGCGGGCCTGCGGACGCTCGCGGTCAAGGCCGGCTTCAGGCCGGCCGCTGTGTGGACCGACCCGAAGCGCCTGTTCAGCGTGCATTGGCTGCAATCGCCCGCGGCACAATGACGGGACTTGCCCGCGTTCGCAGGGCACACGGAGATCTCATGAAAGCAACCTGGAACGGCGTCACCATCGCCGAGAGCGACGATACCGTGCTCGTCGAAGGCAACCACTACTTCCCCATGAGCTCGCTCAAGCGCGAGCACGTGACCTTCAGCAACCACAAGACCACCTGCCCGTGGAAGGGCAGCGCGAGCTACTACTCGCTCTTGGTCGACGGCGAGCTCCACACCGACGCCGCCTGGTACTACGCCGATCCCAAGCCCGAAGCGGAGATGGTCAAGGACCGCGTCGCGTTCTGGAAGGACGTGAAGGTGACGGAGTGAGCGGCGGCATCTTCAATCCGCCGTTCACGCCCCCCGACCGACTCGCTGCCGCATTGCGCCAGGACGGCTACGCGGTCCTGAGCCCGCAGGGCGTGGCCGACTGGCTGGATACATCGCTCACGGAGTTCGATGCCCTGCACGGCGACTGGAACCAGTTGCCGCCGGACGAGTACCTGAAGGACGGCGGCCGCTATCGCACGCGGCGCCATGCCTGCTTCACGGTCGAGGATGCCGTGCTCGAACAGGTGCCCCACCGCGCGCACTGGCAGCCGGTCGAATACAACGCGCTGCACGGCGGCATGCAGCGCTGGTTCGCGCCGATGGAAGCGGGGACCCTCGCGCAGCCCTCATGGCAGCGCCTGATGCGGGGCCTCGCCGGCGTGGCGAGCGGCCTGCGCGGCACGCAGCGCTGGTACGTGGAAGCGCACCAGTTCCGCATCGACACGGCCGACGGCATCGGCCGGCCGACGCCGGAAGGCGCGCACCGCGACGGCGTCGACCTGGTGGCGGTCGCGCTGGTCGGGCGCCACAACATCAAGGGCGGCGAAACGCGCGTGTTCGAGGCCACGGGCCGCCGCGGCGAGCGCTTCACGATGACCGAGCCCTGGACGCTGCTGTTGCTCGACGATGCGCGCATGATCCACGAGTCGACGCCGATCCAGCCGCTGGTCGAAGGCCAGCCGGGCTGGCGCGACACGCTCGTCGTGACCTGCCGCAGCGGCGCATTTCAAGGCGATTGATGCCACCTGCCGGGCCGTAGAAGTCCTACAGTCCGGCGCTCTCCCTGGATGTAAATTCGGGGCCCGGCTCGCCCTGCGAGCCCTGAGAACGAAAGAGGCCTGCCATGTTCAATCACATCCTGGTTCCGATCGATGGATCCGAAACGTCGATGCTTGCAGTCAGCAAGGCCAGCGGACTGGCGCTGGCCTTCGGCAGCCGCATCACGCTGATCCACGTGGTCGACAACTATCCCTTCATCGGCGTGGGCGCCGACTATGCGCTGGGCCAGAACGAATACCTTGCAGCTGCCACCAGCAGCGCCAACGCGGCACTGGCGCGCGGGGTCGCGGCGCTGGCAGCCGAAGGGCTGCACAGCGACCAGCGCGTGATCGACGGCCACGTGGTGCACGAAGGCATCGTCGACACCGCCGACGCGATCGGGGCCGACCTGATCGTGATGGGCTCCCACGGGCGCTCCGGCATCGAGAAGCTGCTGCTCGGCAGCGTGACGCAGCGCGTGCTGCAGGATGCGAAAGTCCCGGTGCTGGTGGTGAAAGGCTGAGCGGCGAAGGACGTTCTCAGGCAAAGGCCGGCGGACTTTCGAATCGGCACACCTGGCCCTCTGCAGGGTGCACGAACTCGAGCGCGCTCGCATGAAGCAGCAGCCTGGGCGCGCGTTGCCGCACCTGCTCGCCGCCATACAGCGCGTCGCCGAGGATCGGATGGCCGATCGACAGCAGGTGCACCCGCAACTGATGGCTGCGGCCGGTCAGCGGCTCCAGCCACAGATGGCTGGCATTGCGCTCGGGCAGCTGGCGCTTCACGCGCCATCGCGTCTGGCTTGGCTTGCCGGCTTCGGCATCGATCTTCTGCAGCGGCCGGCGCGGCCAGTCGGCTGCCAGCGGGGCATCGATCAGCGACCAGCCGTCGTGCATGGGCAATAGGCCGTCGACGATGGCCTCGTAGCACTTGCGGATGCGCCGCTCGGCAAAGGCATCGCCGAGCGCGCGCTGCATCGCCGGGCTGCGCGCCATCAGCACCAGGCCGCTGGTGGCCATGTCGAGCCGGTGCACCACCAGCGCATCGGGCCAGCGCTGCATGGCGCGCGCGCTGAGGCAGTCCTGTTTGTCCTCGCCGCGGCCGGGCACGCACAAGAGGCCGGCGGGCTTGTCGAGCACCAGCAGATGGGGGTCTTCGTGGATCACGACGAGCGAAGTCATTGCCGAGCAAGTCTAGAAGCCTTTGCCTCTGGGCTATCCTCGATGCGATGTCCGCTCGCGCCGCCTCGCCGAATTTTTCCGATCTCACGCGCGAGCGGCCTTTCATGCGGCTCTGGACCGCGCGGCTCTTCGGCACCGCGGCGGCCCAGATGCAGCTGGTCGCGATCGGCTGGCACATGTACGAACTGACCGGCAGCGCCTGGGATCTCGGCCTGGTCGGGCTCTACCAGTTCGTGCCGGCGCTGCTGCTGGCGCTGCTCGCCGGCCACGTCGTCGATCGCCACCATCGCGGCCGCATCGTTGCGGCCTGCCTTGCGGTGCAGGGCGCGGTCGCCCTGGCGCTCCTGGGCGCGGTCTACACGCACCACGACTCGCGGGCCTTGCTGCTGGGCCTGTCGCTGGTGCTGGGTGCCGTGCGCGCGTTCCAGATGCCGGCGCAGCAGGCGCTGACACCCTTGCTCGTGCCGCCGCTGATGCTGCCGCGCGCGATGGCCTTCAGCTCGGCCGGCATGCAGGGCGCGATCATCGGCGGGCCGGCGCTGGGCGGATTGCTGTTCGCCGCGGGCACCGGCGTCGTCTATGGCGCCAGCCTGCTGTTCTTCGCCGTCGGGAGCCTGCTGCTCGCGCGCCTGCGCTACGACCATGCACCTGCGCCGCGCGAGCCGGTCACGCTGGCCACGGTGCTGGCGGGCGTGAACTTCATCTGGAAGCGCAAGCCCGTGCTCGGCGCTGTCTCGCTCGACCTGTTCGCGGTGCTGCTGGGCGGCGCGGTCGCGCTGCTGCCGATCTTCGCCAAGGACATCCTGCACACGGGGCCCTGGGGCCTGGGCCTGCTGCGCAGCGCACCGGCCGTCGGCGCGCTCGCGATGTCGATCATGCTCACGCGCCGGCCCATCGAGCGCCACGTGGGGCGCACGCTGCTGATGGCGGTGGGTGCGTTCGGCCTCTGTATGGTGGTGTTCGGCCTCTCGCGCAGCTTTCTCGTTTCGCTGGTCGCGCTGGCCGTCTCGGGCGGCGCCGACATGGTCAACGTCGTGATCCGCCAGACGCTGGTGCAGCTCGAGACGCCGGATGCGATGCGCGGCCGCGTGAGCGCCGTCAACTCGATCTTCATCGGCGCCAGCAACCAGCTCGGCGAGTTCGAGTCGGGCGCCACCGCGGCGCTGCTGGGGCCGGTCGGTTCGGTGGTGACGGGTGGGGTCGGCACGGTGTTGGTGGCGCTCGCTTGGTTTCGGCTCTTTCCGTCGCTCGCGCAGCGCGACCGGATCATGAAACAGGAGCCTGCGGCCAGCACACCCTAGTGTAGCGTTCGATTCTTGATTGAACTTAATTGAATGGCATCATTCCAATGCTCTA
>NZ_JAGGNU010000025.1 GCF_018614915.1 Variovorax paradoxus | reverse complement strand
GGGCGTCATGTTCGTTGTCGGCGATAGGGGCCGGTCCAATGTCGCTCGTGCGCGTGCGTCGGGCTATGCGCCAAGGTTGCGAGTTGGGGTAGGCGCTGGCGGACGTCGCGCCGCGCTGGGCGTGCGATGCACTGACGCGCATTCTCAAGGGCACGTGCACGGCGAAGATCCCTCCGAGCCTTCGGTGCGGAGGATCGGGCGCAGGCGCTCGATCCATATGGTTTGCCAAGCGTGCCCAGGCGTCGAGAAGAATGCGACGACGTCAGCCGTGATTGAGCGCGTCGGAGTCCAATTGATCGATGTGCGCGCACACGGCCTGCATGGCCTGGGGTGCGCGAGTTCTGATCTGGACCGGCAACTGTCCCGCCCTCAAGCTCACGCCACGTCGCGCCCCGCAGCAACACGCGCGACGCAAAGTAAGTGGATTCCGGACCATGGTCCAAGTCCACCTAGCACGCGATAAATTTGCCGGTGCGCGGCTGCTTGCTCGAGTTCCCCGCCGATCGGGACCATGTGTGCGTCCAACAACTGAGGACATCGGCTGCCCTGGCCCGCACTCTGCCCTCGCCCGCGGTCCTCGCCGCTGGCCGACGACCGGCTCATTCTGGCCGAGCAACTGCGCCGATCGGCCGTCGTCGGCGCCGCGCGTTGCGTGCAGGTGAAGAGCTTCTACTCAAGGGGCGGGTCGTCGCCCAGGGATTTCAGCTCGGCTTCGAGTTCCGCGATCTTCGCCTCGGTGAGCTTCTTGTCTCCGAGCGCCTTTGAGGGCGGATGGCCACCTTTTTTGGGCTCCGGGGATGAGGCTTTGCTCGCCTTCTCGAGGCTTGCCAATTGCTCGCGCATTTCGGCAAGCTCTTTCTCGATCACAGGTGCTGGCCGCTTTGATGCCATCATGGTCACCTTGGGACAGTGGGCTTGCACCTTTATACGCCGGGCGATCTGCCCGCGCCAGATTCGGCCTGGCTTCCACCCCGCCGATGCTCCGTTCGCCTGGTGCACATCCCCGCCCGATCCCTCGCCCACCATGGCGCCAGCGAGGCATGGACGGCTCGGGGAAGATTCCTGCCCTGCGCCGCGCGGGCGCCGAGATGCGCCCGGCAGAGCGCGCCGCGAAAGTTAAGTGGCGCCTTGGCGAAGGTGCAGTGTCCGTTCTCACTTGCGGCCGACCTCGGCTCACCAGCTTCGATGCCCCACTCCTTTTGAATCGCCGCGACGAGCTTGCTGGCGGCGGCCTCGCAGCGGGGTTCGGCCGGGGCCGCGCTCAAAGGCCTCACCTCTGTGTGGGCCCCAACATTTTCGGCCGGGATCACTGTCCCGAGAGCTCGCCCTGCCCTGCCCTGCCCTGCACAACTCAAGTCACTCGAGGGCGGGCCGGCAACGCTCGCACGTGCGTTTTCAATCGAATCAACAACTTCGAGGGGCCGCCTTCAAAGTTAGACCCTAAATTTGATGGAATTCCGGCCTAACCTTGAACGAGCTCAGCCGGGCGAGATCTCGCTCGCCCACCACGGCGTGCTCTTTCTCGACGAGTTTCCGGAGTTCGCGCGCGCCGCAATGGAAGCGCTGCGGAGCCGCTGGAGACCGGCACCATCACGATCGCGCGCGCCGCGCGGCGCGCCGAATTTCCCGCACACTTCCAGCTCGTCGCGGCGATGAACCCCTGCCCTTGCGGCTATCGCGGCTCCACGCTCAAGGCCTGCCGCTGCACGCCGGACCAGGTGGCCCGCTACCAGGGCAAGCTGAGCGGGCCGCTGCTGGACCGCATCGACCTGCACATCGAGGTGCCCGCGGTATCGGCGCAGCTGCTGCTCGATGCGCCGCCCGGCGAGACCACGGACAGCATCCGCGGCCGTGTCGTGCAGGCGCGCGAACACGCGATGCAACGGCAGGGCAAGCCCAACCAGGCGCTGCAGGGCGCCGAGATCGACCGCCACGCCACGCTCGATGCGGCAGCACTGAAGTTCATGCACGCGGCGGCCGAGCGGCTGGGCTGGTCGGCGCGCAGCACCCACCGTGCGCTGAAAGTGGCCCGCACGACCGCCGACCTGGCCGGCGCCAGCGCGGTGCAGGCCGCGCATGTGGCGGAGGCGGTGCAGTACCGGCGTGCCTTGCACGCGGCGGAGTGATCCTCAACGCTTGAACCGCCCCCCGCTGATGATCGACAGATCGACGTAGTCGATCCCCGAATGATCCTGCGGCGAGTAGCTCACCTCGATGCCGCCGCCGAGGTCGTACTGGAAGCCGTTGAGCACGGCCAGCAGCTTGGCGCGCGTCGGCTTGGGGCCGGCGCGGCGCAGCGCCTCGACCAGCACCTTGGTGGCGACGAAGCCTTCGAGCAGCGCCGGCGAGAGCTCGATGTCGCCCTTGGCCTTGGCCAGGTCTGCGGCCTCCTTGATCAGCGGATGGGCCATGGCGCGCTCGTAGGGCAGCACCTGCGTCACGATCACGCCGCCGCTCGCATTGCCCAGTTCCTTGATGAAGCCCGAGGCCGCATTGTTCGAGAGCGTGATGATCTGCGCCGCCGAGCCCGCCCCGCGCAGTGCCTTGACGCCCTCGGTCACCGCCGTGCCCGAGCCGATCCACAGCACGGCCTGGGCATTCGCGCCGGTGAGCTTGGGCACGATGCTCGCGTAGTCGGGCTTGTTTCGATCGGCCAGCGCCAGCACCACCGGCTTCAGCTTGGCCTTGTCGAAGCCCCGCGTCGCGCCCTCCATCGCGTCCTTGCCGAAGGAGTCCTCGGCCTGGACCACGGCAATGCGCTGCATGCCCACCGTGTGCAGGTGCTGGATCGCCTTTTCGGCCTCGCGCTGGTAGGTCGAGCGCACGTTGAACACGTGCTTCTGCAGCGGCTTGTGCAGCGCCATGGCGCCGGTCGACGGGCCGATCAGCGGGGTGCCGGACTTGTCGAGCAGCGGAATGACGGCGAGCGCATTGGGCGTGCCGCGGTTGAGCAGCAGCGCGACCGCCTTCTTCTCCTCGATCAGGATGCGCGAGTTCTCGAGCGAGCGCTTGGGGTCGAGGCCGTCGTCCAAGCGGATCATCTCGATCTTCTCGCCGTGGATGCCGCCCTGCGCATTGACCTGGTCGATGACCAGTTGGGAGCCGGCGACGGCCTCCTTGACGCTGGCCGCCACGGGGCCCGACATGTCGGCCGACTGCCCGATCACGATCTGGGCGCTGGCATCGGCGCCGCCAAAGGCGAGCGCAGCAGCGCAACAGAGAACACGCACGGTCTTCATGACGCTCCTTCAAGCGGAGGCCGGGCGCAGGAATGCGCTGGCCCAAAGTGTGTGCAATTGTTAACAGACACGCGCTTTGGACCGCGGGGGCAAACCCTTTCAGGAATTCGACTTACTTGCTGGGCCTCGGCTAGAGCAGCCCGCGCCCCGCGAGATTG
This sequence comes from Variovorax paradoxus, assembly GCF_018614915.1. Taxonomy (GTDB): domain Bacteria; phylum Pseudomonadota; class Gammaproteobacteria; order Burkholderiales; family Burkholderiaceae_C; genus Variovorax; species Variovorax paradoxus_K. The sequence goes on along the minus strand of NZ_JAGGNU010000025.1, from coordinate 106,249 downwards.
CGCATCAGCGCGCCGATGCCGAAGGACCAGCGCGCCGCCTGGTCGGAATGCACCACGCGGTTCTCCAGCGCGCCGAGCTCGGGCGCCGAGATGGTCACGCGGTCGCCGACCACGTGGGTGAAGCCCTGGCCCGGGCCGTGGCGGTCCTGCGTGGGCGCGAACATGGTGCCGAGGAAGAGCATCAGGCCGTCGGGATAGTCATGGTGCGGCCCGATGGCATGCGACACGATGTCCAGCGGGTCGCGGCTGATCAGCGCGAGCGAACTCGAACCTTCGAGCACGAAGCCCTCGGGCCCCGAAACGCGCAGCGCCACCGTGATGCGGCGCACTTCGTCGATGCCGAAGTGCTGGTCGAAGAGGCGGATGAAGGGGCCGATCGCGCACGAGGCGTTGTTGTCCTTGGCCTTGCCGAGCAGGAGCGCGCTGCGGCCCTCGAAGTCGCGCAGGTTGACGTCGTTGCCCAGGGCGGCACCCAGCGTCCGGCCGCGGCTGTCGACCGCGAGCACGACCTCGGGCTCGGGGTTGTTCCAGACCGAGGCCGAATGGATGCCGACGTCGGCGCCGGTGCCCACCGAGGCCAGCACCGGCGCCTTGGTGAAGATCTCGGCGTCGGGGCCGATGCCGACCTCGAGGTACTGCGACCAGGCGCCCTGCGCGATCAGTACCTCCTTCACTTGCGCGGCCTGCGGCGAGCCCGGCACGATGCCCGCGAGGTTGTCGCCGAGCACGCCGCCGAGCGCGGCGCGGATCGATTCGGCCTTGGACGCATCGCCGCGCGACTGCTCCTCGATCACGCGCTCCAGCAGGCTGGCGACGAAGGTCACGCCGCTGGCCTTGACGGCCTGCAGGTCGCAGGGCGCGAGCAGCCAGGGCTGGGCAGGGTCGCGCTTCGCCTCGTCGCTGTTGGCCAGGGCGGCATCGAGCGCGGCGATGCGCGGCGCGGTGTTGTCGCGCAGGCCCTGGCGCACGGCGCCAGCGGGATCGTCGAGCTCGAAGAGCTGGCTGGTGGTGGGCGCAAGGCGCGTTAGGTCGTGCAGGCCGCCCTCGTGCACCGCCACCGGCGTCGGGCCGATGCCGGGCTGCCAGAGGCGTCCGATCAGGAGGGCGCGCTCGGCATCGCGAGGCAGGGAGGCGGCGGGCGACAAGGTCGAAGGCATGCGGGGTCTCCAGAAAAGATCGGGCCGATGAACCGGCCTCTGCATGGCGATCGTACGGGACTGTCAGCGCGCCGGGGGATTCGGGCTCGCGGCGCGCAGGCGCGCGACGCTTTGCGGCAGGTCTTTCCACGCCGGCTCCTGCGGCGCGAAGCGGGCGCGCATGTAGCCGGCGAGCTCGGCGATTTGCGCATCGTCGAGCGCCTCGCGGAAGGCGGGCATGAAGCCGATCTCGCGCGAGGCCGGCTCGCGCACGCCGTCGAGGATGGTGCGCAGCAGGTTGTCCGGCCGCTCGCTCCTGAGATTGCTGTTGAGCGCGAGCGGCGTGTTCACGCCCAGCAGGGTCGGCCCGTTGCCGTCGTGATGGCAGGCGGCGCACGCGCCGTCGAACATGCGCTGGCCGGGGCCGAGCAGTTGGCCCTGGCCGGCCGCAGCAGTCGCGACCGCGCGCTGTGCCTGCGCGCTCGCTTCGGCATCGCTCGCGGCCGGGTTGAAGGAGGCGAGGTACGTGGCCATCGCGCGGATGTCCTCGTCGGGCACGGCCGCCAACTCGCGCACCACCTCGGCCATCGGCCCGCCGGCGACGCCGTGGCGCGGACTGTGGCCGTTGCGCAGGTAACGGTAGAGCGCATCGGCGTTCCACGGCACGGCCGCCTTCGACAGGCTGGTGAGTGCCGGCGCCTCCCAGCCCTCGACCATCGCGCCGGAGAGGAAGGCGCTGCCGCCCTGCTCCGCACCGAGCGCATTGCGCGGCGTGTGGCAGGCGCCGCAATGGCCGAGGCCATTGACCAGGTAGGCGCCGCGATTCCATTCGGCGCTTTGCTGCGGGGCGGTTTGCATCGGCGCGGGATCGTGGAAGAGCGCGTTCCAGCCGGCCATCAGCGGACGCAGGCCGAAGGGGAACTTGAGCTTTGCTTCGGGGGTGGGCGCGTGCACGGCCGGCAGCGACATGAAGTAGGCGTAGAGCGCCTGCAGGTCGTCGTCGCTGGTCTTCGCGAAGGCGGTGTACGGAAAGGCCGGGTAGAGGTGATGTCCGTCGCGCGAGATGCCTTCGCGCATCGCGCGCTGGAAGGCGCTGAAGGACCAGCGGCCCAGGCCGGTCTCGGCGTCGGGCGTGAGGTTGGTGCTGTGAAGGGTACCGAAGGGCGTCTCCATCGCGCGCCCGCCGGCGTTGGGCGCGCCGCCCGGCGCGGTATGGCAGACGGCGCAGTCGCCGATGGCGGCGAGCGTGCGGCCGCGCTCGACGGTGGATTGGCTGTAGACGGGGGCGCTGAACGCGACCGGCGCGATCGTCGAGCGCCAACCCATGAGGCCGGCGATGACGCTGATGCCGCTGGCGATGAGGGCCAGCGCAGCGGCTGCCTTGCTCCTTCCCCCCCTGAGGGAAGGTTGGGATGGGGGCACGACGGCGTACCCATCGACCGCCCGCTGGCCCCCACCCCAGCCCTCCCCCAGAGGGGGAGGGAGTGAAGACGAGTTCAGCGCGGCACGCACCACTTCCGGCGTGAAAGGCGGCGCCCTGAAGCGCACGCCCGTCGCATCGAAGATCGCATTCGCGATCGCCGCCGTCCCCGGCACAGAAGACGACTCGCCCGCCCCCAGCGGCGGCTCGCCGGGACGCTGCATGTGCATCACCTCGATCACCGGCACGTCGCGGAAGCTGACGATCGGGTAGCTGCCCCATTCGCGGCTCACGACCACGCCCAGGTTCGGCGCGCTCTGCGGCGCGAACTGCACGCGCTCTTTCAATGCGCGGCTGGTGGTCTGGATCACGTTGCCGTGAATCTGGTGCTCGACCCCGGCCGGGTTGACCAACAGCCCTGCGTCATGCCCCACCACCACGCGGCGCACATGCACCTCGCCGGTCTTGCGGTTGACCTCGACGTCGGCCACCCAGGCCGACCAGGCGGCGCCGAAGCCCGGCCACTTGCTGTGCACGTAGCGCGCGTAGGCGAAGCCCTGGCCGAACAGCACGTCGCCGCCGGGGCCGAGGCCGCCATCAGCGTTTTCCTGCGGGCCGGTGCGCATGCGCCAGCAGGCCTTCTCCGCAGTCTCGCGCACCAGCTCGGCCGCGCGCGGATCGTGCAGATGGCGCAGGCGGAAGGCCACCGGGTCCACGCCGGCCGCAGTCGCCAGCTCGTCGACATAGGACTCGTGCGCGAAGGAACTGGGCAGCGCCGACACGCCACGCAGCCACGAAGCGCGCACGATCGGCGCCATGTCGTTGACCTTGACGCGCAGGTTGCCGTAGCTGTAGGGCGGGCGCGCGGTGCGGTCGCCCATCTCGAAGGCCTGCGCCGTCGGCTCGATGGTGCGCGTGAGCAGCAGCGCCAGCGTGGGCGCGCCGTTCGAGGGGTAGGAGGTCTCGAAGTCGTAGGCCGCGACGCCGCCTTCGCCGTCGAGGCCGCCCCGCACCTGCATCAGCTGCGCCGCGCCCTTGGGCTCCCATGCATGCTCCTGCTCGCGCGTGAGCTGCACGCGCACCGGCGCGCCGGCCGCACGCGCAAGCAGAGCCGCATCGGCCGCCACGTCGTCGGCGCCGTTGCGGCCGTAGCAGCCGGCCGCTTCCATGCGCACCACGTCGACCGCGAGCTCGTCCACGCCCATGAGCTTGGCGAGGTCGGCACGCAGCACATGCGGGTTCTGCGAACCGGCCCACACGCGCAACTGCACATCGCCGTCCTCGCCCTCACCCTCGGGCTGCCACTGCGCCAGTGCGCACGAGGGGCCGATCGACGCATGCATCTGGTAGGGCCAGACGTAGGTGCGCGGCATCGACTCCGCGGCATTCGCGAGCGCGCCGTCGACATCGCCTTCGTCGACCAGGAGGCGCTGCGTGGCGGGGTTGGCGCGGATCGCGCCTTCGAGATCGTCGAGCGAAGGCAGGCCGGGCCACTTCTTCCAGGTCACGCGCAGTTCGCGCAGCGCCTGCTCGGCATGCTCCTCGCGCTCCGCCACGATGCCGACGAAATCGCGGATCACCACCACCGCGCGGATGCCGGGGATGTGCGCGATCGAGGATTCGTCCACCGACTCGAGCGTGTTGCCGATGTAGTCGCCGTGGTCGGCGCCCGCATAGGGCGGCCGCAGGACGCGGCCGTGCAGCATGCCGGGCACGCGCATGTCGTGCACGAACACCCGCTCGCCCGAGAGCTTGGCCGGGATGTCGACGCGCGGCACGCGGCTGCCGACGATGCGGTAATCCTTCGGGTCCTTGAGGCGAGCCTCGGCGTCGAGCTGCAGCACGGTGCGCGCGCCGGCCACCAGCTCGCCGACGCCGACGCTGAACGCGGGGTCCTCGCCGGCGTGGATGCGGCCCTCGCGCACCGCCAGCAGCGAAGGCTGCACGCCGAAGCACTCCGAGGCTTGCGCGACGAGCCAGGCGCGCGCCTGCGCCGCCGCGAGCCGCAAGGGCGCGGCATGGATCTGCAGCGAGGAACTGGCAATCGTCGCGCCCTGGTTCGGCGCTCGCGCCGTGTCGCCCAGCACCATGCGGATCTGCGCCAGCGGCAGATCGAGCTCCTCGGCGACGATCTGTGCGAGCGAGGTCTGGATGCCGGTGCCGAGATCGACATGACCATGGAGCGCCGTCACGCTGCAGTCGTCCCACAGCGCGAGCAGGATCTCGGGGCCTTCCGCCGGGTTGCCCGACACAATGGCCGGCTGGCCGTTGGCGACCGGCGGCGCGGGCGGCGTGTCGCGCACCACCAGCAGCACGCCCTGGGCCGAGAAAAAATCGCTGCGCGTCTTCGGCAGCTCGGCGCGCCGGCTCACGAGTCGGCGTCCTTCGATGCCATCAGCTCCGCGGCGCGCCGGACGGCGGCCATGATCTCGACGTGCGTGCCGCAGCGGCACAGGTTGCCTGAGAGCTCGTCGCGGATCCGCGCATCGCTCGGATGCGGCTCGCGCGCCAGCAGCGCCGCCGCCTGCATCACCATGCCGTTGAGGCAGTAGCCGCATTGCGCGCCCTGCGCGTCCTCGAAGCCTTGCTGCACCGGATGCCAGCGGTCCCGCGAGCCGAGGCCTTCGAGCGTGGTGATCTCTCGCCCGGCCACCCCATGCGCCGGGATCACGCAGGCCCGCGCCGCCACGCCGTCGACCCACACGGTGCAGGCGCCGCACTGGCCCAGGCCGCAGCCGTACTTGGGGCCGTTCAGGCCCAGGTCGTTGCGCAGCACGTGCAGGAGCGAGGCCTCGCGCGGCACCGCGAGCGCGTGCGCGCGCCCGTTGACCTGCAGGGTGAAGCGCTCAGCGCTGGAGGCGTCCGTCACGGGTGTACATCTCCAGATCGACGAAGGTCGAGCCGTTGTGGTTCTTCGGGCCGTAGGCCACGGGGAACTCGCCGATGCGCGTGTCGCCCAGGCCTTCGAGCGCCGCGACGAAGCTGTCGCGCGTGAGATGGCGGCCGGCGCGCTTGAGCCCTTCGACGAACACGCGCGCCGCGATGTAGCCTTCGAGCGCGGTGTAGCTGTCGATCTTCTCGCCGAACTCGGCGCGATCGCGCCGGTAGTCCGCCACGATCGGCACGCGCACCATCTGCGGCGGCGGCACGATGCTGGCGGTGACCAGGCCTTCGAGCTTGCCGCCCAGGCGCTGCGCCGAACCAACGGCGTCGGTGATGCCGACCGAGAGCGTGTAGAGCGGCGCACCCGCGCCGCCGGCGCGGTAGTCGCGGATGAAGACCTCGCTCATGCGCCCGGCCATGATCATCACCACCGCGCCGGGCTTGGCCTTGGCCAGGCTCTCGCCGATCTCCTTGGCGTCGGTCGCGGCGATGGCCATCGGCAGCGCCTGCACCACCTTGACCTTGTACTCGGCCGCGAGCTGCTCGCAGGTCGCGAGGTTCGACTTGCCGAAGGCGCTGTCCTGGAACACCACGGCGATATTGTGGATGCCGATGGTCGACAGGTGGCTGATGATCTTGCGCAGCTCCAGGTCGTAGCCGGCGCGCACGTGGAAGAGGTTGCGATTGAGCTTGGTGCGGAACGAGCTGGTGCCCACCAGCGGCGCGAACATCGGCACGCCGGCCTTGTCGGCCAGCGGCATCGCCGCCACCAGGTTGCCGGTGGCGACGAAGCCCATCAGCGCGAACACCTTGTCCTCGTCGATCAGCTTGGCCGTGTTGGCCGCCGTGCGCTGGGGTTCGTAGGCGTCGTCGTAGGACAGCAGTTCGATCTTGCGGCCGTTGACGCCGCCGGCCTTGTTCACGCGCTCGAAGTAGAGCTTGATGCCGGCGCGGTAGTCATTGCCGAAATCCTGCGCGACGCCGCTGAAGACGGCCGACTGGCCGATGCGGATGCTGGTGTCGGTGACGCCGTTCTCTGCGGCCAGCGCAAGGGCCGGGAAGGAGAAGACGGCGAGCGCGGCGGCACAGCGCGCCGCGGCGCGTAGCGAGATGCGGCCCATCGCTCAGGCCGCCACTTCGATGTCGGTGGACTGGATGCGCTTGACGCCCTTGGCGGCCATCTGCTTCCAGGCCGCGGCCAGCGAACCGTTGAGATCGATGGCGCGCGTCGCGTCCTCGATCACGTAGGCCTCGAAGCCGGCCTTGCGCGCATCGAGCGCGGTCCAGGCGACGCAGAAGTCGGTGGCCAGCCCGCTCACGAACACCGTCTTAATGCCGCGCTGCTTGAGGTAGCCGGCCAGGCCGGTCGAGGTCTTGCGGTCGGCTTCCTCGAAGGCCGAGTAGCTGTCGATGCCCTTGCGGAAGCCCTTGCGGATGATCACCTGCGCGGTCGGCAGCTTCAGGTCCTTGTGCAGCGCCGCGTCCTCGGTGCCCTGCACGCAGTGGTCGGGCCACAGCACCTGGTTGCCGTAGGCCAGCTTGATGCTGCTGAAGGGCTTCTGGCCCGCATGCGCGCTCGCGAAGGAAGCATGGCCCTGCGTGTGCCAGTCCTGCGTGACGATGACGTTCTCGAAGGCGCTCGACAGCTTGTTGATCACCGGCACCACCTCGGCCCCGCCCTTGACCGGCAGCGTGCCGCCGTCGACGAAGCAGTTCTGCACATCGACCACGATCAGGGCCGCATTGGCCGCCGGCTTGATCTTCGCGGCGGCGAACAGCGGCGCCGAGAGCCCCGCGAGCCCCAGGGCTGCGGCGGACTGGAGAAAGGTTCTGCGGTGCGTGTTGTGCATGGTGTGCGCTCCTCGGGTTGAAGTAATCCTGTGATCAGACGCTCAGGTACGCCCTGCGCACCTCGTCGTTGGCGGCCAGCTCGGCCATCGACGCCTGGTAGCGGATCTGTCCCTTCTCGAGCACGTAGGCGCGGTCGGAGACCAGCTCGGCGAAGTGCATGTTCTGCTCCGACAGCAGGATGCTCACGCCCTGCGCCTTGAGCTCGAGGATCATGTTGGCCATCTGCTCGACGATCACCGGCGCTACGCCTTCGGAGGGCTCGTCGAGCAGCACCAGGTACGGGTTGCCCATCAGCGTGCGCGCCACGGTCAGCATCTGCTGCTCGCCGCCGCTCATGCGTCCGCCGGGGCGGGTGGGCATCTCGCCGAGATTCGGGAAGAGCTTGAACAGGCGCTCCGGCGTCCACAGCGGCGCATCGCTGCCGTCGGCCCAGCGGCGCGCGGCCTGCTTGCCGACTTCGAGGTTCTCCATCACCGTGAGGTCGGTGAACACGCGCCGGTCCTCGGGCACGAAGCCCAGGCCCAGCTTGGCCGCGTGGTGCGGCTCGCTCTTCGAAATGTCATGGCCGAGGAAGCGCACCGCACCGCGCCGCTTACCCAGCATGCCGATCAGCGCCTTGAGCGTGGTCGACTTGCCGGCGCCGTTGCGGCCCATGAGCGCGACCACTTCGCCGCGCCGCACTTCGAGGTCGACGTCGTAGAGGATCTGCGCGGCGCCGTACCAGGCGCACAGGGCCTTGGCTTCGAGCAACCGTTCATGCGTCATAGAGCCCCCTCGCTCGGCACTGCGTGTCCTCGCTGCCCCCCGAGGGGGTGCGCTTGCTTGGGGCGGCCCGGCGCTGCGCTCATGCCGCTTCTCCTACCGCCGCATTCACCGCAGCGGCCTTCTCGGCGATCTTCTCGAAGGTCTTGCCGCTGCCGAAGTACACCTCCTGCACCTTCGGATGGTCGCGGATCTCGAGCGGCTTGCCCTGGGCGATGAGGCGTCCGCGCGCCAGCACGATCATGCGGTCGGCATACGCGAAAACCACGTCCATGCTGTGTTCGGTGAAGAGCACCGCCATGCCGCGGTCGATCACGAGTTGCTTGGTCAATGCCATGAGGGAGTTGCGCTCCTTGGGCGCCATGCCGGCGGTGGGCTCGTCCATCAGCAGCAGCTTCGGCGCGTTGGCCATCGCGATCGCGAGCTCGACGCGCTTGACGTCGCCGTAGGCGAGCACGCTGCAGGGCCGGTCGCCCTGGCTCTTCATGCCGACCTGGTCGAGCAGCGCCAAGGCCTCGTCGCGCTTGTGGTCGGCGGCGCGGCGCCAAGTGGAGAAGAGTTGGTGGTCGTGCGAGAGCAGCGCCATCTGCACGTTCTCCACCACGGTGAGCGAGGCGAAGGTCTCGGCGATCTGGAAGGTGCGGCCCACGCCCATGCGCCAGATCTCGCGCGGCTTGCGGCCCACGAGCTCCTGGCCGTCGAGCTGGATCGAGCCGCGATCGGCCTTCAGCTGACCGTTGACCATGTTGAAGGTGGTGGACTTGCCGGCGCCGTTGGGGCCGATCAGCGCCAGCAGTTCGCCCGGCGCCAGCTCGAAGCTGATGCCGTCGACGGCCTTGACGCCGCCGAAGGATTTGCCGAGTTCTTGGACTTTGAGGAGGCTCATGCTTCGGCTTCCTTCAACTTGCCGGCCGCACCACCGCGCCGCCGATCGAACAATTGCTTCGCAAAGCCCGCGATGCCTTGCGGGAACAGCAGCACCAGCAGCAGAATGATCCCGCCCAGCATCGCGCGCCAGTAGTCGGTGTTGCGCGCCACGGTGTCGTGCAGCCAGGTGAAGGTGACGGCGCCCACCACCGGCCCCGCCAGCGTCTGGATGCCGCCCAAGAGCACCATCACGAGACCGTCGACCGACTTGCCCACGCTCAGCGACTCGGGCGAGATGCTGCCCTTGGAGAAGGCATAGAGCGCACCGGCCAGCCCCGCCGCGGTGCCCGCGATCACGAAGGCCACCCACTGCATGCGCTTGACGTCGATGCCGATCGCGTCGGCCCGAAGCGCCGAATCGCGCCCCGCGCGCAGCGCATAGCCGAAGGGCGAGAACAGCACGCGGCGCAGCCACAGCACGCCGAGCGCCACCAGCGCCAGCGTGAGCCAGTAGTACACGCGCTTGTCGGAGAGCCAGGCGGCCGGCCAGACGCCGGTCAGGCCGTTGCTGCCGCCGGTGAAGCTGTCCCACTGGTAGGTGATGGCCCAGGTGATCTGCGCGAAGGCGAGCGTGAGCATCGCCAGATACACGCCCGACAGGCGCACCGCGAACCAGCCGTAGACGAAAGCGCCGGCCGCAGCCACCAGCGGCGCGACGATGAGCGCCAGCTCCATCGGCATGCCGAGGGCGCGCACCAGCAGCGCGGCGCCATAGGCCCCGAGCCCGAAGTACGCGGCGTGCCCGAAGGAGTGCATGCCGGCCGGGCCCATGATGAAGTGCAGGCTGGTGGCGAACAGCGCGGCGATCATGAGGTCGATCATCAGCACCGTCGTGTAGGGCGAGCCGGCGGTGAAGATCGGCAGCGCCGCGAGCACCAGGCCGAACACGGCGGCGGCGACCAGGTAGGCCCTGCTCGGTCGGCGCAGCGGCTCCTCCTGCATGCCCACGTAGCGGCTCGGCGCCTGCGGCCGGCCGAACAGGCCCCACGGGCGCCACACCAGCACCACCGCCATCACGAGGAAGTCGACCACCAGCGTGAGCTTGGAGAACGAGACGCTGATGCCGAAGACATCGACCACGCCGAGCCAGATGCAGATCGCCTTGATCTCGGCGATCAACAGCGCCGCCGCGTAGGCGCCGGGAATCGAGCCCATGCCGCCGACCACCACGACCACGAAGGCGGCGCCGATGGTGTTGAGGTCCATCTCCAGCGTCGCCGGCTCGCGCGGCAATTGCAAGGCGCCGCCCAGGCCCGCGAGCAGCGCGCCGAGCGCGAACACGGCCGTGAAGAGCCAGGCCTGGTTGACGCCGAGCGCACTGACCATCTCGCGGTCCTGCGTGGCGGCGCGCACCAGGGTGCCGAAGCGGGTGCGCGTGAGCAGCATCCACACCAGGCCCAGCACCACCGGGCCGATCACGATCAGGAACAGGTCGTAGGAAGGAAACTGGCGCCCGAGAAGGATGACCGAGCCGGAGAGCCCGGGCGCGCGCGGGCCCAGCAGTTCGTCGGGCCCCCAGAGCCACAGCACCGCGTCCTTGATGACCAGCACCAGCGCGAAGGTCGCGAGCAGCTGGAACAGTTCGGGCGCCTTGTAGATGCGCCGCAGCAGCACCACCTCGATCAGCGCGCCGAGCACGCCGACCGCGAGCGCCGCCATCACCAGCGCCGGCCAGAAGCCGAAGCCCGTGCCGAGCCGATCGACCAGCGTGTAGGCGACGTAGATGCCCACCATGAAGAACGAGCCATGCGCGAAGTTCACGATCCGCGTAACGCCGAAGATCAGCGACAGGCCTGCCGCCACGAGGAACAGCGAGGACGCGCTCGCCAGCCCGTTCAGGAGCTGAACGATGAAACCGGAAATCATGTCCGCCCCCCGTTGCTTGCTCGCTTCGCGTAGCCGCCTCCCCCCCGCCGGGGGGCGCTGCCAGCGGCCCGGCAAAGCCGGTTCCGCGGCAGCCCCACAACGGGCCTGTGCTGCGCACGGCCACGCAAGGCAACGACGCCGTGCATTTCAATAGAAGGTGTAGCCATGCAATGTGAGCAAGCTTCAGGGGTTCGCATTTAATCGAGGGCTCGCGACTTCTTCAGCTCGGCGACGGGCGGCTGGTACTTGGCGTCGGCACCGTCGAGGTACACGTAGTTCACCATCACGCCCTTGCCGCCCTCGTTCTTGGTGCGGCCCACGAAGGCGCCCATGGTCGACTGGTGGTCTTCGGGGCGGTAGCTGATCTTGCCGAAGGGCGTGTCGACCTGAAGGCCCTTGAAGGCCGCGACCAGCTTGTCGGTGTCGGTGCTCTTGGCCTTGGCGATGCCGGCAGCGGCCGACTTGATCATGCTGTAGCCCACCACCGAGCCCAGGCGCGGGTAGTCCTTGAACTTGGCCTGGTAGGCCTGCTCGAACTTCTTGTGCTCGGGCGTGGTGATGCCGTACCACGGGTAGCCGGTCACGATCCAGCCGTTGGGCGCCTCGTCCTTCAGCGGGTCCATGTATTCGGGCTCGCCGGTCAGCACGCTCACCACCTCGCGGTCCTTGAACAGGCCGCGCGTGTTGCCCTCGCGCACGAACTTCGACAGGTCGGCGCCGAAGAGCACGTTGAAGATCGCATCGGGCTTGGCATCGGCCAGCGCCTGCACCACGCTGCCGGCATCGACCTTGCCGAGCGGCGTCGCCTGCTCGGCGACGAATTCGACGTCGGGCTGCGCGGCCTTCATCAGGTTCTTGAAGGCGGCCACGGCCGATTGGCCGTATTCGTAGTTGGGGTAGACCACGGCCCAGCGCTTCTTCTTGAGCTTGACCGCCTCGGGCACCAGCATCGCGGCCTGCATGTAGGTGCCGGGGCGCAGGCGGAAGGTGTACTGGTTGCCGCCCTGCCAGGTGATCTTGTCGGTCAGCGGCTCGCCGGCGAGGAAGAAGAATTTTTTCTGCTTCGCGAAGTCGGTGACTGCCAGGCCGGTGTTGGACAGGAAGGTGCCCGCCAGCATGTCGACCTTCTCGCGCGAGACCAACTCCTCGGCCACGCGCACCGCGTCGCCAGGGTTGGCGTTGTCGTCGCGGCTGATGAGCTCGATCTTCTTGCCGTTGACGCCGCCGGCCGCATTGATCTCGTCGACCGCGAGCTCCATGCCTTTCTTGTAGGGCTCGAGGAAGGCGGGCTGCGCCTTGTAGCTGTTGATCTCGCCGATCTTGATCACGCCCTGCGCATGCGCGGGGACGAGTGCAGTGGCGAGCGTGGCGACGGCGGCCGCACTGAAGACATGACGCATGGGGTTCATCGAAAGCTCCTTGGGGTCGAACAGAAAGTGAAGAACGAATAGAAAGAATCAGCGAAGACCGTCTTCGCCCTTGATTTCCGAAGCCTGCAGGCCGCCGATGCGCGGCAGCGGCCGGCCGCTGTCGGTGACGGCGACCGCGACGACGATCTCGTTGGCGCGCGGCGCATCCGAGACGCGGGCCTCGACGGCGTCGAAATGGCTGCGCACGAAGGCCGCGTCCTTGTGGCCGAGCGGTACGTCGATGGCGGTGCCCAGCGTGCCGCGCTTCTTGGCCGAAGGCACCAGCGCCGCGCCCTTCTCGACCGCCACGCGCAGCGGCGCGCCGAGCTTGGGATGCAGGATGGCGGCAGCATGCTCGAGCTCGCCGGATTCGCCGACGATCGCCGCTTTGCCGTAGCTCTGCGCCTGGCCCGGCGCGATGCCCAGCGCAGCCACGGCCTTCTGACCGAGCAGCGCGCCCAGTTCTTCGCCGATGGCGACGAGCTCGTCCAGCGATTCGCTGTAGCGGCCGGCGTAGGGGTTCTCGATCACCGCGATGGCGACGGCGCGGCGCGTGGGCGGGTCGATGGTCCGGCCCATCTCCTTGCGGGTTTCGTCGACCTGCACGACGAGCTTGCGGATGTTGGCTGTCATCTCGATTCTCCTGTTCTAGTCGTGGGCATTCACAGCGGCAAGCGCAGCGAGGCCCTTTCGGGAAACACCGTGGAACCGGCTTTGCCGGGCCACTGGTGTTGCCCCCTTGAGGGGGGAGGCGGCTACACGAAGTGAGCAAGCAACGGGGGTGGTCATCTGAGCCCGTCCCACTTGGCGATGTTTTCCGCGCGCAGCCCGCCCACGCGTTCATGCACGCGGTAGCCGGTGCTCATCGCGAGGATGAAGACGATCTCGTCGGACAGCGGCGCACCGGGCACGCGGACCTCGATCGCATCGAACTGGCCGCGCACGTAGCTGGCATTGATGTTGGTGAGCGGCACGTCGAGCGTCGCGCCCGGCGGCCCCACCTTCTTGGTCGACGGGACGATGGCGAGCGCGTTGCCGGGCTGCCCGGTCTTCTTCTCGTCGACGGTGCCCGAGCGGTAGGCCGCGCGGTCGCCCTTCCAGCCGAGCAGCTCGCGCATCGCATAGCCGCCGGGCACATGCCACAGCGCGCCGTGCTCCAGCTCGCCGGCAGCGCCGACGATGGCGCCCTTGCCATAGGTGGCGATCTGCGCGAGCGGCACATCCATGGCGGCATGCAGCCGGTGCGCCATGTCGAGCCCGACCGGATCGAGCAGCGTCATCATCGGCAGGATGTCGGGCTCGTAGCGGCCCGCGAAGGGATTGGTCAGCACCGCGCCGATGGCGCCACGCACCAGCGGCGTTGCGGCGCGCGGACCGAACTCGTGGTGGATGTGCTCGACATGGGTGAAGACGCGACGTATATCGATCATGAAAAGAAGCCCTGCTTTTCGTTAAGCAAATACTGAACCAACTGCAGCGGCACGGGGCCCGCCTTCGAGGGCCGGAACACCGGATGCGTGCAAGCTTAAGGGCTCGACCAGCTGCCACTGCCCCTGACAAACCAGCACCACCGACCACGCGAGGCCCATGCGCTGCAGCGCGGTCGCGCGGGCTGCGCCCGCATCCAGTGCGCGGCGCACCTGCGCGGGCGCCAGCGTCTCGACATCGACCGTCACCGGGATGTCGCCGAGGTCGCTGTCGTCCTTGCAGGCGCTGGCCGGCAGGCGATGGATGCCCGGGTCCTCGACGTCGACCGCATTCGCGATCACCGTGGCCGCGGCATCGGCTTCGGCCGCGGTGGCCGCGAGCACGGTCACGCTGTCGGCGATGCCGAGCGAAAAGCTGCGGCCGCGCCAGCCGCTGGTGGCAACGCCGCGCACCGGCATCTCGGCGCGCAGCTCGAACTGGCCGTCGGTCGTGAGCGGGCCGCGGTCGCGCAGGTCGAAGCGCGCGAGATCGGCATAGAGCCCCACGCGCGCAGCATGACCGGGCGCGAGATGCAGCGCGATGTCGCCGCCGTTGTTGATCCATGCGCGTTCGATGCCCGGGCGCCGGTAGCAGGCGATGAGCTCCTGCGCCACCGCGCCGGCGACCGCGGCCATCGGCGTGATGAAGCCGGCGCTGAAGGGGGCGCAGGCCTTCCACATGCGTTGCGCGATCGGGCCCTGCAGCGCGCATTCGGCGCCCACCGGCCGGCGCAGCAGGGGCAGCTCGGCCACCAGCTCGTCGAGCACCGTGCCGAAGCGCCGCCATGCGAGCTCGTGCGCCACGGCGACCTCGACCGCGTCGCCATGCGCCTCGGCCACGATGTCGATCGGGCCGTGGTTCAGATGCCAGCGGCCGCCGTCGAGTGCGGTGCGTTGGGCGCTCATGGAAGTCGAAGTCCGGTCAGCCCAGCATGGGCGGTTGGCCGAGCGGCCACGGGTTCGCATCGTCCATGCGAAGCCATTGGCGCGCCAGCGGCGCACCGTCGTTCTGCCAGGCGCCGCGCGCGAGCGCCTGTTCGAGCGAGAACACGTGCTCCATGTGCCCGCCCAGCGCGGCGTAGTCCTCGCGCCGCATGCTGAACTCGATGGGCGCGACGATCGCCGGCGTGGGCACGGTGCCGAAGCTGTTGTCCGGCATGCGCAGCACGTCCGCCATGACCGTGATGCCGCCGCCCGGCCACACGTAGGCCGGCGCACCGCCGCAGGTCACGTTGACCAGCGCGCGCTTGATGGCGCGGGTGAGCAGCACCGGGTTTTCGGTCACGCCGGCGCGCAAGGACCCGCCGGCGCCGCCGAGAAAGAGCACGGTGCACAGCGACGGCTCGCAGTTCTCGCCGATGCGCTCGACCACACGGCGCACTTCGGCCGGCATCTCCTGCTCGACCGGCTGCAGCTGGTCGTCGAGCACGTACCACTGCGCATGCTCGCCGGTGGTGGAGGTCATCAGGAGGCGCAGGCCCGGCTTGGCCACGCCCTCCTCCCAGCCTTCGATGATCGACAGCGGATCGTCGATGTCGGTGCCGCCCCAGCCGTTGCCGGGATTCGCCACCTGGAAGTAGCGCCCGGGCGTGGACTTGCGCCCGCGCATCTGGATGCCCGAAGGCGGCATGTCGAGGCAGCGGCCGGCCTGGTGCTCGGTGAGCACGCCGGTGATGTGATCGTCGACCACCACCACCTCGTCGGCCTGGCCGAAGAGCTGGCGCGCGAAGATGCCGATGGCCGCGGAGCCGCAGCCCACGCGCATGCGTTTTTCTTCCACGCCATTGACGATGGGCGCGCGGCCGGCCTGGATCACCATGCTGGCGCCGCCGTCGATCACGCACTCGGCCGCCTTCTTGTTGCCCAGCAGCTGCATCAGCTCGGCCGTCATGCGGCCTTCCTTCTTGCTGCCGCCCGTGAGGTGGTGCACGCCGCCGAGCGAGAGCATCTGCGAGCCGTATTCGGCCGTGGTGACGTGGCCTACCACCTCGCCGCGGTAGCGCACATTGGCCTGCTCGGCGCCGAGGAAGCGGTCGGTGTCGATCTTCACCTTGAAGCTGCAGTAGCTGAAGATGCCCTCGGTGACGACCGTGACCATGTCGACGCCCTGGGCTTTGGAGGCCACGATGAAGGGCGCGGGCTTGTAGTCGGGGTAGGTGGTGGAAGAGCCCACGCCCGTGACGAAGACCTCGTCGGCATGAAGGAGATCGCCTTGCCAGTCCGGGTCGGCCTCGACGGGCGCCTCGGCCGCGGGCCGGGCAAAGGGAACCAGCGCCGGCGCTTCGCTCGCGAGTTCGCGGCGCAGCAGCAGCACCGGGTCGACGCGCACCAGCACGCCGTCGCGGTTGGCATAGCGGTCGCAGGCGCCGGTGCGGCCCTCGGAGATCTGGCACAGCACCGGGCAGGCATTGCACTCGACCTTGCTCGTGCTCATGCGCTCGTTGCGCAGTGGCGAGCGGCCTGCGGCCTCTGGCAGTACCGGCATGTCCATGCCGGGCAATCCGTCTGTCTTGGTGTGTTCGGTCATCGCGGGCTGTTCGTGGATTCGGGGGTCGAACGGTCTGCAACATCTGTGCCGGGAAGCCGCTTGTGCCGGATTCGCGCTTTGTGTAGCATTCCCTACACTTTCATGTTGCAATCACTACATTGAAGGCCAATGTAGCAAACAGAATCCAAGCTTGCAATGGTGTTTTCGCGGCGTCGCCGACAATCGGCGGATCTCCTTTTCATTCATAACCGTCCCTGATTCCTATGAGTGCATTCAGCGAAGAACGCGTGTTGAGCGTCCACCATTGGACCGACCGCCTGTTCACCTTCACCACCACGCGCGATCCGGCCCTTCGCTTTTCGAACGGCCATTTCACGATGATCGGCCTCAAGGTCAACAACAAGCCCCTGTTGCGCGCCTACAGCATCGTGAGTCCCAACTACGAGGAGCACCTGGAGTTCCTCAGCATCAAGGTCGAGGAAGGCCCGCTCACCTCGAAGCTGCAGCACATCCAGATCGGCGACAACATCATCGTCGGCCGCAAGCCCACCGGCACGCTGCTGATCGACTACACCCTGCCGGGCAAGCGCCTCTATCTGTTCGGCACCGGCACCGGCCTCGCACCGTTCATGAGCATCATTCGCGACCCGGACACCTACGAGAAGTTCGAGCAGGTCATCCTGGTGCACGGCGTGCGCCAGATCGACGAGCTGGCCTACCACGACCTCGTGACCGACCACCTGCCCAAGCATGAATTCCTGGGCGAGATGATCGAGAAGCAGCTGCTCTACTACCCGACCGTGACGCGCGAGGAATTCCGCAACATGGGCCGCATCACCGAGCTGATCGAGACCAACAAGCTGACCGACGACCTCGGCCTGCCGCCGCTCAATGCCGCGGAAGACCGCGTGATGCTGTGCGGCAGCCCGGGGCTGCTGGTCGACCTCAAGCACATCCTCGAAGCGCGCGGGTTCAAAGAGGGCAACACGTCGACGCCGGGCGACTTCGTGGTCGAACGCGCCTTCGCCGAGAAGTAGATGCCCAACGGCCGCAGCTCGACCAAGCCGGCCACGCGCCGCACTGGCGTGCGCGAGGCCGCCGCGCAAGCCACACGCGACAGCATCCTGCGCGCGGCCACCAAGGTGTTCGCCAAGTACGGCTACGACGGCGGCAGCGTCGAGAAGATCTCGAAGGCGGCCAAGTCGTACGACCGCATGATCTATTACTACTTCGGCAGCAAGGAAGGCCTCTTCATCGCGGTGCTCGAAAGCATCTACCGGCGCATGGACGAGGCGGAGGCCGCGATCGAGCTCGATGCCTCGCGGCCGGTCGAGGCGCTGACGGCGGTGATCCGCTTCGTGCTCGGCTACTACCGCAAGAATCCTGAGTTCGTCACGCTGCTCAACACCGAGAACCTGCACAAGGGCCGGCACGTCGCGAAATCGCTGCGCGCGCGCGAATACTCGTCGCGCGCGATCGCCATCATCCAGAAGCTGCTTGAAAGCGGCGTCGACCAGGGCCTGTTCCGCGAGGACGTCGCTGCGCGCGATCTCTACCTGCTGATCGCCTCCACCGGCTACTTCTACACGTCCAACCGCCACACGCTGACGGCTTTCCTCGGCGAGCCGCTGGAAACGCCGGAGGCGGTCGCGCACTGGGAAGACTTCGTGATCGAGACGGTGCTGCGCACGGTCGACGCGGGCGCTTCCGAGGAAGAAACAACCACCCCACCCCACGAGGCTAAGACATGGCAGAAGTCGCAACCGGCGCAAAGTCGGGCAAGGTCGTCATCCGGAACATAGGCCTGCTGCTCTCGGGCGACATCGACCAGCCCATCCTCGACGCCGACACCCTGGTCGTGAACGACGGGCTGATCGTCGCGGTCGGCAAGGAAAAGGACTGCGACACCGAAGGCGCGCAGACCGTCATCGACTGCAAGAAGACCTGCGTCGCCCCCGGCCTGATCGACAGCCACGTGCACCCGGTGTTCGGCGACTGGACGCCGCGCCAGAGCCAGCTCGGCTGGATCGACTCGACGATGAACGGCGGCGTGACCACCATGATCTCGGCCGGCGAGGTGCACCTGCCCGGCCGACCCAAGGACATCGTGGGACTGAAGGCGCTGGCCATCACCGCCCAGCGCGCCTTCGACAACTTCCGCCCCGGCGGCGTCAAGGTGCTGGCCGGCGCGCCGGTGCTCGAGAAGGGCATGGTCGAGAGCGACTTCAAGGAAATGGCCGAGGCCGGCGTGGGCCTTTTAGGCGAGGTGGGCCTGGGCTCGGTGAAGGCGGGCTACGAGGCCAAGGAGATGGTGGCCTGGGCGCGCAAGTACGGCATCCAGAGCACCATCCACACCGGCGGCCCCTCGATCCCCGGCTCGGGCCTGATCGACAAGGACGTGGTGCTCGAGGCCGACGCCGACGTCATCGGCCACATCAACGGCGGCCACACCTCGCTGCCCGAGGCGCATGTGTGCGAGCTGTGCGAGAAGTCCTCGCGCGCGATCGAGATCGTGCACAACGGAAATGAGCGCGTGGCCATTGCGGCGGCCCGGGCGGCGCTGGACCTCAAGTGCCCGCACCGCGTGATCCTCGGCACCGACGGGCCGGCCGGCTCGGGCGTGCAGCCGCTGGGCATCCTGCGCATGGTGGCGATGCTGTCTGCGATCGCGAACATTCCGGCCGAGCTGGTGTTCTGCTTCGCGACCGGCAACACGGCGCGCATCCGCAAGCTCAACTGCGGGCTGATCGAGGTCGGCCGCGACGCCGACTTCGTCTTCATGGACCGGGCGCAGCACACAGCCGGCAAGACCCTGCTCGAAAGCGTGCAGCTGGGCGACATCCCTGGCGTCGGCATGGTGATGATCGACGGCATCGTGCGCTGCGGTCGCAGCCGCAACACGCCGCCGGCGACCGAGATTCCGGTGGTGGTGTCGGGGGTGCACTGACTGAACGAAGCGCGCGCGGCGATCAAATGAATCTGGATCCGTTCGTATGCGTCGATGAAACACCGTTCTCGGCCTCGAGACAAGAGGTCGTGAAGATGCGAGGCAAGCCCGCGAGAACGTGCCGAAACGGCGTCGGGCTCAATGAGCTCGACTACGACTCGGTGGTCTACCGTTTCCAGGACTGCGGCAGGTTGGAAGAGATCACCGCGCAAGCACCGGTCGTGAACATCGGCAATCTGTCAGTGCCGTTCACCGCACTTGCATCTTTCGTTCGAGCTACAGATCCGTCTGCGTTTGAGAAGGCAGGCTTTCTCATCACTCCCAAGTTCGGGCTTGCCTTCGATCCAGATGATCCGTTCTGGGTCACCGCTCTTGCCGCTCACTGCCTCGATTCATGGCGCGACTTATGAAACCGAGAAGGGTCTGCTTGCGATTTCCAGTACTTGCACCAGGCGCACCGAGATCCCGTTATGGCTTTACCTGCACCGCAAACCCGGTCTTGGCCAGGGTCGACAATCGCGCCGCATCCCAGTTGGTCAAGTGAATGCAGCCATTGGTTTCCCGGTGACCGACGCGCGCGGGAGACGGCGTTCCGTGAATGCCCCAGTGCGGTTTCGAAAGTCCAATCCAGGTGCTGCCCACCGGATTGTTGGGGCCGGGCGGCACTTCGACCTTCTTCGCCTTCGCTGGCGCATTCTTGAGGAGCCCGGGATCGTAGGTGAAGGTCGGATTCTTCACTTCGTTGGTGATCTTCATCCTGCCGAGTTCCAAGGGATCAAGCCGCCCGCCGATACTGATCGGGAAGCCGGCCAGCGACTTGCCGTCGCGGTCGAGCACGAACAGCATGTGCTCGGACTTGTCGATCTCGATCGACGCCGCGGCTTTCACAACCGCTGGATCCGCAGCGCCGGCCACGTTGGCAATCACGATCTGATCGCCGGCCCTGAAGCGCGCGCCCTTGTTCAGGTCGGCCAGCAGCTTCGGCGCCATGTGATGCTTCTCCGACAACGCTTCCTGGACGGATTCGTAGTCGAGCGATTTCAGCTTTGCCCTGTCGACCATGTCCTTTGGCGTCGCCGTGAAGGGCCCGGCAGCATCCCTCTCGGTGATGAGGTATGCGGCGAACAAAGGCGCGGTGTCGTTTCTGAGGGCCGCCCAGGTGGCGGCGTCCACCTTGCCGGTGGGGGCGATGCCGCTCGCCGTCTGGTACGCGGCCACCGCACGCCGCATGTTTGCACCAAAGCCGCCGTCGATCTCGCCGGGCGAGAACCATGCACGGTCAAGCAGGATCTGGGCACGAACCACCGCGGCGCCTCTGGCGCCCTGGGAAAGCATCGGCATCTCAGTCGCCGCGTTGAGCCGGTCCAATGCCCTGGGTTCCTGCGCATCGGAGGGGGCGGTCTTGGCTTCGGCCGACGTCTTGGCAGCGCAGGCCGCCCCCGATGCACCGGATGCAGCGAGCGCCCCAGCAATCAGCAGGAACTTGCGGCGAGGAAAGGTCATCGAGCGATGCCTGCGCGAGCGGATGGAAGCAGCAGCGTATCCGCACCGCAGGCAGTCACTGTCGGCGTGCGCCCCGTAAGGACGCAGTCCACAACCAGCCCTCAGCGCTCGCGCCTCGACTTGAATATCAGGTGCCGCGCGGAAAGAAAGTTGAGCACCATCCCCGCCAGACTGCCAAGCGCCACGCCGACCGCCGGCGCCCATGGGCCGCTCAGCGTGTGCAACACCAGCACATAGACGCCGTAGTTGACGAAGGCGCCGCCCAGCATGGTCACTAGGTAGCCGAGGTACTCGCGCAGCATCGAGACGCCCGAATGCCGGGCCGCGAAGGTGTAGCGCCGGTTCAGCGCCCAGGTCGCGCTCGCCGCCGCCACGAAAGACAGCACGCGCGCCATGTACCAGCCGAGCCAGGGCGCCGCGAGATACAGCACGCCCACATCGACCCCGAGGCCCGCGACGCCGGCGGCCGCGAAGAACAGGAACTCGCGGCCCGCCTTCATGCGCGGCCGCGATGGCGCACGCCCGGGATCGAAAGGTAGCGCAAGCGCTTGGCCTCCTGCCGCCCGATGGTCACGGTGTGCAGCACGATGCCGCAGACGAAGGCCAGCATCGCGGCCAGCATGGTGCCGGTCAGCAGCACCGCCGTCGGCAGGCGCGGCACCAGGCCGGTGTCGATGTAGGTCACGGCCAGCGGCACCGCGGCCGCGATCGAGCCCAGCACCAGCACGGTCGCGATGCTCGAGAAGAAGAGCAGCGGCCGTTCGCTCACGAACAGCTTGCAGATGGTCTTGAGAATGCGCCAGCCGTCCCTGTAGGTCGAGAGCTTGCTGTGCGAGCCCTCGGGGCGCGAGCGGTAGCGCACCGGCAGTTCGGCGAAGGGCATGCGCAGCTCCAGCGCGTGGACCGTGAGCTCGGTCTCGATCTCGAAGCCTTCGGAGACAGCCGGAAAGGACTTGGCGTAGCGCCGCGAGAACACGCGCAGGCCCGAGAGCATGTCGGTCAGCCGGCCGCCGAAGAGGCCCGCCACCGCACCGGTCAGCAGGCGGTTGCC
The DNA here is from genome assembly GCF_018614915.1 of Variovorax paradoxus. GTDB lineage: Bacteria > Pseudomonadota > Gammaproteobacteria > Burkholderiales > Burkholderiaceae_C > Variovorax > Variovorax paradoxus_K. The sequence goes on along the minus strand of NZ_JAGGNU010000025.1, from coordinate 84,540 downwards.
GAAGCGATGGCCGGCACGGTAGGTGTGGGCGTCGTGGCCGTCGTCGATTCGCGAGCCCACCACCATGTCGAGATTGCCTTCGACCAGCGTGTCGATCAGCCGGCGCAGCTCGCCCAGGTCGTAGGTGGCATCGCCGTCGACCATCACGTAGATGTCGGCCTCCACGTCTGCGAACATGCGCCGCGCCACGTTGCCCTTGCCGCGCAGGGCCACGTGCGTCACCTGCGCACCGGCGGCGCGGGCGACGGCCGCGGTGTCGTCGGTCGAGGCGTTGTCGAAGACGTGGATCTCGGCCTCGGGAACGGCCGCGCGGAACTCGTCCACCACCTGCGCGACGGCCAGGGCCTCGTTGAAGCACGGGATCACCGCGGCGATCCGCAGCGAGGGCAGCAGCGGCGGCGACGCGGCGTGGCGCGGGTCAGGGTGCTCGGTCATTCTTGTATTGCAGGATGCGGTAGGCCCTGGCGCCGTCTTTTTCGTACATCAGGGCGAAATGATCTTCGAAACCAGGCTTGGTCGTGAGCTGCGGCACCATCGTGTGGGGCATGACGATGGCCTCGAAGCCCAGGCCCGCGAGCTTGCGCGCCATCTCGGAGGGCGCGAGAGGAAGGAAGTCCGTGTAGCGCCACGGTCCCAGCGCGTCGCCCCAGACCGGGTTAGGCCCATAGTAGATCGCCTCGCTCAGCGCGACCTGGTAGACGCGGCCGGTCGCGTGTTCGCGCAGGTAGTTCATGGCGGCATAGCCGGGCACGTTGGCGCGCAAGAAGGCTTCCCGCGTCTCGGGCGAAGGCGATACCTTGGCCAGCGCACGCGCGGTATGGCGCACGGACACTGCCGCGAGCGCCGCCAGGAAAACAATGACGAAGAGACTGCCCGCACGCACCGGCCAGCCCGTGCGACCTGCTACCGGCAGCAGCCTGCGCAGCCCCGCCACGATCCAGCCGAGCAGCACCTGCCAGCCCAGCACGGCGACCAGCGCGATCAGCGGGAACGAAGCCGTCAGGTAGCGCGGGTAGCGCGAGGTGAGCGCCCAGACGAGCACCGAATAGGCGCAGAAGATGATCGCCGCGTGCACGGCCGGCGAGCGCCGCCAGGCCTTGCTGAGGGGCGCCAGCACTGCGGGCCAGATCAGCAGGCTGGGAAAGGCGGCGTGGAGGCGCACGTCCTCGAGCTGGTTCTTGTAGTCGGCCAGGTTCCAGTTGCTGAAGCCGAAGAGCTTGGCGCCGATGGGATTGAAGGGATCGCCCGTCATGAGCGCGTTGCGCGCATACCAGTAGATGCTGGGAACGAGGAAGCACAGCAGCGCGACGGCCCAGACGCCGGCGCGCCGTTCGCGGCGGATCACGAACCAGCCCACCAGGGGCAGGAAGGTCAGCGCCTGGTACTTGGAACCTGCCGCCAGGCCGAGGAAGAAGGCCGCCAGCGCCAGCCAGCGCGGCCCCCGCTCCGGCGGCGATTCGCGCCACCACCACAGGGCGACCCAGGCCGCCAGCACGAAGAGTGCGACGCCCACGTCGATCAGGGCGTTCGAGTAGTCGCCCATGCCGAGCCAGATGGCGGCGCCCGCGCAGGCCAGCACGCGGTTCAGGTGCAGCACGCCCAGGCGGTAGACCATCCACACCGACAGCCAGCCGGCCAGCGCATTCAGCAGGTGTGCGAACACGTCGTCGCCGACCATCAGCGCGGCCGCATAGAGCAGGTTGTAGTTGTACGGGAACCAGGGATAGCGCAGCCACTCGTGGATGCCGAGCGCGCCGCTTTGCGCCACCTCGCGCGCATAAGGCAGGTGGTACATCAGCTCGTCGAAGGCGACCGGCGGCGCCAGCGGCGCCAGCAGCGTGGGCAGCGCGACCAGCGCCAGCGCGGCCAGGCCCGCCTTGTCGACCCATGACAGGGGCAGCCCCGGGCCCGAGGCGCGCACTTCCCGCATCCAGCCCGGAAACTGCACGCAAGCCGCAGCGAAGCCGACCGCGACCAGCAGCAGCACGCCGGCCGTGTCGAACACGCTCGCGATGCCGAGCAGCTGAAAGGCGCAGATGAAGACACCGAGGCCGAGCGCGGCAGCCATCGCGGTCTGGAGCCAGACGTCGTGGCGCGCGGGCGAACCCAGGCGCACGAACAGCGCCCGGCCGTAGCCCCAACAGCCGGCGACGAAGATCGCCAGCGCCGCATAGTGCGCGGCTGCAAAAATCAATTTCTGAATAAGAACTCTCCGTTGCCGGCCCCGATGCGCGCCGGTTGCGGGTCAAAGATTGGGGGCCAGCAGCCGCTCCAGATCCGCTTCGCTCTTCATGCGCCGCGCTGCCTGGTCTTGCAGCTGGTCGTGCCCGATCTTGCCGACGTTGAAGTAGGTCGCGTCGGGATGGCTCAGGTAGAAGCCGCTGACGCTGGCCGCGGGCATCATAGCGAGGCTCTCCGTCAGGGTCATGCCGATGTCCGCGCAGTTCAGAAGGTCGAACATCGGCCGCTTCACGCTGTGGTCGGGACATGCGGGGTAGCCGGGCGCCGGGCGGATGCCGCGGTACTTCTCGCCGATCATCTCTTCGTTGCTCAGGCCTTCGTCGGCCGCATAGCCCCAGAGGTCGGTGCGCACGCGGTGGTGCAGCGCCTCGGCGAAGGCTTCGGCCAGGCGGTCGGCCAGCGCCTTGAGCATGATGGCCGAGTAGTCGTCGAGATCGTCGATGAAGTACTTCTCCTTCTTCTCGACGCCGAGGCCGGCCGTCACGGCGAACATGCCCACGTAGTCCGCGAGGCCGCTCTCGCGCGGCGCGACGAAGTCGGCCAGGCAGCGGCTCGGGCGCATGACGCCTTCGATCACCTGCTTTTCGGTCTGCTGGCGCATGCCCCACCAGGTGAGCGCGGCCTCGGTGCGCGACTCGTCGGTGTAGAGCACGATGTCGTCGTCGTTCTCGGTGTTGGCCGGCCAGAAGCCGATCACGCCGCTGGCGGTGAGCCAGCGGCCCTCGATCAGGCGCTTGAGCATGCGCTGGCCGTCGGCATAGACGCGCACGGCCTCGGTGCCGACGACCTCGTCCTTCAGGATCGCCGGGAACGCGCCGGCCAGGTCCCAGGTCTGGAAGAAGGGGCCCCAGTCGATGTACTTGGCGAGCTCGCTCAGGTCGAAGTTCCTGAACACGCGCCGGCCTATGAACTTCGGCACCGGCGGCTGGTAGTTCGACCAGTCGATCGGCGTCTTGTTGGCGCGCGCCTTGGCCAGCGGCCACAGCGGCACCTGCTTCTTGTTGGCGTGCTGGTGGCGCACCTTGTCGTAGTCGGCGTTGATCTCGTCGATGTAGGCCGCCGCCTGGTCCGAGAGCAGCGACTGCGCCACGCTCACGCTGCGCGAGGCATCGGGCACGTAGACCACCGGGCCTTCGTAGTGCGGCGCGATCTTCACCGCCGTGTGCACGCGGCTGGTGGTGGCGCCGCCGATCAAGAGCGGGATCTTGCGGATGCGGAAATGCTCGTCCTTCTGCATCTCGCCGGCGACGTACTGCATCTCCTCGAGGCTGGGCGTGATCAGGCCCGAGAGGCCCACGATGTCCGCACCCTCGACCTTGGCGCGCGCCAGGATCTCGTGGCACGGGACCATCACGCCCATGTTCACCACCTCGAAGTTGTTGCACTGGAGCACGACGGTCACGATGTTCTTGCCGATGTCGTGCACGTCGCCCTTGACGGTGGCGATGATGATCTTGCCCTTGGTGCGCACGTCGCGGCCCGCGGCCTCGTCCTGGCGCTTCTCTTCCTCGATGTAGGGGATGAGGTGCGCCACGGCCGACTTCATCACGCGCGCCGACTTCACCACCTGCGGCAGGAACATCTTGCCCTGGCCGAACAGGTCGCCGACGATGTTCATGCCGTCCATCAGCGGGCCTTCGATCACGTGCAGCGGCCGGCCGCCCTTGGCCAGGATCTGCTGGTAGGCCTCCTCGGTGTCCTCGACGATGAAGTCGGTGATGCCGTGCACCATGGCATGCGACAGCCGCTGGTTCACGTGCACCGGGTGCTCGGGCGTGCCGCGCCACTCGAGCTTCTTGCTCTCGTCCTTGGCGCCGCTCTTGGCGGTCTCGGCCACTTCGACCAGGCGCTCGCCGGCATCGGGGCGGCGGTTCAGCACCACGTCTTCCACGCGCTCGCGCAGCTCGGGCTCGAGGTCGTCGTAGACGCCCATCATGCCGGCGTTGACGATGCCCATGTCCATGCCCGCCTGGATCGCGTGGTAGAGGAAAACGGTGTGGATGGCTTCGCGCACCGGGTCATTGCCGCGGAAGCTGAAGCTCACGTTCGACACGCCGCCCGACACCTTGGCGCCCGGCAGCTTCTCTTTGATCCAGCGCGTGGCGTTGATGAAGTCGACCGCGTAGTTGTTGTGCTCCTCGATGCCGGTGGCGATCGCGAAGATGTTGGGGTCGAAGATGATGTCCTCGGGCGGGAAGCCGATCTCGTCGACCAGGATGCGGTAGGCGCGCTCGCAGATCTCGATCTTGCGCTGGTAGGTGTCGGCCTGTCCCTTCTCGTCGAAGGCCATCACGACCGCGGCCGCGCCGTAGCGCCTGAGCAGCGTGGCGTGGTGCTTGAAGGCGTCGATGCCCTCCTTCATGCTGATCGAGTTGACGATGCCCTTGCCCTGGATGCAGCGCAGGCCGGCCTCGATCACCTCCCACTTGGAGCTGTCGATCATGATCGGCACGCGCGCGATGTCGGGCTCGCTGGCGATCAGGTTCAGGAAGCGCACCATCGCGGCCTTGCTGTCGAGCATGGCCTCGTCCATGTTGATGTCGATCACCTGGGCGCCGTTCTCGACCTGCTGCCGCGCGACCGCCAGCGCTTCCTCGAACTGGCCGTTGAGGATCATGCGGGCGAAGGCCTTGGAGCCGGTGACGTTGGTGCGCTCGCCGATGTTGACGAAGAGCGTGCCCGCGCCGATCTGCACCGGCTCGAGGCCGGACAGCTTCATCGGGGGAACTTGGACGGAAGACGACTCGGAAGACATGGGCTCACCTGCAAATGGGAGGTCAGGCGAGCGTCGTTGCGAGCCCAAGCCTGACGCGGCCTCTTCGATGGAAGACGGCCGCGCTGCAACGCTCCTTGGGAGCCGCGGATTTTACGCCGGCTGCGCCGCGCCGGCGGCCGACGCCGGCAGCCCGAACAGCAGGTCGAAAGCCCAGTTGAAGACGAAGGTGTAGACCAGGAAGAAGACCACCAGGCCCAGGTCCATCACCAGCGCCTGCCAGAGGCTCACGTCCATCCACCAGGCGAAGACCGGCACCAGGAAGGCGACCAGCCCGCCCTCGAAGCCGATCGCGTGGGCGATGCGCCGGCGCAGGCTCCGGCCGCGCACGGCCTGGCGCGATTCCCATCGCTCGAACAGCGTGTTGAAAGCCAGGTTCCAGAGGATCGCGATGACCGAGGCGATGACGGCCACCACGCCCGAGTGGCCCATGCCCTGCCCCGACATCAAAGCCAATCCGGCGCTGGCCGCGACGATGGCAATTCCTTCATAGAGCGTGATGTAGACGACACGGCGCTTGAGCCCTTGCATGAATCTTCCTGGGGTCTGGTTTGGTTCCGACTTTATGTGCGCCCTTCTGATATAAAAAGTCATCTTCCTTCAGATTTACTGAAATGTCATGAGCTTTTCCGGTGACCACGTGCAGGTGTTCCTCGCGGTGCTCGACCACGGCTCCTTCTCGGCCGCCGCGCGGGCGCTCGGACGCGTGCCTTCGGCCGTGAGCATGACGATCGCGAACCTGGAGGCCGAGCTGGACTTGCTGCTCTTCGACCGCAGCGGCCGGGAACCCCGGCCCACGGCCGCGGCGCGCTCGCTGGAGCCGCAGGCGCGGCTGCTCGCGGCGCAGCTCAAGCAGCTGCAGGTGCAGGCGCTGGCGCTGACCCAGGGCCTGGAGCACCGGCTCACGCTGGCGATCGCGCCCGAGTTGCTGGCGGCACCCTGGAGCGCGCCGCTGGCCGCGCTGGCGCAGGAATACCCGCTGCTGGAAGTCGAGGTGCTGGCGGCACCGCAGGCCGATGCGCTGGCGCTCTTGCACAGCGGCCGCGCACAGCTGGCGCTGGTCTTCGAGCGGCCCAGTCTCGACGGCCGCGAGGGCTTTCAGGAAGTGGCGAACGACACCATGGTCGCGGTGATGGCGCCCGGCCATCCGGTGCTGGCCGCGGCCGGTGGCCGGCTGCGCGAGGAGCACCTGACGACCACGCGCCAGATCGTGGTGGCCGGGCGCGACCTGGCCACGAGCGACCCGCGCTTCGTGTTCGCGCGGCACGTCTGGCGCACCGACAACGCGCTGGCCGCGCTGAGCCTGATCACCGCCGGCCTCGGCTGGGGCTGGCTGCCACGCAACTTCGCGCGGCCGCACGTGGCAGCCGGCGCGCTGCTGGAAATCCCGTTCGAGAACCTGACCAACGGGCTCGACCTGTGGGTGGACGTGGTGTGGTCGCGCGAGCGGCCGCTGGGGCTGGGCGCGCAGCGCTTCGTGTCTTTGATCGCGCGCAAGAAGGGCGAAGGGCCGTGATAGGCCTAGGGAATAGGCCTAGGGAATAGGCTTAGGGCGGCTGGTCCGACGGTGGGCGGTTGATCCGGTCCAGTTGTCTCTGCCGCGCTTCGGCACCCGGCAACTGAGCCCGCGGAACAGCGCCCGGCTGCACGCCTGGCGGGCGCCCGCCAGGCTGCGCGATGGGTGGGCGCGCGTCCGGCGGCGGGCGGACGCCATGCTCGGGACGCGGAGGCCGCACACCGTGGTCCTGCGGCGGGTGCTGTCCAGGCGGCGTCCGCCAACCGGGCTGCGGCTGCGGCTGCGGAGGCGGCTGGTACTGCGGATAGGGCTGCGGCCGGAAGCCCGGTCCCGGATGCGCGTAGCCCGGGTCGCGCCACGGGTTGGGCCGCCAGTCCGGGCGCGGCGGTGGCATCGGGCGCCAGCCGGCCGAGGGCGGTGGCGGCGGCCGGTCGCCCCACCAGCGCCGCTCGTCGTACCAGGGGCGGTCGCGGTAGTGGTTGCTCCAGTAGTTGCCGATGGTGAAGCCGACGATCGGCACGCCGATCATGGCGCCGTAGGTGGCCAGCGGCACGCGCCGGTCGTCGTAGGCGTAGTCGATGTTGCCCGCCCAGACCCAACCCCGCAGGCCGTCGGGCAGCACCACATCGCACCAGCCGTAGCCTTGGGTGCAGCCGAGCACCTCGAAGGGCTGGCCGGGGCCGAGCCGCGCCACCAGCGGGTAGTCGCCCGAGGGGCCGGCACGCAGGTTGACGGCGCCGCGCGCGAACGCCTCCTGTGCAGCCGCGGCGACCGGCAGAACCAGGGCGACGGCGCCGATGGCCAGCCATCGCTGGACGAGCTTGTTCATGGCATGTTCCTTTGCAGTCAGGGTAGGCGGGCGCTCGACATGTTGTCAATCAGCCACGGCCTACCCGAGCAACGCCCATCGCGCGGGCCCGTGCACCGCCGAAACCCTTGGGGGCGCTTCTTTACCTCAGGCCGCTTCGGCGTACGCGGCCCCGCGGTGCAGCGCACGCCCCGCAAGCGGCGCCACCGAACGCCCGATGGCGGCGATGTGCTCGGGCGTGGTGCCGCAGCAGCCGCCGACGATGTTGACCAGCCCCTCGGCCGCGAACTCGTGCAGCAGGCGCGAAGTGACCTCCGGCGTCTCGTCGAAGCCGGTCTCGCTCATCGGGTTGGGCAGGCCGGCGTTGGGGTAGCAGCTGATGAAGGTGTCGTCGGCCACGCGCGCCAGCTCCTGGATGTAGGGCCGCATCAGCGCCGCGCCCAGCGCACAGTTGAGGCCGATGGCGAGCGGCCGCGCATGCCGCACGCTGTGCCAGAAAGCGGTCACGGTCTGGCCGCTGAGGATGCGGCCGGAGGCGTCGGTCACGGTGCCGCTGATGATCAAGGGCAGGCGCTCGCCGCTGGTCTCGAAGTACTCGTCGACCGCGAACAGCGCGGCCTTGGCGTTGAGGGTGTCGAAGATGGTTTCGACCAGCAGCACGTCGGCGCCGCCCTCGACCAGCGCCTCGACCTGCTCGTAGTAGGACGCGCGCAGCTCCTCGAAGCTCACGTTGCGCGCGCCGGGGTCGTTCACGTCGGGGCTGATGCTGGCGGTCTTGGGCGTCGGGCCGAGGGCGCCGGCCACGAAGCGCGGCTTGTCCGGGGTGCTGAATTTGTCGCAGGCAGCGCGCGCGATGCGGGCCGATTCGAGGTTCATCTCGCGCGCCAGCTCGGCCATCTTGTAGTCCTCCTGCGCGATGCGGGTCGCGCCGAAGGTGTTGGTCTCGACGAGGTCGGCGCCGGCGGCCAGGTAGCCTTCGTGGATGTCGCGGATCACGTCGGGCCGGGTCAGCGAGAGCAGCTCGTTGTTGCCCTTGACGTCGCGCGGGAAGTCCTTGAAGCGCTCGCCGCGGTACTGGGCTTCGCTGAGCTTGAAGCGCTGGATCATCGTGCCCATCGCGCCGTCGAGGATGGCGATGCGCCCGGCGAGGATGCCGGGCAGTTGCTGGGCGCGGGTATAGGCGAGGGGCTTCATGGCCCGGATTGTAGGAAGCGCGCCATGGCCCGGCCGGGGAGCGGTTATCCCTGCTTTCGCTCGACGAAGCCGAGCACCGCCTCGATCATGCGCCGCACCTGCGGCTGCACGCCCGCCGCGACCTCCGGCAGGTAGTCGAAGGGCAGCCGTTCCTGCATGTAGCTCACCTGCGTCATCTCCAGTTGCACGGCATGCACGCCGGCAGCCGGGTTGCCGTATTCGCGCGTGATGTGGCCGCCCTTGAAGCGGCCGTTGAGTGCCGCGGTGTAGGCCGGGTTCGAGGTGGCGATGCCCAGCAGTTCGGCGGCCAGCGCCGGATCGCAACTCGCGCCGTCGGCGGTGCCGAGGTTGAGGTCGGTCAGGCGGCCTTCGAAGAAGCGCGGCAGCACCGAGCGGATCGAATGCGCATCCCACAGCGCGATGGTGCCGTGCACGGCCTTCAGGCGCTTCAGCTCGGCCTGCAGCTGCTGGTGGTACGGGCGCCAGATCGCATCGACCCGGGCCGCGATTTCCTCATCGCCCGGCAGGTCGCCGGCAGCGTAGAGCGGGGTCTTGTCGAAGGTATCGACCGGGCACAGGCCGGTCGTGTCCTGGCCCGGATAGAGGTTCTGGTTGTCCGGCGGGCGGTTCAGGTCGACCACGTAGCGCGAATGCGTGGCGACCAGCACCGAGGCGCCGAGTTGGTCGGCAAAGTCGTAGAGGCGTTCGAGGTGCCAGTCGGTGTCGGGCACGTGGCGCGCCTCGTCGGTAAAGCGTGCTGCCAGCGCCGCAGGCACGTGCGTGCCGACGTGCGGCATCGAGATCAGCAAGGGGCGCGAGCCCTGGCGGAAACGGAAAGCGGGTTCGGTGGTCTGGAAGTTCATGGGGTCGTCCTGAGCAACTGGGTGCGCGTGGCGACGAAGGCCGCCGCGGCTTGGGAATGAAGAGGATGGCGGCCGGCCACAACGCGCGGCCGGCCCGCCACCCACACGGTGTCGATGGCGCTGGTGCGATGGCTGGCGAACACGTGGCCCGAGAGCATGTCGGCCGCCCACAGGCCGGCCAGCGCCGGATGCGCGGCGTCGAGCAGCACGAAATCGGCTTGCTGGCCGACGGCCAGGCCGGCAATCGCACGGCCGCAGGCCTGCGCCCCGCCCTGCACGGCCGCCAAGGTCATCGCGCTCGCCACCGAAGGCTCGGCCGCGTCGGCGCCGACGTTGCGCTGCCGGGTCGCCAGCCGCTGGCTGTACTCGAGCATCATCAGTTCCTCGGCCGCGTTGACACAGGCGTGGCTGTCCGAGCCCACGCCCCAGCGGCCGCCGACCGCGCGCCAGGCGCCGAAGTCGAAGATGCCGTCGCCGAGGTTGGCCTCGGTGGTCGGGCACAGGCCCGCGACGGCGCCGCTCGCCGGCGCGCGCCGGTATTCGTCGGCGTCCATGTGCGTGGCATGCACCAGGCACCAGCGCGCATCGACCTCGGCATGGTCGAGCAGCCAGGCCACCGGGCGCTGGCCGCTCCAGGCCAGGCAGGCATCGACCTCGGCGGTCTGCTCGGCGATGTGGATGTGAATGGGCGCGCTGGCGTCGATCGCCTCCAGCCCGGCCAGCGCCTCGCTCAGGCTTTCCGGCGGCACCGCGCGCAGCGAGTGCGGCGCCAGGCCGAGCCGCGCGCCCTGCGCTTCGCACAGCGGGCGCAGGCGCTCGAGCAGGCGCAGCATCGAATCGGTCGCGCGGATGAAGCGGCGCTGGCCCTCGTTCGGCGGCAGGCCGCCGAAGCCGCTCGCCTGGTAGAGCACGGGCAGCAGCGTGAGGCCGATGCCGGCGCGCTCGGCGGCGCGCAGCAGCGCCAGCGCCAGCTCGGCATCGTCGGCGTACGGCCGGCCGTCGCTGTCGTGGTGCAGGTAGTGGAACTCGCAGACCGCGCTGTAGCCGGCTTCGAGCATCTCGACGTAGAGCCAGGTGGCGATCGCCTCGACCTGCGCCGGCGAGACCTGCGCGGCGAAGCGGTACATCAGCGTGCGCCAGCTCCAGAAGCTGTCCTGCGCGGCGCCGCGAAACTCGGTGAGTCCCCCGAAGGCGCGCTGGAAGGCATGCGAGTGCAGGTTGGGCAGGCCGGGGATCAGGGGGCCGGTGGCACGCGGCGTGTCCGCGGGTGGCGCCGCATCGGGCTCGACCTGCGTCAGCCGACCCGCAGCGTCCCAGCCGAGCAGCACGTTGCGGCGCCAGCCGGTGGGCAAGAGCGCGTCGTGGGCGAAGAGGATCTGGCTCATCTGGGGTCTTGCTTCTATGCAATGCGTCCCTGCCTCACGATGCGCTTCGCCGCGCGCCGGCCGAACCAGTAGGCCAGTTCCGCCGCGTCCCGCGCATCCCACAGCACGAAGTTGGCAGGCATGCCGACCGCGATCGCGCCATGCGTCTGCTGCAGCCCCAGTGCGCGCGCGGCATGCACCGTCACGCCGGCCAGCGCCTCGGGCACGGTGAGTCGGAACAGCGTGCAGGCCATGTTCATCATCAAGAGCAGGCTCAGCGCCGGCGAGGTGCCGGGGTTGTGGTCGGTCGAGACGGCCATCGGCACGCCGGCCGCGCGCAGCGCCTGGATCGGCGGCAGCTGCTTGTCGCGCAGCGTGTAGTAGGCGCCGGGCAGCAGCACGGCCACGGTGCCGGCCGCGCGCATCGCGGCGATGCCTTCGGCCGAGAGGTGCTCGATGTGGTCGCACGAGAGTGCGCCGTAGCGCGCCGCCAGCGCTGCACCGCCCATGTCGGAGAGCTGCTCGGCATGCAGCTTAACCGGCAGGCCCAGCGCCTGCGCGGCCTGGAACACACGCTCGGTCTCGGCCAGCGTGAAGGCGATGCGCTCGCAGAACACGTCGACCGCATCGACCAGGCCTTCGGCTGCCAGCGCCGGCATCATCTCGTTGCAGACGAGCTCGATGTAGTCGCCACTGCGCCCCGCGTACTCGGGCGGCAGCGCGTGGGCGCCGAGGAAGGTGGTGCGCACCGTGACGCCATAAGCCTCGCCGAGCCGCCGCGCCACGCGCAGCTGCTTGCGCTCGTGCTCGAGCGCGAGGCCGTAGCCGGACTTGATCTCGATCGCGCACACGCCATCGGCCAGCAGCTGCTCGAGCCGCGGCGCGGCCTGGGCGTAGAGCGCGTCCTCGTCGGCCTCGCGCGTGGCGCGCACCGACGACACGATGCCGCCGCCGGCCCTGGCCACCTCCTCGTAGCTCGCGCCGGCGAGCCGCATGGCGAACTCGTTCGCGCGCTGGCCGCCATAGACCAGGTGCGTGTGGCAATCGACCAGGCCGGGCGTGACCAGCGCATCGCCGCCGTCGTGGCGCGGCAGCCCCGCATGGCCGGCCGGCACTGAGGCGGCATCGCCGATCCAGCGGATCAGGCCCTGCTCCACCACGATGGCGGCCCGGGCGCTCTCGGGCAGGCTCGCATCGATCGCGCTTCCCGGCGCGAGGCGCAAGCCGGTCCACAGTCCATCGGCAGATTTCATCACTTCATGTCTCCGGTTTTGTCAGGCAGCGGCCGGGTCGAACCGGACGGCCAGCAGCCGTGCGTCGGCGCCGTCGGGCGTGGCGTGCCATGCATGCGGCGCGTCGGCCCACCACAGGCCTTCGCCTTCGGCGCAGTCGATGGTCGACATGCCGTCGAGCTGCCAGCGGCCGCAGAGCGCCAGCAGCATGCCGTGGCTCGCGCCGGCCAGCGGCGCGGCGCTTTCCAGAACCTGCACCTTGGCATGCCAGCGGCCGCGGCGCGCCATCACGTTGAAGTCGCTCGACGCGCTGCCGAGCAGGGTGCAGTCGAGCGCAAGGTCGCCGCTGAAGGCGCAGGGCCGGTGCGGCGTGTCGAGGCGGTGATCGAGCGTGCCATCGGCCGAGTGCAGCCGGACGCCATCGCCGGCCAGCAGCATGATCGTGCGGTCGATGCCCGGGAACACCGAGAAGGGGCCGCCGGCGGCAATGGTGGCGATGGACAGCCGCCACTCGAAGTCGCCGAGCCCGGCACCGGGCGGCCAGCAGGCGATCTCGCGCGTGCTGCCGCCGCCGTTCTTCCATGGCGTCACGGGCAAGGTCGCGGTGTCGAAGGCATGCAGGCTCATCGCACCAGTCCTCCGAAGCGCAAGCGGCGCTCGAAGTGCCGCAGCACCAGCGCGACCGCGCCGGTCAGCGCGAAATACACCAGCGCGATGGCCAGGTACAGCTCGAGCGAGCGGTAGGACACGCTGATGATCTTCTGGCCTTCGTGCATCAGGTCGTGGATGGTGAGCAGCGACACCAGCGCCGAATTCTTGATGAGCGCAATGAACTCGTTGCCCAGCGGCGGGATCATGCGCACCACGGCCTGCGGCAGGATGATGTGGCGCATCGCCGCCGAGGGCCGCATGCCGAGCGACTGCGCCGCCAGGGTCTGGCCGCGGTCGATCGACTGGATCGCGCCGCGCACGATCTCCGATACGTAGGCGCCCGAGTACACGCCGAGCCCGAGCACGCCGCACACGAAGGCCGGCAGCAGCAGGCCGAAATGCGGCAGGCCGAAGAACAGGATGAACAGCTGCACCAGGAGCGGCGTGCCGCGAATGGCCGCCACGTAGGCGGTGCAGAGCGCGTAGATGGTCTTGCGGCGCGGATCGAGCCGGCCGATGCCGACCAGAAGCCCGAGCACGCAGCCCAGCAGCAGTGCACAGGCCGTGATCTCCACCGTGACCAGCGCACCGCGCAGCAGCGCGGGCCAGCCCTCGGCAAGCGGTGAGAAGTCCAGGTCCATGGCGGTGCCGGATCACTTCGCGGAGCTACTGAACCACTTTCTCACTATTTGCGCGTAGGTGCCATCCGCCTTGAGTTTTTCGATGGCGCCGTTCACGGCCTTGGTCAGTTCGGGCGTGTCCTTTCGGATCGCCATGCCGTATTCCTCGGTGGTGAGCTGCTCGTCGAGCACGCGCAGGCCGGGGCGCGTGCGCACGTACTGGTAGGCGGCCGGCTTGCCGGTCACGGCCGCGTCGCTGCGGCCGATGTCGACGAGGTTGAACATCTCCTGGTTCTTCTCGACCTCGACCAGCTGCACCTGCGGGTACTTTTCCTTCACGAAACCGACCGACTTGGTGCCGACCTGCACGCTCACCTTCTTGCCGTTGAGATCGGCCGGCGTCTTGATGGCGGAATTGCCGTCCTTCACCATCGCGACCAGCCCGCCCGCGTAGTAGGGAATGGTGAAGTCGACCACCTTCTTGCGCTCCTCGGTGATGTAGATCGCCGAGACGGCCATGTCGAAGCGCTTCGACACCAGCCCCGGCACCAGACCCTTGAAGTCGATGTCGACCCACTCGATCTTGCGCCCCAGCGTCTTGCCGATGGCCTCGACCAGCTCGACGTCGAAGCCGGTGCGCTTGCCGTTCTCGACGAATTCCATCGGCGGGAAGGTGGCGTCGGTGGCGACCGTGAGCACGTTGTTCTGCGCCAGCGCGGTAGCGCTGAAGCCGAGCGCGGCGAGGCCGGCGACGAGGAGGTGGCGGCGAAAGGTCATGAGAGTTTTTCCTTGGGTAACGAGAGGGGGGAGGGATCGAGCGCAGTCGCGCGCTCACTCGGGCTTGATGTTCTTCTTTTTGATCACGTCGGCCCAGCGCGCGGTTTCGGTCTGGATCGTGGCAACGATCTCCTGCGGCTTGCCACTGCCCGGCTCGAGGCCGAGGCCTGCGAACTTCTCTTTCATCTCGGGCTTGGCCAGCACGCGCGCGCTTTCGGCGTTGAGGCGGTCGACGACGGCCCTGGGCGTGGCGGCCGGCGCCATCAGCGCGTACCACGACACGGCCTCGAAGCCCCGCAAGCCCTGCTCCGCGATGGTCGGCAACTCGGGCATCGTGGCAGAGCGCTTGAGGCTGGCGACGCCGAGCGCGCGCAGCTTGCCGGACTTCACGTGCGGCAGCACCGCCGATATGGAGCCGAACATCATCGTCACCTGCCCGCCCACCACGTCGTTCAGCGCCGGCCCGATGCCCTTGTAGGGCACGTGGATCAGCTGCAGGTCGGCATCGAGCGCCATCAGCTCGCCGGCCAGGTGGGCCTGGCTGCCGGCGCCGGGCGATGCGAAGCTCAGGCTGCCGGGCTTCTGCTTGGCGAGCGCGAGCAGCTCCTTCACCGACTTCGCCGGCACTGCGGCGTTCACCACCAGCACGTTCTCGACGGTGGCGAGCATCGCGACCGGCTGCAGCTCGGAGGCCTTGTAGGGCAGCGTGGGAAAGAGACTCGGATTCACCGCGATGTTGCCGACCGGCACGATGCCGAGCGTGTAGCCGTCGGGCATGGCCTTGGCGATCAAATCGACGCCGATGTTGCCGGCGGCACCGACCTTGTTCTCGACCACGAAGGGCTGGCCCAGGATCTCCGCGAGCTCCTGCCCCAGCACGCGCGCCACCACATCGGCCGGACCGCCGGGCGCGAAGGGCACGATCAGGTGGACAGGCTTGGCGGGATAGGCCTGCGCATGCGCCGCCAACGGCAAGGCGAGCAGCAGGGGCAACAGAAAGGCGAGACGGCGCTTGATCATCATCAGAGTTCCTCGAAAGGGGGGATGGGACGCAGGGCGATCGCCGCGAGGACTTCGTAGTCGGCGGGGTCGGGCACGGCGAAACCTGCAAGCAACAAGCGTTCCGCCACGGCCTCGAGTTCCGGCGCGTCCGCCGCATCGCGCAAGGCATCGCGCAGGCGCGCAAGTTCGTCGGGCGAGAGCGCCGCCGTCGCGACCAGCGGCGGGATCGGCATCGCCTCGGTGCTGGCGACGACGCGCACCTGCTCTGCCAACGCGGGTTCGCTGCCGCGAAGCAGGTCGTGGTAATAGCTGTCGAGCGGGCCGACATCGATGCGGCCCGCGGCCAGGGCTTCGATCACGCCGCGCGCATGGACGAGGTTTCCCACGGCCTCGCGGTAGAGCCGCGAACCGTGCGCTGCGCGGTATGGCGCGAGATGGTTGCGCAACGCGACGCCGCCCGACATCGAATCGGCGAGCGTGTAGCCCACCACGCCGCCGAAGGTGTCCTCGAGGCGCTGGTGCTTCGAATCGGCGCGCACCACGATGTCGGTGAAGTAGACCGGCCTGCCCGCGTAGCGCGCGGGCGAAGGGATCGGCGCGGCGACCAGCGTGGGTCGCGGCGCACGCTGCGAGAAGGGCAGTCCGCACATCATCGCCAGGCCGAGATCGTCGCGCGCCCACAGCGCCGAGAGGGGTGCCGGCGCGTCGTAGTCGATCACCTTCCAGTCGAGCCCGGCGCGCGCGAGCGCCCATGCAAGCAGCGCTTTCCAGTCGGCCCGCGCCGAAGCGGTGGCCGAGTACATGCGCGCGTTGGCGACCGGCATCATCGATGTCAGCGGAAGCGCAACTGCTGCCCGAGGCCCATGGTCTTCGCCTTCGCGAGCATGGCCGAGCCGAGCGCGATATCCGACAGCGAGAGGCCGCGGTGCCAGAAGAGATTGGTCTCGTCCTCGCGCTCGCGCCCGGGCTTCAGGCCGGCCACGATCTGGCCGAGCTCGGCATGGAGCGTCTCCTCCGACAGCTTGCCGCTGTCCACGTGGGCACGCAGCGCGCCGAAGGGGCCGGCCTTGGCCTGGCCCCAGTCGTCCATCACCATCTTGTCCATGATGTCGGTCAGCGAGAGTTCGACCGCGCTCATGGTGCCGTAGGGAATGACGCAGGCGCCCTTCTTGATCCACTCGGTCTTGAGCATCGGCGTGGGCTTCTCGAGGCGCGAGGCCTCGACCACGATGTCGGCGCCGCGCACGCAGGATTCCCAGTCTTCGGTCACCGTGATCTTCATGCCGAGGTCGCTTTCGAGCCGGGCGGCGAAGGCATCGCGGCTCTCGGGCCGGCGCGAGTGCACGCGGATCTCGTCGAACTTGAAGATGGAGTGCAGCAGGCGCACGTTCCAGTACGAGGTGCCGCGCGCGCCGATGTGGCCGAGGATCTTCGAATCCTTGCGCGCCAGGTGCTTGGCGCCGATGGCGGTGATCGCGCCGGTGCGCATGTCGGTGATGTCGGAGGCATCGATGATGGCCACCGGCACGCCGGTCTTCGGGTCGAAGAGATTGAGCAGCGCGAGCTCCGAGGGCAGGCCGCGCTCGTAGTTGCGATAGAAATCGCCCACCACCTTCACGCCCGCCACGCCGAGCGGGCGGATGTAGCCGCGCAGCACGTTGAAGTGGCCCGGGTAGTCCTTCTCGGGCACGAGATGCATGCGCGGCTCGATGGTGGTCTCGCCGCGGCCCTGGGCCAGGAGGCCATCCTCGACCGCCGCGACGATCTCGGCGTCGGTCATGGCCAGGGCCTGGACGTCGAGGTGGTTTAGGTAGTGCAGGTAGATCTCTGATGACATCGCGTCAGCCTTTGTTGATCATGGGGAGGTTCAACGCGTGCTTCTTCGCCGTCGCGACGGCCTGCTCGTAGCCCGCATCGGCATGGCGCATCACGCCGGTGGCCGGGTCGTTCCACAGCACGCGCTCGATGCGCTTGGCCGCCGCGTCGGTGCCGTCGCAGACGATCACCACGCCCGAGTGCTGCGAGTAGCCCATGCCGACGCCGCCGCCGTGGTGCAGGCTGACCCAGGTCGCGCCGCCGGCGGTGTTGAGTAGCGCATTGAGCAGCGGCCAGTCGGAGACGGCATCGGAGCCGTCCTTCATCGCCTCGGTCTCGCGGTTCGGGCTCGCGACCGAGCCGGTGTCGAGGTGGTCGCGGCCGATCACCACCGGGCCCTTGAGCTCGCCCGACTTCACCATCTCGTTGAAGGCCAGCCCGGCCTTGTGGCGCTCGCCGAGGCCCAGCCAGCAGATGCGCGCGGGCAGGCCCTGGAAGGCGATGCGCTCGCGCGCCATGTCGAGCCAGCGGTGCGTGTGCGTGTTCTCGGGGAACAGCTCCTTGATCTTGGCGTCGGTCTTGTAGATGTCTTCCGGATCGCCCGAAAGCGCGACCCAGCGGAACGGGCCCTTGCCCTCGCAGAACAGCGGCCGGATGTAGGCCGGCACGAAGCCGGGAAAGTCGAAGGCGTTCTTGACGCCCTCGTCGAAAGCGACCTGGCGGATGTTGTTTCCGTAGTCGACGGTCGGGATGCCCATGGCCTGGAAGTCCAGCATGGCTTGCACGTGGATCGCACAAGACTTGGCGGCGGCCTTGCGCAAGGTGGGGTGCCGCGTCGCGTCGGCCTTTGCAGCCTCCCACTGCGCGAGCGTCCAGCCGATCGGCAGGTAGCCGCTCGCGAGGTCGTGGGCCGAGGTCTGGTCGGTCACGAGGTCGGGCTTGAGGCCGCCGGCCCTGGCGCGCTTCACGAGTTCGGGCAGCAGCTCGGCCGCGTTGCCGAGCAGGCCGATGGAGACCGCCTCCTTCGCCGCCGTGTGCTGCTGGATCAATGCGATGGCGTCGTCGATGTCCTTGGCCTGCTTGTCGAGGTAGCGGGTGCGCAGGCGGAAGTCGATGCTGGCCTGCTGGCATTCGATATTGAGCGAGACCGCGCCCGCGAGCGTGGCGGCCAGCGGCTGCGCGCCGCCCATGCCGCCGAGGCCGGCGGTGAGGATCCACTTGCCCGCGAGGTCGTCGTTGTAGTGCTGGCGGCCGGCTTCGACGAAGGTCTCGAAGGTGCCCTGCACGATGCCCTGGCTGCCGATGTAGATCCAGCTGCCGGCAGTCATCTGGCCGTACATCATCAGGCCCTTGCGATCGAGCTCGCTGAAGTGCTCCCAGGTCGCCCACTTGGGCACGAGGTTCGAGTTGGCGATCAGCACGCGCGGCGCGTTCTCGTGCGTCTTGAACACGCCCACCGGCTTGCCCGATTGCACCAGCAGCGTCTCGTCGTCGTTGAGCTCCTTCAGCGTCGCGAGGATCTGGTCGAAGGAGGCCCAGTCGCGCGCGGCGCGGCCGATGCCGCCGTAGACCACCAGGTCCTGCGGGCGCTCCGCCACCTCGGGATCGAGGTTGTTCTGCAGCATGCGATACGGCGCCTCGGTGAGCCAGCTCTTGCAGCTGAGCTGGCTGCCGCGCGGCGCGCGGACCACGCGGCTTGCGTCATGGCGGGGGTCGGTGTTCTGGGCGACGAACTTGTCGGGTGCGTTCATGGCGAAGTGTCCTTTCGATGACGGAACGGTGTGTCAGGCCTGGCTGGGCAGGATGGCTTGCAGGGCTTCGGGCCAGCGGCCCTGGCGCGCCCACTGGCGCATGGATTCGATGTCCGGCGCGAGGAAGCGGTCCTGGTCGATGAAGGCGACGCGCGCTCGGATGGCGGCGAATTCGGCTTCGATGAGCGGCGAGCTTTTCGGGCCGCGTTTCAGTTCGATGCCTTGCGCGGCAGCCATCGCTTCGATGCCGACGACCACCGCGGTGTTCTCCACCATCTCGGCCAGGCGCCGGCCCGCAAAGGTGGCCATCGACACGTGGTCTTCCTGGTTGGCCGAGGTCGGCAGACTGTCCACGCTGGCAGGATGGGCAAGCGACTTGTTCTCGGACGCGAGCGCCGCGGCCGTGACCTGCGCGATCATGAAGCCGGAGTTGACGCCGCCGTCGCGCACCAGGAAGGGCGGCAGGCCCGAGAGGCCACTGTCGAGCAGCAGCGCCATGCGGCGCTCGGAGATGGCCCCGATCTCGGCGACCGCCAGCGCGATGATGTCGGCCGCGAAGGCCACCGGCTCGGCGTGGAAGTTGCCGCCGGAGATCACGTCGCCGTTGTCGAAGACCAGCGGGTTGTCCGAAGCGGCATTGGCTTCGGTGCGCAGCACGCGCGCCGCATGCGCGAGGTTGTCGAGGCAGGCGCCCATCACCTGCGGCACGCAGCGGACCGAGTACGGGTCCTGCACGCGGCCGCAGTCGGCATGCGAGGGAATGATCTCGCTGCCTTCGAGCAGCGCGCGCACCGCGGCCGCCACTGCCATCTGCCCTGGCTGGCCGCGCGCGGCATGGATGCGCGCATCGAAGGGCCTGATCGAACCCTGGATCGCCTCGAGCGAGAGCGCACCGGCCATGAGCCCGGCGGCGAACACGTCCTCGGCGCCGAACAGGCCGGCCAGCGCCAGCGCCGTCGACACCTGCGTGCCGTTGAGCAGCGCCAGCCCCTCCTTGGGCCCGAGCACGAAGGGCTTGAGCCCGATGCGCGAGAGCGCCTCCGCACCGCCGATCACCGCGCCGTCCGGCGCCGTGACCTCGCCCTCGCCGATCAGCACGCAGGCCAGGTGCGCGAGCGGCGCGAGATCGCCCGAGGCGCCGACCGAGCCCTTGGACGGGATGCGCGGCAGGAGGCCGGCGTTGCCGAGCGCGATCAGCGCATCGACGATCTCCGGCGCAATGCCCGAGTGGCCGCGCGCCAGGCTCACGGCCTTGGTGGCGAGCACCAGGCGCACCACGCCGTCCGGCAGCGGCTCGCCGGTGCCGGCGCTGTGCGAGAGCACGAGGTTGCGCTGCAGTTCGGCCAGGCGCTCGTGCGGGATGGTGGTCTGCGCGAGCTTGCCGAAGCCGGTGTTGATGCCGTAGACCGTGTCGCCGGCCTCGACGATCTTGCGCACCGTGGCCTGGGATGCCAGGAGCCCGCTGCGCGCCGAGGGATCGAGCGCGAGCTGCACGCCGCCGCCATGCACGCGGCGCAGCGTGGCTAGATTGACTTTGCCAGGGGTGAGCACGAGCGGCGGGAGGGAGAGAGTGGCGTTGTCCATGCAGGATCCTGTCTATACAAGGGGTGCGGTGCGAGGGCGAAGAAAAGGTCTTTGCTCGTCAACCGAATGAAGGGTTGCCGTCCGCGCGAAAGCGGCTGCCCAGCCGGTAGCGCGAGGCCGGATGCAGGCAGCGCACCATCGTCACCGGCACGCTGCGCGTCCAGGTGCGGCGCGTCAGCAGCAGGCAGGGGTCGGTCACCGGCATCGCGAGGCGCTCGGCCTGCTCGGCCGTCGGCAGCACCGCATCGACGACGTGCTCGATCTGGTCGAAAGGCACGTTGCGCACCAGGTACTCGCTGGGCGAGACGGCGGAGAAGTCCTGCTCCAGAAAAGTGGGGACCGCATGCGGATTGACGTGGCGGTCTTCGAGCTGCACCGGAATCTCGTTCTCCAGGTGCAGGCACACGGTATGGAACACCGACTCGCCGGGCCGCAGGTCCAGCCACACGGCGACGTCGGGCGAGGCCGCGATGCGTTCGGCCACCAGGAACTCGCAGCGGTAGTCGTGGCCGCGCACCCGGATCTCGCTCGCGATGTTGGCGATCTGCAAGAGCGTCGATTGCGGCTTGTTCTCGGCCACGAAGCTGCCGACGCCGGCCACGCGCACGATGCGCCCCTGCTCCACCAGCTCGCGCAGCGCGCGGTTGACCGTCATGCGCGCGACGCCGAACTGCGCGACCAGTTCGCTCTCCGACGGCAGCCGATGGCCGGCCGGCCAGGAGCCGTCCTGGATCTTGTGCGTGATGAAGGCCTTGACCTGCTCGTACAGCGCGAGTGCGGGCTGCGGCGGCTGGGCCTTGCGTGGGTTCATCTCAATGCTCCGCGGCGGCCATCGACTCCGCACGAATTTCCTCGGTCAGCCGCGCCTTGATCTCCATGAACTCGGGCGAGGTCTTGATCGTGTAGTGGCGCGGATGCGGGAAGTCGACCGCGATCTCGCTCTTGATGCGCCCGGGCCGTGCGCTGAACACCGCCACCCGGTTGGCCATGAAGATCGCTTCGTCGATGTCGTGGGTGACGAAGAGCACCGTCTTCTGCGCCGATTCCCAGATGCCGAGCAGGAGCTCCTGCATCAGCACGCGGGTCTGGTTGTCGAGCGCGCCGAAGGGCTCGTCGAGCAGGAGCATCTTGGGGTCGTTGGCGAGCGCCCGCGCGATCGCGGTGCGCTGCTGCATGCCGCCCGAGAGCTGCTTGGGGAAATGGTTCTCGAAGCCGCGCAGGCCCACCTTGGCGATGAAGAAGTCGCTGCGCTCCTTCTGCTCGGCCTCGCTCATGCCGCGCTCGCGCAGACCGAAGCGGATGTTCTGCGCGATGGTGAGCCAGGGAAAGAGCGTGTAGCTCTGGAACACCACGCCGCGGTCGGCGCCCGGGCCTTCGATCTCCTGGCCGTCGAGCAACACGCGGCCCTCGGTCGGGTAGTCGAGGCCGGCGACGATGCGCAGCAAGGTCGACTTGCCGCAGCCCGAGGGGCCGAGGATGGTGACGAAGTCGTTCTCGCGCACGTCGAAGTCGATCGGCAACAGCGCTTGCGTGCTCTGGCCGCGCGTGCCGGTGAAGGTGCGGGACACGCCCCTGATCGAAAGCTGGTTCATCAGATCGTGCTCCATGCGAAAAGCTTGCGGTTCAACGCCTTGAAGGCGAAGTCGGAAACAAGGCCGATCACGCCGATGACGATGATCCCGAAGATGATCTGCCCGGTGTTCAAGAGCGCCTGGCTGTCGGTGATCATGTGGCCGATGCCCGAGGACGAGCCGATCAGTTCGGCCACGATCACGTAGGTCCAGGCCCAGCCCAGCACCAGGCGCAATGTTTCGGCGATGCCCGGCGCCGCGCCCGGAATCAACACCCGCGCGACGATGCCGCGGCTGTTGGCGCCCAGCGTGTAGGCCGCTTCGACCAGGTCGCGGCGCGCGCCGCCGACGGTGACCGCCACCATCAGCGTGATCTGGAACACCGAGCCGATGAAGATGACCAACAGCTTCTGCGCCTCGCCGATGCCGGCCCACAGGATCAGCAAGGGAATGAAGGCCGAGGCCGGCAGGTAGCGGCAGAAGGAGACGAAGGGCTCGAAGAAGGCCTCGACGCTCTTCCACGTGCCCATCGCGATGCCCAGCGGCACGGCGACGATGGCGGCCAGCACGAAGCCGCCGAACACGCGCCACACCGTCATGCCGATGTCGTGGATGAAGTTGTACTCGGTGAAGAGCGAAATGCCCTCCTTGAGCATCGTGACCGGGCTGGC
This sequence comes from Variovorax paradoxus, assembly GCF_018614915.1. Taxonomy (GTDB): domain Bacteria; phylum Pseudomonadota; class Gammaproteobacteria; order Burkholderiales; family Burkholderiaceae_C; genus Variovorax; species Variovorax paradoxus_K. Next base: position 62,107 of record NZ_JAGGNU010000025.1, on the reverse strand, counting down.
CAGGAAGGTCGGCGAGACGAAGCCGCCGAGCGTGAAGAAGGCCCAGACCGCCACGAAGAAGACGAAGAAGCCGAGGCCGAGCAACCAGCGCGCGCTGGCGCTGACCGGCTCCAGGGGCGCCAGGGCGCGGCGCCTGCGCGCCGCCGGCGCGGCCGTTGCCGCAGCCGCCGGCGTGGGAGGATTCATGACAGGCGTCGCGTCCATGGTGCTTGCTTGATTACTTGATGAAACTGGTGTCGAAGGTGACCGAGAGATCTTCCGGCGCCTTGCGGATCACGCCGGCCTCGAGCAGGATGGCTTGCGCGTCCTTCATGAAAGGTGTGATCTCGCTGGCGAAGAACTTCTGGTTGGCTGCCTTGTCCGACCAGCGCAGGTAAGCCGAGGACTTGGCGAACTGCTCGCCGCTCTGCTTGACGGCCGCGCCCATGATCTCGTTCGACTTGGCCGGGTCGGCCTTGATCATCTCGATGGCTTCGAAGTACGAGTTGGTCAGCGCCTGCGCCGCCTTGGCGTTGGCCTTGAGCCAGGTCGGCGCGCAGCCCACCGTGTCCATCACCATCGGGTAGTCGAGCGTGGTGGCGAGGATCTTGCCGGCCGCCGGGTTGGCGCGCACGGTGGAGAGGTAGGGCTCGTAGGTCATCGCGGCGTCGTTCTGGCCGGCCACGAAGGCCTGCGCGGCGGGCTGCGGCTCGAGCGAGACCAGCTTCACGTCCTTCATGCTCATGCCGTTCTTGTTGAGCATCCAGGCCAGGCCGAAGTACGGTGCCGTGCCCGGCGCGCTGACGCCGATGGCCTTGCCCTTCAGGTCGGCGAAGCCCTTGACGTCGTTGCGCACGGCCAGGCCGTCGGCGCCGTAGGACTTGTCCATCTGGAAGATCTGCACGATCGGCACGCCGTTGGCGTTCCAGGCCACGTGGGTCTCGACCGTGGTGGCCGCGCACTGGATGGCGCCCGAAGCCAGGGCCAGGTGGCGGTCCTTCTGCGGGATCATCTTGATCTCGACGTCCAGCCCGTTCTTCTTGAAGATGCCGGCCTTGTCGGCCAGCGAGAGCGGCGCAAAGCCGGTCCAGCCGGACATGCCGAGGGCGATCTTGGTTTCCTGCGCATGGGCGCTCGCCGCGATGCCTGCGACGCACATGCCTGCCGCCAGCAGCGAGGCGATTTTTCCGACCGTCTTGACCATCAAGGTTCTCCTGTTGCATTGAAAAGAATTCGGCTCGCTGCAAGCGTCCGCGAAGGACGGTTTGCCGGCAGGGGGCCAAGTTTCATTCGCTGCGATGCACCTGTATATACAGGTTAACCCGGCAACCGTGCCTCGATCAAGCCCAGTTTTGCCCGCTCCCAGTGCACGGAATCGGTTTCATGCACCAAAAGCTGTCTAGACAGGAACGCGCGGCAGCGAACAGCGCGGTTGTGCGCAAGCGCCATGCCAGCCGGAAAGCCGCTCGCTGCGGGGCTCGCTTCGTGGACAATCGCCATCGCGCGCACGGGGAGGTGCGCGCCATCGTCTCCCGCCTGCAGCCCCGACCGTCGGGGCGCCTAGAAATTACATCCATCCCTTGTCCACCCTGGCTTCCGATTCACTTGACGCCGCGCCGGCCCGCATCCTCCACGAGGTCTTCGGCTACGCCCAGTTCCGCGGCCCGCAGCAGGCGATCGTCGACCACGTGGTGGCCGGCGGCGACGCGCTGGTGCTGATGCCCACGGGCGGCGGCAAGTCGCTGTGCTACCAGATCCCGGCCATTGCGCGCCAGCGCGCCGGCCGTGGCGTGACGGTGGTGGTGTCGCCTCTGATCGCGCTGATGCACGACCAGGTCGGCGCGTTGCACGAAGCCGGCGTCGATGCGGCCTTCCTCAATTCGACGCTCGACTGGGAACAGACGCAGGACGTGGAACGCCGCATGCTGCGCGGCGAAATCACGCTGCTCTACGCGGCGCCCGAGCGCGTAACGACGCCGCGTTTTCTCTCGCAGCTCGATTCGCTGATGGAGCGCGGCAAGCTCTCGCTGTTCGCGATCGACGAGGCGCATTGCGTGAGCCAGTGGGGCCACGACTTCCGCCCCGAGTACCGCTCGCTGACGGTGCTGCACGAGCGCTATGCCGGCGTGCCGCGCATCGCGCTCACCGCCACGGCCGATGCGCTGACGCGCGCCGACATCGTCGAGCGGCTGCAGCTCGAGGAGGCGCGGCAGTTCGTCTCCAGCTTCGACCGGCCCAACATCCGCTACACCATCGTCGAGAAGAAGGACGCGACCACGCAGCTGCTGCGCTTCATCGAGCGCGAGCACGAGGGAGATGCGGGCGTGGTCTATTGCCAATCGCGCAAGCGCGTGGAAGACGTGGCCCAGACGCTGCGCGATGCGGGCGCCAACGCCCTGCCCTACCACGCGGGCCTGGACGCCGCCGTGCGCCAGAAGCACCAGGACCGGTTCCTGCGCGAGGAAGGCGTCGTGATGGTGGCGACCATCGCCTTCGGCATGGGCATCGACAAGCCCGACGTGCGCTTCGTGGCCCACCTGGACATGCCGAAGAACATCGAGGGCTACTACCAGGAGACCGGCCGCGCCGGCCGCGACGGCGCACCGGCCGACGCCTGGATGGCCTACGGCCTGCAGGACGTGGTGAACCAGCGCCGCATGATCGATGAAAGCCCGGCCGGCGAGGAATTCAAGCAAGTGATGCGCGGCAAGCTCGACGCGCTGCTGTCGTTGGCCGAGGCGAGCGACTGCCGGCGCGTGCGTTTGCTCGGCTACTTCGGCGAGAAGAGTACATCCTGCGGCAACTGCGACAACTGCTTGAACCCGCCGCAGGTGTGGGATGGCACCGATGCCGCTCGCAAGCTGCTCAGCACCATCTACCGCGTGCAGCAGCAAAGCGGCATCAGCTTCGGCGCCGGCCACATCATGGACATCCTGCGCGGCAAGACGACCGAGAAGGTCACGCAGTTCGGCCACGGCTCGCTCAGCACCTTCGGCATCGGCAGCGAGTTCAGCGAGACGCAGCTGCGCGGCGTGCTGCGCCAGTTGATCGCGACCGGCGCGCTGGCGGTCGATGCGCAGGCCTACAACACGCTGCAGTTGACCGAAGGCTCGCGCGCAGTGCTCAAGGGCGAGACGCAGGTGCTCTTGCGCGAGTCGGTGTCATCGCCCGCCGAGCGCAAGCCGCGGCGCGAGAAGACCGCGCGCGGCGCGCCTTCGCCGGCCGCGACCACGCTCGACACGGCGGGCCAAGCGCGCTTCGCCGCTCTCAAGGCCTGGCGGGCAGAGGTCGCGCGCGAGCACAACCTGCCGGCCTACGTGATCTTCCACGACGCCACGCTCGGCGCCATCGCCGAGCGCGCACCGGCCACGCTCGAAGACCTGCAGGGCATCAGCGGGATCGGCAGCAAGAAGCTCGAGGCCTACGGATCGGACGTGCTGCGGGTCTGCGCGGCGTTCTAGGTTCTTAAGGCCGCGCCAGCAGCCGGCTTTCGCGCGCCGGCGCGCGCACCAGGTAGGGCTGGCCGGCCGCTTCCGATTTGCGCAGCGCCATCTCGTCCTTGTTCGGCGCGACCGCAGCCGGACAGGCGCCGCCGCTGCGCAGCGCCAGCGCGGCCCCGAGCCGCGCCTCCGCCGGATCGCCGAGCGCATGGCCGAAGTCATCGGGCACCACGCAAGTCGGCGCGAAGCCGTCGCTGTAGTCGCCAAAGCCCTGCTGGTTCACGCCCTGGAACTGGATCGCGAAGTAGGTGGTGCCGCAGTTGTCCTGCGGGAAGAAGCCGTAGGGCTTGCCACAGGTGCTGCCGCCGATGAGGTTCACGGTGACGCCGATGCCGCGCAGGCCGTTGACCACCGATTCGCTGGCGGAACAGGTGTCGGGGCCGGCCAGCACGGTGACGCGCGAGAGGCCGAGCCGCGGCAGCACCTGGCCCGCCGGCACCGAGAAGCCGCGCGAGCTCGCGTGAAAGGGCAGGGTCGCCTGCGCAGGTGCGAGACGGAAGGGGTTCTTGCTGTTGAACTGCAGGCGCTCGAAGACGGCGCCGGTGGTCGCCGCGCTCGAGCTGACCATCGAGGCCAGCTCGCTGGCGATGTCGAGCAGGCCGCCGCCGTTGTAGCGCATGTCGATCACCAGGTCGGCGATGCCGGCGCTCTTGAGCTGATTCACGGCCGCGACCAGCGGCGCCTCGGCGGTCGCGAGGTGGTCGTTGAAGAGCAGGTAGCCGACCGGACCGCTGGCCGTGGCGATGGTGCTCACGTTCTGCACCGGCTGCCGGCTGATGCGCGCCGCGGTCAGCGTCAACGTGCGCTCGCTGCCGTCGGGCGCACGCAGCCTGAAGCTGTGCGCCTCGCCTTCGCGCGCCGGCGCGAGGCCGGCATTGAGCGTGGCGGTGTCGGTGCCGCTCGCCACGTCGACGCCGTCAATCTCGACCAGGCGGGTTCCGCGCACGATCGCGGCCTGCGCCGCCGGCGAGCCCGGCTCGGTGTAGGCCACGCGCAGGTCGCGTGGCGGAGAGGCGCTCAGAAAGGCCAGCTCGGCGCCGTAGCCCACGTCGACGCCGTTCTGCGACAACGCACGGTAGGCGGCAGTGTCCTGCGTGAAGTGGAAGCGGTCCTTGGCGCGGCCGGCCGCCGTGAGCCTGGGTGTCTTGAGGACGCTGAAGTAGGCGGTCGGCGTGGCGTAGTCGCTGGCGGCCAGCGTGGCCGGCACCTCGTCGAACCAGAGGTAGGTCTCGTCGATCCATCCGCGCACCCAGCTCTTCTCGGTGGCGAGCGTGCCGCGCTGGTCGGGGAAGGCAGCGCCGGTGTCGGGATCGATGCCGGTGCGCGGGGCGGCACACTGGCCGGCGACGCTGGAGGACGCGACGATCGGCTCGTCGGCCGACGCTACCGGAGCTGACAGGGCGGCCAGAGGGGCTCCGCCGCCGCCGCCCCCGCCGCCTCCGCAGGCCGCGAGCGCGGCAAGGACCGCGAACAAGGCCAGGGCTGCGCCTCTACGCACTACAAACTGCATGACGTTCTCCCTCGCGCGCACCGGTGCCCCGGTGCGCTGTTGTATGGATCTGGGTCTTATTGGACGAAGCCGATGCCGCGCGATTCGCGCACCTCGGGCTTGATCCGGTGCTCGGCGTCGAGCTGGTCGAGAAACTCGGTGGCCGAAAACTCGACCGCGAGGATATCCGTCTGGCGTTTCACGGCCGCGAAATCCCCCGGGCAAAGCTGCGTCAGCTTCGCCAGGCGGCGGCGGACCTCGTCGGTCATCGACGATGCGTCGCCGCCCAGCGCTTCGTTGATGAACATGCGCTCGCGCTGCTCGCCGGTCAGCGGCATGAACTTGATCTTGAAGGTGAAGCGCCGCAGCGCGGCCTGGTCGATCCGGTCGAGCAGGTTGGTGGTGCAGACGAAAATGCCGTCGAAGCGCTCCATGCCCTGCAGCATCTCGTTGACCTCGGTGACTTCGTAGGTGCGCTGCGCGCCGCGGCGATCCTGCAGGAAGCTGTCGGCCTCGTCGAGCAGCAGGATCGCCTTCTCGGCCTCGGCTTCCTTGAACATGGCTGCCATGTTCTGCTCGGTCTCGCCGACGTACTTGCTCATCAGGTCGCTCGCCTGCTTGATGATCAGCGGGCGGCCGATGGCCTTGGCGATGTGTTCGGCAAGCGCCGTCTTGCCGGTGCCCGGCGCGCCGTAGAAGCACAGCGTGCCATGGCCGCGCACCTTGAGCGCCTCGACGATGCGCGGGATCTCGAAGCGGGTCTCGACGTTGAGCATGCCGAGGTCGTAGGTGGTGACGCTGCGGCGCGCGCCGAGCCCGTCCTGCGTGCCCAGGGCGAGATCGGCGTTGCGCAGCTGGCGCTCGATCAGGCTTTCGACCGATGCACCATCGGTCATGGCCAGGCCGGCGAAGCGCACCGCGGTGCGAATCTGCGCGGGCGTCAGCCCCTTGCGGCCGGCCAGCTTGGCGCTGAAGGCCTCGGACACCGAGACGCCTTCGAGCGTCTTGCGCACCAACTGCTCGCGCGCGCCGGGCGGCGGCGACTTGAGCTCCAGGTGGTAGGCGAAGCGGCGCCTGAAGGCCGGGTCGATCTGCTCGATGCGGTTGGTCACCCACAGCGTCGGCACGGCATTCGATTCGAGGATCTGGTTGACCCAGGCCTTGCCGCTGACGCTGCCGCTGGCCGGAGCCGGCACCTGCTCGGCGCGCGCCATGAACTGGGCCACCTCGGTGCTGATCGGCGGGAACACGTCCTCGACCTCGTCGAACAGCAGCGCCGCCTGCGCGCTGCCCTTGAGGAAGACCTGCGCGATCTGCAGCGAACGGTAGCGGTCGCGGCCCGACAGCGAGTTGCCGTCGCGGTCCGCGTACTCGACTTCGAACAGCTCCAGCCCCGCGGCCTGCGCCACCACCTTGGCGAGCTCGGTCTTGCCGGTGCCGGGCGGGCCGTAGAGCAGCACGTTGACACCCGGCTCCTTGCGCGCCACCGCGGCGCACAGCAGCGTGACCAGCATCTGGGCGTCGTCTTCGACGAAGGCAAAGTCCTGCACCGACAACGCGCTCTTGGCGGACGGCCGCGTGAACACCGCCATCAGCTCGTTGTGGTCGCGGTATTCGCGCATCAGCACCGGCGGCAGCTTCTCGCTGACCTTCATCAGGTCGGCCAGGTCGGTGATGTTGTGCTCGGAGATCAGGTTCTCGACCAGGCCGATGCGCTCGAGACGGGAGCCCGCGCGCAGCGCCTCGCCCACGTCGCTCGCGCTGACGCCGGCCACCTCGGCGATCGCGGCGTAGGCTTCGGGCGCGTTGTTGACCTTGAACTCGACCAGGAGCGAGCGCAGGTCGCGCTGGTAGCGTGCCAGCGTGCCGTACAGCAGCAGCGCGCGCTCGGCCCTGTTGAGCTGCAGCAGGCCGGCGAGCGCGTCGATGTTCTTCTCGACCAGGGTCGACTGCTTGCGCAGCGCATGCGTGAGCCAGTCGCGCGTGACCGAGAGCACGGAGAGCAGATCCTTCGGCTGGTCCTTGGCGTATTCGTCGAGGTAGAAGAACAGCGTGCCTTCTTCATAGGGGCCGCGCCAGACGCCGTGGCGCTCCAGCAGCGTGCGGCCGTCGAAATTCTCGACGCCCTTCCAGACCTCGTTGCCCGCGCAGCGGCGTCCGAGGAATTCGCGCAGGCGCAACAGCACCGGCGCGGGCCAGACCAAGTGCCGGCCGGTGAGCGAAAGAAGGCCGTTGAGGTCGCGCCGCACGTTGAAACGCGGGCCCTGCTTGGCCGCCAGCGTGAGCACGAAGTGCGAGCACATGAGCTCGAGCACCGGCGCTTCCTTGAGTCCGGGCGACGGCAATGCGTGCCCGCGCGAAGCAGCCGCCACCACATCGACCCCGGAACGCTTGACCATCGCACAACCTCACGCTAGGAGAATGAGAACCTGAGCGCGACCATAGCGCAGAGTTTTGGCTTGGGGAAGACTCGGGAACGGTAAAAACCCTGATGTTGCGAATCCGTCCACAATGCCGCCCATGCTTGGAATCGAAGACATCGAACGCGCCGCCGTGCGCCTGCGCGGGCAAGTGCTCGACACGCCCTGCGTCGAATCGCGCACCCTGTCCGAAATCGTCGGCGCGCAGGTGTTCCTGAAGTTCGAGAACCTGCAGTTCACATCGTCGTTCAAGGAACGCGGCGCCTGCAACAAGCTGGTCGATCTTTCGCTGGCCGGCACGCACGGCGTGATCGCGATGTCGGCCGGCAACCACGCCCAGGGCGTGGCCTACCATGCGCAGCGCCTCGGCCTGCGCGCCTTGATCGTGATGCCGCGCTTCACGCCGGGCGTGAAGATCGAGCGCACGCGCGGCTTCGGCGCCGAGATCGAACTGCACGGCGACACCCTGGATGCGGCGCGCGCCCATGCGCTGGCGCTCGCGGAGCGCGAGGGCCTGGCCTTCGTCCACCCCTATGACGACGAGGCCATCATCGCGGGCCAGGGCACTGTGGCTCTCGAGATGCTCGACGCGGTGCCCGAACTCGACACGCTGGTGGTGTCGGTCGGCGGCGGCGGCCTGATCGCCGGCATGGCGCTGGCGGCGCGGGCACGCAAGCCGGACATCGAGATCATCGGGGTTCAGACCCGGCGCTTTCCGGCCATGGTCAATGCGGTGCAGGGCACGCAGCATGTTCAGGGCACGAGCACCATCGCCGAGGGCATCGCCGTGGGCACGCCCGGCGTGCTGACGCGCGAGATCATCGCGGCCCAGGTCGACGACCTGCTCCTGGTCGACGAAGGCGACATCGAGCAGGCCGTGCTGATGCTGCTCGAAATCGAGAAGACGCTGGTCGAGGGCGCGGGCGCCGCCGGGCTGGCGGCGCTGATCCGGCATCCGGAGCGCTTCAAGGGCAAGCGCGTGGGCCTGGTGCTCTCGGGCGGCAACATCGATCCGCTGCTCCTGGCGGCGATCATCGAGCGCGGCATGGTGCGAGCCGGCCGGCTGGCGCGCGTGCGTGTCAGCGCCCGCGACGTGCCGGGCTCCCTGGCCCAGATCACCGCGACCGTGGCGGAAGCGGGCGCCAACGTCGATGAGGTGCACCACCAGCGCGCGTTCACCATGCTGGCGGCGCAGAACGTCGATATCGAGCTCGTGCTCCAGACCCGGGGACGCGCGCATCTTTCGGCCGTGCTCGATGCGCTGCGGGATGCCGGCTTCGAGGCGGACGAGCAACGCTGAGGCTCTGGCAAGCCCCTAGATCGCGGCCCCTGAGGCAGTCGGTAAAATGGTCTCAGTTTTGCGAACCCAAGGAACAACGATGTCCAACCCCACGCCTGTCGAACCCGGCCAAGACGCCATCGTCGAGAACGACGCCGTCGAATCGATCGTCCATCTGATGCCCCTGGTATTGCCGATCGCCGGCGGCGTGCTGATGCTGCTCCTGGCCTCCATCGCCGTCTACATGGCCTGACACCCGGCTGCGGCGCCGGCGCACACCGAGCGCCGCCCCGCCCACCGAGGATGCACGAGCCCTGCCGGCCGCATCGATCCTCCTCCCGAGACGGGAAACGTTTTTTCCAACGGACCTCCGCCTGCGCCAGGCGCCGAGCCCCGTTCGGAAAGACGATTTTTCAACTTAGGAGACACATTGATGAACGCACCTCTCCAGGGTCTGACCGTGCAGGCGCCGCCGTACGTCAGGAATGCGAAGCTGATCGCCTGGGTGGCCGAGATGGCCGCGCTGTGCAAACCCGAGGCTGTCCACTGGTGCGACGGCAGCACCGAGGAGTACGACCGGCTCTGCCAGCGCCTGGTGGATGCCGGCACCTTCAAGAAGCTCGATCCCGCAAAGCGCCCCAATTCCTTCCTCGCGAGCTCCGACCCGAGCGACGTTGCCCGCGTCGAGGACCGTACCTTCATCTGCTCCGAGAACAAGGAGAACGCCGGCCCCACCAACAACTGGATGGCACCGGCGGAGATGCGCCGCACCCTGCAGCCCCTGTTCGACGGCTGCATGAAGGGCCGCACGATGTACGTCGTGCCCTTCAGCATGGGACCGCTGGGCTCGCCGATCGCGCACATCGGCGTCGAGCTGTCCGACAGCCCCTACGTGGCGGTCAACATGAAGATCATGACCCGCATGGGCCGTGCCGTTTACGACGTGCTCGGCGCCGACGGCGAGTTCGTGCCCTGCGTGCACACGGTCGGTGCGCCGCTCGAGGCCGGCCAGACGGACGTGTCCTGGCCGTGCAACAAGACCAAGTACATCGTCCACTACCCTGAAACGCGCGAGATCTGGAGCTACGGCTCGGGCTACGGCGGCAACGCGCTGCTCGGCAAGAAGTGCTTTGCGCTGCGCATCGCATCGAACATGGGCCGCGACGAAGGCTGGCTGGCCGAGCACATGCTGATCCTCGGCGTGACCAACCCCGAGGGCAAGAAATACCACGTGGCTGCGGCCTTCCCCAGCGCTTGCGGCAAGACCAACTTCGCGATGCTGATCCCGCCGGCCGGCTTCGAAGGCTGGAAAGTCACCACCATCGGCGACGACATCGCCTGGATCAAGCCGGGCGCCGACGGCAGGCTGCACGCGATCAATCCCGAGGCAGGCTACTTCGGCGTGGCCCCCGGCACCAACACCGAGACCAATCCGAACTGCATGGCCAGCCTGGGCCGCGACGTGATCTTCACCAACGTGGCGCTGACGGACGACGGCGATGTCTGGTGGGAAGGCATGGGCGAGCCCCCGGCCCACGCCATCGACTGGCAGGGCAATGACTGGACGCCGGCGATCGCGAAGGAAACCGGCGCCAAGGCGGCGCATCCGAACGCGCGCTTCACGGTCGCGGCAACCAACAACCCGGCGCTCGACGAAGCCTGGGACGATCCCAGGGGCGTCGCCATCGATGCCTTCATCTTCGGCGGCCGCCGCTCGACCACCGTGCCGCTGGTGACCGAGGCCCGCAACTGGGTCGAAGGCGTCTACATGGCCGCGACGATGGGCTCGGAAACCACCGCCGCCGCCGGCGGCAAGCAGGGCGTGGTGCGGCGCGATCCGTTCGCGATGCTGCCCTTCGCCGGCTACAACATGAGCGACTACTTCCAGCATTGGCTGGACCTCGGCAAGAAGCTCGAAGCCGCGGGCGCGCAGCTGCCGGAGATCTACACCACCAACTGGTTCCGCAAGGGCGAGGACGGCAAGTTCGTCTGGCCCGGCTACGGCGAGAACATGCGCGTGCTGAAGTGGATGATCGACCGCATCGAGCGTAAGGCCGAGGGCACCGAGCACGTGTTCGGCGTCAGCCCGCGCTACGAGGATCTCAACTGGACCGGCCTGGATTTCAGCGCCGAGCAGTTCGACACCGTCACCCACATCGACAAGGCCGCCTGGCAGGCCGAGCTGAAGCTGCATGCCGAGCTGTTCCAGCAGCTGGCGCACCACCTGCCGAAGGAACTGCCGGCCACCAAGGCCGCGATCGAGCAGCGCCTGGCGGCCTGAGCCGTTCGGCGCCCAAAGAAAAAGCCGCCCGGAGGCGGCTTTTTCTTTGCCGGATCGGCAGGTCAGTAGAGATCAGTAGTATTGGCCGAGGTTCACGCGGCGCATCGCCTGGTAGAGCGTCGGCGTCGCGGCATCGGCAGAGCGCTCGGGCGATCCTTCGGCCTCCGCTTCCTGGCGCGAGGAAATCGCTTGCAGGTCGCGAAGAATGCGCGGGTCGGTCTTGGCAAAGGCCATGAAGCGCTCGTCGGCACGGGCCGCGGCACGGCGGCGAGCTGCCGCGCGCATGCCGGACAGGGCACGGACGGCCAGGGTGCGCGCCGTACCGGCGAAGAACGCGATGGTCGCGAAAGCCACGCCCCAGAGAACGAGCCAGGCGACGAGCAGGCCGCCGTCGTTCCAGGTCGACATGAGCTTGTCGGCCACCACGAGCAGCGACGCGACGATGGCGGCCAGCAGCAGTGCCGCCAGGCCGCGGGCGCCGTCGAAGCTGCGACGTGCAGCGCGAATGTGTTCGATCACAGCCTCTGCGCGGGCGACGCCCGGGTGAGTGGCCGGTTGGTCTACGTGAACAAAGCTGGTCATGATTAGGTCCCTCCAAAGGACGAAAGGCCGGAGCCCGATGCGGTGATATTAGGGGTTTCCCTAATGTTCTTCCACTTTATCTTCGTGATGCCTATCATTCATGCGACTGATGGACGTCAACTTCCGCACACTCGATCTCAATCTGCTCCGCGTCTTCGACGAGGTCATGGCGGAGCGCAACCTCACGCGGGCAGCACGCAATCTCTCGATCACCCAGCCGGCCGTCAGCAACGCGCTGCGCCGCCTGCGCGATTCGCTCGGCGACGAGCTGGTGCGGCGCTCGGGCACGGGCGTGGAGCCCACGCCGCGTGCGCTGGCGCTGTGGCCGACCGTGCGCGACGCCCTGCGGCAGTTGCAGCACACGCTGGCCCCCGGTGAGTTCGATGCCGGCATCGCCGATACCACCTTCGTGCTGGCGATGGCCGATGCCACCGCCGCCGAGCTCATCCCCGGCCTGGTGCAGATCGTGGAAAAGGAAGCGCCCGCGATCTCGCTGCGCGTGCTGCCGCTGACCACCCGCGATCCCCGGCGCATGCTGGAGAACGAGGAGGTGGATATGGCGATCGGCTATTTCCCGGCCGTGATTGCCCATCTGGCGGCACGTGGCCAGTCCGAAGCGGCGGTGCCTTTCGAGACGCAGCGGCTCTATGTCGGCGAATACGTTTGCGTGATGCGCCGCGGCCATCCGCTGGCGGATTCGGCGCTGACGCTGGACGACTTCTGCGCCGCGCGCCATCTGCTGGTGAGTTTTTCCGGGCGCCCCTACGGCTTCATCGACCAGACGCTGGGGGCCCTGGGCCGCGAGCGGCGCATCGTGGTCACGGTCAACCAGTTCTTCACCGCCGGGCGAGTGGTCGCCAATTCGGACCTGCTCACGGTCCTGCCGCGCCATTTCGTCAAGGTGACGGGCATCGACGAACAGCTGCTCCTGCGCGAGCTGCCCTTCGAGCAGCCGCTGGTGCACGTCGACGCGATTTGGCATCGGCGTGCGCAGCACGGCCATGCCCACGAATGGCTGCGGCAGGCGCTGCTGCGCTCTGCCGATACGGCCTTCGCAGGCTCAGCGAACGACGCTTAGCCAGGCGCTGGCGGCGACGCGCAGTTCCTGGGCGTGATGGGCATCGACGCCGGCGCGGAGGTCGGCGCTTTCCATCAGGGCTGCGGCCGGGCTCGCAGGCATCTCGACGGCGTTGAAACGGAAGAAACGTGCCACTTGGGCAACAAGGCTGAACATGATGGTGCGCGGCCAAAACCTGCGCTGGAGTGAGTGATGGAACCAAGATTAAGGGTTTTCCCCAGTATTTCCAGCCGTTCTTCATGCGCGTTGTGCATGAGGATATTCGCCTAGACTGCTGCGCATGAAGCTTCAGCTGCTCTCGGATCTGCACCTGGAGGCGCATCCGCGCTTTCAGGGCACCCCGGCTGCGGGGGCCGATCTGCTGGTGCTGGCCGGCGACATCGGCTCGTATCAGTCGGGATCACGCCTGATCGAGCCCGATTTTGGCCTCACCCGCTTCTCCCCGCACCACGGATGGCCCACCCCCGTGCTCTACGTGCCGGGCAACCACGAATACGACAACGCCGATTTCGACACCGTCCACAACCGTCTGCGCGAGCTTTGCGAGGCGCTGGACATCGGGTGGCTGGAGCGCGAAAGCCGGGTCATCGAGGGCGTGCGCTTCATCGGCACCACGCTGTGGGCCGACTTCGACGCATTGGTCGAGCCGGACGGCAGCATGACTGAAGCGCTTAGGCAGCGCGGCAAGGCCATGCGCGCCGCGAACTTCTACCTGGAGAAAGCGGCCACCATGCGGGCGGGCGAACTCTTCCTGGCAGATGCCGTGAGAGAGCACTCACTGACGTGCCAGGCTTGGCTGCGCAATGCCCTCGCCCAATCCTTCGATGGCCCGACCGTCGCGGTCACGCACTTTGCGCCGACGCTGGCGAGCGCCGATCCGCGCTACGGCCTGAGTCCCGGGACGGCAGGCTTCTGCAATTCTCTCGACGAGTTGCTGCCGCAGGCCGACCTGTGGCTGCACGGGCATCTTCACCATGCGTTCGACTACGTGAAGGACGGCTGCCGCGTGGTCGCGAACCCCCTGGGGTACGTGGGCAAGGGGGAGCAGGAGGGTTTCCGGCCCGAACTCCTGATCGACGTGCCGCGGCGCTAAGCCGGCAGCACACCAGCCCGGCCGGCCTCGACCGCGAAACGGGCCTGCGTGTGGAAGCTCGCGTCCGCCGGCACCGGGTAAGCGGTCGCACGGAATTCGCACTGCATCGCCTCGGGCGTGATCTCCATCAGCGCATAACCGCGCTCGTCGCCGCGGGCATGCACGACGTCCGGGTTGTCGCGCCGCATGCGTGCCATCGATGCCGGGCTCGCACCGCGCGAGCTGATCGAGCCGCCGACGAATTCGCTCGCCACGACCGCGGAATCCGGGTCGTTCGGCCGCACCCGCAGCTGCGCGGCCACATGGCGGTGCACATCGCCTCCGAGGGCGACGACATCGCTCACGCCGGCATCGGCAATGCCCTGGAACAACTGCCGGCGCGCCTCCGGATAGCCGTCCCAGCCGTCGGTCCAGCTCTGGCGGCCCTGCGGCGTGTCCAGGCCGGTGGAGCTCATCTGGGTGGATTGGCCGAGCAGCTTCCATTGCCGCCGCGAACCGGCCAGGCCATGGGCGAGCCATTGCGACTGCTCGGCACCGAGCATGCTGCGCGCCGGGTCCGCCAGCGCCTCGCAGCCGATCAGCGAGCGCCCTGCGTCGTGCGCGGGATCGGCGCAGGCATGGTGGCTGCGGTACTGGCGGCAGTCCAGCGTCCACAGCTCGGCCAGCCGGCCCCAGGCGTAGCAGTCGTGGATGCGCATCGCCGCGCCCTGCGGCGGCAGCGCAATCGGCATGTGCTCGAAGTAGGCCCGGTAGGCCGCGGCGCGGCGCTGCAGGAACAGCGCCGGCTCGGTGTAGGCCGGGTCGCGGTCGCTGGCGTAGTCGTTGACCACCTCGTGGTCGTCCCAGGTCAGGATCCACGGATGCGCGGCATGCGCGGCCTGCAGGTCCGCATCGCGCTTGTAGAGCGCATGGCGCTCGCGGTAGGCCTCCAGCGTTTGCGGAACGGGCGTGCCGTGCCGGCGCATGGGGGGAGGCGTGCTGCTGCCCTCGTAGATGTAGTCGCCGACGAAGAGCACGAAGTCCAGTTCGCGCCCCGCGATCTCGCGGTGCGCGGCATAGAAGCCGTGCTCGTAGTTCTGGCAGGAGGCGAGCGCGAAGCGCAGCCGTCGCAGGTCCGCATCCGGCGCGGGCGCGGTCCGCGTGCGGCCCACCGGGCTCTGCGCATCGCCGCAGCTGAAGCGATACCAGTAGTCGCGCTGCGGCGCCAGGCCCTCTGCAAGAACGTGCACGCTGAAGGCGCGCGCGGCGTCGGTCACGACCTCGCCTTGCATCACCGGCCGTTGCAGCGCGGCGTCGCCGAAGATCTCGTAGCGCACGGTACAGGGCGGCAGCGCGTTGCGGGCCGATTCGTCTTCGGCATCCGGCAGCAGCCGGGTCCAGAGCACGACGCTGTCCGGCCGCGGCTGGCCGCTCGCGACGCCGAGCGTGAAGGGGTTCGAGCGCCATCGCGGCGCGGCCTGTGCGCAGCCGGCCAGCGGTGCGGCCAAGCCGGCGAGCGCAAGCCACAGGGCGGCGCGGTGGAAGTCTCGGCGATTGGGATTCATGGTGCTCCTACAAGAGATCTTCGCCCACCAGCGGCGACAGCAGCCAGTTCTGCAAGCGCAGCCAGTGGTGGCCGCCCGGCTCGTCGTCGTGGACGATGTCCTTGCCGTCGGCGTCGTACTCGAGCCACTGCACATGGCCGCTGTCGGGCGAAAGCCGAAGCCGATAGGCGGTGTTGGCCCGCACGCTCGAAAGAAGCTTCTCGAAGTCGGCGACCAGTTCGGGGCTGTTGATCACCAGTCCGAGCTCGGTGTTCACCGCGGCAGAACGGGGATCGAGGTTCATCGAGCCGATGAACATGCGCTGGCCGTCGATCACCATCAGCTTGGCATGCAGGCGGCTGATCGATTGGCCGAAATCGCCGAAGCGGCCGGACTTGCCCGCGAGCGTCGGCGCGATCTCGCGAATGGTCACGCCGATCCGGAGCATGTCTGCGCGGTAGCGCGCATAGCGCGCATGGACCAGCGGCTCGTCGGTGGCACCCAGCGAGTTGGTGACGATCTCGGCGCGGCCGCCCTGCGCCATCGCCGTTCTCATCATCGCCATGCCGCGCTCGCCCGGAATGAAATATGGCGAGGCGATCATCGCGTCGCGGCGGGCCGTTGCCAGCACGCCGAGCGCGCCCTCCGTCACGCTGCCGCGGCGGGCGTCCGCGCCGCGCGTGATCTTGCGCGGGTCGTCGACGAAGAGCTCCGACGTGGCCCAGTAGAGCTCGAGCGCGCCCGTCTCGAGCTGCTGCCCCACGGCGCCGCGGCCCATGACGTCGCGCGGGCGCAGGGGCACGTCGGGCAAGGCGGCGCGCGACAGCGCATCGAAGCGCCCTCGCGCGGCCTCCGCGGACATGGCGCCGGCCACCACGTTGCCCACGGGCCGCACCTGCTCGCTGTTCCAGTAGCGGTCGAAAGCCTCGGACATCCCGTGCACGATCGGGCCGCAGGACAACACGTCGACGTCGATGAAGTTCGCCGCGCTGCCGCGCATGAAGTATTCGCTCGCAATGTTGCGCCCGCCGGAGACTGCGAAGCTGTTGTCGGCCACCATCAGCTTGTTGTGCATGCGGTGGTTGATACGGCTGAAATCGTGCAGCGAGAACAGCACCCGCGCAGCCGGCGAGTCCGCGCGCGAGGGCAGCGGGTTGAACAGCCGCACCTCGACGTTCGGGTGCGCGGCCAGCGCGAGGAGCAGCTCGTCCTCGCCACCGGTGTAGAGGTCGTCCATCAGGAGACGCACGCGCACGCCGCGCGCCGCCGCGTCGCGCAGCTCGCGCAGGAAGAACAGGCCCACTTCGTCGTTCTGGATCAGGTAGTACTGCACGTCCAGCGACTTCCGGGCATGGCGCGCCAGCGATATGCGCGCATCGAAGGCGAAGGCCGCTTCCGGCAGCAGCCGGAAACCCGAGAGGCCGCCCTGCCCTGCCGGCGCGGCGTTCGCAGCGAGGCGCCCCAGGTGCGTGTCCGCGACATCGGTGAGCGCGTACGCCGGCGGGCCCGGCACCGGCGGGGGCAGCGTGGCGCAGCCGCCGAGCAGGATCGCAGCGACAAGCACCAGCGCGATCTGAAACTTCGCGAGCTTCGGCATGCGCCGCAATGTAACGCGGCACCGCCCCTATGATCGGCGCGCATGCTCAACGGGCTCTGGCTTGGTTTCTTTCTGACGGCGGCGCTGGCCGCGCTCTGGCGCTGGCTCGTCGGCGGCGACCCCGCCGTCTTTGCTGCGCTGGTCGAGAGCCTGTTCGCGATGGCCAGGCTCTCGGTCGAGGTGATGGTGCTGCTGTTCGGCACGCTCACGCTGTGGCTGGGTTTTCTGCGCATCGCGGAGGCAGCCGGGCTGGTGGCCTGGCTCGCGCGCATGCTGGGGCCGCTGTTCAGCCGCCTCATGCCCGAGGTGCCCAAGGGCCATCCGGCGCTCGGGCTCATCACGATGAACTTCGCGGCCAACGCGCTGGGGCTGGACAACGCGGCCACGCCGATCGGACTGAAGGCCATGCGCGAGCTGCAGGCGCTCAATCCGAGCGCGACCACGGCGAGCAACGCGCAGATCCTGTTCCTCGTGCTCAACGCCTCCTCGCTGACGCTGCTGCCCGTCACCATCTTCATGTACCGCGCACAGCAGGGCGCGGCCGATCCGACGCTGGTGTTCCTGCCGATCCTGATCGCGACCAGCGGCTCCACGCTGGTCGGGCTGCTCTCGGTGGCCTTCGTGCAGCGCCTGAAGCTCCAGGACCCGGTAGTGCTCGCCTACCTGCTGCCCGGCGCCCTGCTGCTCGCCGGCTTCATGGCAATCCTGGCGACGCTCTCGTCGGCGGCCCTGGCCTCGCTCTCCTCGCTGCTGGGAAATCTCACGCTGTTCGGGCTCATCGTCGGCTTCCTGCTGGCCGGCGCGATCCGGCGCGTGAAGGTCTACGAATGCTTCATCGAAGGCGCGAAGGAAGGCTTCGATGTCGCGAAGAACCTCCTGCCCTACTTGGTCGCGATGCTGTGCGCGGTCGGCGTTCTGCGGGCCTCGGGCGCGCTCGACATGGTGCTCGCCGGCATTCGCTGGGCCGTGGGCCTCACCGGCTGGGACGCGCGCTTCGTCGACGCGCTGCCGACGGCGCTGGTCAAGCCCTTCTCCGGCAGCGCCGCGCGCGCGATGCTGATCGAGACCATGCAGAGCCAGGGCGTCGACAGCTTCGCGGCGCGTGTCGCGGCCACCATCCAGGGCAGCACCGAGACCACCTTCTACGTGCTCGCGGTGTACTTCGGCGCGGTCGGCATCCAGCGCGCGCGGCATGCGGTCGGGTGTGCGCTGCTGGCGGAACTGGCCGGTGTCATAGCAGCGATCGGCGTCGGATACTGGTTCTTCGGATAGGCCAGAATAGGCTTTCACTCCCCGCTTCCCCGTGACCGCTCCCGCCCAGGCGCAACCGCCCTCTTTCACGTCCGACGAATTCCGCGAAGCCCTCGGCATGTTCGCGACCGGCGTGACCATCGTCACGGCGCGCGCCGCCGACGGCAGCCTGGTCGGCCTCACGGCCAATTCCTTCAACTCGGTCTCGCTCGATCCGCCGCTGGTGCTGTGGAGCCTGGCGCGCGGCGCCGCCTCGATGGCGGCGCTCAGCACCGGCTCGCACTACGCGATCAACATCCTGGCCGCCAGCCAGAAGGAGCTGGCCGAGCGTTTCGCGACCAAGGACGTCGACCGCTGGGCCGAGGTCGGCTTCAGCGAAGGCCTGGGCGGCGCGCCGGTGCTGCTCGGCTCGGCCGCAAGCTTCGAATGCTTCAACCGCAGCCGCTACGACGAAGGCGACCACGTGATCTTCGTCGGCGAAGTCGAGCGCTGCACGCACAACCCGGGCGCCTCGCCGCTGCTGTTCCACGGCGGGCGCTTCTATACCGAGCATCCGCTCTGACGGCGGGCGCGCCGCTCAGCGTCGCAGGCTGAGCTTGTAGCGGAAGGTGTCGGCGCGGTAGACCGCGAGTTCGACATGCACCGGGCCGCCGCCGGCCGCGTGCACCAGCCGCTCGACCTGCAGCACCGGCGAGCCGGGCGCGAGCTGAAGCAGCTTCGCTTCCTGCGGCCGCGCCAGCCCGGCACCGATCTCGAGCTGGGCCTCGCCGATCGCGAGGCCGCCTTCGTGCTCGAAGACCTCGATCAGATCGCGCTGCGAGAAGTCCACGCGCGCCAGCTTCTCGCCCAGGAAGCGCGGCAGGTAGGAGTTGTTGACCGAGAGCGGCTCGCGGTCGAGGTAGCGCAGCGTCTGCAGGTGGTACACCGTCTCGCCGGGCGCAAGCTGCAGCTGCCGCGCCACGGCGGCCGGTGCCTTCACTTCACGCCACGCCAGCCGCTTGCTGCTGACCGCGTGCTGCTCCAGCGCCAGCGCCTCGTTCAGACCCTGCAGGCGGTTCAGGCTCTGGGCCGTCTTCGGATGGGACACGAAGGCACCTTTTCCGTGCAGCTTGACGATCAGCCCCTCGGCCTGCAGCGCGCCCAGGGCCTGCCGCACCGTGATCCGGCTCACGCCGTGCTCGGCGGTCAGCTCGGATTCGGACGGCAGCTTGGCCCCCGGCGCGAGCTCCCCGTCGAGGATGCGCGCGCGCAGTGCGTCGCGCAGCTGCGCATGCAGCGATTGCGGAAGTTCAGGCATTCGTCATCCAGGATGTGATTGGCATAGGGTTTGCATAGCTTGTTATGACTTGTCATAACAAGTAGTATTCTTGCACTGTCAGGGTGCTTTTCTTTTCCGCTCATTCCATCGACCGAGGAAACGACCATGTCCGCAACCCGCGCCTTCTTCCGTTCCGTCACCGCAGCGCTCGCGCTCGGCGCCAGCTTCGGCGCCGCCCAGGCCCAGGGCTACCCTGCCAAACCGATCTCGCTGATTGTGCCGTTCTCGGCCGGCGGCGGCGTCGATGCCACGGCCCGCCTGCTGACCGCCAAGCTCGGCGAGCTGCTCAAGCAGCCGGTGGTGATCGAGAACGTCGCCGGCGCGGCCGGCACCATCGGCACGCAGAAGGTCGCGCGCTCGCCCGCCGACGGCTATACGCTGCTCTTCGCGGTGGCCAGCCCGCTCAACGTCGCGCCGCTGGTCGCGCCCTCGGCCGTGCGCTACGACACCTTCAAGGATTTCATGCCCATCGCGACGGTGGGCACCTCGCCCTTCGTGCTGATCGGCAAGGCGACGCTGCCCGCGCGTACCGCGGCCGAACTCATCCAGCTCGCGAAGGCGCAGCCCGGCAAGCTCAACTTCGGCACCGACGGCGTCGGCACCTCGCTGCACATCACGGCCGAGATGTTCAAGCAGCGCGCCGGCATCGACATCGTGCACGTGCCCTACAAGTCGGGTCCGCAGGTGCTGACCGACGTGGCGGGCGGGCAGGTCGACCTGGCGGTGCTGCCGCTCACGCTGGCACAGCCTTTCATCAAGGATGGCAAGGTCAAGGCCTTCGGCGTCACCTCGCTGGCCCGTTCGCCCAGTGCGCCGGCGATCCCGGCGCTCGCCGAGACACCGGAGCTCAAGGGGCTGGAGATGGATTCGTGGCTCGGCGTGCTGGCACCTGCAGGCACGCCGGCGGTGGTCACGGCCGCGTGGGTGGCCGCGCTCGACGCGACGCTCAAGGACCCGGAGATCGCGCGCAAGCTCGGCGAGATCGCGGTGAAGCCGCAACTGATCGCCGGCCCGGCCTTCGCCGAGTATCTGGCGAAGGAGCGCAAGGCCATCGCCGGCGTGGTCCAGACTGCCGGCATCAAGGCCGAGTAAAGAACAAGGAAAGTCCCCGATGCTGATGACGATGACCAGCGCCTGGATCGTGCTGCCGGCGGTGCTGCTGGCCGGAGGGCTGATCGGCGCCAGCGGCATCGGAGGCGTGCTGCTGGTGCCGGTGCTGACCCAGCTGGGCGCGGTGCCGCTGCCGCAGGCGATCGCCGCGGCATCGCTGGGCTTCGCGCTGCCGGCGCTGGTGGCGCTCGGCCCGCTGCGCCGCGAGCGCGCCCTGGCCGCGCGCTGTCTGCCGCTGCTCGCGGGTGCGCTCGCGGGCGCGGCCGCCGGGGCGCTGCTGCTGCGCTGGTTGCCGCCGGCCCTCCTCATGTCCGGGGTGACGGTCCTGGTGCTCTTCGCGGGCTGGCGCGGGCTGATGGCGGCCGCGGCCCCGGCGCCTGCATCCGCGGCAGCGCTCGGCACCCCGGCCCTGCTGCTGCTGGGCGCGCTGGTCGGGCTCGGCTCCGCGCTCACCGGAACCGGCGGGCCGGTGCTGGTGATCCCGCTCTTGATGCTGCTGCGCCAGCCGCTCGTCTTCGCGGTGGTGGCAGCGCAGGCGATCCAGCTGCCGGTGGCACTGGCGAGCAGCACGGTGCATGCGATCGAAGGCCGGCTCGACCTTGGACTCGCGCTGCTGTGCGGCCTGCTGATGCTGGCGGGTTCGATCGCCGGGCAGCGCGCCGCCACCTTGCTCAACGTGAGACAGATGCAGCGCCTGGTGTCCCTGCTGCTGCTGGCGGTGGGCGCCTGGTTCGCCTGGCTGCTTTGGGCCTGAACTTTCATCGGAGCGACCATGCTTTCCCCCGACCTTTTTCATCCACGGCAGGACCTGCTGCTGGCACCCGAATGGCTGATGCTGCCCGACGGTTCCCGCGAAGACATGGCGGTGCGGGTGCGCGACGGCCGTTTCACGCAGGTGGGCACGCTGGCCGAGCTGCGTGCGGCGCAGCCGGAGCTGGCGCCGATCGCACTGCCGCGCCGCCTTCTGATGCCGGGACTCATCGACACCCACACCCACCTGACCCAGTCCTTCGGCAAGGCACTCGCCTTCGGCGAACCGTCGGAGATCTTCCGACGCATCTGGGTGCCGATGGAGTCGATGCTCGACGCCGATGCGGCCTACCTCGCCGCCAAGCTCTCGGCACTCGAATCGTTGCGCGGCGGCTTCACCACGGTGGTCGATGCGGGCACCCGCTCCGAAGCCGGCCTGGATGCGGTGGCGAGCGCGGCGCGCGATGCCGGCATCCGCTGCGTGCTCGGCATGATCTGCAACGACGCGGCCCTCGAAGGCGACGAGGCGGGCACGCGGCGCATCCTCGACGCGGCGGCGAACTTCCTGCTCCGGCTCGAGCACGATGCGCTGGTGCATCCCTCGCTCGCGATCTCGATCCCCGAGGCCGCGACCGACCGCATGCTGCACGACGTGGCGGCCCTCACGCAGGAGAGCGGCCGGCGCTTCCAGACGCACGTGAACGAGCACCTGGCCGCCGTCGAACGCTCGCTCGTCGCCCGCGGCCTGCGCCCGCTCGAGCTGCTGCACGCCTGCGGCGCGCTCAATGCCTCCGCCCTGCTCGCACACGCCACGCTGCTGACGCCGCGCGAGCTCGGCCTTTTGCGCGACAGCGGCGCCGCCGTGGCCTACAACCCCGTGGCCAGCCAATGGAAGGGCAACGCGGTGCTCGATGCCGGCCTGCTCGGCATGCTGGGCGTGCCCTTCGGTCTCGGCACTGACGGCACGCGCGCCGACGGCTTCCGGCTGATGGATGCGGCCGAGGCAACGCAGCGCCTCACGCAGGGCCTGGCCAACGGCGACTCGTCCTGCGGCGGCGGCTGGCTCTGGCTCGATCACGCCACGCACCGCGGCGCCGAAGCCGCGGGGCTGGGCGCTGTCACCGGCCGCATCGCAGAAGGCCTGGCCGCGGACTTCCTGCTGGTCGACCTCGACGTGCCGGAATTCGTGCCGAATTGGGACCTGACATGGGAACTGGTGCGCTTCGCCAACCGCGACCAGATCGAGGCCGTGTTCGTCAACGGCGCGCTGCGCCTGTGGCAAGGCTGGCCGCTCGATTGGGACGCGCGCGCCCTGATGCACGAAGTGGCCGGCATTGCACGCCGCGACGTGCGGCGCGCGCCGATCCAGCGCGTGCATCCCACGGCCGACCTGCACCGCGCGCAACAGCAAGGCCCTGGCGCCGCCTGAAGGATTCGCGCCAGCGGGCTACGATCGGCGCATGCCCTTCCGCTTGCGTCGCGACGCGCCGGTGGCACTGCTCGCAATGGCTTGCGCAGCGGCCATCGCCAGCCCCGAGAAGAAAAACTGGTTCGACGACCCCTTCTTCCAGGTGTCGTCGGGCGCCCGCGGCTGCCCCGTGCCCGAAGGTCCGCTCTATACCGAGGAAGAGCGGCGCGCCCAGATGCATGCGCGGCTGGAGCGCGGCACCAGTTGCTGGCTCGAGGGCAAGTGCAGCGACAGCAATGCCTACCGCTACGACAAGGCGCTGGCGCCGAGGGTGCAGGCCGCACTCTCGGCCGTGCCAGGCGTGAAGCACGCGAGCGTCTGGGCCGTGGTGCAGCGGCGCTGGGTCTACCTGCAGGGCTGCGTGCCCTCGCGCGCGCTGGCGCTGCGGCTGCAGCAGGCGGCCCGCGCCGTGCCCGAGGTCGAGCTCGTCGTCGACGACCTGATGATCGGCACGCGCGGCAAGCCTTCGTACGCCGTCGCACCCCATTGAACCGAGACAAGACCCGAGCCGGAACAGAAGAATGATCGAAAGAAGAAGCCACCTCGACCCGCGCGCCACCACCGTGCTGCTCGCCTGCTGCGCCTTCTGGGGACTGCAGCAGATCCTGATCAAGACCACCGTGACCGAGGTGCCGCCCCTGTGGCAGGCCTCGATCCGCATGGCGGGCGCGGTCGTGCTGCTGTGGCTGTGGTGCCGATGGCGCGGCGTGCCGCTGTTCGAGCGCGACGGCACGCTGCCCGGCGGGCTGCTCGCCGGCCTGCTGTTCGCGGGCGAATTCACCTGCATCTACATCGGGCTGCAGCACACCACCGCCTCGCGACTCACCGTGTTTCTCTACACCTCGCCTTTCGTGGTCGCGTTGCTGCTGCCGCGCTTCGTGCCGGCCGAGCGCTTGCGCGGCATGCAATGGATCGGTCTTGCGATCGCCTTCGCGGGCGTGGTGCTGGCCTTCAGCGAAAGCTTCGGCCACAGCAGCTCGGGCCAGTTGTTCGGCGATGCGCTCGCGCTCGCGGCCGGTGTGCTGTGGGGGCTCACGACGCTGGCGCTGCGCACCACGCGCCTCGCCACTGCCAGCGCCGAGAAGACGCTCTTCTATCAGATCGCGGTCACCGCGGCGGTCTCGCCGCTGCTGTCGCTGGCGCTCGGCGAAGAGTGGGGCTTTTCGTACTCCAGCTACGCCTGGTTCTCGATCTTCCTGCAGACCGCGATCGGCGCCTTCGCGAGCTACCTGGCCTGGATGTGGATGCTCCGGCACTACCCGGCCACGCGCATCTCCTCCTTCACCTTTCTCACGCCGCTGTTCGCGCTGGTGTTCGGCGTGGTACTGCTCAAGGAGCCGCTGACCTTGCAACTGGTGCTGGCGCTCGCGGGCGTGGCGCTGGGGATCATGCTGGTGAACCGGCGCTCGGGCATGAAGGAAGAGCTTGAATCCGCGCCTCGTGCAAATTGAAGAACATTTCTTCAATTTGCACGGACTGCCTAGAATCCAGGCATGATCCCGCGCGACATCGCTCCATTGGCCGCACGACTGGCACGGCAGTACCCTGTGCTCACCCTCACAGGTCCACGGCAGAGCGGCAAGACGACGCTCTGCCGCAAGCTGTTCGACGGCAAGCGCTATGTCACTCTGGAAGACCCGGACACCCGCCGCTTCGCGGAAGAAGACCCGCGCGGATTCCTGAAGGGGATCGAAGCCGGCGCCATCATCGATGAGATCCAGCGCGCGCCGCAACTGCCGTCCTATCTGCAATCGCTGGTCGACGAGGACGCGTCGCCGGGCCGCTTCATCCTGACCGGCAGCCAGCAGTTTGAACTGATGTCGCACGTCAGCCAGTCGCTGGCAGGCCGCACGGCCGTGTTGCGCCTGCTGCCGTTCACGCTCGCTGAGCTTGCAAAGATCCATCCCGTGCCCGAACTCCCGCAGACACTGCTCACGGGCTTCTATCCGCGCATCCACGACCGCGGCCTGGATCCTTCACAGGCCCTCGGCGACTATTTCGCGACCTATGTGGAACGCGATCTGCGCCAGTTGGCTGCAGTGCACGACTTGCAACGCTTCGAGCGCTTCGTGCGCCTGTGCGCAGGTCGCATCGGCCAGCTCGTGAACCTGACGAGCCTGGGCAACGATGCCGGCGTCTCGCATGCGACTGCGCGAGCCTGGCTGGACCTGCTTCAGACCAGCTACATCGTGCACGTCCTGCCGCCCTGGTTCACCAACACGTCGAAGCGTCTGGTCAAGAGCCCCAAGCTCTACTTCCACGACGTGGGGCTGGCGTGCTGGCTGCTCGGCCTGCGCACGCCGGAGCAGGTCGCGCGCGATCCGCTGCTCGGCAGCCTGTTCGAGAACTTCGTGGTCATCGAGGCGTTGAAATCCCGCTTCAACAGCGGCGAGACGGCGGAGATGTATTTCTACCGTGACGCCACCGGAAACGAAGTCGATCTGCTGCTGCCATCCGGGCGCCGGTTCCGCGCGGTCGAGATCAAGGCTGGCGCCACGGTCAACTCCGACTATTTCAGGGGGCTGTCGGGCTTTTCCGCGGCATTTCCCGATGCACTGGACGGCGGCAGCGTCGTCTATGGCGGCGAGACGGCACAGATGCGCAGCGATTGGCCGGTCGTACCTTGGAAGCGACTGCAGAATCCACCGGAATGAACGCGCCACGCCCACGCTCATGAACTTCCAACCCATCCTCGACGAGATCAACGCCGAGATGCGTCCGTTGCTGGGCGCCGGCGGCACGGTCGCCAGCTACATCCCGGCGCTGGCGCGCGTGCCGGCGCAGCAGTTCGGCATTGCGCTGCGCACCTGCCAGGGAGAGGAGGCCTCGGCCGGCGACGCGGCCATGCCCTTCTCGATCCAGAGCATTTCCAAGCTCTTCACGCTCACGCTCGCGATGCGGCGCATGGGCGATGCGCTGTGGGAGCGCATCGGGCGCGAGCCCTCGGGCAATCCCTTCAATTCGCTGGTGCAGCTCGAGAACGAGCACGGCAAGCCGCGCAATCCCTTCATCAATGCCGGCGCCATCGCGGTGGCCGATCGTCTCGTGAGCCAGGGCGATGCCAAAAGAGACATCCTCGAGCTCATGACGAGCCTGTGCGGCGAAGCGATCGGCTTCGATGCCGAGGTCGCGGCTTCGGAAGCCGCGACGGGCTATCGCAACTACGCGCTCGCCAATTTCATGAAGAGCTTCGGCAAGCTCGACAACGACGTGGAAACCGTGCTCGACACGTACTTCCACCAGTGCGCGATCGGCATGAGCTGCGTACAGCTGGCGCGCGCCGCCGGCTTCCTGTGCCGCGACGGCGCCCACCCGCGCGACGGCGAGCCCGAGGTCACGACCGAGCGCCATGCGCGTCGCATCAACGCGCTGATGCTGACCTGCGGCACCTACGACGCCGCCGGCGACGTGGCCTTCTCCATCGGCCTGCCCTGCAAGAGCGGCGTCGGCGGCGGCATCGTCGCCGTGGTGCCGGACCGGCTCACGCTGTGCGTCTGGTCGCCGGCACTCGATGCCACGGGCAACTCCCTGCTCGGCATGAAGGCGCTCGAACGCTTCGTGGCGCGTACCGGCCTTTCCATCTTCTGAGCGAAACACATGACAGAACACGACGACATCATCCAGGAAGCGACCCTCTGGCGCGACGAGCGCTGGACGGCGCGCGTGAT
The DNA here is from genome assembly GCF_018614915.1 of Variovorax paradoxus. GTDB lineage: Bacteria > Pseudomonadota > Gammaproteobacteria > Burkholderiales > Burkholderiaceae_C > Variovorax > Variovorax paradoxus_K. The sequence continues at coordinate 35,721 of NZ_JAGGNU010000025.1, read as the reverse complement.
CAAGAACGAGGACGACGACGGCTGGGCCGTCTCGATGACGCGGCACGGCGACCCCGAGCCGGCGCTGGTCGGACCCTGGACCATGGGCCGCGACAAGAAGAATCCCAAGCCGCTGGACGCGCCGGCCTTTCACACGCTGGTCAAGACCGCCGCCGAGGTGCTGCGGCGGCACGAGCAGCAGTTGCACGCCCAGCTCAACAAGAGCGTGAGCGTCGGCGCGGGAACCGAACGCATCCGCGTCTCGCTGCAGATCGTGCCGGACGAGGACAACCCGCACGCCATGCTCAGCGCGCACGACGAGTTCGGCGTGCTGCAGGGCGAGGTGCGGGTGGCGCCGAATTTCAGGCTCAGCGCCGACAGTGCAGAGGCCTGGATCGACGGCGGGTTCCAGAAGCCGCGCTGAGTCGGCTATCGAAGCGCCGCGAGCAGCGCCACCGCCGCCGCAAGCACGCCCACCGCGAGCATGCCCTTCGAGATCTTCGGCTGCCTTGCGTTCCGGTAGTTCTCCAGTCGAGCAGGCAAGGTCCGGGGTGCCGTCCCGGGCGCCGACGTCGATCCATCGTCGGCTTTCTGCTGCTCGGTTGTCGACGCGGCTTTGGTGGGCTCCATGTGCATCTCCTGATGGGTAAGGCAGTTGTACTCGATCGCGCCAGTCCTGAGCGCGGCTCAGGCCCGGCCGAACTCCAGCAGCGTCTCGATCACCCGGTGCGTTGCGCCGTCTAGCGTGTCCTGCGCGCGATACGCAATGGCCAGTTGGCGCGTGAGCTTCGGGCGCAGCGGCAGCGTCTGCACATGCTCGCCAGCGTCGGCGACTTTCCCTTCGTCGGGTGCCGGCAGCAGCGCCACGCCGTAACCTGCGGCGACCAGGCCGCGCATCGCGACGTCGTAGTCGTGCTCGATGCGCGCGCGCGGCGCGAAGCCGGCGCGGGCGAACCATTCCATGGTCAGCGCGTACATGCGCGAGCCCGGCTCGTTCATGATCAGCGGATGCTGCGCCAGCCAGGCCGGCGTGATGCGACGCGGCGCCTGCCAACGCGCCGGCACGAAGGCCATCATCGAATGCTTGCGCCAGGGCGTCAGCGCCAGCCCCGGCACTGGGGGCTGCGGCAGCGCGATGATGGCCAGGTCCAGGGTGCCGGCCAGGATGCCGGACACTGAATAGTCCGAACCCAGGAAGCTCGGCGTGAGCACGATGTCGGGGTAGCGCTCGAGCAGGGCGTGAAACACCGGCGGCAGCAGGTCGACCACCACGCTTGTGGTGCTGCAGCCGATGCGCACCCGGCCGGCGAGCCCCCGGTGCTGGCGCCGCACCGCGTCGATGGCATCGTCGGCATCGCGCAGCAGGCGCCGGCCGCGCTCCACCAGCACGGCACCGGCGGCGGTGGGCACGACACGCCGTGCGCCGCGCAGCACCAGCGGCGCGCCCAGGCGCGACTCCAGCTCGCTGACATGCAGGCTCACGGTGGGCTGCGCCAGGTGCAGGGCCTGGGCAGCGGCGGAGAAGGTGCCCAGGTCGGCGATGGCGATCAGCGTGCGGAGTTGGTCGAGGTTCAGCTGTCGCATCATGAATCCTGATTGATTGCCTCAGAAATCTCAACTTCCACAATAGCATGCGACGCCGCAACATGGACTCCATGACAGGAGAACATGCGATGGGACTGAAAATGCGACTGCCGATTCTCGATCTGGCGCACGCGCTCGCCGGCAGAATCGCACGGGCGAACGACCGCCGCCGCGCACGGCACGAAGCGCAGCAGCTCAAGGCCATGAGCGAGCACGAGCTGCTCGACCTCGGCATCGGCCGCAGCGAGGTGCCGGCCCTGCTGCGGGGCACGGCGGGGCGCCTCAGGCCGCGCAATCGACGATCGTGAAGTCGACGCGGCGATCCGGTGCGTCGACGACGTCGTCGGTGCCGCTGCCCACCAGGTTGTTCCGCGAACCCATGCCCACGGTCCGGGTCCGACTCGCCAGCTCGGTGAATTCCGCGCTCAGCTTCTGGCGGATGAACGAACGGGCTTCGACATGCTCGGCGTCACGCGCTGGCCAGCCTCAGGATCGCCCAGCCCAGCGCGACCATCAGCGCAATGATCAACGCGCCTGTGAGCCACACGCGCTCCGCGCGACTGCGCCCGGAGGGACTGCCGCCCAGTTGCGCATAGGACGACGGGCGCTCCTCCCGATCAGGCTTTTCGGTCCACCACCCGGTATTGGTCTCGTGCTCATTCATACCCAAAAGTATTACTTCACGACCAAAGTACGTGTACGTCCTTTTACCTACTTTGCAAATTGCTTCGTGACCTATGTCACGGGCGCGGCGCCAGTTTGGTGCTGCGCGGCGGCCTACCCGGGCGCGCCATAGCCGCCGCCTCCCGGCGTCGCGATCACGAACACCCCGTTCGCCGCCATCTCGACCTGCGCGCTGTGGCCCGGCGTTTCGATGCGCCCGTCCAGGCGCTCGACCCGATGATGCCGACCGCGCGCCCGCCTCAGCGCGGCGCCACCTCGCGCGTGGACGCGCGCACCACCAGCTCGGGCCGCAGCACGACGGTGGAGGCCGACAGCGCCTTGCCCTCGATCTCGTCGAACAGCATCTCGGCCGCGCGCCAGCCGAGCTCGCGGTGCGGCAGGCGGATGGTGGTGAGCGGCGGATCGACCATGTCGACCAGCGGCATGTCGTTGTGGCCGGTGATCGAGATGTCCTGCGGCACGCGCAGCCCCTCTTCACGCAGCAGGTCGTAGGCGCCCAGGGCCACCAGGTCGTTGCAGCAGACCACGGCCTGGGGGCGCTCGTTCTGCGCCAGCAGCTGCTGCATCGCCTTGCGGCCGGCCTCGCGGCTGTAGCTCTCGCATTCGGCGATGCCTGCCGGCTCCAGGCCGCGGTCGCGCAGCGCCTGCTCCACTCCCTGCCGGCGCGCGACGCCGGTGGGCACGTTCTGCGGCCCGGCCAGGTGCGCGATCCGGCGGTGCCCGGCCGCGACCAGGTGATCGACCGCCAGCTTCATCGCCAGCCGGTCGTCGCTCACCACTGCGGGCAGGCGCCCGCTCTCATCGGCGCGGTTCACCAGCACGGTGTGCATGCCGGCCTTCTTGAGGTAGTCGACCAGCGGATCGTCGCGCGTGGCAATGGCCATCACCAGCCCGTCGACCTGCTGCGCCAGCATGCGCTCGACGATCGGGCGCGCCAGCGCGTGGTCCATCACGTTGGTCACGAACACGAAGTAGCCGCGCGCCGCCGCGCTGGCCTCGATGCCCTGCAGGATGGGCGGGAAGACCGGGTTGGTGATGTCCGGCACCAGCACGCCGATGGTGTGGGTGCGCCCCGTGCGCAGGGCCGAGGCCGCGCGATTCGGGCGGTAGCCCAGGCGCTGCGCGGCCTCTTCCACCACGCGCAGCACCTCTTCGCTGATCAGCCCCCGCTTGCCCGGATTGAGGGCCCGGGAGACGGTCGAGACATGCACGCCGGCGGCCTGCGCGACATCGCGGATCGTGACCGGGGATGAGGGTGAAGCGCGCATTTATTGCAAACGATTGATTTCGTCAATCCGGAGAGTATCGCCTCGTTTCCATAGGGGACTCTCGTAAACCCCGATCTTGCGCAAAAAACTTTCCAGCCGATAATTTGCAAACGTTTGCATTGAAAGAAAGAAGCCTCCCCATGAACATCGTGACGACCCCAGATTCGGTGCTCCAGATCGCCACGGCCGCGATGGCCCGCACGCCCGACGAGCGCCTGCGCACCGTGATGGCCGCGCTCACCCGCCACCTGCACGCCTTCGTCCAGGAAGTGCGATTGAGCGAGGACGAGTTCGAGCAGGCGCTGGAATTCATCGTCGGCGTCGGCCAAGCCACCGGCGAGAAGAAGAACGAGGTGGTGCTGGCCGCCGACCTGCTCGGCGTCTCGACGCTGGTCGCGCTGCTCAACAACCAGGATCCGCAGGGCGGCGAATCGCCGGCCGCGCTGCTCGGCCCCTTCTGGCGCGCCAATGCGCCGCTGTGCACGGCCGGCGAGTCGATCGCGCGCTCGAAGACGCCGGGCGTTCCGCTCGACGTGCGCGGCGTGGTGCGCGACACGGAGGGCCGGCCGCTCGCCGGCGCCATCGTCGATGCCTGGCAGGCCTCGCCGGTGGGCCTGTACGAGAACCAGGACCCGGAGCAGGACGACATGAACCTGCGCGGCCGCTTCGAGACCGACGCCGAAGGCCGCTACCACTTCCGCACGGTGCGCCCCGCCGGCTACCCGGTGCCGACCGATGGCCCCTGCGGCGTGCTGCTGCGTGCGCAGCAGCGCCATCCCAACCGCCCGGCGCACCTGCACTTCATGGTCAGCAAGCCCGGCCACAAGGTGCTGATCAGCCAGGTGTTCGCTGACGACGACGAGAACCTCGAGAGCGATCCGGTGTTCGGCGTCACGCGCCGGCTGATCGGCTGCTTCGAGCCGCAGGGCGACGGGCAGCAGGCCACCTTGCAGTACGACTTCGTGCTCGAACCCGGGGAGATGAAGTTTCCCCGCCCTCCCATTCCTTGAACCCTGCACGGATTTCACTCGCATGAGCTTCGATCCCACACCCCGACTCGACGGCAAGGTGGCCGTCATCACCGGCGGCCTCGGCGCCATCGGTTATGCGACGGCCCAGCGCCTCGCGGCGCTCGGCGCCGGCTGCGTGCTGCTGCATCGCAAGGGCGACGACGCGGCCGCGCGCGCCGCGGCGCTGCCGAGCGCAGAAGGCCAGCGCCATGCCGCGCTGCGCGCCGACATCGTCGACACGCCCAGCCTGCAGCAGGCCGCGGCCGACGTGAAAGAGAGCTACGGCCGCTGCGACATCCTGGTCAACAGCGCCGGCCACACGCAGCCGATCCCCGCCGGCGACCTCGACGCGCTGACCGACGAACTGATCGACGAGCTGCTCGCCTCCAACTTCCGCGGCGTCTTCGCCACCATCCGGGCCTTCGCGCCGATGCTCAAGGCCAGCGGCGACGGCATCGTGGTCAACATCTCGTCGATCGCCGGCTTCACCGGCGTCGGCAGCAACCTGGCCTACGTCGCGGCCAAGGCCGGTCTCGACGTCGTCGGCGACGCGCTGGCCAAGGCGCTGGCGCCCGCGGTGCGCGTGGTGTCGGTGTCGCCCGGCGCGGTCGAATCGGCCTTCGTGCCGGGCCGTGGCGAAGAGTTCAAGGCCAAGATGGCGAGCACCACGCCGCTCGGTCGCATCGGCAAGCCCGAGGACGTGGCGGCCACGGTCGAGGCACTGGCCACCACGCTGCGCTTCGTGACCGGGACGCGCATCGTGGTCGATGGGGGGAGGCACCTGTGAAAACCTTGATCACCTGTGCCGTCACCGGCAATCTCGTGAAGCCCGAGCAGACCCCGCACCTGCCGATCACGCCCGCGCAGATCGCCGACGAATGCCTGGCCGCGGCCGAGGCCGGCGCCGGCCAGGTGCACATCCACGTGCGCGATCCCGAGAGCGGCAAGCCCTCGATGCAGGTCGAGCTCTACCGCGACGTGGTCGACCGCATCCGAAAGCAGAACCGCGAAGTCATCATCAACCTCACGACCGGACCGGGCGGGCGCTTCGTTCCGAGCGAGGACGACCCGAAGCTCTACGCGCCGGGCACCAGCCTGCTGCCGCCGGAAAAGCGCGTCGAGCACATCGCGCTCATCAAGCCCGACGTCTGCTCGCTCGACCTCAACACGATGAACTCGGGCCCCGACGTGGTCATCAACACGCCGAAGAACGTGCGCCGCATGGCCCGCGTGATCCGCGAGGCGGGCGTCAAGCCCGAGCTGGAGATCTTCGACTCCGGCGACATCCACATGGCGCTGGACCTGATCGCCGACGGCACCTTGGAAGGACCCGCGATGTGGACCCTGGTGCTGGGCGTGAAGTACGGCTTCATGCCGACGCCCGAGGCCGTGATGTACGCGCGCAGCATGCTGCCGGCCGGCGCCTTCTGGAGCGCCTTCGGCATCGGCCGCATGGAGTTCCCGATCGTGGCGCAGGCCTGGCTGCTCGGCGGCCACGTGCGCGTCGGCATGGAAGACAACATCTATCTCGAGCGCGGCGTGCTCGCGAAGAGCAACGCCCAGCTCGTGGTCAAGGCGCGCGACATCATCCAGAGCCTCGGCGGCGAAGTGGCGAGCGCGCGCGAGGCGCGCACGATGCTCGGCCTTTCGGGAGGGCGCTGAGCGATGAGCGCAGTTCTCGACACGACCACGAAAGCGCGCGCCGTGCGCGTGCAGCAGAAGGCCGCCGATCTCGATGCGCTGAAGCTCGACTTCGCGGACCAGCCCGAACCGGCCGCCAAGCCTGGCTTCGCCGTGGTGCGGGTCGGCGCGGCCGCCGTGAACCCGAGCGACGTGAAGGCCAGCCTGGGCCTGATGCCGCAGGCCGTGTGGCCGCGCACGCCGGGCCGCGACTTCGCGGGCACGGTGGTCGCCGGCCCGACCGAGTGGGTGGGCCGCGAGGTCTATGGCTCGGGCGGCGACATCGGCATCACGCGCGACGGCTCGCATACGCGCTTCCTGCTGCTGCCGGTGGAGGCGCTGCGTGCCAAGCCGCAAGCCATCTCGATGGACGAGGCCGGCGCCGTCGGCGTGCCCTTCGTCACGGCCTACGAAGGCTTTAGGCGCAGCGGCATGCCGCAGGCCGGCCAGACGGTGCTGGTGCTGGGCGCGAACGGCAAGGTCGGACAGGCGGCGGTGCAACTTGCGGCGCAAGGTGGTGCGCGCGTGATCGCAGTGCAGCGCGGTGCCGGACCTTTCGAGGGCTTCGCGAGCGGCCCGGTCGACGTGGTCGATGCCCGAAGCGAAGACGTCGCCGCGCGGCTGCGCGAACTCACGAAGGGGCGCGGCGCCGACACCGTCTACAACACGGTCGGCAGCGCCTACTTCGAAGCCGGCAACAAGTCCATGGCCAAGGGCGCGACGCAGATCTTCATCGCCACGCACGACCGCGCGGTGCCCTTCGACATCTTCGCCTTCTACCGCGGCATGCACACCTACGTGGGCATCGACTCGCTGGCGCTGGACTGCGTGGCCGCCACCGCGCAGCTCGATGCGATGCGCGAGGGCTTCGAGCGCGGCACGCTCAGGCCCTTCCCGATTGCACGCGCCTTCGCGCTCGAAGACGCCGCCGAGGCCTACCGGCTGGTGCTCTCGGGCAGCACCGACCGCGTCGTGCTGCGGCCCTGAGGAGAGGACGCGATGCACGTCACCCGTTTCGAACAGGCGCCGACCTATGAAGCGCCCAACCACATCGACATGCGCTTCCTGCGCCTGCAGGGCAAGGAAGCCGGGCCTTCGTCGCAGATGTGGATGGGCATGAGCCAGATCCTGCCGGGCGGCCACACCGGCCTCGACGGCTCGCCGGTCGAGAAGCTCTATCTGGTGCTCGAAGGGCAGCTGCACGTGGTGGCCGAGCTCGAGGGCCGGCGCGACGAGCAGGTGCTGGGCCCCTACGACTCCTGCCGCTTCGCGCCCGGCGAGAAGCGGCAGCTCGTGAACCGCAGCAACCGGCCGGTGCTGGTGGCGCTGGTGATGGCGAACGCACCGCCCCAGGACCAGTAGATCTTTTTTCAACAATTCCAACGGAGACAAAGCCATGACGAGATTCCTCCCCCGCCGCCGGCAATTGATCGCGGCAGCACTGGCCGCCTGCGCCTTCACGGGCGCTCATGCGCAAGGCGATTGGCCGCGCGGCCAGACCGTCAAGCTGATCGTGCCCTTCACCGCGGGCAGCGGCACCGACATCGTGGCGCGGCTGGTGGCCGAGCGGCTCGGCCCGGCGCTGGGCACCAGCGTGATCATCGACAACAAGCCCGGCGCGGGCGGCACGCTCGGCGCGGCGCAGGTGGCCAAGGCGCCGGCCGACGGCTACACGCTGCTCGTGCATTCGGCGGGCCACCTGGTCAATCCGTCGATCTACCCGAACCTCAGCTACGACACGCTGAAGGACTTCGCGGGCGTGACGCCGATGGCCAGCCTGCCCAACATGCTGGTGGTGGCACCCAACCGCTTTGCCGACGTGAAGGACCTGGTCGCGCAGGCCAAGGCCAAGCCGGGCGGCTTCAACTACGGTTCGGCCGGCAACGGCTCGGCCACGCACATGAATGCCGAGGTGTTCCGCCTGGCCGCGAACGTGCAGGCGCAGCACGTGCCCTTCCGCGGCACGCCCGAGGCCATGACCGAGGTGATGGGCGGGCGCATCGACTGGTTCTTCGCGCCGATGGTGTCGGCGCTGCCGCTGGTGAAGGACGGCAAGCTCAAGGCGCTGGCGGTCGGCACCGGCAAGCGCTCCGGCGTGATGCCGCAACTGCCCACCACGGTGGAGGCCGGCGTGCCCGGCTCGGAGTACCTGTTCTGGGTCGGCCTGTTCGCGCCCGCCAAGACGCCGAAGCCGGTGGTCGACCGACTGCAGGCCGAGGTCGCGAAGATCATGGCAGCACCGGAACTCAAGGAGCGCCTGGACAAGCTCGGCGCCGAGCCCTTCACCATGCCCTCGGCGCAGTTCGACAAGTTCATCGTCGACGAGACCGCGAAGGCGCAGCAGGTCGTGAAGGCGGCCGGCATCAAGGTCGATTGAAGGCCATGAAGTTGTTCGGCGGCGCGTCGGGACGCGCCTGGCAGCACTGGTGCGACGCGGCCTGCGCGCACGCCGATGAAGCCGCGACAGCGGCACCGGAACGCCGGCAGTTCCTGCGCACCTCGCTGGGGGCCGCGGCCAGCGCCGCCTCCGGCATCTGGCTCTCCGGCTGTGCCACCGCAGCGCCTGCGAAAGCTGCCGACACGGTGGTCCTGAAGGCGCGTGTCGCGACCATGGATGCGAAGACGCCGCGTGCCCAGGCCTTCGCCATCGCAGGCGACAGCTTCGTGGCCGTTGGCAGCGAGCGCGAGATCTCGCGCTGGATCGGCCCGCGCACGCGCGTCATCGATGCGCAGGGCCGCTGCATCACGCCCGGCCTGATCGACTCGCACGCGCACTTCATCCGCGGCGGGCTCACCTACACGCAGGAGCTGCGCTGGGATGGCGTGCCCTCGCTGGCCGATGCGCTGCGCATGCTGCGCGAGCAGGCGCAGCGCACGCAGCCGCCGCACTGGGTGCAGGTGGTGGGCGGCTTCTCGCCCTACCAGTTCCGCGAGAAGCGGCTGCCGACGCTGGACGAGATCAACGCCGCCACCGGCGAGGTGCCCTGCTTCGTCATGAACCTCTACGACCGCGCCTTCCTCAACCGCGCGGCGCTGCGCGTGCTCGGCTGGAACCGCGACACGCCCAATCCCTTCGGCAGCACGCTCGAGAAGGATGCGGCCGGCAACCCGACCGGCCTGGTGGTCAACACCACCAGCCTGGGCGGGCTGGTCGCGCTGTTCGCGCGCGTGCCCAAGCTGTCGGACGCGGACCAGGCGCTCTCGACCGAGCTCTACATGCGCGAGATGAACCGCCTGGGCCTCACCAGCGTGGTCGATGCGGGCGGCGGCGGCCAGAACTACCCCGAGCACTATGGCGGCATTCAGCGGCTCGCGAGCGAAGGCCGGATGACGTTGCGCATCTCCTACAACCTGTTCGCGCAGCGCCCGGGCCAGGAGATCGACGACTACCGGCTGTGGTCGCAGAAAGTGGCGCCCGGCCAGGGCGACGACTACCTGCGCATGGCCGGCGCCGGCGAGTACATCCTGTGGGCCGCCACGGACCCGGCCAACTTCGGCAAGAGCGTCGCGCAGGCGCCCGCCGTCATGGAGGCGAAGCTGACCGAGGTGGCGACCTACCTCGCCGGCAAGGGCTGGCCGATTCGCATGCATGCGAGCTACGACGGCACCGCCACGCGCATCCTCGACGTGCTCGAGAAGGTCAACCGCGAGGTGCCGCTCAAGAACCTGCGCTGGGCGCTCGATCATTGCGAAGGCCTGTCGCCGCGCTCAATGGAGCGCGTGGCCGCGATGGGCGGGCGCATCGCGATACAGAACCGCATGTCGCTCGACGGCGAGGTCTACGCGCAGACCTGGGGCCGCGAGGCCGCGGCCGATGCGCCGCCGATCGGCCGCATGCGCGCGATGGGCCTGCCGGTGGCCTGCGGCACCGACGCGAGCCGCGCGACCAGCTACAACCCCTGGGTCTCGCTGCACTGGCTGGTCACGGGCAAGACGCTGGGCGACACGCGGCTCAATGCCGATCGCAACCTGGTGAGCCGCGAGGTGGCGCTGCGCATGTGGACGCTCGAAGGCGCGGCGCTGACCGGCGAGGACGCGCGCAAGGGCTCGATTGCGCCCGGCAAGCTGGCCGACTTCGCGGTGCTCTCCGATGACTTCTTCGCGGTGAAGGAAGATGACATCAAGGACATCAGCTCGGTCTTCACCATGGTCGGCGGCACGGTGGTGCATGCGAGCGGGCCTTTCGCCGCGCAGGCGCCGGCGGTCGTCAAGCCGATGCCCGACTGGCTGCCGGTCAACGTCTACGGCGGCTACCAACAGCGGCGCGCGGGCGCACCGGTGGCCCATGCCGCGGGCTGCTGCGGCAGCGCCGCCGCGGCGCCGGTCATCATCGGCGACCGCGGCGCGTGGCGCTACCAGTGCGGCTGCGCCGCCGTCTGAGCGAAGAGCCCTCGCTCGCAGGCCACCGGCGGGACCACGACGGGCTGAGTTCTGGTCTACCCTCCGGCATGCCCATACTTCCCACCCTGCTTCTTTTCCTGCATCTGCTCGCCGCCGCCTTCTGGGTCGGCGGCATGGCCGTGATGCATTTCGCGGTGCGCCCCGCCGCCGTCGCCACGCTCGAGCCGCCGCTGCGGCTGCCTTTCCTGGCGGACACGCTGGCGCGCTTCTTCGTCGGCGTGGCTATCGCCATCGGCGTCTTGCTCGCCAGCGGACTGTGGATGGTGATGCTGGCGGGCGGCTTCGCGCGCGTGCACTGGAGCGTGCATGCCATGCTGACCATTGGGCTCCTGATGATGGCCCTGTTCCTTCACCTCCGCTTTGCGCCCTACCCTCGCCTGCGGCGCGCGGTCGCGGTGCGCGAATGGCCGGTCGCCGCAGCGAATCTGGGCACCATCCGCAAGCTGGTGGCGGTGAACCTTGCGCTCGGCGTGCTGGTGTTCGTGCTCGCGATCGTCGGACGCGCGTTCTGAGCCGGCCTCAGGACTGCAGATCCAGCTCGTAGCTGGTGCTGCGTCCGCCGGACGCCGATTTCTTCAGAACGCCGAGCACGATCAGCTCGTTGATGTCGCGCAGCGCGGTATCGGGCGAACACTTCGCGATCGCGGCCCACTTGCTGCTCGTCAGCTTGCCCTCGAAGCCGTCGAGCAGGCGATTGACGAGCCTGATCTGCCGCTCGTTCAACGGCGTCTCGGCCCAGCGCTGCCAGAAGCGCGACTTGCCCAGCACGGCCGCGAGCGATGCCTCCGCGCCCTCGATCGCGCGCAGCAGGCAGCCCAGGAACCAGGCCAGCCACGGCGTGACGTCCATCGTGCCTTTCTGCGTGCGCTCGAGCATCTCGTAGTAGTCCTTGCGCTCGCGCTGGATCTGGGCCGAGAGGCTGTAGAAGCGCTGGTTCGAGCCTTCCGCGCGGGCCAGCGCCATATCGCCCACGGCACGCGCGATGCGTCCGTTGCCGTCGTCGAAAGGATGAAGCGTGACGAGCCACAGATGGGCCAGGCCCGCGTGGACGAGCGGGTCGCCGCCCTGCGACAGCTCGAACCACTCGAGGAATCGAGCCATCTGCGCATCGAGCCCTTGCGCGGGCGGCGCCTCGAAGTGCACCTTGCGCCGCCCGACAGGGCCGGACACGACCTGCATCGGGCCCGCCGCATCATCGCGCCAGCCGCCGGTGCGGATGGGCGCGAGACCGCTGTACCCCGTCGGGAACAGTGCGGCGTGCCAGCCGAACAAGCGATCGCGCGTCAGGGGCTGGGCATGCGCGCCGGTGGCGTCGAGCACCATCTCCACCACGCCGTCGACATGGCGGTCGGCCGGCGCCAGCGCCCCGATGTCCAGGCCCAGCCGGCGCGCGATGGAGGAACGCACGGTCTCGGGATTGAGCTGCTCGCCTTCGATCTCGCTGGTCTTGAGCACGTCGTCGGTCAGCACCCGCAGGGTGGTTGCATCGCGCTGCGAGAGGCCCATGTGCGTCATCCGCCCGAGCAGGCCGCCCTGCGCGCCGTGGACGGCCGCGAGCGGCGCGGCGAGGCGCGCCAGGTCGTAGTGCATGCGCGGCCACTCGGGGTGCTGCCAGATGTAGACGCCCGCTTCGCTTTCTCCGCTTTTCATGCGGAGATTGTGCGCCTATTCTCCGCACGGATCCGTTTATTCACCGCAAATCATGCGGAGAATAGGGGCGACAATCTCCGCACGGGCTCCTAGAGCACCCCTGCGGCACGCAGCACCGCGCGCTGCTTCTCGTCGATGCCCATCTCCGCCAGCACCTCGTCGGTGTGTTGACCCAGCGCCGGCGGCGCATGGCGCAGCACCGGCGGCGTGCCTTGCAGGCGCAGCGGGCTCGCGACGCCGACGATGTGGTCGATGCCGTCGCCGGCCTGGCGCGGCAGCGAGACCGCCAGGCCGCGCGCCTTGACCTGCTCGTCCTCGAAGGCCTGCGCGATGTCGTTGATCGGTCCGCAGGGCACGGCCTTGTCTTCCAGCAGCGCGATCCACTCGGCCGTGCTGCGCGTGCGCGTGACGGCCTCCATCTGCGGGATCAGCACCTCGCGATGGCGCACGCGCAGCGTGTTGGTCGCGAAGCGCGGATCGCTGGCCCAGTCGGCATGCCCGGCCGCCTCGCAGAAGCGTGCGAACTGTCCGTTGTTGCCGATCGCCAGCAGCATCGCGCCGTCCTTGGTATGGAAGTCCTGGTAGGGGGCGAGGCTCGGATGGCTGTTGCCCTGGCGCTTGGGCGCGACGCCGGTGTTGAGGAAGGCACTGGCCTGGTTGGCGAGGATGGCCATGCCGACGTCGAGCAGCGCCATGTCGATGTGCTGCCCTTCGCCCGTGCGGTGGCGCACTTCGAGCGCGGCCAGGATGGCGCTCGACGCGTAGACGCCGGTGAACAGGTCGGTGAGCGCCACGCCCACGCGCAGCGGGCCGCCGCCGGGCACGTCGTCGGGCCGGCCGGTGATGCTCATCATGCCGCTGGTGGCCTGGATCATCAGGTCGTAGCCGGCGCGCGAGGCATGCGGGCCGTCGTGGCCGAAGCCGGTCACGCTGCAGTAGATGAGCCGCGGATTGGCCGCGCGCAGGCTCTCGTGGTCGAGGCCGTACTGCTTCAGCCCGCCGGTCTTGAAGTTCTCCACCACGATGTCGCTCTGGGCGGCCATCTTCTTCAACAGCGCCTGGCCTTCGGGCGTGGCCATGTCGATGGTGACCGAGCGCTTGTTGCGGTTGCAGGCCGTGAAGTAGGTGGCCTGGTCGGTGTCGCGGCCGTGCGCGTCCTTCAGGAAGGGCGGGCCCCAGGTGCGCGTGTCGTCGCCGACGCCGGGGCGCTCGATCTTGACCACGTCGGCCCCCAGGTCCGCGAGGATCTGCGTGCACCACGGGCCGGCGAGCACGCGGGAGAGGTCGAGAACCTTGATGCCGTCGAGTGCTGCGGCGGCCATGTCAGTTGGCGAAGGCGGCAATGCCGGTCTGCGCGCGGCCGAGGATCAGCGCATGGATGTCGTGCGTGCCTTCGTAGGTGTTGACCACCTCGAGGTTGACCAGGTGCCGCGCCACGCCGAACTCGTCGCTGATGCCGTTGCCGCCCATCATGTCGCGCGCCAGGCGGGCGATGTCGAGCGCCTTGCCGCAGGAGTTGCGCTTGAGCAGCGAGGTGACCTCGACCGAGGCCGTGCCCTCGTCCTTCATCCGACCCAGGCGCAGGCAGCCCTGCAGGCCCAGCGTGATCTCGGTCTGCATGTCGGCCAGCTTCTTCTGGATCAGCTGGTTGGCCGCGAGCGGGCGGCCGAACTGCTTGCGGTCCAGCGTGTACTGGCGCGCACGGTGCCAGCAGTCCTCGGCGGCGCCGAGCGCGCCCCAGGAGATGCCGTAGCGCGCGCTGTTGAGGCAGGTGAAGGGGCCCTTCAGGCCCTGCACGTCGGGGAAGGCGTTCTCTTCGGGGCAGAACACGTTGTCCATCACGATCTCGCCGGTGATGCTGGCGCGCAAGCCGACCTTGCCGTGGATCGTCGGGGCGGAGAGGCCCTTCATGCCCTTCTCGAGCACGAAGCCGCGGATCGGGCCGACCGTGCCGCCCTCGCTCACTTCCTTGGCCCAGACCACGAACACGTCGGCGATCGGGCTGTTGCTGATCCACATCTTGGCGCCGCTGAGCGCATAGCCGCCGGGCACCTTCCTGGCGCGCGTGACCATGCTGCCGGGGTCGGAGCCGTGGTCCGGCTCGGTCAGGCCGAAGCAGCCGATCCATTCGCCGGTGGCGAGCTTGGGCAGGTACTTCTGCTTCTGCGCCTCGGTGCCGAATTCGTTGATCGGCACCATCACCAGCGAGCTCTGCACGCTGGCCATCGAACGGTAGCCGGAATCGACGCGCTCGACTTCGCGCGCGATCAGACCGTAGCACACGTAGTTGAGGCCGGGGCCGCCGTACTGCTCGGGGATGGTCGGGCCCAGCAGGCCGAGGGCGCCCATTTCGCGAAAGATCGCCGGATCGGTCTCGCCGTTGCGAAAGCCCTCGAGCACGCGCGGCGCCAGGCGTTCCTGGCAGTAGGCATTGGCGGCGTCGCGCACCATGCGCTCGTCGGCGGTGAGTTGCTGGTCGAGCAGAAGGGGGTCTTCCCAGTGAAAGGCGGCGTGGGCCATGTGAAGTCTCCGGTGTGAGGGCTTGAAGTCGACAGTGATCGTAAGCGCGCGGCATGGCGAGCGCAAACGAGAATTCCACACCCAGTTATGCGTTCTGCTCACTTCAAATCACAATGTCGCCGACTGCGCCATTGGCAGAGCCCCAGCTTCAACTATGTAACACCTGCATACCATGCGCCGAAAAATCCCGTCGACCCAGGCCCTGATCTGCTTCGAGGCCGCCGCGCGCCACGAGAGCTACACGCGCGCCGCGCAGGAGCTCGCGCTCACGCAGAGCGCGGTGTCGCGCCAGATCACGGCGCTGGAGGACTTCCTGGGCATGGCGCTGTTCCGCCGCACCCGCCATGGCGTGGCCCTGACGCCGGGCGGCGCCGACTACGCGCGCCAGATCGCGCGCCAGCTCGACGCCATGGAGCGCGACACGCTCGACGCGATGGCGCGCCAGGGCCAGGGCGGCTCGCTCCAACTGGCGGCGGTGCCGACCTTCGCCACGCGCTGGCTGATCCCGCGGCTGCCCGACTTCGCGGCCCGGCATCCCGACATCACGGTGCACATCGAAACGCGCACCCGCCCCTTTCTCTTCAACGACACGCCCTTCGATGCCGCGCTCTATGCCGGCACGAGCGCGCAGACAAGCAACTGGGCCGGCACGCAGTCGACCCTCCTGCTGCACGAGGACGTGGTGCCGGTGTGCAGCCCGGCGCTGATGGCGCCGCGCAAGCAGCTCTCGCCCTCCGCGATCGCGCGCCTGCCGCTCCTGCAGCAGAGCACCCGGCCCGACGGCTGGTACCAGTGGTTCGACGCCCAGGGCGTGGACACCCCGCGCGCCCGCAGCGGGCCGCGCTATGAGCTGTTCTCGATGATCGCGGTCGCCGCCGCGCATGGCCTGGGCGTGGCGCTGATGCCGCGCATGCTGATCGAGCCGGAGCTCGCGCGCGGCGAGCTGGCCGTGGCCTGCAACCGGCCGCTGCGCGCGGAGCGCGGCTACTTCCTGGTGACGCCGGCGGCACACGACGAGCGGCCGGCGCTTGCGCTCTTTCGCCAATGGCTGGTGGAACGGTGCGCCGGCGGTCCGGACGGCGAGCCGCTCGATTTCGACTACGCCGGACGCGGTTAGCACCTGAAGAGCCAATAGGAACAAAATCGCGTGCGAGCCCCCAGTCCAGGAAGGAGACGCGCAATGCCTACCTACACGTACCGTTGCCAAAAATGCGGCGAGGTCTTCGAGCATGCCGAACACATTGCCGAGCATGCGACCGTTCATCTGCGCTGCCCCAAATGCGGCAGCGAAACGGTTCAGCCGCAGCCAACTCAGTTCTTTGCGAAAACCTCCAAGAAGAGCTGAGCCGAGACTGGCGCCCGGCGCGCCACTCTTCTATGCTTGGAGTCTTGCCGCATTTCCGGCAAAGGCGTTCGTCGTCAACACATTCAAGGAGTGATCATGTCTCTGCGCATCAACGATACGGCCCCCGACTTCACGGCCCAGACGACCCAGGGGCCGATCAAGTTCCACGATTGGATCGGCGACCAATGGGCCATCCTGTTTTCCCATCCCAAGGACTTCACGCCGGTCTGCACCACCGAGCTCGGCTACATGGCGAAGATCGAGCCCGAGTTCGCGCGGCGCAACGCCAAGCTGATCGGGCTGAGCATCGACCCGGTCGATGCGCACGACCGCTGGTCGAAGGACATCGAGGAAACGCAGGGCTACCTGCCCAAATACCCGATGATCGGCGACATCGATCTCGCGGTGGCCAAGCTCTACAACATGCTGCCGGCCGAGGAGCCGGGCACCTCCGAGGGCCGCACCGCGGCGACCAACGCGACCGTGCGCTCGGTGTTCGTGATCGGCCCCGACAAGAAGATCAAGCTGATGCTGACCTATCCGATGACCACCGGCCGCAATTTCGACGAGATCCTGCGCGTGCTCGACTCCATGCAGCTGACCGCCAAGCATAAGGTGGCGACGCCGGTGAACTGGAAGCAGGGCGACGACGTGATCATCGCCGGCTCGGTGAGCGACGAGGACGCCAAGACCTTGTTCCCGGGCGGCTGGAAGTCGCCCAAGCCCTACCTGCGCGTGGTCAAGCAGCCGGGCTGAGCCGGGCGCGCGACATGGTCTTCGAACAGGTCGCGACCGGGGGCTGCCAGTCCTACCTGGTCGGCTGCGACCAGAGCTGCGCCGCCGCGCTCATCGATCCGGAGCTGAGCCAGATCGACCACTACCTGGCGCTGGCCGCCCGCGACGGCGTGCGCATCCGCTACCTGATCGACACCCACACGCACGCCGACCACTTCTCGGCCACGCGCGAGCTCGCGCGCCAGCTGAAGGTGCCGGTGGTGATGCACCGCGCCAGCCCCGCGCCCTTCGTCGACATGCGGCTCGGCGACGGCGAGATGATCGTGCTCGGCAAGCTCAGGCTCTCGGTGCTGCACACGCCCGGCCACACCGCCGACTCGATGTGCCTGCAAGTGGAAGACCGCCTGTTCACCGGCGACACGCTGCTCATCGGCGCCACCGGCCGCACCGACCTGCCCGGCGGCGACCCCGAGGCGCTCCACGACAGCCTCTTCAACCGCGTGCTGCGGCTGGACCCGGCGCTCAAGGTTTGCCCGGCGCACGACTACAAGGGGCGCACGCATTCGACCATCGGCGAGGAGCTCGCATCGAACCCGCGCCTGCAGAAGCGCGAGCGCGCCGAGTTCGTCGAGATGATGAAGGGCCTGAACCTCACAATGCCGACGCATGTTACCGAGGCGCTGCGCACCAACATGAGCGGCGGCAAAACGGTGGCGCGCCTGTTGGCCGAAGCGGGCGCGACGGTGCCTTTCATGTCGCTGGCCGAACTCAAGACGCGGGTGGAGGCCGGCGAAGACGACCTCATCGTGCTCGACGTGCGCGAGCGCGAGGCCTACGAGGCCGGCCACGTGCCCGGCGCGCGCCTGCTGCCGCGCGGCCAGCTGGAGCTGCGCGTCAACCAGGACCTGCCCGACCCCACGCGGCGCATCCTGAGCTGTTGCGAGCTGGGCTACATCTCGACGCTGGCAGCCGCGACCCTGCGCGACATGGGCTTCCTGCACGCGGTCGCGCTTGACGGCGGCATGAAGGCCTGGCGCGAGGCGGGCTATCCGCTGAAGTCCGGGCGCGAGCCCTGAGGCAGGCGGGCGCCGCTACAGCCGCCGGAGGTTCAAGCATGGCCCATCTGTCCCCCCACGAGATCGCGCACTACCACGCCGAAGGCTGGGTGATTCCGCAGTTTTGCCTGCCCGCCACGCGCGTCGCGCAGATGCGCGAGGCGCTGGATGAGCTGATCCGCCGCAACCCCGGGGTGCGGCCCGAGAAGCTGGTGTCCGCCCACGTGGAGGGTGACAACGGCGAAGGCGTGCGGGGCAGCAGGCGGTTCCTCGAGCTCGCCGTGGACCCGGAGATCGTCGAGCTGGTCTCGGGCGTGATCGGCGAGGACGTGATCCTCTGGGGCTGCCACGTGTTCTGCAAGCCGGCCGCCGAAGGCTACGAAACGCCCTGGCACCAGGACGGCCACTACTGGCCGATCCGGCCGCTGGCCAACTGCACGGTGTGGGTGGCGCTGGAGGAATCGACGGCCCTGAACGGCTGCCTGCGCGTGATTCCGCGTTCGCATGTCGCAAGCGCGCTGCATCCGCACCTGCACGAGGATCGCAACGACCTCACGCTCAACCAGCGCATGGCGGCCGGCAGCTTCGACGAGGCGCAAGCGGTCGATCTCGAATTGCAGCCCGGCCAGATGTCGCTGCACGACGTCTACATGATCCACGGCGCCAAGGCCAACACCTCGCAGAAGCGCCGCACCGGCGTCGCGCTGCGCTACATGCCCTCGACCTCGGTCTTCGAGCGCAACCTGCGGCCGGCCGACGGCAAGACCGGCGTGGCGGTGAACTTCGCCCAGCGGCCGCTGTGGCTGCTGAAGGGCGTGGACCGCAGCGGGCGCAACGATCTCGAGGTCGGGCACCGGCGGCCGGCCTCGGACTGAGCTCTCATCCGCGTTCGACGCTCGCGCAACGCCGGCCCACCGGCTGCCGGTTCAACAGGTTGCGGTGCGCGCGGCCGATCTCGCTGCCCTGGTCTGCGGCGCGGACGAACCAGCTCAAGGCTTCGCAGGGCCGGCGCTCCACCGCGTTGCCGAACAGCGCAGGCCCGCCCAGCAGCGCCATGCCCAGCATCTCCTGCGCCGGCAGGAAGCCGGCCGCCGCCGAGCTGCGCAGCCAGCCCAGCATGGCGCGGTAGTCCTTCTCGGTCTGCGCTTCCAGCGCCAGCGCGAAGCGCTGTTCGGGCGTCAGCGCCAGCGCGGCATCGCGTGCGGGGGCAGGCGTCGATGCGAGCGCGATCGCCACCATCGCGGCCACCCAGGCGCAGCGCCAGCCGATCCGCCAGCTGATGCGCCAGCTGATGCGCCATTCGCTCTTTCGTAGTGCCGGCCTCATCGATCTCTCCTTGTCCTGTGGGAGCGTCCAGTCTGTCGCGCCACGGCCCGGCCGAAAATGCGGAAGTTGCGAAGGCGGCCTCAGGCGGCGGCTGAGGGCTGCGTGATACGGTGGACGCCATGCGATTCGACCTCACCGACTTGCGGCTGTTCCAAAACGTCGTCCAGGCCGGCACGATCACCGGCGGCGCCGAGCGCACGCACATGACGCTCGCCTCGGCCAGCGAACGCGTGCGCGGCATGGAGGCCGAGCTCGGCGTGGCGCTGCTGGTGCGCGACCCGCGCGGCGTGGCGCCGACGGAAGCCGGCCGGACGCTGCTGCACCATGCGCGCGCCGTGCTGCTGCAGATGGAGCGGATGCATGGCGAGCTCGGCGAATACGGCGCCGGCCTCAAGGGCCATGTGCGCCTGCTGTGCAACACCTCGGCCCTGACGGAACATCTGCACGAAGCCCTCTCCAGCTTCCTCGCGCTCTACCCGCGCATCTCGGTGGACCTGGAGGAGCGCGCCAGTCACGACATCGTCGAGGCCCTGCGCGGCGAGCTCGGCGACATTGGCATCGTGTCGGACGCGGTGGACCTGGCCGGGCTGGAGAGCTTCGTCTTCAGGGAAGACCACCTCGTGTTGGTGGTGCCGCGCGGCGACGTGCTGGCAAGGCGGCGCCGGGTCGCGCTGCGCGAGCTGGTGGCGCGCGAATTCGTCGGCCTGACGGGCAGCAGCCCGCTGCAGGAACTGGTCTCGCACCGCGCCAAGCGCCTGGGCCGGCGGCTCGCCTACCGCGTGCGCGTGCGCCACCTCGAGGCGGTCTGCCGCATGGTCGAGCAGGGTATCGGCGTCGGCATCGTGCCGCAGACGGTGGCCGCGCGCTGTGCCAGGTCGATGAAGATCGCGCACATTGCGCTCAGCGACGACTGGGCCGTGCGCAACCTCATGGTCTGCGTGCGCTGCCGCGAGGAGCTGCCTTCGAACGCGCAGCTCATGCTGCAGCACCTGCTGCTGGAGGCGCCATGACGCTGCGCTACCTGGATTTCGACTACAGCGAGGACACGGCGGGCATCGGCAGCTTCGACGCCATGGCCTCGACGGCGCCGGATCGGGCGCCCGACGTGGATGCCGAGATCGCCTTGGTGCTCGATTGGGCGAGCGCCAGCTTTCCGGATCGCCGAGGCCCGGTGGGCGACGGCGGCGACTGGGACTACGACCTGCACCGCATGCAGGAAGCCGGCTGGCGCACGGTCACGCTGTCGATCAGCGGGACGCCGGAATTCTGTGCGGCCTTCAGCCTGCGATTCGCGCTGGACAGTGGGCCCTGAGCTTGCTCAGGACAGCAGGCCGGCCATGGTGCTGACGGGCAGCTCTTCGCAGACGGGTTGCCGGCCGGCAGCAATCACCTCGTCAGCCGATGACTTGTCGTGTTCATGCAGCCAGGGAATGACCTCGCCCTCGCGAAGCATGGCCAGCTCGCGCTCGTAGAAGCTCATCAGCTCGGTGCCGGTGCTGTACGACAGGAAGAGCTTCATGTCGTGGTCCGCGATCGCCAGGTAGCCGCCGAGCACCTGCTCCACGTGCAGGTGATGCAGGCCGCTGGCCCGCAGGTTCATGCCGGAGCGGAACAGCGCCTCCGCGGTCATCGCCGTCGACATTGACAGCGTGCCCCGGGTCCGCATCAGCGCCTCCGACTGCGCGATGCGCGCGATGAAGCCCGCGAGGTTGTGGCCGCGGAAGCGCGGGTGCACCCAGCCGGCGCCAATGTAGCCGTAGAGCGCATGCGGCCTGAGTTCGGGGCCGCTGTCCGGGAACCATCCTTCGGGCTTCCTGGGACGGTACAGCGCGCCCTGGCTGTAGGCCTCCCCGACGCGCCGGATCTCGCCGGTGTTCTGCATGGTCCGGAAGCCGGTCAGCGCGACCGGGGCATTGCCGTCGTCGAAGCAGACCCAGAAGTTGTACGGATTGAAGTCCTGGGGGTTTTCCAGAACGAAAGGAAGCTGAACGTAGCCCGTGCCGGTGGCGACTTCATAGGTTTTCAGCAGCACCGACAGATCGTCGCCGAAGCTCACGTTCAGGCCGGACGCTTCCAGGTGCAGCACGAGTTGATCCTGATATTCCTCTAGCTCCGAAAGTTGCATGACGTGTCCTTGAAGGGGTGGAAAGGTCTCGGGAAGCGACGCATCGAAGGGCCGGGACCGCAAACGACACGAATTCTCGCTGGCCTGCGCATTACTCCACTTGCACAGATACAACGCAAGTTGTATCTGCGCCCCGGGCCCGACGCGTGGGGTGTGGGGTACACGTTGTTACTTAAAGTAATCAAAAGGTAGTCGTCACTCTGCTGAGACAGCAAACTCCGGCCGGCGCCATAGGCCGTATGGCGGAAGACGAGGGCCTTTCTGCCGCCCATGATCGCCAAATAGCCACAAAAGTCCCGAAATCGACGACAAAAGCAGCCTGCCAGGACGCTGCCCGGTCTACAGTCGTCGAACGCATCCACGGAATCATGAGCTCAGCGAAACTGCGAATCACGGGGCCCGAAGCGAGCCCGTACGTGCTCGGCGCTCCCATGCACCTGTACGACGGCGCGACCCACATCGGCATCCTCGATCCGGTTCCGGTCAATCGCGAAGGGACCGAAGTCCACATCGAGCACTTCACGCCATCGATCCTGGTGAGCCAGCAGAAGCTCGAGATCAGCAAGCTCGTTCTGGTCGAGATGGTGATGTTCGTGGCCGAGAACTTCACCTCCGTGCAGGCCATCAGCCTCTCGCTGAGCCGGCAGGTCGAAGGCTACGGCGACGGCATGCGGCTCGCCGGCGCGCGATCGGCGTTCCTACAGAGCATCGGCGCCGGGCACATCATGATCACGCCGAAGCCCGATGCGGAGCACATGGGCCACTTCGTGGTCGCAGGATTGTGGGAATACAACCCGACCAATCTCGCAGCCCTCGCCGCGGTGCTGGAGGCAGAGCGCCATGCCTACTACAGCGGGCGAGAAGCCGCCGCTGCCCAGGCCAAGCTCTCACGCTCGGATTCGTGGGTGCGGCGCCTTTTTTCGCGCCCGGCCCCCTCGGCCGACACCCACAAGTAGCCGGCAACAACCTGCCGACCAGCGTCCGGGCGGGCGCGACCGCGCCGATATGATCCGCGGATGCTGAATGCCCTGGGCCCCTTCCTCCTCCACTGGGCCATCACGGCCGTCTCGCTCTGGGTCGCGAGCCACATCTTTCGTGGCATCAAGTTCGACAGCACTGCGGCCCTGGGGGTCTCCGCGCTGCTGCTGGGCTTTGCCAACGCGATCGTCAAGCCGCTGCTCATCGTCCTCACGCTGCCGCTGACCTTGCTGACCTTCGGCCTGTTCCTGCTGGTGATCAATGCGCTGGTGCTGCTGCTGGTGGCGGCGCTGGTGAAGGGCTTCAAGGTTTCCGGCTTCTGGACCGCGCTGTTCGCGAGCGTCTTCGTCTCGCTCCTGAGCATCGTCTTCGGCGCGCTCTTCAGCGGCGGCGACCCGGCCACGACGATCCAGATGCCGCAGGGCGGGAACTGGCTGTAGCGCCGACGGAAGACGGGATCAGCGACCCGGGCTCGCAGCGACCGCGCGCAGGCTGCCGCGCTCGCTCGCCAGCGACCAGGCGAACACGCCCAGCCCCGCCAGCGCAAGCAGGGCGCCGACCCAGCCGGTGGAGGTCCAGCCCAGGCCGGCGGTGATGGCCGCGCCGCCGAGCCAGGCGCCCAATGCATTCGCGGTGTTGAACGCCGAATGGTTGAGCGCGGCGGCGAGCGTCTGCGCCTCGTCGGCCACGTCCATCAGACGGATCTGGAGCGCCGGGCCGATGGCGACGATGGTGCCGATCAGGAACACGTTGAACGCCGCCGTCGCCACGTGATGGGCCGAGAAGCTGAAGGTGGTGAGCACCAGCGCGGCCCAGACCAGCAGGCCGCCGATGGTCGGCATCAACGCCTTGTCCGCGAGCCTGGAGCCGACCAGGTTGCCGCCCACCATGCCGGCACCGAAAAGCGCGAGCACCAGCGGCACGCCGCCCAGCGGCAGCCCCGCCACCTCGGTGAGCGTGGGCTTGATGTAGCTGAACACCGAGAACATGCCGCCGAAGCCGATGGCGCCGATGCCCAAGGTGAGCCAGACCTGCTTGCGCTTGAGCGCGCCCAGTTCGCGCAGCGGGCTGGCGCCCGAGGGCGCAGCCAGGTCCGGCAGGTCGCGGCGCAGCATTGCCATCGCGAGCACCGCGACGAGGCCGACGAAGACGAAGGCGGCGCGCCAGCCGAAGAGCTGGCCCAGCCAGGCGGCGATCGGCACGCCGACCAGCGTGGCGCCGGTGAGTCCCAGCATCACCAGGCCGACGGCGCGTGCGCGGCGGCCCGGCGGCGCCAGCGTAGTCGCCACCAGCGCGGCCACCCCGAAGTAGGTGCCGTGCGGCAGCCCGCTCGCGAAGCGCAGCAGGTTGAGCGACAGGTAGCCCGGCGCCAGGGCGCTGGCGAAGTTGCCCAGCGCGAACACCGCCATCAAGGCGATGAGCAGTGCGCGCCGGCGCCAGCCGGCGGCCAGCACGGCGAGCACCGGCGCCCCGATCACCACGCCGAGCGCATAGGCGCTGATCACGCGGCCGGCCTGCGGAATGCTCGTGCCGATGTCGCGCGCGACCTCGGGCAGAAGGCCCATGATGACGAACTCGCCGGTGCCGATGGCGAAGCCGCCGACGCCGAGCGCGAGCATCGCGCGCGCAAAGCCTGGCGCAGGCGTGGAGGTGGGCAGAGGGGATGCGGACATGACGGCGCGGGGCGCGACCTCGGGTTAACCCGAGGTCGCGCGACCTTAGCACGCCTGGTGTTTATTTGCTGCGCTGCGGCAATTCCGGCTGCCCCGCCCGCGCACGCCGTGCGGCGAAGGCCACGTACCAGTCGAGGCTGCCCGGGTTAGCCATGGCCTCGCGGTTCACCACCTTCTCGATCGGCTGGCCCAGGAGCAGCTTCTTGATCGGCAGCTCCTGCTTCTTGCCCGAGAGGGTGCGCGGAATCTCGGCCACCTGGAAGATGTCGTTGGGCACGAAGCGCGGCGAGAGCTGTGTCTTGATGGCCTTCTCGATCTTCGCGCGCATTTTGTCGTCGAGCGCGATGCCGGGCCGCAGCACGACGAAGAGCGGCAAGTAGCTTTCGCGGCCGAGGTATTCGAGGTCGACCACCATCGAGTCGAGCACCTCGGCCAGACCTTCGACGGCACTGTAGATCTCGCTGGTGCCCATGCGCAGGCCCTGGCGGTTGATGGTGGCGTCGCTGCGGCCGTAGATGATGCAGCCGCCGTCTTCGCCGATCTTGATCCAGTCGCCGTGGCGCCAGACGCCGGGATAGGTGTCGAAATAGCTGGAGAGGTAGCGCGCGTTGCCTTCGTCGCCCCAGAAGCACAGCGGCATCGAGGGGATCGGCTTCGTGCAGACCAGTTCGCCGACCTCGCCGATCACCGGCTGGCCGTTCTCGTTCCAGGCTTCTACCGCGGCGCCGAGGAAGCGGCACTGCATCTGGCCCGGCACCTCGGGCAATTCGCGGTTGCCGCCGACGAAGGCGCCGCAGAAATCGGTGCCGCCCGAAATGTTGTACCACCAGACCGCCGGCGAGCCGGCCGCGAGCGCTTGCGCCGCTCCCCAGCGCTGCACCTCCTCGGACAATGGCGAGCCGGTGCTGCCGAGCGCGCGCACGCGCGAGAGGTCGCCGCAGCTTTTCGCCTCGACGCCGGCCTTCATGCAGCTCGCGAAGTAGGCCGCGCCGGCACCGAAGAACGTGACCCGGTGCCGCGCGACGAAGCGCCACAGCACGCCCCAGTCGGGCTTTTCTTTGCTGCTGGCCGGATTGCCGTCGTAGATGCAGATGGTCGCGCCGAAGGCCAGGCCCGAGAGCTGCGAGTTCCACATCACCCAGCCCGTGGAGCTGTACCAGTGATAGCGCTCGCCGAAGTTGTTGGCGCTGTAGCTCGGGCCGAGGTCATGGTGCAGGCCGCAGGCGTACATCGTGAGCAGGATGCCGCCCTGCCCGTGCACGATGGGCTTGGGCAAGCCGGTGGTGCCGCTCGAATAGACGATCCAGATGGGGTGATCGAAGGGCAACCACTCGGGTTCGAAGGCCGCGGTCTCGGCATCGTCGCGTGCGACGGCGGCGGTCCAGTCGGACTCGGCCTCGATCTGCTTCGCAGCGAAGGGGGTTCGCAGCAGCAGCAGTTTCTCGACGCTGGGCAGTGCGGCGCGCAGTTCCTGCACCACCGCGCTGCGGTCCAGCGCCTTGCCGCCGTAGTGCACGCCGTCGGCTGCGATCAGCAGCTTGGGCTCGATCTGCTGGAAGCGGTCGACCACCGCGGCCGTGCCCATGTCGGGCGCGCACACGCTCCACACCGCGCCGATGCTCGAGCAGGCGAGGAAGGCCACCATGGTCTCGGGCACGTTCGGCATGTAGGCCGCGACGCGGTCGCCGCGCGCCACGCCCAGTGCGCGCAAGGTCAGCGCGACCGACGCGATCTGCCGCCGCAGCTCGGGCCAGGACAGCTCGCGCACCTCGCCCAGCTCGTTCTCGCTGACGATCGCCGGCATGCCGGCCGCATGGGCCGCATCGGCATGGCGCAGCACCTCGCGCGCGTAGTTGACCTGGGCGCCGGGAAACCAGCGCGCGCCGGGCATGCGTGCGTCGGCCAAAACGGCCGTCGCAGGCGTGGGCGAGCGCATCTCGAAGTGGTCCCAGATGCTTTGCCAGAAGGCGTCGAGATCGGTGACCGACCAGCGCCACAGTGCGTCGTAGGAAGCGAACTCGAGGCCGCGCTGCGCGCGCAGCCAGTCCTGATAGAGACGGATTCGGGGGAGGAAGGGGGCGGGGCTTTGATTCACGTTCACAGCCTAACGCGCCCGGGGACGGCTCTTCAATGCGGGTAAGCACAGGGTTTGTACGGGTGTTCAACAATTTTGTACGCTTGTTCAATATCGCCCATGGCTCAACGTGTGCAGCGTGCTTCCCCGGTTCGGCCCGATCGCCGGCAGGCGATCCTGCTGGCGGCCGAGAAGCTGTTCGCGCAGCACGGCTACCACGCAGTGACGATCCGCCAGATCGCCGACGAGGCCGGCGTACCGCTCGCGCTGGTGGGCTACTACTACGGGCCCAAGCACGAGCTCTTCCACGCGATCTTCGAGCACTGGAGCCACAGCATCGAGGAGCGCCTGGCCAACCTGCGCGCAGTGCGCAACGACCCCGACGATCCGCAGACGCTGCCGCGCATCGTCGAAGCCTTCACCGCGCCGGTGCTGGCGCTGCGCGCGAGCTCCGAGGGCGAGTACTACGCGCTGCTGGTGTCGCGCGAGCTCTACCTCGAGACCGCGGAGACCGATCGCGTGCTGCGCGGCTACTTCGATCCGCTGGCCGAGGCCTACATCGACGCGCTGCATCTCGCGCTGCCGCACGCCACGCGCGGCCAGGCGGCATGGGCCTACCAGTTCGCGCTGGGCACGCTGCTGCACCACATCAACGACAGCCGCGTCGAGCGGCTGTCGCGCGGCGAGAACCGGCGCAGCGATCCGGCGGTGGCGCCGATGCTGGTGAACTTCATCGTCGGCGGCCTGCGCGCCGCGCTGCCGCGACCCAAGGCCGCACGGAAGATATCCACCTCCAGGAGACAAAAGACATGATGAAACGACGCACCCTGCTGTCGGCGCTCGCCGCTGCCGCTGCCCTCCCGGCGCGCGCGCAGGCCAGCACCAAGATCGTGTTCGGCTACACCGCCGTGACCGACTTCGCCTCCATCTTCGTCGCCGCCGAGGAGGGCTACTTCAAGAAGCGCAATCTCGACATCGAGCTCAAGTTCATTCCGCTCAACTCCACCATCCCGGCGGCGCTGCAATCCGACTCGCTGCAGGTCGGTGGGCCGACGCCGTCGGTGTTCCTGCAGGCAGTCGATGGCGGCATGGACCTGGTGCTGGTCTCCGGCGGTGGCCTCACTTCGAAAACCATCACCGCCTTCGGCCTGGTGGCGCGTGCCGGCTCGGGCATCAAGAGCCCGCAGGACTGCGTGGGCAAGAAGATCGGCGTGCCGGGCCTCGGCGCCTTCCTGCACGTGACCTTCCGCGCCTACCTGAAGGACCAGGGCGTGGACTACCGCAAGGTCAACTTCGTCGAGGCCGCGTTCCCGCAGCATGCCGACCTGCTGCGCGGCGGCTCGGTCGATGGGGTGGTCTCGGCCGATCCGTTCATGAGCCGCATCACCGACAGCGGCGCGGGCTACGTGGCCTCCTACTACTCGACCTTCCTGCCCGAAGGCAACCAGACCATCGTGCATGCGGCCAAGCGCGAATGGGTGGCCAAGAACCCGGCCGCGGCGCGCGCCTTCCGCGAGGCGGTGCAGGAAGCCGGCGCCTTCATGCAGCAGCCGAAGAACGACGCCAAGGTGCGCGCCAGCATCGGCAAGTACATCAAGCTGCCGCCCGAAGTGCTGGCCAAGGTGCAGATCTCGCCGCCCGGCCCGGTGGTGACCGACAAGCAGCTCGCCTACTGGGTCGGCCTCATGAAGGAGCAGGAGATGCTCAAGACTTCGATCGACATCGCCCGGCTGGTTGCGAAGTGAGCGCCGGTGTGCTGAGCATCGACGGCGTGCGCATCTGCTACGGCGCGCGCGAGGTGCTGTCGCCGACCTCCTTCGAAGTAGCGCGCGGCGAGTTCGTCTGCATCGTCGGCCCGAGCGGCTGCGGCAAGACCACGCTGCTGCGCGCCGCCAGCGGCCTGGTGCGCGCCAGCGCGGGCGAGGTGCGGCGCAACGGCCGGCAGATGACCGAGCCTTCGCGCGAAGTGGCTTTCGTGTTCCAGGACTATGGCCGCGCGCTGCTGCCCTGGCGCACGGTGGAGGGCAACGTGAGCCTCGCGCTCGAGGCAGCGGGCACCGCCGCGAGCGAACGCGCGCCGCGCATCGCCGAGGTGCTGGCCAAGGTCGGTCTCGCAGCACACGCGCAGAAGTTTCCGGTGCAGCTCTCCGGCGGCATGCAGCAGCGCGCGCAGATCGCGCGCTGCCTCGCGCAGAAGCCCGAGCTGATGATGATGGACGAGCCCTTCGGCGCGCTCGATGCGCTCACGCGCCAGGGCCTGCAGGACGAGCTCGCGCGCCTGGTGCGGGAAGACGGGTTGACGGTGCTCTTCGTCACCCACGACCTCGAGGAAGCCATCTACCTCGGCGACCGCGTGATCGCGCTGCAGGCCGACCCGGCGCCGGGGCGGCCCAGCCTGGCGCGCATGATCGACGTGCAGATCCCGCGGCCGCGCGACCAGCTCACGACCAAGGAGCACCCGGAGTTCCTGCGCCTCAGGCGCGAGCTCTTCGCCTTCATCGAGCAAAGCCATGACTGAACGGCGCGGCGCTCTGTCGATGCTGCGGCCTTGGGTCTTCCCTGCCCTGCTGCTCGGCCTCTTCGAGTGGTACGCACGGCGCGCCGCCGCCCAGGGCAGCGATGCGCTCGCGCCGCCGAGCGCTGCGCTCAAGGCCTTCGCCGGCGCGGCCATGGACGGCTCGCTGTGGCAGGCCACCGGCTTCACGCTCGGCACCGCCGCGCTCGGCCTCTTCATCGGCGCCGTGCTCGGCATCGCGCTGGGCATCGTGCTCGGCCTGTCGCGCCGTGCCGCGCAACTCGGCCTGCTGTCGATCGAGGTGCTGCGGCCCGTGCCCTCGGTGGCGCTGATTCCGCTTTCGATGCTGATGTTCGGCTTCGGCGTGCGCATGGAACTCGCCATCGTCGCCTTCGCCACCTTCTGGCCGATGCTGATCCTCGTGCAGTCGGCCGTGCAGCAGGTGGAGCCGCGGCTGCTCGAAGTGAGCCGCGTGCTCGGCCTCACGGCGCGCGAGCGGGCCTGGAAGATCGTGCTGCCGGCAATCGTGCCGCGCCTCTTCGTCGCGCTGCGGCTCGGCGTGGCGGTGGCGCTGGTGGTGGCCGTCACGGTCGAAATCGCGGCCAATCCCAACGGCATGGGCTACGCGATGATGATCGCGCAGCAGAGCTTCGACCCGGCGCTGATGCTGGCCTGGCTGGGCTGGATCGGCGTGGTGGGCTTCGCCGTCAACGCGGCGATGCAGCGCTTGCAGCGATGGGTGGCGCGGCACATGGGGGTCGTGCAATGAAGAGCCGCCTCGCCGGATGGTTCGGCTCGGCCGCAGTGCTGGCGGCGCTGATCGCGCTGTGGTGGGCGGCCAGCAACGCGGGCTGGGTGAGCCGCGTGTTCCTGCCCACGCCCGAGGCGACGCTCGCGAGCCTGGGCGAAGGCCTCAACCTCACAGGCAGCGGCAACGGAGAGCTGCTCGCCTTCACGCTCGCGACCGTGCGCCGCATGCTCGAAGGCTGGCTCCTGGCTTCGCTCTTCGGCGTGCTGCTGGGAGCGGCCATCGGCGTCTCGCCCGCGGTGCGCGCCTGGGTGCAGCCCACGCTGGAGTTCATCCGCCCGCTGCCGGCCTCCGCCCTGCTGCCGCTCGCGATCTCGATCTTCGGCCTCAACCCGGGCATGGTGCTCTTCGTGGTGGCCTTCGGCGCGATGTGGCCGGTGCTGCTGGCCACCGTGCACGGCTTCGCGGCCGTCGAGCCGCGGCTGGCCGAAGTGGCACGCTGCCTGCAGATGCCGCGCGCGGCCTTCGTCTGGAAGATCGGCCTGCCCAACGCGATGCCCGACATCCTGGCCGGCATGCGGCTTTCGATGACCATTTCCCTCATCGTCGCCGTGGTCGGCGAAATGATCGCCTCGCAAAGCGGCCTGGGCCAAGCCATCCTGCTCGCGGCGCGCGCCTTTCGCGCGAGCGAACTCTTCGCCGGCATCGTGCTCCTGGGCCTGATCGGCTTTGCGAGCAACGCGCTGCTGGCCCTTGCCGAAAAGAAACTGCTGCGCTGGCAGCACCCTTGAAAGGAGCTCCCCCATGACCCGCAAATTCGTCGACCTCTCGATCTTTCTCGAGAACGACGTGCTCTCCGATCCGCCGGCCTTCGCGCCCAAGATCCAGTACTTCACGCACGAGCAGACCTACGAGCAGATCGAACCCTTCTTCCCCGGCTTGAAGAAGGAGGACCTGCCCGACGGCGAAGGCTGGGCGGTGGAGTTCGTGCAACTCTCGACCCACAACGGCACGCACCTCGATGCGCCCTACCACTTCCACTCGACCATGGACAAGGCGCTCGGCGAGAAGAAGCCCGCGATCGCGATCCACGACGTGCCGCTCGAATGGTGCTTCCAGCCCGGCGTGAAGCTGGACTTCCGCCATTTCGAGGACGGCTATGTGGTGCAGGCCGACGACGTCGAGGCCGAGCTGAAGCGCATCGGCCATACGCTGAAGCCGCTGGAGATCGTGGTGGTCAACACGCGCGCCGGCTCGCGCTACGGCCACGGCGACTACGTCTCGGCCGGCGCCGGCATGGGCTACGAAGCGACCATGTACCTGCTGGAGCGCGGCGTGCGCCTCACCGGCACCGATGCCTGGAGCTGGGACGCGCCCTTCGTGCACACCGCGAAGAAGTACGGCGAATCGAAGGACGCCTCGCTGATCTGGGAGGGCCACAAGGCCGGCCGCGACATCGGCTACTGCCACCTCGAGAAGCTGCACAACCTCGAGGCGCTGCCCGGGGACGGCTTCTTCATCAGCTGCTTCCCGCACAAGATCCGCGGCGCCTCGGCCGGCTGGACGCGCGCCGTGGCGATCTTCGACGACGCGCTGATGGCGACGGCGGGATGACGGCGATGACGCTCGACCATACGCACGACGCGGCCGCCCGCAGCTGGCTCGCTTCGGCCAACGCAGAAGGCAGCGACTTCCCGATCCAGAACCTGCCCTTCGCGGTGTTCCACCGCACCGGAAGCCGCGAGCCCTACCGCGGCGGGGTCGCGATCGGCGACCAGGTGCTGGACCTCGCGGCGCTGGCGGCCGGCCGGCTGCTCGAGGGCACCGCGCTCGATGGCGCACGCGCCTGCGCGCAGTCGGCGCTCAACGATTTCTTCGCGCTCGGCCCGGGCGTGTGGCGCGCGCTGCGCCATGGCTTGTTCGCGCTGCTGAAGGACGACGCGCCGAAGGAAGTCATCGACGCCGTGCGCGCCTGCCTGGTCCCGCAGTCCGACGTGACCTTCGCGCTGCCCGCGCGCATCGGCGACTACACCGACTTCTACACCTCGATCGATCACGCGATGAACATCGGTCGCCTCATCAAGCCCGACGATCCGATCACGCCCAACTTCCAGTGGATCCCGATCGCCTACCACGGCCGCGTCTCCACGATCGGCGTGAGCGGCCAGCAGTTCCACCGGCCGATGGGCCAGACCATGGCGCCCGGTGCGAGCGCACCCGCGTACGGGCCCTGCGCGCGACTGGACTACGAGCTCGAGCTCGGCATCTACATCGGCCAGGGCAATGCGGCCGGCGCGCCGATTCCGCTCGAGCGCGCGGAGAAGCACATCTTCGGCATCTGCCTGCTCAACGACTGGTCGGCGCGCGATATCCAGTTCTGGGAGATGGCGCCGCTCGGTCCGTTTCTGGCGAAGAACTTCGCCACCACCGTCTCGCCCTGGATCGTGACGCTGGAAGCGCTGGCGCCTTACCGCCAGGCCTGGGTGCGGCCGGCCGACCATCCGCAGCCGCTGGCCTACCTGGAGAGCGAAGTCAACCGCGCGAACGGTGCGCTCGACATCCGGCTCGAAGTCTGGCTCGAAAGCGCCAGGGCGCGCGCCGAAGGCAGCGGCCCCTCGCGCCTGTCGGCCACGAGCTTCAGGCACCAGTACTGGAGCATCGCGCAGATGGTCGCGCACCACACGGTGGGCGGCTGCAGCCTGAACGCCGGCGACCTGTTCGGCAGCGGCACCATCTCGGGCCCGGGGCCCGGTGAGGCCGGCGCGATGATCGAACTCACGCGCGCCGGACAGGCGCCGATCGCGCTCGCCAACGGCGAGCAGCGCGGCTTTCTCGAAGACGGCGATGCCGTGCTGCTGCGCGGCTGGTGCGAGAAGCCGGGCCATGCGCGCATCGGCTTCGGCGAGAGCCGCGGCATGGTGCTGCCGGCCCGGGGCTGAAGGCCGGCGGACTCAGCCGCCGTCGTAGGCCTTCTTCAGCGCCGCGATGTCCAGCCTGGACATCTTCATCATGGCTTCCATGGTGCGGCCCGCCCTGGCCGGGTCCTTGTCCTGCAGCATCGTGCCCAGCGCGTCGGGCACCACCTGCCAGGAGAGCCCGAACTTGTCCTTGAGCCAGCCGCAGGGCTGCGGCTCGCCGCCGCCCTCGGTGAGCCGGACCCAGTAGTTGTCGATCTCTTCCTGCGTCTCGCACTTGATGAAGAAGGAGACGGCCGGCGTGAACTGGAACATCGGCCCGCCGTTCAGGCCCATGAACTCCTGCCCTTCGAGCTCGAAGCTCACCCCCATCACCGTGCCGCCGGGGCCGGGAATCAGCTTGGTGATGCGCGAGTTCTTGAAGATGCCGGTGTAGAACTTCGCAGCCTCCTCGGCCTTGCCGTCAAACCACAGGAATGGGGAGATCTTCTGCATGGGATTCCTTCCGTCAGGACATTAACTGAACTTGAAGGTTCAGTATCTGATCGGGGCCGGGCCCTTGTCAAGCGCTGCGGTGCTTCCGGCTCCACTCAGCCGGCGCCATGCCATGGCGGCGCTTCGCTTCGCATTTGCCTCGCCGGGCGCGCGCGCATTGATGCAGGAGATTCGAAAGGTGGTGGCCGAGTCCCCCGATTTTCGCGGCCGCTCAGGCATGATCGAGCGGGTCGAAACATCAGTGAGTCGATAGCCCTGCCCATGGCGCCCTCCCCTCCCCAGACCTGGACTGCCGACATCGGCCTGCGGATGCGCCGCCACCTGGCTTTGAAGATCGTCGGCACCACGGTCTTCACCTGGCTCTTCTTCATCGGCTATTTCCACCTGCTGCGCCACCCGGACTTCCCGGTCACGGTGATGCCGCTGACCGCGCTCGACCACCTGATCCCGTTTCAACCGCAGGCGCTCGTCGCCTACTTCTCGCTCTGGGTTTACGTGGGAGTCGCGCCCGGGCTGCAGCTGAGCTTTCGCGAGCTGGTGGTCTACGGCCTGTGGGTGGGCGCGCTGTGCCTGGCGGGGCTGGGCCTGTTCCATTACTGGCCGACCCAGGTGCCGCTCGCGGCGCCGGCTTCGGATTTTCCCGGCTTCGCGCTGCTGCAGGGCGTGGACGCGGCCGGCAACGCCTGTCCCTCGATGCATGTCGCGGTCGCGATGTTCACCGCGATCCGCATCGAGGACGTGCTGCGCCGCGCGCGCACGCCGGCCTTCCTGCGCCTTGCGAACTGGCTCTGGTTTGCCGCGATCGCCTACTCGACGCTGGCGATCAAGCAGCACGTGGTGCTCGATGCGCTGGCCGGCACACTGCTCGGCATCGCCTTCGTCGTGCCCTCGATGCGCTGGCGGCCCGGCCCCCACCGCGCAGCAGCCGCCCTCTTCGGTCCTGCGGATATCATCCCGCATCGATGAGCCCATGGCCGCATGAGACGGACATCTGCACAATGAGTTCGCTGAAAGAATTACAGGATCTGATCCAAGAAAAATACGGCATCGAGGCGGCGGCGCTCGACCCTCATGCGTCGATGCGCGGCAAGGGATTCGATTCGCTGGCACTGGTCGAATTCGTCTTTGCGATCGAAGACCACTTCTCCATCTCCCTGCCCGACACCGACGCGAACGTCGACACGCTGGCCGAACTCGCGGCGGTGGTCGACAAGGTCAGGATGGCGCAGGCCAAGTGACAACCGAGGTTGCCGTCACCGGGCTGGGCATCGTGGCGCCGCACGGCGACGATCCGGCCACGGTCTTCGAGGCGCTGATGCGCGGCGAATCGGCGCTGGCGCCCATCTTCCCCGGTCTGCCCAAGCCGGCCGCCGCCGCCACGGTGGCCTTCGACGAATCGCGCTGGTTCACCAAGCTGCAACTGGCCGGCGTCGACCGCGTGAGCCAGCTCGCCGTGGCCGCCGCCGACCTGGCGATGCGCGATGCCGGCGCCATCGGCGACGTGGACCCCGAGCGCATCGGCGTCTACGCCGGTTGCGGCATGGGCGGCGCGGCGGCACTCGAGGCGGCCTACCGCGGCAACGGGCGCGTGCCGCCGCTGACCATCCCGGCCTTCATGCCGAACGCGCCGGCTTCGCAGGTGGCGATGCGCCACGGCGCGCAGGGCCCGGTGCTCACCTATTCGGTGGCCTGCGCTTCGTCGGCCGTGGCCATCGCAGAAGCCGCCAAGGCGGTGCAGCGCGGCGATGTCGACCTGGCGATTGCCGGCGGCAGCGAAGCGCTGATCGTGCCTGGCGTGGTGCTCGCCTGGCAGGCGATGCAGACCCTGGCCGGCTTTCAGCCCGGCGAGGCGGCCGCATCGATCCGGCCCTTCGCCGGCGACCGCAGCGGCTTCGCGCTCGGCGAAGGGGCGGCCTTTCTCGTTCTCGAATCGGCCGAGCGCGCACGCGGGCGCGGCGCGCGCAGCCATGCGCGGCTGACCGGCTGGGGCATCGGTTGCGATGCCGCCCATCTCACCAAGCCCGATGCGCCGGGCCAGGCCCGCGCGCTGCGCGCCGCTTTACGGCAAGCCGGCCTGCAGCCGCAGGACGTGGGCTACTGCAACGCGCACGGCACGGCCACGCGCATCGGCGACGTGGTCGAGCGCAACGCGCTGGCCGAGGTGTGGGGCGATGCGCTCGACACGCTGCGCGTGAGCTCGACCAAGGCCTTGCACGGCCACCTGCTCGGCGCGGCCGGCGCGCTCGAGGCGGCGATCACCGTGCTCGCGCTGCGTCGGCGGCAGCTGCCGCCGAACGCCCATTGCGCGAGCATCGATCCGGCGTGCAGCCTTCACCTGGTCCCGCAGGCCGGCGAGGCCGCACCGCAGCTCGAAGCCGCGATCAGCAGCTCCTTCGCCTTCGGCGGCACGAACGCGGTGCTGCTGTTTCGCCGCGCCTGAGCGCCGCGATTCGATCCGGCTTAGAGGCCGGCCTGGCGCGTGAACGAGACCTTCGGCTTCTTGTAGGCCGCAGGCACTTCGTCGCGATAGAAGGCGCGGCGATCGAGACTTTCAAACGGGTCGTGCGCCTTGGCGACCGCCTCCGCGCGAACGGCCGCGCGATCGGCGGTGGAGCTGAAGGTTTGCGCGCCGGCGCTGGTGCCGTCGGCGTACGGATTGCCGGCACGTGCGGTGGCGACGGCTTGCGCGGCCACTTCGTCGCGGCTGGCCGCCGATGTCAGCGAGTGCACGCCGTCGTAGGTTTCCGCTTGCGCCCCGGCGGCGGCCAGGAACGAGAGAGCGGTAGTGGCGATGATCTTCGAGGCATTCATTTCGGTTTCCTTCAAATCAGTTTGTCGGTGAGATGAAGTTTGGGATGAAAGCCCCTCGAAGAATCGCCGCGGAAAGAACCACGGCGTTCGCAACTTGGAAACAGTGGGACAGCGGGACGCGGCCCGCCCTAGTACGACATCCCGTAAATA
>NZ_JAGGNU010000024.1 GCF_018614915.1 Variovorax paradoxus | reverse complement strand
TTTACGGGATGTTGTACTAGCTGCACTAGCGCGGCTTCTTCCTCGCGGCTCTGCTGCGCGGCGCTCTCTGCATGCGCCGAGCCGGCGCCTCGGCCGGCAGGGGCAGGCGCTGGCGCAGAAAGGCGATCAGTTCCTGCGCCACCACGTTGCGCATCGGCCCCGGCAGATAGGCCAGCACCACGCGCCGCTCGATGCGCGGTCTCGCCAACGGCAGCACCACGAGTTCGGGATCGCGCAGCGACGATGTGTAGAGCCGCGGCATCAGCCCGAGCGCCAGCCCGCCACGCACCAGCGCGTAGAGCGTTTCCGAGTAGCTGACGCGGTAGGGCTCGGCGCCCTGCGCGAACTGCGCGCGAGCCGGGATGCCGAGGGCCGGCATGCTGCCGCTCTCGAACAGCACCAGCCGCTCGCCGCCGATGGCCTCCCAGTTCACTTCGACGGCCTGCGCCAGCGGATGGTCGCGCCGCACCACCAGCACCAGCGGGTCGCGAAAAAGATCGACAGAGGCGAGGCCGCCCGGCGGCTCGGTGATCGCCGCGACGGCCATGTCGAGCTGGCCGCCGCGCACCTCGGCCAAGAGCGTGGTCGAGGGCGCATCGCGCCAGGCGAGCTCGACCTCGTGCCCCGTGCTGCGCAGAAACTCGCCCACCGCCGCCGCGACGCCGTAGCTGGCCGATGGAATCACGCCGACGCGCACGAAGGCACGCCCGCGCTGCACGGTGCTTTCGATGTCGCGCAGCGCCACCTCGAAGGTATTGACCAGGAAATCGGTGCGCGCCAGCACCTCGGCGCCCACCGGCGTGAGCTCCAGCCGATGGGTGGAGCGGGTCAGGAGCTCCGCGCCGAGCAGCTTCTCCATCTGCTTGATGGCATTGCTCAGGGCCGGCTGGGTGATGGCGAGCCGGCGCGCTGCGCGGCCGAACTGGCCCTCCTGCACCAGCACCGAGAAGAACTGCAGCTGGCGCAGCGTCAGCGCACGCAGGGGCAAGGCGGTCATGGATTTTTGTTATCAATCGAGTGAATAAAATTATAGAAATTCAAAATTTTCCTTATCGCAATCCGCTCACTAGACTGACCCGGATGAGCCCCGCCCTCGACGCCTTTCTGCACGCGATCCCGAAGGTGGAGCTGCACTGCCACCTGTTCGGCACGGTGCGCCATGAGAGCTTCGAAGCGCTCAACCGCCGCGCCGGATCGCCGCTGGCCAGCGAAGAGATCGACGGCTTCTACACGCGCGGCGAGAAGCCGGTCGGCGTGCTGCGCGTCCTGCGGGCGCTCGATGCACACCTGGTGCGCGTCCCCGACGACCTGCACCGGCTGGCCTTCGAATACCTCGAGGACGCTGCCGCCCACAACGTGCGCTACGCCGAGTTCTTCTGGAACCCGACCGGCACGGTGCGCGACTCCGGCATCGCCTACCGCAGCGCGCAGCAGGCGATCGTGCGCGCCATCCACGACGCGCAAGACGAGTTCGGCATCACCGGCCGCCTGATCGCCGCCATCGACCGCGAAGCGAGCCCCGATGCGGCGGTCGAGATGGTCGGCTGGGTCACGGCCAATCGCTGCGACGAAGTGATCGGCATCGGCATTGACTACCGCGAGGTCGACCGGCCGCCCGAGCTCTTCCTGCAGGCCTATCGCAACGCGCGGCGCGCCGGCCTCAAGACCACCGCGCACGCCGGCGAGTTCGGCATGCCATGGACCAACGTGCACACCGCGGTCGAGCTGCTGCAGGTCGACCGCATCGACCACGGCTACACGGTGGTCGACCGGCCCGCGTTCGCGCGCGAGTGCGCCGAGCGCGGCATCGTGTTCACCGTGGTGCCCACCAACTCCTACTACCTGCGCACGCTGCCGCCCGAGCGCTGGGCGCTCGACCATCCGATCCGCCGCATGCCCGGGCTGGGCCTGCGCATCCATCCCAACACCGACGATCCGACGCTGCACAAGGTCACGCCCACGCAGGCCTGGGCGATGATGGTGCGCGACTTCGGCTTCGGCCTCGACGAACTGCGCGGCTTCATGCACAACGGGCTCGACGGCGCCTGGATCGACGACAGCACGCGCCGCCGCTGGCGCGGCGAATGGAGCGCCGAGTTCGATGCGCTGCGCGCGCAACACCCCATCCCCACACACGAATGACCATGCCCACACTCAAGCCCCTGCTTCTCGCCTCGGCGCTCGCTGTGGCCGCCCTGCCCGGCGCGGCATTCGCGCAGGCCGCATGGCCGGCCGCCAAACCGATCACGCTGATCGTTCCCTACTCGGCCGGCGGCAGCGTGGACTTCAACGCGCGGCTGATCGCCACCAAGCTCGGCGAGCGGCTCAGGCAATCGGTGCTGATCGAGAACGTGACCGGTGCGGGCGGCGCCATCGGCGTGGCCAAGGCTGCGAACGCGGCGCCCGATGGCTACACGCTGGTGGCCGGCCCGGACAGCGCCATCGCGATCGGCAAGCTGATCAACCCCGCCGCCTTCAAGTTCGACCCGCTGAAGGACCTGGCGCCGGTGGGCATGCTCAACACCGCACCGATGGTGCTGGTCGCGCGGCCGGGCCTGCCGGCGCAGAGCTACGCCGACTTCGTCAAGCTCGCCAAGGCCGCGCCGGGCAAGTACAACTACGCGACCTCGGGCGTGGGCACCGTGCTGCAACTGGCGATGGAACTGCTCAAGGAGCGAAGCGGCATCTTCGTGACCCACGTGCCCTATCGCGGCGGCGCGCAGATCGCCACCGATGTGATCGGCAACCAGATCGACCTGGCCATGCTTGTCAGCACCAGCGCGATCCCGCATGTCAACGGCAACCGGCTGAAGGCGCTGGGCGTGACCGGCAGCAAGCGGCTCGATGCGCTGCCCAACGTGCCGGCCTTCGACGAGATGCCGGGCCTCAAGGGCTATTCGATGCTGAGCTGGACCGGGATCTTCGCGCCGGCCGCCACGCCGCCGGCGATCGTCGCGCGCCTCAACCAGGAACTCAACGCGGTGCTGAAGGACCCGGAGGTGCGCGCCAAGCTGCAGGAACAAGGCGCGTTGCCCGGCAGCGGCTCGGCCGAGGAGCTCGGCAAGTTCGTGCAGGCCGAGTACGCACGCAATCAGAAGATCGTGCAGGCCGCGAACATCAAGGAGTGAGGCCTACGAGGATTCGTCTTCCGCCGGCCAGTCGCGGATGTAGGCCTTGAGCATCTTGTTCTCGAAATTCTGGCTGTCGACCACGGCCTTGGCGACGTCGTAGAAGCTGATCACGCCCATCAGCATGCGCTTGTCCATCACCGGCATGTAGCGCGCATGGCGCTCCAGCATGATGCGGCGGATCTCGTCGAGGTCGGTCTCGAGGGTGCAGGTGACCGGATGGTCGTCCATGGCCTTGCGCACCAGCGTGCCGCCGACCTGGCCGCCGTTGCCGACGATGGCCACGATGACTTCGCGGAAAGTGAGCATGCCCACCAGGTCGCCATGCTCCATGACCACCAGCGAGCCGATGTCCTTGTCGGCCATGGTATTGACCGCGTCGGACAGGGGCTCGTCGGGCGTGACGGTGTAGAGCGTGTTGCCCTTCACGCGCAGGATGTCGCTGACTTTCATCGTGGTGCTCCTCACTTGCTCGGCGGCGTGCCGATTTGAATATAGCCCACAATGACCGCCCGTCCACAGGCCCACGTCGGCGTCGCAGGCATTGCGCGCGTAACGGGGCATTGCTGAAAAGACCATCGAAAGGCTCCCATGCCCGGCTATTCCGACCCCGGCTTCGACACCCTGGCGCTGCACGCCGGCGCCGCGCCCGACCCCGCCACCGGCGCGCGCGCAGTACCGATCCACCTCACCACCTCCTTCGTCTTCGAGTCGAGCGACCATGCGGCCGCGCTCTTCAACCTGGAGCGCGCCGGGCACGTGTACTCGCGCATCAGCAACCCGACCAATGCGGTGCTCGAACAGCGCGTGGCCGCGCTCGAAGGCGGCATCGGCGCGATCGCGACCGCCAGCGGCCAGGCCGCGCTGCATCTGTCGATCGCGACGCTGATGGGCGCGGGCTCGCACA
The DNA here is from genome assembly GCF_018614915.1 of Variovorax paradoxus. GTDB lineage: Bacteria > Pseudomonadota > Gammaproteobacteria > Burkholderiales > Burkholderiaceae_C > Variovorax > Variovorax paradoxus_K. Next base: position 224,928 of record NZ_JAGGNU010000024.1, on the reverse strand, counting down.
TCGTCGCGAGCACCGCGCTCTACGGCGGTTCGCAGAATCTTTTGCACTACACGCTGCGGCGCTTCGGCATCCAGACCACCTTCGTGAAGCCGGGCGATCTCGACGGCTGGCGCGCCGCGATCCGGCCCGAGACCAAGCTGCTGTTCGGCGAAACGGTTGGCAACCCGGGCCTCGACGTGCTCGACATCCCGGCCGTGAGCGAGATCGCGCACGCGGCCGCCGTGCCGCTGCTGGTCGATTCGACGCTGACCTCGCCCTATCTCATCAAGCCCTTCGACTGGGGCGCCGACCTGGTCTACCACTCGGCCACCAAGTTCCTGTCGGGCCACGGCACCGTGATCGGCGGCGTGGTGGTCGACGGCGGCAGCTTCGACTGGGAACGCTCGGGCAAATTTGCCGAGCTGACCCAGGCCTACGACGGCTTCCACAACATGGTGTTCAGCGAGGAAAGCACGGTCGGCGCCTTCCTGCTGCGCGCGCGGCGCGAAGGGTTGCGCGACTTCGGCGCCTCGATGAGCCCGCACACGGCCTGGCTCGTCCTGCAGGGCATCGAGACGCTGCCGCTGCGCATGGAGCGCCACATCGACAACACGCAGAAGGTGGTCGAGTTCCTGGCGGCGCATCCCTTCGTGGCGCACGTCGGGCATCCGCTGCTCGAATCGCATCCGAGCCATGCGCTGGCGGGCAAGCTGCTGCGCCACGGCGCCAAGGGCGCGGGCGCGGTCTTCAGCTTCGACCTGAAGGGCAACCGCGAGCAAGGCAAGAAGTTCATCGAGGCGTTGAAGCTCTTCAGCCATCTCGCGAACGTGGGCGACTGCCGCAGCCTGGTGATCCATCCGGCGAGCACCACGCACTTCCGCATGACGGACGAGGCGCTGGCCGGTGCGGGCATCTCGCAGGGCACGATTCGGCTGTCGATCGGGCTGGAAGATCCGGCCGACCTGATCGACGATCTCAAGCGCGCGCTGAAGGCCGCCGAGAAGGCGGGGGCGTGATGCAGTACCTCGTCAACGGCCACAGCACCTACTGCTACACCGGTGGCAAGGACTTCGATGCCGCGAAGCCGGCCGTCGTCTTCGTCCACGGCGTGCTCAACGACCACAGCGTGTGGATCCTGCAGAGCCGCTGGTTCGCCAACCACGGCTGGAACGTGCTCGCGGTCGATCTTCCGGGCCATTGCAAGAGCGCCGGCCCGCCGCCCGCCAGCGTCGAGGAAGCGGCGCAGTTCGTGATCGCGCTGCTCGATGCGGCCGGCGTCGAGAAGGCCGCGCTGGTCGGCCACAGCTTCGGCTCGTTGATCGCGCTCGAGGCGGCGGCGCGCGCGCCGGAGCGCATCACGCACCTGGCGCTGGTCGGCACCGCCTGTCCGATGACCGTCTCGCCGGCGCTGCTCGACGGCGCGTTGAACGACCCGCAGCGCGCGATCACCATGGTCAACAACTTCTCGCACTCGCTGCTGGCGCCGCCGCCCTCCTCGCTCGGCCCCGGCACCTGGCTCTATGGCGGCTCGCGCGCGCTGATGCGGCGCGTGCTGGCGAGCAACCGCGATGCCAACGTGTTCCACATCGGCTTCAAGGCCTGCAACGACTATGCGAACGGCGAGGCGGCGATCGCGGCGGTGCAGTGCCCGGTCTTGTTCCTCATCGGCGACGCCGACCAGATGACGCCGCCGCGCGCCAGCCGCGCGCTCAGCGTCAAGGCGCGCCGGGCCCAGGTGATCACCGTCAAGGCCGGCCACCAGCTGATGGCCGAAGCGCCCGACGAGGTGCTGTTCGCGCTCCGGGACTTTCTCAGCGCAGCGCGTTGATGTCGCGCGTTTCGACCAGCGGCGTGGGCGCGCCACGCTTGGCGACGACGAGCATCGCCCGCCCCAGCTGCTCGCTGGTGGTCACGCGGTGGGGCGCCAGCTGCTGCACGAGGCCGAACACCGGGTTGGCGATCAGGTAGATCCACCGGTAGAGCGCCACCTTGGAGCGCACGCCATGCAAGGGCTGGATGAAGCCCGGGCGGAACATGTAGGCGGCCTTGAAGGGCAGGCGCATCAACGCGTTCTCGGTCGCGCCCTTCACGCGCGCCCACATGCTGGGGCCGCGCTCGCTGCTGTCGGTGCCGGCGCCCGACACGTAGACGAAATTCATCTGCGGATTGAGCCGCACCAGCACCTTCGCGGCGGCGAGAGTGAGCTCGTAGGTGGTGCGCCGGTAGTCCGCTTCGTTCATGCCGACCGAGGACACGCCGAGGCAGAAGAAGCAGGCATCGAAGCCGGAGAGGCGGTCCTCGACCGCGCTGTAGTCGAAGAGATCCGGCAGCACCAGCTCACGCAGCTTCGGATGGGTTTGCCCGCTCGGCCTGCGCCCGACGCACAGCACCTGGGCCACGTCCGCATCGAGCAGGCACTCGCGCAGCACGCCCTGGCCCACCATGCCGGTCGCACCGAAGAGCAGGACGTTCATGGCGCGAAGGTGTCGGGCTCGCGTGCCAGCGCGCCGAGCAGCTTCGCGACCTCGGGGACCGACGCCTGCGCCGGCTGCAGCGCACCGAGCAGGCGTGCCAGCGTCTCGGCATGCGGCAGCAGCGGGCCGAGGAAGCGGGTGCCCGACTCGCCCGCCACCAGGATGGTCGGAAAGGTCTCGACGTCGAAGTCGTCGGCCAGCTCGGCGTGGTCCTCGATGTCGACCCAGGCAAAGCGGAACTGCGGGTGTGCGCGCGCCACCTGCTCGAACAGCGGCCGGTACTCGCGGCAGGCGCCGCACCATTCGGCGCACAGGCAGACCACCCACAGGGTGTCATCGGCCAGCTCGAGTCGCGAGGGAACGGTCGAATCGTTCAAGGTTGAATGGATGAGGTTGGAACCGCCGCCATTATCGATAGGGAAGCACATCCTGCAGCCGCAACATGCACAAGGGACCTTTTTGCCACAGGTTATCGAGTGCCGGCACCCGCGGCATCAGCAATCCCTTGAGCAAGGGCTCGAGCAGCGTGCTGCGAGGGTCGGCCAGCAGCACCAGGCGGGGATCGTCGTTGTCCGGCTCTTCGGCGAGCGGCGCGATCCAGTCGAGCTTGACCAGCGTCTCCAGCACCGGCGCGAGTTGCAGCGCATCGACCTTCATGCGGGCCACCAGTTCGCCTGCGCCCAGGCCCTTGGCCGGGGTATTGCGCGCCTGGTCCAGGTACTGCAGCGTCTCCACCGCGAGCTGAAGCGGCCATCCGGGCGTGCCGCCGCGGCGCGCGACACCGGTCAGCAGACTGGGCAGATATGCCGCGATCACGGCGCCCAGCAGCACGATCACCCAGGCCACGTAGATCCACACCAGCAGGATCGGCACGATCGCAAAGGCGCCGTAGAGCACCGAATAGGTCGGCACCAGGCTGAGGTAGTAGGCCAGCACCCGCTTGGCGATCTCGATCGCGGCGGCGACGAAGAAGCCCCCGGCCCAGGCGTGCGTCCACTTGACATGGGTGTTGGGTACGAAGCGGTAAAGCGAGGCCATGCCACCCGCGAGCAGGACGAATTCGAAGGTGTCGAACACCAGCTTGAGCATGGCGCGGCCGACCACGTCGCGCGAGACCGAGAACACGTAGGCCGTGGTGCTCAGGCTCAGGGCCAGCACCAGCGGCCCAAGGGTGATCACGGCCCAGTAGATCAGCACCCGCTGCGCGAAGGGCCGCGGCGTGCGCACGCGCCAGATGTTGTTGAGCGTCTTGTCGATGGTGAGGATCAGCGCGATGGCCGTCGCCAGCAGCACCACCAGGCCGACGCCCCCCAGGCCGCTCGCCTTGCTCGCGAATTGGTTGAGGTAGCCCAGCACCTGGCGCGCGATGTTGTCCGGGATCAGGCTCTCGATCAGCCAGCGCTGCACCCGCCCCTGCATGGTCGAGAACATCGGAAACACCGTGAACAGCGCCAGCGCCACGGTGAAGAAAGGCACCATCGCGATGGTGGTGGTGAAGGTCAGGCTGCTGGCCGTGAGGCCCAGCCGGTCTTCACGGAAGCGCTCGCCCAGCACCGCGGCGGTATTGCCCCAGGGAAAGTGCGAAAGATCCCTCCAGAGTTGCCGGCGATTCATGGCCGGTATCATGCCATCGGGTCCTCTGCCGCCCCGGCGCCGCCCACCCGATTTCCCCTTGCCGTGACTGCACCCAACGCTTCCCCTCCTTCCGTTTCCGCCACGCGCTGGCTGGCCGTCGGCAGCCTGCTCGGCCTGATCGTGCTGGGCCTGGCCTGGGAGCTGTGGCTGGCGCCGCTGCGCCCGGGCGGCTCCTGGCTGGCGCTCAAGGTGCTGCCGCTCGCGATCCCGCTTGCAGGGCTGCTCAAGAACCGCATGTACACCTATCGCTGGGTCAGCCTGATGGTCTGGCTTTATTTCACCGAGGGCGTGGTGCGCGCCTGGAGCGACGCCAACGGCACGAGCCAGGTGCTTGCGCTGGCCGAGGTGGCGCTGTGCCTCGCGCTCTTCGTCGCCTGCGCCTGGCATGTCCGGCTTCGCCTGCAGCTTGCAGCGCGGGCCCATCGCAATCTGGAAGGAGCCGCACGGTGAGTGCTTCACTGATCGAGAAACTGCGCGCCATCGTCGGCGCGACCCATGTGCTGACCGAAGGCGACCTCAGCGCCTTCGAGCAGGACTGGCGCAAGCGCTCGCGCGGCAAGGCGCTCGCCGTGGTGCGGCCGGCCGGCACGCAGCAGGTGGCCGAGGTGGTCAAGGCCTGCGCGGCGGCCGGCACGGCGATCGTGCCGCAGGGCGGCAACACCGGGCTGGCGGTGGGCTCGATTCCGGACGAGAGCGGCACGCAGGTGCTGCTGAGCCTGCAGCGCATGAACGCGATCCGCGGCATCGACGCCGCCAATCTCACGATGACGATCGAAGCCGGCTGCGTGCTGCAGGCGCTGCAGGAGGCCGCCGAGAAGGCCGGCTTCCTGTTCCCGCTGAGCCTGGCGGCCGAAGGCAGCTGCACCATCGGCGGCAACCTCGCGACCAATGCCGGCGGCACGCAGGTACTGCGCTACGGCAATGCGCGCGAGCTGTGCCTGGGCCTGGAGGTCGTTACGCCGCAAGGCGGCATCTGGGAAGGCACCAGCGGCCTGCGCAAGGACAACACCGGCTACGACCTGCGCGACCTGGTGATCGGCAGCGAAGGCACGCTGGGCATCATCACCGCCGCCACGGTGAAACTCTATCCGCTGCCCGCCGCGCGGCTCACGGCCTGGGCCGCCGTGCCCTCGCTCGAGCATGCGGTCACGCTGCTCGGTCTCGCACACAAGCACCTGGGTTCGGAGCTCACGGGCTTCGAGGTCATGGGCAGGTTTGCGTTGAGCTTGGTCGACAAGCACATGCCGCAGCTGCGCGTGCCCTTCATCGATGACGCTGCGGTGCCCTACTGCGTGCTGCTGGAAAACTCCGACAGCGAATCCGAAGAACACGCCCGCGCCCGCTTCGAGGCATTGCTCGAAACCGCCTTCGAGGCCGGCTGCGTCAGCGACGCGGTGGTGGCCGAGAACCTCACGCAGGCGCACCAGCTCTGGCACATCCGCGAAAGCATTCCGCTGGCGCAGGCCGAGGAAGGCTTGAACATCAAGCACGACATCTCGATTCCGGTGTCGAGCATCCCTGCCTTCGTGGCCGAAACCGATGCGCTGCTCGAACGCGAGGTCCCGGGCGTGCGACTCGTCAACTTCGGCCATCTGGGCGACGGCAACCTGCACTACAACGTGCAGGCGCCGGCCGGCGCGCCCAACGGCGGCTTCCTGCGCGACCACGAGGCGCGCATCAACGAGCTGGTCTATGAAGCGGTGCATCGATTCGACGGCTCCTTCTCCGCCGAGCATGGCGTCGGCTCGCTCAAGGTCGACACGCTGGAGAAGCACAAGTCGCCGGTGGCGCTGGAAATGATGCGCGCCATCAAGCGGGCGCTGGACCCGCAGAACATCCTGAACCCGGGCCGCGTGATCCGGACATGATGAATGCGCGTAAAATATGCGCATACTCCATGAGCAAGGAATCGCCCCATGCTTCGCTTCGAGAACGCCCCCAAGAAAGCCACCAACCTCTCGCTCAATAGCAAGGTGCTGGAGATGGCCCGCGAGCTGGGCATGAATGTCTCGCAGACGGTCGACGGCCTGCTCGCCGAAGAGGTGAAGCGCCGCTACTGGGAGAAGTGGGCCGAAGACAACAAGGAAGCCATGGACGCCTACAACGCGCGAATCGCCAGGGAAGGCCTGCCCTTGGCCAAGTACCGCACCTTTGCTCGCAGCCTGGGCGACGGCAAAAAGGGCTGAGATGGCACGCTTCGACGTCTACGCCAATCCCGATACCTCCGATCGAGCCACGATCCCGTTCATGCTCGACGTCCAGAACGATTTCCTGGGCATCCTCGAGACACGCGTCGTGGTGCCTCTCTACGCGAGCGGCAGATTCGATGCGAGAGTGCGCAACCTCAATCCGGAACTCGAGGTCGCCGGCAAGACGCTCGTCATGGACACCGCGTCCATCGGTGCTGTGCCGATCGGAGATCTCCGCCGACCCGTTGCCAGCCTCGCGAATAGACAACTCGACATCCAGGATGCGCTCGACACCCTCTTCGGCCCTTACTGACATGACCACCCACCCCATCCGCTCCCAATACGAAGACTTCATGCGCCACGTCGACACGACCGGCGTGTACAAGAGCGACCGCACCGGCACCGGCACCAAGAGCGTGTTCGGGCACCAGATGCGCTTCGACCTGAACGAAGGCTTTCCGCTGGTCACCACGAAGAAGGTGCACCTGAAATCCATCATCCAGGAACTGCTGTGGTTCCTGACCGGCTCCAGCAACAACAACTGGCTGAAGGAACGCGGCGTCACCATCTGGGACGAATGGGCGCGCGAGGACGGCGACCTGGGGCCGGTGTACGGCGTGCAGTGGCGCAGCTGGCCGACGCCGGACGGCGGGCACATCGACCAGATCCAGCAGGTGATCGACACGCTCAGGACCAACCCCGATTCGCGCCGCATCATCGTGAGCGCATGGAACGTGGCCGAGCTTTCGAAGATGGCGCTTCAGCCCTGCCATGCCTTCTTTCAGTTCTACGTGGCGCCGCCGCAGGCCGAAGGAGGACGCGGCAAGCTGAGCTGCCAGCTCTATCAGCGCAGTGCCGACATCTTCCTCGGCGTGCCCTTCAACATCGCGAGCTACGCGCTGCTCACGCACATGGTCGCGCAGCAATGCGACCTGGACCTGGGCGACTTCATCTGGACCGGCGGCGACTGCCACATCTACAGCAACCATGCCGAGCAGGTCGCACTGCAGCTGAGCCGCAAGCCCTACCCCTACCCCACGCTGGTCATCAAGCGCAAGCCGCCTTCGATCTTCGACTACGAGTACGAGGATTTCGAGGTCGTCGATTACCGGCATCACGAGGCCATCAAGGCGCCCGTGGCAGTCTGAACATGACCCGCATCAACCTGATCCTCGCGCGCGCCGCCAACGGCGTGATCGGCCACCAAGGCATGATGCCCTGGCATCTGCCCGAGGACCTGGCGCATTTCAAGCAGCAGACCGCGAGCGCGCCGGTGATCATGGGCCGCCGGACCTGGGACTCGCTGCCGCCGCGCTTCCGGCCGCTGCCCGGCCGCCGCAACATCGTCATCACGCGCCAGCCGAACTGGCGAGCCGACGGCGCCGAGCGCGCCGGCAGCCTGCGGGAGGCGCTGATGCGATGCGAGGACGAACAGTTGCCCGAGATCTGGGTGATCGGCGGCGCACAGATCTACGCCGAAGCCGAGCCGCTGGCGCAGCGTGCGATCGTGACCGAGATCGGACGCGACTACGAAGGCGATGCCTGGGCGCCGCGCTTCGACGTGTCGTGGCGCGAGACCGCGCGCGAATCGCACATCTCGCCCGACGGCCTGGCCTACAGCTTCATCACGCTCGAGCGGCCCTGAGCGAGCTCAGTCGCCAAGCGCGACGAACACGCGCCCGCCCTCGATCTTCACCGGGTAGATGCGCAGGTCCTCGGTGAGCGGCGCACACATCATCGCCTTGCCGTTGCGCACGTCGAACTTGCCCTGGTGCAGCGGGCACTCGATTTCGTGGGCGTCTCGGTCACCATGTGGTCGGTGTCCTCGACCTCGCGCCCGCCGAGTTCGGCCAGAGTGCGGTGGTAGGGCTTCTGCTCGAAGCCCTGCTGCGAGAACTCGATGACCTCGCCGTCGTCGGCCGTTCCGCGTCGCGGCTGAGCCGGGCCATCGAATAGGGCCGCACGTGCTCGGGCGCGAACTGCAGCTGGGCGTACCGGCCCGGCGAAAAGGACAAGGGCTTGGCCGGCTTCAGGCGCAGCCGACGGATGTCGTGCGAGAGGGTCTCGATCTCGGCGATCGTGGCCGCATCGAACGCCGCATCCGGCTCATCGCCGAGCCTTTCGGGCTGGTCTGGCGCACGCACCCGGTGGCGCTGCCGCAGATCGCGATCAATTCGTTCTGGCACGCGCGCTTCCACCGCGATCCGGGGAACCAATGGCTGCGGGGCGTGCTGTTCGACAGCTTCGCCGACACCTGAGGTGTCTCAGAAGCCCGACTGCTGAATCACGACGGAGAGCGCACTGTCGATCCAGTTGCGCGCGATGCCTTCGCGCGTGCCCTCGAAGTGCACTTTCACCTCGCGCACGGCGGCCAGCGGGATCTCCGATTCGCCCTCCACCAGCACGCGGAACCACGCTTCCGCCGGCCGCAGTTCGGCCTTCGGCCGCGTCGGGTTGAGCGCGATCGGGCCGCCGTGGTCCTGCGCCAGCAGCATGTGCGGCAGCCGCTTGACCGGGCTGTTGTCGATGGCGCGCACCTTGCCCTGCAGCTTGCTCGTGCGCCCCTTCACGATGACGGTGGCCATGCTGTCCAGCGACAAGCGCTGGCGGTCGCGCTCCGGCACCAGCGCCTCGACGCGCCAGCGCCGTCCGTCCACCACCGTGGCGATGAGCTGCGATGGCGCAACCCAGGTGCCGGGACCCACCAGCGGATCGACGTCGCGCACATCGCCGGGCTGCGAAGCGACGAGCCGCAGCCGCAGCAGCTCCGCCTCGCGCGCGCGACTCTCGGTCTCCCACCGGGTCGCCTGCTGCTCGGCCACGGCCAACTGCGCGGCGGGGCCTTCGTCCAGCCCGAGCGCGCCGCGCGCGGCGCGTGTGTAGGCATGCGCCAGCGCGCGCGCCTTGTCGCGTTCCTCGGCCTGGCTGGGCGCCTCGAGCAAGAGAAGTTCGCGGCCGGGCTGGATCTCGAGCCCGTCGGCGATGTCCAGCGCCACCAGCCGCGCCGCGAAAGGCGAATACACGGGCTGCTCCGAGCCGGCCCGGATCACGCCCGACGCCGTGATGCCGGCGTGCCAGGGCAGCCAGAGCACGAACGCTGCCGCCACGAGCGCCAGCAGCCAGCCGAGCTTGCGCCGGCGCGGGATCTCCGCGCGGCGCTGCATCCACACGCGCAGTTCTGCAATGACGGGCCGGCCGATGAAGACACCGATCTCGACGAAGAACAGGAACACGCCGAGCGCCTTGAAGAAGGCGTGGTAGACCACCACGGCGATGCCGACGAACAGCACCAACCGGTAGATCCAGGTGGCGAAGGCGAAGCCGATGAGGAAGCGCCGGAAGCCGACCGACAGCGTTTCGGACAGCGGGTCGTCCAGGCCGAGCAGCCAGCGCCGCAGGAAGCGCCGCGCCTGCTGGCCCGCGCGTTCGTGCAGGCCCGGGAAGTCGATCGCATCGGCCAGCATGTAGTAGCCGTCGAAGCGCATGAAGGGGCTTGCATTGACCAGCAGCGTCAGCACCCAGGCCGTGGTCGCCAGGAAGAACAGCGCGTTGCGCAGGTCGCCGTCGGGCAGGAAGGCCCAGAGCAGGGTCGACCAGGCCGCCAGCACCAGCTCGGACGCGATGCCGGCCGAGGCGATCGCGAAGCGATGGCGCGAGCGCTCCAGCTTCCAGCTCTCGCCGGTGTCGGTGTAGGCCATCGGCCACATCACGAGCAGCGCGACGCCCATGTGGCCGACGCGCACGCCATGGCGGGTCGAGACCAGTGCGTGCCCCAGCTCGTGCAGCAGCTTGGAGATGATCAGCGCGCCGGCGAAGCCCAGCACGCCGTCCCAGCTCAGCGCGCCGCGCAGGTTGGCTTCGACCGTGTCCCACTGGCGCGCCGCGAACACGAGGCCGGTGAAAGCGGCAAGCGCGCTCAGGCCGACGAACCAGCGCGTGAACAGCCAGCGAACCCAGGGCAGCAGCCGCTCCAGCCAGAGCGCCGGGCGCACCAGCGGAATGCGCACGAACAGGTAGTTGTTGAGCAGCCAGCGCCAGGCCGGCATCGGCGCTTTCTGGCGCACCGCGCGCAACAACTGGTGACGGGCGAGAAAGCCCTGGAAATCGTCGATGTCGGCCGGCGCGGGCGCCAGCGTGGTGGCGTCGGCGACCTCCTGTGCGATGCGTTGCGCATCGGCCAGGCGCCAGCGCTGCAGGATCTCGAACTCGAGCCAGCCGATGCGGAAGAACAGGTTGCGCACCGGGTCGCAGATGTGCCAGGCCGGCGAGCCATCGCGGTTCGCGCCGGTCGCATGGATCTGCAGCTCCTCGCGCAGCGCCGGCCATGGCGCGGGCGCGGCCGCGGTACTGCTCAGCATCCGCACCACTCCCGCACGGCGGCGAAGGGGCGCCGGAACATGAGGTAGCCCAGCACGGTCCAGTCGCCGGACACGCGCGCGGTGCCGCGCAGCCCGATGCGGGCGATCGGCGCCGCCTCTTCGATGTGCCCGCGCAGCAGGTAGCTCGCGATGCCGTTGGGTGCCTCCACCGCTTGGTAGCCCGCGTAGTCGAGGCGCGCGGAGACGGGATCGAGCGGGGCCACGCGCAGGAACAGCGTCATCGGCGCGCCGGGCGCGAGGTTGACCGCCTCGCTGACCGGCGCCCACGCCTGCACGCCCAGCGAGGCCGGATCCGCCAGCAGGCCGACGCGCTCGCCGGTCTGCACCGGCCGCCCGGCCCAGTCGTCGGGATCGGAATAGACGAACACGCCGCCGGCCGGCGCCTTGATCGACAGCTGTGTTACCTCGCGCTGCAAGCCCGCCGCCTCGACCTCGCGCTCGCGCAGCTTGCCCTCGGCCAGGTTGAGCTCGGCCTTGGCGCTTTGCGATTCGATCGCGCGCTGCGAGGCCTGGTGCAGTTCGAGCCGCGCGCTGGCGAGCGCCGCCTGTGCCACGGCCAGGCGGTTGAAGAGCGTGGTGTCGTCGAGCTCGGCGATGGTCTGCCCGGCCTCGACCCGCGTGTTGGGCGGCACCACCATGCGCTTGATGACGCCCTCGCGCGGCGACGCGATCACCTGGCTGCGCAGCGAAACCACCTCCGCCTGCACCAGCGCGTACTCGCGCACCGGCACCAACAGCAGCAAGGGCAGCAGCACGAGCGACCAGCGCAGCGTTCTGCGGGCCCAGAGGTTTTGCCAGAGCGTGCCGATCGAGCGCCGGCGCCCGGTCAGCGCCCACCAGGCATGGCCGTAGGTGGCAGCCGCCTGCAGCAGCAGGTACTCGGGCGCCTCGGCATCGAACTCGACCGGCCATGGGTCTTCGCGCGCCAGGAACAGCACGGCGCGCGCGCGGCCGTCGGGGCCGGCGAGCGGCAGCACCCAGACATGGTCCGGCAGCCAGTCGGCCCAGGAGGCCGCCAGTGCCGCGGGCAGCATGGCCGGCGACAGCGCCAGCACGCGCGCGGCCGCGGGCAAGGCATCGAGCTGCGGCCGCAGATGGTCGGCCAGCTCGGCCAGCCACAGCGCATAGGGCGAATCCGCTTCGACGTCCGCCAGCCCCGAGTGGCCGACGAGCCGGGTGCGCCGGGCGCCGAAGAAGCCGACCAGCGCCGCCTGGCGGTAGCTGGCGAGCGCATGGGTTTCGTTGCAGATGACGAAGGCGAGATCGGCCGCGCGGCCGGCCGCGCGCACCTTCGCGGCCAGCGCATGGAAGGCGAGGTCGCTCATGGCTTCTTTCCGCGGGAGAGCCGGCTCAACGCGCGGCCGGTGCGCGGACCTGGCCGCTCATGCCGGGCAGCACCTGGCCGGAGGCGCCGGCCAGCTCGGTCTCGATCTCGACCGTCTGGCTCACCGCGTCGACGCGGCCCGCCACGCGCGTGACCTTGAGCTCGCAGGCACCGCCGGTTTCGTCGACCGTGCCCTCGAGCCGGTCGCCGAGCTTGAGCCAAGCCAGCCACTGCGAGGGCACGTTCATACGCGCCTTGAGCGGACCGCTGCCGACCAGCTCGACCACCGGCGCGCCTGGATTCACGCCCTGCCCGACCTTGACGTGCACGCGCGCGACCTTGCCGGCGAAGGGCGCCACGAAGGCGCACTGCGCCACCTGGGCGTCGAAGATGCGGATCTGGCTCTGTGCCTTGTTGACGTTGGCCGCGGCGAGTTCGACCTCCACCTCGGCGGCCGACTGCAGGCCCTGCAGCTTCATCTTGGCCTCGTACTGCACCCGGGCCGACTCGGCTTCGGCGCGGGCCGCATCGCGCCGCGCCTGGATCTCGGCGCAGTCGAAGACGGCGAGCACCTGGCCCGCGCGCACCGTGTCGCCGAGGTTCGCAGACACCTTGGCGAAGCGCCCGGGCGCCGAAGCGGAGAGGATGCTCTCCTGTGCAGCCACCACAAGAAAACGCACCGGGGCAACGCTGGCCGTGCTCTGCATGGGCGCGCGGCCCGGCACCGGCTCGGCAGCGACCTGCTGGAGGCCGAGCCCGCTCATGCAAAGCACGAGCAGGCCGAGGGTCTTGGCGGGCCGCTTCATGGCTTCTGCGCCACCGAGGCGCCGCTGCGCGACAGGCGGCGCACGTCGGAGATCACCGACAGCGTCGCCGCCTCGGCGAAGGCGCCGAGCGCGCGTTCGGTCGGCGCGTTCGGCAGGAAGCTCGCATAGCTCTGCGACAGCAGCTGCCGGCCGCCCGGCTCGGACAGCGTGACGCGCCACTGCGCACGCGCCGTGGCGCGCGAATCCATGCGCTCGAAGGCGAGCGTCAGCGCCAGCGCGTCGCCGCCCTGCGCGGTCTGAAGATCGTTGCGCGTCACGATGCGCTCGACCGCACCGCGCACCGCGTCTTCGCTCACGCCCTGCGGCAGGTTCTGCACGCGCACGACGATCGGACGGCTCGCCGTCTGCACCGCGGCGGTCTGGACGAAGGCCGCCTTCTCGCCTTCGGCCAGGCTGTTGTCGATGGCCTTGGCCAGGGTCGGAAGGTCGGTGCCCGTCACGGTGTCGGGCAGAAGGTCGATGCCCACCGAATTGAGCACGCGGGCATAGGACGCCTGGCTCGCGGCGTACGCCGTGGCCAGGTAGAAGCGCGAGACCAGCGCGCGCGAATCGGTGCGCAGGGATTCGAGCTCGCTCTCCAGCCGGTTGCTGCTGCCGGCGCGCGAGACGCTCGCCAGGCGCTGGTCCACGCGGCTCGACTCGGCCGCGAGCTCCTGGTCGACCAGTGCCAGCTTGTAGCGCTCGACCGCCACGCGCACCTGCGTGATCACGGCCATCGAGAGCGCCAGGCGCCGCGCTTCGTCGTTGCGCACGCGCGCTTCGTTGGTGCGCTTGATCGCGGGAATGGCCGCCAGGCGGAACAGGTCCATCGACACGCTGACGCCGACATCGGTCCAGCTGTTGTTGTAGAGCAGCTCGTTGGAGTTGTAGCGCGGGCCGCCATACAGGTTGAGGCTCGGGAACAGCGCGGCGATCTGCTTCTTGGTCTCGCTGACGCCGACGCGCGCCTTGTAGTCCTCCTCGCGCAGCTCGGGCCGGTTCTCCAGTGCCGCGCGCTCGAGCTTGTCGATGTCCAGCGTGGCGGGCACCGGCGCGTCCGCGGGGTTGTCCACCAGGGTGAACTCGGTGCCGGGCGGCAGGCTCATGAGTGCCGCGAGTTCACGCTTGGCGAACTGCATTTCCTGGCGCTTGAGGTTGATCAGCGTCATCGCATCCAGCAGCGCGCGCTGATAGGCCAGGCCCTGGGTCGGCGGCAGCACGCCGGCGCGCTCGGCTTCGCGCGATTTGGCCAGCGCGTCCTCGATGCGGGTGGCGAGCTGGTCGGCGTCGGCCAGCAGGCGCTGCGCGCCGAGCGCGCGCCAGTAGGCGTTGCGCACGTCCTGCACGACGTTCTGCAGGATCTTGCGGCGGCGCTCTTCGGCGATGTTGACTTCGTCCGCCGCCTGCTTGGCGCGGAAGTAGGCCAGGCCGAAGTCGAGCGCGTTCCACGACAGCGTGGCGCGGCCGTAGTAGTACGAGCGCTCCTCCGAGGTCGAGGGCCGCAGGCTCACGATGCGGTCCTCGATGCCGATGCTAGTGCCCCCGGAATCGTTGTTGCGTTCGTTGTAGCCGGCATCGGCGACCAGCTTGGGCAGCATGTCGGCGGCAGACACGTCGAGCAGGCCGCGTGCGAGCGCGCTCTCCATCAGCTTGAGCCGGTAGTCGAGGTTGTACTTGAGCGCGCGGGCCAGTGCGTCGGAGTAGCTGATGGGCGCGGCGACCGGCACCTGGCCCTTGTACATCTGCGTCTGGTCGCTCGCGACGCGCTGCGCGACTTCCTCCGGGGTCACCTGGACGGGATTGACGCTGCAACCTGCCAGCAGGACGGCGACGGCCGCGGCCGTCAGTGCGGGTGCGCCGGGGAATTTCGATTTCTTCACGTTGACTCTCTCATGTTGGGTTTCGTAGATGGATCCGATGGGTACGCCGTGCGGTGGCCGGTCAGGACCGGGCAGCCGGTACCTTGACGCGCACCGCCTCGCGCTGCTGCAGGCGCACGACGTCGCGCACGGTGCCGCGTTCGCCTGCGCTCGCCGCCAGGCGGCCGGAGAAGGAACGCGCGGCGTCGGCCGGTCGCGACTCCGCTGCGGCGGCGTCGGACGCCGCCGGCAGCAGGATCGCTTCCGCATGCGGCGCGTGCTCGTCGAGCGGCGCGGCCGAGGTTTTCGCCCCCGGCACCACGATCCGCTCGCCGCCGCGCTGCGCAGGCGCGGCAGGTTGTTCCTCGGGCGCGGCAAAGGCCGGGAAGTCGCCGAACAGCGCATTGCCGCCGTCCGGCAAGCCGGCGCCCAGGCCGCGCAGCGCCAGCATCTGCCGCAGGTCCTCCAGCAAGTGCAGCGAAGCCGAGACGCCATCGCGGCTCACGTGCTGGACGTTGCTCATGTCCTGCCCGGTGCCGAACCATGCACTCCGGTCGAAGGCGCTGTACGAGGCGCCGCCCGCCACGCGCGCAGCGATCGTGGCCAGCGCCTCCTGGCTGACGCGCTGCGATTCCTGCACCGATAGCTGCACGAAGAGCGCGGGCGTCATGCCCTGCGTGATGGTGCGCTGACGGGACAGGTATTCGACCGGGAAGACCTCGTCGCCGGCCGGCGGGCGGAACTGCGAGGCCCCGCGAATCGTCACCACCAGCTGGGCGGTGCTGGTGCTGCCGTCCGCATCGGTGATGGTGTAGCTGAACACCTCGGTCAGGGTCTGGCCGTCGCCGAGCGAGGCCACGCGGGTGTTGCTGCTGTCGACCGCATAGGTATAGCTGCCGTCCGCGTTCAGCTGCAGCGCGCCGTAGGCACCGGCCAGCGCGGCGCCGCCGACGACGCCGGGCCGCCCTTCGAACGAGAAGCCGGTCACGGGCTCGGCCACGAAGTCGGCGCCGATGCGGTCGCCCACGTCTGCGGGCCCGCGACCGTTCGGGCCGAACACATTGCCGCCGACCGAGGTCGCGCCGGGCGCCGTCGTGTCGACCGAAGCGGCATCGTCGCGCGCGGTCGGCACATCGTCGATCACGAGCACGCGCAGGGTGCCGCTCGTGGTGTCGCCGTCGCGGTCGCGCACGGTGACCGCGATGTCGTCGGTGACCTCGCCGCCGCCGTGCGGCTGGCGCTCGCCGAGCGTGTAGCTGTAGCTCACGGACCCGGCCACCGGGTCGAAGCCGGTCAGCGTGATCGTGCCCTTGTCGGTGACGATGGTGACCGGTGTCGTGCCGAGGTTCGCGAGCTGCGCCGGCGTCACGGTGGTGCCGCCGACCTCGATGCTGCCGAGCCCGTCGGGCGTGCGGACCACGAAGCGGCCGGTGGTCGTTTCGCTCGGGTCGCTGCCGTCGCCCAGCCCGCGCTCGGAGACCGTGGCTTGGCCGGTGCCCTCGGGGCCATTGCCGTCGACGAGCTCGAGCACGACGCCGTCGTTGGTGCCGCCGATCGTGATGGTGATGGTGGCCGTCGAGGTGTCGCCATCGGCATCGGTGATCGTGTAGTTGACCGTGTCGGTCAGCGTCTCGCCAGGCACCAGGTGCTGCACCGCGGGGTCCGCGTTGTCGAGCGTGTAGGTGTAGCTGCCGTCCGGGTTCACGACGATGCTGCCGTAGGCCGTGGTCAGCGGCGCGCCGAGGCTGCCGGCTGTGCCGCCGAAGCTCACGCCCGTGACCGGCACGCCGTTGGCGTCGTCGGCGCCGCTCGTGTCGTTGGACTTGACCGCGCCGCTTACGGTGTTCGGGGTCGCGTCCTCGGTGATGCTGGCCGTGTCGTTCACTGCCAGCGGCACGTCGTCGACGATGCGCACCTGCAGCGTGCCGGTGCTCGAACCGCCGCCTGCATCGCTGACCTGCAGCGCGACCGGGTCGAAGCTTTCGCTCGCGCCGGGCTGGTCGATCGGGTTCTTGAGCGTGTAGGTGTAGCTCAGCTCCCCCGCCGTGGGCACGCCGCCAACCGAGCTGGTCGCGGTGAAGCCCGTGAGCACCAGCGTGCCCTCGCCGGTGTCGATCGTGACCGGCGTGGTGCCGAGCGCCTGCAGCTGCGCCACAGTCAGCGTGGTGCCGCCGACCGTGACCGAGCTCAATCCATCGGCCGCTTCGATCGCGATGGTGCCGCCGCTGGTTTCGCGCGAGTCCGTGCCGCCGGCGCCGTCGGTCAGGCCGCTCTCGTGCACCTCGGTTTCGCCGGCGGCGGCGCCGTTGCCGTCGACCGGCACGATCGACGGGCCGCTCGCATCGTCGGTGCTGCCGTTGATCGTGATCGTGAGCGTCGCGGTCGAGAGGTCGCCGTCCGCATCGACGATGGTGTAGCTCACCGATTCGGTCAGCACCTGGCCGTCGGTGAGCGCATTGACGGTGGCGTTGTTGTTGTCGAGCGTGTAGGTGTAGGTTCCGTTCGCGTTGACCACGATGCTGCCGTAGGCCGTCGCGAGCGGGCTGCCGAGCGTGCCCGCGGTGGCGCCGAAGCTCACGGCCGAGACCGGCACGCCGTTGGCGTTGTCGGCGCCGTTCCTGTCGTTGCCTTTCAGATCGCCGCTGACCGTGTTCGGTGTCGCGTCCTCGCCGATGCTGTTCGCGTCGCTGGCGGCCAGCGGCACGTCGTCGACGATCAGCACCGTGAGCGTGCCGTTCGCGACGTCGCCGTCGCGGTCGATCACGGTCAGCGCGAACGGGTCGGTGACCTCGCCGCCGCTGTGGTCCTGCTGCTGCGTGAGCGTGTAGCTGTAGCTCACATCGCCCGCGGTCACGAAGCCGCCCACCGTGGCGGTCGCCGTGAAGCCCGTGATGCTCAGCACGCCGGTGGCGCTGGTGATGGTCAGCGGCGTGCCCGGCGTGGCGGCCTGCAGCTGCGCGAGTGACAGCGTGGTGCCGTTGACGGTGATCTCGGCGAGTCCATCGGCCGCGCTGATCGCGAAGGTGCTGCCGGCCGTCTCGCTGGTATCGCCGACGCTCGTGAGGCCGGCCTCGTCGACGCTGAGCTCGCCGGTGGCGGCGCCGTTCGCATCGTTCACCACGATGGCGGGCAGGTCGTCGG
Source organism: Variovorax paradoxus (assembly GCF_018614915.1). Classification (GTDB taxonomy): domain Bacteria; phylum Pseudomonadota; class Gammaproteobacteria; order Burkholderiales; family Burkholderiaceae_C; genus Variovorax; species Variovorax paradoxus_K. The sequence continues at coordinate 207,142 of NZ_JAGGNU010000024.1, read as the reverse complement.
CCGGGCCGCCGTTGGCGGCGCCTGTGATGGTGATGGTGAGCTGGGCAACGTCGGTACCGCCTGCGCCATCGGAGATGGTGTAGGTATAGACCTCGGTCAGGGTCTCGCCGGCCGTCAGCGCCTGCACGCGCGGATCGGCATTGTTCAGCGTGTAGGTGTAGCTGCCGTCGGCATTGAGCACCACGCTGCCGTAGGTGCCGGTCAGTGCGGTGCCCACGGCACCCGCGGTGCCGCTGCCGGCCTCGGTGCCGGTGCGCACGCCGGTCACGGTCAGCACGGTGTTGTCAGGGTCGGTGTCGCCCTGGCCCCCCAGGCGGCCCGTGACGACATTGCTGCCGACCGAGGCCGTGTCTTCGCTGATGCTGTGCGTGTCGTCGTTGGCCGTCGGCGCATCGTTCGTGGCCGCGATCGTGAGCGTGCCGGTCAGCACATTGCTGTTGAGCGCGGGGCCGCCCGCATTGCCGCCGGCCTGCGTGTTGTTGCCGTCGTTGATGACGATGGTGTAGACGCGGTCCGGGTCGGCGCCGTAGTTGGTCGGGTTGTCGCTGGTGCTGCTGTAAGTGAGCGCATTCAGCACGGCCTGCACCTCGGCCACCGTGGTGTCGGTGTCGAACTGCACGACCAGGGGCGCGCCGTTGCCGCCCGAGACGTTGACGCCCAGAGGCAGTGCCGCGGGATCGATGGACAGCACGTCGCCAGGCTGGTAGCCGTCGAGGCCGACCGTGACGCTGCCGGCACCGAAGGTACCGGTTGCCAGGCCCGGCGTGGTCGCAAGGTCGAGGTCGGCCACAGCCGCGCCGGTGAGCAGAGGCACCGGCGGGATGCTGGTACCGGTGCCGGTATCGCCGTTCTCGATGGCGGTCGCGCCTGTCGTTCCGCCGAGAACCGGGGCATCGTTGCGCGGTACCACGGTGGTCGACAGCGTGCGGGTGACGGACCACTGGCTGGTCTGCGCGCCGGAGGTGGCGCTGATGTCGAGGTCGGTGCCGTTGGTCACCGGCGCATCGGACACGCGCACCGTCAGGCTGCCCGGCGCGCCGTTGTAGTTCGCGGCTGGCACGAAGCGCAGCTGCGCATCGGACGCGAGAAGGAGCGCGTCGGTGTCGGACGCGTCCGAAGGCACGTTCACCCAGTTCGCGCCGCCATCGGTCGAGTACTGCCAGCTGCCCTCTGCCGCGGTGGCGGCGTTGCCGACGATCGCGATGCCGCCGAAGCTGGTGGCCGCGTTGGCGCCGCCGGCAATGGCGCGCTGGTCGTCGGTGGCGTCGCCGTAGCCGGCACCGAACAGGCTTGCCGTGGTGGCGGCCGGCGCGGGCTGACCTTGCTGATCTTCGACGCCTGTGGTGAGCACGGCATCGGTCGCGGTCGGCCGGTCGTTCACGTTGGCGACGCTGGTCGACAGCACGACGGTGCCCGCGCTGTAGACGGTCGTGCCGCCGTTGCCGGCGCCGGAGACGTTCACGACCGAGCCGGAGACCGGGTCGGGCGTGGCGCTGTCGCCGTTGGCGTCGGCCTCGACCAGGCGCACCGTGAGGTTGTTGGGCGTGCCGTGGAAGTCTGCGGCCGGCACGAAGCGCAGTTGCGCGTTCGATGCGAGCACCAGCGCGTTCGCATCGCTGCGCGCGCCGACGGCCGTCCACGTGCTGCCGTCCAGCGAGTACTGCCACTCGCCCTGCGCCGGATTGAGCGCAAGGCCGGTGATCGCCACGCCGAAGAAGCCGTCGGACGCGCTGCCGCCGGTGGCGATGCCGCTGTTGTCGATCAGGTCGGCCGCATCGCTGAAGTGGCTGCCGAACAGTGCCGCGACCGTGCTGCCGGCGGCCGCGTTGCCGACGTCCTCGTTCACCACCGGCAGGGTCTCGGCATTGCCGCCGACCACGACCGGGGCGTCGTTGAGCGGAGCGACGGTGAAGCTGAAGCTGCGCGTGGTGACGAGGTCGGCAGAGACGCCGTCCTGGTATTCGAAGGTGCCGGTCGTGCTGTTGTCGCCGGCTGCCAGCGTGACCGGCCGGCCGCCGGTATTGCCCTCGTCGTCGACAACCACCTTGACGGTGAAGGAACCGTTCCAGTCCGGGCGCCCTGCGACGCCCGGCGCATCGGGCAGCTGCACGGCGATGGTGTTGATGCGGCTGTTGATCTCGGCCAGCGTGCCGGTGATGGTGACCGACAGGCCGTTGCCCGCGATCACCGCGCTGCCGCCGCTGCCGGCGCCGATGCCGGTGATCGTGAAGCCCGCGGGCACCGACACGGTGGTGGTCAGGACGCTGGTGTCCAGCGCGTCCTGGTCGGTCACGGTGATGCCCGTGATCGTGACGCTGCCGCCGCCCTCGCCCGCGTTCAGGTTGCCGGCCGCGATCTGCGCCGGATCGTTGACGGACGACGGGAAGAGCGTGCGGTAGGTCGATGCGACATTGGCCGCGAGTCCGCCGGGCGTGGCCGCATAGGGATCGATGGCGATCGCCGGCGGCACGACGGTGCCGTCGCCGCCGTTGTCGTTCTGGCCGCCATTCGCGCCGGTCACCGCGCCGCCGCCGCCGCGCACGCGGTCGTCGGCGATGACCTCGACGCGGTAGATCACGTCGCCGTTGGCCAGGGCACCGGTGAGCGCGACGGCGAGGCCGTCCAGGTAGGCCTGCACCTGGGCGCGCGTGCCGCTGATGACCAGCGCGCTGCCGGTGCCGTCGGAGGTGGCGTCGATCGCCGCGCCCGAGCTGCCGGCGTTGCTCGAGGTGATGGTGACCTCGCCGTTGGTGCCGTCGTAGGAGGTGGCGGGCAGTGCGTTGCCGTTGGCGTCGGTGATGCGGATCGTCAGCTGCAGGAAGTCGGTTTCGCCGTCGGTCACGTCCGATGCCGTGCCGTTGCCGGCGATGTCGCCGTCGACGTCGACATCGCCGACCACGAAGCCGGGCACCGCCGTGGTCGCGGAACCGCCGGTCAGGACGAGCGGCGTGCTCGGCGTGGCGCCACCGCCGAGCGAGACGGTGGGCGCGTCGTTCACCGGCGCGATGGTCAAGGCCATGGTCACGTCCGACGGATTGTTGGCGACGCTGCCGGCGCCGACGTCGTCGCCGATGCGCGAGCCCGCATCGTCGAAGGACACGGTGAGCGTCACGTCGCCGGCGTCGCCGCCGTTGCTGTCGTGGTTGACGTTGGCGGCGCTGCGGTAGGTGAGGCCGGTCGCCGCGCTGCTGTTGAGCAGCGCCTGGATGTCGCTCGCACGGCCGGTGAGGACGAGCAGGCCGGTGTTGTCGCCGGTGATCGTGACGGCCTGGCCGCCGCCGGGCGTGACGCTGCCCTGCACGCCGGCGCCGCCGATGCCCAGCGTGCCGCTGGGCACCGAGAGCCGCACGGTGATCGGCGTGCCGAAGGCGGCCGATTCGGGGTCGGCGACCACGAAGCCGCCGCCGATGTAGCTGGCCTGGTCCTCGACCACGTTCGCGGTGGGCGGCACGCTCAGCGTGGCAGGGTCGTTCGCGCTCGAGGCGTAGATGCGCACCGAGGCAGCCGACAGGTTGCCGGTGATGGCACCGGCGGTCGGCACGGCCTCGCTGTACCAGTTGTACTCGGTCGCGGGAACCGCGATGCCTGTCGTGCCCGCCGGGTCGGATTCGTTCACCGGGCCGCCGTTGGCGCCCGGCTGGACACCGCTGGTGCCCGCATCGGCGTCCACCAGCACGCCGCCGACATCGCGCAGCCGGTCGTCGGCGATGACCTGCACCTGGTAGACGGCATCGCGATCGTCGCCGAAGGTCACGGTCAGGCCGGCCAGGGCCGCGTTGACCTGGGCGCGGGTGCCGCGCAAGGTCAGGTAGTCGGCGGTGCCGTTCTTGTCGCCATCGACCGCCGCGCCGCCCAGCGAGGTCGAGCCGATGGTCACGCCGGCATAGGCGCCGGCGCCGAACGCGTTGCCGCCGGCGTCGAGCAGGCGCACCGTGACCTGCACGAAATCGGTCTCGCCGGGGGTCGGCGTGTCCATGTCGCCGTCGCTCACGCTGAAGCCCGGCACCGGATTGTTGGCAACGCTCGCGCTGTCGACCGGGATCGGCCCGGTGGGCCCGGTCACCACCGGCGCATCGTTGGCCGGCGTGACGTAGATCCAGAACTGGTTGTTCGGCTGTTCCTTGTCGCCGTCGCCCAGGCTGAAGGTGAAGGAGTCGCTCGGCGGGTTCGAATAGGTGGCGCCGTCGGACTCGCTGCCGCCATGCAGATAATAGATGCGCCCTGCGCGCACGTCGGCCTCGGAGAAGGAGGAGCCGACGCCCAGCCGCAGGAAGGTGACGCCGTTGGTCGAGTAGGCGATGCTGCCGTGCGCCGCGGCGCCGGTGATGGTGTATTGCACCTGCGTCGTGCTGCTGTCCGGATCGAAGGCCGAGAGCATGGACGTGGAGATCTGCGCGTAGCCGCCCTCCGCCACCGTCAACGGGTTGTTCACGGAGGTCGCGGGATCGGCCTGCGTCGGATCCGGCGCGATCTGCGGCGCGTCGTTGACGTTGGTGATCTGGATGCCGATCGTCGCCGTGTTCGAGGTGGTGCCCCAGCGGTCGACTGCGCGCACGTTGAAATTGGTGCTGCGCAGCTCCGAGCCATCGCTCACGAAGCGCAGGCCGGTAGTGCCGACCGCGCCGGTGATCAGCGCCGCGTCGATGAGCTGGCCGGCGCTGACGTTGAGCCAGGTGGCGCCGCCATCGGTCGAATACTGCAGCGTGCCGCCCGGCGGCAGCGACAGGACTTCGAACTGCAGCGCGCCCGCGCCGCTGGCGGCATTGTCGTAGGCGTAGTTGTTGCCGCCGCCGGGCAGCGTGGCCGAGTCCTCGAGGTAGCTTTCGCTGGCGGCATCGTCGCGGTCGCTGATCTGCAGCTGCCCGGTCGTGATGTAGGCGGTGCCGCCCTCGGGAATGACCGTGTTGGAAGAGCCGACCGTGACGGGTGCGTCATTGACCGGCGTGATGAAGAAAGTGAAGCTGGTGTCCCACGAGTCGGAGGTGAGCCCACCCGCGCCGTCGTCGACCAGCACGCCGGCCGATGCGGAGAGCCGCACGCTCGATTCGAAGTCTTCGCTGTTGCCGTCGTGCCGGAAGCGGACGCTGCCGGCATTGAGGTCGGCCTGGGTGAAGGTGTCGTACACCCCCATGTTCACCCAGCTCGTGCCGTTGAAGCGCTGCAGCGTGCCGTTCCATGCACCGCCGCTCACGCCGTCGAAGCCGAGGATGGTGTAGACCACCTGTTCCGGCGGCACGCCGTCGGCCGTGTAGCTCAGGCCGGGCGTGACGTTGAAATCGCTGCCGGTGCCGGCCAGGACGATGGTGCCGCCCTCGCTCAGGGTTCCGCGCGCGACCCCGCTGTCGTTGGTGCCGGCGTAGTTGGAATCGGCATGGGTGGTGGCGTTGTCCCGGGGCGGGAAGCTGCCGCCGTTGCCGGTGGGCGTCTCCACCAGGTTGATGGTGAAGCTGAAGGTCCGCAGGCTGTCGTCGCCGTAGTTGCCGGGCGTGCCGTTGTCGCTGTACTGGCCACCGTCGCGCTCGATGCGCGTGCCGTCGGCATTCCAGCGCACGCTGGTGGTGTTGTCGCGCACCTGGAACTGGAAGCTGTCGGTCTGGTTCGGTCCCGCGCCGGTCTGCTGCACGTACTGCACGCGGCCGGCCTTGATGTCGGCCACGGTGAAGGTGCCGCCGTTCGGCAGCACCTGGCCGTTGAGCAGCAGGCGGCCCTGGTCGAGCAGGGTCTGCGAGGTCACGGCGATGGTCAGGCGGTCGTCGCTCGAATCGACGTCGAAGGCGTTCAGCATCGCCATGGTCAGGGTGACCGTGTAGGGGCCGCTTCCGTCGCCGGGGGCGGTAACGGTGGCCGAGAGGCTGCTCGCCGGGTCCAGGGTCGGATCGTCGTCGGTCGGCTGGATGGTCAGCGCGATGGTCGCGCTGGTGGTCTGCACCGCGCCGTTGCCGGCACCGCCGCCGCCGTCGCTGACCGCCACGCCGAAACCGTCGGCGTAGGGGTACGGGGTCGCGGGGTTGGTGTCGCGGTTGCCGGCGTTGGCGTAGGTCAGGCCGCCGCGCGCGCCATAGGCGAAGACGAAGCCCGCGTTGATGTCGGCCTGCGTCACGGTGCGGTTGGTGACGGTCTGCGACACGCCGCCGATGGTCACCGTCCCGGTGAAGAACAGCGTGCCGTCGCTCGGCAGGCTGGTCAGCCGGACGGTGAGCGCCGTGTCGGCGTCGTCCCCGCCGCCCTGGGCGACGATGAAATTGCCGACCACCGACGCCGGGTTGCCGCCGCCGTCGAGCGCATTGGCGGGCTGGCCTTCGAGGATGGTGCCCGAGCCGCTCACGGTCGGCGCCTGGTTGAGGGGCGTGACGTTCAGCGTGATGTTGGCGGTGTCCGAGCGGTTCGAAGGCGTGGCGCCGTCGTTGATCTGGACGGCAAAGCCGTCCTGCGTGTTCTGTTCGGCGCCGGTCGCGGTATGGACGTACACCACCAGGCCGTTGATCACGTCCTGCTGCGTGAACACCGCGCCGATGCCCAGGCGCGTGCCGTTGAGCGTCAGGTAGCCGTGCGCCGTGTCGGCGGTGAGGGCGTACACCACCTGGCTCGGCACCTGGGTGCCGAGCGTCACTTCGGGATCCATCGCGTTCAGCGTCGCCACAGTCAGGACGGTGCTGCCGATCTCGTTGACGGACTGCGTCGCATCGGCCACCGCCACCGGGTCGTTCGAAGGCGTCACCGTCACGTCGAGGGCGCGCGTCGCCGTCAGCGCCGGCGCTTCGGAATCGGTGACGGTCACGACGATACGCGTGCTGGCCGCGGTGGTGCCGAGCTCGACGTCGGCCGAGGTGAACACCAGCTGGTTGACCCAGGCGTTGGCCGCCGCCACGCTGCCGGTGAAGCTGTAGCCGCCGGTGATGCCGGTCACGCCGGTGGTGCTGGCCGAGGACAGCGTGCCCTTGCCCGGATCTTCCACCACCACGGTGACGGTCACGTTGCCGGAGCCGTCGTCGGAGATGGTCCAGCCGCTCAGGGTCGCGCGGTCGGCGCCGGGCGCGTTGAGGCTGCTCGGCTCCGCCACCACCAGGCGCGTCGCCGTGGTGGCGACCGTCGGGGCGGCCATCACGCCGTCGTAGTCGGCGTCGGCGAAGCTGCGCGCCTCGATGCGGCCGGTGGCGGACTCGAGGGTCCAGTCGGCGCCGCGCGCGGCAGCGCCCGTGGCGTCCGTGGACGAGGCCACGTCGGCGCCGGTCAGGTTGCCGAGCGCCCGGGAGAATTGCGCGCCGTCGGCGGCCACGTCGCAGCCGTAGAGCAGGATGTCGCCATCGGCCGAAAGGCTCGCGCCGATCGCTTGCCACAGTTCGGCGGAGCGGTCGAGGCTGGCCGTGTCCACCTGCTCGTTGCCGAGCGTGATCTCGCCCGCGCTGCCATGACTCAGGATGTGCAGCGCGGTGATGCCGGTCTGCCCTCTGAGCGCGTCGGCGAGTTGCTGGACGCCGGAAGAACCGGTGTCCAGAAGGATCAGTTCGGCACCCGCGGGCACGGCGGCGGCAAGCTGCTGCCAGTTCGCCACGTTCTGGTCGACGACGTACACCTCGTGCGGTGCCGTCGTAGCCGGCGCTGCGCTCGGTGCCGATTCGGTCGCGACTTGTTCGCGCTGCGACGGCACCGGCTGCGCCGGCTCCGCATGGTGCTCGGCCTCGGCCGGGGCGCTGCCCGCCTGGGGCGCCTCGGCTGCCTGGGTGGCCGCCTCGACGAAGGCAGCGCCGTCGAACAGCTGGCGGCTCTCCAGTGCAAAACGGTGGGTACGCGGGCGAAGAAAGTCGACCTTGGGATCTGGCATGAGAGGCTTTCAGCTTTCGGGAGGCGATGGCATCGGGGATGCCTGCGGGCTCGTGGAGGACGCTGCAACGGTCGTCGCAAGGCGAGTCTGGTGAAGGTGTGGATGCAAGCTAAATCACAACGACTGCAACTCCGCGGGGCTTCGCCGCTGTCGGAACATCCAACCATGAACTGGCGCGTGTGGTGCTGTGTCGGCTCCGCGGAGCGGTGCGATCGTAGATGTTGCTTCAAGCTGTTACTAGACGTATGTGTGCGCTCGACAACAAGGAAGGCTTTTTTTGTTGGGAAACCGGTCGAAGTACCGGGAGCCCTGAATTACTTGCGTTGCGACGATCGCTTTGCGCGAGCGGATTCGGTGCGGGCATCAGGTACGCTTATGTGCCTACAGAGATTTGCCTGTGACGCAAGGCTGGACCCCAGCGGCTGCATGTGGCACCCGGTACGCAACCGGGTATGAATCGAAGAGGATTGAAAATTCCCGTTATGAAACAGCAGCTCACGTAGCTCATGAAAATCGCCACCTGGAACGTCAACTCCCTCACCGCCCGCCTGCAGCACGTGCTCGACTGGCTGATCGCCAATCCGATCGACGTGCTGTGCCTGCAGGAACTCAAGATGAGCGACGACAAGTTTCCGCTCGATGTGCTGCAGTCGGCCGGCTACCACGCGGCGGTGTTCGGCCAGAAGACCTACAACGGCGTCGCGATCCTCAGCCTCGCTCCGGTGCGCGAGGTGGCCAGGAACATCGGCGGCTTCGCCGACGACCACTCGCGCGTGATCAGCGCGACCATCGACACGCCGGCCGGCGAGTTGCGCATCGTCAACGGCTACTTCGTGAATGGCCAGGCGCCAGGCACCGAGAAGTTCGCCTACAAGATGAGCTGGCTGCGCGCGATGCACGACTGGCTGCGCGAGGAACTCGCCCGGCATCCGAACCTGGTGCTGCTCGGCGACTTCAACATCGCGCCCGAAGATCGCGACAGCTTCGACCCCGTCGGCTTGGCCGAAACCATCCACCACACGACCGAGGAGCGCAACCACTTCAAGGCGCTGCTGGCGCTCGGCCTCGCCGACAGCTTCCGGCTGTTCGAGCAGCCCGAGAAGAGCTACTCGTGGTGGGACTACCGCATGCTGGGCTACCAGAAGAATCGCGGGCTGCGCATCGATCACATCCTGGTGAGCGAGCCGCTGGTGCCGCGTGCGAAGAGCTGCACGATCGACCGCGTGCCGCGCAAGTGGGACAAGCCCAGCGACCATGCACCCGTGACCCTGGATCTGGACTTATGACAATCCGAAGCGCCTCCACCCTCGCCCGCCTCGCCCTCCTTGCGGCCGTGCTCGGCCTTACCGCCTGCTCGGCGCTGAAGAAGCCCTCGCCCACCGACGAAGTTCCCTCCACCGGCGCGAAGAGTCCTTCGGAAGAGCCCCCGCAGCCGTCGGAGAAGGTGCCGACCGCGAGGCTCATCACCGCGCAGACGCCCGCCGTGCGCGCCTACCGCAAGCTCGGCGCGCGGCACATCTACACCAAATACCCGCAGCGCATCTACAAGGGCAAGATTCCGCCGCTGGTGTATGCCGTGGTGGTGACCGAAACCGAAATCGACAGCAGCGGGCGTGTCACGGGCGTGTACTTCAGCCGCACACCGAGCCATGCGCCGGAAGTGAGCGGGAAGATCGCCGAGCTGATCCGCGAGGCCTCGCCGCTGCCGAACCCCGGCAAGGTCGGCGCGCACACCTACGTCGACACCTGGCTGTGGGACAGGGGCGGCAACTTCCAGCTCGACACGCTGACCCTGGGCCAGCGCAGCCGCTGAGCGCCGCGCCTATTCCAGGCCCAGTTCCTGGATCTTGCGCGTGATGGTGTTGCGGCCGATGCCGAGCTTCTGCGCGGCCTCGATGCGGCGGCCGCGCGTGTTGGCCAGGGCGGTGAGGATCAGGCGCGACTCGAAGCGGCGCGACAGCACGTCCCAGACGTCGTTGCGCCCGGCCGCCAGCAGGCCCTGCGCTTCCAGTTCGAGGCCGGTTTCCCAGGAGCCCGCCGGGGTGGTGCCAGCGGCGGGCACGGATGGCGTCGCAGATGTCACGCTAGCCGGCGACACGGCAGAGACTGCTGCCGTGGAGTCGCGCTCCGCAGTCGCCGCAGCCCCCGCGTGGGGCGCGGGCGCCGCGGCGGCGGCAGCGGCACCGGCCATCACCTCGGGCGGCAGGTCCTTGGCTTCGATCAGCTGCGCCGGCGCCATCACGGTCAGCCAGTGGCAGATGTTCTCCAACTGCCGCACATTGCCCGGAAAGGAGAAGGTCGCGAGCTGCGCGAGCGCGGCATCGGAGATGCGCTTGGGCTCGACGCCGAGCTGCTTGGCGCTTTGCTGCAGGAAGTGGCGCGTGAGCGCGGGGACGTCTTCGCCGCGCTCGCGCAGGGCCGGCAGCCGCAGCCGGATCACGTTGAGCCGATGGAACAGGTCTTCGCGAAAACCGCCGATCTTGACGCGCTGCTCCAGATCCTGGTGCGTGGCCGCGATCACGCGCACGTTGGCCTTGACCGAGTTGTGGCCGCCGACGCGGTAGAAATGGCCGTCGCTCAGCACCCGCAGAAGACGCGTCTGCAGGTCGAAGGGCATGTCGCCGATCTCGTCGAGGAACAGCGTGCCGCCTTCAGCCTGTTCGAAGCGCCCGCGGCGCATGGTCTGCGCACCGGTGAAGGCGCCGCGCTCATGGCCGAAGAGTTCGCTTTCGAGCAGGTCCTTCGGAATGGCGGCGGTGTTGATCGCCACGAAGGGGCCGCTCGCGCGTGGCGAGTGCTTGTGCAGCGCGCGCGCCACCAGTTCCTTGCCGGAGCCCGATTCGCCGGTGATGAGCACCGTCACGTTGCTTTGCGACAGCCGCCCGATGGCACGGAACACGTCCTGCATCGCCGGTGCCTGGCCCAGCATCTCGGGGGCGGCAGCCATGCGCTCCTCGGACACTTCCTCGCGCTGGCTTTCGTCGACCGCGCGGCGAATCAGTTCCACCGCGCGCGGCAGATCGAAGGGCTTCGGCAGGTATTCGAAGGCGCCGCCCTGGAAGGCCGAGACGGCACTGTCGAGGTCGGAGAACGCGGTCATGATGATGACCGGCAGGCCCGGGTGCTTGGCCTTGATCTTGTCGAGCAGGTCGAGGCCCGAGCCGCCCGGCATGCGGATGTCGCTCACCAGCACCTGGGGCCCCTGCATCTCGTCGTCGGCCGCGGCTTCGAGGGCGGCCAGCACCTCGCGCGTGTTGGTGAAGCTGCGGGTCGGCAGGTCTTCGCGCAGGAGGGCCTTTTCCAGCACGAAGCGGATCGATTGGTCGTCATCCACTATCCAGATCGGCTTCATGCAGTTCCTTGTTCCCTGTAGCTAAGGCAGCGGTATCAATATCTTGAAATCGGTCCGGCCCGGGACACTGTCGCACTCGATCACGCCATGGTGCTGTTGCACGAAAGTTTGCGCCAGTGTCAATCCGAGGCCTGTTCCACCTTCCCTGCCCGACACCAGCGGGTAGAAGATGCGGTCCTTGATTGCGTCCGGCACACCCGGTCCATTGTCGATGACATGCAATTCCAGTGCCAGTCGATACCACTGCTTGTTGAAGATCACCTGACGCGCGATGCGGGTCTTGAAGGTGATGCACGCATCGCCGGCGGCACGCCGCTCGGCCAGCGCCTGGGCGGCGTTGTGGACGATGTTGAGCGTGGCCTGGATCAGCTGCTCGCGATCGCCGCGGAACTCGGGGATCGAGACATCGAAGTCGCGCTCGATGTGCAGGTCGCGCGGGAACTCGGCAAGGATCACCGAGCGCACGCGCTCGCAGACTTCGTGGATGTTGACGTCGCCCACGACGTGCGGCCGGCGGTGCGGGGCGAGCAGGCGATCGACCAGCGTCTGCAGGCGGTCGGCCTCGTGGATGATGACCTGCGTGTATTCGATGAGATCGCGCGACTCGACCTCCATCTGCAGCAGCTGCGCCGCGCCGCGAATGCCGCCCAGCGGGTTCTTGATCTCGTGCGCGAGATTGCGGATCAGCTCCTTGTTGGCCTGCGCCTGGTCGAGCAGCCGCTCTTCGCGGTCTTGGCGCACCTGCTGCTCGAGCGGCGACATCTCGATGATCAGCTCGCCCGCGCGGTCGCCTTGCGCCAGCGTGACCTGCACCGGCATCAGCTCGTGGTTGACGCGGCGCAGGAAGGCCTCGTAGCGCAGCGTGGCGAAGTCGTTGCTGCGCGCGCCGTCGATCGCCGTGCGCAGTACTTGCGGCTCATGGAAGCAGGCGCCGAATTGCGAGCCTTCGAGCGTGCGGCGCGAAGTGCCCAGCGCGTCTTCCAGGCCGGCATTGGCAAACAGCACTGCACCGTCGGTGCGCACCACCGCGATCAGCGTGGAAAGGAGGTCGAAGGCCTGGAAGCGCTTGGCGGCGGCAGCGCTCTTTCCAAAGGCCATCAGCGATTGGCCGGCAGACGGCCGATTTCGCGGCGGATGCCGGCGATGTCGCTTTCGTTGCGCGCGATCTCGGCCTTCATTTCGGCCACGCGGTCGAGGTACTTCTGGTAGTTGCGGGCTTCGCTGCCCTGCTTCTCGGGTTCGCCGCCGTTGAATTCCTTGAGCAGCTGGGCCTGGCGCTCTTCGGCCTTCTTGAGTTCGGACTCGAGCACCGAGCGGGCTTCACCGTCGCGCACACGCTGGTCGGCGCCGTCGACGCGCGGGCTGCCGGCCGGCGCACGTGCTGCGGTGCTGCCCGCGGCAGCCGCTGCGATCGGACGGGTGCCCTGGACCACCGTGACGTTGCCGCCCTCCATGATCTTGCAGCCGCGCTGCTGGGCGACGGTCGCGTTGTTGGTGTATTCGTTGCCGCAGCGCCAGACGCGCTCCTGCTGGGCCTGGGCCTGGATGTGCACACCGGCCGCCGCGAAGGCAGCCAGGAGGAAAACGAAAGAAGTCTTCATGGTCGTGAATGTAGTGCGCAGCAAACCGGCATTTTCGGGCAATTCGCGGCCAAGCTATGCGGGGTAGCCCCCAAAAGAAAAAAGGACGGCGCGAGGCCGTCCCTTTTTAACGCCAAAGCCAAAAAGCTGGCTTACAGCGAGTAGTACATGTCGAATTCGACCGGGTGGGTCGCCATGCGGAAGCGCGTGACTTCCTGCATCTTGAGGTCGATGTAGGCATCGATGTAGGCATCGGTGAACACGCCGCCCTTGGTCAGGAAGGCACGGTCCTTGTCGAGGTAGTCGAGCGCCTGGTCGAGGCTGTGGCACACGGTCGGGATCAGCGCGTCTTCTTCCGGCGGCAGGTGATAGAGGTCCTTGCTGGCGGCTTCGCCCGGGTGGATCTTGTTTTCCACGCCGTCGAGGCCGGCCATCAGCAGCGCGGCGAAGCCGAGGTAGGGGTTCATCAGCGGATCGGGGAAGCGCGCTTCGACGCGGCGGCCCTTCGGGTTGGCCACGAACGGAATACGGATCGAGGCCGAGCGGTTCTTGGCCGAGTAGGCCAGCTTCACCGGTGCTTCGAAGCCGGGGACCAGGCGCTTGTAGCTGTTGGTGCCGGGGTTCGTGATCGCATTCAGCGCGCGCGCGTGCTTGATGATGCCGCCGATGTAGTGCAGCGCGAAATCGGACAGGCCGGCATAGCCGTCGCCGGCGAACAGGTTCTTGCCGTCCTTCCAGACCGACTGGTGCACGTGCATGCCTGAGCCGTTGTCACCGACGATGGGCTTGGGCATGAAGGTCGCGGTCTTGCCGTAGGCGTGGGCCACGTTGTGGATCACGTACTTCTGCAGCTGGATCCAGTCGGCGCGCTGGATCAGCGTGCTGAACTTGGTGCCGAGCTCCATCTGGCCGGCATTCGCCACTTCATGGTGATGCACTTCGACCGGGATGCCCAGCGACTCGAGCACCAGGCACATTTCGGAGCGCATGTCCTGAAAGCTGTCGACCGGCGGAACCGGGAAGTAACCGCCCTTGACGGCCGGACGATGGCCTGTGTTGCCGTGTTCGAATTCCTTGCCCGTGTTCCAGGCGGCTTCTTCCGATTCGATCTTGACGGAGCAGCCCGACATGTCGTTCTGCCAACGCACGCCGTCGAACACGAAGAACTCGGGTTCCGGTCCGAAGTAGGCGGTGTCGCCCAGGCCCGATGCCTTCATGTAGGCCTCGGCGCGCTTGGCCAGCGAACGCGGATCGCGCTCGTAGGGCTTGCCATCCGAGGGATCGACCACGTCGCAGGTCAGGATCAGCGTCGTCTCTTCGAAAAAGGGGTCGATGTTGGCCGTGTTCGGGTCGGGCATGAGCTGCATGTCCGAAGCCTCGATGCCCTTCCAACCCGCGATCGACGACCCGTCGAAGGCGTGTCCGTCGGTGAATTTGCCTTCGTCGAATGCGGACACCGGCACGGTCACGTGCTGCTCTTTGCCGCGGGTATCGGTGAAGCGGAAGTCGACGAACTTGACCTCGTTTTCCTTGACGAGCTTGAGTACATCGGCGACGGTCTTTGCCATCAGGTTCTCCTGGTTTGGATGGTTGGTTGGAATTGCGGGATCTGGAATGCAGTTTCTATGCCATTGTCACTGCCGGAGAGGGGCGTACGGCACCGGGCCGGAACCCCAAAAATAGGCAAGTTGTAACCAAACTGGTGCCATCCACGTTAGCGCACCAATTCAGGGCCAAGACGCGCATCAAAGGCGTGCAGACCCTGAAGCAGCTGGGCGTACGCCGCGTCGACGCGCGCGGCCTCGCCCTTGACGCCCAGTTCGATGTGGCGGCCGTGTTCGGCATGGTCCACGCTCGGCAGGCTGAAGACCTTGATGCCGGGATGGGCGAGTTCGACGGCTTCCATGAGCGGCGTGAGCGCGGCCTCCATGGCGCCATACACGATGACCGACTTCTCCACCGCCCCGCCGCGCGCGAAGAGGTGCGCATAGCGCTCGTCGAGCACCGATTCGATCATCGGCCAGGCCATGACCGGGAACCCCGGCACGAAATGCACGTCGCCGATGCTGAAGCCCGGGATCTTGTTGTAGGGGTTGCGGATGATGTTGGCGCCCAGCGGGAACACGCCCATGTTGAGCCGATGGATGTTGTGGGGATGGTCGGGCTCGTAGACCGTGCCCTGCTCGCGCGCCGTGTCCTGCATGCGTTCGCGAATCAGGACTTCGGCTTCCGGATGAAGCCCCAGCGGCACGCCCAACGCGGCGGCCGCGCACTGTCGCGTGTGGTCGTCGGGCGTGGCGCCGATGCCGCCGGTGGAGAACACGACGTCGCCCGAGGCGAAGGCGCGCGCGAGCGCTTCGGTGATGCGGACCGGCACATCGCCGACGTACTCCGCCCAGGCCAATTGCAGGCCGCGCGCGGCGAGCAGTTCGATGACCTTGGGCATGTGCTTGTCGGCGCGCTTGCCGGACAGGATTTCGTCGCCGATGACGAGCAGACCGAACGATCGGATGGTCATGGTGCGCCCCATTGGGTCGCGGCCGCATGGACGTCTGCCATGTCGGTCGCGGAAGATGAAATAGCTGCCGCCGCGCGCTGCGCCCGCAGCTGGGCCAGCGCATCCAGGCAGTAGTGCGCGAACCAGAGTGCGGAGAAGGCGAACACCAGCGTGTAGATCCAGATCGCGAGCGGCACCAGCACGAAGAAGGCGGCGGCGAACAACAGGCCCGAGGCCCAGACGATGCTGGGCGCGGCGCCCAGGTAGCCGCACAGCACGCCGACGCCGAGCAGCGGCAGGCGGTGCGCGCGCAGCACGGCCTCTCGCTCCTCGGGGCTCGCGTGCTCGGCCAGCGCATCGAAGCTCATCACGCGATAAGTCAGCCAGCCCCAGATCAGCGGCGGCAGGATCAGCACCAGCGGCGGGATGAGCCAGAGCGGCATGGAAACGATCAGCGCGAGCAGCGCCAGCAAGGTCAGGCCCAGCGAGCGGAACACGCTGCCGAAGAAGGAAGCACCCTTCTTCTGTTCCAGCGCCGGAAAACGCCGGTCGGCCACCAGGCGAGTGAGTGGCGGCGCCATGAGGCCGCCCACGATCACGAGCGCAACGACGACGATCAATGGCGTGGCCGCGATCACGACCACCATCGGCGCGAGCACGGCCGTGACGTCGCCGGAGAAGAAGCGCCCCATCCAGCCCCAGAAGCTGGCGAGGAGCGGCCAGGCTTCGAGCGCCTCGCGGGTCCAGGCCACGGTCGCATCCCAGTAGAAGTAGCCGAACAGCGCCGCCAGGACCACCATCAAGCCGAGCGGCAGGAACGACAGCACGATCACCCGCGGGTGCATGCAATAGGCTACCGAGCGCCAGAAGGAATCGAGAAGGAGTCGCATCGAGGCCGAGGATAACGCCTCAATCGTAGCGAGCCAGGCGTTTGAGCCCCAACCACTGCTGCGCCCAGAAGCCGCGGCCGTAGTCGCGCACGCGGCCGCTGGCATCGGGTTCGACCTGGTCGCGAATGCCGGTGGGGTCGTAGCGCTGCTCGAAATTGACGGTGCGAAAAAGCATGTCCCACCAGGGCAGCAGCACGCCGAAGTTGTGGCCGCCCAGCGTTCGAGGGCCCCGGGACTCGTGGCCGATCCCGATGCTGTGGTGCAGCCGGTGGAAGCGCGGGCTGATCCAGAGCCGCTCGCCGATCGCGCCGAATCCCAATCGCAGATTGGCATGCTGCAGGCTTTCGCTGAGCTGGGTGAAGGCGACGATCGCGATGAACTGGCCCGGCGCCACGCCGATCAGTTGAGCCACCACGACGATGATCGTGTCGTGGATCACGTCGTCGAGCAGGTGGTTGCGGTTGTCGCTCCACATGGTCATCTGGCGCTGCGAATGGTGCAGCGAATGCAGCGCCCACCACCACTGGAAGCCGTGCTGCCCGCGGTGGATCAGGTACTCGACCAGGTCGAGCACCACCAGGTAGATCGCGAAGGCGACCCAGGGGATGTCGGTCAGTCCCGGCCAGAGCTGGTCGAGGTGGAAGGAACCCCAGCCGGCGGCGCGCACGGTGCCGAGGATCTCGTCGAAGAGCGGATCCAGCGCGAAGAACATCGCGAGCCGGAACAAGCCCAGCCGGTGGATCAGCGTGTAGAGGATGTCGATGCGGATGGCCGGCCGGTCAACGACCGGCTCGGTCGGCCGCCAGCGCTGCAGCGGACCGACCACGGCCACCAGCACGCCGATCTGGATCAGGCCGACCAGCAGCCAGCCGGTGGCGTCGAAGGCATCCTCGACCCAGCCGCCGAGGCCGACGGCATAGACCAGCGGCTGCACGGCTGCTTCGAACAGCCATTGCTGCAAGTTGGCGAAAAGGTCGGTCAGCCGGTCCATCGGTACGCCACGCGATTCAGGGATGGGATGCGATCCAGTCACGGTACACCGGATGCTGGCGCAGCGTCTCGAAGCAGAAGCCCTTGGCCTTGAGACCGACGATCAGGGGCTCCAGCACGGCCGGCGCCCACGGATCCTTGCGCGACCAGATGCCCAGGTGCGCAACCAGGATGTCGCCGGGCCGGATGTTGTCGAGGGCTTGTTGCAGCAGCTTCTCGTTGCTGAACTTCTCGCTCGGCAGCTCGTCGCCCAGGAGGCCGGCCGGTGCCCAGCCCACGTGCTCGTAGCCGCAGGCCTTGGCGGCCGCCAGCAGCTTCGGCGAGGTCTTGCCTCCCGGCGCGCGGAACAGCGGCAGCGGCTTCTTGCCGGTGACGTGCTGCAAGCGTTCGGAAGCCTTGGCGATGTTGGCGCAGTACTGTTGCGCGTCCCAGGTGAATTGCCGGCCGGCGAAGGCGCCGGCAGAGGGCGCGATGCGAAAGCGCGGCGCAATGCCTTTCAGGTCGCCGCGCCAGTAGGCATGGTCGTAGGTGTGGGATGCGAACTCGTGGCCTTCGGCCGCCCTCGCCTTCCACCACGGCGCCCACTGGCTGTCGAGGCTGTCGCCGCCGGTCAGGGTGCGCTCGGCCGCGCCGAAAAAGGTGACGCGCACGTCCTGCCGCTTCAGCACCTCGGCCACCAGCGGCGCCACGCCCATGTGGCCGGTGTCGAAGCTCAGGTAGACCGGCTTGGTGCAGCTGCCCTGTGCAGCGACGCCGGTGGACGCCATGCCGGCCGCGATCCAGAGCAGCGCAGCCGCATACCTAGCGCCGTGCATGGTCGAGCGTCCAGACGCCGTGCGGCGAACGACCCACGGCCACCTGCCGCGCCAGCTTGCGGGTGGACAGGTCGAACACGCTGAGCTTCCTGGCCCAGCGCGAGGTCACGTAGAGCGTCTTGCCGTCGGCCGAGACGTCCATGCAGTCGGGCCCGCCGGGCACCGGATAGGTGTCGCTGACCTGCAGCGTCTGCAGGTCGATGCGGCTGATGCTGTTGGCCACGCGGTTGCTGACGAAGACGCTGCGGCCGTCGCCGGCCGAGCGGAAGGCATGGGCGCCCTTGCCGGTCGGAATCTTGCCGATGGGCCTGGGCTCCGGGCCGGCCACGTCGAAGACCTGCACGCCGTCGCTGCCCGTGAGGCCGACCAGCAGCGTCTTGCCGTCGTGGATGCCGAAGATGTCGGCCGGCATCGGGCCGGTGGGCGTGCGCCAGCGGATGGTCTGGGTGGCGAGATCGACGGCAACCAGCTCATCGCTGTCCTGCATCGTGACGTAGGCCGTGGTGCTCCTGCCGTCGATCCAGATGTGGCTCGGTGTCTTGCCCGAGGGAATGCGCTTGACCAGCTTGGGCTCCTTGCCGTCCCAGCGGTAGATGTCGATGTGGTTGAGCCGGTTCCCGGCGGTGACGAGCCACTTCATGTCGGGCGAGAAGCGCAGGTGGTACGGATCGATGATGCCGTAGACCACGCGCTGAACCTCGGCCGTGCGCGGGTTCAGAAAGGTCAGCGAGTCGCCGGCCGAATTGGCGACGAGCAGCGACTGCTCGTCGGGCGTGAGATAGAGATGGTGCGGCTCCTTGCCGGTCGGGATGCGCAGTTTTTCGGTCCAGCTGACCGGGTCCACCACGCTGACTGTGGCGTCGAGCGAATTGAGCACGAAAACCGGGGGCGGTTCGGCGGCGTGCGACGGCAGGACCGCGAAGGCAAACAAAAAGGCCGCAAGGCGGCCCGTCGACAAGGAAATGCAGCGCAAGAGAAGTTCCGGAAGAAGGCTTTCGATTTTAACGACTGAGCCTGTTCTCCGGCTGACTTGCACGCGCAGTCCGCAGGGCTTCCACCTGGGCCGGCTCCAGCCAGCGCCATTGGCCCGGCGCCAAGTCCTCGGGCAGCGCGAGCGGCCCGATGCGTGAGCGGTGCAGGCTCTCGACCCGGTTGCCCACGGCAGCCAGCATGCGCTTGACCTGGTGGTACTTGCCTTCGGTGAGGGTAAGCCGCAGGTGCTGCGGCGCGACCGCCTCGCAGGCGGCGGCGCGCACCGGCCTCGGGTCGTCGTCGAGCACCACGCCGGCCAGCAGCCGGGCCACTTGCGTGTCGTCGATCGCATGCTTGGTGCCCACCTCGTAGACCTTGGGCACATGGTGCTTGGGCGAGCCCATGCGGTGGATGAACTGGCCGTCGTCGGTCAGGAGCAGGAGGCCGGTGGTGTCCTGGTCGAGCCGGCCGATGGCCTGCACGCCTTGCACCGCGCCCTTGTTGGGTCGCAGGCGCAAGGGCGACGGCAACAGCGTGTAGATGCTGGGATAGGTCGACGGCTTCTGCGAGCACTCGGTGCCCGCCGGCTTGTGCAGCAACAGGTAGGCCTTCTCGTGGTATTCCCACTCGGTGCCCTGGACGGTGAAGCGCAGGCCTTCCGTCTCGAATTCCGCCGCGGGGTCTGCGACGACGGCTCCCGCCGTCCTTACCAGGCCTTGCTGAACCAGCCCGGCGCAGACGCGCCGGGTGCCGAAGCCCTGGGTGTAGAGGATCTCGTCGATCCGCATCAGTACCCGAGCGCCAGCCCGGTGTTGCGCCGCGGGTCGTTGGCACCGTAGAAGCGGTTCTTGCCGACCGGCTTGCCGCCCAGCGAGGGCGCGCCGACGATGATCGCCGCCATGTGGTTCGCAGGCTGCGGCACGCCGAGGTTGTGGCCCATGTCGGTCAGGAGCTTGCGCGTGTCGGGGCTGAGCGCGAAGGTCTCGACGTTGGTCACGTCGGGCAGCCACTGCTGGTGGAAGCGCGGCGCGTCGACGGCCTCCTGCACGTTCATGCCGTAGTCGACGACATTGAGGATGGTGTGCAGCACCGCCGTGATGATGCGGCTGCCGCCCGGCGTGCCGACCACGAACACGGGCTTGCCGTCCTTGGTCACGATGGTCGGGCTCATCGAGGACAGCGGCCGCTTGCCCGGGGCGATGGCATTGGCCTCGCCCTGCACCAGACCGTAGAGGTTGGGTACGCCGATCTTCGAGGTGAAGTCGTCCATCTCGTTGTTGAGCAGCACACCGGTGCCGGCGGCCGTAACCTTGGCGCCGAACCAGTCGTTCAGGGTGTAGGTCACCGAGACCGCATTGCCCCACTGGTCGACGATCGAGTAGTGGGTGGTGTTGCTGCCTTCATGGGGTGCGACGCCGGGCTTGATGTCCTTGGAAACGCCGGCCTTCTTCGGGTCGATCACGGCGCGGATCTTTTCGGCGTAGCCCTTGTCGAGCAGCCGGTCGAGCGGATTCTTCACGAAGTCGGGGTCGCCGAGGTAGCTGTTGCGGTCGACATAGGCGTGGCGCATCGCCTCGATCTGGTAGTGCACGGCCTGCGCCGAGCGGAAGCCGAGGTCCTTGAGCGGGTAGCCCTCGAGGATGTTCAGCATCTCGCAGATCACCACCCCGCCCGAGCTCGGCGGCGGCGCCGAAATCACGCGGTAGCCGCGGTAGTCGCATTCGACCGGCGCGAGTTCGCGCGTGGTGTACTGGTTCAGGTCGGCCTGCGTGATGATCCCCTTGCCGGCCTGGCTCGAGGCCACGATGGCGGCACCCACCGGGCCCTTGTAGAAACCCTCGACGCCGTTGCGGCTGATGGCCTTGAGTGTCTTCGCCAGGTCTTTCTGCACCAGCTTCTGGCCGACCGCGAAGGGCTCGCCCTTGTTCAGGAAGATCGTGCCGGAGGCCGGGTCTTTCCTGAAGTCGGCGGTTGCCGTCGCGAGCATGTCGATGTCGCCCTGCTCCAGCACGAAACCGCGTTCGGCCAGCGTGATCGAGGGCGCGATCAGCGCATCGCGCTTCATGGTGCCGTACTTCTCGCGCGCCGTCTCGAGACCGGAAACTGTGCCGGGCACGCCCACGGCAAGGTGGCCGTTCGTGCTCAGGCCCTTGACGACGTTGCCGTCCTTGTCGAGGTACATGTTGGCCGTGGCGGCCAGCGGTGCTTTCTCGCGGAAGTCGAGGAAGGTCTTGCGGCCATCGGCGAGTTGCACGGTCATGAAGCCGCCGCCGCCCAGGTTGCCCGCAGCCGGGTAGACCACGGCCAGCGCATAGCCGACAGCGACTGCGGAGTCGATCGCATTGCCGCCTCGCTTGAGCACATCGACGCCGATCCTGGTCGCAAGATGCTGGGCGCTCACGACCATGCCGGTCTCGGCCGCCACCGGTGCCTGCGAGGCTGCGTGCAGTTGTGCCGCGCCCGCCAGCGCAAGCGCCGCTGCAACGACGGTGCGCAAGGCGGATGTCCACTGAAGCTGTTTCATGGTTTTCTTCTCCTTTTTGAAATGGAATCAGCCCGCCAGCAGCGCCTTGCGCCGCAGGTCCCGAAGCGCGAGCGCCACCTGCTGCTGCGTGAATTCGCGCAGCGCGGCTTCTTCGGTCAGCGGCTTCTCGTCCTTGATGAAGCGCAGGCGCTCGGCGCGGGCTTCCGCGGCCAGGTGCTGCGCCAGGGCCTCGTGCGAGTGCTCGCCGTCGAGCAAGGGCAGGAGGCAGCGTTCGAGCAGCGAGAGCCCGACCGGCTCATGCCACATGTTGCAGGCGACGGCAGACGGTCCTGCGTTCAGGGCGAGGCTCGGGGCCCCGCGAACCGCGGACAGCGCACGCGGGAATTCCGACACCTGCGCGGCCGCCTGCGGTGCGGCGCGCCGGATGCGCAAGGCGCCCAGGATCAGCAGCTCCTCGAGCATCGCCATGACGGGCGGCTCGACGGCGGCGCGCGGTTCCCCGGTGCGCGCCGAAACTTCGGCAATGAGCGCGTCGACCGAGGCGGTCGCCGGGTAGCGCTCGTCGAGCACCTGTGCCACCGCTTTTTGCAACGGCAGCCGCAGGGTGATCTTGAGGTTGCGCATCGCGTTGCAGGGCTGCTCCTGCGCGTCGAGGGTGAGCACGCCACCGCCCTCGGCCGCGAACACGCCGGCGAATTCGAGCGCGCGGATGCGCTCGGGGTCGAGGCGGTAGCGGATGTCGGTGGCACGCTCCTGCTTGACGAGCAGCGTCTGGCGGAAGGTGCGGTTGACCAGGAAGTCCAGGTACTGCTCCATCAGAATCTGGCTGCCCCCGCATTCGCGCAGCAAGGGATCGCGCACCTTTTCGCCGTAGTTCTGGACGAACATGGTCGATGGCTCCGCGTCCGCCAGGTAGCTCAGTCCGTGCGCGCCCGCACGCGCGGCGAATTCCTTGAAATAGCAGGGCGAGTTGCAGGGTTCGAGGAACTCGTGCAGCAGGTACGAGCTGTTGGCGGCGCGCACGATCGGCATGGTCTCCTCGAGCGTCTTCTTGAGCACGCTGTCCGGCCGCGCCGACTGCTCGAGAAACTCGAGCATGCCGCGCGCATAGGAGAGCTTCTCGTCCGGCTCGTCGCGCGGTGCGCCGCGCAGGATCATGGCGTCGCGCACGATCTCGCGCGCCTTCCAGCCCGGGTACACGTTGTAGCTCACGTAGGCCACGCCATTGGGCGCGAGGTTCTCGGAGCACACGCGCAGGATCGCATCCTGCACCGGCGCCGGCACCCAGCTGTAGACGCCGTGGCAGATGATGTAGTCGAACTGGCCGAAGGAGGCGTCGATGCGCGAGATGTCGAGCGCGCGCAGTTCGACGTTCTTCAGACCCGAATGCTCGATGGCCGCCGCGCCCTGCCGGATCTGCACCGGCGAGAGATCGACGCCCAAGGCCCGGGCTTCCGGATGACGCGCTGCGAACGGAATCAGGTTGCCGCCGGCCGCGCTGCCGAGTTCGAGCACGCGCGCGCGCGCCGGTGCAGGCGACTCCAGCCCGAACAGGAAGGCCAGCGCCTCCAGGTGCTCCACCGCCGACTGAGGAAAAGGATGCGAGTCGTACGGCACGGTGTCGTAGTAACTCGTGAGCGTGGTCGTCGATGAATCCATGGGGGTCCTCTGGAAGAGCGACGCCGACTATAGCTCGCACTCAGGGCATCGCGAGCCCCGCTGAACCTTCGAGTGGATGAGCAGCAGCCATGCGGCCTCATCGGCCGCCCGCTGGATGCATTTGTATGGTGGAGCTGGGGGGATTTGAACCCCCGTCCGCAAGCCTTCGTCGCGCAGTTCTACATGTTTAGCGATCTGATTTGGATCTCGCCACCGGTGTCGCGCAGTCGCACGCTACACCGGCCGCCAGCACCCTATGTTCTCGCCCCGACCCAAGGTACCCGGATCGGGGCCAGCCAATGTAGATTATCTTTGCAGCCGGGAGGCGTCAGATTGCTCTAGCGCCCCCTTGCCCAGCCCATCGGCCTGCTGTTGCAAAGCTCACCGGCAATTAAGCGGCGAGTGCGAAACGTTCGTCGTTTGCAGTTAGTTTGTTTGAATCTGTTTTACGAGCGCATTCAGCTCGACATGCCCCGCTGCGATTCCGAACCCGCGTCGAAACCAGTGCAGCCCCAAGCGACTGATTTTAGGGCTGTTTGAGTAGTTGCAAGAGCTCCATGGGTGATGTGATAGCGGCATCGGCCTGCCACAGGGTCACATCCGCGTCCGCTCCCATGTAGCCATAGGCGGCAGCGACCGTCCGCATGCCTGCGGCCCGGCCCGCTTCCATGTCGCGCTGGTCATCACCGACGTAGATGCAACGGTCGGGCGGCACGCCCAGTTGCCGCGCGGCCTCGAAGAGAGGTTCGGGATGGGGCTTGGCGTACGGTGTCGTGTCGCCGCCCACGATGGCACGCGCGGTTCCGAACAGCGGTATCGCACGCGTGAGCGGGCCGGTGAAGCGCATCGACTTGTTGGTGACCACGCCCCACTGCAGGCCGCGCGCGCAAAGTGCCTCGACCAATTCGGCCACCCCTTCGAAGACCAGCGTGTTGCGCAGCATCCGGCCTTCGTAGTTGAGGAAGAACTCGTCGCGCAGCGGTACGAAATCCGGCGCATCCGGCGTGATGCCGAAGGCCACGCCCAGCATCCCGCGCGCGCCGGCCCCGGCCATGGGGCGATAGCGCTCCAGGGGCAGCGAGGCCAGGCCTCGATCGGTGCGCATCTGATCGGCCGCGGCGCCCAGGTCCGGCGCGCTGTCGATCAGCGTGCCGTCGAGGTCGAACAGCACAGCCTGCGTCGCATCGGCCGCCATCATGGCTGGGACACCGATGGTTTGCGAGTTGCAAACATGTAGTTGACGCTGGTGTCGTCGCTAAGCCAATAACGCCGCGTCACGGGGTTGTGCTCCAGGCCACGCGTGTGACGCAGATCGAGCTTCGCGGCACGGCAATGCGCGGCGAGCTCACTGGGCCGGATCAACTTCTGGTATTCGTGCGTGCCGCGCGGCAGCAGACCCAGCATGTACTCGGCACCGACAATCGCGAACAGGAAGGACTTCAGGTTCCGATGGATGGTCGAGAAAAACACCCAGCCGCCCGGCTTGACAAGCTGCGCGCAGGCCTTCACGACGGAGGCGGGCTGGGGCACGTGCTCGAGCATTTCCATGCAGGTCACGACGTCGAAGCTCTCGGGCTGTTCGGCGGCCAGCGCCTCGACACTGATTTCGCGGTACTTCACACCGCGTGTCGCTGCTTCCAGCGCGTGCAATTGGGCGACCTTGAGGGCCTTGTCGGCCAGATCGATGCCCAGGACGTCGGCGCCCCCTCGCGCCATGGCATCGGCAAGGATTCCGCCCCCGCAACCCACGTCGAGCACTCGGCACCCGGCAACCGGCGCAATGCTCTCGATCCACTCCAGGCGCAGCGGATTAATTTCGTGTAGCGGTCGGAATTCGCTTTCCAGATCCCACCAGCGGTGCGCGAGCTCAGAAAATTTGGCGAGTTCCGCCGGATCGGCATTCACGGTATCGGTCATATGCGGATTATGAAACGATGCGAATTGCCGGAACCCGTCATAGGGAATCCAGCGCCGCAAAATCGCAATGCGATCGCCCATAAAAAAACCCCGCCGAGGCGGGGTTTTTTTAGAGATTCTTGCGAATCAACGGTTGGCGCGGGTACCGACCACTTCGATTTCCACGCGGCGGTTCTTGGCGCGACCTTCCTTGGTCTTGTTGTCGGCGACGGGTTGCTTCTCGCCCTTGCCTTCGGTGTAGACGCGATTGCGTTCGATGCCCTTCGAGACCAGGTAGGCCTTGACGGCTTCAGCGCGGCGGACCGACAGGCGCTGGTTGTAGGCATCGGTGCCGATCGAGTCGGTGTGGCCGACGGCGATGATCACTTCGAGGTTCACGTCGCGGATCTTCGAAACCAGGTCGTCCAGCTTGGCGCGGCCTTCAGGCTTGAGGACCGACTTGTCGAAGTCGAAGAATGCGTCAGCGGCGAAGGTGACCTTCGAAGCGGCGACAGCCGGAGCAGCAGGTGCTGCGGGTGCCGGAGCAGCCGGGGTCACGGCGACGGGAGGTGCAGCGGGAACAAGGGCACCGTCGCAACCAGCGGCAGCCGTTGCGGGCGTCCAATTGGCATCGCGCCAGCACAGTTCGTTGGTACCGTTTTTCCAGACGAGTTCGCTAGTGCCGTTTTGCCAGTTGTCGATCACGGGACCACCGTCTGCAGCAGTGACACGGGTCTGCGCGCCGGCGGCAGTGGCGAGCGCAGCGACTGCAAACATCATCGCCACTTTATTCAGTTTCTTCATGGTTCTCCTCTTGGGGAAAAAGCCGCAGCCGCGCTGCGAATCAAGGACGTTTTAAGTGACCACCACCCAAAACGTTGAGGCGATTGTGCCATAGGGTCTTTGGCAAACCCCCCGAGAGGCGCCCCCGAAACGTAGGACGGAGGCGGAATACCGGCCTTGTGTTGCGGCGGTGCGACACCCTTCACGGCGTAAAATTTCGGCTCCTTGCTGTCAGCCCGCTGCCCATGACCTCGTTCGCCAAAGAAACACTACCCATCAGCCTCGAAGAGGAAATGCGCCGCAGCTATCTCGACTACGCCATGAGCGTGATCGTGGGGCGCGCCCTCCCCGATGCGAGGGATGGCCTCAAGCCGGTGCATCGGCGCGTGCTGTATGCAATGCACGAGCTCAACAACGACTGGAACCGGCCGTACAAGAAGTCGGCCCGTATCGTCGGGGACGTGATCGGCAAGTACCACCCGCACGGCGACCAGTCGGTCTACGACACCATCGTGCGGCTGGCACAGAACTTTTCCATGCGCCACATGCTGGTCGATGGCCAGGGCAATTTCGGATCCGTCGATGGTGACAACGCGGCCGCGATGCGCTACACGGAAATTCGACTCGCGAAGATTGCGCATGAAATGCTGGCCGATATCGACAAGGAAACCGTCGATTTCGGTCCGAATTACGACGGCTCCGAAAAAGAGCCTTTGGTATTACCCAGCAAGCTGCCGAATTTGCTGGTCAATGGCTCGGGCGGCATCGCGGTCGGCATGGCGACCAACATCCCGCCGCACAACCTGAACGAAGTCGTCGATGGCTGCCTGCACCTGCTGCGCCATCCGGACGCCAGCATCGACGACCTGATGGAGATCGTGCCGGCGCCCGACTTCCCGACGGCCGGGATCATCTACGGCATCAACGGAATCAAGGACGGCTATCGCACCGGCCGCGGCAAGGTCGTAATGCGGGCCAAGTGCCACTTCGAGGACATCGATCGCGGCCAGCGGCAGGCGATCATCGTCGACGAGCTGCCCTACCAGGTCAACAAGAAGACGCTGCAGGAGCGCATGGCCGAGCTGGTCCACGAGAAGAAGATCGAAGGCATCAGCCATATCCAGGACGAGTCCGACAAGTCGGGCATGCGGCTGGTAATCGAACTCAAGCGCGGCGAAGTGCCCGAGGTGGTACTCAACAACCTCTACAAGCAGACGCAGCTGCAGGACACTTTCGGCATCAACATGGTGGCGCTGGTGGACGGCCAGCCGAAGCTGTGCAACCTCAAGAACCTGATCGAGGTGTTCCTGCAGCACCGCCGCGAAGTCGTGACGCGCCGCACGGTGTTCACGCTGCGCAAGGCGCGCGAACGCGGCCATGTGCTCGAAGGCCTGGCGGTCGCGCTGGCCAACATCGACGAGTTCATCGCGATCATCCGCAACGCGCCGACGCCGCCGGTCGCAAAGGCCGAGCTGATGAGCCGCCGCTGGGACAGCAAGCTGGTGCGCGAGATGCTCACCCGCACACGCGCCGACGGCGGCGTCATCAACGCCGACGACTACCGCCCCGAGGGGCTCGAGATCGAGTACGGCATGGGCTCGGACGGCCTCTATCGCCTGTCGGATACGCAAGCGCAGGAAATCCTGCAGATGCGCCTCCAGCGCCTGACCGGCCTGGAGCAGGACAAGATCGTCGCCGAGTACAAGGAAGTCATGGCGGAAATCGACGATCTGCTGGACATCCTGTCCAAGCCCGAGCGCGTCTCGGTGATCATCGGCGACGAGCTCACGACGCTCAAGCAGGAGTTCGGCCAGACCAAGCTCGGCGCACGCCGCAGCCAGGTGGAGCACAGTGCCTTCGACCTCTCCACTGAAGACCTGATCACGCCCACCGACATGGTCGTGACCCTCTCGCACAGCGGCTACATCAAGAGCCAGCCGCTGGGCGAATACCGGGCCCAGAAGCGCGGTGGACGCGGCAAGCAGGCCACGGCGACCAAGGAAGACGACTGGATCGACCAGCTCTTCATCGCCAACACGCACGACTACATCCTGTGCTTCTCCAATCGCGGCCGGCTGTACTGGCTCAAGGTCTGGGAAGTACCCGCCGGTTCACGCGGATCGCGCGGGCGGCCGATCGTCAACATGTTCCCCCTGCAGGAAGGCGAAAAGATCAACGTCGTGCTGCCCCTGACCGGCGAGAAGCGCACCTTCCCGGCCAACCAGTATGTGTTCATGGCAACCTCGATGGGCACGGTCAAGAAGACCGCCCTCGACGAGTTCAGCAACCCGCGCAAGGCCGGCATCATCGCGGTGGACCTCGACCCGGGCGACTACCTGATCGGCGCCGCGCTGACCGACGGCGCGCACGATGTGATGCTGTTCTCCGACGGCGGCAAGGCCGTGCGCTTCGACGAGAACGACGTGCGTCCGATGGGCCGCAACGCGCGTGGCGTGCGCGGCATGACGCTCGAGGACAGCCAGGGCGTGATCGCCATGCTGGTTGCGGAGGACGAGCAGCAAAGCGTCCTGACCGCGACGGAAAACGGTTACGGAAAACGCACAAGCATTACCGAGTACACGCGTCATGGCCGGGGAACCAAAGGCATGATTGCCATTCAACAAAGCGAGCGCAACGGCAAGGTCGTGGCTGCGACCCTTGTGCATGCCGACGATGAGATCATGCTCATCACCGACAAGGGCGTGCTCGTGCGCACCCGTGTCTCCGAAATCCGCGAACTCGGACGCGCGACGCAAGGCGTCACGCTGATCGGGCTCGACGAAGGCGCCAAGCTCAGCGGGCTGCAGCGCATCGTCGAGAACGACGCCAACGGGGAAATCGAACCCGGCGCCGACGAGACTTCCTCATCATCTTCAACGGAGAACCCTCAGTGAAAAAACTCAAACTCGCGCTCTTGACGGTCGCGCTCGCCGGCAGCTCGATCGCCATGGCCCAGGACAAGGCCGCCATGGTCAAGCAGTTCATCGATCTGCAGCGCCCGGGCATCGAGGCCCTGGCGCGCGGGCTGGTCGAACAATCCAGCGCCCCCATCGCACAGGCGGGTTCGCAATATCTCCAGACGCAAGTGCCCGCCGAGAAGCGCGAGGCCGCCGCCAAGGCGGCCGATGCCGAGCTCAAGAAGTACTTCGACGAGGCTTATCCCATCGTGCGCGACAAGGCAGTCGCACTCGCACCCGACGCGCTGGGTCCGCTCTTGCGTGACAACTTCAGCGACGAAGAACTTCGCCAGTTGCTGGCCTGGATCAACTCGCCCCTGAGCAAGAAGTACCAGGAGCTCAATCCGAAGATGCAGACCGCACTGACGGAAAAGCTGGTTGCCGAGACCCGCACCAGCATCGAGCCGAAGATGCGCACGCTCGACGCCAACGTCGCCAAGGCACTCGGCGCTCCCACCGGCAACGGCGCAGCAGGGCCGGCCAAGCCAGCGCCCAAGGCGCCTGCCAAGAAGTGATGCAGCAAGCAGGTCCGCGACCGTACAACTTCTCCGCCGGCCCGGCCGCGATGCCGGAGGCGGTGCTGCAACGCGCCGCCGCCGAGATGCTGGACTGGCACGGCAGCGGCATGAGCGTGATGGAGATGAGCCATCGCGGCAAGGAGTTCGGCGCGATCTGCACGCAGGCCGAAGCCGATTTCCGCACGCTGCTGGCGGTGCCTGCGCACTTCCACATCCTCTTCATGCAGGGCGGCGGCCTCGGCGAGAACGCGATCGTCCCGATGAACCTGTCGCGCGGCGGCAGCGTCGACTTCGTGATCACGGGAAGCTGGAGCGCCAAGTCGCACAAGGAAGCGCAGCGCTACTGCAAGACGAACGTCGCTGCGTCCAACGCCGACAGTCAGCACACGCGCCTGCCCGATCCCGCAAGCTGGCAGCTCGCACGCGATGCGTCGTACGTGCACATCTGCTCCAACGAGACGATCCACGGCATCGAGTTCCAGGACCTGCCGGATCTCGCCGCGCTCGGCAGCGACGCACCGCTGGTCATCGATTTTTCTTCCCATGTCGCTTCGCGGCCGGTCGATTGGCGCCGCGTGGGCCTGGCCTTCGGCGGCGCCCAGAAGAACCTCGGCCCCGCAGGCCTCACGATCGTTGTCGTGCGCGAAGACCTGCTCGACCGCGCGCTCGCCATCTGCCCCAGCGCCTTCAACTACAAGACGGTGGCGGACAACAAGTCGATGTACAACACGCCGCCGACTTGGGGCATCTACGTCGCCGGGCTGACCTTCCAGTGGCTGCTGCAACAGACCGAGGGTCCGCTCAGCGGCCTCGAGGCGATGGAGCAGCGCAACATCGCGAAGGCGCGGCTCCTGTATGACTTCATCGACGCTTCCGCCTTCTACGAGAACAAGGTCGCTGCCAATTCCCGCTCGCGCATGAACGTGCCCTTCTTCCTCAAGGACGAAAGCCGCAACGAGGCCTTCCTGGCCGGCGCGCGCGAAGCGGGCCTGTTGCAGCTGAAGGGACACAAGTCGGTCGGCGGCATGCGGGCCAGCATCTACAACGCAATGCCGCTGGGCGGCGTGCAGGCGCTCGTGAGCTACATGCGAGAATTCGAACGGTCGCATGCCTAGACGCATGCGCACCTGACCGATGACCGCACCCACCCCACAGCCCCCCGCCTCAGACAATTCCGCCAGCCTCGCCGATCTGCGCGTGCAGATCGATTCGCTCGACCAGCAACTGCTCGACCTGCTGAACCGCCGCGCGCACGTCGCCGAGCTGGTCGGCGAAGTCAAGAAGCGCGAGGGCACGCCCTACTTCCGGCCCGATCGCGTGGCGCAGGTGATCGAGAAGATGCAGCAGAGCAACGGCGGACCGCTCAAGGCGCTGCACGTGGCGGCGATCTGGCGCGAGATCATGTCGGCCTGCCTGGCCCTCGAATCGCCGCAGCGCGTCGCCGTGCTCGGTCCCGAAGGCACCTTCTGCGAACAGGCTGCGATCGAATACTTCGGCGGCGCGGCCGACCTGATCTACTGCGCCAGCTTCGACGAGGTCTTCCATGCCACCGCCGCCGGCAGCGCGCAATATGGCGTGGTCGGCGTCGAGAACTCCACCGAAGGCGTGGTCACGCGTTCGCTCGACCTGTTCCTGCACTCACCCACGCACGTGGTCGGCGAAGTCAGCCTGCTGGTGCGCCATCACCTGCTGCGCACGAGCAACGAGCTCGAAGGCATCGAGGCGGTACTCGCGCATCCCCAGGCACTCGCGCAATGCCAGACCTGGCTTTCCAAGCACCTGCCCAACGCCGAGCGGCGCGCCGTTTCGAGCAACGCCGAAGGCGCGCGGCTGGCGGCCGGCAATCCGGCCTGGGCCGGCCTGGCAAGCGAGCGCGCTGCCACCCGCTTCGGGCTACACATCGTCGCGCACGCGATCCAGGACGACTCGTACAACCGCACGCGCTTCGCCGTCATCTGCCTGCCGCAGACCCTGGCCATGCCGCCGGCCTCGGGCAAGGACTGCACCAGCCTGGTGGTCTCCGTGCCCAACCGGCCCGGCGCAGTGCACGACCTGCTGGTGCCGCTCAAGACCAACAATGTCTCGATGACGCGCTTCGAGTCGCGACCGGCGCGCACCGGCCAGTGGGAGTACTACTTCTACATCGATCTCGACGGCCATCCGTCGCAGCCCAACGTCGCCGCCGCCCTCGCCGAACTGCGCAAGCTTTGCGCGTTCTACAAAGTCATCGGCGCCTACCCCGTCACCGCCTGAGGCCGCCCATGTTCGAACAGCTCGGCTTGATCGGCTGCGGCCTGATGGGCGGCTCCTTTGCGCTGGCGCTCAAACGCGCGCGGCTGGTCAAGCGCGTGGTCGGCTACAGCAAGTCGCCGTCAACCACGGAACGCGCGCGCCAGCTCGGCGTGATCGACGTGGCGGCGCCCTCCGCCCTGCTGGCGGTATCGGGTGCCGACCTGGTGCTGATCGCCGTGCCGGTGGGCGCATCGGAAGCCACCTTCAAGGCGATCCGCCACGGCATCACGGAACAGATGCTGGTGATGGACGTGGGCTCGACCAAGGGCGATGTGATCGAGGCCGCACGGCGCGGCCTGCAGGATCAGCTCGGCGCCTTCGTCCCCGCGCATCCGATCGCCGGCAAGGAAGTCGCCGGCGTCGAGCATGCCGACGCCGGCCTGTACACCGGGCGCCAGGTCGTGCTCACGCCGATCAAGGCCACGCGACGCTCCAACGTGCAGCGCGCCACGCAGGTCTGGACGGGGGTTGGCGCCAAGGTCGTCACGATGACGCCGGAGGGGCACGACAGCGCCTTCGCGGCCGTCAGCCATCTGCCGCACCTGCTCGCGTTCGCCTTCGTCAACGCCCTCACCGCACAGCCCGAGGGCCAACGCTTCCTCGAGCTGGCCGGCCCCGGTTTTCGCGACTTCACGCGCATCGCGGCCGGCGATCCGGCCATGTGGCGCGACGTGCTGCTGGCCAATCGCGATCAGGTGCTGCAGCATTCGCAGGCTTTTCGCGCCGCACTGTCGCAGCTCGAGACCTTGATGAGCGGCAACGATGCGCAGGCCCTGGAGAACGCGATCGAGGCAGCAAGCCGCGTTCGCAGCCAATGGCGGCCGGGCGCGGCCGCCTCGCCCGACTGAGCATGTTTTCCACGCCTTTCCTGGACATCCCGCCGCTCGCCGCGGCCAGCGGCACGGTTCGGCTGCCCGGCTCCAAGAGCATCTCCAACCGCGTGCTGCTGCTGGCGGCGCTCGCCGGCGGCACGACCACCGTGCACGACCTGCTTGATTCGGACGACACCCGGGTGATGCTCGATGCGCTCGCCGCGCTCGGCTGTCGCATCGAGCGCGCCGGCACCGCGCTGCGCATCGACGGCCTTGACGGCAAGCTGCAAACGCCGGGCGCATCGCTCTTCCTCGGCAATGCCGGCACCGCGATGCGGCCGCTGACCGCGGCGCTCGCCCTGCTCGGCGGCGACTTCGAACTGCGCGGCGTGCCGCGCATGCACGAACGGCCGATCGGCGACCTGGTCGACGCGCTGGTCCAGCTCGGTTGCCGCATCGACTACACCGGCAATCCCGGCTACCCCCCGCTGCACGTCCATCCGGTGGCCCTCGAGGCGCTGCAGCTCGAGGCGCCGATCCGCGTGCGCGGCGACGTCTCCAGCCAGTTCCTGACCGCGCTGCTGCTCGCCCTGCCGCTGGCGGCGGGGACACCGGCCCCCACGCTCCCCGCTTCGCGTGGTTCGCTGCCCCCCGAGGGGGCTGCCCCGCCTGGGGGCGGCCCGGCGGCGGGGACGCCGGCCCCCACGCTCCCCGCTTCGCGTGGTTCGCTGCCCCCCGAGGGCGCTGCCCCGCCTGGGGGCGGCCCGGCGGCGGGGACGCCGGCCCCCACGCTCCCCGCTTCGCGTGGTTCGCTGCCCCCCGAGGGCGCTGCCCCCCCGGCGGGGCGCGACATCGTGATCGAGGTGGTGGGCGAGCTGATTTCCAAGCCCTACATCGAGATCACGCTCAACCTGCTGGCGCGCTTCGGCATCGAGGTCCGGCGGGAGGGCTGGCAGCGCTTTACCATTCCCGCGGGCAGCCGCTACCGCTCGCCCGGCGACATCCACGTCGAGGCGGACGCCTCGTCGGCCAGCTATTTCATCGCGCTCGGCGCAATCGCGAGCGATACCGGCATTCGTATCGAGGGCGTCGGCGCCGACTCGATCCAGGGCGACATCCGCTTCGTCGAAGCCGCTCGGCAAATGGGCGCGCGCGTCGACAGCGGAGCCAACTGGCTCGAGGTCTCGCGCGGCGCCTGGCCGCTCAAGGCCATCGATCTCGACGCCAACCACATCCCCGACGCAGCGATGACGCTCGCGGCAATGGCGCTCTATGCCGACGGCCCCTGCACCCTGCGCAACATCGCGAGCTGGCGCGTGAAGGAAACCGACCGCATCGACGCCATGGCCACCGAGCTGCGCAAGCTGGGCGCCACAGTGGAAGACGGCATCGACTTCATCCGCGTGCACCCGCTGGCCGCAGCGGGCTGGCGCGCGGCCAGCATTCGCACCTACGACGACCACCGCGTGGCGATGTGCTTCTCGCTTGCGGCCTTCAATCCGGCGCGCGTGCCGCTGCGCATCCTCGAGCCGCACTGCGTCGCCAAGACCTTTCCCGACTATTTCGAAACCCTGTTCTCGGTGGCCGAGGCCGCCGAGGTGCCGGTGATCTGCGTCGACGGCCCCACCGCTTCCGGCAAGGGCACGCTGGCGCTCGAGCTGGCGCGCCGGCTCGGCTACCACTATCTCGATTCGGGCTCGCTCTACCGCGTGACCGGCCTGGCGATGCGCCGCAGCGGCCTGGAGCCGGATGCCGCCCATGAGGCGCAGATCGCCGCGCTCGCCCGCACGCTGCCGCTTCGCTTCAGCGAAGGCAAGATCCTGCTCGCCGGCGAAGACGTGAGCGACGCCATCCGCGCCGAGGCCGCGGGCATGGATGCTTCCCGCGTGTCGGCGCTTCCGGCCGTGCGCGATGCGCTCATGACGCTGCAGCAGAGCTTCCGCCGCCTCCCCGGCTTGGTGGCCGACGGCCGCGACATGGGGACTGTCGTTTTCCCGGACGCGCCGCTGAAGGTCTACCTGACCGCAAACGCCGCCCAGCGTGCCGAGCGGCGTCATAAGCAATTGATTTCAAAGGGTATTTCCACTACAATCGACGGTCTTCGCGCCGACCTGGAAGCGCGCGACCTGCGGGATTCGTCCCGCAGCGTCGCGCCACTGAAGCCGGCGCCTGATGCCCGCCTCCTGGACAACTCCCTTCTCTCGGTCGAGCAATCGGTCGAATGGGTGCTGGACTGGTGGCAGGAAGTACAGCCTTTCGAGTTTTCTTGAAAGGCGTTTCGGTCCAGCAGGTCCCCGCCGCGCGACAGCGCACCGGCTTGCTGGTTGTTCAACTTCAACCGGGCCCCAAGCCCAAACAACCGCCGTCTCCAGATCCAACTCAGCCGCAATGGTGCGACTGAAAACCCTGCGTGACGGAAGGAAAACTCAATGTCTGAATCTTTTGCCGACCTGTTCGAAGAATCCCTGAAGCGTTCCGAAATGCGCACCGGCGAGGTCATCACCGCCGAAGTCGTGCGTGTCGAACACAACCACGTCGTGGTCAACGCAGGCCTCAAGTCCGAAGCCTACGTGCCGATCGAAGAGTTCAAGAACGACAAGGGCGAACTCGAAGTCCAGGCCGGCGATTTCGTTTCCGTCGCCATCGGCAGCGTTGAAAACGGCTACGGCGACACCATCCTCTCGCGCGACACCGCCAAGCGTCTGGCTTCGTGGCTCGCCCTCGAGAAGGCACTCGAATCCGGCGATTTCGTCACCGGCACCACCAGCGGCAAGGTCAAGGGCGGCCTCACCGTCCTGGTCAACGGCATCCGCGCGTTCCTGCCGGGCTCGCTGATCGACACGCGTCCGATCAAGGACCTCACCCCGTACGAGAACAAGACCCTCGAATTCAAGGTCATCAAGCTCGACCGCAAGCGCAACAACGTGGTGCTCTCGCGCCGCGCCGTGGTCGAAGCCAGCATGGGCGAAGAACGCGCCAAGCTGATGGAAACCCTGAAGGAAGGCGCAGTCGTGCGCGGCGTGGTCAAGAACATCACCGAATACGGTGCGTTCGTCGATCTCGGCGGCATCGACGGCCTGCTGCACATCACCGACATGGCATGGCGCCGCGTTCGCCACCCGAGCGAAGTGGTTCAGGCCGGCCAGGAAATCACCGCCAAGATCCTCAAGTTCGACACTGAGAAGAACCGCGTTTCGCTGGGTCTCAAGCAGATGGGCGACGACCCGTGGATGGGCGTTTCGCGCCGCTATCCGCAAAGCACGCGCCTGTTCGGCAAGGTCACGAACATCGCCGACTACGGCGCCTTCGTCGAACTCGAACCCGGCATCGAAGGCCTGGTGCACGTGTCGGAGATGGACTGGACCAACAAGAACATTGCCCCGAACAAGATCGTCTCGCTCGGCGACGAAGTCGAAGTCATGGTCCTCGAGATCGACGAAGACAAGCGCCGCATCAGCCTGGGCATGAAGCAGTGCAAGGCCAACCCGTGGCAGGAATTCGCGCAGAACACCAAGCGCGGCGACCGCGTCAAGGGCCCGATCAAGTCGATCACCGACTTCGGCGTGTTCGTGGGTCTGGCTGCCGGCATCGACGGCCTGGTTCACCTGTCCGACCTCTCGTGGAACGAGACCGGCGAAACCGCCGTGCGCAACTACAAGAAGGGCCAGGAAGTCGAAGCGATCGTGCTGGCCGTGGACGTCGACCGGGAGCGCATCAGCCTCGGCATCAAGCAGCTCGACAGCGACCCGTTCACCACCTTCACCACGGTGAACGACAAGGGCCAGATCGTGACCGGCAAGGTCAAGACCGTAGACGCCCGCGGCGCCGAGATCGACCTCGGTGACGACATCATCGGCTACCTGCGCGCCAGCGAAATCTCCCGCGACCGCGTGGAAGATGCACGCAACGTGCTCAAGGAAGGCGACGAAGTCACTGCCGTGGTGGTCAACGTGGATCGCAAGACCCGCAACATCCAGTTGTCGATCAAGCAGAAGGACATGGTCGACGAGCAAGGCGCGATGGCCAACCTGAGCCAGCAGTCGGCACGCGAAAACGCGGGCACGACCAGCCTGGGCGCCCTGCTCCGCGCGAAACTCGACAACAACGAGAAGTAAGACGAAAACACGGTGAGCGCTGCTCACCGTGTCCTTCTGTGGTTTATGACTCGTTCTGACCTTGTTGAAGAATTGGCGGCGCGCTTCTCGCAACTGACGCACCGCGATGCCGAATACGCCGTCAAGACCATTCTTGACGCGATGAGCGATGCACTGGTGCGCGGTCACCGCATCGAGATCCGCGGCTTCGGCAGCTTCACCGTGAACCGACGTCCGCCGCGCATCGGCCGCAATCCGCGTTCCGGCGAAAGCGTGCAGATCCCCGAAAAACGGGTGCCGCACTTCAAGCCGGGCAAGGCGCTACGCGAAGCGGTCGACGCCCGCACGGCGGAGCTCGACGCGCAGAAACGCGAACGCTGAAGCATAGAATTCCCCCGCCAACGGGGACGCGCATGAAATACATCCTGTGGCTGCTCAAGGCAGCCATTTTTTTTACCCTCTTCGCCTTCGCGCTGAACAATCAGCACGACGCCACCGTCTACTTCTTTTTCGGCACCCACTGGCGCGCGCCGCTGGTGCTGGTGGTGCTCGCAGCCTTCGCCGGCGGCCTCGTGGTCGGCGCGCTCGGCATGCTGCCGGGCTGGTGGAAGCACCGCAGCGCCGCGGCCCAGCTCCCCGCCGCGCAGGTCCCGCCCGTCACCGCAGCCCCTGCACCGGCCGCCACCGACCTTCCCGCCGTACGCCAACATGGACTTTGACTTCAGCTGGCTGCTGCTCGGACTGCCCCTGGCTTTCGTGCTCGGCTGGCTGGCCTCGCGCTTCGATCTGCGGCAGTTGCGCATCGAGAACCGGCAGGCGCCCAAGGCCTACTTTCGAGGGCTCAACTTCCTGCTCAACGAGCAGCAAGACCAGGCCATCGACGCCTTCATCGAAGCCGTGCAGAACGACCCCGACACCCAGGAGCTGCACTTCGCGCTCGGCAACCTGTTCCGCCGCCGCGGCGAATACCAGCGCGCAGTGCGCGTGCACGAGCACCTGCTGGGCCGCGGCGATCTGAGCCGTGCCGACCGCGACCGCGCGCAGCATGCGCTGGCGCAGGACTTCCTGCGCGCCGGGCTGCTCGACCGCGCCGAAGCCGCACTGCAGAAGCTCGAAGGCACCCGCTACGAGAACGAGGCCCGGCTGGCGCTGCTCGCCATCTACGAACGTTCACGAGAATGGGCGCAGGCCGCCGCAGTGGCGCAGAAGCTCGACGAGACCGAGCAGGCCAGCTACGGCGTGCGCCGGGCCCACCATCTCTGTGAGCAGTCCGCGGAGCAGGTGGCGGCCGGCGACCTGGGCGCCGCGGCACAGCTGCTCGAACAGGCCGTCGCACTGGCGCCGCAGGCGCCGCGACCGGCCATCGACACGGCCACGCTGCAGTTGCGCAACGGCGACTCCGCCAAGGCCTTCGAAACGCTCGCGGCCCTCAGCGAGACGGCACCGCTGGCGCTGCCGCTCTACGCGGCGATGCTGCAGCAGGCCGCGGTCGCCTCCCAGCGCGCGGGCGAGGCGCTGGTCCTACTGCAGCGCCGCTATGCCGAGTCGCCCTCGATCGACGTGCTCGAGGCGATCATCGCCCTGGGCGGCGCGCCCGTACTGCCCGAGGACGCCACGTCCCATCCGACGGCGCCGCCGGAGCCGCGCGACGGCTACGTCGCCCACCTGGCTCACCAGCCTTCCCTAGTTGCAGCGTCCCGCTGGCTCGCCGGCGAACGCTTCACGCACGAGCAGTTCCATCCGCAGGTGCAGCGCGCGCTCGACCAGGCCACGCGGCCGCTGATGCGCTACCGCTGCGCGGCCTGCGGCTTCGAGGCCCATCAGCACTTCTGGCATTGCCCAGGCTGCCAGGCCTGGGACAGCTACCCACCCCGGCGCGTCGAAGAACTCTGACGACGAACGGCGTCAACCGCAGCGCGACTGCCGTCGTTGAACGCCGCGCTGCGCGCAATCCGCGAGCAGCGGGACGCCACGGCGTCTCTTTCACAACAATGTCAGGGAAATTCACAATGCTGAAGTCATGGCCATGCTGGTTGCGACCGCTTCCTTTGCAGCAGTCGATGTCAACAAGGCGACCGATGCGGAACTCGATGCCCTCAGGGGCGTAGGCCCCGCGCTCTCCAAGCGCATCATCGAAGCACGCAAGCAAGGCGCGTTCAAGGACTGGCCGGACCTCATGAGCCGGGTCAAGGGCGTGAAGGAAAAGGCGGCCACCAAGCTGTCGGCCGAAGGACTCACCGTCAACGGGCAAGCCTTCACAGGCGCTGCGGCCCCGGCGGCCACGGTTGCGAAGGCTGAGGCCAAGAAGGCCGACGGTACCGCCAAGAAGGCCGACGCCAAGCCCTGATCCACCCTCCACCGCGGTGTTGTTCCCGCGCTGATCGAAAGCCGCCCCAGGGCGGCTTTTTTCATTCGTGCCGGAAGCCTCTGCATTGCGGCGTCGGCAGGGGAAAGCCCCACGCGATGGCCCGATATTTGCACGTATGCTCGCCGTCGCCATTTTTACTTTCGTACGTTCTGGAGAGCCCATGAATCACAAGTTCGGCATTGCCCTCGCTGGCCTGACCCTCGGCGCAGCAGCCTTCGCGCAAACCAAGTGGGACCTGCCCACCGCCTACCCGGCGACCAACTTCCACACCGAAAACATCACCCAGTTCGCCAGCGATGTCGACAAGGCGAGCAACGGCAAGCTCAAGATCACGGTTCACGCGAACGCAGCCCTGTTCAAGGCACCGGAGATCAAGCGCGCGGTGCAGGGTGGGCAGGCGCAGATGGGTGAGATCCTGCTCGTCAACTACCAAAACGAGTGGCAGATGTTCGGCGCCGACGGCATCCCGTTCCTGGCTGACAGCTACGACGCCGCGTGGAAGCTGTACCAGGCGCAGAAGCCGGTTCTGGAGAAGAAGCTGGCCGAGCAGGGAATGATGCTTCTCTATTCCGTGGCATGGCCTCCGCAGGGCATCTTCGTCAAGAAGGAAATCGCCTCGGCGGCCGATCTCAAGGGAGTGAAATGGCGGGCGTACAGCCCGGCCACTGCCCGCATCGGCGAATTGGTCGGCGCCCAGCCCGTGACCGTACAGCAAGCCGAACTCTCCCAGGCCATGGCCACCGGCGTGATCGAGTCTTACATGTCCTCGGGATCGACAGGCTACGACACCAAGACCTACGAATACATCAAGAACTTCTACGACACGCAGGCATGGTTGCCAAAGAACGCCGTCCTCATCAACAAGAAAGCCTTCGATGCGCTCGACAAGCCTGCTCAGGATGCGCTGTTGAAGGCTGGTGCCGATGCGGAGAAGCGTGGCTGGGAGGTCTCGAAGAAGAAGAACACCGAGTATCTCGAGCTGCTGAAGAAGAATGGCATGACGGTACACGCCCCCTCGGCTCAACTGAAGACCGACATGAAGAAGGTCGGCGATACGATGCTCAAGGAATGGCTCGAGAAAGCTGGTCCCGAAGGACAGGCAGTGGTCGACGCCTACAAGAAGATGTAGGGCGAGCGACGGCCTGCAATGCGCAAGACACTCGATTTTCTCTACGACAGCGCCGCCGCTCTGGCGGCGCTTTTCCTGGTCGGTCTGCTCGTGGCGGTGCTGCTGTCGATCGTCAGCCGGCAGCTTCATTTCAACGTCCCGGGCATCGACGCCTACGCCGGCTATCTCATGGCCGGCAGCGGTTTCCTGGCGCTTGCGCACACCTTGAAGCGCGGCGAGCACATTCGGGTCACGCTGGTGCTCGGCGGTCTACCTGCCGGCGCTCGTCGATGGCTCGAGCGATGGGCGACCGGCGCAGGCGCTCTGCTCGCGGCGCTGTTCGCCTTCTACAGCATCCGCCTGGCCTGGCAATCGCACGCCTACGACGACATCTCCACCGGCAATGATGCGACGCCGCTGTGGCTGCCGCAGCTCAGCATGGCCATAGGCGCGCTCGTGTTCGCCATCGCGGCGGTCGATGAGTTCGTTGTCGAGTGGAACGGCCGTCCGCTGAAAACGAACGCAGAGGCGCTGCGCCATGAATGATGTTGCCGTTGCCGGCTTGCTGATCCTCTGCCTCTTCCTGATTCTCGGCAGTGGCGTATGGATCGGCCTGACGCTCTCGGGCGTGGCCTGGATCGGCATGCAGCTGTTCTCGGCCCGTCCGGCAGGCGACGCGATGGCAGTGACGATCTGGGGCTCGGCATCCGGATGGACCCTGACCGCGCTGCCACTGTTCCTGTGGATGGGAGAGATCCTGTTCCGCACCAAGCTGTCGCAGGACATGTTCAAGGGCCTCGCGCCCTGGATGCAGAAACTGCCGGGACGGCTGCTGCACACCAACGTCGTCGGCTGCGCAGTGTTCGCGGCGGTGTCGGGTTCGAGCGCCGCCACCTGCGCAACGATCGGCAAGATGACGCTGCCGGAACTGAAGCAGCGCGGCTACCCCGACGACATGGTGATCGGCACGCTCGCCGGCGCGGGGACGCTGGGGTTGCTCATCCCGCCGTCGATCATCATGATCGTGTACGGCGTCAGTGCCGACGTGTCGATCGCCAAGCTGTTCATCGCAGGCGTGGTGCCCGGCATTCTGCTCGCCGCACTGTTCTCTGGCTATATCGCCGCGTGGGCGCTGATTCGTCCAGAACGCGTGCCGCCCCCCGACGCTGCGATGTCTTTCATCGACAAAGTGCGCGCCTCGATGAGCCTGATCCCGGTGGCGGTGTTGATCCTCGCGGTGCTCGGATCGATCTACTCGGGCTTGGCCACAGCCACCGAAGCGGCCGCCGTCGGCGTGGTCGGATCCCTGATCATCTCTGCGCTGCAGGGCTCACTCAACTGGAGCACCTTCAAAGAATCGCTGCTGGGCGCCACCCGGCTCTATTGCATGATGGCCCTGATCCTTGCGGGGGCGGCCTTCCTGACGCTCGCGATGGGCTACATCGGCCTGCCCCGGCATCTGGCCGAATGGATCGGCTCGCTCGGCCTGTCGAAGTTCCAGCTGATCGTCATGCTGGCCATCTTCTACATCGTGCTGGGCTGCTTCCTCGACGGCATCTCGATGGTTGTGCTGACCATGGGCGTGATCATGCCGACCGTGTTGGCCGCAGGCATCGACCCCTTGTGGTTCGGCATCTTTGTCGTGCTGGTGGTCGAGATGGCTCAGATCACGCCGCCGGTAGGCTTCAACCTCTTCGTGCTGCAGGGCATGACGGGCAGGGACCTCCTCTACATCGCGCGCGTGACCCTGCCCATGTTCCTTCTCATGGTCGCGGCGGTGCTGATCATCTACTTCGCTCCCCAGTTGGTGACTTGGCTGCCGCAGCAGATGGCTCCTTGAGCGGCATGCCCATTCACATCCTCGCCATCTGCGCAGGCGCTTCAATCGGGGCGCTGTGCCGCTGGGGCCTCAATCTCTGGCTCACGTCCGCCGGCTCGCTGCCCTTGGGCACGCTCGCGTCCAACCTGATCGGCGGCTACCTGGTCGGCGTCGTGGTCGCGACCTTCCAGGCCATGCCGCAGCTCGACCCGGTCTGGCGCCTGCTGCTGATCACCGGCTTCCTCGGGGGCCTCACCACCTTCTCCAGCTTCTCCGCCGAAGTGGTCGCGATGCTGATGCAGGACCGGCTCGCGCTGGCCTTCGGCACGGCAGCGCTGCATGTCGGCGGCTCGCTGGCACTCACCTGGCTCGGCATCCGCACGGTGCAGCAGTTCACCGGCTGATTCGAGCGCCTTCGCCGAGGGGCGCTCGATAGAATCGATCGCGATGCCCCTTGTCCTCCTCGTTGCGCTCCCCTTCGTTGCCAGCGTGCTCGCGGCCCTGCTGCCGTCGAATGCGCGCAACCGGGAGTCGACGCTGGCAGGCCTGGTCGCGCTGGGCTGCGCGCTGCAAGCCGCATGGCTCTTTCCGCAGCTCGCCGACGGCAACGTGATCCACGCGGAGATCGAGTGGCTGCCCGCGCTCGGCCTCACCCTGGTGTTCCGCATGGACGGCTTCGCATGGCTGTTCTGCATGCTGGTGCTCGGCATCGGCGCGCTGGTGGTGCTCTATGCGCGCTACTACATGTCGCCTTCCGACCCGGTGCCGCGCTTCTTCGCCTTCTTCCTTGCCTTCATGGGCGCGATGGTGGGCGTGGTGCTCTCGGGCAACCTGATCCAGATGGTGCTGTTCTGGGAGCTCACCAGCCTGTTCTCCTTCCTGCTCATCGGTTACTGGCATCACCGCCGCGACGCGCGGCGCGGCGCGCGCATGGCGCTCACCGTCACCGGTGCCGGTGGCCTGTGCCTGCTCGCGGGCGTGCTGGTGCTCGGCCGCATCGTCGGCAGCTACGAGCTCGACGTGGTGCTGGCCTCGGGCGACCAGATCCGCGCCGACCGTCTCTATCCATTGGTGCTGGTGCTGGTGCTGCTCGGCGCCTTCACCAAGAGCGCGCAGTTTCCGTTCCACTTCTGGCTGCCGCGCGCGATGGCCGCGCCCACGCCGGTCTCTGCCTACCTGCACTCGGCCACCATGGTGAAGCTGGGCGTGTTCCTGATGGCGCGCCTGTGGCCGGCGCTCTCCGGGACCGAGGCCTGGTTCTGGCTCGTGAGCGGCGCCGGTGCCGCGACGCTGCTCCTCGGCGGCTACGTCGCGATGTTCCAGCGCGACCTCAAGTCGCTCCTGGCCTACTCGACCATCTCGCATCTCGGGCTCATCACGCTGC
The DNA here is from genome assembly GCF_018614915.1 of Variovorax paradoxus. Taxonomy (GTDB): domain Bacteria; phylum Pseudomonadota; class Gammaproteobacteria; order Burkholderiales; family Burkholderiaceae_C; genus Variovorax; species Variovorax paradoxus_K. The sequence goes on along the minus strand of NZ_JAGGNU010000024.1, from coordinate 164,049 downwards.
TGCTCGGGCTCAACAGTCCGCTGGCCGCCGTCGCTGCCGTGTTCCATGTGATGAACCATGCGACCTTCAAGGCCTCGCTGTTCATGGCGGCCGGCATCATCGACCACGAGAGCGGCACGCGCGACATCCGCAAGCTGAGCGGCCTGCTTCGGCTGATGCCCATCACCGGCACGCTGGCGATCATCGCCAGCGCCTCGATGGCCGGCGTGCCGCTGCTCAACGGCTTCCTCTCCAAGGAGATGTTCTTCGCCGAGACCGTGTTCATCCAGGCCACGCCCTGGGTCAGCTGGAGCCTGCCGGTCGTCGCGACCTTGGCCGGCGTGTTCAGCGTCGCGTACTCGGCGCGCTTCGTGTTCGACGTCTTCTTCGGCCCGCCCCCGGCTGCCGCGGTGCCGCGGCAGCCGCACGAGCCGCCGCACTGGATGCGCGTGCCGGTCGAGCTGCTGGTGCTCGCCTGTCTCGTGGTCGGCGTGGCGCCGGCCTGGTCGGTGGGTGCCTTCCTCGCCGCGGCGGCGACGCCGGTGGTCGGTGGCGTGCTGCCCGACTACAGCCTGGCCGTGTGGCACGGCTTCAACCTGCCGCTCCTGATGAGCTTCGTGGCGCTCGCGGGCGGTGGCTGGCTCTACCTGGTGCAGCGGCAGGGCCGTGCGCGCGGCGCGCTCGAATACACGCCGCTCCTGCACCGCTTCGACGGCCAGCGCGTCTTCGAGAACCTGCTCGCGCGGCTCAGCGAAGCCGGCCGGCGCAGCCGGCGGTTCTTCGGCACCCGGCGCCTGCAAACGCAATTGCTGCTGCTGGTCGTCGTCGCCGTGGCCGGCGCGGCCGCATCGCTGTGGCACACACCCGCGGAGCGTGGAACGCGCGAGCTGCTGCCCTTCTCCGCCATGTTCGCGATGACCTGGGCGATCGGCTGTGCCTGCGCATTGGCTGCAGCCTGGCAGGCCAAGTTCCACCGGTTGGCCTCGCTGATGCTGGCCTCCGGCGCGGGCCTGGTGTGCTGCATCACCTACATCTGGTTCTCGGCGCCCGACCTCGCGCTCACGCAGCTGGTGGTCGAGACCGTGACCACGGTACTGATCCTGCTCGGCTTGCGCTGGTTGCCGATGCGCACCGCCAAGCCGCAGCCCGCGCGCATGCGGGTCCGCCTCTGGGGCCGGCGCGGGCGCGATCTGCTGATCGCGGCCGCAGCAGGCTGCGGCATGGCCGCGTTCGCCTGGACCCTGATGACGCGGCCATTTCCGCAAAGCATTTCTCCCTTCTTCCTGGAGCGCGCCCTGCCCGAGGGCGGCGGCACCAACGTGGTCAACGTGATGCTGGTGGACTTCCGCGGCTTCGACACCTTCGGCGAAATCACCGTACTGGGCATCGTGGCGCTGACGGTCTACGCATTGCTGCGCCGCTTCCGGCCGGCGCCCGAATCCATGGCGCTGCCGGCGCAGCAGCGCGCCCAGCCCGACGACGGCAGCAGCGACCTGCTGAACCCGCGCCGCGCCATGGACACCGCCGTCGGCTACCTGATGGTGCCGGCCGTGCTGGTGCGCCTGCTGCTGCCGCTGTCGGCGCTGGTGTCGGTCTACTTCTTCATGCGCGGCCACAACCAGCCGGGCGGCGGTTTCGTCGCCGGGCTCGTCATGTCGGTGGCACTGCTGCTGCAGTTCATCGTCTCCGGTACCGAGTGGGTGGAGGAGCACCTGCGCATCTACCCTCGGCGCTGGATCGCCATCGGGCTGCTGCTCGCGTTGGCCACCGGCTCCGGCGCGCTGCTGTTCGGCTACCCCTTCCTCACCACGCACACTGCGCACCTGCAGCTTCCGCTCCTCGGCGAGGTGCATGTGCCGAGCGCCTTGTTTTTCGACATCGGCGTGTTCGCGCTGGTGCTGGGGGCGACCATGCTGATCCTCACGGCGCTGGCCCACCAGTCGGTGCGCAGCCATCGCTGGGCCGAAGAGCAAACGGAGAAAGAGGCCGAGCGCGCAGCTGCCCATGCGAAAGGCACCGCCTGATGGAAGCCGTGCTCGCCATCGCCATCGGCGTACTGACGGGATCCGGCGTCTACCTGCTGCTGCGCCCGCGCACCTTCCAGGTGATCATGGGCCTGACGCTGATCTCCTATGCGGTGAACCTGTTCATCTTCAGCATGGGCCGCATCAAGCTCGACAGCGAGCCGGTGCTGATCCCGGGCTTCGCCGCCACGCTGGCCAACACCGCCGACCCGATGCCGCAGGCGCTGGTGCTCACGGCGATCGTGATCGGCTTCGCCATGACCGCGCTGTTCCTGGTCGTGCTGCTGGCCTCGCGCGGCCTCACCGGCACCGATCACGTGGATGGCGAAGAACGAAGAGAGCTTCAGGAATGACGCGCCTCTTTGCCTTCCTCGACCAGCTGCTCGAACTCGGCATGCCGCACCTGGTGGCGGTGCCCATCCTGCTGCCCCTGTTCACGGCCGCGCTGATGCTGCTGCTGGGCGAGCGGCGCCGGCGCACCAAGTCCTTCCTCAGCGTGGTCTCGGGCCTCGTCGGGCTCCTGGCCGCGCTGGCGCTGCTGCGCTGGGTCAATGCCGCCGACACCGGCAGCGGCGCCGGCTCGATCGGCGTCTACCTGCCCGGCAACTGGCGCGCGCCCTTCGGCATCGTGCTGGTGGCCGACCGCCTCTCGACGATGATGGTCGCACTCACCGGCGTCATCGCCTTCGCGGCTTCGATCTACTCCACCTCGCGCTGGGACCGCGCCGGCGTGCACTTCCATCCGCTGCTCCAGCTCCAGCTCATGGGGCTCAATGGCGCCTTCCTGACGGGCGACCTGTTCAACCTGTTCGTCTTCTTCGAGGTGATGCTCGCCGCTTCCTACGGCCTGCTGCTGCACGGTTCCGGCCGGCTGCGCGTACAGGCCGGCCTGCACTACGTGGCCATCAATCTCGCCGCGTCCTCGCTGTTCCTGGTGGGCGCCGCCCTGCTCTACGGCGTGACCGGCACACTCAACATGGCCGATCTCGGCGTGCGCATCGCGCAGCTCGCGCCCGCCGACCGCGGGCTGGTGCATGCGGCCGCGGCCATCCTTGCGACCGCCTTCTTCGCCAAGGCCGGCGCCTGGCCGCTCAATTTCTGGCTGGTGCCGGCCTACAGCGCCGCCGTGTCGCCGGTGGGCGCGGTGTTCGCGCTCCTGACCAAGCTCGGCGTCTACACGGTGCTCAGGCTCTGGACCGTGCTGTTCGCCCCCGACACCGGCGCCTCGGCGCAGTTCGGGCAGCCGGTACTCGTCGCGATCGGACTGGCCACCCTGTTCACCGGTGCGCTCGGCATCGTCGGCACCCAGCGGCTGTCGAATCTTGCGGGCTTCAGCGTGCTGATCTCCGCCGGCACGCTGCTGGCCGCGATCGGACTCGGACAGCCCGCCCTGTGGGCCGGCGCACTCTACTATCTGCTGAGCTCCACCTTGGCGGCCAGCGCCTTCTTCCTGCTGATCGACATGATCGAGCGCTGGCGCAACGCGGGCATGAGCGTCGCCCCGCACGAGGCAGCCGGCGACGCGCCCTTTCTTTCGGAAGATCTGAGCCGGCTCGACGACGTGAACCTCGACGATGAAGCGCAGGCGCTCTACGGCCGCGTCATTCCCGCCGGCGTCGCATTTCTCGGCCTGAGCTTCATGGGCTGCACGCTGCTGCTGGCCGGCCTGCCGCCGCTGTCGGGCTTCATCGGCAAGTTCGCGATGCTCGCCGGAATGCTCGGCGCGGAACAGGGCGTGACGCCTGCGGGCGGAGCCTTCATGGCGCTCCTGATCATTTCGGGTTTTCTTTCATTGATCGCCCTGAGCCGCACCGGCATCCGCCACTTCTGGACGCAGCCGCACGCGACCATGCCCTCGCTGCCCGCGCTCGAGGTGCTGCCGGTGGCGGCGCTGCTGGCGGCTTGCCTCGCACTGACGCTCGCGGCCGAGCCGGTCATGCGGCATGCCGCCGCCACCGCCGAAGGCCTGCGCTCGCCCACGGCCTACCGCGACGCCGTGCTCGGCACGCGGCAGCTCCCGGGCCCGACCACGCCAGCGGGAGGCAGTGCGCCATGATCAAACGCTGGCTGCCCTCGCCGCCGCTGTCGCTGGCGCTCTTCGCCGTGTGGCTGCTGCTGAACCAGTCCTTCGACGCAACGACGCTGCTGTTGGCGGCCTTGCTCGCCATCGCGGTACCGATCCTGACGCAGAGCCTGCGGCCTGCCAGGGTGCGGATGCGGCGGCCCCGGCTGGTGCTCCGGCTCGGCGCTTTGGTCGCGTACGACCTGGTCCGTTCGGCCTTGACCGTGGCCAGGCTGCTGCTGACCCGGCGCAGCCGCGACATGGCAGCGCACTTCATACGGGTGCCGCTCGCGATGCGCGATCCCAATGCACTCGCGACGCTGGCGATGATTCTCTGCCTGACGCCCGGCACCGCCTGGGGCGAAATCTCCCTCGACCGTTCGACCTTGTTGATCCACGTCTTCCACGAGGAGGACGAGGCGGCTTTCATCGCGATGATCAAGACGCGCTACGAGCCCCTGCTGATGGAGATCTTCGAATCATGACCCCGCTTCTGTTGTGGGCCCTCAAGCTGGCGCTGCTGCTGCTTGCCGTGGCCATGCTGTGCGCAGTGGCCCGCCTGCTGGTCGGTCCCACCGCGCAAGACCGCGTGATGGCGCTCGACTGCCTCTACGTCAACGGCATGCTGATGATGCTGGTGCTCGGCATCGTCTATGCGAGCAGCGTCTACTTCGAGGCGGCGATGCTGGTCGCGCTGTTCGGCTTCGTCGGCTCGACAGCGCTCGCGAAGTTCCTCCTGCGCGGCGAGGTGATCGAATGAACGACTTCATCGTGGGCCCGCTGCCGATGTGGGCCGAGATCCTGACCGCGGTGTTCGTCGTGCTGGGCGCGGCTTTCGCCGCCATCGGCTCCTTCGGCCTGGTGCGGCTCGGAAGCTTCTTTCAACGCATCCATGCGCCCACGATCGGCGCCACTCTCGGCGTTTGGTGCGTCACGGCCGCCACCATCGTCTACTTCTCGGTGCAGGGCTTCAGCCTTTTCCTGCACACGGCGCTGATCGCGCTCTTCGTCGCTCTCACGGCCCCCGTCACGACCATTTTCCTGATGCGCGCCGCGCTGTTCCGCGAGCGCCAGAAGGGCGGCGAGATTCCGCCGCCGACCTAGGCTTTCACAGCCCAGCGAACCACTTGAAGCCGGCGACCAGCGCCGCCCCCAGCACCGCCAGAACCGCGAGCCGGCCCCAGCACACCGCACGATGGTCGGAGGCCTCGTCGAGATCGCGCTGCGCGAGCGGACCGAAGCTCGTGTCGGGCTTGTCCCGTGCCCAGTCGTGGAAGTTGTCGCGCTCGGTGTTCATGTAATACATTTTAACTACATGTAAGCAAAATTTGCAGCACCCGTGTTAAGGCTGCCAGGGACAGTACGCAGACGACACAGGGCTATACAAGATTTCGCCCGTGCCTTACGCCTGCTTCACACGAGAGGGGCACGATGAAGGCTCCTTCCAACCACGAGGAACTCGCATGAAAACGATCGCTTTCGCTCTCGGTGCCGCCGCCCTGCTCTCGCTGAGCGCGCTCACCACGCCGGCCCATGCCTATGACGATCGCTATCCGCACCGGGTGATCGTGGTTCCGGCGCCGCCCCCGCCGCCGCAGGCGTACTACGGCTACGGACAACCGCCCCAGCGCTGGCAAGGCGGCGACGATCGTTGGGATCACCGCCGCCGCGGCTGGGGTGACAACGACCGCGACGGCGTACCGAACCGCTACGACCGCGATCGCGACGGCGACGGCGTGCCGAATCGCTACGACCGCCGTCCGAACAACCCCTATCGTTATTGAGTTGCTTGCCTCGGGATGCCCATAGCGGCGTCCCGGGCCCTCTGTCGACGGCGCATGTGGACGCCGTCCAGTATCTCTGCTAAGGTTTGTGGATGCTGTACACAAGCTAGGAGATACACATGCTGCTGGTCGACAAGATTGCAGTGATCCATGGTGCCGGGGGCGCCATCGGCGGCGCGGTCGCGCGCGCATTCGCCCGCGAGGGCGCGAAAGTATTTCTTGCCGGCCGGACGCTGGCCTCGCTCGAGGCGGTCGCAGCAGACATCGAGGCTGCGGGCGGCAGGGCCGAAGGCGCCGAGGTCGATGCCCTCGACGCACAGGCGGTCGACCGGCATGCCGATGCGGTGGCGCAGAAGGCGGGCGGCATCGACATCGCGCTGAACGCCATCGGCGTGGCACACGTCCAGGGCACGCCCTTCGCGGCGCTGTCGCTGCAGGACTACGAATACCCCATCACGGTCTACACGCGCAGCAACTTCATCACGGCGCAGGCCGCGGCGCGGCACATGGCGAAGAAGGCGTCCGGCGTGATCCTCACCCTCTCGACGCCAGGAGCGCGATTGCCTGGCCCAGGCTACATGGGAAACTGCGTGGCGAGCGCCGCGGTCGAAGCCATGTCGCGCCATCTGGCCGGCGAGCTCGGCGCCCAGGGCATACGTGTGGTCTGCATGCGGCCCCATGCCATTCCGCAAGCAGCCGCGATGGGCTCCCATACCCAGGACGTGTTCAGGCCGATGGCCGAACGCGCGGGTGTCACGGTTCCGGAGATGCTCGCAGATGCCGCTGGCGGCACGCTGCTGAAGCGGCTGCCGACCTTGGACGAGGTGGCGAACACGGCGGTGTTCCTGGCCTCCGGCTACGCGGGCGCCATCACCGGCACCGTTGCCAATCTGAGCTGCGGCTTTCTTGTCGATTAAAAAAAGGAGATGGTTGAATGAGATCGCACATCGAAGGCCGCCGGCGCTGGCTGGCACTCATGGTCCTCTGCCTCGGCGTCCTCATGATCGTGCTGGACACCACGATCGTGAACGTGGCGCTGCCCTCGATCCGCACCGACCTCGGCTTCAGCGAGACCTCGCTGGTCTGGGTGGTCAACGCCTACATGCTCACCTTCGGCGGCTTCCTGCTGCTGGGCGGCCGGCTGGGCGACCTGTTCGGGCATCGGCGGCTGTTCCTGCTCGGCATCACGCTCTTCACCGTCGCCTCGCTGGCCTGCGGGCTCTCGAACTCGCAGGCCCTGCTGGTCGCCGCACGCGCCGTGCAGGGCCTCGGCGGCGCGGTGGTCTCGGCGGTCGCGCTCTCGCTGATCATGAACCTGTTCACCGAGCCGGCCGAACGCGCCAAGGCGATGGGCGTCTACGGCTTCGTGTGCGCCGGCGGCGGCAGCATCGGCGTGCTGCTCGGCGGACTGCTGACCGACGCGCTCAGCTGGCACTGGATCTTCCTGGTCAACCTGCCGATCGGCGTGGCGGTCTATGCACTGTGCCTCGCGCTGCTGCCGCACATGCCGGGGCACGCGGCGGGCGAGCGGCTCGACGTCGGCGGCGCGCTGAGCGTCACGCTCTCGCTGATGCTGGCGGTCTACGCGATCGTCAACGGCAACGAGATCGGCTGGACCTCGACGCAGACGCTGGGCCTGCTCGGCATCGCGGCGGCATTGCTGGCGATCTTCATCGCCATCGAGGCGCGCGTGCGCCATCCGCTGATGCCGCTGCGCCTGTTCCGGCTGCGCAACGTGTCGGTCGCCAACGTGATGGGCGTGCTGTGGGCCGCCGCGATGTTCGCGTGGTTCTTCATCTCGGCGCTCTACCTGCAGCTGGTGCTGGGCTACAGCCCGATGCAGGTCGGCCTCGCATTCCTGCCGGCCAACCTCATCATGGCCGCCTTCTCGCTCGGCCTCTCCGCCAAGCTGGTGATGCGCTTCGGCAACCGCGCGCCGCTCGCCTTCGGGCTGCTGCTGGCGGCTGCGGGATTGGCGCTGTTCGCCCGCGCGCCGGTGGATGGCAGCTTTCTCCTCGACGTCATGCCCGGCATGACGCTGCTCGGACTCGGCGCCGGCATTGCGCTCAACCCGATGCTGCTGGTCGCGATGAGCGACGTGGCACCGAGCGAATCGGGTCTTGCCTCGGGCATCGTCAACACCGCCTTCATGATGGGCGGCGCGCTGGGCCTCGCGGTGCTCGCGAGCCTCGCATCGGCACGCACCGACTACCTGCTCGCATCGGGCGCGGGCTCGCTGCTCGCGCTCAACGGCGGTTACCACGTGGCTTTCATCGTGGGCGCGGTCTTCGCCGCGGCGGCGGCCTCGATCGGCGCCCTGCTGCTGCGCGCGCCCGATGTAACCGGCGCGACGATCGACCTTGGCCTACAGAAATAGAGCACCTCGGCGCCCACGATGAGTGGGCCATGAAAAATCCGATCAAACTCACCATCGATGAGCCGGCGCCCGGATCCTTCGTCTGGACGCTGCTCGAAACCGACGCTGACGGCGCACCGCGCAAGGTCTTGAAATCGGCGGAATACGGCGCCGACACTTACGAGGCAGCGCTCGCGACCGGCACCCGCGTGATGGACGCGGAGTTGCGAAGGAGCAGCGCGCCCTCGCGGCGCGGCAGCATGACGAGCTGATCAGGCCAGGTGCGTCTTCAAGGGCACGGCGGGATCGGCTGCAACCGCCGGGTCCGGGCTGCGCCCCGCTTCCAGCAGCTTGCGGCTCATCATGTGGTCCATCGGCGCATTGACCGACTCGACGCAGCGCAGCACGCCATCCACATAGTGCAGCAGCGAGAACGAAGCCGGATTGGCGCCGGGACGCCGCACCATGCTCGCGCCGGCCGTGCCGTCGGCGGGGACCAGCCCGGCCATCTGCAAGCGCAAGCTGCCCTGGTCGGACCAGAACCACGGCACTGCATCGTGCGGGCGGGCCGCGCCGGTCAGCGTAGCGACGGCCGTGCGCGCCTGGTCGTTCGCGTTCTGCACCGACTCCAGCCGCAGGACCCGACCGGCGTGCCGATCGGGAAAGCGCGTGCAGTCGCCGACTGCGAGCACCGCCTCGTCGCTGGTCTGCATGTAGGCATCGACCACAATGCCGTCGGCGCACTCGAGGCCGGCGGCCTGCGCGAGCGCGGTTTCGGGCACGGCACCGATGCCGAGCATCAGCAGATCCACCGGCTGCGCCACGCCCTCGACCTCGATGGCCGCCAGGCGCCGGCCCTCGGTCTGCCAGGCACCGCACTGCACGCCGACCCGGATGTCCATGCCGGCGGCGCGATGCGTCGCGAGCACATGCTCGGACAGGGCAGGCGACACGGCGCGGCTCAGGAGCCGCGGCGCGCTTTCCAGCACGCTCACGCGCTTGCCGAGCGCCAGCGCCGTCGCCGCCACCTCCAGGCCGATGAAGCCGCCGCCGAGCACCGTGACCTGCTCTGTCGCCATCAGCATCGAGCGCAGCTGCGCGGCCTCGTCGGCCGCGCGCAGCAGCGCCACGTTCTCGAGCCCCACGAGCGCAGGCAAGCGGCGGGCGCGGGTGCCGGTCGCCAGCACCAGCCGCTCCCAGCCGAGCACGGTGCCCGAACGCAGCGTGACGGTGTGCGCCGCGCGATCGATCGCGAGTGCCGGATCGCCCAGGTGCATCGTGATGCCGGCCTCGGCATACCAGGCCTCGGCGCGGTGGAGCTGCGGCGCCTCGTCCGGGCTCTTGAGGAAGGTCTTGGACAACGGCGGCCGGTGATAGGGAATGCAGCTCTCCTCGCACACCAGGTGCACGCGGGCGCCCTGCCCCGCCTCCACCAAGCCTGCGCACAGCTGTGCGGCCGCATGGCCGCCGCCGATGATCACGATGTTCGAATTCATAGATCCTTTTCTGTCGCTGCGCTCGCAGCGACCCCCACTGTAGCCAAAGCCGAGCAAGGCCTGGACCGCGCTGGTTAGCATGTGCCGATGACCCGCCGCATCGACGCCTACAGCCTGCGCCTCTTCGTCTCGACCGCACGTGCCGGCTCCATCGTGCGCGGCGCGGCGCTGGAGCACATCGCGCCCTCGGCCCTGAGCCGGCGCATCGCCGATCTGGAACACGCGTTCGGCACACCTCTCTTCGTGCGCTCGCCGCGCGGCATCGCACTCACCGACGCCGGGCGCCTGGTGCTTGCGCGCGGGCAGCGCATCGACGACGACCTGCAGGCGCTGGTGCGCGAGGTGCAGATCGAAGGCGACGAGGTGCGAGGCACCGTCCGGCTCTACGCCAACATGTCGGCCGTGATCGGCTTCCTGCCCGAACGCCTCCAGGCCTTCATTGCCCGGTATCCGCGCGTCCAGGTCTCGCTGCACGAGGAAGACACGCGCGACGTGATCCGCGCCTGCCTCGACGACCGTGCCGACGTCGGGGTGGGCGTGGCGACGCCGGTGCCCGCCGGGCTCGATGCCTGGCGCTTCGCGACCGATCCGTTGCAGGTGGTGCTGCCCGCCGGCCATGCGCTGGCCAGGCGAAAGACCGTGGGTTTCGCCGAGGTGCTCGCGCATCCGCTGGTCGGTGTCCACCAGGGTGGCGCGCTCGACCGCTCCCTGCACGAGCGCGCCGAAACGCTGCAGAAGCCCTTTGCGCCCACCGTGTCGGTGAGCAGCTTCGACGCGGTCTGCCGCATGGTCGAGGCCGGGCTGGGCATCGCGGTGATCCCGCAGAGCGCCGCATCGGCCTATGCAGGCAGCCCGCGCTTCGTGCGCCGGCCGCTCGACGAAGGCTGGGCGGCACGCGAGCTGCACCTCTATGCATTGCGCAAGACGCCGAGACTGCGTTCGGTCGCGGCACTGGTCGAGGCGCTGCGCGGGTAAGCCCCGATCTCGCGTTTCGCGAGAGCCCCTGTGCCGTCTTGGCGCTTTCCGGCGGGGGGTGCCGGCGTGAAGATCAGGCATGCCAGCCGTACAGCCAGCTTCCGACGATCGTCCCGCGATTCGCTTCGCCCCCCGGCTGTTGTTCCTCGCCGCAGCGAGCAAAACGGTCGAGCGCTGCCTCCGCGGCGAGGCACCGCCACTGGCCGAGGCCATGCCGCTGCGCGACGACATCTCGACCGACGAGATCACGCCGCTGCCGATCCTCACCCACTACGACGACAAGCTCGGCCGCCATCCCTACACCGGCTTCAAGGCCGGTGACCACCTGCCCATCGGCACGGATGCGATCCGCACCAGCGGCATCGAGGTGGTGGTCGCCGGCAAGCGCTACGGCAAGGGCTCGTCGCGCGAGCACAGCCCGGCGGCGGAGAAGCTCGCCGGCGTGCGGCTGGTGATCGCGGAGAGCTTCGAGCGCATCTACCGCCAGAACGCCGACAACATCGCCCTCTTCACCTCCACCGATTTGGGGCTCGTCGCGCGCATCCGCGCGGGCGAGGCGATCGCGCTCGACGAACTGGTCGCCGGCCGCGACGCGCTCGCCGCCGCCATCCTGCAGAGCGGCGGCCTGCTGCGATTCGGCCAGCGCTACATGCGCCGCATCCGCAGCGCGGATACCACCGGTCCCGAGCGGCCGCGCACGCTGTTCGAGAAGATCGTGGCCCGCCATGCGCTCGCGACCGAGCTCACCGAGGCGCACCCGGCGCCCGGCGACGGCGCCTTCGTGCGCGCCGACTGGCGCTTCATCCACGAGTACTACACCGGCATGGCGGCGCACATGCTGCACGCGAGCTTCGGCAAGCCGCTCGCGCTGCACGAGCCGGCATCGATCGTGGTGTTCGAGGACCACACCTCCTACGTCGAGGAAAGCCCGGCCCACGTGCGCGGCGGCCTGGTGCCCAACGTGCAGCGCATGGTCGAGGCGCAGCGCGAGTTCGCTGCGGACTACGGTCTGCGCTCGCACCGCACGCTGACCGAAGACGAAGCATGCGACGACGACGGCGGCAACGTCGCCGGCATCTCGCACGCGATGATGGCCGAGCACTATGCATTGCCGGGCCAGGTGGTGGTCGGTACCGATTCGCACACGCCGCACAGCGGCGCGCTCGGCTGCGTGGCCTTCGGTGTCGGCACCACCGACATGGCCAATGCCTTCGTCACCGGTGCGGTGCGGCTCACCGTGCCGCAGTCGATCCGCGTCGTGCTCGACGGCGCCCTGCAACCCGGCGTGACCGCCAAGGACGTGGTGCTGCATCTCCTGGCCGAGCCGCGCATCCGCGGCGGCGCCGGCCTGGGCCGCGTGTTCGAGTTCACCGGCGAGGCGGTCGCGCGGCTGTCGATCGACGAGCGCGCGACGCTCACCAACATGACTGCCGAGCTCGGCGGCTTCACCGGCATCGTCGCGCCCGATGCGGAGACCGTTCGCTTCCTGCGCGAGCGGCGCGGCATCGACTTCGAACTCGAAGCCTGGATGCACAGCGACGAGGGCGCGGTGCATGCGGAGACGATCCGCGTCGACTGCCGCAGCGTGCCGCCGATGCTGGCCCGCCCCGGCGACCCGGGCAACGGCATGCCCTTGTCGGAACTGAAGGCGCCGGTGCGCATCGACATCGCCTACGGTGGCTCCTGCACGGCCGGCAAGCGCGAGGACTTCGACCACTATCACGCGGTGCTGCGCTGGGCCGCCGACCGCGGCCTCCAGGTGCCGCCGCAGGTCTCGCTCTACCTCCAGTTCGGCACGACCGCGGTGCGCGACCACTGCACGGAACGCGGCTACCTCGATGCCTTCGAGAAGGTCGGTGCCCGCATCCTTCAGCCCTCTTGCGGCGCCTGCGGCAACTGCGGGCCGGGCACTTCGGTGCAGAAGGAGCAGGTCACCGTGAGCGCGATCAACCGCAATTTTCCGGGCCGCGGCGGGCCGGGCCAGGTCTGGCTCGCCAGTCCGCCGACCGTGGCCGCGAGCGCCATCGCGGGCGAACTGCTGTCCTTCGAGGACTTGCGGCGCCGGCATCCATGAAACCAGACAAGGAGACAAGCTGATGATGATGATGATGATGGTGGTGAAAACCCCTCTGGCGCGTCGCCTCGCGGCAGCGCTCGTGGGCGCCGCCTTAGCGGCGGCGCCGCTTGCCGCGCTGGCCCAGGCGCCGGCCTCCGACAAGCCGATCCGCATGGTGGTGCCGCTGGCGGCCGGCTCGACGGTGGACGCGGTCGCGCGCGCCATCGGCCCGTCCTTCGGCAGGGCCGCGGGCCATCCGGTCGTGGTCGAGAACATCGTCGGCGCCGGCGGCATCCCGGGCACCACCCAGGTCGTGAAGGCAGCCAGGGACGGCTTCACGCTCGGCATGATCTCGTCGAACCACGTGATCAACCCGGGCATCTACAAGTCCGTGCCCTACGACTCGCTGAAGGACATCACGCCGATCGCGGTGATCGCCACCGTGCCGCTGGTGCTGGTCGTGCATCCCTCGGTGCCGGCCAAGAATGTGACGGAATTGATCGCGCTCGCCAAGGCGAAGCCGGGCACGCTCAACTTCGGCTCGGCCGGCAACGGCAGCACGCTGCACCTGGCCGGCGAACTGCTGGTCAGCGAAACCGGCACGGAGATGAAGCACGTGCCCTATCGCGGCACCGGTCCGCTGGTCACCGACCTGATCGGCGGGCAGGTACAGCTGGGCTTCGTGTCGGTGTCGCAGGTGGCGCCCCAGATCAAGGCCGGCGCGCTGCGCGCGCTGGCGGTGTCGACGCCCACGCGCTCCGGCGCGCTGCCCGAGGTGCCGACCCTGGCCGAGGCCGGCGTGCCCGGCTACAGCTTCGATGCGTGGATCGCGCTGATCGGGCCGGCCGGCTTGCCGAAGAACATCGTCGACGGCTACCACGGCGCGATGAAGACCGCGCTGGCCTCGCCCGAAGCGCAGAACGCGATTGCCGGGCAAGGGCTGATGGTGCTCCACACCGGCCCCGAAGCCGCGCCGGCCTTTTTCAAGACCGAACTGGACAAGCACCAGAAGCTGGTGAAGCAATCCGGGGCAACGCTCGACTGAAGAGGCTGCGGGCCCAGGTAGAGTGCACCCATGATCGCCCTCTATCACTGCGTCAGCGCCCGCTCCTTCCGCCCGCTCTGGATGCTGGAAGAACTGGGCGCACCCTACGAGCTGCGCATGCTGCCCTTCCCGCCGCGCGTACGCGAGCGCAGCTATCTCGAGATCAATCCGCTCGGCACCATTCCCTACCTGATCGACGGCGACACGCGCATGACCGAGTCGGCCGCGATGTGCCAGTACCTGGCCGAGCGCTTCGACCCGGACAACCTGCGCGGCCTGGCCGTTCGACCCGGCGAGCCCGGCTTCGGCGCCTGGCTCAACTGGCTGCACCACGGCGAGGCCACGCTGACCTTTCCCCAGACCATCGTGTTGCGCTACGGCCGCTTCGAGCCCGACGAGCGCAAGCTGCCGCAGGCGGCGGACGACTATGCCAAGTGGTTCATCGCGCGCCTGCGCGGCATCGACGCCGTGCTGGCACAGCACGAGTTCCTCAGTGCCGAGCGCTTCACCGCGGCCGACATCTCGGTCGGCTACGCCCTGATGCTGGCCGGCCAGCTGGACCTGGTTGCACGCTTTCCAACGAACGTGGCCGCCTACTGGCAACGCCTGCAGCAGCGCGAAGGCTTTCGCCGTGGCCTGGCCGCCCAGCGCGATGCGGCCCTGGCGCAGGGCGTGTCGCCGCACGACGCCGGGATTGACTGAAGCAGCCCAGCGCCTGCATAACCTGGAATGGACTTTCACCACCCGCTGTTCCAGGGCCTGGCGCTGCCGCTTTGCATCGCATTCGTCGCGACGGGATTGTTGCGCGGCGGCCTGGGGCCAGCGCGAGGGGCGCGCTGGGCGGCTGCGGGCGTCGCGGTGGCCATCGTCGGCACGGCATCGTGGATGCTGGGCTGGCGGCTGCTGCCGGGCACGCTGACCGAGAAGCTGCCCTGGATCTACGCTGCGGCTGCGCTCGTGGGCCTGGGCCTGGAAGCCCTGCGCGCCAGCCGGCGAACGCAGTGGGTCGCAGCCGGCGTCCTGTGGGCGCTGGTGCTGGCAAGCCTGCCCCGCCAGCCGCTGCCGCTCGCGATCGGGATCTGGCTGCTGGGCATGGTCGTGATCCGCACCGTGCTGAAGGAGGGCCCGAGGCGCGCCGACGCCGTCGCGATGCTCGTGGTGGCGAGCCTCGGGCTGGCGGCGCTCGCGATGATGTCCGGCTCTGCGCTGCTGTTCGAGCTGAGCCTCGCGCTGGGCGCCGCGCTCGCGGGTGGTGCGCTGTGGCTCTGGCCCGTCGCGCGCATCGCTTTCGGCGCGAGCGCTGCCGTCGTCTCGGTGCTGGCCTGGCTGACGCTGATGCAGGCCACGGCCTTGCTGACGCCGGCGCGCCCCGCCGCGCTGCTGCTGTTGGTCGCGGCCTTCTCATCCGGCTCCCTGGTGCGGCGAGCAAGCCGGCACTTGCGGCGCGGAGAAGCCCGCCCCTGGGTCGAATCGCTGATCGTGGCCGCGGTGGCCGCCTTGTGGGTCGCGGCCGCACTGGCACTGGCCCACTGGGGTGCAGCCGACACGCCGGCTAACATGGACGATCCCTACTACCAACCCAAGTGGTGAACGCCTACGACCCGCGCCCCCTCATGAGCTCGTCCACCCCCCGGACGTTCGACGTGGAAGCGCTGTGGCCGCTGTGCCTGGACATCGTCCGGCAGCGCCGCAGCGCAGGCGCGCCGCCGCCGCCGGTCCTGCTGCCGCTCGAGGGGTGGAACGACGAAGCGGTCGAGCTCCTCGCGCTTCTCGATCCCCTGCTCGACCGGCCGCCCCAGGGCGCGCCCTGGGTGATCGGCCAGCTGGGCCAGAGCCTCGACGGCTGCATCGCCACGCGGGGCGGCGACTCCAACTACGTGAACGGCGCACAGGTGCTGCTGCACCTGCACCGGCTGCGCGCGCTCTGCGATGCAGTGATCGTGGGCGCGGGCACGGTGGCCATCGACAATCCGCAGCTCACCACGCGCCGCGTGGCGGGCGAGCATCCGGTGCGCGTGGTGCTCGACCCGGCGCTGCGCCTGCCGCCCTCGCTGCGCGTCTTCACGGATCGCCAGGCACCCACCCTGCTCGCTTGCGACGCGGCACGCGAAGCCGAAGCGGCACGGCGCGTGGGCGCCGATCAGGTGCTGGGCGTGCCGGGCCTGGTGAACGCCGAGGGCACGATGGACTTGCACGCCCTGCTCGCCGCGCTCGAGCGGCGCGGCCTGCACGTGCTTTTCGTCGAAGGCGGTGGCATCACGGTCTCTCGCTTCATCGCGCAGGGCTGCATGAACCGGCTGCACCTCAGCGTCGCGCCGGTGCTCATCGGCGGCGGTCGTCCCGGCCTGCTGTTGCCGCCACGCACCGCGATGCGCGATTGCCCGCGCCCGGCCAGCCGGGTTTTCCGCATGGGGGCGGATGTGCTGTGGGATTTGGATCTCCGCGGTCCCGGCTAAGGCATTGCCAGAACATCCTGATGCCCCACGCGCAGGCAAGTGCAGTCGGCAAGCGCGAGCCGCCGCGCCTTCCATGCTTCCGCACGCTCCTGCGCATCCGCTTCCTGCTCCAGTGCGGCGGCAGCCATGCCCTCGATCATTGCGCGCAGCATGACCGGGTCTTCGATGCACCAGTCGCTGCGCACCTGCGTGACGCTGTAGCCCATCGCATCCAGACGAGCGATCGCCAGCGCAACGGCTTCAGCGCCGAGGGCGGGGCCGAAACCCTTGTCGCGCCTTTGATGGGCGGCGAACAATTCGTGGACCTCCGCGTCGCCTGCAAGGCCGGGCTCCCACACCACACGCCCGTCGACATTCAGCGCGAACAGCACGGCAGCGTTCGCCGCCCGCACATGGCGCAGCAACGCGTCGAGCCACGATGCGGACACGAGGTCCAGCAGCGCCGAAGCGGTGATGAGTTGCGCCTCCCTGAAAGGTACGGCATCGAGCGCCGCGGCAAGATCGATGTGGAGCGGACGCGCCTTCGCATGCCATCCGGGGCCTTCGAGCACTTCCGGCAGCGCCGCGAGCAAGCGCGGGTCATGATCGACCAGCAGCCAGCGCTGCGTGCCGCCCAGCCGCGGTGCCAGCTCGCGCAGATTGGCGCCGGTGCCGCAGGCCAGGTCGATCACGCACAGCGCAGGATCGCCGCCGCGCAGCCGGGCGGCCATTGCCTGCAGGTCCAGCAGCGCGGCCGACTCGCGGCGCGCCGCGCGGTCGAAGGGCTCGCGCAGCGCGAGCCACTCGGCGCTGAATGCGGCCGTCATGCGCTTCGCTGAAAACCGCTGAGCGCCGCTGCGAAGCGCGCGCTGCTCTGCGACCAGGTCGGCAGGCGGCTGCGCGCACGCCGTGCACCGGACGCAAGCTGCGCACGCCATGCCGCGTCGTCCATCAGCCGCTGCAGCGCACCCCGCAGCGCGACGGCGTCGCCGGGCGTCACCAGCTCGCCCGCATCCGCCGGCACAGTGTCCGGAATCGCGCCGGCGCGCGTGCTGATCACCGGCAGCCCATACGCCAGCGCTTCGGCCAGCGCCATGCCGTAGCCTTCGTGGAACGAAGGCAGCACGAAGGCATCGGCGCTCGCATAGAGCGCGCGCAGGCCCGCTTCGTCCTGCTCGCCGTGCAGCACGACTCTTCCGTGCAGGCCGTGGGCTTCGATGGCCTGCGTCAATGCGGACGCGCACGCGGCGTCCATCACCAGGCTGCCGGCGCAATGCAGCGTCCAGCGCCGGTCCTTCAGTCCGGACAGCGCCTCGACCAGCACGGCATGCCCCTTGCGCGGCGTCACGGTCGCCACGCACAGCAGCGACAAGGCATCCGTGTCCGAGCCCTCCGCCAGGGGTGCCGGCTCGGTCCCGGGCTCGACCACGGCGATGCGCGAAGCGGCGACATCGAAGGCTGCCAGTGCACGCGCCGTGGAAGGACTGGTGACGATCACGCCGCGCGCAGCGGCCAGCGCACGGCGCTCGCTCTCGAACAAGGCGCGCTGCTGCGTCGCGTCGAGGCCGGTCTCGAGCGACAGCGGGTGATGCACCAGCGCGACCCAGCGAAGCCGATCCGCATGCCGCTGCGCCAGTTCGGGCAGCACGCCGAAGGCCAGGCCGTCGACCACCGCGAGCGCGCCATCGGGCAAGGCATCGAGCACGCGACCGGCCTGCGCCAGCGCGGCCGCGTCGGGTGCCGGATAGCCTTCACCCAAGGACCGGATCTCGACCTCCCACTGCAGCGCGCGCAGGCCATCGACGATGCGCCGGTCATAGGTGTAGCCGCCGGTGCGCGTCTCCAGCTCGCCCGGCACCAGGAAGCTGCAGTGCTTCGTGGTCAAAGCGCGCCCTCGTAGGCCGCCCAGGCCACGTGCGATTCGTTCAGGCGCACGCGCATCGCCGAGAGGCCGCCGGCATGCGGGCCGAGCTCGCCGGCGGCGATGCGCGCGGCGACACGATCGAAGATCACGCGCGCCATGAACTCGGTCGTGGTGTTGCGGCCCTCGAAGGCCGGATCCTCGTCGAGGTTGCGCAGGTTGAGCTCGCCCAGCACGCTACGCAGCACCTCGGTGGCGAGCGCGATGTCGACCACCACGCCGTCGGCATCGAGCTCGGCGCGGCGCAGTTCGAGATCGACCACGTAGGTCGCGCCATGCAGGCGCTGCGCGGGGCCGAAGACATGGCCGCGGAAGCTGTGGGCAATCATGAAGTGGTCGCGGACATTGACGCTGTACATGCGCGGTCTTTCCAGAGTGAATAGTCAGGGATAGTCGATGCGGTGGCACAGGGTGTCCGGCGCGCCCGCGGCGAGCCGGTTCAGCACCGCCGGGAGTTCGTCGAAGGGTGCGCTGTCGGTGACGAGCGCATCGAGCACCGGATCGCGCAGCAGCGACAGCGCCAGCGCGAGCCGCCTCCGATGGCTCCAGCGCGCGCGCTGCGCAGCGGCCACGTGGCCGACCTGCGAGCTCTTCAGCGTGAGGCGCCGGGAATGGAAGGCCTCGCCGAGCGGCAGCGCGACGGCGCGCTGCCCGTACCAGCTCAGCTCCAGCACGGTCGCCTCGAAGGCGGCCAGGCGCAGCGCGGTGGCGAGGCCCACCGCGCTGCCGCTGGCATGCAGCACCAGGTCGGCATCGGGCCTGGCAGCCTCGGGGCTCGCAAAGACGAGGCCCAGCCCTTGCGCCGCGGCGCGCCGCGCGGGATTCGTGTCGATCACTTCGACCTCGCAACCGGGCATGCGCCCGGCGAGCCAGGCCACCAGCAGGCCGACCACGCCCGCACCCACCACGGCGATGCGGTCGCCGACCCGCGGCGCCGCATCCCACAGCGCATTGACGGCGGTCTCCATGTTGGCCGCCAGCACGGCGCGCGCGGGCGGCAGCCCGTCGGGCAGCAGGTGCACGGCATCGGCCGGAACCACGTAGCGGGTCTGGTGCGGATAGAGGCAGAACACGTCGCGGCCCAGAAGCGCCTCGGGTCCCTGCTCGACCGTGCCGACGCTCGCATAGCCGTACTTCACCGGCGCCGGAAACACACCCTCCTGGAAGGGCGCGCGCATGCGTTCGAATTCGCTCGCCGGCACCTCGCCGCGCAACACCAGCAGCTCGGTGCCACGGCTGATGCCGCTGTGCAGCGCGCGGACCTGCACCTCCGCCGGACCGGGCACGTCGAGCGCCGCGCGCCGGATACCAGCCCGGCCCGGGGCCTCGATCCAGCAGGCCCAGGACTCTGCAGCAGCGACACGGGAGGGATATGCTGGCATGCGACGGATCTTATGACGATGATCACCCATCCCCCCGCCGACCGGCCTGCATTCAGCGCGGGCCGGCTCGCCGCGCTCCGGCGCGACGCCTGGCGCGAGGCCGTGCCCTGCTTCCTTCTGCTGGCGGTGGCGGCCGGCGCCGTGACGCTGCTGGGCGAACTCAGCCCGTGGTTCAAGCTCAAGGCGGCGGCCGTCTTCGCCGCGACCTTCGCATGGGTGCTGCACGGCCTGCCGGCCCATGCGCCGAATGCACGCTTCGGCCCCGCCAACCGGGTGACGCTGGCGCGCCTCGCACTGATCGCGCTGATCGCAGCCTGCGTCGGCGAGCCGCTGGCGGATGCGCACACGATGGCCTGGGGCGTCATCCTCGTGGGCACCACCGCCGCATTGCTCGATGCCGTCGACGGCCCGCTGGCGCGCCGCGGCGGCCTGGCCAGCGAGTTCGGCGCGCGCTTCGACATGGAGGCCGATGCGCTCACGGTGCTCGTGCTGTGCCTGCTGGTCTTCCATTTCGACAAGGCCGGCGCATGGGTCCTGGCGGCCGGGCTGATGCGCTACGCCTTCGTGCTGGCGATGCGGCCCTGGCCCTGGATGGCGCGGCCGCTGCCGCCCAGCCAGCGGCGCAAGGCGGTCTGCGTGGCGCAGATCACCAGCCTGCTCGTGTGCCTCGGGCCCATCATCACCTTGCCGTGGAGCCGAGCCCTCGCGGCCGCGAGCCTGGCCGCGCTCAGCGCGTCTTTCGCGGTCGACATCGCCTGGCTCGCTCGCCACCGTGCATCCCCACCGGAGTCCGCCTCATGAATCCACTTGCCGTGCGCTTGCCGTACGCCATCCTCGCTGCCTGCCTCGCGATGCAGGCCGTGCCCGCGCGCGGCGAGGCGCAACGCTACGAACTCGACCCCGATCACCTCACCATCGCCTTTCTGATCGATCACATCGGCTACGCCAAGGTGCTGGGCATGTTCCGCGCCGCCCGCGGCAGCTACAGCTTCGACGAAGCGAGCGCCACGCTGAGCAACGTGCGCATCGAGGTCGACACCCAGAGCGTCTTCAGCAACTACGCCAAGCGCGACCAGCACCTGAAGAGCGCCGACTTCCTCAACACCGCCGAGTTTCCGCGCATGGTGTTCACCGCGGCCGGCGCCAAGCGCACCGGCGATCGCAGCTTCGAGATCGCCGGCCAGCTCGAGCTGCTGGGCCGCGCCCAGCCGCTGACGCTCACGGCCACCTGGAACAAGAGCGGGCCTTCGCCGATCGAGAAGAGCTATGTGATGGGCGTGTCGGCGCGCGGCAGCTTCAAGCGCAGCGGCTACGGCATGAACTACGCGGTCGGCAACGGCTGGGTCGGCGACGAGGTGCCGCTCATCATCGAGTTCGAGGCCAAGCGCAAATGAGGCCCGCCGCCTGGAGCGGGTGGCTGGCGCGCTTCGCCCTGCCCCTGCTGCTGCTCAATGCACTGCTGACGATGGAGAACCACGGCCCCGGGCTGTGGCCGCGGCCGGCGCTGCGTATTTCCTTCGAGCTCGCCATGGCCCTGGTTGCACTCGCGGCCTGGGTCGCTTGGCGCGGGCAGCCGGGCGCACGCATGCTGCGCCTGCTGGCGGCCGTGACTGCCTTCTGGGTCCTCGCACGCTACCTCGACGTGACGGTGTCGGCCGTGTTCGGCCGGCAGATCAATCTCTACTGGGACAGCCGCCATCTGCTGGACGTGCTGCGCATGGGCGAGCTCGCCGGCTCGCAGATCGGCGCGGCCGCGCTCCTGGCGCTGGCCGTACCGGCGCTGCTGTACGGCTTGGCATGGCGATGCTGGCGTGCGATCGCGCGCGAACTGGTCCGGCCGCGGCCGCGGCCCGCGATCGGCCTTGCCGGCCTCCTGCTCTTCGCGAGCTTCGCCGCGCACGGCATCGGCGGGCGCGACACGCGCTGGTTCTTCTCGATGCCGGTCGCGCCCATCGTCGCGCACCAGGCCGGCATCCTGGCCGGCCAGCTGCTGCCCGGGCAGGAGGCTGCGCAGCTCTCGCCGAGCCCGGCCTTCGACCGCAGCTCGCTCGCAGGCCTGCACGGCGCCGACGTGCTGCTGATCTTTGCCGAATCCTATGGCGTGAGCTCGCTCGACGATCCGCATCAGGCTGCCGCCCTGGCACCGCAGCGCGCGCAGCTGATGCAGGCGCTCGCAGCAGGCGGCCGGCAGGTGGTCTCGGCGCGCGTGCGTTCTCCCACCTTCGGCGGCGCCTCCTGGCTGGCCCATGCCGCGCTGCTGAGCGGCGTGGACACGCAGGACCCCGGTGCGTACGAGCTGCTGTTGACCACCACGCGTTCGACGCTGGTGCAGCATTTCAAGGCCCACGGCTGGCGCACCGTGAACTGGATGCCGGGCCTGCAGAAGCCCTGGCCCGAAGGCAGCTTCTACGGCTTCGACCGCTACGCCGATGCGGAGCGCATCGGCTATCGCGGCCCGCCCCTCGGCTATTGGCGCGTCCCCGACCAGGCCTCGATGGCGCTGCTGCACGCCCAGGAACTGGCCGCCCCGCCCGCGGAACGCGCGCCGCGCTTCGTCGTCTTTCCGACCCTCACGAGCCACGCGCCCTTCCGCCCGATCGCGCCCTACGTGCCCGACTGGCAGCGCCTGCTGCGCGCCGACGCCTACACGCCCGCCGAGCTCGCGCAAGCGCGGTCGCGGCCGGCGTCATGGACCGATCCGGTGCCCGCGTACATCGAATCGCTGGCCTACACCTTCCACTGGCTGGGCGACTACCTGTCGGGCCGCGCGCCGCCGCAATTGCTCACCATCGTGATCGGCGACCACCAGCCGATGGCAAGCGTGAGCGGCGCGGGCGCCTCCTGGGACGTGCCGGTCCACGTCATCAGCGCGGACAAGTCATTGCTGAAGCGCTTCGAAGCGCTCGGCTTCACGCCGGGCCTGCTGCCGATGCAACCTTCAACGGCCGGCATGCATGCCCTCACGCCGCTGCTGGTGCAGGCCTTCGACGGGACACCGGCCGGTCTCGTCGGCGCGGCCGAATAGCGCGCGCCGGCCGCTGATTCCGAGCATTAGTTCACACGTCCACGACGTGTGCTCTGGTAGCCTTTTCTTCCATGCGTGCCCTCGTCCTTCTTCTCAACATCGCCGTGCTCGCCCTCGCCTGGCGGCTGGGTTCGTTCCTCGGCTTGCTGATCGCGGCCGTGCTGTGCTTCGCCCTCGTGGGCTTGAGTTTCTGGTTCTCGATGGCCAGGAAGGAAGCGCGCGAATCGAAGCAGATGCAGCGCGCCTTCGGCCGCAGCACCACCTTCCTCGCCGGCCTGCGCAAGCACTGAGCTTCGCGCCTACTTGCCGACGCCCGCCGCCTCCTTGGCGTGCGCGACCTCGGTTTCGCGCGGCAGCCTGACCCCGTTCTTCACAGCCAGGATCTCGGCCATGACGCTCACTGCGATCTCCGGCGGCGTCTTGCTGCCGATGTAGATGCCGATCGGGCCGCGCAGGCGCGCCAGCGATGCCTCGGTCTGGTCGAAGTGCTCGATCATGCGTTCGCGCCGCGCCTGGGCATTGCGGCGCGAACCGATCGCGCCGACGTAGAAGGCCTCGCTCTGCAGGGCTTCGAGCAGGGCCAGGTCGTCGAGCTTGGGATCGTGCGTGAGCGCGACCACGCAGCTGCGGCGGTCGGGCCTGAAGGCGGTTACCGCGTCGTCGGGCATCTCGGTGCTGAGCGTCACGCCCGGCACCGACCAGGCCGTGCGGTACTCGGGGCGCGGATCGCACAGCGTGACCGCGAAGCCGCTGAACTTCGCCATCGTCGACAGGTATTCGGCGAGCTGGCCGGCACCGATCAGCAGCATGCGGTACTCGGGACCGAAGGTGTTGACCAGCGCGCTGTCGTCGATCGAGAGCTCGGCCGGCGAGCTCGCCTCGGCCAGGCTCACGGCGCCGTCGGACAGCGCCACGGTGCGCTGCATCAGCCGCCCCTTCTCGAGCGCGGCCACCAGGGTTTCGAGCGCGGCGGGTTCGGGGTCGTACTCGAGCAGCAGTTCCAGCGTGCCGCCGCAGGGCAGGCCGAAGCGGTGCGCCTCGTCAGCCGTGATGCCGTACTTGACCAGCGCCGGCGCACCCGAGGGCATCTGGCCCGGTGCGCCGTGGGCGCGGCTGTAGCGCGCGATCAGGTCGTCTTCGATGCAGCCGCCGGAGACCGAGCCGATGACGGCGCCGTCTTCCGCCAGCGCCATGATCGAGCCGATCGGCCGCGGCGACGATCCCCAGGTGCGCACCACGGTGGTCAGCAGCGCGCGGCGGCCTGCCAGCCGCCAGTCGCGCAGCGTGCGCAACACCATGACGTCGAGGTTTTCCATGGTCTTCAGGCGTCCGGCTTTTCGTCCGTGCCTTCGGCCGGCTTGTCGGACTTCCTGCCGATGCCCATCTTGCGCATGAAGCCGGCCACGGCGCCTGTCTTTTCTTCGGGCTCTGCAGCCGGCGGCGCCTCGGCGCTCTCGGCCGCTGCCGGCGGCGGGCCGTAGCGGCTCTGCATCTCGGCCTCGAAGCGCTTGAAGAAATCGTCGGCCGTCGACTTGGCGGCGCCGTCGATCAGGCGCTGCCCCAGCTGCGCGATCTTGCCGCCCACCTGGGCCTGCACGGTGTAGTCGAGTTGGCAACCGGGGCCCCCATCGGCGACCGGCTTCAGCGTCACGCTCGACGAGCCCTTGGCAAAGCCCGCCACGCCGCCCTGTCCCTCGAAGGAGAGCCGGTAGCTGTCGGGCGGCATGATTTCGGCCAGCGCGACCTTGCCGTTGAACTTGGCCGACACCGGACCGATCTTGACGGCGAGCGCCACTGCGTACTCGTTGTCGCCCACGGCCTCGAACTTGTCGCAGCCGGGGATGCATTTCTTCAGTGTCTCTGGATCGTTGAGCGCCTCCCAGGCCTGCTGCTGCGTGATGCCGAGCTGGCGGTTGCCGAGCATTTCCATCGTGAGTTCCTTCTAGCGGCTTGACCGCATCAGCGCCGCGAGGCTCGCGGCCAGTTGTTCGAGTGCATGAAGATTGTGAACCGCGAGCATCGCGTCTGCATGGCGGTGCAGCACGGCCGCGCCGCGCGCGAGCGGCGCATAGCCCTCGTAGCGCAGCAACGGGTTCAGCCACAGCACGCGCCGCGAATGGCGCTTGAGCCAGAGCAGCTCGCGCTCCAGCGTTTCGGGTTCGCCGGTGTCGAGGCCGTCGCTGATCACCAGCACCAGCGTGCGGCGCCCGGTCAGGCGGCGCGCATGGCGCTCGCGCAGTTCGCCGAGCGAGCTGCCGAAGCGCGTGCCGCCGGCGAAGTCGTCGATCGCCTCGCCGGCCGCGGCCAACATCAGGTCGGTATCGGCCAGGCGGAATGCAGGCGTCAGATCGGTCAGCCGGGTACCGAAGGCGAACACGTCGCGCCGGCCGGCGCGCCGCGTCGACGCGTGCAGAAACGCCAGCAGCAGGCGCGCATAGCGCTCCATCGAGCCCGAGACGTCGATCAGCACCAGCAGGGGCAGCGGCTGCTTGCGCCGCGAGAGCCGCGGCAGGCGCAGCATCTCGCCGCCGGTGCGGCCGGCCTCGTGCCAGACGCCGGGCCAATGCATGCGCGAATGCGCGCCCGCGTCGCCGGTCACGCGCAGCCGGCGTGCGGGCAGCGTGGGCACCGGCAGCGCCACGTCGCGGGCCAGCCGCTCCACCAGGCGGTACTCCGCGGCGCCCAGCGCATTGAAGTCGGCGTGGTGCAGCCGCTGGCGATCGCTCGCGGTCATCGCGGCGTCGAAGTCGACCTCGCGCTCCGTCTGCGCGGGCTTGACCGCATCGCGCGGCGCCGCGAGCGCCTCGCGCACGCGTGGGCGGCGCTTGGAGGGCTCGGCCTTGCCCTCGGCGCTCGGCAGCATCTGCGCGAGCAGCTTGTTGGCAAGCTCGGGATCGCGGAACCAGGCATCGAAGAGCTCGCGGAACACCAGCCGGTCCTGCTCGCGGCTGATCATCACCGCTTCCATCGCGGCCGCCAGGTCGAGCCGGCTGTCGACACCCACCAGCACCGCGGCCTCGGCAGCGAGCGCGATGCGCGCCGAATCGGTCCTGACGCCGGCGCGGCGCAGCGCACGGCCGAAACCCATCATGTTGTCGGCCAGCTTGCCGTGGCGTGCGTCGCCAAGCTGCTGCACCCTCACGGGGTCGCCTCCTCCTCGGGCCGCAGCAGGTCGGAAGCGAGCTCGTGCGTCAACGCGGCGACGTCGTCGCGCTGCTTGAACAGGATGCCCGCGGTATCAACCACGATCTCGGGATCGAGCGCGACGGTGTCGAGCGCGATCAGCGCCCGCGCCCATTCGACGCTTTCGGCGATCCCCGGCGCGCGCTGGAAGGCGCTGGCAAAGGGCGCACTGCGCAGGCGACCGACAAAGGCCGCCACCTGCTCGGAAAGCACGGCGCCCGCCTTCGGCACCTGGGCGCGCACGATGGCCAGCTCGCGTTCGCGCTCGGGATAGTCGAGCCAGTGGTAGAGGCAGCGCCGCTTGACGGCATCGTTGAGTTCGCGCGTGCGGTTGCTGGTGAGGATGGTGACCGGCGGTACCAGCGCGCGCACCGTGCCCAGTTCGGGAATGCTGACCTGGTACTCGCCCAGGTATTCGAGCAGGAAGGCTTCGAAAGGCTCGTCGGCCCGGTCGACCTCGTCGATCAGCAGCACGGCGCCGGGCGCCGGCGCCTGCAGGGCCTGCAGCAGCGGCCGGCGGATCAGGTAGCGCGGCTGGTAGACCTCCGACTCGACATCGCTCGAAGCCCCGTGCGCCTCGGCCGCGCGCATGTGCAAGAGCTGCGCCGCATAGTTCCACTCGTACAGCGCCTCGCGCTGCTCCAGGCCGTCGTAGCACTGCAGGCGCAACAGCTCGCGCTGCAATGCGCTCGCCAGCGCCTTGGCCAGTTCGGTCTTGCCGACACCGGGTTCGCCTTCGAGCAGCAGCGGGCGCTGGAGCTTGAGTGCGAGGAACACCGCCGTCGCGAGCCGCCGGTCGGCGTAGTAGCCGGCGCCTTCCAGCGCCTGCGCGACCGCGTCGATGGTGGGGAACGGGGCGGTCGCGGCAGGCGTGGCGTCGGTCATCGCGACAGCTTAGCCCAAGGCCTTTTTCACAGCGCGCTGCGTCAGCACGTTGATCAGGTTGGCGCGGTAGGCCGCCGAGGCATGGAGGTCGCTGTTGAGATCGCTGGAATCGATCTTCACGCCGGCCGCGGCCTCGGGCGTGAAGCTCTTGGCGAGGGCCTCTTCCAGCCCCTTGTGCCGGAATACACCGTTGCCCGCGCCCGTGACGGCAACGCGCACGCCGCTGTCGCCCTGCGTGACGAACACGCCGACCAGCGGGAAGTTCGAGGCCTTCTGGCGCAGCTTCTCGTAGGCGGCGCGCTTGGGGATCGGGAAGCGGACCGCGGTGATGAGCTCGTCCTCCTCCAGCGCGGTGGTGAAGAGGCCCTGGAAGAAATCGTCGGCCGCGATCTCGCGCTTGCTGGTGATGACGGTCGCGCCCGAGCCGAGCACCGCGCTCGGGTAGCAGGCGGCGGGGTCGTTGTTGGCCAGCGAGCCGCCGATGGTGCCCATGGCACGCACCTGCCGGTCGCCGATGTGGTCGGCCAGCCAGGCCAGCGCGGGATAGGCCGCCTTGATCTCGGCGTTGGCGCCGACGTCCAGGTGGCGCGTCATCGCGCCGATCACGAAGGCATTGCCTTCCTTCCTGATGCCGACGAGTTCCTTGATCGCGCCGAGGTCGACCAGTTGCTCGGGCGCCGAGAGCCGCAGCTTCATCGAGGCCAGCAGCGTCTGGCCGCCGGCGAGGAGCTTGCCGCCGGCTGCAGCGAGCTTGGCCGCATCGGCGACGGTGGCGGGACGTTCGAGGGTGAAAGCGTACATGGTGCAGTTCCTTCCGTATCAGGCGGCCGGTCGGCCCTGGGTGCTGGCGGTCAGCGAGGGCTGCTGCGGCTCCTGCGTCGGGCTGGTGCTGCCCTTCTGCATCGCCTCCCACACGCGGTGCGGCGAGGCCGGCATGTCGAAGTCCTTGACACCCAGCGGCGCCAGCGCGTCCAGCACGGCATTGATCACGGCGGGCGGCGAGCCGATCGCGCCCGCCTCCCCGCAACCCTTGGTGCCCAGCGGGTTGTGCGTGCAGGGCGTGCAGGTGGTGTCGAGCTTGAAGTTGGGGAAATCGTCGGCGCGCGGCATCGCGTAGTCCATGAAGCTGCCGGTCAGCAGCTGGCCGCTCTCGTTGTCGTACACGCAGTTCTCCATCAGCGCCTGGCCGATGCCCTGCACCAGCCCGCCATGCACCTGGCCCTCGACGATCATCGGGTTGATGATGGTGCCGAAGTCGTCGACCGCGGTGAAGCGGTCGATCTTCACCTCGCCGGTGCCCTTGTCGATCTCGACCTCGCAGATGTAGGTGCCGCCCGGGAAGGTGAAGTTGGTCGGGTCGTAGAAGGCGGTCTCGTTGAGCCCCGGCTCCAGCTTGTCGAGCGGGTAGTTGTGCGGCACGTAGGCCGTGAGCGCCACCTGGCCGAAGGGGATCTTCTTGTCGGTGCCCTTGACGGTGAACTCGCCGTTGGCGAACTCGACGTCGGCGTCGCTCGCCTCCATCAGGTGGGCCGCGATCTTCTTGGCCTTGATCTCGATCTTGTCGAGCGCCTTCATGATCGCCGCGCCGCCGACCGAGATCGAGCGCGAGCCGTAGGTGCCCATGCCGAAGGGCACGCGGCCGGTATCGCCATGCACCACGTCGATGTTCTCGACCGGGATGCCCAGGCGCGCCGCGACGACCTGCGCGAAGGTGGTCTCGTGCCCCTGGCCGTGGCTGTGCGAGCCGGTGAAGACGGTGACGCTGCCGGTCGGATGCACGCGGATCTCGCCGCATTCGAACAGGCCGGCGCGCGCGCCGAGCGCGCCCGCGATGTTCGAGGGCGCGATGCCGCAGGCCTCGATGTAGCTCGAGTAGCCGATGCCGCGCAGCTTGCCTTGCGCCTCGCTCGCTGCCTTGCGCTGCGCAAAGCCGGCCACCTCGGCCAGTTCCTGCGCGCGATTCATGGAGGCGTGGAAATCGCCCGTGTCGTACTGCAGCGCCACCGGCGTCTGGTAGGGAAACGCGGTGATGAAGTTTCGCTTGCGGATCTCGTCCTGGCCCAGGTTCATCTCCCACGCGCAGCGCGACACCAGGCGCTCCAGCAGGTAGGTGGCCTCCGGCCGCCCTGCCCCGCGGTAGGCGTCGACCGGTGCGGTGTTGGTGAACCAGGCGTCGACCTCGACGTAGATCTGCGGCGTCGTGTATTGGCCGGCGAGCAGTGTCGCGTAGAGGATGGTCGGCACCGCGGTCGAGAAGGTCGACAGGTAGGCGCCCAGGTTGGCGTCGGTGTGCACGCGCAGGGCGAGGAACTTGCCGTCCTTGTCCATCGCCATCTCGGCGTGGCTCACGTGGTCGCGGCCGTGCGCATCGGACAGGAAGCACTCCGAGCGGTCGCCGGTCCACTTGATGCTGCGGTTGAGCTGCTTGGCCGCCCAGGTCAGCGCCACGTCTTCGGCGTAGAGGAAGATCTTGGAGCCGAAGCCGCCGCCGACGTCGGGCGCGATCACGCGCACCTTGTGCTCGGGCAGGCCGAGCACGAAGGCGGTCATCAATAAGCGCTCGACGTGCGGGTTCTGGTTGGCGACGTAGAGCGTGTATTCCTCGGTCGCGCGGCTGTAGCTGCCGATGGCGACGCGCGGCTCCATCGGATTCGGCACCAGGCGGTTGTTGACGAGGTCGAGCTTCGTGACGTGCGCCGCCTTGGCGAAGGCCGCGTCGACCGCCGCCTTGTCGCCCAGCGCCCACTTGTAGCACTGGTTGTCGGGCGCGGCGTCGTGGAGGGTGACGCCGCCCGCCTTCTTCGCGGCATCCGCCACGCTCACCAGCGCTGGCAGCACGTCGTAGTCGACCACGATCGCCTCAGCGGCGTTCTTGGCCTGCTCCACCGTCTCGGCCACGACCATCGCGACGTGGTCGCCGACGTAGCGCACTTTTCCGATCGCGAGGATCGGGTGCGGCGGCTCCTTCATCGGCGTGCCGTCGGGGTTGTTGATGAGCCAGCCGCAGGGCAGCCCACCCATCTTGCCGTCGATGTCCTTGCCGCTGAAGATGCCGACCACGCCGGGCATCTTCTCGGCGGCGGCGGTGTCGATCGACTTGATGTTGGCGTGCGCATGCGGCGAGCGCAGGAACACGGCATGGCTCTGGTTGGCCAGGGTGACGTCGTCGGTGTACTGGCCGGCGCCGGTCAGGAAGCGGTAGTCTTCCTTGCGCTTGAGTGCCTCGCCGATGTGCGGCAACTTTGCGAAGTCGGGTGCGCCCATGACGTACTCCTTATGCCGTGGCAGCGGTCTTGGCGGGCGCGGCGGCCATCGCTTCGCCGCCCATCTGCACCGCCTTGACGATGTTCTGGTAACCCGTGCAGCGGCACATGTTGCCGTCGAGCAGCTCGCGGATCTCGGCCTCGCTCGACTTGGGATGGTGCGTGCACAGGTCGATCGCGCTCATCACCATGCCCGGCGTGCAGAAGCCGCATTGCAGGCCGTGGCATTCCTTGAAGGCGGCCTGCATCGGGTGCATGGTGCCGTCGGGCTGGGCGATGCCTTCGATGGTGGTGATCTCGGCACCGGTCACCTGCGCCACCAGCACGTTGCACGACTTGACCGCGCGGCCGTTGACGTGGACCGTGCAGGCGCCGCACTGCGCGGTGTCGCAGCCCACGTGCGTGCCGGTCAGGTGGAGGTGCTCGCGGATCGCGTGCACGAGAAAGGTGTTGGGAGGTGCGTCGACCGTGACCGCACGGCCGTTGACCGTGAATGGGACCTGCATGTGGCTGTCTCCGTGATGGTGATGGCTAAGGGTCTGTCGACCCACGATTCGGCAGCTGGAATCTTGGACGCCGAGCAAGGGCACCATGCTAGGCAAAACCCTAGGCGCTTGCAGGCGGCGCCTGAAATTCTCAAAATGAAACAGATGACCGTCCCTCACGCCACAGCGCCGACCGAGCGCACCCTCTCCATTGCACAGGCGCGGCGCGAATGGCTGGACGGCGATGCCGCTGGCCCGCAGCGCCCGCGCATCGAGCCCTGGATCGCGCGCTCCTGGCAGCGCTGCCTGGCGGCCGGCCACCAGCCGCAGCAGCGCGTCTGCTTCGACCCTGTCTCGGCTTCGGCGGCGCGGCGCGTCGCCGAACGCCATCGCGCGCTGGTCTCGGCCGCGCGGCCGGTACTCGAACGGCTGTCGCGCGCCATCGCCGACACGCGCTACTTCGCGATCCTCACCGATGCCGACGGCGTCGTGATCGACGTGGGCGCCCTGCCCGGCGGCAGCGACCCCGCGGCCAGGCATGTGCGCGACATCGCGCGCATCGGGCTCGACCTGTCGGAGCGCGCGGTCGGCACCACGGCCATCGGGGCCGCGCTGGCCGAGCACGAATCCGTGTGGCTGCATCGCGGCGAGCATTTCTTCGACGACACCAGCATCTACAGCTGCGCCGGCGCGCCGTTGTTCGGACCGCAGGGCGAATGCATCGGCATGCTGGACCTGACCGGGGTGCAGGCGGTCGAACGCCCCGAACTGCGGCATCTGGCCGCGCTCTCGGCGCGCAGCATCGAGGACGCGCTGATGCTCGGCCTTCCCTGCGAGCTGCTGCTGCGCATCGAGTGGCCAGGATACGCCGCCGGGCCGGGCGTCGAAGGCCTGCTCGGCATCGACGCCGACGGCCATGTGACGGGCGCCAATGCCGCGGCGCGCCAGATGCTCCATCAGCCGCTGGGCTTCGGTCCGGCGCTGAACTGCCGCGACCTGTTCGCGCTGCCGCCGCAGATGCTCTTCGATGCGGCGCGGCGCGGCGATGCGATGCTCGAAGTACCGCTCTGGTCGGGCCTGCGCGTGCACGCGCGACTCCAGCTGAGGGGCCACAAGCCGACGGCGACGGTCGCGCAGCGCCCGCCGCGGCTGCGCGAGCTCGAAACCGCGCTGATCCGCCGCGCGGTGGACGACGCCCGCGGCAACGTGGCCGAGGCGGCGCGCGCGCTGGGCATCAGCCGCGCGACCGTATACCGCAAATTGGCACGACGCCGACGCTGAAATCCGGCCTGACGCAGAATCGGCCGATGAACGATTCCTACGCCTCGGTCGAACCTTCGCGCAGCGAAGTCGACGCTCTCTCCGGCGCCACGCTCATCGAATTCGGCGCACCCTGGTGCGGCATTTGCAAGGCGGTGCAACCGCTGCTGGCGAAGGCGCTGGCCGATGTGCCGCCGCTGCGCCACCTCAAGATCGAGGACGGCAGCGGGCGGCCGCTGGGCCGCTCCTTCGGCATCAAGCTGTGGCCGACGCTGATCTTCATGCGCGACGGCAAGGAACTGAGCCGCCTGGTGCGGCCCGACAGCACGGATGCCATCCGGCGCGAACTCGAGGCGCTCGTGCGTTCCGCGCACTGACGAGCCTCCGGCCGTATGGACTTCGGCCGGCACGCCGCCTATATTGAGTTTCAGCGATCCGTCTCCGGGGGTCGCGGCGCGATGTCATCCCCTTCAAGGCGCTGTGCCGCGGCCGCGGCGGCCATGCCTCCACTCGCAACGAGGGCAGCACCATGGCCACCTACATCTCGCTCATCAGCTTCACGGACCAGGGCATCCGCAGCGTCAAGGAGTCGCCGGCGCGCGCCGAGGCGTTCACCGGCCTGGCGTCGAAGCTCGGCCTCGCGGTCAAGAGCATTCACTGGACCACCGGCAACTACGACCTGGTGGTCGTGACCGAAGGCAGCGACGAAGCGGCGATGGCCGCATTGCTGAGCGTCGGCGCGCTCGGCAACGTGCGTTCGCAAACGCTGCGCGCCTACTCGGCCGCCGAGATCAAGAAGATCATCGGCATGATGCCGTGAGGAACGCGCGAGCGACGCCTCAGAAGTCGTGCACCTGCCATTCGTAGTCGATGGCCACCTCGCCCAGGAGGCGCAGCCGCGTGGGTGCATCGGCGGCGAGCGCTTCCACGAGCCTGGCGTTGTAGCCGACCAGGATGGCCTTGGCGCGGTCGGCGAATTCGGGCGTGACGCCCTGGTCCTCGTACTTGCGCACATAGGCCTGCGCCGCAATGCCGATCACGAAGTACAGGCCCGCGTTCGGCGGGTCGTTCTTCATCTGTTGAAAAGCATCCCTGGACAGGATCTTGAACGAATCGGTGCCCGATTCCGCGCGCTCGAAACGCGCCGCTGCGTCTTGAAAACTCATATCGACCTCGTGCTGGAGCCGCGACTATAGGCGAGCGCGTCAGTCCGCCTTCCGCGCCTTCTCGTAGGCGCGCGGCTGGGTCAGCACCTCGTGGCGCAGCGCGTCCTCGAGCTCGGCCTCGGTCATCAGCTTGCGGCGCAGCACCACCTCGCGCACGTTGGTGCCGTTGGCGAAGGCCTCGGCGGCGACCTCGGTCGCTTCCTTGTAGCCGATGATCGGGTTCAGCGCGGTCACGAGCGAGATCGAACGCTCGATGCTCTCGCGCAGCCGGTCGGGGTTGGCGGTGATGCCTTTCACGCAACGGTCGGCCAGCGTCATGCAGCCGTTGGTCAGGTGCTTGAAGCTGCGGAACAGCGCGCTCGCGATGATCGGCTCGAAGGCATTGAGCTGCAGCTGGCCGGCCTCGGCCGCGAAGGTCACGGTCAGGTCGTTGCCGAACACTTCGAACGCGACCTGGTTGACCACCTCCGGGATCACCGGGTTGACCTTGCCGGGCATGATCGACGAGCCAGCCTGCATCGGCGGCAGGTTGATCTCGCCGAAGCCCGAGCGCGGACCGCTGGAGAGCAGCCGCAAGTCGTTGCAGGTCTTCGACAGCTTGACCGCGATGCGCTTCAACACGCCCGACAGCTGCACGAAGGCACCGCAGTCCTGCGTGGCCTCGATCAGGTTGGGCGCGGTGGAAAGATCGAGGCCGGTGATGCCGCGCAGCGCGGCCAGCGCCTTGCCCGCGTACTCGGGATGCGCGGTGATGCCGGTGCCGATGGCCGTGGCGCCGAGGTTGACTTCGCGGATCAGGGCCGAGGCCTCGGTCAGGCGCGCGATGTCTTCCTCCAGCATGACCGCATAGGTCGAGAACTCCTGGCCCAGCGTCATCGGCACCGCGTCCTGCAGCTGCGTGCGGCCGATCTTCAGCAGGTGCGCGAACTCCTTGGCCTTGGCGTCGAAGGCGGCGCGGAGATAGTCCATCGCCGCGAGCAGCTCTTCGATCGCGAAGCAGGTGGCGATGCGGATCGCGGTCGGATAGACGTCGTTGGTGCTCTGCGCCATGTTGACGTGCTCGTTGGGATGCAGGTGCTGGTAGTCGCCCCGGCGGTGGCCCATGATTTCGAGCGCGCGGTTGCAGACCACCTCGTTGGCGTTCATGTTGGTCGAGGTGCCGGCGCCGCCCTGGATCACATCGACCACGAACTGGTCGTGCAGCGCGCCGCCGCGGATTTCCTTGCAGGCAGCGACGATCACGTCGCGCAGCTCGGCGGGCAGCAGGCCGAGCTCGGTGTTGGCTTCGGCGGCCGCCTGCTTGACCGAGGCCAGCGCGACCACCAGTTCCGGAAAGGCCGAGATGGTGGTGCCCGAGATCTGGAAGTTTTCCTTGGCGCGCAGCGTGTGCACGCCGTAGTAGGCCTCGTCGGGCACCTCGCGGTCACCCAGCAGGTCGTGTTCGATGCGCATCTTCTGGCTCATGGCTTGTTCCTCGATGAATGGAGCGGACAGCGTACTCCCACCGGGTGCTGTCACAAACACGGGCCTTCCTGCGTCTTGAGTGCATGGAAGGCCGCATGGGGCGACCTTCCTGAAACCGAACACGCAATCAAGGAAACTCTCATGGCCCACGCCGCCCGTCTTCCCTACTACCAGCTCGCTCCCAAGGCTTTCCAGGGGCTGCTCGACACCTCCGCCGCCGTCCACAAGGGCGCGCTCGGCAGCCGCCTGGTCGATCTCGTGCTGCTGCGGCTCTCGCAGATCAACGGCTGCGGCTATTGCATCGACATGCACTGGCGCGACCTGATCCGGCAGGAGATCGATCCGCGCCATCTCAATGCCCTCGCCGGCTGGCGCGAAGCGCCCTTCTTCAGCGAACGCGAGCGCGCAGCACTGCGCTGGGCGGAGATCGTCAACGCCACGCCGCACAGCGATGCGAGCGACGAGGAATTCGCCCGCCTGAAGGCGCATTTCAGCGACGTGGAGATCGTCGAGCTCGGCTTCACCATCGCGGTCATCAACGCCTGGAACCTGCTCAACGTGAGCTTTCGCAACCCGGTGCCGGAGAAGGCGTAGCCCCTTCGGCGCCATCGAGGCCGGGGTTGCCCGCCGCGCGCGCGGGCCTACCATGGCAGCATGGCCGCCGACCCCTCCCGCCAGCCCCGCGAGCAGCCGCCCGGCCCGCCCGCGCGGCTGCTCCATCTCGATGCGCTGCGCGGCTTTGCGCTGCTGGGCATCCTGATGGTCAACATCGGGAGCTTCGCCTCGGCCTACTACGGCATGGCCGTGCCCGACCCCGCCTTTGCACGGCCGGTCGACCGCGCGGTGCGCTGGCTCGTGGCCTGCCTGTTCGAGACCAAGTTCTACCTGCTCTTCTCCTTCCTGTTCGGCTACAGCTTCACCTTGCAGATGACTGCGGCCGAGCACAGCGGCAAGGCCTTCGTGCCGAGGATGCTGAGGCGCCTGCTCGGGCTCTGGCTCATCGGCGCCGCGCATGCCGTGTGGCTGTTCCATGGCGACATCCTGTCCACCTACGCCGTGCTGGGCCTGATGCTGCTCGGGCTGCGCCACCAGGCCGAAGCCCGGGCGGTCCGGCTCGCCTGCGTGCTGCCGCTGCTGCCCGCTGCAGTGCTGGCCTTGCTGGGCGGGCTCCAGCTCTTCGCCGGCGAAACGGCCGATCTCGCCTACGCCACCGCCCGCGCGAGCGCGGCGCAGCAGGCCTGGCTCGGCACGCCGGCCAGCGTGGTCGCGCAGCGGCTGCGCGATCTGGGCAACACCTGGTGGATCGTGGTGCTGATCCAGGGGCCGTGCGCGCTGGCCATGTTCATGCTCGGCCTCGTGGCCGGCAGGCGGCGCATGTTCGCGCGGCTCGATCGCTACCACGCCCTCTGGCCGAGCCTGGCCGCCTGGGGACTGGCGGTGGGCTTGCCCGGCGCCGTGTTCTATGCGACGGCCATGGTCTACGGAATGGGCTTGGGTTGGGAGATCGTCGGGCTGGGCCTGAGCCTCGCGAGCGCGCCTTTTCTGAGCGCCGCCTATGTCGGCCTCGCGATGATGTTGTTTCAGCGCGCGAGCGGCCCGCGCATCGTCGGGCTGCTGGCGCCCGCGGGGCGCATGGCCCTGAGCAACTACCTGCTGCAGTCGCTGGTGTGCGCGTTGATCTTCACCGCCTACGGGCTCGGCTGGATGGGGCGCGTCTCGCCCGGTGGCTGCGTGCTGATCGCATCCATCATCTTCGCGGCCCAGCTGGCGGCCAGCCGCCTGTGGCTGCGCCGCTTCGGCTACGGGCCGGTGGAATGGGCGCTGCGCGCTTTCACGGTCGGCGCCTGGCCGGCGATGCGCAGGGCGCTGCGCTAGGGCCGATCAGGAGCAGACGTACGAGGTCGCCGCCCGCGGATCGCCGCCGGTCAGCGTGGCCTTGGTCGGATGCATGCAGATCGGCCGCGAGCTGGCCGGCGAACCGCCGCTGGCGGGCGCCGAGATGTCGATGCGCTCCGGCGAATTGCCGCCTTCCACCCAGGCCGTGAGCGCCGTGTAGAGCTGGTTGATGCTCGGCAGCGGCGGATTCGCGGCCGGGTTGGTGGTGCCGTTGCTGAAGCCGTGGGCCATGCCCGGCACCAGGAAGAGCCGGTAGAAGTTGCGCACCACCGCATCGCCGCCCATGCGGTCCGACAGGCGCGTGTAGTAGTGGGTCGTGCCCTGCGGCGGGATCAGCGTGTCCGAGAGGCCGTGGTAGACCAGCATCTTTCCACCGCGCACGGCGAAGCGCTCGAGGTTCGGATCGTCCGTGTTGATGTTGGCGAAAGCGGATTGCAGGGCGACGCCCTGGTCGTAGGCGTTCGAGAGAGCCGCATAGGACAGCGTCTTCCAGCGATCGATGCCATTGCCCGTCGCGTTGATGAAGTTGGGCTGGGCCCAGGTCGGGTCCTGCAGCTCGAGCGCCACCATGTCGGTCGCGATGCTGAAGGGCGTGGGACCGGCGAGCCCGCTCTGATTGGTGCCGCGCGTGAGCCCGTACCAGCGCTGGAGGGCCGAAGCCGAGGGCGAGGTCGCGAAGCCGTTGTCGGCGGAGGGCGACGGCACGGAGCCGTCGGCCGTCTGGCCATACCAGATCTTGTTCATTGCGAGCGCCTGGGTGGCCGTCACGCAGCTGTCGGCGGGCCCGGTGCCGCCGCTGCCCGCGCACAGCACGCTGGCATCGAGCAGCGGGTCGTAGCGGCATTGCGAGGGATCGGGGATGTAGCCCAGGTGCTGCCCGTTCACCACGTCGCAGGCGTTGATGGCCGCGTTGCCCAGCAGCGTGAGCTGGGCCGGCGTCAGGGGCACGCCGCCCAGATCGCGCTGGTAGACGATCTGCGGGTACAGCTCGGCGGTGATGAACTTGGTCCAGTTGATGGCCGGCGCACCGGCGAGGATGCCGTCGAAGTCGGCCGGATTCGCCTGCGCTTCCATGTGGCCCTGGCGGCCGCCGGTGGAGAAGCCGTTCCAGTACGCGAACCTGGCCGGCTTGCCGTAGAAGGCGGCGGCCAGCGCCTTGGTCTTGACCGCCATTTCGTGAATGCCGCGCTGCGCGAAGTCGTTCCACAGATTGATGTTGATGGTGCCGTCGGGCCGCATCGCGAAGGAGCCGCCGTTGGCGGTGTTGGCATGGCCGGTGTCGGTGCTGGCCGAGACCGCGCCTTCGACCATCGCGGTTTGCGCCGGCGCGCCGGCGGTGCCGCCGGTGATACCCGCGAGCGCCGTTAAGGACGTGTGGACGCCGCCGGCCCAGCCGCCGCCGCCCTTCACGTGCACCCGCTGGTTCCACTTGGCCTCGCTGGGCAGCCAGACCTCGATGCCGATGCCGGCGGAGGTCGAGGGCGCGCCCGCCGGGCCGGGGTTGCCGGGCCCGACCAGCAGCTTCACCACGCACACCTCGGTGCTCGCCGTGGGCGTGGTGGACGTCGGCGTGCCGGACAACAGCAGCGGGTCGCCGGTCTTGAAGGACCTGACCAGCAGCACGGTCGTGTTGGCGTCGGGCTTGAAGGCGCCCTTCATCGAGTCGTCGCAGCTCAGGCGGGTCTGGCTCGGGGGCGGGAACCCGCCGCCGCCATGACCGCCGTCCCCACCGCCGCAGGCCGCGAGACCGGCCGCCGCCGCGATGCAGCCGGCGCGAATCAACGTCTTCACCCGAAAATCGAATCGGCAATCTGCTTGCATGACGTCCCCCGCTTCTTCGCCGCCGCCGCGACGGCGCGGCTGAGGGGTCATGCGCTACAAAGAAGCTCCCGGGCGTAGGACGATGCCGCCGGCAGATACGCAGCGGCGCCTACAGGGCGTGCCACCGGCTGCATACTCCGCAACCATGCTTGGATGGTTCTACCTCGTTGTCGCTGCCCTGGCGCTCGGGGTTCTGTGCACCGCCGCCGTCGGCGAGCTGCTGAGTCGCCCTGTTCGTTCGACCATCGGCGCCCTTCCGCCGGACCTGCCGGCGGCGGCTGTGCTCATACCCTATGCAGGCCAGGAACAGCTTTCGGGTTGGCAAAGTCGCGGCAACTCGGGTGCCGGCGCCGTCCTGCTCCTGCACGGCGTGCGCTCCGATCGCCGCCAGATGATCGGACGCGCGCGCTTCCTGCATCGGCTTGGGTATTCGGTTCTGCTGATCGACCTGCCCGCACATGGCGAGAGCACAGGCGATCGGATCACGTTTGGCGTGCGCGAAGCCGAGGGCGTCCAGGCCGCACTGGCCCACCTTCGGCGCGAGATGCCGTCGGAACCGGTCGGCGTCATCGGTATATCGCTGGGCGCCGCGGCGTTCGCACTCGGCGGGCCCAATGCGCAGGTCCACGCAGTGATTCTCGAGTCGATGTATCCAACGATCGACGAGGCGGTGCGGAACCGCCTGGAGACCTATCTGGGATCGGCCGGCGGACTGCTGTCGCCGCTCTTGCTGTGGCAGCTCCCGCTGCGCGCTGGCGTGTCGCCCGGCCAGCTTCGCCCGGTCGAGCGCGTCGGCGGGCTTGGCGCTGCGGTCTTCATCATCTCCGGTGCCGAAGATCGCCGCACCACCGCGGACGAGTCGCGCGAGCTCTTCCGCATGGCGATGGAGCCGAAGCAGTTGTGGATCGTGGACCGGGCTGCGCACGTCGACCTGCACGCACTTGCGCAGCACGAATACGAACAGAAGGTCGGCGCCTTTCTCGCCCGCCACCTCGGGCGCGCGCCGGCCAACCAGGCTGAAACGAATCCTCCGCGCTAGCTGAAAGTACGCGGCCATAGTTATTCTTCATTGCATCGGCACGTCGGACACGCGCGCCACGAAGCTCCACGTGGGACACGGCTGACAGACAGCCGGGCGCTGGTGTGGACAGTACGCAGGTATTGATTTGCTTTGGCAGGGAGTCTGTTTCATGTCCGTCGTGTGTGCGATTTGCGGTACCCCCAACCGCGAGAAGGCGATGTTCTGCAGCGGCTGCGCCGGCCGGCTGCCGGGCTTCACGCCCACCGGCCCTTCGGCACTCGACTCGCTGAGGACGGCGTCTCCGGGGTTTCAGGACTCGATCCCGCCCCTGGACGGTCCATCGCGCCCCAGGAACCCTTCGCTCGCGCTGCTGCCGGCCGAGACGCCGGCGTTCTGGCTTCGCCTGGGGCTGTTGGCGCTCGCCATGAGCATCGCCTTCATCGGCTGGTACCTGTACGTCACGCGCGAAGTCGGCGCGCCGGCGCCGCCACCGATCTGGAGCCAGGCGGTGCCCGCGCCTGAAACCAAGCCGGCGCCGGAACAGGCCGCGGCTCCGGTCCCCTCGCCGGCTGCCGGGCCGGCGCAGGCTTCGGCTGCACCCGTGTCACCGGCGCCGAAGCAGGCCTCCGCGCCTGCGCCTGCCGCGCCCGCCACCCCCGTCGTGGCGGCGCCACTTGAAGCCAAGGCGTCGGCGGACAAAGAACCGGCGATGGAGCCTGCAGCCGCCCGCACCCGGTCGATGGGGCCCGCGGAGCGCACGCGCGGACCCTCCCCGGCCCCCACGCGGCAGGCCCGCACGCCGGCATGGACCGACGACCCAGGGCCGCCGCCGATCGCTCCCGGTCCCGGGCCGCTGGCCGGTTCGGCCCGCACCCCGGCATGGGGCCGCGACGACCCGGGGCCGCCGATCGTCCCCGGCCCCGGCCCGCTGGCCGGTTCGGCCCGCACGCCCGCATGGGGCCGCGACGATCCGGGGCCGCCGATCGCGCCCGGCCCCGGCCCGCTGGTCAGTTCGGCCCGCACGCCGGCATGGAGCAGCGACGATCCGGGTCCGCCGATCGCGCCGGGCCCCGGGCCGCTCTTCAACAGCCCGGTTCGCTCCGCGCCGGCCTGGAGCAGCGACGATCCAGGGCCGCCGATCGCCGTCGGCCCCGGACCGCAGGTCAACCCGCCTCGCGCAACCCGATCGAGGTAGCGGCACAGCGCTTCACGAGCCGCGCCAGCGTCTTCAGAGCCGCCTCCGGCGTCTCGTCGAACTGCGCGTGAACGATGGCGCCGTCGACCGCCAGCGCGATGAGCTGCGCGTCCCTGGCGCGCTGGCGCGAAGGCGGCAGCAGCTTCTCGATCTCCGCCGTCATCTCGCGCTTGTGGCTGCGCGCGATCTCCACCACCTCGGGCATGGCGCCGCCAAGCTCGCTCACGCTGTTGAGGAAGGCGCAGCCGCGGTAGCCGGCATCCGAGAACCAGTCGCGCAACGCCGGCACCAGCGCATCGATGCCCTTGCCGCGCTTCGCGCCGTGGCGCTCCAGCGCCTCGACGAACCAGCGCATCCAGCGCTCGTGGCGGTAGGCGAGGAAGGCGCGAATGAGCTCGTTCTTGCTCGGGAAGTGTCGATAGAAGGTGACCTTGGTCACGCCCGACTCGGCGATCACGCGGTCGATGCCGGTGGCGCGAATGCCCTCGCGGTAGAACAGGTCGTGCGCGGTCAGCAGGATGCGCTCGCCGGCGGGACGGTCCTTCAGCTCGAGGGTGGTTGAACTTGGCATGAAGCCATTGTAGACAGGTCTGTCTACGTGCATTAGACTGGGCCACGTAGACAGGTCTGTCTACTTCATTCATCCACCCCTTCAGGAACTCGCCGCCATGGAAACACGCCCGCCCCTGCCTCCCTTCACTTTCGAAACCGCGACCCAGAAGGTGCGCCTGGCCGAAGACGGATGGAACTCGCGCGACCCGGCCCGCATCGCGCTGGCCTACAGCGAAGACACGCGCTGGCGCAACCGCGCCGAATTCCCGGTCGGCCGGGCGGCGGCGCAGGCGCTGCTCGAACGCAAGTGGGCGCGCGAGCTCGACTACCGCCTCATCAAGGAACTGTGGGCTTTCGGCGGCCCGCGCATCGCGGTGCGCTTCGCCTACGAGTGGCACGACGACGCCGGCAACTGGTTTCGCAGCTACGGCAACGAGAACTGGGAGTTCAACGCAGAGGGCCTGATGACGCATCGCCACGCGAGCATCAACGACCTGCCGATCAAGGAGAGCGAGCGCAAGTTCTTCTGGCCGCTGGGCCGACGTCCGGACGACCACCCGGGCCTGAGCGACCTGGGACTCTGAGTCGTTCTCAGCCCGGCAGTGCCAGCACCACGGCAGACTCGTCGATGGCGGCGACGACGCGCTGCCGGGTCCGCAGCCCCGAGCCGGCCGGCGCGAAGCCGACGAGTTGCAGGCCGCTGTCGAGCACGATCGCGATCTCGTCGCCGTCCTCGCCGCGTGCCGCGCTTTCGACCACACCGCCGAGCTGGTTGCCCTTGCTCCTGCGTTGCGTGGCCGCGCGCTCCACGCGCACCGCGGTCGCCTTGCACAGCGCGATGGCGGCCATGCCTTCCGCCAGGCCGAGCAGTTCGGCACTCTCCCGCGTGATGCGGGCCGCGACGGCTTGCTGTTGCTGCTGCGCCGCGCCGAGCTTCATGTGCACGCGCACGATGCGGCCGGTGGATTCGATCGCGCCCACAACAGCCGGCAGCTGGTTGCGCATGCTGGTGCGGATCGCGAGCCGCGCCGCCGCGATGCCGGCGCCGGCGCCGGCGCGCGATTGCACGGCGCGGCGCGCCGCATCGAGCGCATCGGCCAATTCGAGCAGTTGTGCGCCATGCGCGGTGAGAGAGGCGCCGCCGCCGCCCGCACCGCCCACCGCCCGCTCCACCAGCGGCACGCCGGCCAGATTGGTGAGCGTGGCGACCGCCTGCCACGCAGCCTTGTAGCTCACCGTCGCCTCGCGCGCCGCCTGCGAGATGCTGCCGCTGCGGCCGATGCCGCGCAGGATGTCGATGCGCTTGTCGCTCATGCCATGGCCGAGCGCGTCGCCGAAACGGGGTGATGCCATGGGCGGATTGTGCCGTTCGGCCTACACTTGCGCTATTCCATTCATGAATAGCGACCCATGAAAGCTCTGCGCTCCTTGCATCTTGTCATCGCCACGCTGCTCGCCCTCGGCGCTTCGCTTGCCAGCCACGCGGCGGAAGTCCAGGTCGCGGTCGCGGCCAACTTCTTCGCGCCGATGAGGGCGATCGCCGCCGGCTTCGAGAAAGCGACCGGCCACAAGGCCGTGCTCTCGTCGGGCGCAACCGGCAAGTTCTATGCGCAGATCACGAGCGGGGCGCCGTTCGAGGTCTTCCTCGCGGCCGACGACGAGACGCCGGCCAGGCTCGACAAGGAGAACGCCACGGTGGCGGGCAGCCGCTTCACCTACGCCACCGGCAAGCTGGTGCTGTGGTCGGCCAGGCCCGATTTCGTGGACGCCAGGGGCGAGGTGCTCCGGAGCGCGAAGTTCGCTCACCTCGCGCTGGCCGCGCCCAAGCTCGCACCCTACGGCGCGGCGGCGGTCGAGACGCTCACGCGGCTCGGGCTCATGGCCCAGCTGGAACCCAAGTTCGTGCAGGGCGAGAGCATCGGCCAGACCTTCAGCTTCGTCTCGAGCGGCAATGCGGAGCTCGGCTTCGTCGCGCTTTCGCAGGTGTGGGAGAACGGCAGGCTCAAGAGCGGCTCGGCCTGGATCGTGCCCGCCGAGCTGCACGGCTCGATCCGCCAAGACGCCGTGCTGCTGGCGCGCGGCAAGGACAACGCGGCGGCCGTGGCGCTCATGGCTTACCTCAAGTCCGACGCCGCCAAGACGGCGATCCGCTCCTTCGGCTACGACATCTAGGCCATGCCCGCCGCCTCCGATCTTGGCGCCATCGTCCTCACGCTGAAGCTGGCGGCGCTGACCACGCTGATCCTGCTGCTCGTGGGCACGCCGCTCGCCTGGTGGCTGGCGCGCACGCGCTCGGCGTGGAAGGGGCCGGTCGGCGCGCTGGTGGCGCTGCCGCTGGTGCTGCCGCCCACCGTGCTGGGCTTCTATTTCCTCGTGGCCATGGGGCCGAACGGGCCGATCGGCGCGCTCACCCAGTGGCTCGGGCTGGGCGTGCTGCCCTTCACCTTCGCGGGCCTGGTGGTCGGCTCGGTGGTCTATTCGATGCCCTTCGTGGTGCAGCCGATCCAGAATGCCTTCGAGGCCATCGGCCAGGAGCCGCTCGAAGCGGCGGCGACGCTCAGGGCCTCGCCGCTCGACACCTTCTTCAGCGTGGTGCTGCCGCTCGCGCGGCCGGGCTACCTCAGCGCGGTGGTGATGGGCTTTGCCCACACGGTGGGCGAGTTCGGCGTGGTGCTGATGATCGGCGGCAACATCCCCGACAAGACGCGCGTGGTGTCGGTGCAGATTTATGACCATGTCGAAGCGCTCGAGTACACGCAGGCGCATTGGCTGGCAGCGGGCATGGTGGCGTTCTCGTTCCTCGTGCTGCTGGCGCTCTATGCGCTCAATCCGACAGGGCAGCGGCGATGAACGATGGCGTGATAGCGCAACTGAAGGTCGAGCACCCCGGCTTCTCGCTCCAGGTCGCGCTGGAGCTGCCCGGCCGCGGCGTGAGCGCGCTCTTCGGTCCCTCGGGCTGCGGCAAGACCACCTGCCTGCGCGCTATCGCC
Source organism: Variovorax paradoxus (assembly GCF_018614915.1). Lineage (GTDB taxonomy): Bacteria > Pseudomonadota > Gammaproteobacteria > Burkholderiales > Burkholderiaceae_C > Variovorax > Variovorax paradoxus_K. The sequence continues at coordinate 120,328 of NZ_JAGGNU010000024.1, read as the reverse complement.
GGCTTGCAACGCGCGCCCGGCGCGCAGGTGACGATCAATGGCGAAGTCTGGCAGGACAGCGAGCTGTTCCTGGCCCCGCACCGGCGGCCGCTGGGCTACGTGTTCCAGGAGACGCGCCTGTTCGCGCACCTCGACGTGCGGCGCAACCTCGAATACGGCATGAAGCGGGTCAGGCCTGGCGAGCGGCGCGTGTCGCTGGCGCAGGCGGTGGAACTGCTGGGTATCGGCCACCTGCTCGCGCGCCGGCCCGACACGCTCTCGGGCGGCGAGCGCCAGCGCGTGGGCATCGCGCGTGCGCTGGCCACCAGCCCCAAGCTGCTGCTGATGGACGAGCCGCTCGCGTCGCTGGACCTGCAGCGCAAGCGCGAGATCCTGCCCTATCTCGAGCGCCTGCACGCCGAGCTCGACATTCCGGTGATCTACGTCAGCCATGCGCCCGACGAGGTCGCGCGGCTGGCCGACCACCTGGTGCTGCTCGATGCGGGACGCGTGGTCGCGAGCGGCCCGGCCGCCGAGCTGATGACCCGGCTCGATCTGCCGCTGGCGCATGGCGATACGGCCGCCGCCGTGGTCGCGGCGGTCGTGACGGGCTACGACGAGACCTACGGCCTGACGCAGCTCGCTTTCGCCGGCGGTACGCTCTGCCTGCCCTACAGCGGCGCGCGCGTGGGCCAGCCGGTGCGGGTGCGCATCCAGGCGCGCGACGTGAGCCTCACGCTCGAGCACCAGGGCGCGACCAGCGTGCTCAACATCCTGCCCGCGACGGTGGCCGAGCTGGCGGAAGACGGCCCGGCCCAGGTGATGGTGGGGCTGGACCTCGGCGGCACGCGCATGCTGGCGCGCATCACGCGCAAGTCGGCCGAGCTGCTGCAGCTTGCCGCGGGCTCGGCCGTGCATGCACAGATCAAGGGCGTGGCGATCGTCGAGTAAGACTTCAGGCGCCGACCGGCACCTTGTCCAGGAAGCCCGTGACCGACTGCAGCTTGCCGCCCTCGAGCTGGACGAAATCGGTTCCTTCGATCAGGTCTTCGGCGCCGCTCGGCCCCAGCGTCCACGAGAAGCGCAGGTGCTCGCCATGTGCATCGGCTTGGCCCTTCTGCCTGAAGCGGAAGCCCGGATAGCGCTGGTGCACACCGCCGATCAGGGCGCTGATCTGCGTTCGGCCGCTGCCCTGCATCAGGGGGTCGACGTAGCGCGCATCCGCGCTCCAGTGGCTTTCGAGCAGCGCCAGGCGGCGCTCGGCATCGGTCTCGTTCCAGACGGCGATGTAGTGTTCGGCGATGCGCGCGGCATCGGGTGCGGCGGTGTTCATGGCGTTTCCTTTCTGTTCACGACCCGCAACGGCGCGGGGTGAACGAATGCTCGCCGCAGCCGGGCCGCGGGTCGATGACCCGGGAGGTCATGTGCGCGCCGGCACTACCATGCAGGACGGATGTTTTCGAAAGCAGGTCATGAAGATCGCAGTGATGGGCGCGGGCGCGGTGGGTTGCTACTACGGCGGGATGCTGGCGCGCGCCGGCCATGCGGTGAGCCTGATCGGGAGGCCGCAGCACGTCGAGGCGATCCGGCGCAACGGCCTGCTGCTGGACACGCAGTCCTTCCAGGCGCACGTGCCGGTCGAGGCCGGCACCGAGGTCGACGCCGTGCAGGGCGCCAAGCTGGTGTTGTTCTGCGTCAAGTCGACCGACACCGAAAGCGCCGCCGCGCAGATGCGCCCGCATCTGATGCCGGATGCGCTCGTGCTCACGCTGCAGAACGGCGTCGACAACGCCGAACGGCTGCAGGCGATGCTGCACCAGCAGGTCGCGGCCACGGTGGTGTACGTCGCCACCGAAATGGCGGGGCCGGGCCACGTCAAGCACCACGGGCGCGGCGAGCTGGTGATTGCGCCCTCGGCGGCGAGCGAGGAAGTCGCACAGCTCTTCATCGACGCCGGCGTGCCGACCCAGATCTCCGACAACGTGGCAGGCGCGCTATGGGCCAAGCTGATCCTCAATTGCGCCTACAACGCGCTGTCGGCGATCTCGCAGCTGCCCTACGGCCGCCTGGTGCAGGGCGAGGGCGTGGAAGCCGTGATGCGGGACGTGGTGCAGGAGTGCCTGGCCGTGGCCGAGGCCAGCGGCGTGACCGTGCCCGGCGACACCTGGGCTGCGGTGCAGCGCATCGCGCCGACCATGCCGACCCAGTTCTCGTCCACAGCGCAGGACCTGGCGCGCGGCAAGCGCAGCGAGATCGATCATCTCAACGGCCACGTGTTGCGCCGCGGCGAGGCGCTCGGCGTTCCGACGCCGGTCAACCGCGTGCTGCACACGCTGGTCAAGCTGATCGAGGGACGTTCGACGCCGGCCGCGTCCTGAGCCCTGCGCAGCCCCGGCCTCAGCGCGGCAGCACGACGCTCGGGAGCGGCACCGCAGGCAGCGCAAGAAGCTCCTGCCGACAAGGCATCGAGACCTGGGCACCGGCTCGGGTCACGCAGAGCGCGGCGGCCTGGATTCCGAGCGCGATGCCGGCATCGATGGCATCGCCCCGGGCGAGAGCGGCGCACAGCGTGCCGATGAAGGTGTCGCCAGCCGCCGTGGTGTCGACGGCCTGCACCGCAAGCGCCGGGAAATGGCGGCAAGCCCCGGCATCGGCGATCACGACGCCGTCGCCGCCCATCGTCAGGATCACCTGAGCAGGCCCGCGGCGGCGCAGCGCATCGGCCGCGCGGGCCGCGCTCGATGCGTCGCGGACCGCCATGCCGCTCAGCATCGCGGCCTCGGTCTCGTTCAGCACGACGATGCCCACGAGCGCCCACAGCGCGTCGGGCAGCGTCTGGGCGGGAGCCGGGTTCAGCACCACCGTGCAGCCGGCCGCGTGCGCGATGGCCGCCGCCTCGCACACCGCCGGCATGGGAACCTCGAGCTGCAGCGACAGGATGCGCGCGCCAGCGAGAGCACGGCGCAAACGCTGCGTGTCCTCACTGCCCACCGATGCGTTCGCGCCGGGATTCAGCACGATGCGGTTCTGCGCCCCGTCGTCGACCATGATCAGGGCCACGCCGGTCGCTGCCGCATCGGTGGCGACGGGGCGCGCATCCACTCCGTCGGCTTCGAGCGATGCCTTCAGCGCGAGCCCGAAGGCGTCGTTGCCCACGCGGCCGACCATGGCGACACGGGCCCCCTGCCGCGCGCACGCCGTCGCCTGGTTGGCGCCCTTGCCGCCCGGATTGCTCATGAAGGAACGGGCCTGCAGGGTTTCGCCGGCGTCCGGCACGCGCGGCACACGGAGCACCAGGTCCATGTTCAGGCTGCCGAACACCACGACCTCGGGCGTGGCGTGGTCGGGGTTCAAGACTCGGCGTCCATCTGGTGGAGTTTCTCGACGCGGCGCCGGAAATCCTCGTCCTCGGCCGCGAAGCGCGCATCCAGGTAGGAGCTGACGAGATCGATGGCCAGCCAGGGCCCGACGATCTGCGCACCGATGCACATGACGTTCACGTCGTCGTGCTCCACCGACTGGTGCGCCGAATGCACGTCGTGGCAGACCGCGGCGCGGATGCCCTTCATCTTGTTGGCGGCGATCGATGCGCCGACACCGGTGCCGCACACCATGATGCCGCGCTCGACCTCGCCGGCGACGATCTTCGCGGCCACCGCGCGTGCCACATCCGGAAAGTCGACCGGCTTGTCGTCGTGGCTGCCGACATCGACGACCTCGTGGCCGAGCTTCCTGATGTGTTCGACCACGGTGCTCTTCAGCACCCAGCCGGCGTGGTCCGAACCGATGACGAGACGCATGAATTCCTCTTCGGGTTGTGAATGATTCAGGGACGCATGTTCGCGGGCAGGTCGCTGCCGTGGAACTTCTTGTAGATGGCGTTGAGCTTGCCGTTCTGGAGATTGGCCGCGACCCATTCGTTGAGCTTGGCGACCATGCGCTCCTCGCCCTTCTTGACGCCGATGGCGAGGTCGAGATTGCGCAGCACGATCTTCTGCTCGAACGGCCGCTGCGGGTTCTTCGCGGTGATCTGGTTCATGATCGTCACCGAGGTGGAAACGATGTCGGCCTGGCCGCTGACACCGGCGGTCACCATGGTCGCGTCGTCGTCGTAGCGCACGACCTTGAAGTCCCTGTCCTTCGCCAGCTGCGTGAGCTCGGTGTCCTGCGTGGTGCCGCGCGTGACGGTGACCGACTTGCCCTTGAGGTCGGGCCAGTCCTTGATCGCCAGGTCCTTGCGCGCACCGATCACCGAGACCAGCGCCGCATACGGCTTCGAGAAGTCGATGACCTTCTGGCGTTCCGGGGTCACGGAAAGGGTCGAGACGACGATGTCGGCCTTGCCGGTCTGCAGGTTCGGAATCCGCGTCGCGCCGGTGGTCTGCACGAACTCCAGCTCGAGGCCCCAATCCTTGGCGAGCAGCTGGGCGGTCTCGACGTCGGAGCCGGTCGGCTTGAGGTCCTTGTCGAGCATGCCCGAGGGCGGGATCGAGAAGTCGGTCGCGATGCGGATCTTCTTCGCCTTCATGACGTCGTCGAGCACGTCGGCATGCGCGCAAGCCGCCATCGCAAGGCAGGCGGCGGCCAGCAGGGTGGGCAGGGAACGGAACGGATTCATGGTTGTGTTGTCTCCAGGGTTTCGAAGGAAGGCCAGCCTTCAGAGCTCGCTGGCCACGAACTGCCGAAGTTCGGCGGTTTGCGGGGAAGACAGGATCTCGGGGCCTCCGCGCTCCCAGACCCTGCCGCGGTGCATGAAGAGCACCTGATCTGCAACCTTGCGTGCGAACGCCATCTCGTGGGTGACCATCACCATGGTCATGCCGCCGGCCGCGAGGTCCTCGATGACGCGCAGCACCTCGCCGGTGAGCTCCGGGTCGAGCGCCGAGGTCACCTCGTCGAACAGCATCACCTTCGGCTGCATCGCCAGCGAGCGCGCGATGGCGACGCGCTGCTGCTGGCCGCCCGACAGCTGCTCGGGGTAGGAGGCCGCCTTGTCCGCGAGCCCGACCTTGGCCAGCACCTCGTGCGCGAGCGAGCGCGCGGCCGACCTGGCAAGGCCCCTGGCCGAGCGCGGCGCGAGCGAGATGTTCTGCTCGATCGTCAGGTGCGGAAAGAGGTTGTAGCTCTGGAAGACGATGCCGACATCGAGCCGCAGCGCCTTGAGGTCGATGCCGGCGTCGTCGACGCGATGGCCGCAGACCACGATCTCGCCGCTGTCGATGCGCTCGAGACGGTCGATGCAGCGCAGCGCCGTGCTCTTGCCCGAGCCGCTGCGGCCGATGATCGCCGTCACCTGGCCGCGGCCGACTTCGAAGCCGACGCCTTCGAGCACTTTCAGCGCGCCGAAGCTCTTGTGCACGTCGTGCAGCCGCACGACCGGCGCCGTGGCGGACTCAGGATTGGGCGAGGACAGGGTCATGGGTGAAGGCGGCCTTCGCCGCAGTAGGAGATGCGACAGCCCTGCGCTCGAGCCGCCGGCTCCAGACCGAGAGCGGATAGCACAGCACGAAGTAGATCGCCGCGATGAAGAGGTAGACGATGAAGGGCTCGAAGATCGAGTTGTTGATGATCTGTCCCGAGCGCGCGAGCTCGACGAAGCCGACCACCGAAGCGAGCGAGGTGTTCTTGACGATCTGAACCATGAAGCCGACCGTGGGCGGCGTGGCCAGCCGCACGGCCTGCGGCAGCACGACCTTGAACATGCGTTGCGTGCGGCTCAGCGCCAGGCATTCGGCAGCCTCCCACTGCGCGCGCGGAACCGCCTGAATGGCGCCGCGCCAGATTTCGCCCAGATAGGCCGAGACATAGATCGTCAGCGACACGCCGGCCGCGGCCAGCGCCGAGACCTTGATGCCCAGGGTCGGCAGCCCGAAGAAGGCCAGGAACATGATGACCAAGAGCGGCGAGCCCTGCACCAGCTGCACCCACAGACCCGCCGTTGCGCGCACCGAGCGATGGGGCGAAACCCGCGCGAGCGCGACGATGAACGCGCACAGGCCGCCGCCGGCGAAAGCGATGAGCGAGAGGATTGCGGTCCACCCGGCCCCCTGCAGCAGGAACAGCAGGTGGTTGGCGTTGAATGCGGTGCCGGTCATCACAGCGGGGTGCCTAGCCGGCGGCGGCGCGGGAACAGCAGCGCGCCCAGGCCCCAGAAGCCGAGGCGCATGAGCAGCGACAACAGGATGTAGGCCGCGCCGACCAGGATGAAGGCCTCGAAGGGACGGTAAGTGTCCGACTGCACGTGGTTGGCGATCGCCGTGAGCTCCTCGGCCGAGATCTGCGAGCAGATCGACGAAGCCAGCATCAGCAGCACGAACTGGCTGGTCAGCGCCGGGTACACGCGTTCCATCGCGGGTAGCAGCACGACGTGCCAGTACACCTGCAGCCGCGAGAGGCCGAGGCATTCCGCAGCTTCGATCTGGCTGCGGTTCACCGAGTCGAAACCGGCGCGCATGATTTCCGTCGCATAGGCGCCGGCGTTGACCGCGAGCGCGATCACCGCCACGGTGAACGCCGACAGCGACAGGCCGAGGCTGGACAGGCCGAAGTAGACAAGAAAGATCTGGACCAGGAGCGGCGTGTTGCGGATCAGTTCCACATAGGCGCCGCAGGCACGCGCCAGCAAGCGGTGGCTGCTTCGCCTGCCGGCGGCGCACAGCGTGCCGATCGCAAAGCCCGACAAGGTGGCGACCAGCGCCAGCCGCACGGTGAGCCAGGCACCATCGACGAACAGCGGCCAGCGTTGGAGCACGACCCCGAAGTCGAAATCGATCACGCCATCTCCTCGCGCTTCGGCGGCCGGTTGCGCGCGGCCGGCCCAGTGGCGGCCTTGCGCCGATATTCGTCGCCGATGCTGAAGTGCTTGCGCAGCACCTGGTCGGCCAGGTCTTCGTCGCGCGAGACCAGCGCCTGGAAGATGCGCGAATGGTCTTCAACCAGGTATTGCTTGACCGCCGGATCGCCGCCGACCACGTCCCGCCGCTCGTGGTGCGAGCGCATCAGGAGCGTCGACATCGCCGCATACAGCTGCATGAGGGTTTCGGATCGGCTCGCCCGCACCAATGCCGTGTGGAACTCGTAGTCCGCGCGGCTGCCCTCGTCGGAATCGTCGACCGTTGCCTCGATGCGGTCAACCGCCGCGGCGATGCGTTCCAGGTCGGAAGTGGAGGCGTGCCGGCAGGCCAGGCGCACCGCCTGCACCTCGATCGCAATGCGCGCCTGCATCACGTCGTCCACGATATCGGCCTGCTGCGCCATCGAGAAGGCGAAGAAGTCGCCCAGCACCGACACGTCGGGCTTGCGCACGATGGTGCCCACGCGCTCGCGGATCTCGACCACGCCCATCATGGACAGGGCGCGCAGCGCCTCGCGCACGATGGGCCGGCTGACGCCCAGCTGCAGCGCGAGCTCGCGTTCGGCCACCAGCCGATCCCCCGAGCGGATGCTGCCCTCGAGCAGCTTGTCGCGCAGGAAAGCGAACACCTTGGCGAAGCCCGTGCCTTCCGCTTCCTGCGTCCGCGTGATCGAGGGCGCTTGGATTCTCTTTGTCATGCCGTGGTTTTACCAGCGGCAAACCAGGATGCCTCCCGGACTATCCCTCTGCGGAGAAACCCGAACGCGCAAGTCTTTTCCTGCATGGGGGTGCGGTGTTGTCCTCCGGGCTTCGCGCTGGCGCGCAGCCAAGGTCGGCGCCATGAGCACACCGGCAACCACGGCAGCGCTGGACCGCCTGCCGCTTCGCGACGCGGACGGCAACTACCGCGTCGTGATCGAAGCTGTTCAGGGCTCGCGCAACAAGCTCAAGTACGAGCCTGAGAGCCGCACGCTGGAACTGCATGCCGTGCTGCCGCTGGGTGTCTCGTTCCCCTACGACTTCGGCTTTCTGCCGAGCACCCGGGGAGCGGACGGCGATCCGCTCGATGCACTGGTGCTGATGGACGAAGCCGTCGCGCCCGGCGTCGTCGTCCCGTGCAGGCTGGCCGGGGTGATCGAGGCCGAACAACAGAAGAAAGGCGGCAAGCCGGTTCGCAACGATCGCTTCCTGCTGGTGGCTTCGAGCTCCCATCGCTACCGCGAGTGCGAAACGCTGGCAGATATCGCGCCTGACGTGCTCGACGAGGTCGAGCGCTTCTTCGAGTTCTACAACCGGCAGAAAGGCGTGGCGTTCCGGCCGCTGGACCGCCACGGGCGCCGCAGGGCTGCGGCGCTGCTCGAGGCGGCAGAACGAAAGCCCGACTGAGCGATCAGGCCGAAGCGCCGCTCGGCAGCGCGCCCACCGGACGCCGCGGCGCGGGCGCGCCGTAGCGGTCCATCGCGAGGCCGTCGGTGCGGATGTCGGGCCGCCGTCCCATGACCTGGTCGGCCACCACCTTGCCCGAGCCGCAGGCCATGGTCCAGCCCAGCGTGCCGTGCCCGGTGTTGAGGAACAGGTTGGCATAAGGCGTGGCGCCGACGATCGGCGTGCTGTCGGGCGTCATCGGCCTGAGCCCGGTCCAGAAGCTGGCGCGCGGCAGGTCGCCGCAGGGGAACAGGTCGGTGATCACGCGCTCCAGCGTCTCGCGCCGGCGCGGGTTCAGGCGCAGGTCGAAGCCGCCGAGCTCGGCCATGCCGCCGACGCGGATGCGGTCGTCGAAGCGCGTGACGGCAACCTTGTAGGTCTCGTCGAGCACGGTGGACTGCGGTGCGGCAGCCGGATCGACGAGCGGCACCGTCAACGAGTAGCCCTTGACCGGGTAGACCGGGATGTCGAGGCCCAGCCCGGCCGCGAAGCCGCGCGAATAGCTGCCGAAGGCAAGCACGTAGCGATCGGCCGTGAGCAGCTCGCGCGCCGGGCCGCCGAGGCGCACGCCGGTGATGCGGCCGCCTTCGGTGACGAGCCCTTCGACGCTCTGGTCGAAACGGAAATCCACGCCGAGCCCGCGCGCGACATCGGCCAGCCCGCGCGTGAACAGGTGGCAGTCGCCGGTCTCGTCATTGGGCAGGCGCAGGCCGCCGGCCAGCAGGTCGCCCGTGCGGGCCAGGGCCGGCTCGACCGCGGCCAGTTGCCGGCGATCGAGCAGCTGATAGGGCACGCCGCACTCCTGCAGCACCGCCACGTCGCGCTGCACCGCATCGACCTGCGCCTGGGTACGAAAGAGCTGCAGCGTGCCCTGGGTGCGGTGCTCGTAGGCGATGCCGGTTTCGGCGCGCAGCTCGCGCAGGCAGTCGCGGCTGTATTCGGCCACGCGCATCATGCGTTCCTTGTTGACCGCATAGCGCTCGGGCGAGCAGTTCTTCAGCATGGCTGCCATCCAGCGCAGCTGGAACAGGCTGCCGTCGGGCCGGATCGAGAGCGGCGCGTGCTTCTGGAACATCCACTTGAGCGCCTTGAAGGGAATGCCCGGCGCCGCCCACGGCGTGGAATAGCCGGGCGACACCTGGCCGGCATTGGCGAAGCTGGTTTCTTCCGCGGGGCCGCCCTGGCGATCGACCAGCGTCACTTGCGCGCCGCCACGCGCGAGGTAGTAGGCGGTGGTGACACCGATGACGCCGCCGCCCAGAACGATCACTTTCATCGCAAGACCTCTTCGCTTCAACAGAAGAGCCGAGCGTATTCATCCCTATGCCATAAACTCCACTGAAATTTCCATGAAATCCAGTGTTTCTTGCTGCCAATGACCGAACTCGACCGCACCGACCGCAAGATCCTCGACATCCTGCAGCGCCAGGGCCGCATCTCGATGACCGAGCTGGCCGAGCAGATCGGCCTCTCGACCTCGCCCTGCTCCGAGCGCGTCCGGCGCATGGAACGCGATGGCGTGATCACCGGCTACCACGCGCGCATCGATCCCAAGGCGATCGGCAAGACGCTCTTGGTGTTCGTGGAGATCACGCTGTCCTCCAAGTCGGCCGATGTCTTCGACAAGGTGAGGAAGGAACTGCTGCACGTGCCCGAGGTGATGGAATGCCACCTGGTGTCCGGCGGCTTCGACTACCTGGTGAAGGCGCGGCTGCGCGCCATGAGCGACTACCGGCGCCTGCTGGGCGATCTGCTGAAGAAGCTGCCGGTGCCGGCGGAGTCCAATAGCTACGTCGTGATGGAAGAAGTCAAGGAAAGCCTCTACCTGCCGATGGACCGGTGACGGCTGCCGCCGAAGCGCGGCATTCGGCATGCGACGCAGCGCGCATACACCTGCTCGCCATGCAGCAGGTCCGGCGCCGCCCGGGCCGGGGCTGCCGCCACAACTGCCATGACCACCGCCAGCACCAAAGGACCCGGACTCACGACACGAAGGCCGAAGGCACGGGCGCCTCGCCCAGCGCCTGGCGCAGCACGGCCCAGTGCATGGCTTCGTCGCCGAGGATGCTGGCGGCGGCCTTGGACAGATCGCGGTTGCCGAACAGCGGCACTGCCCCGAGGTAGGCGCTGACCGCACCCTGCTCGAGCCTGGCAGCGAAGCGCAGCACGTCGGCCTGGGACTTCAGCTGCTCGAGCGGAAAGTCGTACTTCGCCTTCGCCGACACGGCCTTGCCGCCCAGCTTCGCGACCGTCTGTGCGAGCAGGTCCGCATGCGCCTTGTGGTGGCCCTGGAAAGTCACGGCAAGGTCGAGCACGGGCTTCTCCAGCAGCTTGCTGTCGGCGCCGACCTGGTAAGCCGCGATGGCCTCGAGCTCGGCGCCCAGCGCCGTGTTGAGGATCTGCACATCGCCGGCACCTGCGCCTCCTGTCTTGGCGGCGAGCACATCCTTGCCGGCCAGCAGCGCGACCGCAGCGCCCGACAGCAGCAGGCCCGAACGGCCGAGGAACAGGCGCCGCGCGGCGACCGGGGTAGGCATCTGAAAGAAGGACATGACGAATCTCCTCGTGGGTGGAAGCTGAAATCAGGGGTTCGGCGTGGTGCCGTGTGTGCTTGGCACGACGGGTCCCTGTGCCTATTGGATGGGCGGAGTCGCCATCCTGTTCCTGCGAGGGGCTGCGCTCAGCCGATATTTATTGCCGGTTGAATGCAATAATTTTGCATTGCCTCGACGGAGCCGCCATGGACATCAACCTCGCCCGGACCTTTCTCGAAATCGTGGACACGCGCAGCTTCCAGCGCGCGGCCCAGCGCCTGCACGTGACGCAGACCTCGGTCAGCGCGCGCGTGCGCACGCTGGAGTCGCTGCTGGGCCGCCAGCTCTTCATCCGCAACAAGGCCGGCGCCGCCCTGACATTCGAGGGCGAGCAGTTCCTGCCTCATGCGACGACGCTGGTGCAGGTCTGGGAGCGCGCACGCCACCAGGTGGCGGTGCCCGAGGGCCGCCGCGCCGTCCTCTCCGTCGGATGCGAGATCAGCCTGTGGGACCCGCTGCTGCTGCAATGGCTGCTGTGGATGCGCGCGGCCGCTCCGCAGCTGGCCCTTCGCACGGAGGTCGGCTATCCCCATGAGCTGCTCGACGCGGTGGCTGCGGGCGTTCTCGACATCGCCATCGTCTATGCGCCGCAGCAGCGGCCCGGCCTGCGCGTCGAGCTCCTCATCGAAGAGAAGCTGGTCATGGTCACGACGTCGAAAGCGGGGCAGGTGCCGAGCGCCAAGGACTATGTCTATGTCGACTGGGGCGCCGACTTTGCGGCGCAGCACGGCCTGGCGTTTCCCGAACTGTCGAACGCCGGCGTGACGGCCCGGCTGGGCCCGCTCGGACGCGAGTACCTGCTGGCCGCGGGAGGCACCGGCTACTTCCGGCTCGACGTCGTCCGGGAGCACCTGGAGAGCGGCCGCTTGCGGCGCGTGCCGGACACGCCCGAATTCCTCTATCCGGCCTACGCCGTTTATGCGAACGGCGCCGATCCCAAGGTCGTGAAGCCGGCATTGAAAGGATTCAGGGAAGTGGCGCGGCCGCGCGCCGGGACCGACGCCGGCAAGGCGGTGCGAAAGCCAAGGCTGCCGCGCCCCGCCGCTTCGGGCAAGTCCCGATAAGGGGCCATGCAGGCCCTACTGGGCCGCATTGGGAAAGAACAGCTGCTCGCCGCCGATCTTGTAGCTGGCGATGGTCGATTGCCCGGCCGGCGAGATCACCCAGTCGACGAACTTCTGTGCGCCAGCGCTGTTGAGTTGCGGAAACTTCGCCGGGCTCACGACCATCACGCCGTACTGGTTGAAGAGGCGCTTGTCGCCCTCCACCAGCAGCGCCAGGTCGGCGCGGTTCTTGAAGCTGAGCCAGGTGCCGCGGTCGGCCAGCACGTAGGCGTTGCTCGAGGCCGCGATGTTGAGCGCCGGGCCCATGCCGCAGCCGCATTCCTTGTAGCCCGCGCCCTTCCGATCGTTGGGCACCGGCTGGCCGGCATCGGCCACGCCGGCCTGCGCCCAGAGCCGGCGCTCGGCGGCATCGGTGCCGCTCTTGTCGCCGCGCGAGACGAAGGCCGCATTGCCGGCCCCGATCTTCTTGAGCGCGGCGGCGATGTCGGTGCCTTTCACCGCGGCGGGGTCGCTCTTGGGCCCGACCAGCACGAAGTCGTTGTACATGACGGGGAAGCGCCTGGCCGCGAAGCCTTCGGCCACGAACTTCTCCTCGGACTGCGCGTCGTGCACGAAGAGCACGTCGGCATCGCCGCGCTTGGCCATGTCGATCGCCTGGCCGGTGCCGACCGCCACCACCTTGACGTCGATGCCGCTGGCCTGCTTGAAGGCCGGCAGCAGGTGCGAGAACAGCCCCGACTGCTCGGTCGAGGTGGTGGACGCCATGGTGATGGTCTCTGCGTTCGCCGAGCAGGCGGCCGCCGCCAGAACGATCGTTGCCGCGAAGCGCGTTGCAGTCTTTTTCATGCCAGTTCTCCCTTCACGAACAAGTGGGCTTCCTCGGGCAGCGGCCCGTTGAAGAAATCGTGCACCGGCAGGTCGGCCAGCACCCGGCCCTGCTCCAGGTAGATGACGCGGCTCGCGAGCCGCTTGACCTGGCCGAGGTTGTGGCTCGCGAACACCAGCGTGCGGCCGTGCGCCGCATCGTCGATCAGGGCTTCGACCTCGCGCTTGGCGGTGGGGTCCAGGCTTGCGGTGGGTTCGTCGAGCAGCAGCACGGCCGGCTTCAGCGCCCAGGCGCGCGCCAGCGCCATGCGCTGCTGCTGGCCGCCCGACAGCGTGCGCGCATTGCGCCCGGCCAGCGCCGCGAGGCCGACGCGCCCGAGCGCGGCCGTGGCCTCGCGCTGCGCGCTGCGCCATGGCACGCCGTGCAGCCAGAGTGCGAGCGCGACGTTGTTGCGCACGCTCATGCGCAGCATGTGCGGCCGCTGGAACAGCATGGCCTGCGCCTGCAGCGGCACCTTGCCGACGAAGGCGCCGGACGCATGCGGCACCAGGCCGTGCAGCACCCGCAACAGGGTGCTCTTGCCGCTTCCGTTGGCCCCGATCAGCGCGACGCGCTCGCCGGCATGGATGGACAGCGTGGCGCCGACCAGCGCCGGCACCCGGCCATAGTGCACGCCGATGTCGTGCAGGCTGAAGAGCGCTTCCTTCACGACAGCACCTCCACCCGCCGCGCCGCCGCTGCATCGGCCACGCCGCCATCGACGCGCTCGCGCCAGCCGCGCACGGCCGTGATCGCGAGGTTGAGCAGCAGCACCACGCCCAGCAGCACCAGCCCGAGCGCCAGCGCGAGCGGCAGGTCGCCCTTGCTGGTTTCGAGCGCGATGGCGGTGGTCATCACGCGCGTGAAGCCGTCGATGTTGCCGCCGACGATCATCACCGCGCCGACCTCGGACACGGCACGGCCGAAGGCGGCGATCAGTACCGTGATCAACGCATAGCGCTCGTCCCACACCAAGAGCAGCGCGCGCACCAGCCTGCCGGCGCCGAGCGAGCGCAGCTGCTCGCCATGCGCGTGGTCGGCATCCTCGATGGCCTGCCGCGTGAGGGCCGTGACCACCGGCAGCACCAGCAGCGTCTGCGCCAGCACCATGGCCTTGAAGGAGAACAGCCAGCCCAGGAAGCCCAGCGGCCCCGAGCGCGAGAGCAGCAGGTAGATCACCAGACCGACCACCACCGAAGGCAGCGCCAGCAGCGTGTTGAGCAGCGTGAGCAGCAGGCCGCGGCCGGCGAAGCGGGCCACCGCGAGCCAGGCGCCCAAGAGCAGGCCGACGCCGCAGGCGAGCGCGCAGGCGGTGGCGCTGACGGCCAGCGAGCGCCCGACGATGGCGAGCAGCACCGGGTCGCCCGAGAGCACGAGATGCCAGGCGGCGATGGCGCTTTCGCTGAAGGTGTTCATGCAATGGTGGATTGGGAAGGCGGGCAGTATGGGCAAGCGCCGGCGGCCGGCTTATGCAATCGCGTGCATAAGTCAGGGCCGGCCTCTGCATAATCCTTCGCGGCATTGCGCCTCCCTCTTTTCTCGTGCAACAGATCGAACTCTCCTATGTCATCGCGCCGCACCGCAGCGGCCGCAGGCTGATCCGCAATCCACTCATGGAGCTGCTGCACGCGGTACGCGAGCACGGCTCCATCTCGGCCGCGGCACGGGTGCTGGGCTTGTCGTACCGCCACGTGTGGGGCGAACTCAAGCGCTGGGAGCAGACGCTGGGCCATCCGCTCGTGACCGGCGCGCAGGGTCGCTCGGCGCAGCTTTCCGAATTCGGCGACAAGCTGCTATGGGCCGAGCGCCAGGCGCAGGCCCGCCTCGCACCGCAGATCGAAGCGCTGCATGCCGATCTCGAACGCGCCTTCGCCCTCGCCTTCGACGACAGCATTCACGTGCTGAGCCTGCATGCGAGCCACGACGACGCGCTGGTGCTGCTGCGCGCGCATGCGGCCGAGAGCGCGCGGCTGCAGCTGGACATCCGCTTCACCGGCAGCGTGGACGCGATCAGCGCGCTCAACCAGGGCCGCTGCGTGATGGCGGGCTTTCACACCCTCGAGCGGCCGCCGGCGGGCTCGCTGGCGCAGCGCACCTACAAGCCGCTGCTCAAGCCGGGGCTGCACAAGATCATCGGCTTCGCCCGGCGCACGCAGGGCCTCGTCGTCGCGCCCGGCAATCCCCTGGGCCTGCGCGGCCTGGCCGACGTCGCGAGCCGGCGCGCACGCTACGTGAACCGGACGCTCGGCACCGGAACGCGCGTGCTGCTCGACGAGTTGCTGGCGCAGGAAGGCCTGGACGCGGACGCCCTCGACGGCTACGCGCACGAGGAGCCTTCGCACATGGCCGTTGCGCATGCGGTCGCCGCCGGCCGGGCAGATGCCGGACTCGGCATCGAATCGATCGCCCGCAGCGCGGGACTGGGCTTCGTGCCGCTGGTGCACGAGCGCTATCACCTGGCCTGCCTCAAGTCGGCGCTCGACCAGCCCGCGATCCAGGCGCTGCTGGTGCTGCTGCGCGGCGCCGCATGGCAGCACCGCCTCGGCACGCTCGCGGGCTACGAGAGCGCGGGCAGCGGCGAAGTGCAGTCGCTGAGCGCGTTGCTGCCGTGGTGGAGTTTCAAGCGGCCGAAGCGGTAGCCCGCGAGGCCCTGTCTACGGCTGCGCAAGCTGCCGATGCGGGTATCGCGCCCGTTCCAGCCGGATCAAGGCGCCTGCAATCGCTGCAGCAGGTCAAGGGTCGGATAGCCGTCCGCGGGCAGGCCGAGGCTGCGCTGATAGCGGCGCAGCGCGGCACGGGTGGCCGGGCCCATCGTTCCGTCGGGCTCGCCGCTGTCAAGGCCGCGCTGATTCAAGGCACTCTGCATCTCGCGTGTCTGGCTTCGTGTGAGCGTCGACAGGTCGCGCGGCCAGGGCGCTTGAACGCCTGGGCCGCCATCCAGGCGCTGGGCGAGCAGGCTCACGGCGAGCGCGTAGCTGTCCGAATTGTTGTAGCGCAGGACGGCACGGAAATTGGGGCCAACCAGAAAGGCCGGCCCGCGCGCGCCTGCAGGCAACAGGATCGCGCCGTCGGTGAACGCCGGCAGGGCCTGCCCGTTCATGCTGCGTACCCCTTCGGCGGCCCACTGGCTGCTCGGCTGGCGCAGGGCGGCGTCGGCGCGGCCGTGGTCGAAGCCGGCAGGCAGCTGCACCTCGACGCCCCAGGGCAGGCCGGACTGCCAGCCCGAGCGCGCCAGGTAGTTCGCGGTGGAGGCCGTGACGTCGGCCATGCTGCCCCAGATGTTGCGCCGGCCGTCGCCGTCGGCATCCACCGCGTAGGCCAGGAAGTTCGACGGCAGGAACTGGGTCTGGCCCATCGCGCCGGCCCACGAGCCGACCATGTGCCCACGGTCGATGTCGCCGTTGCCGATGATCTTCAGTGCAGCCAGGAGCTCGCCGCGTGCCCAGTCCCGGCGCCGCCCCTCGAAGCCCAGCGTCGCCAGCGCGTCGATGGTCGGAATGCTGCCGTAGTTGCTGCCGTAGTTGCTCTCGATGCCCCAGATCGCGACGATGATGGCGGGCGGCACGCCGTAGCGGGCTGCGGCGGCGTCGGCTGCGGCGCGGACCTGCAAGAGTTTGTCCTGGCCCGTGGCGATGCGCTGGACCGAGACGGCGCTGTCCAGGTAGTCCCAGACCGGGCGCAGGAATTCGGGCTGAGCACGATCCAGTTCGATGACCTGCGGCAGGTAGTGCACGTCGTCGAAAGCATCGCGCAGCGTCGCCTCGCCGATTCCGCGCGCACGCATCTCCGTGCGGAAATCTTCGACCCAGCGGGCGAACTGCTCGAGGAGCGCCTGGTTCGCGTCGACGGGTGCCGCCTGAGCGGGCGCCGGCCCGGAAAGCGCGGCAACGCCGGAACCGGCCGGCGATGCCGGCGGTGGAGAAGCGCAGCCTGCCACCACGGCGACGGCCAGCGCGAGGATGACGGTCGCGACGTGCGCGACGGGACGAAAGGACGGCGGGTTCGATCGGTGCATGCAGCTCATTGTCGGGTGCGTCAGGTCGTCAGCTGCGCACCCCTCGCGCTGTCTCTTCGCCGGCGCGCGCGCCCAGCCCCAGGTAGGTGTCGATGATGCGGCGGTCGTGCAGCAGCTCGTTGGCCGGCCCCTGCAGCGCGACCGCGCCCATCTCCAGCACGTAGGCGCGGTCCGCCACCTGCAGCGCGGCGCGTGCGTTCTGCTCCACCAGCAGCACCGACACGCCATGCTGGCGCAGCGAGGACACCACCTGCAGCACCTCGCGCACGATGCGCGGCGCGAGGCCGAGCGAGGGCTCGTCGAGCATCAGCAGGCGCGGCCGCGCCATCAGCGCGCGGCCGATCGCGAGCATCTGCCGTTCGCCGCCCGAGAGCGTCGACGCGAGCTGCGCCCGGCGTTCCTCGAGGCGGGGGAAGATGCCGAAGACCTCCTTCATGCGCGGGCGCTGGTCGCGCTCGCCGCGCCACCAGCGCGAGA
The DNA here is from genome assembly GCF_018614915.1 of Variovorax paradoxus. Lineage (GTDB taxonomy): Bacteria > Pseudomonadota > Gammaproteobacteria > Burkholderiales > Burkholderiaceae_C > Variovorax > Variovorax paradoxus_K. The sequence continues at coordinate 103,056 of NZ_JAGGNU010000024.1, read as the reverse complement.
AGCCGCCCAGGAGCAGGTTGTCCTCGACCGACATCTCGCCGAAGAGTTCGCGCTTCTCCGGCACCAGCGCCACGCCGCGCGCCACCATGGCCTCGACGCTGATGCGCGCCATGCGATTGCCGTCGAGCAGCATCCGGCCGCGCGAGGGCAGCAAGCCCATCGCGGCACACAGCAGCGTGGTCTTGCCGGCACCGTTGGGGCCGATCACGGTGACGATCTCGCCGGCGTCGACGCGCAGCTCGATGTGGTGCACCGCCTCCACCGCGCCGTAGGAGACGCAGAAGTCTTCGAGTTGCAGCAAGGGATGGCTCATGCGACCTGCTCCATCGGACGGCCTGCTTCCGCCGCTTCGTCGACGCCGCCCAGGTAGGCATCGAGCACCTTCGGATTCGCCTGCACCTCGAGCGGCGTTCCGCGCGCGATCACGGCGCCGAACTCCAGCACCGTCACGCGGTCGGCCAGGTTCATGACGAACTCCATGTCGTGCTCGACCACCAGGATGCCCAGCCCCTCGGCGCGCAGCTGGTCGAGCAAGGTGGCCAGCGCGCGTTTTTCCAGGTGGCGCAGGCCGGCTGCCGGCTCGTCGAGCAGCAGCACCGCGGGGTGGCCCGCCAGGGCGCGCGCGATCTCGATCACGCGCTGCTGCCCCAGCGCCAGCGAGCCCGCCGGCACCTCGGCGAACTCGCCGAGCCCGCAACGTTCGATCTGCTGCCGCGCCTGCGCGAGCAAGGCGGCCTCTTCGGCGCGGTCCAGCCGCAGCATCGATGCGATCCAGCCGCGCCGTCCGCGGCGGTGCGCGCCGAGCGCAACGTTCTCGATCACGCGGCGCTGGCCCAGCAGGCGCACGTGCTGGAAGGTCCGGCCCAGGCCCAGCGCGGCGAAGGCGCGGGAGGGCTGGCCGGCCATCTGCCGGTCCATCAGCCGCACCTCGCCCGAAGTGGGGTCGTCCACGCCGGAGATCATGTTGAAGAAGGTGCTCTTGCCGGCGCCGTTGGGGCCGATCAGCGCATGGATCTCGCCCACCTTTACGTCCATGTCGACCGCATCGTTGGCGACCAGGCCGCCGAAGCGCTTGGTCACGGCCTCGGCCTGCAGCACGATCTGCCCGCGCGGCGGCAGGGTGGCCTCCGGCAGCGCCAGGGTCTTGCGCGGCGTGCGCGGCGTCACGGGCCGCAGCAAGCGGCCGCCGAGGCGCGCCACGGTCGGCCACAGGCCGTCGGCGAAGCGCTGCAGCACCACCAGCATCAAGAGGCCGAACACGATCACCTCGAAGTTGCCGCTGGAGCCCAAGAGGCGCGGCAGGATGTCCTGCAGCTGCTCCTTGAGCAGCGTGATCAGCGCGGCGCCGAGCACCGCGCCCCACAAATGGCCGGCGCCGCCGACCACCGCCATGAAGAGGTACTCGATGCCGATGTTGAGATTGAAGGGCGTCGGGTTGATGAAGCGCTGCATGTGCGCATAGAGCCAGCCCGACAGCGCCGCCAGCAGTGCCGCCAGCACGAAGACCTTGATGCGGTAGCGCGCGGTGTCCACGCCCATCGATTCGGCCATCACGCGGCCGCCCTTCAATGCGCGGATGGCACGGCCCTCGCGCGAATCGAGCAGGTTGTGCAGCGCCCACAGCGCGAGCAGCAGCACGCCCCAGATCACCAGGCCCAGCGAGCGCGGCGACGCGAAGGAGACGCCCGCCACGACGATCGCAGGCACGCCGGCCACGCCGGTGTGGCCACCCAGGAACTCCAGGTTGCCGAACAGGAAATAGAAGCTCAGGCCCCAGGCGATGGTGCACAGCGGCAGGTAGTGGCCCGAGAGCCGCAGCGTGATGGCGCCGAGTCCCCAGGCCACGACGAAGGTCACGGCGATGCCGAACAGGAGCCCGAGCCACGGCAGCAGCGCCGGGCTTGCGAAGCTGCCGAGCGCGGCGGCGACCATCGGCGAGGTGCAGACCCAGGCGGTCGCATAGGCGCCGGTGCCGACGAAGGCGGCCTGGCCGAAGGAGGTCATGCCGCCCACGCCGGTCAGCATCACGAGGCCGGCCGCGACCAGTGCGTAGAGGCCGATGTAGCTGAGCACGGTGACCGAGAAATCCGGCAGGAAGCCCCACACCGCCGCGAGCGCGACGACGAAGGCGATGGTCAGGTGCCGGCGCGTCATTCCTCGTCCTCCACGTGACGGCTGCTGAGCGAGCGCCACCAGAGCACGGGAATGATCAGCGTGAAGACGAACACTTCCTTGAAGGCGCTGGCCCAGAACGAGGAGAAGGCCTCGAGCTGGCCGACGATCAGCGCGCCCACCAGCGCCAGCGGATAGCTGGCCAGGCCGCCGACGATGGCGGCCACGAAGCCCTTGAGGCCGATCAGGAAGCCGGTGTCGTAGTAGACGGTGGTCAGCGGCGCGATCAGCAGGCCCGAGACGGCGCCGATCGCCGCCGCGAGCGCGAAGCTCAGGTCACCCGAGAGGCCGGTGGGAATGCCCATCAGCCGCGCGCCGACTCGGTTGATCGCGGTGGCGCGCAGCGCCTTGCCCACGATCGAGCGTTCGAAGAAGAGAAACATCAGCACCACCAGCGCGGCCGTGACCGCCACCACGACCAGCGACTGGCCGGTCAGCGCCACGCCGCCGAGGTCCAGCCGCAGGTCCGAGAAGGCCGGCGTGCGCGAGCCTTCGGCACCGAAGAAGAGCAGGCCCAGTCCGACCAGCACGCCGTGCAGCGCCACCGAGACGATCAGGAGCGTGAGCACGGTGGCATCGGCCAGCGGCCGATAGGCCAGGCGGTAGAGCAGCGGGCCCAGCGGCACGATCACCGCGAGCGCCGTCAGCGTCTGCCCCAGCAGCGATGCGGGCCGCAGCAGCAGCGCCAGCGCACAGGCCACGAGCGGCATCACCACGCACCAGGCGATGGTCGATGCCCAGTCGACCGCGGCGCCGCGCTTCCATCGCCACAGCTCCACCACCAGCGCGGCGACAGCCAGCGTCACCAGCAGCCACAGCGTGGCCGGCACGCGGCCGGCCTGCATGGCGGCCATCGACAAGGCGCTGAAGGCGACGAACTCGCCCTGGGGAATGAAGATGACGCGGGTGACCGAGAACACCAGCACCAGCGCCAGCGCCATCAGCCCGTAGACCGCGCCATTCACGATACCGTCCTGCCCCAGTATCAGGGCGATTTGCATGTCCATGCATCCACTCCGCGCGGCGCGCTCAGGCTTCAATCGACTCAGTTGCTCCACCAAGACTGAAAGCCCCCTTCCAGGAACACCGCGGAACCGGCTTCGCCGGGCCGCTGGTGTTGCCCCCGGTAGGGGGTGGGCGGCTACACGAAGTGAGCCAACCTGGGGGCGAGCCTAATCCTGGGGCTGGTATTTCCAGGCGCCGTTCTCGATCTTGACCATCACGCGCGCGCGCTGGTCCAGACCCAGATGGTCCGTGGGCGACATGGTGAAGATGCCATGGGCGCCGGGCACGTCCTTCACCGATTCGAGTGCGTCGCGCAGGGCGGCACGGAAGGCCGGCGTGCCGGGCTGCGCCTTCTTGAGCGCCGCCGGGATCGCCGCGCTCATCAGCAGGCCCGCATCCCATGCGTGGCCGCCGAAGGTCGAGACGCTGCCCTTGCCATTGGCCGCCTCATAGGCGTTGACGTAGGCTAGCGCCGACTTCTTCAGCGGATGCGAGTCGGGCAACTGCGCGGCCACCAGCATCGGGCCGGAAGGCAGCAGCGTGCCTTCGACATCCTTGCCGCCGACACGCAGGAAGTCGGCGTTCGCCACGCCGTGGGTCTGGTAGATCTTGCCGGCGTAGCCGCGCTCCTTGAGCGTCTTCTGCGGCAGCGCGGCCGGCGTGCCGGAGCCGGCGATCAGCACCGCATCGGGCTTGGCGGAGATCAGCTTCAGCGTCTGGCCCGTGACCGAGGTGTCGCTGCGGGCGTAGCGCTCGTTGGCGATCACCTGCAGCTTCTTGAGCGCCGCGGCCTTGCCGAACTCCTGGAACCAGCCTTCGCCGTAGGCGTCGGAGAAGCCGATGAAGCCGACGGTCTTGATGCCGTTCGCCGCCATGTGCTCGGCGATGGCGAGCGACATCATGATGTCGTTCTGCGGCGTCTTGAACACCCACTTGCGCTTCTCGTCCACGGGCTCGACGATGCGCGCGGAAGCGGCCATCGAGATCATCGGCACCTTCTCTTCGGCCACCACGTCGATCATCGCCAGCGAATTGGGCGTGACGGTCGAACCCAGCACGATATCGACCTTGTTCTCGCTGATCAGCTTGCGCGTGTTCGACACCGCCGCGGTGGTGTCGGAAGCGTCGTCGAGCACGATGTAGTTGATCTTCTGGCCGCCGATGGTCTTGGGCATCAGGCCGATGGTGTTCTTCTCGGGGATGCCGAGCGAGGCGGCCGGGCCCGTCGCCGACAGCGTGACGCCGACGTTGACGTCGGCCTGCGCGGCAAAGGCCATGGCGCACAGGAGCGCCACGCCGAGGCGGGTGAATGAATTCATGAAAGTCTCCGTTGGTTGAAAAATGGCGGCGGCTTCAGCGTTCGTCGAATGACAGCACCACGCGCTCGGTCAAGGGATGCGCCTGGCAGGTCAGGATGAAGCCGCCCGCCACCTCATTCTTGTCGAGCGCGAAGTTGCGCTCCATCCGCACTTCCCCTTCCAGCAGCTTGGCGCGGCAGGTGCCGCACACGCCCGAGGTGCAGGAAAACGGCACCTCCAGGCCGGCCGAAGAAGCGGCGTCGAGAATACTCGGCTGGCCCTTGGTGAACGGGATCTCGCGGGAGAGGCCATCGCGCACGATGGTGATGCGCGCCTCCTCGGCGTCGCCGGGCAGAGCCTCGTGCACCACGGCGCCGACCGGCCCGGCCGGCTGCGCGACGCCGAAGCGCTCGATGTGGATGCGCTCCTCGGGCACGCCGGCCGCCAGCAGCGCGGCCTCGGCCTCGTCGTTCATCTGGAAGGGGCCGCAGACGTAGACGTGGTCGATCTCTCGGGCCGGCACCAGGCCCTGGAGGAACTCGGCGATCTTCTCGCGGTTCATCACGCCCATGTTGATCGGCACGTCGGTGTGCTCGTCGGAGAACACGTGCTGCAGTGCCAGCCGCGTCATGTAGCGGTTCTTCAGGTCCTCGATCTCCTCCTTGAACATCGTGGACTTGAGCAGGCGGTTGCCGTAGATCAGCGTGAAGCGCGCGAAGGGCTCGCGCGCCAGCACGGTCTTCATGATCGAGAGGATGGGCGTGATGCCGCTGCCGCCCGCGATGCCGACGTGATGGTGGTGCGCCCCGGGCTCGATCGGCACGAAGAAGCGCCCCTGCGGCGCCATCACCTGCAGCGTGTCGCCCGGCTGGAGACTGCTGTTGATCCAGTTGGAGAACACGCCGCCCTGCACCTTGCGCACGCCCACGCGCAGCTCGCCTTCGTCGACGCCGGCGCAGATCGAATAGGAGCGCCGCAGGTCCTGGCCCTCGATCTCCTTGCGCAGCGTGAGGTACTGGCCCTGCGTGAAGCCGAAGACCTCGCGCAGCTCTTCGGGCACGTCGAAGGAGACGACCACGGCTTCGGCGGTGTCGGGCTCGATCCTGCGCACGCGCAGGGAATGGAAGTCGAAGTTCATATCGGCTTGAAATGCTCGAAGGGCTCACGGCAGGCGATGCAGCGATAGAGCGATTTGCAGGCCGTCGCGCCGAAAGCCGACAGGCGCTCGGTGTGCCGACTGCCGCAGCGCGGACAGGCGACGCTCTCGGCGGTCCTGCGACCGAAGAGGCGGATGGGAGCGAGGCCGCCGGGCAACGCCGGTCCGGGCGGCGCGATGCCGTATTCGGAGAGCTTGCGCTTGCCTTCGGCGCTGATCCAGTCGGTGGTCCAGGCCGGTGCGCGTTGCAGCGTGACCCGGGCCGGACCGAGGCCTGCCTGCTCGATGGCCGCGAGCACGTCGCGCTCGATCACTTCGGTGGCTGGGCAGCCCGAGTAGGTCGGCGTGAGCACGATCTCGAGCGCATCCCCGCGCTCGATCACGTCGCGCACGATGCCGAGATCGCACACCGACAAGGCCGGCACCTCGGGGTCGAGCACGGTGCCGAGCACCTGCCAAGCGAGCTCGATCCGTGCAACGCGCTCTTCGCGCGAGAGCCGCCGCGCACGGCCGCCCGAAGCGGCCGGCTCGCCCCCCGGTGAGGGGGGTTGGCGAAGCGACACGAAGTGCGCGGAGCCTGGGGGGAGAGCAATATTCACCATACGCCTCCCGGATACGTGCGCTGCAGATGCTGCATCTCGGCCAGGATGTAGCCCATGTGCTCGCTGTGCACGCCGTGCTTGCCGGTGCTCAGGAAGGCCGACTCAGCCGGCGGCGCGAGCGTGGCCTCTTCGAGAACGGCGCCCATCTCGGCGAGCCAGCCTTCGCGCAGTTTGGACCACGAGGGGCCCAGGCCGCTGTCGCGGGCCTCCGCGTCCACCGCGTCGGAAGCGAACATCTCGGGCACGAAGCGCCACAGCTCCTTCAGCGCGGCGTCGATGCGCGCATGCGATTCATCGGTGCCGTCGCCCAGGCGCACCACCCAGTCGGCCGCATGCTGCTGGTGGTAGCGCGCTTCCTTGACCGCCTTGCCCGCAATGGCGGCGACTTCCGCATCGCTGGACGCGGCCAGATGCTCCCACAGCAGCTTGAGCAGCGTCGCGACCATGGCGTTGCGCAGCACGCTGAAGGCGAAGTCGCCGCGCGGCAGCTCGACCAGCGTGAGATTGAAGTAATCGCGCTCGTCGCGCAGGAAGGCCAGCTGGTCCTCGTCGTGCGCACGGCCTTCGAGCTGGCCGGCCCGGGTGAGCAGCGCACGCGCCTGGCCCAGCAGGTCGAGCGCCATGTTGCTCATGGCGATGTCTTCTTCGAGCGCCGGCGCATGGCCGCACCACTCGCCCAGGCGCTGGCCCAGGATCAGGCAGGTGTCGGCAACGCGCAGCAGGTACTGCACGGCGGCGCTGCGGTCGAGTTCGATGGATGCTACGGACATGCAAACGGATCCTTCCAGGAATACCGCGGAACCGGCTTTGCCGGGCCGCTGGTATTGCCCCCTTGAGGGGGGATTCGGCTACGCGAAGCGAGCAAGAAACGGGGGTGGGCCATGTTCGTTACATGTGGTCGACCGACTTGGGCAAGGCGTAGAAGGTCGGGTGGCGGTAGACCTTGTCTTCCGCCGGGTCGAAGTACATGTCCTTGTCGCCCGGATCGCTGGCCACGATCTGGTCGGAGCGCACCACCCACACGCTCACGCCTTCCTGGCGCCGGGTGTAGACGTCGCGCGCCATCTGCAGCGCCATCTTGGGGTCAGGCGCGTGCAGGCTGCCGCAATGCTTGTGGTCCAGGCCCGCTTTGCTGCGCACGAACACTTCAAACAGCGGCCATTCGTTGTCGTTGCTCATGCGGCCTCCTTCAATGGGGTCTGTTTTCGGGCATAGGCCAATGCGGCTTCGCGCACCCAGGCGCCCTCTTCCCAGGCCTTCACGCGGGCCCCGAGGCGTTCGCGGTTGCACGGGCCGTCGCCGGCAATGACACGCCAGAATTCGTTCCAGTCGATCGGCCCATGGTCGTGCGCCTGGCGTTCCTCGTTCCACTTGAGATCGGGATCGGGCAGGGTCACGCCGAGCACCTTGGCCTGCTCGACCGCGGCGTCGATGAACTTCTGCCGCAGGTCGTCGTTGGTGAAGCGCTTGATGCCCCAGCGCATCGACTGCGCGCTGTTGGGCGACTGGTCGTCGGGCGGGCCGAACATCATGATGGAGGGCCACCACCAGCGGTTCACCGCGTCCTGCACCATGGCCTTCTGCGCCTCGGTGCCGTGCTGCATCATCGTCAGCAGCGCCTCGTAGCCCTGGCGCTGGTGGAAGCTCTCCTCGCGGCAGATGCGGATCATGGCGCGCGCATAGGGCGCGTAGGAGCAGCGGCAGATCGGCACCTGGTTCATGATCGCCGCGCCGTCGACCAGCCAGCCGATGGTGCCCATGTCGGCCCAGCTCAGCGTGGGGTAGTTGAAGATCGAGCTGTACTTCGCCTTGCCCGCGTGCAGCGCCTCCAGCATCTGGTCGCGGCTGGTGCCCAGGGTTTCCGCCGCGGCGTAGAGATAGAGGCCGTGGCCGCCCTCGTCCTGCACCTTGGCCAGCAGGATCGCCTTGCGCTTGAGCGTGGGCGCGCGGCTGATCCAGTTGCCTTCGGGCAGCATGCCGACGATCTCGGAATGGGCATGCTGGCTGATCTGGCGTACCAGGGTCTTGCGGTAGTGCTCGGGCATCCAGTCCTTGGCCTCGATGAAGCCGCCGGCATCGATGCGTTCGTCGAAACGCTCTTCGAGGCGCATCTCTTCGGCGGAGCGCACGGTCTTGGGGGCGTCGCCTCGGTCCTTTTCGTCCTTGCCGATGGTGTCCATGGCTTGCGTGTACATGGCTGCTGTCCTTTCAGGATTTGGGTCGCTCGTCGAGCACGCGCCGGGCCTTGCCGGTCAGCGTGCGTTCGATCGAGTCGGGGTGCTTCACGAGCACCGTGGTCGAGATGCCGACCATCGTCTTCACGCGCTGCTGCACCCATTGCGCGATCTGCTCGCGTTCGGCGTCGCCGACGTTGCCGGCGCCGGCCTGCACTTCGCAATGCAGCTCCACGCTGTCGAGGTGGCCCTCGCGACCGACCTTGATCAGGTACTGGCCCGAGAGCTTCTCGTGCGCCAGCACGACCTCCTCGATCTGCGTCGGAAAGACGTTGACGCCGCGGATGATCAGCATGTCGTCGCTGCGGCCGACGATCTTGCCCATGCGGCGGAAGCTGCGCGAGGTGGGCGGCAGGAGGCGCGTGAGGTCGCGCGTGCGGTAGCGCACGATGGGCAGCGCTTCCTTGGTCAGCGAGGTGAAGACGAGTTCGCCCTCTTCGCCGTCGGGCAGCACCTCGCCGGTTTCGGGATCGATGATCTCGGGATAGAAATGGTCTTCCCAGACCACCGGGCCGTCCTTGCTCTCGATGCACTCGCTGGCGACGCCGGGGCCCATCACTTCCGACAGGCCGTAGATGTCGACCGCGTCCATGCCGCCCTTGGCCTCGATCTCGCGGCGCATGGCTTCGGTCCAGGGCTCGGCGCCGAAGATGCCGACCTTGAGCGAGTTCTCGCGCGCATCCAGCCCCTGGCGCTGGAACTCCTCGATGATCACCTGCATGTAGCTGGGCGTGACCATGATGATGTCGGGCCTGAGGTCGCGGATCAGCTGCACCTGCTTCTCGGTCTGGCCGCCCGACATCGGGATCACGGTGCAGCCGGCGCGCTCGGCGCCGTAGTGCGCGCCCAGCCCGCCGGTGAAAAGGCCGTAGCCGTAGGCCACGTGCACGATGTCGCCGGGCCGTCCGCCGGCGGCGCGGATCGAGCGCGCGACCAGATCGGCCCAGTTGTCGATGTCCTTCAGCGTGTAGCCGACCACCGTCGGCTTGCCGGTGGTGCCGGACGAGGCATGGATGCGCGCGACCTGCTCGCGCGGCACCGCGAAAAGCCCGAAGGGGTAGTTGTCGCGCAGGTCCTTCTTGACGGTGAAGGGGAATTTGGCGAGGTCGGCGAGCTGCTGCAGGTCGCCGGGGTGCACGCCCTTCTCGTCGAAGGCGCGGCGGTAGTGCGGCACCTTGTCGTAGGCGCGCTGCAGGGTGTCTTTCAGGCGCTGCAGCTGCAGCGCGGCGATCTCGTCGCGGCTGGCCTTCTCGATCGCTTCGAGATCGCCGGGCGCCGGGCGTTGGACGGGCATGGAGGTCTCCTTCAATCAGGCCGGCACGACCGGCTTGCCTTTGAGTGTGTAGGAACGCCCGCGGAACACCGCAATGCGCTCGCCGCGCTGGTTCAGGACCTCGGTGTCGTAGATGCCCATGCGGCCTGCCTTCGACACCTCGACGCAGCGCGCGACCAGGCGGTCGCCATGGCGCGCCGGCGCCATGAAGTCGATGCCGAATCCCGAGGCGACGGTCACCTCGTTGTAGGAGTTGCAGGCGTAGGCGAAGGCCGAGTCGGCCAGGGTCGAGATGAAGCCGCCGTGGCAGATGTCGTGGCCGTTGAGCATGTCTTCGCGCACGGTCATGGCGATGTCGGCGCGGCCCGGTCCGATCGCCTCGACCTCCATGCCGAGGCCGCGCACGGCACGGTCGTTGGCGAACATGGCGTCGCGCACGCGCTCCGCGGTGTGCTGGGGCGTATCACTCATCGCGTTCTTCCTCAACGATCGGTGAAGCGCGGCGGGCGCTTGGCGCGGAAGGCTTCGACGCCTTCGCGGTAGTCGCTCGCGGCGCCCAGCTCGCTTTGCAGCCTGGCTTCCATCGCGAGCGCTGCGCTCAGGTCGAGCTGCTGCGCATCGGCCAGCGCCTGGCGCGTGGCGGCCAGCGCGGCGAGCGGCAGGTCGGCCAGGCGCGCGGCCAGCGCCTCGACGGTGAGCGCCAATTCGGCATCTTCCACGCACTTCCAGATCAGGCCCATCTGCGCCGCCTCGGCCGCCGGCAGCTTGTCGCCCAGCAATGCGAGGCCGAGCGCGCGCGCCGGGCCCACGAGCCGCGGCAACAGCCAGGTGCCGCCGGTGTCGGGCACCAGCCCGATCTTGGTGAAGGCCTGGATGAAGCTCGCCGATTGGCCGGCCACCACGAAATCGCAGTGGAGCGCGATGTTGGCCCCCGCTCCGGCCGCGACGCCGTGGACTTCGGCGATCACCGGTACCGGCATCGAGCGCAGGCGCAGCACCAGGGGCGCGTAGAGCGACTCGATCACGCGGCCCAGGTCCTTGGGCGGCGCGCCCGGCGCGGTGTCGGGCGCGACCATCGGGTCGGCCAGGTCCTGACCGGCACAAAAGGCGCGGCCCGCGGCGCCGAGCACCACGCAGCGCACCGCACTGTCGGCCGCCGCCTCGTCGAGTGCCGCCATGAGCGCCGCATGAAGTTCCGAGTTGAAGCTGTTGAGCGCCTCCGGCCGGTTGAGCTGGAGCGTGCGCACGGCGCCCGACTGTGTGACGCGTACCAAGGGTTCGTTCATCGTAGTGCTGCTGAGGTGGGGTGAAGATCGGCCAAAGAGGCGCCTGCAATAATTGACCGACCGTTCGGTTGATTATAGGATTGACAGTCTTGTCGTCGCAAGCCTTGTGCTTTGGTACTAACCCGAAGCCTAGCTCGCGCCACCCCTTTTTCCAACATCGCTGGAGCGCATCGCATGCCCTGCTACGCACTCGAAGGCGTCGTGCCGGTGGTCGACGCCACCGCCTACGTCCACCCCACCGCCGTGCTGATCGGCGACGTGATCGTCGGCCCGGACTGCTACGTGGGCCCCTGCGCCAGCCTGCGTGGCGACTTCGGCCGGATCGTGCTCGAGCGCGGCGCCAACGTGCAGGACAACTGCACCATCCACGGCTTCCCGGACCAGGACACGGTGGTCGAGGAGAACGGCCATATCGGCCACGGCGCGGTGCTCCACAGTTGCGTGGTGCGGCGCGACGCGCTGGTGGGCATGAACGCGGTGGTGATGGACGAGGCCGAGATCGGCGCCTTCGCGATCGTCGCCGCCTGCGCCTTCGTGCCGGCCGGCATGAAGGTACCGGCGAAGAGCCTGGTGGCCGGCATCCCCGCCACGGTGCGGCGCGCGCTCGGCGACGACGAGATCGCCTGGAAGCGCGAAGGCACCGAGACCTACCACGACCTCACGCGCCGCTGCCTGGCCAGCCTGGTGGAGGCCGAGCCCCTGCGCGCGGTGGAGGCCGGCCGGCCGCGGCTCCAGTCGCCGGCAGTGCGCTCGCTGATCGCGACCCGGCGCGGCGGCTGAGCGCTACAGCGCCTGGGAGATGACGGTGCGCTCGATCAGGCGGTCGTCGCCCAGCACGATCATCGCGAACAACAGTTCCTCGAGATTGCCCGCGAGCGAGGTCTTGCGCGCCAGCAGCGGCGTGGCCTTCGGGTCGATCACCACGAAGTCCGCCTCGCAGCCCGGCTGCAGGTTGCCGATGACGCCTTCGAGCCCCAGCGCACGCGCCGCGCCCGCGGTATGGCGCCACCACAGCTGCGAAGGCGCGATGCTGATGCCCGGCTTGGTCTGGCCCTCGCGGCCCACGTAGTAGGCGGCCATCATGGTCGAGAAGGGGCTGAAGCTGGTGCCGCCGCCGACGTCGCTGGCCAGCCCGTAGGCGTAACCGATGCGGTCGGCGCCCTCGAAGTCGAAGAAGCCGCTGCCGAGGAACAGGTTGCTTGTCGGGCTGACGGCCGAGGCGGTGCCGGTGTCGCGCATCAGGCGCCGGTCGTCGTCGTCGAAGTGGATGCAGTGGGCATAGACGGCGCGCTCCCGCATCAGGCCGAAGCCGGCGTAGACGTCGAGGTAGGAGCGCGCGCCGGGGAACAGCTCGCGCGCCCATCTCACCTCGTCCTTGTTCTCGGCCACGTGCGAATGGATCCAGGTGTCCGGGTACTTCGCCGCCAGTTCGCCGGCACCGCGCAGCTGCGCGTCGGTGCTGGTCGGGGCGAAGCGCGGCGTGATCGCGTAGCCGAGGCGGTCGACCTTGTGCCAGCGGCGGATCAGCGACTCGGTGTCGACCAGGCTCTGCTCGGTCTGGTCGCGCACGCCATCGGGCGAATGCCGGTCCTGCAGCACCTTGCCGGTGATCATGCGCAGCCGGCGCCGCTGCGCCGCCTCGAAGAAGGCCTCGACCGACTGCGGATGCGAGGTCGCGAAGGCGAGCGATGTCGTGACGCCGTTGCGCAGCAGCTCGTCGAAGAACACATCCGCCACCTCGGCGGCATGCGCCGGCTCGGCAAAGCGGCTCTCGGCCGGGAAGGTGTAGTTCTCGAGCCAGGGCAGAAGGCCTTCCGAGGGCGCGCCGATGATGTCGGTCTGCGGGAAGTGGATGTGCATGTCGACGAAGCCCGGCGCCAGGATGCGGCCCGGCCAGTGCGTGACGGCCGCGCCCGGGTGGCGGCCCGACACGGCGGCAAAGGCGCCGGCGTCCAGCACCCGCTGCCGGCCGCCGGCATCGGGGCCGACGACCAAGAGGCCGTCTTCATCGAAAACCGGCTGGCCGGCGGCGTCGAATCGCAAAAGGGAGGCACGGTACGCTTGCATGGGCTCGGAGGGTAAGGCAGCGAGGCCGGTACGGAATGTGCGAGTGCATATGGAGGCTATATGACAGTCGCGCGCCAACTGCGGTCATCCTAAGGCCGCGCCCGTCGCTCGAACATAATTCGCCTTCAACCCGAACAGGAACAGCGATGACTCCACGCGACGCAGACCGCCGCGCTTGTCCAACATGAAAGTGCTTCTCATCGGGAACTACGTCCCCGACGGCCAGACAAGCATGCTGGCCTTCAAACGCGTCCTGGAACGTGAACTGCCCCACGGCGGCTGTGAGCTGCGCGTGCTCACGCCGCCGCGGCGCGTCCTGCGCGTGCCCACCTCGTCCCGGCTGTGGAAGTGGCTGGGCTACGTCGACAAGTTCATCCTCTTCATACCTTCCCTGGCACGCCAGCTGCGCTGGGCCGACGTGGTCCACGTGACCGACCATTCCAACAGCATGTACATCCCCTGGGTGAAGAAAAAGCCCAACATCATCACCTGCCACGACGTGATCGCGGTGCAGGCTGCCAAGGGCATGGTCGACGGCTGGAGCGTGGGCTGGACCGGCCGGCTGTTCCAGCGGCTGATCGTCAAGGGGCTGGGGGCGGCGGACCTGGTCACCTGCGTCTCCCACCTGACGCGGCGCGAACTGCTGGCCCTGGGGTTGGCCGAAGAATCGCGGGTCAGCGTGGTGCTCAACGGGCTGAACGACGATTTCCATCCAGTGGCGCCCGAGGAGGCGCAGCGCCTGATCGAACGCTTCGGAGTCTCGATGCAGGACAAGTACCTGATCCACGTCGGCTGGGACCTGGCGCGCAAGAACCGCCGCACGGTGCTCGAGGCCTTCATCGCGCTGCAGGAGCGCGCGGCGGCGAGCGGCACCGCCGCGCCGGTGCAGCAGCTCCTTTTCGTCGGACCCGAGCTGGTGCCGGAAATGGCCGAGCTGGCGCAGAAGCACGGCGTCGCCGACCGGGTCGGGACGGTGCAGAAGGTCTCGCACGAGGAGCTGCGTGCGCTCTATGCCAGCGCGACCGCGCTGCTCTTCCCCTCGCTGCAGGAAGGCTTCGGCTGGCCGATCATCGAGGCGCAGGCCTGCGGCTGCCCGGTCTTCACCTCCGACCTCGCGCCGATGAACGAGATCGGGGGCCCAGGCACGGTCTACGTGGACCCCAACGATCCCGCCGCCATCGCGGCGGCCATCGAGCAGGCCGCGCCGCGCTTCGAAGAGATGCGCCGCCTCGGCCTCGAGAACGCCACGCACTACAGCGCGGCGCAGATGGCATCGAACTACGTGGCGGCCTACCAGCGTGTGATCGACGAACGAAAGACGGGCCGGTGAAGAGGCTGCTGGCGCTGGCCGTGGTGTTCCTGCCCTGGGCGCTGAAGCGGCGGGTGCTGCGCCGCTTCTGGGGCTACCAGATCGCCGACGGCGCGCGCATCGGGCTGTCCTATGTCTTCCCGGGGCAGCTGGTGATGGGCGAAGGGGCCTACATCGGCCACCTCAACGTCGCCATCCATCTGGGCCGGCTCGAATGCGGCGCGCACTCGGTCATCGACCGCTCGAACTGGATCACCGGCCATCCGCCGAAGGGCGCCCACTTCACGCACCGCGCCGAGCGCGATCCGACGCTGGCGCTGGGCGAGCACGCGGCCGTCACCAAGCAGCACATCATCGACTGCACCGACCGCGTCGACATCGGCGCCTTCACCACCATCGCGGGCTACCACTCGCAGCTGATCACGCACGGCATCAACGTGGTCGACGGCCGGCAGGACTGCAAGCCGATCCGCATCGGTGCCTACTGCCTGGTCGGCACGCGCGTCACGGTACTCGGCGGCGCCGCCTTGCCCCACCGCTCGGTGCTGGGCGCGGGCTCGGTGCTCAACAAGGCGCACGCCGAGGAGTACACGGTGTATGCGGGGCAGCCTGCAGTGGCGGTCAAGACGCTCGAACGCGACGCGAAGTACTTCCACCGCGAACGCGGCTTCGTGCACTGACCAGAAGAGCCATGGCTCAGCGCGCGACGCGCCCCTGCACCCCTTCGACCAGCCAGTTCATCGTGAGGATCTGGTCGTCGCGCAGGCTCAGGCCCTTGGCGATGGCGAGCTGGCCTTCGTTGTCGCGCACGTCCTCGACCGCGCGAAAGACCTGCAGCTTGCCGCTGGCGATGTCCTGCTGGCGCGCCAGCACCTCCTCCTGCACGGCCTTGGGCACCTTGGGGCCGAAGTCGCCGACGCGGATCATCCCTTCCTTGACGCCGCCCCACACGCTGGTGGCCTTCCAGCTGCCGTCGAGCATCGCCTGTGCGCGCTGCGTGTAGTAGCTCCCCCACTGGTGGGTGACCGCGACGATCTGCGCATCGGGCGCGACCTTGCGCATGTCGGAGTGATAGGCGACGGCCATCTTGCCGCGCTCCTGCGCCGCGGCCATGACGGCGGTCGAGCCGGTGTGGAAGGCGATCACGTCCACGCCCTTGTCGAACAGCGCCATCGCCGCATCGCGTTCCTTCGGCGGGTCGAACCAGGCGTCGAGCCAGACCACCTTGACATGCGCCTTGGGGTCGACCGAGCGCATGCCGAGCGCGAAGGCGTTGATGCCTTGCAGCACCTCCGGAATCGGAAAGCCGGCCACGTAGCCCGCGATATGGGTCTTCGTCATGCGGCCGGCCGCGACGCCGGCCAGGTAGCGGCCCTGGTAGTAGCGCGCATTCGCGGTGGCGACGTTGGGCGCCGTCTTGTAGCCGGTGATCGACTCGAACTTCACGTCCGGGAAATCGCGCGCCACCTTGAGCGTCGGCTCCATGTAGCCGAAGCTGGGCGTGAAGATGAGCTTGTTGCCCTGCTGCGCGAGATCGCGGATCACGCGCTCGGCATCGGCGCCTTCGGGCACGTTCTCGACGAAGGTGGTCTTCACCTTGCCGGCGAGCGCCGCCTCGACGGCCTTGCGGCCCTCTTCGTGCTGGCGCACCCAGCCGGCATCGGTCACGGGCGTGACGTAGACGAAGCCGATCTTGAGCGGATCGGCCGCAGGCGCGGATTGGGAAAAAGAAGGCGAGAAAAAACAGGCGGCGAGCGCAACGATGGCGCTGCCCGCGAGGTTTTTGTACATGGTGTTCCTCTACATGGCCCCGAAAAAAATCGGCGCTGGGGGGCAGCAGCGCCGAGCGGATATTTTAAGGGCATGCGGTTCGTGACTTTCCGCTCAACTGTCTACTTTTGCGTGCCTTCGCCATCGGGCGGCACCATCGCCACCCGCACAATGCGAGAGCGCAGAAGGGGTAGCATTCATCGCCTTCGCACCCAGCCCGAAGCACTTGCCCCACCATCGCCTGCGAGGTCGATTCCAGTGACAACCGAAACAAGAGCCGGTGACCGTCCCCACGGCTTCGACTCGGCCTACACGATGGCCTTCCAGCCCATCGTGGACCTCGCGCGGCGAGAGGTCTTTGCGCACGAGGCGCTGGTGCGCGGCACGGCTGGAGAGGGCGCCTCCGAAGTGCTCGCCGGCGTGGCCCCGCGGCACCGCTTTGCCTTCCACGAGGCCTGCCGGGTCAAAGCCATCGAGATGGCTTCGGCGCTCAGCATGGCATCCAGGCTCAGCCTCAACGTCATGCCGAACGACGTCGCCGGCCAGACCGAGTGCTTCCGCACCGCCATGGCCGCGGCCAGCCGCTGCAACTTTCCGATCGACCGCCTGATGTTCGAGATCACCGAAGGCGAGCGCGTCGAAGACCTGCCCGGCCTCGCCGCGGCCTTCCGTACCTTCAAGCGCTACGGCTTCACCTCCGCGATCGACGACTTCGGCTCCGCCTATGCAGGCTTCGAATTGCTCGCGGCCTTCCAGCCCGATGCGGTGAAGATCGACATGAGCCTGGTCAGGGACATCCACATCGACCCGGTGCGGCTCACCATCGTGAAGGGCTTCGTCGCGACCTGCGGCGAGCTCGGGATCAAGGTCATCGCGGAAGGCGTCGAAGTGCCGGAAGAAGTGCGCGAGCTTCGCGCGCTGGGCGTGGACCTTTTCCAGGGCTTCCTGTTTGCCAGGCCGGCTGTTGCAGCGCTGCCGGCCGTCGCGTGGGATGCCGCCTGAGCTTCAGCCCGCCTCAGACGTTGCTGGTCGCGCGCACTTCCTCGATCGTCGTCTGCCCGGACAGAACCTTCGCGATGCCGTCCTGGCGCAGGGTGCGCATGCCTTCGCTCAGTGCCGCCTGCTGAAGCTCTTCCGCGCGAGCGCCGGTCTGCACCAGGCGGCGCAGCGCTTTCGACATCACCATCAGTTCGTGGATGCCGACGCGGCCCCTGAACCCCGTGTCGTCGCAATGCTTGCAGCCTGCGCTCGCGAAGCTCATGAGCTGCCCGTCGCGGGCATGGCGGCGCTGCCAGGAAGCGAGCACGCTTTCCCGCCCGGCCGTCGAGTCCTTCTTGCCGAAGGCGTGCAGGTAGTCGGCCAGGAGCTCCTCGATCTCCTCCGGGCTCGCGGGGCGGCTGCTGATGCACTGGGTGCACAAGCGCCGCACCAGCCGCTGCGCCAGCACCGCCAGCAGCGAGTCCGCGAAGTTGAACGGGTCCATGCCCATGTCGAGCAGCCGCGTCACGGTTTCGGGCGCGCTGTTGGTGTGCAGCGTCGAGAGCACGAGATGACCGGTCAGCGAGGCCTCGATCGCCGTCTTCGCGGTTTCCTCGTCGCGGATCTCGCCGACCATGATCACGTCCGGATCCGCGCGCACGAAGGCCCGCAGGGCCTTGGCGAAGGTCCAGTCGATGCGCGGATTGACCTGCACCTGCCGCAGGCCCTCCTGCGTGATCTCTATCGGGTCTTCCGCGGTCCAGATCTTTCGCTCCGGCGTGTTGATGTGCATCAGCGCCGAGTGCAGGGTCGTGGTCTTGCCTGAACCCGTCGGCCCGACGCAGAGCACCATGCCGTAGGGACGCTCGACCGCCGCGGTGAAGCGCGACAGGTTGCGCTCCGAGAGCCCCAGCTGATCCAGCGCAATGGGCTTCGCCGAGGCGAGGATGCGCATCACCACGTCTTCCAGCCCGTTGTTGGTCGGGATGGTCGCCACGCGCAGCTCGATGCGGTGCTGCGGCGAGAACTTGGCGAAGTTGATCTTGCCGTCCTGCGGCTTGCGCTTCTCGCTGATGTCCAGGTCGCACATGATCTTCAGGCGCGCGACGACCGCGCTGCGGTAGCTGGGCGGGAGTTCCAGGTAGGTGTGGAGCCGCCCGTCCCGGCGAAACCGGATGCGGGTCTTTTCCTGCCCCGGATAGGTTTCGACATGGATGTCGGAGACGCCCTCGCGGTGCGCTTCGAGGATCATGCTGTTGATCATCCGGACCAGCGAGTTGTCCGACTGCTCGATCGGCATCTCCTCGTCGACCGGCGCGCGGACCTCCTTCTCGAGGGTCTCCAGCAGTTCGCTGGTGCCGGCCAGGTCGAACTCGATGGGCCGCGACGGATCGAGAGGAATCGAGCGCGCGTCCGCCGGCGCACCGATCTTCTCGTAGGCCTTGTGCAGCACGCTGTCGAGGTCTCGGCACTGCCCGAGCACCGGGACCACCTTCATCTGGGCGATGAACTCGACCTCGTCGATGGCTGCATGCCGGCCGGCCGGATCGTCCAGCGCGAGGATGAGGCGCCCCTCGTGGATCATCAGCGGCATGGCCTGCAGGCGGCGCGCGACGGCATGGCCAATCTTGCGCAGGGCTTCGGCCGCGGCCGGGAACAGCTGCAGATTGACGAGCGGATAGCCCATCTTGCGCACCAGCGCGGTCTGCAGCTGCGAGCGGCTGACCACGCCCATGCGCACCAGGGTTTCGCCCAGCGGAACGCTGCGGTCGAGCTGCTGCTGCGCCAGCGCGGCGCTCAACTGCTCCTGGCTGACCATGCCCAGCGACACCAGCGCCTGCCCTATGCGCACGATCGGCATGCGGCTCTGGGCTGCGAGCTCCTTCAACAATTGTTCCGGCGTCACGACTTCGGCAGCTGCCATGGCTTGCTATCTCCTGTGCGGTTATCGCAGGGGATTCTGAGGGCTGCGGGTGCGCTTGTCAGCAGCGCTGCCGAAGTTCACCACCAAAGTTCTCAAGCCGTCGAAAACTCGTACCTGTTTCGCCCTGCCGTCTTCGCGTTGTAGAGCGCAAGGTCCGCGCGTGCGAGCAGATCCTCGGCCGTGACGGCCGGAGCGCCCGCGGCATGGAATGCGATGCCGACGCTGGTCGAGACTTCGAGCGGCTGGCCCTCGATCCGAAATGCCGGCGCGTTGATCTGCGCGACGACCTTGCGCGCCGCCGCCGCGGCCGCTTCCTGCGAGCCCACGTTCTCGAGCACGATCACGAACTCGTCGCCGGCAAGACGCGCCACGGTGTCGGTGCTGCGCACGCTCGCCGACAGGCGCCGGGCGTATTCGACCAGCACGCTGTCGCCAGCCGCATGGCCGAGCGTGTCGTTGATGCCCTTGAAGCGATCGATGTCCAGGAACATCAATGCGAGCGCGCGACCCGTGCGCCCCGCACGTGCAATGGCCGCGGGCAGGTATTCGTTGAAGGCAAGCCGGTTCGACAGGCCGGTGAGCGTATCCACCCGCGCCAGCTCGATCAGCTTGCGCTCGACCTGCTTCAGCTCGGTGATATCCAGGCTGAGCGAGAAGATGCCATTCGTTGCCCCGTCGATGCCGAAGTCGGGCACATAGACGATGCGCGTGATGCGATCGAAGTCGTCCTTCTTGGTTGCGGCTTCGAACTCGACGCGCTCGCCCGCCAGCGCACGCTCGATCATGGCCCTGCGCGAAAGATAGAGCTCGGCGCCTGCCACCTCCCGGATGTGGCGACCCACGAGCTGGGCGGGATCGAGTCCCAGCCACTCGCGGTAGGTGGCATTCGCGAAGGTGATCTTCTGATCGCGGTCGATGTAGGTGATCAGCGCCGGCAGGTTGTCGGTGATGGTGCGCAGGCGCATCTCGCTCTCGGCCTGGCGCAGCTCGGCTTCCTTCAATGCCGTGATGTTGAAGCTCATGAGATAGAAGCCCAGCACCCGCCCCTGCAGATCCTTGTCCGGGATCAGGTTCGCCTGGAAGTAGCCGGTCTTGCCGTAGAGCGGCGCATGGACCGGGAAGCGCGCCGCTTCGCCCGCGAGCACCTTGGGAAGATGAGGCTCGTGCTGCGCATACACGGCCTCGCCCACCGCCGAGCGCAAGCTCACGCCGTCGAGCGGGCCGTCGCCCAGGCCGGCCATCTGCCGCGCCCTGCTGTTGCCGTAGTGGCAGTTCTGCTCGCGGTCGAAATAGCCCACCAGCGCCGGAATGCTGTCGGTCACGTCGCGCAGCCGCTTCTCCTGCTCGGTGAGCGCCTTGCGCACGTTGACCTCGTCGGTGATGTCGAAGGTCATCGCGAACACGCCCTGCACCATGCCGACATCGTCCTGGTCGGGGATGTAGTGCGCCTTGTAGGTCCGCTCGGCCATGCCCTGGGCCCTGTCGCCGCTTCTCTCGACCACCACCGTCTCGCCGGCGAGGGCGCGCCGAAAATAGGGTTCGACCATGGCGAAATCCGATTCGCCGCGAACCTCCAGCATCGTTCTGCCGATCAATGCCTCGTCCTTGTACAAGGCCCTGACCTTGGCATTGACAAAGGTGTAGCGCAAGGATGCATCGACGTGCGAGACCAGCGCCGGGATATTGTCCGCAATGATGCGGATCTGTGCCTCGCTGTGGGCCAGGCTGAGCTCGATGCGCTTGCGCTCCGTCACATCGGCAGTCATCGCGTAGTAGCCACGGACCACGCCCGAGTGGTCGCGATCGGGAATGAGATCGGTCTGGAAGAAGCGGGCCTCCTCGCCGTGCCGGACGGAGCCTCGCCGTTCGAAGGTGACGGCCTCGCCGGCCATCACCCGCCGGAGGTAGCGATCCGGAATGGCGCTGCTGTCGGCGCCGCGCAGGCCTTGCACGGGTTGGCCCACCAGGTCCGCTGCGCTGCGGCCCATCTTCTCGCGCAGGCGGGCATTCACGAAGGTGTAGCGTCCTTGCGCGTCCGCATGCGACACCATCGCCGGCAGGTTATCCGTGATGTCGCGCAGGAACTTTTCGCTGGCTCGCCGCTGCAGCATCAGCTGGTCGAAGGTTCGGGAAAGGTCGCCGATCTCGTCGCGGGGGTAGCTGCGCGGCGTGGCTGCTTCGTCGGGGGCAGCTTGTGCATCCAGCATGTGCCGGTGCAATTCGGTAAGCGGCTTCAACTGGCGCCGCGCCACGCCCAGCGCGATCGCGCCGGCCAAGCCGGCCAGCGCCAGCGCCCCGCCCCAAGCCGCACGCTCGATGGCATCGATCGAGGCGAACGCCTCGTTGCGCGGATACATGGAGCCCATGATCCAGTTGGTCTGGCGAATGCGCTTGAAGGCATACAGGCCATGCACGCCGGCATGGTCGATGCCCTCGGTCGTCCCTTCGAAGCCCGCGAGCGCGCGGCCGATCTCGGCGTCGCTGCCACCGTTGGCGTCGAGGTGATTCAGAACGCGCGCTTCGCGAGGATGGTCGACGACGATGCCGTCGGTGGTCGTGATGAACAAGTAGCCGCTTTCGCCGAATTTGAGATCGGCCAGCTCGCCGAGGATATTTCGCTCCTTCAGGTTGATGGAGCCCGAGATCACGAACTGCACCTGCCCGGCGCCATTCACCACCGGCGCCGTGATGGCAATCTGCGCCAGGCCATTGAGCCGGTTGCGGTACGGCTGCGAGATCACGCCGGCCCCGGATGCGACCGTGTCGTGGAAATACGGGCGGTCCTTGACGTTCACCCGTCCGATCTGGCGCGCGCCGTTGAGGTTGGCCACCAGGCCGCCGCCGAGGTCGATGATCGCGACGTTGTCGAAGGCATCGCGAAGGGCCTGGTGCTTCTCCAGGAAGGCCTGCAGCGGCGCAGTGTCCGCGAAGCCCTGCGACTCCAAGCTCTGGGCGAAGGTCTTGAGCAAGGTTCGGCGGCTCTGGAACTTCTGGTCTACCGCGTCCGCGACGGCCGACAAGCGCTCGAACTCCTCGCTTGCGATCGAGGCCTGCATGCGGGACTTGACCAAGTGCAACGCGATCGTCGCGATGGCGAAGGTTGCCGCCAGCACCACCGCCGCGACGCCCATGCCGAGGCGCGTATTCAAGCTGATGCGAATGTTCCTGAAGCCGGGTGAATTCATTGGCATGGCGCGAGCATTGGCAATGCTTCGCAGTCGGTGCGGCAGCATAAGCCAGTCGGGCTCGCCTGCACGCAAGCCGCGTGCGCGAGAGATCGGCACTGTTGTTTTCGCGCTGGCCGACTCGGTCAGCCGGTTCTCGCACCGCGCCCGCGCGTCTTCCCGACGAGCGCGCTGCGCTTCTTCTGCAGTTCCTTCAATTGCGCCAGCTGGCTCGGGCAATCCGCAGGCGTGGCGACCAGGACGAGCGGGCTGCGCCGCCGTGCCGCGATGGACTTCTCGACGTCCACCGGGTCGCGGCCCTTCGACACCAGGCCGGCAGCCACCGCGGCCCTGGAATGCCGGAAGAAGGCCTTCTCGAAGGCCGGCGTTCCGCAGCGCGCGGCGATCACGCGGTAGTCCGCTTCCTGCTGTTCGTTGGGCGCCGCCAGGGCCAGTTCCATCGCGCTCTGGGCACCGGCCGGCAGCCAGATGCCCGCGACGGCGACCGATGCCAATGCAGTGAATCCCCAACGCGCTTTCATGTTCTGCCCCTGTCTCAACCCGAATGTGCTCGACGCTTCATCGTACGTCTGCGCCGGCTTCTTGGGGGAGCGTTTGCGTGAACTATTGCGCGCGCCGCATCTCTTCTTCGAACCACTCGGCGACGCAGCGCGCCTCGGGCACGGCATCGGGCGCGAGGCCGTAGTAGTAGCGCACGAGCGGCATGCGCAGCGCCGGCAGCGCCGACTGCAATCGCCCCGACGCGAGGTCGTGCGCAATCAGCGAAATCGGCGCCAGCGCGACGCCCAGGCCGTCGACCGCGGCCTGCAGCACGAAATGCAGATGGTCGAACTGCAGCCGGCCGGCCGGCCTGGTGCGCGGTGCGCCGACCTGCCTCTTCCAGTCGTCCCAGTCGCCTTCGCGCGTCTTCGCCGACAGCAGCACGTGGGCCGCGAGCGAACGCAGATCGGCAAGCGGCTGCGATCCGAACAGTGCCGGCGCGCCCACGACCATGACCTCGTCCTCGAGAAAAGGACGCACCTGCATGGAAGGCGGCCAGCCCTCGGGGCCGCGCCGGACCGCGACATCGAAGCCGTCGACGGCCTGGGCCGGCGCGACGGTGCTGGTGATGACCTGCGGCTCGATGTCCGGACAGCGTTCGACGAAGGCCGGCAGCCGCGGGATCAGCCAGCGCACCGCGAAGGAGGGCCGCACGTTGATCCGGACGGGAATGCGGCCTGGCGCCGGCCCGCGCAAGGCCCGGGCGGCCGCGCCGATCTGCTCGAGCGCGGGGCCGACCTCGGCGAAGAACTGCTGTCCTTCGGCGCTCAGCGTGACCTGGCGGACGCGCCGCTCGAACAACGCGACGCCGAGAAAATCCTCCAGGCTCCTGATCTGCCGGCTCACCGCGCTGTGGGTGACATGAAGCTCGACCGCCGCGCGCGTGAAGCTCTGGTGCCGCGCTGCCGCGACAAAGGCGCGGATGGCGTTCAGCGGCGGTTCGCGGGTCGGCATGCGTGCGATTTTCTCACGCATGCCGGGGCACAAATGTCGTTTGTCGGGACCGGCCCGCGCGGCGCACCATCGCAGCCCGATGTCCGAAGCGCCGCCTCATGCCACCGACCTGAACTCGCGCCATGCCGCCATGGCGCTGGCGCTCTCGCTGCCGGCGGACACCGTGCTGTACCTGCTCCTGCCGATGCATGCCGCGCAGTTCGGCCTGACGCTGGCAGAGGCCGGCCTGCTGCTGGCGGCCAACCGGCTGGTGCGCATCGCCGGCTACGGCCGGGTGGCGCGCTTCTACGCGCAGCGCGGCGACCGCCTCACCTGCACCCTGGCCGTGACGGTGGCCGCATTCTGCGCACTGGGCTACGCCACGCTCTCGGGCTTCTGGGCGCTGCTGCCGCTGCGCCTGCTGTGGGGTCTCAGCTTCGCCGGCCTCAACCTGTCGACGCAGGCGCTGGCGACGGCGGATCCGATCGGCGCGGCCCACCGCAGCGGGCGTTCGCGCGCCTTCATCGCGATCGGGCCGATGCTCGCGCTGCCGCTGGGTGCGGCGCTCGCGCAATGGGCCGGCCCGCGGCCGATCTTCTTCGTGCTCGCCGCGGTCTCGCTGTTCGGCCTCTGGGCGGCGCGCCGGCTGCCCTCCGCACCTCACCCCGCGGCGCGGCCGGTGCGACGCTTCGGCCGGCCGGGCAGCCTCGACGCCTGGTCCTTCATGGAGGGGCTGACGCTGGACGGGCTCTTCATCGTCGGCCTCGCCTACCTCGGCAAGGATCTTCTGCCCGGCGGTGCCGTGGTGGTGGCCGGGATGCTGATGGCGCTGCGCTACCTGGCGGAAATCCTTCTGAGCCCGGTCGGCGGCCGCATGGCCGAGCGCCTGGGCGCGGAGCGGCTGCTCGTCGTCCTGTCGCTGCTCACGGCCGTCGCGCTGGTGGGATTCGGCGCCGGCTGGCTGTGGGCGTGCGCCGCCGCCATCGTCGTGCTGCGCGCCTTGCAACTGCCGCTTCTGCCGCCGATCGTGGCGAAGCGCACGCCCGGGCCCGAGCGCGTGCAGGCGCTGGCCGCGCGTTCGACATGGCGCGACATCGGCGCCGGCACCGGCCCCCTGCTCGCAGGGCTGCTGCTGCCGGTGGCCTCGCCGCTGTGGCTCTACGGCATTCCGGCGCTGCTGCTGGCGCTGGCGGCACTGGTTTGTGCATACGAGAAAGGAAGCCGATGACGAAACCCCATGCCATCGAAACCCTGGCGCAGCTGGAAGCGCTGTTCGGGCAACCCGGCGAGGCCTCGATCCGGAAAGAGGTGCCGTTCCTGCACCCGGCCTATCAAGCGCTGATTGCCGCTTCGCCCTTCGCGGTGCTTGCCACCTCGAATGCGGGCAGTCTCGATGTCTCGCCGCGCGGCGACCCGCCGGGCTTCGTCGCGGTGGAGGACGAGAAGACGCTGCTCATGCCCGAGCGCCGAGGCAACAACCGCATCGACAGCCTGCGCAACATCGTGGCCGATCCGCGCGTGGCCCTGCTCTTTCTCATCCCCGGCGTCGGCGAGACGCTGCGCGTGAACGGCCGCGCGGCCATCACGGTTGCGCCCGAGCTGATGGCGCGCTTCGTGGTCGACGGCAAGGCGCCGCAGTGCGTGATCGTCATTCGCGTGGAGTCCGTGTTCTTCCAGTGCGCGCGGGCGATCCAGCGCGCGCGGCTCTGGGCCGCGCCGCCGGCCGGCGCAGCGCGGACGGTGCCCACGCCGGGTGCCATCCTGGCTGCGCTCACCGTTGGCGAGTTCGACGGCGAGACCTACGACCGCGAGCTGCCGCGCGCCAGAAGCGCACGCTGTACTGACAGGCTCAGGCGCCGAGCGCGTCCGCGCGCACCGCCTCGCGCAGCAGCTCCGCCAGACGCGCAACCGGCGCCTCGGGCTCGGCCTGCGCGCGGTACATCGCCAAGGCCATCTGCGGCAGGGCCGGCAGGCCGGTGCCGGCGCGATCGAGCGCGCGCACCTGCGGCGGCAATCCGAAGGATGTTCGCGCCGACAGTCCCAGCCCGGCCGAGGTCGCAGCCCAGAGCGCGGCCAGGCTGGCGCTGGTGAACGCATGGCGCCACGGGATGCCCGCGCGCTCGAGCACCGTGGTGACGATCTCGCGCAGCGGACACGGCGCATCGAGCAGCACCAGCGGCAACGCCTCCTTCGACCTGCGCGCACCGGGGCGTTGGCGCTCGATCCACCACGGCGCGGCAGCGAGCGTCCCGGCTGCGGCCGGGCCCACCCATTGCAGCGGAAGGCGCACCAGCCGCTCGCCGTGCGCCAGAGCCAGCCGGCCCTCCGCCTCCCAGATCAGCGCCAGGTCGAGCTGGCCCAGGTGGAGCCGCTCGCGCAGCTCGGCGCTGCGCGCCACGCAGGCCTCGATGCGCACCCTGGGATGCGCCCGCGCAAACCGGCCGAGCACGCCGGGCAGCAGCGTCTCGCCCAGATCCTCCTGCAAGCCGAGGCGCACCCAGCCCTGCAGGTCGACGCCGCGCATCGCAGCCGCCGCTTCGTCGTTGATTTCGAGCAGGCGGTGCGCGTAGGCCAGCATGGTCTCGCCCGCGTCGGTGAGTTCCAGGCCGCGCCCGGCCTTGCGGAACAGCGCCGTGCCGGCCTGCGACTCCAGCTTCTTGAGCTGCGCGCTCACGGCCGAGGTGGAGCGCCCCAGCTTGTCGGCCGCGCGCGCAAAGCTGCCGAGCGCCATGCCGGTGGAAAAGCTGCGCAGCACATCGAGGTCGAACATCACCTGGGCCATGACAATCCTGATTTTTGGGACGATAGGTTGATTATTTTCTGATTTTCGAAATCATGGCAACAGCCGACACTGCGTCGCACGATGCCATTCGATCTCCACTTCTCTCCCCGCCACCGCTGGAAGGTGCTCGCCGCCGGCGTGGCCGCCAACGCCGCCTTCTCGGTCGCCTTCAGCGGCATTCCGATGACTGCGGTGCTCATGCGCTCGGGCTACCGGCTCGACAACGCGACGCTGGGTCTCGTGCTTGGCCTCATGGGCCTGGGCATCGCCGCCAGCGAGTTGCCCTGGGGCCTGCTGACCGACCGCTGGGGCGATCGGCCGGTGCTGCTGCTCGGGCTAGGCACCACGGCGCTGGCGCTCGTCGCGATGGCACTGTTCGCCGCACCCACGGCGCAGCATGTGCCGGGCCTCGGCTGGCTCGGTGCGGGCCTGCTCCTTGTCGGCCTGCTCGGCGGCAGCGTCAACGGCGCCAGCGGGCGCGCCGTGATGCACTGGTTCGCGGACGGCGAGCGCGGGCTCGCGATGAGCATCCGGCAGACAGCCGTGCCGCTGGGCGGCGGCATCGGCGCGCTGGTGCTGCCCGTGGTCGCGCTGCATTTCGGCTTCGCGGCGCTGTACGGCTTGCTGGCCGCGCTGTGCGCACTGAGCGCGCTGCTCTGCCGGGCATGGGTGCACGAGCCACCGGCCGCGCCGCGCGCAGCAACCGCATCGCATGTTGCTGCGCCACTCAACGGCCCGTTGCACGACCCGCGGGTCTGGCGCATCGTGGCCGGCATCGGCTTTCTCTGCGCGCCGCAGTTCGCGGTCCTGTCCTTCGGCACCGTGTTCCTGCACGACGTCGGCCATGCCGGTCTCGCCGCGATCACCGCCACGATGGTGACGGTGCAGGTGGGCGCGATGGTGATGCGCGTCTGGAGCGGCCGCTGGACTGACCGCCGCAGGAACCGGCCGGCCTATCTGCGCACGTGCAGCGTGCTCAGCGTGCTGCTGTTCGCCGCACTCGGCGCGGTGTCGCTTGCCGGCGAAGTTGCGGTTGTCGATTCATCGACGCTGCGCATCGTGCTGATCGTCTTGCTGGCCGCTTGCGGCGTCTGCGTCTCGGCCTGGCACGGCGTGGCCTACACCGAGCTCGCCGTGCTGGCCGGCGCCGCGCGTGCCGGCACCGCGCTGGGCATGGCGAACACCAGCGTGTTCGCGGTGTGCTTTCTCACGCCCTTGTCGATTCCGCACCTGCAGGCGCTGCAGGGCTGGCCGATGGTGTGGTTCGCGGCCGGCGCCTGCGCGCTGCTGGGCCTGCCGCTGCTCGTTCCACCACGGAAGACCCGCGTCGAGCCGATCCCCGGGGTCTAGGGCCTGTTCACAGGCCCTAGACGCCCCCGTCGGTCATCCGGTACCAGGCGATCACGGCCGAGACGTAGAGGCGCCGCAAACCGTAGAGCGGGAACGGCCGGATGCTGGATGGCGCCACCGGCAGCGCCTGCGCGTCGCCGCTGACCACATACTGCGCCAACGCCTGGCCCATGCGCGTCTGCAGGCCGACGCCGCGGCCTTGGCAGCCGATGTCGATCAAGAGCCCCGGTGCGGGTTCGTGCAGGTGCGGCAGACTGTCGCGCGTGATCGCCACATGCCCGCACCAACGGTAGGCGATGGGGACGCCGGCCGCCTGCGGGAACAGCTTGGCGACCACGTTTTCCAGATGCGACCAGGCCGCGGGATCGGCGGGATCCGGTTCACTGAAGGTCCCCCGTCCGCCCATCAGCAGCCGACCCGTGTGATCCAGGCGGTAATAGAGCAGCAGGTTGCGCGCGTCGGAAGAGACGTGGCCCTCGGGCAGGATGCTTCGGCGTACCGCTTCGGGCAGCGCTTCGGTGGCGAGCTGGAATGAGTTGGCATTGATGATGGTCTTGTGCAACTGCGGCCACAGTCCGTCGGTGTAGCCGTTGGTGCACAGCACCACGCGCTCGGCGCTGACCTGGGCGCCGAGCGCGGTCGTGACCCGCCACGTGCCATTGCTCCGCGAGAGCTGGCTCGCCGGAGTACCCGTGTGGATCACGGCGCCGGCCGCCTGCGCAGCGCGCGCCAGCCCGCGCGCATAACTCAGCGGCTGCACGCCACCGCCACGCGGGTCGACCCAGCCGCCGAGGTACTTGTCGGTGCCCAGCAGCCGTGCCACCTCGTCGCGATCGAGCAGCCGCGCGGCCACGCCCTGTGCGCTCCAGTCGCGCACCCGGCGTGCGGCCAAGTCGAGCGCCGCGGGCGTATGAGCGCCCTGGATCCAGCCGCGGCGTTCGCGCGGCACATCCATGCCGTGCTTGTCGATCAAGTCGAACACGGCGTCGGCGCTGCCGGCAGCGAAGTCGACCAGGCGCTGGCCCTTCTCCCGGCCGAAGGTCTTCAGCAATTCGCTCGGGTCGTGCTTCATGCCGGGGATCACCTGGCCGCCATTGCGCCCGGATCCGCCGAAGCCGATCTCGCGCGCTTCCAGGACGATGACGCGCACGCCGCGCTCGGCCAGGTGCAGGGCCGTGCTCAAGCCGCAGTAGCCGGCGCCGACGACGACGACGTCGGCCTCTGCGTCGCCATCCAGCGGCACCGTGTCGGGCGCGGGCGCGGCGGTCGCCGCCCACAGGGAGGGACTCAAGGGAAAGTATTCCTGCGTCATGTCGACCTTCACATCGGATGGAGCACACGCCGCAGGAAATCTTGCGTGCGCGGGTTTTGCGGGCGGCCCAGCAGGTCGGCGGGGGGCCCCTGTTCGGCAACCACCCCGCCGTCGATGAACAACACGCGGTCGGCCACCTCGCGTGCGAACTGCATCTCGTGCGTGACGACCACCATCGTCATGCCGGCCTCCGCCAGCTTGCGCATCGCCTCGAGCACATCGCCCACCAGTTCGGGGTCGAGCGCCGAGGTGGGCTCGTCAAAAAGGATGGCCTTGGGCTGCATGGCCAGTGCACGCGCGATGGCGACGCGCTGCTGCTGGCCGCCGGAGAGCTGAGCCGGACGCGCATTTTCCTTTTCTGCCAGACCGACGCTGGCCAGCAGTTCCTTCGCGCGCACGATGGCCGTGGCCCGCGCTTCGCCCTTGACGAAGACCGGGCCCTCGATGACGTTTTCGAGCACGGTCCGGTGCGGGAACAGATTGAATCGCTGGAACACCATCGCGACTTCGGTGCGGATCGTCTTGATGCTGGGCAGGCGGTTGTCGACGTGCACGCCGTCGATGTCGATGCTGCCGCCGCTGTAGTCCTCCAGCCCGTTGATGCAGCGCAGGATGGTCGACTTGCCCGAACCCGAGGGACCGATGATGCAGACCACCTCGCCCTTGGCGACGGAGGCGTCGACGCCCTTGAGCACATGGTGGCTGCCGAAGAACTTTTGCAGTCCGCGTATCTCGATCATGTCCGGGTCCGCTTTTCGAGGTGGCGTACCAGCAGGATCAGCGGCACGCACATGACGAGGTAGATCAGCGCCACGAGCGTGAACACGGTCGCGTTCTGGAAGGTGGAGGTGGCGATCAACTTGCCTTGCAGGGCGAGTTCGGCCACCGTGATGGTCGAGGCCTGCGAAGAGTCCTTGAGCATCATGATCATGATGTTGCCGTACGGCGGCAGCACGATCTTCACTGCCTGCGGCAGCACCACGCGACGCATCGTGAGCCCCCAGCCCATGCCCATCGCACGCGCCGCTTCGACCTGCCCGTGGTCCACCGCTTCGATCCCGGCGCGAAAGTTCTCGGCCTGGTACGCGGAGTAGGCGATGCCGAGTCCGAGGATGCCGGCCTGCAACGCGGTCAGCGAAACCCCGACGTCCGGCATCACGAAGTACAGGAAGAACAGCAGCACGATGATCGGAATGCCGCGCAGCAGGTTGATGACCGTCGCGGCAAAGTACGCCAGCAGCGGGATGCCCGACACGCGCATCACGGCCCACACCATGCCGAGCACGGTCGACAGCAACAGAGAGCCGAGGGTCACCAGGATGGTGAGCCACGCGCCCTGCATCAGGATGGGCAGGAACTCGCGGGCGTGGGTGAAGAACTGGAGCATGGGATCTGGGATCGGCGGGGCGGACTTGCCCCGGTCAGGAAGCCAGGCCCCACTTCTTCAGGATGCCTTCGATCGTGCCGTCGGCCTTGAGCTTGGTGAGCGCGGCATTGACCTTGCCCATCGTCTCTGCGTCGCCCTTGCGCGTGGCGATGCCGATGCTGCTGACCATGGTCGGCTTGAAGGTCGTGGCCATGCGCAGGTTGGGGAACTGGCCGCGCGAGATCGCGAACGCAGCGATGGGGGAATCCAGGAAGCCGGCGTCGATGCGGCCGGCATTGGCGTCGCGCATCAGATCGGCCGTGGTGTCGTACAGCTTCACCTCGCTGAAGAGGCCGCTCTTTTGCAATGGGTCGACGAAAGCCGTGCCCACCTGCACACCGACGCGCTTGCCTTTCAGGTCGGCCATGGTCTGGTAGCCGGTCGTGTCCTTGACCGGCACCACGACTCCTTCGCCATAGCTATAGATCGGCTGCGAGAAGTCGACCACCTCCTGGCGCACCGGCGTGATGAACATCGCCGCAGAGATCAGGTCGATCCGCTTGGTCGTGAGCGAGCTGATCAGTGCCGAGAACTGCATCGGCTCGATCTGCACGCCGAAGCCGGCCTCCTTGCCCACGGCCTTGACGATGTCGGCCATCACGCCTTCGATGGTGTTGGTCTTGGTGTCCAGGAAGGTGAAGGGACTGCCGGTCGGCGTCGAGCCGACCTTCATCACGGACTGGGCGGAGGCCGGCACCGTCATCGACAGGGCCAGCGCGGCGAACAGTGAAGCTGCAAGTGCGGTGAGTTTCATGCTGAGTTTCCTTTTCGGTTGGAACGAAGGGCCGTGCCGCGCGAATGGTCGACCGGCCCTGGCGGCGTTTCGGTGGGCGGTCGGGGAAGCGATGCAGGGGCGCGCGTGATAGCCCACAGGACCGTGGTGAGCGCCGGGCCCGGATTGCGCCAGCGGCGTGGCGTGCTGCCGTCGTAGCAGAAGCTGTCGCCGGCCTGGAGCCGCAGCAAGCGATCCTGGATGAAGAGTTCGAGTTCGCCTTCGATCACGTAGCCGACCTGCTCGCCCCGGTGGGTGAAGAACAAGGCATCGCCGGTCGAGCCGCCGGGCTCGATCACCGCGCGGTACAACTCGACGCCGCCGCCCGCAGCAGGCGGTGTCAGGTTCTCCTTGTGGATGCCCTTGTCGCTCAAATCGATGCGCCGGTGCGTGCCCGCGCGCACCACGGCGCCCTCGACTTCACCTTCGACTTCCCCATGCTGGACGTTCCGGACCAGCGTCTCCATCGGCAACCCGAGCTCTTTTGCCAGCGCGCCCAGCGTGCGCAGGGAGGAGGAACGCAGGCCGCGTTCGATCTGGCTGAGCAGGCTGACGGAAATGCCGCACGCGGCGGCCACTTGCTGCAGCGGCCGCCCCAGCGCCTTGCGCCGGTAGCGCAGCTGCTCGCCGAGCCAAAGGTCGATGACCGAGTGGATGCGTTGCGCTGGCGGCGCGGTCGCGATCGTGGTCGGTGAGAGGGTGGAGTCGCGATTCATGCCCGGGTGGTGAGAGGTGAAATTTTCACAACTGTGTAAATTTCACATGCAAGTACCGGGCCAATTTAGTGGCTCAAGGGCAAATTGATATCGGGACAGACCCTGCCGGCACCCTCACCGGCCGAGCCCCGAGACGGTTGCCGCGCAGCGCCTCAAGCCTCGCCGAACTTGGCAAAGCTCTCGTTCAACCGATCCATCCAGCGCCCCTTCGTCGCCGCGTCGACAAAACTCGCCTCGAAGCTGTTGGCCGCCAGCTGCCACGCGTGCTGCGCCGCCAGGCCGGTCGCGGCGAAGGTCTGGATGAAGTTTTCGTTCATGTAGCCGCCGAAATAAGCCGGGTCGTCCGAGTTCACGGTCGCGACCAGGCCGGCATCGAGCAAGGCGCCGAGGTTGTGCTGCGCGAGATCGGGAAACACGCAGAGCTTGAGATTCGACAGCGGGCACACGGTGAGCGGGATGCGGTCCTCTGCCAGGCGCTTCATCAGCGCCGCGTCCTTGGTGCTCTGCACGCCGTGGTCGATGCGCTCGACCTTGAGCACGTCGAGCGCGCTCCAGACATAGGCCGGCGGTCCCTCCTCGCCCGCGTGCGCGACCAGGTGGAAGCCCAGTTCGCGGCAGCGCGCGAACACGCGCGCGAACTTCTCGGGCGGATGGCCGAGCTCGCTGGAATCGAGGCCCACGCCGATGAACTTGTCGCGAAAGGGCAGCGCCTCTTCGAGCGTGGCGAAGGCGTCTTCCTCGCTCAGGTGGCGCAGGAAGCAGAGGATCAGCGCGGCGCTCACGCCGAGCTTCGCTTCTGCATCGACGCAGGCGCGGTGCAGGCCATCGATCACGGTCTGCACCGCGACGCCGCGCGCGGTGTGCGTCTGCGGGTCGAAGAACATCTCGGTGCGAACCACGTTGTCGGCCGCGGCGCGCTCGAGGTACGCCCAGGCCATGTCGTAGAAGTCCTGCTCCTTCAGAAGCACGCTGGCGCCGGCGTAGTAGATGTCGAGGAAGCTCTGCAGGTTGGTGAAGGCGTAGGCGCGGCGCAGCTCCTCGACGCTCGCGTAGGGGATGGCGACGCCGTTGCGCTGCGCGAGCGCGAAGATCAGCTCGGGCTCCAGCGAGCCCTCGATGTGCATGTGCAGCTCGGCCTTGGGCATGGCGCGCAGCAGCGCGGGCAGGCGCTCGGCGGCGATGGGAGGAACGGTGTGGGGGGTCGTCATCAGCAG
Organism: Variovorax paradoxus; assembly: GCF_018614915.1. Classification (GTDB taxonomy): domain Bacteria; phylum Pseudomonadota; class Gammaproteobacteria; order Burkholderiales; family Burkholderiaceae_C; genus Variovorax; species Variovorax paradoxus_K. Next base: position 69,752 of record NZ_JAGGNU010000024.1, on the reverse strand, counting down.
ACTCCGAAAGTAATGCCGCGCGCCTCGAGGTGCCGGCGGTAGAAAGAAGAGGCCTTGTCGGCCGCGGTGTGGAGCTCGGCGCGCAGGTCCAGCGGCAGGCGCTTGGGTTGCTGCGATTCGAGCACCGGCTTGTCCTGCAGGAAGATGGTGTCCTGGAAGGCGCGCAATTGCGCATCATCGCGCGCAAAGTCGGCGGTGGCGAGCCGGAACCACACGCGGCTGCGCTCGGGATCGACGGGGCAGATGAAAAGCGCGATCGAGCTCACCCCCAGGTCGGCCCACTTCGTGTGGCTCCCACCCCCTCACCGGGGGCAACACCGGCGGCCCGGCAAAGCCGGTTCCGCGGTGTTTCCCGAAGGGGCCTGGCTTCGCCGGCCGAAGGTTTCATGCCTCGTTGGGTGACGCATACAGCGGTGAAGAACTGAAATGAAAAGGGTTGCCGATGGGCAACCCTTTGGTACGGAACCCGCTGCGATTACTTCTTGTCGCCGCCCGGGACCTTGCCTTCCACGCCCTTGACGTAGAAGTTCACGCCGGAGAGGAACTTGTCGTCCGCCACCGCGTCCTTGGCGATCAACTCCTTGCCGTCCTGGGCCACGATCGGACCCTTCCAGATCGAGAAGCTGCCGTCCTTCAGGCCCTTCTTGACTTCCTCGACCTTGGCCTTGGTCTCTGCCGGCACGTCTTCGGCGAGCGACACGATGTCGATCGCGCCTTCCTTCACGCCCCACCAGGTCTGGCCGGTGGCCCACTTGCCGTCGAGCGCGTCCTGCACGGCCTTGGTGTAGTACGGCGTCCAGTTGATGATGGCCGAGGCCAGGTGGGCCTTGGGACCGTAGGCGGTCATGTCCGAATCCCAGCCGAAGGCGCGCTTGCCTTTTTCCTGCGCGGTCTTGAGCACGGCCGGCGAGTCGGTGTTCTGGAACAGCACGTCGGCGCCGCCGTTGATCAGCGCGGTGGCGGCCTCGGTTTCCTTCGGCGGGCTGAACCATTCGTTGACCCACACCACCTTGGTCGTGATCTTCGGGTTGACCGACTGCGCGCCCAGCGTGAAGGAGTTGATGTTGCGCAGCACCTCGGGGATCGGCACCGAGCCGACCACGCCCAGTGTGTTGCTCTTGGTCATCGCGCCCGCGATGACGCCGGCCATGTAGGCGCCTTCGTAGGTGCGGCTGTCGTAGGTGCGCATGTTCTCGGCCGTCTTGTAGCCGGTGGCATGCTCGAACCTGACTTCCTTGTTGTCATTCGCGACCTTGAGCATCGGCTCCATGTAGCCGAAGGTGGTGCCGAAGATCAGCTTGTTGCCCTGGCCCACCATGTCGCGGAACACGCGCTCGGCGTCCGCCGACTCGGGCACGCTCTCGACGAAGGTGGTCTTGATCTTGCCGCCGAATTCCTTCTCGATCGCCTTGCGCGCGTTGTCGTGCGCAAACGACCAGCCGCCATCGCCCACCGGCCCGACATAGGCGAACGCGACGTTCAGCGGCGCTGCGGGTGCCGGCGCCGCGGCGCTCGGTGCCGCAGGCGTGGCCGCGGGAGCCGGCGCTTCTTCCTTCTTGCCGCAGCCGATGAGGGCGGCCGAAGCGACCGCGGAGACGGCAGCCAGCTTGAGCAGGGAACGCTTGTTCAGATCAGTCATTGTTGGAAATCCTCGATAAGGACAGGTTGGCGGAGAAACAAAACGAAACGCAATTATGAGCCGGGGTAGAAGGGTTTTCCGATCGACGCCGGCATGTTGACGCGGATGAAGGCCGGGTTGCGCGAGATCAGCGCCAGCACCACGATCGGCGCGATGTAGGTCAGCATGCTGAGGAACTGGCTGGGCACGTTGACGCCCGTGCTCTGCAGGTGAAAACCCAGCATCGAGACGCCGCCGAACAGGTAGGCGCCGAGCAGCACGCGCACCGGCCGCCAGGTCGCGAAGGTGGTGAGCGCCAGCGCGATCCAGCCGCGGCCCGCCACCATGCCCTCGACCCACAGCGGCGTGTAGACCGTCGACAGGTACGCACCCGCAAGCCCGCACAGCGCGCCGCCCGCGATCACCGCCAGGAAGCGGATGCGCCGCACCGGATAGCCCAGCGCGTGCGAGGACTCCGGCGACTCGCCGACCGAACGCAGCACCAGCCCGGCACGCGTGCGATAGAGGAACCAGATGAGGCCGATGGTGAGCAGCACGGCGAAATACACCATCGGGTGGTGACGGAACAGCGCCGGCCCTACCAGCGGAATGTCGCCCAGCACCGGCAGCGCGTAGTTGGTGCTCTCGGGCAGCTTGGCCTGCACGAAGTTGATGCCGGCGAAAGCCGAGAAGCCGACGCCGAAGAGGCTCAGCGCGAGACCGGTCGCGTACTGGTTGGTGTTGAGCCAGATCACCAGCACGCCGAAGAAGGCTGCCAGCAACGCACCGGCCGCCATGCCGGCCGCAAAGCCCAGCCAGGGGTTGTGCGTGGTCACGACGGTGGCGAAGCCGGCGATGGCGGCGCACAGCATCATGCCCTCGGCGCCGAGGTTCACGATGCCGGCTTTCTCGTTGATCAGGAGGCCCAGCGCCGCGATCGCGAGCACGGTGCCGGCGCTGAGCGTGGAGCCGAGGAGGAGTGCGTAGGATTCCATCAGATGACTCCTTCCTGAACCTGGGCGGTCACCGGGGCGGTGAGCGGCGTGCTCGCCTGCAGCGACGAAGTGCCGGCCGGCGCGGCCACCGCCTTCGGCGCTGCCTTGCGCTTGATGCGATAGGCGATCAGCGTGTCGCAGGCCAGCAGCGTGAACAGCAGCAGCCCCTGGAACACGCCGGTCAGCGACTTGGGCAGGCCCAGGCGCGACTGCGCGAGCTCGCCGCCGATGTAGAACATGCTCATCAGGATGGCCGAGAAGACCATGCCCACCGGATGCAGCCGGCCGACGAAGGCCACGATGATCGCGGCGAAGCCGTAGCCCGCCGGCACGTAGGGCGTGAGCTGGCCGATCGGGCCCGCCACTTCGAGCGCGCCCGCCAGGCCGGCCGCGCCGCCGGAAGTGAGCAGCGCGATCCACACCGCGCGCCGTGCCGAGAAGCCCGCATAGCGCGCGGCCGCGGGCGCCAGCCCGCCGACCTGCTGCGCGAAGCCCGAGCGCGTGCGGAACAGGAACACCCACAAGGCCGCCGCACCCAGGAGCGCGATGATGAGCCCGATGCTCACGCGCGAGCCCTTCATGAGCCGCGGGATCTGCGTCACCGCCTCGAAGGTCTTGGTCTGCGGGAAGTTGTAGCCCATCGGGTCCTTCCAGGGTCCGTAGACCATGTAGCCCAGGAGCAGCGTCGCCACGTAGACCAGCATCAGGCTCACCAGGATCTCGTTGGCGTTGAACTTGTCGCGCAGGAAGGCGACGATGCCGGCCCAGACCATGCCCCCCAGGATGCCGGCCACCAGGATCGCGGCCACGATCCACGCGCCCGTGGTCTTGTCGGCCAGAAGCGCCACGCCGCCGGCCGCGATGGCGCCGAACACGAACTGCCCTTCGGCGCCGATGTTCCAGACGTTGGAGCGGAAGCACACGGCCAGGCCGAGCGCGATGATCAAAAGCGGCGTGGCCTTGACCATCAGCTCGCCCAGCGCGTAGCCGCTCTTGATCGGTTCCCAGAAGAAGACCGCGAGGCCCTTCACCGGATCCTTGCCGAGCAGCGCGAAGAGCACCATGCCGATCAGCACGGTGATGAGCAACGCCAGGATCGGCGAGCCGTAGCTCCAGAAGCGCGAGAGCTGCGGGCGGGGTTCGAGCTTAAGCATGGGCGGCCTCCTTCGCTGCGGCAGCCTGCGGTGCGTTCCACAGGCCGCTCATCCATTCGCCGATCTGCGGCACGGTGGCGGCGGCGCGATCGATGGACGGCGAAAGCCGGCCCTTGGCGATCACGTGCAGGCGGTCGCTGATCTCGAACAGCTCATCGAGCTCCTCGCTCACCACCAGCACCGCGCAGCCGGCATCCCGCAGCGCCAGGATCTCGCCGCGGATCAGCGCCGCGGCGCCCACGTCCACGCCCCAGGTCGGCTGCGAGACGACGAAGATCTTCGGGTTGGCATCGATCTCGCGCCCGACGATGAACTTCTGCAGGTTGCCGCCCGAGAGCGAGCGCGCCGCGGCATCCGGCCCCCCGGCCTTGACGTTGAAGCGCTGGATGATGGCGCCCGCGTGCTGCTGCAGCGCGCCGGTGCGGATCCAGCCGCCCTTGCCGACCGCGTTGCTGCGCGTCAGCAGCATGTTGTGCGCGAGGCTCAGCGTCGGCACCGCGCCGCGGCCCAGCCTTTCCTCGGGCACGAAATGCAGGCCCAGCGCGCGCCGCCTGCGCGGCCTGAAGTGCGCGGCCGGCTGGCCGAAGACCTCGATCATCGGGGCCGCGGCGCGCGTGTCCTCGCCCGACAACGCATAGAGCAGCTCCTTCTGGCCGTTGCCCGACACGCCCGCGATGCCCACCACCTCGCCGGCCCGCACGTCCAGCGAGATGCCTTCGAGATCGACGCCGAACTGGTCCTCGCGCGCCAGCGTCAGGCCCTTGACCCGCAGGGCCACCGCGCCCGCATGGATCGGGCGGTGCGTCAGCGGCGGCGGCTCGGCGCCGATCATCAGGCGCGACAGCGACTCGTTGCTCTCGTTGCCCGGCTTGCACACGCCCGTCACCTTGCCGCCGCGCAGCACGGTGCAGGCGGTGCAGAGCTCGCGGATCTCGTGCAGCTTGTGGCTGATGTAGAGGATGCTGCAGCCTTCGGAGGCCAGCTTCTTGAGCACCACGAAGAGCTTCTGCACCGCCTGCGGCGTCAGCACCGAAGTGGGCTCGTCGAGGATCAGCAGCTTCGGGTCGGTGAGCAGCGCGCGGATGATCTCCACCCGCTGCATCTCGCCGACCGAGAGCGTGTGCACCGGCCGCGACGGGTCGATGTCCAGCCCGTACTCGCCGGCCTTGGCCGTGATGCGGCGCGTGACCTCGGCCAGCGCCAGGCTCTTGTCGAGCCCGAGCCAGACGTTCTCGGCCACGGTGAGGGTGTCGAACAGGCTGAAGTGCTGGAACACCATGCTGATGCCCAGCGCCCTCGCCTCCTGCGGGTTGCGCACGTTGGCCGGCTGGCCGTTGAACATCACGCTGCCCTCGTCCGGTTTGACGGAGCCGTAGATGATCTTCATCAGCGTGGACTTGCCGGCGCCGTTCTCGCCGAGCACGGCGTGGGTCTCGCCCGGCGCCACGGTCAGCGAGACGTCGCTGTTGGCGATGACCGAGGGATAGCGCTTGGTGATGTTCGCAAGCTGGAGTCTGTGGATTGTCATGCCTGTGCCTGGCCGTTGAGAGCGTCAGTGTCCGCCGATATAGATGAATTTGAACAGGAACACGCCGCCGATCAGCCACACCATCCAGTGCACCTGCCTGGCGCGTCCGGTGAACAGCTTCAGCACCGCATAGGTGATGAAGCCGAAGGCCAGGCCGTTGGCGATCGAGTAGGTGAAGGGCATCGCCAGCGCCGTGACGGCGGCCGGGATCACCTCGGTCGTGTCGTCCCAGTCGAGCTCGGTGATGTCCCTGAGCATGAGGCATGCCACGAAGAAGAGCGCGGGTGCGGTCGCGTAGGCCGGCACCGAGCCGGCCAGCGGCGAGATCACCAGCGCCGCCAGGAACAGCGCCGCCACCGTCAGCGCGGTGAGGCCCGTGCGCCCGCCCGCCTGCACGCCGGCCGCGCTCTCCACGTAGGCCGTGGTGCTGGAGGTGCCCAGCAGCGAGCCCGCGAAGATCGCACCGCTGTCGGCCAGGAGCGACTTGTTGAGGCGGTCCATCTTGCCCGGCACCAGGAGGCCGGCGCGGCGCGCCACGCCCATCAGCGTGCCGGTGGCGTCGAAGAGCTCGACCAGGAAGAAGACCAGGATCACGTTCAGGATGCCGCCCGAGAGCGCCGACTTGATGTCGAGCTGCAGGAAGGTGGGCGCGATCGACGGCGGTGCCGAGAACACGCCGTGAAAGGTGTTGCCGCCGAAGAAGAAGGACAGCACGGTCACCGCGATGATGCCGATCAGGATCGCGCCGGGCACCTTGAGCCGGTCGAGCACCACGATCGTGAAGAAGCCCAGCGTCGCCAGCACCACCTGCGGCGTGTGCAGGTCGCCCAAGGTGATGTAGGTGGCCTTCGACGGCGCCACGATGCCCGCGCTCTTGAGCGCGATGATCGCGAGGAAGAGCCCGATGCCGACCGTGATGGCCAGGCGGATCGACTGCGGTATGCCGCGGATGATCAGCTCGCGCAGGCGGAACAGCGTGACCAGCAGGAACAGGCAGCCCGACACGAAGACCGCGCCGAGCGCAGCCTGCCAGGTGAAGCCCATCTGCAGCACCACCACGTAGGCGAAGTAGGCGTTGAGGCCCATGCCCGGCGCGAGCGCGATCGGGTAGTTGGCGTAGAAGGCCATGATCCCCGTGCCGAGCGCGGCGATCAGGCAGGTGGCGACGAACACCGCGTCCTTCGGCATGCCCGCGTCGCCGAGGATCGACGGGTTGACGAAGATGATGTAGGCCATCGTCAGGAAGGTGGTGAGGCCGGCCACCAGCTCGGTGCGCACCGTCGTGTTGTGCTCCCTGAGCTTGAATACCCGTTCCGTCCAGCCTTTCGCAGGGGCCTGCGCGCTGGTGTCGTGCTCGCTGATGTCGAGCATCTGTTGTGTGCGGTTCATCGCGTTGTCTCCGTCTCTTGTGTGGCGTGTGATCGAAGTCGCGACGCCCGGCGCGTTGAAGAAGCCGCCTAGCCGGAGCCGGCAGCGGGAAGCGATGGCCTCAGCGAGGCCGCCACCGATTTGGTTCGCTCGCGCAGCCAGCGCGCGGAGCTCGAGGAATGGGTGCGCTCATGCCAGAGCTGGTAGTACATGAGGCGCGGCAGCGCCACCGGGCACTCGAGGATCGCGACCGGCAGCCGGTCGAGGAAGCGCTCGCAGTACTGGCGGCCGGTGGTGAGCACCAGGAGGCTGGAGGCCACCATGTCGGGGATCAGGCCGAAGTGCGCGCAGCGCGCCGTAATGTTGCGCTGCCGCCCGAGCTCGTCGAGCATCTGGTCGATGATGCCGCGCGCGCCCGGATGCATCGGCGTCGGCGCCACGTGCTCGGCGGCGAGCCAGGTCTCCAGCTCCCAGCCGCGTCGCACTGCGGGATGGTCTTTGTTGACCAGCGAGACGATGTCGTCGGCGAAGAGCCGCGCCATGTGCAGGTCTTCCGGCGGCTTGAGCCAGTTGCCGATCACCAGGTCGACCTGGCCGAGCGAAAGATGCGCGTGGTAGTCCGAATCGGAGGACAGCGAATGGATCTCGATGTGGCACAGCGGCGCCTGCGCCTTGACCTGCGCCACCAGCATCGGCAGGAACAGCGGGTCGAGGTAGTCGCTGGCCGCGATGCGGAAGGTGGTCTGCGCAGTCTGCGGATCGAAGCCGCGCGCATCGGAGAACAGCGCCTCCGCCGCCCGCAGGATGCTCGCGGCCGGGTCGATCATCCGAAGGCCCGCGTCGGTCGGCACCATGCCCGAGCCCGAGCGCACCAGCAGCGGGTCGCCCGAGAGCTCGCGCAGGCGCTTCAGCGCGGCAGAGACTGCCGGCTGGTACATGCCCAGGCGAATGGCGGCGCGGGAGACGCTGCGGTCGGTCAACACGGTATGTAGAACCCGAATGAGGTGGAGATCGATCTTGTCCAGAAGCGCTTGGTCTCTCATGAGCTGTCCGCATTTGGTTGGGAATGTGCGGGCAGTTATACAGCGCTGCATTCACATGGGAGAGCCTTCAGTCGAGGCGTTTTGCACGGCGGTGACGGCTCGGAGAATGGCTTCACTGGTGGCCGGCGCCTTGAGCGGTGGGTCCACCTTGTGCGAGCCCACTGTCGACACGGCGTCGCGGATCGCGAAGAACACCGAGAAGGGCAAGAGCAGCGGCGGCTCGCCCACCGCCTTGCTGCGGTGGATCGAGTCCTCGAAGTTCTGGCCTTCGAACAGGCGCACGTTGAACACCGGCGGGCAGTCGTTGGCCGTCGGGATCTTGTAGGTGCTGGGCGCGTGCGTGGTGAGCAGGCCGCTCTTCGGATGCCACACCAGCTCCTCGGTGGTGAGCCAGCCCATGCCCTGGATGAAGGCGCCTTCGACCTGGCCGATGTCGACCGCCGGGTTCAGCGACTTGCCGGCGTCGTGCAGGATGTCGGCCCGCAGCAGCTTCCATTCGCCGGTGAGCGTGTCGACGATCACCTCGCTCACGGCGGCGCCGTAGGCGTAGTAGAAGAAGGGACGGCCCTGCATCCTGTCCTTGTCCCAGGAGAGGCCCGGCGTGGCGTAGAAGCCGTCGGACCACAGCTGCACGCGGTCGAGATAGGCCTCGCCGACCACGGTGCCGAAAGACAGCGAGCGGCCGGCGACTTCGACCTGGTCGTTGGCAAAGCGCACCTCTTCCGCCTTGCCGCCGTGGCGCGCGGCGGCGCAGGCAGCCAGCCGCTCGCGGATCCGGCGTGCCGCGTCCTGCGCGGCCTTGCCGTTGAGGTCGGCGCCGGTCGATGCGGCGGTGGCCGAGGTGTTCGCCACCTTCTGCGTGTCGGTGGCCGTGACGCGCACGCTCTCGAAAGAGACGCCCAGTTCGTGCGCCACCACCTGCGCCACCTTGGTGTTGAGGCCCTGCCCCATCTCGGTGCCGCCATGGTTCACCAGGATCGAGCCGTCGGTGTAGACGTGGACCAGCGCGCCGGCCTGGTTGAAATGCTTGACGTTGAAGGAGATGCCGAACTTCAGCGGCGCCAGCGCGATGCCGCGCTTGAGCACCGGGCTCTTGGCATTGAAGGCGGCGATCTCCTCGCGCCGCGCGCGGTAGCCGCTGGTGCCTTCGAGCTCCGCCACCAGCTCGTGGATGATGTTGTCGGTCACGACCTGGCCGTAGGGCGTGACGTTGTTCTCCGTCTTGCCGTAGAAGTTGATGCGCCGCACGTCGAGCGGATCGCGGCCCAGTTCGCGCGCCACCGAGTCGAGGATGTTCTCGATCGCGATCGCGCCCTGCGGCCCGCCGAAGCCGCGGAAGGCGGTGTTGCTCTGTGTGTTGGTGCGGCCCGAGTAGCCGTGCATGGCCACGTCGGGCAGCCAGTAGGCGTTGTCGAAGTGGCAGAGCGCGCGCGTCATCACCGGGCCCGACAGGTCGGCCGAGTGGCCGGCGCGCGAGACCATCGAGATTTCGGCGCCGAGGATGCGGCCTTCGTCGTCGTAACCCACTTCGTATTCGTACCAGAAGCAGTGGCGACGGCCGGTGACGAGGAAGTCGTCGTCGCGGTCGAGCCGGAGCTTGACCGGGCGCTGCAGCTTGTTCGCCGCCACGGCGGCCACGCAGGCGAAGAGCGCCGACTGCGACTCCTTGCCGCCGAATCCGCCCCCCATGCGCCGGCATTCGACGTGCACCTCGTTCGCATGCAGGTGCAGCGCATGCGCCACCAGGTGCTGCATCTCGCTCGGGTGCTGGGTCGAGCAGTGCACGTGCATCGCGCCGCCCTCCTTCGGCGTCGCGTAGCTGATCTGGCCTTCGAGGTAGAACTGCTCCTGCCCGCCGACGTCGAGCGTGGCCTTCAGCCGATGCGGCGCCTTCGCGATCGCGGCCTGGGCGCCGCCCTCGTTCGTGGCGCGCACCAGGTGCATCGGCGGCAGCACGTACTGGCCCTTCGCGTGCGCCTGCTGCGGCGTGATGACGGGCGGCTCGGCCTCGATGTCCAGCACCTCCCCGGCGCGGGCCGCGGCGCGGCGCGCGGCGTCGCGCGTCTCGGCGATCACCGCGAACACGGGCTGGCCCAGGTAGCGGATGTCGCCGCTGCAGAGGATCGGGTCGTCGTGGATGATCGAGCCGCAGTCGTTGCTGCCCGGGATGTCGGCCGCGGTCAGCACCGACACCACGCCGGGCATGGCGGCGATGGTCTCGAGCTTCATGTTGCGCAGCCGCCCGTTGGCCACCGGCGACAAGCCCAGCGCGCAATGCAGCGTGCCCGCGAGTTCGGGGATGTCGTCGATGTAGGTGGCCTCGCCGGCCACGTGCAGATGGGCGGATTCGTGCGGGCGGCTGATGCCGACGCGTGCACCGTCGTCGTGCGCCTTGGCCTCGGCGCGCGCATCGATGCGCGCGGCGGTGTTCTTCAGGTAGTCGGCGAAGGCTTCGGCCGACTGGAGCAATTCGGGATCGAGAGGCTTGTTCATGTCAGGCTCCTTCCACGCTCGTCAGGTGAGGCATCACGCTCCAGACGCTGGTGGCTTCCATGGGCAATGGGTCGGCCGTGCGCGTCTCCAGCCACAGCCGCTGCAGCAGGTTCTGCGCCACCAGCAGGCGGTAGTCGGCGCTCGCGCGCATGTCGGTCAGCGGCTTGAAGTCCTGCGCCAGCGCGAGCTTGGCCGCGTTCACGCTGGCCTGCGTCCAGGGCTTGCCAAGGAGCGCGGCCTCGGCCTGCGCGGCGCGCTTGACGATCGCGGCCATGCCGCCGAAGGCCAGGCGCACTTCCTTCACCACCTCGCCGTCGAGCGCGATGGCGAAGCCGCCGCACAAGGCCGAGATGTCGCAGTCGAAGCGCTTGCTGATCTTGTAGGCGCGCACCTCGCGCTTCATGGCGGCGAGCGGCACCACGAGGCCCTGCACGAACTCGCCGGCCTCCAGACGGTTCTTCATGTAGTCGACGTAGAAATCGGGCAGCGGCATGCGGCGCACGCGCGGACCCAGGCGCAGCTCGATCTCGGCGTCCAGCGCCATCAGCACCGGCGGCGAATCGCCGATCGGCGAGCCGTTGGCGACATTGCCGCCCATGGTGCCGGCATTGCGTATCGGCGGCGAGGCGAAGCGCAGCCAGACGTCGGTCAGGCTGGGCAGCCGCTGCGCCAATGCACGGAAGGCGGTCTCCAGCGAAGCGCCGGTGCCGATGTAGAGCACGTCGCCGCGCTCCTCGACCACCTTCATCTCGGCGACGTCGCCGACGTAGATGATGTCGCCCAGGTCGCGGAATTGCTTGTTGACCCACAGGCCGACATCGGTCGACCCGGCGAGCAGCTGCGCCGCGGGCTTGGCTTCGCGCAGCGCGGCGAGCTCGGCCAACGTGGTCGGCGCGTGGAACTGGTCCATGCGCTGGCCGAGCGGCGCGGCGTAGTCGAAGCTGCTTTCGTGCCGCAGGCTGGCAAGTGCGGTGACCACCGGTTCGGTGTCGAGCCGCACGCCGGGCAGGTCGAACATGCGCTGGCCGGCATCGAGGATCGGGCGGTACCCGGTGCAGCGGCAGAGATTGCCCGAGAGCTCGTCGGCCAGCTGCTGGCGCGTCGGCCGCGTGCCCTCGGCCTGGTGGTGCTCGTAGGCGGACCACAGCGACATCACGAAGCCCGGCGTGCAGAAGCCGCACTGCGAGCCGTGGCAGTCGACCATCGCCTGCTGCACCGGATGCAGGCGCGTCACCGCATGCTTGTCGTGCCGTGCCGCGTCGCGGCCCTGGCTGCACTGGGCCTTCAGGTCCTCGACCGTGAACAGCGCCTTGCCGTGCAGCGTGGGCAGGAACTGGATGCAGGCATTCACGGTGGAGAGCCGGAGGCCGCCCACCGCGTTCGCCTCGCCGGCTTCGGCCAGCTCGCCGATGACCACGGTGCAGGCACCGCAGTCGCCCTCGTTGCAGCCTTCCTTGGTGCCGGTGCAGCGCGCGTCCTCGCGCAGCCAGTCGAGCACCGAACGCGTCGGATGAACGCCGCTCACGTCGACGATCCGGCCGCGGTGGAAGAAGCGGATGGGTTGGGTGCTCGGGGTCATGCGCATGCTCGTGGAAGCGATCAAAAATCGTGCCTGCGAAGTTAGTCCTTTACGGCGGCCGATGCATACCATCGCGCCCATATGGCCTATGTGGGCATCGGTATGCGACGCCTGGGTAAACCCTTGATCGAGTCGCATCGTGAGGCGCTTGCCGATGCCGGCGCCCGGAATCGACAGTTAAGATTCAGCTTCCATGCCCCGCTGGCTCATCGTTTCCGTCCTGGCCCTCCTGCTGTCCTGCCTCGGCTTCGGCGCCGCCGCGCAGGGCCTGGCGAGCGTGGCCGACCGGCCGGACTGCAGCAGCCAGGCCCTGACGGCGAGCGCTTCGCCGATCGACGACGGCGCGGCCGGCGAGCCCGCCGATGCATCGGTCGCACCGGGCGAGGCGGCATCGGACCACCAAGGCGAAGCCATCGGCGGCCATCCGGCGAGCTTCGTTCCGGTTCTCCTCTCGCAACCGGCGCCGCAGCCGGCAGTGACGCAGGCGCCCTCGCCGGCGCCCGAGCGGCTCCAGCGCCCGCCGCGCGGCGACGCCTTCCTCGCCTAGGTCTCGCCGCGGCATCGCCGCGGAACTCTCTCCCTCTCCCCTTCGATCCCCATCGGATCGGACATAGAAAGAACATTCGATGCGACTCACGACCCGAGGTCGTTTCGCCGTCACCGCGATGATCGACGTGGCCCTCCACGGCGACGCGGGCCCGGTCAACCTGGCCACCATCAGCCGCCGCCAGCAGGTGTCCCTCTCCCATCTGGAGCAGCTGTTCGGCAAGCTGCGCCGCCACGGCCTGGCGGCATCGACGCGCGGTCCGGGCGGCGGCTATTCGCTGGGCCGCAAGGCCGCCGACATCAGCGTGGCGGACATCATCTTTGCCATCGACGACGCCGATACGACGCAGAAGAAAGGGCCGCCCCCGGCCCACGGCCACCCGAGCCGCTACGCGACCGACGAGCTCTGGGCCTCGGTGAACCGCTGCGCCGTCGAGTTCCTCGATGCCATCACGCTGCAAAGCCTGGTCGACGAGCAGATCGCGCGAGGCGTGCAGCCCGAGAGCAAGCAAGACCAGCGGCGAGCCATGTCCTCCTCCGCGAAGGCCAGGCCGGTGCATCCGGACACGCCGAATTCGGTCTTTGCGTTGGGGCGGATGCTGAGGGCGAAGCGCTCGTGACGACGGCTCAGCCGTCGCCGCGCACCAGCCGCTCGAACACATCCGCATCGCCCATCTGCCCGCCCTTGAGCATGATCTCGACGCCGTCGAGCGCACGCGCATCGCTGTGCAGCCGGCACAGCGCCGTGCCCGGTCCGAGCGCGGCCTGGTAGGACAGGCCCCAGGCGTCCAGCGCCTGCACGGCATGGCTCGACGTGTCGCCGCCCGCGACGCCGACGCGCCTGAGCGGCACGAGCGCCAGCACGCGGGCCAGGAGCTCGGCGCAGGCGCGCGCGAGCCGGCGTGCCTGCGCCGGGTCGCCGGCTGCAGGCGCGTCCTCGTCCGGCCGCCGCGTGCAGGCCAGCACGTTCCTTCCGGCTGCCAGCCGCGCCGCGATCTGCTGCGCCGCGGTCGCGCGCATGGCGGCGTCGGGGCGCAGAAGCCGCGCCGGGTCGAGCCACACGGTTTCGAAAGAGGGCGCCGCGGCGACCTGGCGCGCGGTCACGGGCGAGAGGCTGCCGGCGAGCACCAGCACCGGGCCGCGGGCCGGCGCGACCGCCGCCGGCACCGGCGGCTGCACTGCGAGCCGGGTGGCGATGGCCTGCAGCACGCTGCTCGGCCCGACCGCCAGGAGCGAAGCCGCGCGCGCCTGCATCCACAGTGCTTCGCCGATCGGCGCCAGTTGCGCATCGTCCGCAAGGTCGAAGAGCACGGCATTCGGCCTGGCCGCGAGCAAGGCATCGAGCCGCTCGCGCAGCGCGCCGTCGGCGTAAGCCGTGTACGGCAGCGAGCGCACGTCGGCCAGGCCCTGCAGCGCGAGATGGCGGCGCAGGTCGGCCTCGTGCATCGGCGTCACCGGATGCCGGCTCATGGTCGGATGGCGATCGATGCGATGCACCTCGCCGCCGGCGCCGGCCGCCGCGAACAGGTGGCCGAACAGGCAGTAGCGTTCCAGGCCGGGCTGGCCGCCGAGGATCGCGGCCCACGGCGTTTCGACGGCGCCGCGCAAGACCTGGACCGCCACGCCGATGCTGCCGATGTCCGGCGCACTGTCGAAGGTCGAGCAAGTCTTGTAGTGCAGCACGCGCGCACCCAGCGCCTTGAACAGCGCCCCCACCGGCGCCAGCTCGGCGCGCATCTCCTCGGGCTCCATTGCGCGCGCCGCACCGGCGATGCCGATGCAGTCGAGCGGCCCCGCGCGATCGAGCCGCCGCGCATCGGGGCGCTTCAGGAACAGCATCGCACGCAGGCCGGCACGCGCGGCGGTCGCCAGCGTGTCGGTCGCGCCGGTGAAGTCGTCGCCGTAGTAGACGATGGCCGGCGCCGAGCTCATCGTCAACGCCGCCCGAAGAAGGCCAGCGCGCGCGCGAGTTCCGGCGCTTCGCGCGCGCGTTCTGCGAGCGCCACGCCGTCGCGCGCCGCCGCCCACGCCTGACGGATGCTCGCCACGCCGGCCGCGGCGCCGTCCGGATGCGCGAGGATGCCGCCGCCCGACGTGAAGAGCAGGTCGTCGCTGCCGACCGCGCGCCAGGTCGCCGGCACGGTGCCGGCCCATTGGCCCGAGGAGAAGGCGGGCATCACGCGGTCGTCGATGCCGTTCGTGAGCGGCGCCAGGCAGTCGCGTGCCGACTCGACCACCTCCTCGTCGGCCTGCGCGAACTTGCCCTCGAGCCCGTGCACGTGCATGTGGTCGACGCCGGCCAGCCGCCAGAGCGTCTGGTAGGCCTGGAAGGAGATGCCCAGCAAGGGATGGCGCGACAGTGCGCCGAAGCCGTTGCGATGCCCGTGCAGCGCGAGCGGCGTGTGGCGCCTGAGCGTCTGGATGGCGGAGAAGCCGCACCAGTTGAGGCTGGCCATCACGCAGGCGCCGCCTTCACGCTCGACCAGGTCGGCATGGCGCCGCATGGCGTCGGTCTCGTCCGTGATGTTGAAGGCGACCATCACCTGCTTGCCGGTGCGCTCGCGGTGTTCGCGCACCACCGCCATCACGGCCGGCACGCGCTCGGCGAGCGGCGCATGCGCGGGGTCGGCCGACACCTCGTCGTCCTTGATGAAATCCACGCCGGCCGCACAGAGCCGGGCCACCAGCGCCGCCGTCTCGTTCGCCGACAGGCCGACGTTGGGCTTGACGATGGTGCCGACCAGTGCGCCCCTCTCCACGCCGACGGCGCGCCGCGTGCCGGCCAGGCCGACGCGCGGCAGATCGAAGCGACTGCGGTAGGCCGCCGGCAACTGCAGTGCCTCCAGCCGCAGCCCCGTGACTTCGCCGAGGTCGTACAGGTTGCCCGCGACCGTGGCGGCCAGCGTGGGGAGGTTGGCGCCGATGTTGGCGACCGGAAAAGAGATCTCGATGCGCGCGCGCCGCCACGGGCCGCCGCGGCCCTGGCGCTCGAGCAGCGCGTTGGGTAGCGAAGGCGCCGGCGCGGCGTCGACCTCGACCACCGATTCGACCGTCGCGCGCGCCCGCTCGCGCAGCGCATCGGTCTCGCCCTCGACCCGCACGAAGGTGCCGCTCGACTGCTCGCCGGCCATCACCTCGGCGACGGCGGCGGGGGCTAGCGGCGTCTCGATCAGGTAGCGCGCCAGCAGGCGGTCCGTGCGCATCGCCGTCACAGCCGGTTCAGGTCGGGAAAGGGGCGCACCGGCTCGCTGCCGTCCCAGCCTTCGGCGGCGCTGCGGATCAGGTCGAACATCCGGCCCTTCGGCCCCGCGACTTCCGACAGCTCGATCACCGTGCCCGGGTGGTACTCGGTGTCGAAGTAGACGAAGCGCCCGCGCTCGCCGACCTCGCCGCTCATCACCGGCTTGAAGCCCTGGCGCAGCAGGCGCTCGAGATCGGCGTCGTAGTCCGCCGTCCAGTAGGCCACGTGCTGCAGCCCGGTGCGGCCGGCCTGCTGGAAGTCGCGGTACATCGAGGGCACCTCGTTGCGCGTCTGGATCAGCTCGACCTGCACGAAGCCGGAGTTGGCCAGCGCCACCGAGTTGTGCGGCGCATGCGGCTCGCCGCGGTAGCGGTAGTTCTCGATCGGCACCTTCGGGTTGTAGAACCAGGGGCCGACGCCGAGCGTGCGGCTCCAGTAGTCCATGGCGGCTTCGATGTCGGGCACGACGTAGCCCAGCTGGCGGATCTCGCCGAGGAATCGACTCATGATGAAAAAGCTCCGTTCGGAATGTTGTTGTCAGGCTTTGAGGAAGCCGATCGAGAACCACGGGATCGCGGCCACCAGCAACAGCCCCGCGAGCAGCGCCAGCATGTAGCCCCAGATGTGGGAGATGCCCTCGTCCGGGTCGACCTTGCTGACCGCGCAGGCGCCGTAGTAGCCGACGCCGAAAGGCGGCGCGAAGAGCCCGATGCCCATCGCGAAGATCACGACCATCGCGTAGTGCACCTCGTGCACGCCGGCGGCCTTGGCGATCGGGAACAAGAGCGGCCCGAACAGCACGATTGCGGGAATGCCTTCGAGCACGCTGCCCAGCACGATGAAGGCGACGATCGACACCGCGAGAAAACCATAGGCACCGCCCGGCAGCGCACCCATCAGGCGCGCGAGATCTTGCGAGAAGCCGGACTGCGTGAGCCCCCAGGCCATCGCGGTCGCGCAGCCGACGATGAAGATGATGGCGCCCGAGAGCGAAGCCGTCTCCACCAGCATCGGCTTCAGGCGCCGCCAGTCGAACTGTCGATAGACGAGGAGCCCGATCAGCGCCGAATAGACGATGCCGATGGTCGAGACCTCGGTCGCGGTCGCGACGCCCTCCACCACCGCGGCGCGGATCACGAAAGGCAGCAGCACGGCCGGCGAGGCGACCACCAACAGGCGGCCGATCTGGCGCCCGGTCTGCTTCTCGACGCCGCTCAGGTCCTCATGCCGGTAGCGCCACCAGACCACCGCGCACAGCGCGACGCCCAGCACCACCGCCGGCAGCAGCCCGCCGGTGAAGAGCGCCGCGATCGAGATGCCCGTGACCGAGCCGATGGTGATCAGCACGATCGACGGCGGGATGGTCTCGGTCTGCGCGCCGGTGGCCGAGAGCAGCGCGACCAAGTCGCCGGGCTTGGCGCCGCGCTTCTTCATCTCGGGGAAAAGCACCGGCGCGATCGCCGCCATGTCGGCGATCTTCGAGCCCGAGATGCCCGACACCAGGTACATCGCGCCGATCAGCACGTACGAGAGCCCGCCGCGCACGTGGCCCAGCAGGCTGGCGAGGAACTGGATCATCGCGCGCGCCATGCCGGTCATCTCGATCAGCGCGCCGAGGAAGATGAAGAGCGGCACCGCCAGCAGGATCAGGTGCGACATGCCTTCGTCGAGCCGGCCCACCAGCACCAGCATCGGCGTGCGGGTGGTGAGCGCCAGGTAGCCGAAGGTCGCGAGCGCGAAGGAGAAGGCGATCGGCACGCCCGAGAACACCGTGGCCGCCACCACCACGACGAAGAAGATGACGAGGTTGAACTTGCCCAGCGGCGCGAGCAGCGGGCCGGCCAGCCAGAACAGTCCGACCAGGGCCGCGACGCCCAGCACCGAGGCCGCGATCTGGCGAAAACTGCAGATGCGCAGCAGCCGCAACAGCGCCATCACGACCATCAGCGCGATGCCGACCGGGATCGCCGCCGCGCGCCATGCATTGCTGATCTCCAGCGCCGGCGTGACGATGAAGGACTCCTCGTGCGCATAGTCGATCGCGGGCCAGGCCACCAGCAGCAGGAAGGCCAGCGAGGCCGCGAGCGCCAGCGCGTCGAGCATCGCGCGCGTGGCCGGCCGCACGTTGTTCACGAGCGCCGTCATGCGCATGTGCTCGCCGCGCCTGAGCGCGACCGCGGCGCCCAGCATCGAGAGCCAGAGGAACAGGATGGAGGCGAGCTCGTCCGACCAGACCAGCGGCGCATGGAACAGGTAGCGCGCCGTCACGCCCGCGAACAGCACGCAGATCTCCGCCAGCACCAGCAGCGCCGCGACGCTTTCGACCGCGACGCCCAGCCAGTGGTCGGCCCGCCGCGCGAAGCCGGCGAGCGGGTTGGAAGGCAGCGCCAGCGGCGCCGCATGCAAAGTCGTCAGGCCATCCATCGTCAATGCCTTAGCGCAGATCGCGCCATGCGCGCCGCGCGAAGCCGCGCGCGCCGTTCGGGAAACACCGCGGAACCGGCTTTGCCGGGCCGCTGGTGTTGCCCCCGGTGAGGGGGTGGGCGGCCACACGAAGTGGGCCAACCTGGGGGAGTGCTCATTTCAGGCGAGCTTGCCCACGGCAGCTTCGAGCAAAGCCCAGGCTTCGTCGCCGAAGCGGCCCTTCCACTCGCCGTAGAAGCCCGAGTCGCGCAGCTTGGCGCGGAAGCTGTCGGAGCCCGGCCGGTTGATCGTGAGCCCCTTCGCCTGCAGGTCGCCGACCACCGACTCGTTGAGCTTTCGGATGTCGTCGCGCTGCTGCAGGCCGGCCTCATTGATGGCGCCCGCGACCACGGTCTTCAGGTCGGCAGGCAGCGCATCCCAGGCGCGGCCGTTGGCAACGAACCAGTAGCCGTCCCAGATGTGGTTGGTGAGCGAGCAGAACTTCTGCACCTCGTAGAGCTTGGCGACCTGGATGATCGGCAGCGGGTTCTCCTGCGCATCGACGATCTTCGTCTGCAGCGCGGAATAGACCTCGCTGAACTGCAGGCTCGCCGGCGCGGCGCCCAGGCCCTTGAACATCGAAATCGACAGCGGGCTCACCGGCACGCGGATCTTGAGTCCGTCCATGTCCTTCGCCGAGCCGACGGCGCCCTTGCTGCTGGTGGTCTGGCGAAAGCCGTTGTCCCACATCTTCTCGAAGGCGTAGAGGCGCGACTTGGCGATCGCGGCACGCACGTGCGCGCCCAACTTGCCGTCCATCGCGCTCCAGACCTGGTCGTAGCCGGAGAAGGCGAAGCCCACCGCGTTGATCGCGGCGACCGGCACCAGGGTCGCGATCACCAGCGCCGAGGGCGTGAAGAACTCGATGCCGCCGGAACGCACCTGCGCCAGCATGTCGGTGTCACCGCCGAGCTGGTTGTTGGGGAAGATCTTGATTTCGACCCGGCCCTTGCTCTCCTTCGCAATGCGCTCGGCCGCTTCCTGCGCGCGGATGTTCAGCGGATGCGTGACCGGCAGGTTGTTGCCGTACTTGTAGGAGAACTCCGCGGCCCGCGCGATGCGGGGCAGCGCCGTCGCGATGCCGGCGGCAGGAAGTGCGGAAAGCGTGCGCAGGGCGCTGCGGCGGCTCATCGAATGCATGTCTGTCTCCGTTGTGTTGATGATGCGATTTGATGCATCATTGCCTGAACTCCAACGAACGATAGGTGCAACCACTGCGAGCGTCAAACAGACGTGCTGATGGTTTTTGATGTATGCGGGTTAACCCTTCAACTTCGCCTCCAAGCTCAGCCGACGACCGGCGTGCGCGCGTGGTCGACATCGCGCGCGCGGCCCAGGTCTCCACGGCCACGGTCGACCGCGTGCTCAACCGGCGCCCCGGCGTGCGCGATGCCACCGTGCATCGCGTGCTGAAGGCTGCGGCCGATCTGGCCTACCTGCCCGAGCGCGATCTCTACGCCGCGCTCGCACCGCAGCCCTTGCGCCTGTGCTTCCTGCTGCCGGCCGGCACCAACCGCTTCATCCGCATGCTCGGCGACATGGTCGGCTATTCGCAGGAGCACTGGGCGCCTTTCAACGTGAAGTGCCGCGCCGAGTTCATCGAGAGCTTCAACCCGCACGAGCTTGCAGCCGCTCTGCTGCGCAACGGCCAGCGCTCGGACGGCATCGCCATGATGGCGCTCGAGCATCCGGCGGTGCGCGAGGCGGTCGCCACGCTCGCGGCTCGCGGCGTGCCGGTGATCACGCTGATCTCCGACCTCTCGGATTCGCGGCGCGCCGCCTACATCGGGCTGGACAACCGTGCCGCCGGCCGCACCGCGGGTTACCTGATCGGGCGCTTCATCGGCACGCGCGCCGCCAAGGTCGCGCTGATCGCGGGCAGCCTCAGCTACAGCGCGCACCAGGAGCGCGAGGCCGGCTTCCTGCACGTGATCGACGAGATGTTCGGGCGGCTCGAAGTGGTCGGCTTGCGCGAGGGCCAGGACGACGCCGACAAGAACTACCGTCAGACCCGCGCCCTGCTCGACCAGCATCCGCAGCTGGGCGGCATCTACAACATCGGCGGCGCCTCCGACGGCGTGGCCCGCGCCCTCAAGGAGGCCGGCCGCGAGCACAAGGTGGTCTTCATCGGCCACGGCCTCACACCCGACACGCGCGCCTTCCTGATCGACGGCAGCATGGACGCGGTGATCACCCAGAGCCCGCACACCACGCTGATGAACTGCGTGCGCATCTTCACCAACCTGCGCGACCAGCGCGAGGCGCTGGCCGGCGTGGAGAGCACGCGCAGCCAGGTGATCTTCAGGGAGAACCTGCCTTGAGGGGGCGGCGCCCACACTTGATATCGCAGATCGCGACTTTCATTGTGGAGGTGGCGCCGATGTTCGCGGAAATTCAGGCGAGTCCGAGTGTTTTCCTCAGACTTGCATCGACGGGACCAGCAGGCATGAAGCGACGCAATTTACTCAACAGGGATGCCTGTCCGGCCGGAGTGCGACGCATACGCCATGCGCCAAGTGCCGCTTCGACGATCGTGCTTGCCACGCCATCGGGTTCGGGAGCACCGCTGACACTGTCGGCGACAGAGCGCGATACGAGGTCACGCTCGCGGTCATAGGCCGCGATTTTTGACTTTGCATGCGGCGAATTGGCTTCCAGTTTGGTCCTGGTGTAAGTTGGTTGGACCAGCGCGACGCGGATGCCGAACTGGCGTACCTCGTGATCCAGGGTTTCAGACAGCCCCTCCACGGCATGCTTGGACGCCGAATAGAGTCCCATGTACGGGGCCGGAAGAAAGCCGAGCACCGAACTGACGTTGACTATCCTCCCCCGACGCTGTGCTCGCATATGCGGGAGTACCGCCTGTGTCGTGCGCAGGATGCCGAGTACGTTGGTGTCGAACAGCGTTGCGGCCTCGGTCGTCGCAGTTTCCTCCACTGCACCGATCATGGTCATTCCCGCGTTGTTGACGAGCACGTCGATGCGCGCGGTCCGGCCGATGATGGATTGGATTCCAAGTTGAACGGAAGCTTCGTCGCGAACGTCCATCTCGACAAGCTCGACACCGGGCAATGGGGTCGCGTTCGCAATGTTGCGCACGGTGCCGAATACTTGGCAACCCCGCTGGGCAAACTTCTCTGCAGCGACACGGCCGATGCCCGATGACACGCCGGTAACCACGACAACTGTCGAATTCGACATAGCAGTTCCTCTCGATATAGGTGATAGGGATGAAAAGCAGATCAGCGGCGCGATGGGCCTTGCAGGTACGCTTTTCTTGCGCCTGCTGCGAGAAGGGTCCAGACCGACGTCTTGCTTGCCGGCTCTTCCTCTACAGATCGGCTGTCGTTTCCGGGCCTGATCTTGAACCAGATGGAGTACATGGCCGGCAGGAACACCAGGGTCAAAATCGTCCCCGCCAAAGTGCCGCCGATCAGCGTGTAGGCGAGCGCTCCCCAGAACACCGAATGGGTCAAAGGGATGAAGGCCAGGATCGCCGCCAACGCCGTCAGGATCACCGGTCTCGAACGCTGCACGGTGGCCTCGACGACTGCACGGAACGGGTCCAATCCCTCCTGCTGGTTGTGGTGGATCTGCCCGATCAGGATCAGCGTGTTGCGCATCAGGATTCCCGACAGTGCAATGAGCCCGACCAGCGCATTGATGCCGAATGGCTCCCGGAAAAGAATCAGGGTTGGCACCACACCGATCAAACCCAGCGGACTGGTCAGGAGGACCATGACCATCGCGGAGATCGAGCGCACCTGGAAGATGATGATGAGCAGGGTGATGGCCAGCATGATCGGGAACAGCGGCAGCATGGCTTTGGTCGCTTTGCCGGATTCCTCGATGGAGCCGGCCTGCTCGATGCGGTAGCCGCCCGGCAGCTTGTCCATGATGGGCCGCAGCTGCTCGGTAATGGCCGTCGACACGTCCGGCGGCTGCAAGCCATCGGCGATGTCGCCGTGCACGGTGATCGTCGGCATGCGGTCGCGCCGTCGCATGATCGGTTCTTCCATGCGTACCTCGACTTCGCCCACCTGCGACAGCGGGATGCGCTGCCCGTTGGCACCTGACAGCGTGAAGTCCGCGATCCGGGCAGGGTCGAGCCGGATGGTGCCGGCCGAACGGGCCACGACCTGCACTGTGCGAATGTCCTCACGCACGGCGGTGACAGGCGCCCCGCTCAAAAAGAACTGCAGTTGCTGCGCCACGGCGCTGGAGCTCAGCCCCACGGCCTGCAATCGGTCTTGGTGCAAAGTGAAGTGCAAGGTGGGCGTGCGCGTGCCCCAGTCAGTGTTGACCGTGCGCATCATCGGACTGGCATCCATGACCTGCTGCACCTCGGCCGCAATCTTGCGCAGCTTGTCCGGGTCCGGCCCGGTGACCCGGTACGCGACCGGAAATGGCGAATACGGGCCAAACACGAGCTGGGTGACACGCACGCGCGCCTCGGAGGCAAGGCCATCGGCGATCGCCTGGCGCAGCCGGTGCTTCAACGCCTCTCGCTCTTCCTGGCTGCCCGTGCGGACCACGATCTTGGCAAACGACGGATCAGGCAACTCCGGTCCCATCGCGAAGTAGAAGCGCGGCGCGCCTTGCCCGACGTAGGCCGTCACGATATTTGCTTCCTTCTGTTTGGCCAGCCATGCTTCCACCTTCGCCGTGGCGCCGCTGGTCTGCGTGATCGAAGTGCCATAGGGCATCCGCACCTCGACCAGGACTTCGGGCCGGTCGGAGATCGGGAAGAATTGCTTCTTGACCATTCCCATGCCGAGAATGGCGACGACGAAAAGTCCAACCACTGCGCCGGCAACCAGCCACTTGCGTGCGATGACGCGCCCCAGCACTTGACGCAAACGGTTGTAGCGCGGCGTGTCGTAGATCGCGGCATGGCCACCTTCGACCTTCTTGAAATCAGGCAGCAGCTTGACGCCCAGGTAGGGTGTGAAAACCACCGCGACGACCCAGGACGCGATCAGTGCAATGCCGACAATCCAGAACATGTTGCTGGTGTATTCGCCCGCGGTCGATGGCGCGAAGCCATTGGGCATGAAGCCGACGGCGGTGACCAGCGTGCCCGAGAGCATGGGCGCCGCGGTATGGCTCCAGGCATAGGCGGAGGCGGCGACGCGGCTATAGCCCTCTTCCATCTTCACCACCATCATTTCGATGGCGATGATGGCGTCGTCCACCAAGAGGCCGAGCGCCAGGATCAGCGACCCCAGCGTGATGCGGTCGAAATTCTTGGCCGTAGCTGCCATCATCACGAAGACGATCGCCAATGTCAGCGGCACGGCTGCGGCGACCACCAGGCCGGCGCGCCAGCCCATGCTGACGAAGCTCACCAGCATGACCACCAGCAGCGCGGCAAAAAACTTGACCATGAACTCGTCGACCGCGGCGCTGATGTTGACAGCCTGGTCCGTGACCTTGGTCAGGCTCATGCCCAAGGGCAGCTCGGCGTTGACCGCACCGACTTCGCGATCCAGCGCCTTGCCCAGGTCGAGCCCGTTCCAGCCTTCTCGCATCACGATGCCCAGCAGCAGGGCCGGCTCGCCGCCGTTGCGGATCATGAAAGTCGCCGGGTCTTCATAGCCACGTTTGACCGTGGCGATGTCCGACAGCTTCAGGGTGCGGCCCTGCGCTACGACCGGCGTGTCGCGGATCTTCTGCAGTTCGTCGAAAGGGCCGTCCAGCCGAATGAACACCTGGGGTCCCTTGGTTTCGACGGAGCCAGCCGGCGTCAGGGCATTCTGGCCATTGAGCGCGGCGAACACGTCCTGCGGACCAATCCCCAACGTTGCCAGGCGCTCATGCGAGAACTCGACATAGATCCGCTCGGACTGCTCGCCGGCGATGTTGACCTTCTTCACGCCCGGCACATGCAAGAGCCGCTGCCGCAGCGTCTCCGCGTCGCGCACCAGCAAGCGCTGCGCTTCGCCCTTTGCCTTGAGCGCGAACAGGGCAAAGGTGACGTCCGCGTATTCGTCGTTGACCATCGGCCCGATCACGCCGGACGGAAGGTTGTTGGCCTCGTCGCCGACCTTCTTGCGGGCCTGGTAGAACTGCTCCTGCACCTGCGAAGGTGGCGTGCTGTCGAGCAGGGTCAAGGTCGTGAAGGCCAGGCCGGGCCTGGTGTAGGTTTCGGAGCGGTCGTACCAGCGCAGCTCCTGCAGGCGCTTCTCGATCTTCTCGGCGACCTGGTCCTGCATTTCTTGCGCGGTGGCGCCGGGCCAGGCGGTGATGACGGTCATCACCTTGACGGTGAAGGCGGGGTCTTCCGCGCGGCCCAGTTTGAAGAACGAAACAAGACCCGCCAGCGAGATCAGGCAGATCAGGAACAAGGTGATGGAGCGCTCGCGTACCGCAAGCGCCGACAGGTTGAAACGGCCTTCGCTCACGGACGGACTCCCTCCGTCGCAGCAGCGGCAGATTGGCCGGCCACACGAACCTGCTCGCCTTCGCGCAGCAGGTGCGCGCCGAGCGCGACGATCCGGTCGCCTTGCTTGAGCTGGCCAGCGACGCGCGCGGCATCGTCATCCAGGTGCTGGACCACGACCGGCCGCCAGTTGACCTTGACCGGCTCGCCGCTGATGACCCACACGCCCGGCCCCTTGCCGGCGTCGAACAGGGCGCCGATCGGCACCTGCAAGCCACCCGGCGCGGAGGAAAGTCCATCCGGAATTCGGATGGTCACCGTGGCGCCCAATGGCGCATTGGCGAGTTCTCCCTGCAGCACATAGCGCGCCTCGAAGGTGCGGGTCAGCCGATCCGCAGCATCCGAGAGTTGCCGGAGCGCGGTCGGAACGGTAATGCCGTCCTTGCCGAAGAGCGTGGCCTGTCCGGCGGAGCCGACCGCCGGGCGCAGGGTTTCGGGCAACTGGACAACGGCTTCGCGAGCTCCGGCACGGGCCACGCGCACCACGACCTGTCCGGTGTTGACGACCTGGCCGGGTTCGGCCAGCGTTTCCATGACGACACCATCGCCATCCGCCACCAGCTCCGCATATCGGCCCGCATTGCGAGCAACGTCGGCCTGGGCCTCGGCCGCGCTGAGTTGGGCTTTGGCAGCATCCGCAGCCGCCTTGATCTGGTCATAGGCCGAAGCCGATATCGCGCCGGTTCCACGCAGATCGCGATAGCGGACTTCATCCCCCGTCGCCTGCTGCGCCCGTGCTCGCGCAGCGGTGACCGCCTCCTGCTGCGCATGGGCCGCGAGCTTCAGATCGACGGGGTCGATGCGCATGAGCAGCTGGCCGCGTTTAACGGCTTGCCCCGCATCCACAAGCCGCTGCGACACCTTGCCGGAGACGCGAAAGCCCAAGTCGCTTTGGACCCGGGCGGCTACGGTCCCGGTGAAGGAGCGTGATGCAGAGCTTGCCCCTTGGACGGTGGCGGCACGCACCAGCGGCGCTTGGGTGCGCGGATCGGATTGCGCTTTTTCGCCGCAAGCGACCAACGCGAATGGCAATGCGCAGATGACTGTAGAGGTAGCAAGGCGGCGCCAAAGCATGAGAGTCCCAGTGACGAAGTGATCAGGACCCTCATTCTGGTACTAGTGACCGATTTAGTCAACAGTCACTATAATTCCTAGCCTCACGGCGACAGGCTGCGCAGCACCAGGCCAGACAGTTGAGCCGGCGCCTCCGCCGTGTAATCGAAGCTGTGGCGCAGGAGCAGCGGGTTGAGGTAAGGGTGCATGACCAGGTAGATCGCCGCCGCCGTCTCGTCGAGCGGCGTCTTGCGCTCGAACTCCCCCATCTCCCGGCCTTCCCGCAGGATGTCATGGAGCAACTGCCGAATCCGCTCTTCATGTGCGAGTGCCGCCTGCCAGCGCTCGGTGGCGGCCGAGATCGCGATTTCGTAGAGCTTGCGATCCTCGGAGAACAGGCGAAGGCTTGCTTCGACCACCGCCTTGAACATCCGACGCAGCTTCTCAGGGGGACGATCGGCGCCGTCGACGGCCGCCCGGATTTCGGCTTCGATCTCGCCCAGGCAATTCGCGCAGATCATTTCGCCGATGGCCTGCTTGGACTCGAAGAACTTGTAGATGTACGCCTTGGAAAAACCAATGGCTTTGGCGAGATCAGAGACGGTCGTCTTCTCGTAGCCATACCGGCTGAAGTGCTCGGTCGCCGCGACAACGATCTGATCTCGCACATCGTGATCGGCCGGGCCGCGGACCGAAACGGGAGAAGTGCTTGCTTTACTCATGGCTGACAGCTTACCGCCAGCCCCATAAACGAACAACGAGTGACCATTCTGAATTATAGTCACTTCATTGACCACGTTTTTTTCTCCTGCTCCGGAAGAAGCCCCATGCCCAAACGCACCCTTGTCACGCTCCTCATTGCCAGCCTCGCTGCAGGCTGCGCAGTCGGTCCCGACTATGTACGGCCCGAAACGCCCCTGCCCGAAAAGTACCTGGGCCAGGCGGCAGTGGATCGACGGCCTGCCACTGCCAGCGCCGACCTCCTCGCATGGTGGACGGGTTTCGGCGACCCGCAGCTGGCTCGATTCGTCACGCTTGCGCTGGCGCAAAACCTCGATCTCGCGCAGGCGTCCGCGCGCGTCGCTCAGGCGCGTGCGGGACTCGGGGCGGCGAATGCCGCGTTGCTGCCTTCCGGAAACATCAGCGGCCAGGCAGCCAGGGCCTACCAGTCGGTTGAAACGCCGCTCGGACAAGTGCTGAACTCGAGGCCCGATTTCGATCGCTATGGCAATGCCTACGAAGCCAATCTCGGTGCGAGCTGGGAACTGGACATGTTCGGGGGCCTGCGCCGCGGACGCGAAGCGGCGCTTGCCGAGTACCAGGCTTCGGAAGCAGGCACGGCCGCCACGCGATTGACCGTGGCGGCCCAGACCGCCGACATCTACATCAGCCTGCGTGGGTTGCAGACCCGGCTCGACGTTGCACGCCGGCAGGTGCAGACGCAGCAGCAACTGCTCTCCACCGTCAAGCTCCTCTATGGCAAAGGGTTGGTAGCCGAACTTCAGGTGCGACAGGCCGAAGGCGCGCTTGCCCAGGTCCGGGCGTCCGTCCCGGTCCTCGAGACGGGCCTGGACGCGGCCATGAACGCGCTGGATGTGATGCTGGGCTCGCCCCCGGGCACGCATCGGGCGGAATTGGCCGATGTCGGCGCCATCCCGGTCGCCCCACAGATCACGGCCGCGGGATCGCCGGGCGAGTTGCTCAGGCGACGGCCCGATCTGATCGCAGCCGAACGCCGCCTTGCCGCATCGAACGCTCGTATCGGTGTCGCCATTGCCGAGTACTACCCCAAGCTCTCGCTGAGTGGACTGATCGGTAGCGCGACATCGGTGTCCGGCGGCAACCTGTTCGGAAGCGGTGCCAGCCAGGCTGCCGGCGTGCTGGGCCTGCGCTGGCGCCTGTTCGATTTCGGCCGCATCAACGCGCAGATCGAGCTCGCCAAGGGCCAGGATGCCGAGATGCTTGCTGCTTATCGGCTGGCCGTGCTGCGTGCCACCGAGGACGTGGAAAACGCCTTCTCGGCCCTGGTCAAGCGCGAGGAGCAGGCCAGCCTGCTGGCGCAGGGGGTGGACTCGCTCGGCCGCGCGCGAGGCGCTTCGTTGGCGGCATACCAAAAAGGAATTGTCAGCCTGATCGAAGTCCTGCAAGCGGACGAGAATTTGCTGCGCGCCTCCGATGCGCGAGCACAGGCGCAAACCGAATCAGCACGCGCCGCCGTCACTGCCTTCAAGGCACTTGGTGGTGGTTGGCAACCCGACAGCTCCGAAGCGGTGGCAATCAGATAGCAAGCTGCCCGGAATCGGCGACAAAGCCGATGTCATCCGTGTCGTGTCCAGACATGTCGCACGGTGGCCGGGTCCGACAACGGCATCGCCCCGCTGTTGCTAGTCGATGTGCGGCGGAGCCTCAATGGCCCAGCTCGGATCGGCGCCGAACGGATGATCCATGAAGAACACCCAGGTGCCGTCCGGCAGCCGGCAGTGAACCTCCACGCCGTGGTGATGTACCTCGGTCGGCTTTCCGTCCCGACCGACGCCCTCGATCAGTCACTGCGATCGTGTCATCGCGAAGTCGCCGGCGACCGTGGTGTGATGGGTGACGACGATCACGGCGCGCACTCAGGCGCCAGCATGTCGAGCGTCTCGGCCAGTCGCAAGGCCAGCCGTTCGGAGTAAGCAGTCCGTGGATGGATGCCGTCGGGCACGTCAGCGGCGCCTTCGAACTCCACCGACCCCCAGTCGGCGAAAGCGACGTGCTTGTCGACCGCTAGCTTCTTGACCTCGACCTCGAACTGCGCGCGACCGGCGGCCCCGAGAACCGGGAGGAACGAGCCAGGGAACTGGGCTACGTTCGACGGCCCTGTCAGCACCGGCACTCGGTCTTCTGCACGCACGTAGTCGACCATGGCGCCCAGCGTCGATGAAAGCAGCGCAGGCGGTATGCCATTCCATGCATCGATGCTGCCGTTTTCGATCACGACGAAACGCGCGGTGCGGCTGTCATTGTTGAAAGTGCGCTCAAGGCTCATCAGTCGGGTGCCGGGCACTGCCTTGGGACGCGGTACTTGCCACGCGCCTGAGAGAGTGCAGGCGCGACGCCGACCATGATCGAATCGCCATAGAGCGATACGCTGCACTCGCCGGCCACCGCCGGAGGCTCGACACGCTCTTGCACCACTGGCGCGGCCTGCGCAGGCGCAGCATCTGTGTCGATCGGCGTGAATCCAGCACTACCACCCCCGCCTCCGCCTCCGCCTCCGCCTCCGCCTCCGCCTCCGCATGCGCATGCGCATGCGGACAGGATGGTAAGGACCAGCAAGGTGAGGATGCGTCCCCTGCCGCCGTCACGACCCGTCCGGCGCCTTCGCGGCACAGCACTCTTCGCTGTCCGCTGAACGCTCAGCATCAGCCCGCGCACAGCATGGAAGCCGCGCAATTCAATTTTCTGGTTCATTTGGCCCCTGTGTCGCCGCCCATGTCAGCGGACGGCGACGCGCATTCTGCGAGGAAAGCGCAGGCCTAAATCTGATCAATTGTTGCGTCGACTCTCGCGGGGCCTATGCCTACTTGGCCCCTCTGTGGCGCCTCTTCGAGCCATCTCAACTTTCCGCAAACAACTCCCGGATCACTCCCCTCAACCAGCTGTTCGCCGGATCCGCCTCGAAGCGCTTGCTCCAGTGCAGCGACACGGTGAAGTCTCGCAGCGGAAAGGCCGGCTCGACGATGGCGTAGCCGCCCTCTTCTGCGAAGCCGCGCGCGATGTTGCGTGGCATCACCACCGCGAGGTCGGTGGCGCGCACGATCGCGGGCAGCACCATGAAGTGCTCGGTGGTCAGGCGCACGCGGTCTTCGAGGTTGAGCAGTTGCAGGATGCGCAGCGTCTCGGCATGCGTGCGCACCGCCACATACTCCAGCGTCTGCAACCCCTCCAGCAGTGCCTTGCCGCTGCGCCGCCCGCGCGCAAAGGGATGGCCCTTGCGCAGCAGCACGATGTAGCGGTCCTTCAGCAGGTGAACGCGCTGCGTGTCGCGCACCTTGGGCAGGAAGCCGAAGGCGAAGTCGACGCGGCCGCTGTCGAGCGCAGGCGCGATCTCGTCCGGCGCGAGCGGCAGGGTCTCCAGCCGCACGCCGGGCGCGAGCTCGCCCAGGCGTGCCATCAGCGCCGGCAGGAAACGGCCCTCGCCGATGTCGCTCATGTGGATGCGAAAAGTCTTGCGCGAGGCCGTGGGCTCGAAGCGCTCGGGCTCGTTGAGCGCCTCCTCCAGCGTGCCGAGCGCCGACTGCACCGCCACCGCGAGCCGCTCGGCGCGCGGCGTCGGCGCCACGCCGCCGGCGATGCGCGTGAACAGCGCGTCCTGCAGTAGCAGCCGAAGCCGGCCCAGGCCGTGGCTCGCGGCCGGCTGCGTGAGGCCAAGCGAATCGGCGGCGCGGCTCACGCTGCGCGCTCGGTAGACGGCGTCGAACAGGCGCAGCAGGTTCAGGTCGATGGTGTCGATATGCATGGCATTCATGTCGCTTAGCTTGATTATTCTATTGAAGCCCTGGCGCCTGCGCCGCACACTCGCAGTGGCCTATCAGTGGCCGCTTCATCAAAAACGCAGAAGGAGACATCGCCATGTCCAAGACCCGTTCGATCTGTGCAACGGCCGCGCTGCTTTGCGCCGCCCTCACCGCCTCGGCGCAGCAGCCGCCCACCGAGGAGCCGGGCTGGGCCAAGGGCCGCCCGAAGACCGAGGCGGCCCAGCGCATGGCGCCGGTGCCTGCCTTTCCGATCCCGACCGCACCGGACCAGCTGCCGACGGCCAAGTTCAAGCTGCCGCCGGGCTTCAAGGTCGAGACCTGGGCCTCGGGCGTGCTCGACGCCCGCGAGCTGCGCCAGGGCGCCGGCGACACGGTGTTCGTGAGCACGCTGTTCGTCGCCAACAAGGTCTACGCGGTCGTGCCCAAGGGCAATGCGCGCGAGGTCAAGACCATCATCGACAAGATGGAGAAGGCCACCGGCCTCGAGTACCACAAGGGTGCGCTCTACGTGGCGACCCACAAGCAGATCATGCGGTACGACGGCATCGATTCGAAGCTCGACAACCCCGGCACGCCGGTCGTTCTCTACGACAAGCTGCCCGGTGGGGAGGACCACAGCTGGAAGTACCTGCGCATCCACAAGGACAAGCTCTACTTCGCCATCGGCGCGCCCTGCAACATCTGCGACCCCGGCGAGTACGCCAAGATCTATCGCATGAACCTCGACGGCAGCGGCATGGAGACGATTGCGAGCGGCGTGCGCAACACGGTGGGCTTCGACTTCGACCCCAAGACCGACCGGCTCTGGTTCACCGACAACGGCCGCGACTGGCTCAGCGAAGAGATTCCGAACGACGAGCTCAACGTCGTCACCGGGTCGAACCAGCATTTCGGCTATCCGTATTGCCACCAAGGCAACCTTCCCGATCCGGAGTTCGGTTGGGGCAAGTCCTGCAGCGACTACGTGAAGCCTGCCGCCTTCCTGGGCCCGCATGCCGGTTCCCTCGGCCTGAAGTTCTACACGGGCAAGATGTTCCCGGCCAAGTACCAGGGCGCGATGTTCATCGCCCGGCATGGCCCGTGGAACCGCACCGTGAAGTACGCCGATGTCTCCGTGGCCTGGCCCGACGGCAAGGGCGGCGCCAGGGTCGAGCCCTTCATGACGGGCTTCGTCGAGAACAACAACTATCTGGGGCGCCCGGTCGACTTTCTGGTCATGAAGGACGGCTCGCTGCTGGTGAGCGACGACCACGCGGGTGCCATCTACCGCATCAGCTACGCCGGCAAGCGATGAGGGGACTGCGACAGCTCGCATTCACGCTCGCTGCGTCAGCATCCTTCTGGCTCGCGGCGCCGGCTGGCGCCCAGGGCAAGGCGCCCGGCGCCTATGCGCAGCGCTTCGGGGCGCTGTGCGCGGCCTGCCACGGCGCCGATGGACGCAGCGAGATGCCGGGCACGCCGGTGCTGTCCGGCCAGCATTCCTTCTACGCGATCACGCAGCTCTTTCTGTTTCGCGAAGGACGGCGCCCGAACGAGGCCATGAGCGCGGTGGCGAAGACCATGAAGGACGAGGACCTGCGCGGCTTCTCCGATTTCATCGCCACGCTGCCGCCGGTGCCGGCGCCGGCGGCAGCGACACCGCCCGACGCCGCGCGCATGACCCGCGGCCAGGCGCTGGCGCAGGAGCACAAGTGCGTGTTCTGCCATGGCGCCGATTTCAGCGGCGGCCAGCAGGTCCCGCGCATCGCGCAGCAGCGCGAGGACTACCTGCAGATGGCGCTGCGCGAGTTCAAGTCCGGCAAGCGCGTGGGCTACACGATGGCGATGGCCGAGGCGGTCAACCGCGTCCCGGTCGAGGACCTGGACACCCTCGCCTACTACCTGGCCCGCTTCCCTGGCCGCAAATAGACCCTCGAGAGAAGAGAAGACCTTTGGAAGTTTCATTCAGCAAAGAGATCGAGGCCCTGCGCCTCGGCGCCGGCGACACCTTTCACGGCGAGGGCATCCTCGCGATCACCAAGGGCCTGCTGCAGTCGGGCGTGGCCTACGTCGGCGGCTACCAGGGCGCGCCGGTGTCGCACCTGCTCGACGTGATGGTGCAGGCCAAGCCCTACATGGACGAGCTCGGCGTGCACGTCGAGGCCTGCTCCAACGAGGCATCCGCCGCGGCGATGCTCGGCGCCTCGATCCACTATCCGCTGCGCGGCGCCGTGACCTGGAAGTCGATAGTCGGCACCAACGTGGCGGCCGATGCGTTGTCCAACCTCGCCTCGCCCGGCGTCAAGGGCGGCGTGCTGATCGTGGTGGGCGAGGACTACGGCGAAGGCGCGAGCGTGATCCAGGAGCGCACCCATGCCTACGCGCTCAAGTCCGGCATGTGCCTGCTCGATCCGCGGCCCGATCTGGGCGTGATGGTGAACATGGTCGAGCACGGCTTCCGGCTCTCGGAGAGCTCCAACATGCCCTGCATGATGGAGCTGCGCATCCGCACCTGCCACGTGCGCGGCAGCTTCGAATGCAAGAACAACCTGGCGCCCGCGATCTCGACGCGCGCGCTGATGGAGGAGCCGGCCGGCTTCGACTACATGCGGCTCGCGCATCCGCCCGTGACCTTCCGCCACGAGAAGCTCAAGGGCGACGAGCGCCTGCCGGCCGCGCGCCGCTACATCGTGGAGCACCAGCTCAACGAGCTGATCCCCGGCACGCACGCCGATCTCGGCATCGTGGTGCAGGGCGGGCTCTACAACGCCTTGATTCGCAGCCTGCAGCAGCTCGGCCTGGCCGATGCCTTCGGCGCCACCGACATTCCCTTGCTGGTGCTCAACGTCGCCTACCCGCTGGTGCCGGAGCAGGTGGCCGATTTCTGCGCGGGCAAGCGCGCGGTGCTGGTGGTGGAAGAAGGCCAGCCCGAGTACATCGAGCAGGAGATCGCGACGCTCCTGCGCCGGCGCGACATCCAGACGCCGCTGCACGGCTGCGACATGCTGCCGGCCGCCGGCGAGTACGGCGTCGAGGTGTTGGCGACCGGGCTCGCGCAATTCGCAGCGCGCTACCTGCCGCAGCACGCGCAGGGTTCGGCGCAGCAATCGGCCCAGAGCTGGCTCACCGGCAACCGCGAGCGCCGCGCCGCGGTGGCGACGAAACTCGAAGCGCCGCTGCCGGCGCGTCCGCCGAGCTTCTGCATCGGCTGCCCCGAGCGGCCGGTGTTCGCCGCGCTCAAGCTCGCGCAGCAGGACAGCGGCCCGGTGCATATCGCGGCCGACATCGGCTGCCATGCCTTCGGCACCTTCGAGCCCTTCTCGATGGGCCATTCGATCCTCGGCTACGGCATGAGCCTCGCGAGCCGCGCCGGCGTGTCGCCGATGATGCAGCGGCGGGCGCTGTCGATCATGGGCGACGGCGGCTTCTGGCACAACGGCCTGTTGACCGGCGTGCAGAGCGCGCTCTTCAACGGCGACGACGCGGTGCTCCTGATCTTCAAGAACGGCTACACCTCGGCCACCGGCACGCAGGACATCATCTCCACGCCCGACGACGAGATGAAGGGGCGCGCGGTCGACAAAGAGCAGAGCCTGGTCGACAAGAACCAGACCATCGAGTCGACCCTGAAGGGCCTGGGCGTGCAGTGGCTGCGCACCGTGCACACCTACCACGTCGACAAGATGCGCAAGACGCTCAACGACGCCTTCACCAGCGACTTCAACGGCCTCAAGGTGATCATCGCCGAGGGCGAATGCCAGCTCGAGCGCCAGCGCCGCATCAAGCCCTGGATCGCCAGCCTGCTCAGGAAGGGCGAGCGCGTGGTGCGCGTGAAGTACGGCGTGGACGAGGACGTCTGCAACGGCGACCACGCCTGCATCCGGCTCTCCGGTTGCCCGACGCTCACCATCAAGGACAACCCCGATCCACTCAAGGTCGACCCGGTGGCGGTGGTGATCGACGGCTGCGTCGGCTGCGGCCTGTGCGGCGAGAACGCGCATGCGGCCACGCTGTGCCCCAGCTTCTACCGCGCCGAGGTGGTGCAGAACCCGAAGTGGCACGAGCGGCTGCTGCATTCGCTGCGCGGCGCTGCCGTGCGCGCATTGCAACCGGCATGAACACGATGAACCGCACACAACCCATCACCCTGCTCGTCTGCGCCCTCGGCGGCGAAGGCGGCGGCGTGCTCACCGAATGGCTGGTCGACACGGCCCGCCATGCCGGCTACGCCGCGCAGAGCACGTCGATACCCGGCGTGGCGCAGCGCACCGGCGCCACCACCTACTACATCGAGGTCTTCCCGGTGCCGGTGGCCGAGCTCGGCGGACGCAGGCCGGTGTTCAGCCTGAGCCCGGTGCCGGGCGCGCTCGACGCCATCGTCTCCTCGGAACTGCTCGAGACCACGCGCCAGATCGGCAACGGCATGAGCGCGCCGGAGCGCACGCGGGTCATCAGCTCGTCGGCCCGTACCCTGACCACGGCCGAGCGCATGCAGCCCGGCGACGGCCGCGCCGACGGCGAGCGGCTGCTGGACGTGGTCAAGGCCTTCAGCCGCGAGCACCACGTGTTCGACATGGGCAGCGTGGCGCGCGAAGCCGGCACGGTGGTCAGCGCGGTGATGCTCGGCGCCATCGCGGGCAGCGGCCTGTTCCCGTTCCCGCGCGAGGCCTACGAGCAGGTGGTGCGCGGCGGCGACACCAGCGCGCCCGAGAAGCTCGACCGGATGGCGGCGGCCAGCCTGCGCGGCTTCGCCAGCGCCTTCGAGATCGTGAGCACGCCGCGCGCGCAGGCGGCACTGGTGACGAGCCTGCTGGCGACGACGGGGCCGGACGCGCCCGTCCCGTGTGCCTTGCCCGCCGAGGTGGCGCAGCTGTTTCCGCCGCCGGTGCACGACATGCTGGCGCTCGGCCATGCACGCGTGCACGACTACCAGGACGCCGGCTACGCCGCGCTCTACGTCGAGCGGCTGCAGCAGGTGCTGGCGGCGGAGCGCGCCAGCGACCCGGCGGGCGCCCATGGCTTCGCGGTCACGCGCGAGACGGCGCGCTGGCTGGCGCTGTGGATGGCCTTCGACGACATCGTGCGCGTGGCCGAACTCAAGAGCCGCGCCAGCCGCGCGCAGCGCGTGCGCCGCGAGGTGAAGGCCGCGGACGAGGACATCGTCAAGGTCTACGACCATTTCAAGCCCGGCGCGCCCGAATTCGCCGCGCTGCTGCCGGCCTCGCTCGCACATCGCGTGACGGCTTGGGACAGGCGCCGCCGCACGCCCTGGGCGTTGCCGCTCAAGGTCGGCAGCCACTCGGTCTTCGGCATGGCCTCGCTGCGCGTGCTGGCGTCGCTGCGCTGGCTGCGCCGGCGCGGCAGCCGCTTCGCGGAAGAGCAGGCGCTGATCGGGCGCTGGCTGGCCGCCGTCGTCCAGGGCACCCGCACCGACTGGCGCCTGGGCCACGAGATCGCGCTGTGCGGCCGTCTCATCAAGGGCTACGGCAGCACCAACGAGCGCGGCAAGCGCAACCTGCTGCACGTGATCGACCACCTGGCCGTGGCGCCGCTGCCCGACGGCGCGCCTGCTGCGCGCGCGGGGGCGATCGCCGCGGCACGCGAGGCCGCATTGGCCGATGAAGCCGGCACCGCGCTCGACGCCGCGCTGGTGCGCCACGGCGCAGCGCCCCGGCCGGTGATCGCGCAGCCGATCCGCTGGATGAAGCGCCGGCCCGCGGCGACACCATGAAAAAAGAAGGAGACGAACGATGACGACAACAAGATCCCGGCGCGCCCTGCTCGCCTTGCTGCTGGCCGCCGCCGCGGCGCTGCCTGCTGCCGCGTATGCCCAGGGCAGCGCCTGGCCATCGAAGCCGATCAAGGTGGTCGTGAACTTCCCGCCCGGCGGCGCGGCCGACCAGATCGCGCGTGCGGTGTCGCTGCCGCTGCAGGAAGCGCTGGGGCAGCCGGTGCTGATCGAGAACCGCGGCGGTGCCAACGGCAACATCGGCGGCGAGGTCGCGGCGCGTTCGCCGGCCGACGGCTACACGCTGCTCATGAGCTCGGGCGGCATGGTGTCGGTCAATCCGCACCTGTATCCGAAGATGCCCTTCGACCCTGACCGGGACCTGGTGCCGGTCGCCGCCGCCGCGCGCGTGCTGGTGTTCCTGGTGATCAAGCCCTCGCTGCCGGCGGAGAACATCAAGGACTTCATCGCCTATGTGAAGGCGCGTCCCGGCAAGCTCTCGTACGGCTCGCCCGGCACCGGCAGTTCGCCGCACCTCGCCGGCGAGATGTTCAAGAGCCAGGCCGGGCTCTATGCGGTCCACGTGCCCTACCGCGGCGCGGCGCCGGCGCTGCAGGACCTGCTGGCCGGCCAGCTCGACTACTACTTCGATCCCGGCATCGGGCTCACCCAGGTGCGCGCCGGCAAGCTGCGCCTGCTGGCCGTGGGCAGCCCCAAGCGCTCGCCGCTGTTCCCCGACGTGCCGACGCTCGACGAAGTCGGCCTCAAGGGTTTCGACGCCGACACGGTGTTCGGCTTCTATGCGCCGGCCAGGACACCACCCGAGATCGTCGCGCGGCTCAACACCGAGATCAACCGCGTGCTCGCGATGCCGGCGGTGAAGGAGCGCATCGCCAGCCTGGGCGGCGAAGCCGTGCCGGGCACGCCGGCCGCATTCCACGAGCGCGTGGCGGCAGACTCGGCGCGTTTCGGCGCCATCATCCGCGAGCGCAAGATCCTGGCGGAATAAGCTCGCCCCCAGGTTGGCTCACTTCGTGTAGCCGCCCACCCCCTACCGGGGGCAACACCAGCGGCCCGGCAAAGCCGGCTCCGCGCGGGCTTGTTGCTCGCCCCCAGGTTGGCTCACTTCGTGTAGCCGCCCACCCCCTACCGGGGGCAACACCAGCGGCCCGGCAAAGCCGGTTCCGCGGTGTTCCTGGAACAGAGAGCGCCAAATCACCTATCGTTCACTGTATGAGCCAACAAGTCATCTACACCGTGCGCGTCGAGTTCGGCGACTGCGACCCGGCCGGCATCGTCTGGTTTCCCAACTTCTTCCGCTGGATCGATGCGGCCTCGCGCCACTTCTTCGCCGAGCGCGGCGTGCCGCGCTGGGAAGAGACCGCACAGACGCTCGGCGTCATCGGCACGCCGCTGGTCGACACGCACACGCGCTTCGTCAAGAGCGCGAGCTACGGCGACACGCTGTCGGTCGCAGTCGCCATCCCCGAGTGGCGCGACAAGAGCTTCCTGCAGACCTACCGCATGAAGCGCGGCGAAGACCTGATCCTCGAATGCGAGGAGGTGCGCATCTTCGCCGCCAGGCGCGAGGGCGGCGGCATTCGCGCGGTGCCGATCCCGCCGGAAATCCGGCGGCTCTGCGAGTAGCTTCTTCTAGCTTCTTCTCAAGGGAAGAGCACGCGCGAATCGCCGCTCATCCAGACGTGCCCGCAGCCTGCATCAGCTCGATAAGTGACGTTAGGCACTGTGGAGCCATCCTTGCCTCGCCCTAAATTTGCCAACGGCCGGATCGCGGTCAGTTGACAAATTTTTGACCAGGAGAGGATCGCATGAGAAACGTCTATGGGCACTCAGTGCAGCGGCTGCCGCTGCAACTGCAGCATTGGTCGCATGCGGAGGTGGCGGTTCGAATGACGCCAACTTCGCAGGCGGCCCTGTTGCCGGCGCAGGCAGCCCCACCGCGCCGGTGGCTGCCAATGACAGTGCAAGCGGCCAGCCAGGTGCCAGCGTCACCGTCAGCGTGCTTGACAATGACAAGGATGCCGACGGCAACCTCGACCGCAATTCGGTGTTCTTCGTGCAGCCACCGGCCGGAGCCACCCTGTCGAGCGATGGCCGCAGCCTGCAGGTGCCCAACGAGGGAGTCTGGCAGATCGGAGTCGACGGCGGGGTGGTCTTCACTCCCGCAGCCGGCTTCGCCGGCAGCCCGACGGTGGTCAGCTACACCGTGTCCGATACCACCGGACTCACGTCCTCGGCAGCGACGATCACCGTCACAGTGACAGCAGGCGGCTCTGGCAGTACTCAGCCGGCCGTGCCGCTCGCCCGCTGGTCGGTATTCTCCTGCGGCAACCTCGACGTCGGTGGCAGCGACTCCAACTACCGCGGCTACATGCTCTTCACACAAGGCGCGGGCGACACCATCGATGTCAAGGGCAGTCGGTTCTTGTACTCGGAGCCCAATTGCGCAGGCACGCGCAGTTTCCAGTATCCCGAAAGCAGCCTGCTCACGCAGGCCCGCATGACACCGGTGGGCGTGGAGCAATTCAACGGCTATACGGTGCGTCGCTATCAGAACGACGCGCTCAATCCGGGGGACGGCAGCGTGATAACCAGCTACCAACTGGCTTACACCACCACACCCAGCGCAGCGGTGTGCCTGATGAGCGTGACCGAGAGCTACACCGCCGCTGAAATCGTGGATGGCATCGAGCAGAACATGCAGAACAACGGCTCGTACAACCTCAACTGCGGCCTCTGGGAAAAGCTGAACTGACCCGAGGGTTCGGCGCCATCCACGGCCGTGCGTGCACTCGCTGCCGCACGGCTTTTTGCGCTGTCGTATCGGCACCCTGCCGCCGGTGCCGGAAGGCTTCGCCGCCGAGAAGCTGCTCGACGTGCCGATGGTGACGGTGGGCCGCTCGCGATGGTGCGCGGCGAGCTGGCTTCGGGCGAACTGGTGCAGATCCAGATCGAGAACGCCGACCTGTCGGCCGCGGCTGCCCGCAATCAGCCTTGAAAAGCATTCGGCGGCGCCAGCGTCAGCGCCAGAACATAGCGCAGCTCGCCCACGCGCGCGCTGCCGATCGTGAGCTCGCGCATCGAGCCGGCATCGGGCGCGAAGCCAGCCGCCTCATAGAAGCGCCGGGCGCGCGCATTGCCGGCCAGCACCCAGAGGCTGACCGAGGAGCAGGCCTGCGCGCGAATGCGCTGCAAGGCAGCGAGCCACAACGCACGGCCGGTGCCCTGCGACCAGCAGGCGGGTGCCAGGTAGAGCGCCCAGACCTCGGCGCAGTCCGGCGCCGCGCCCTCGTCTCGCGACGGGCCGAAGGCGATGAAACCCACGACACGCCCTTCGACCAGCGCGACGAGCAGCTGCGGCGTGCCGTTGACGAGCGCCTCGCGCCACACGGCTTCGCGCCGGTCGACTGAAAGCCCCGCAAGATGCTCGGCGGAAAACAGCCCGGCGTAGGCCTGCTGCCAGGAAAGAACGTGGACTTCGGCGATCGCGCGGCAGTGCGCCGGCGCGGCAGCTTCGATGTGTGCAGGGGCGGCGGATTCCATGGACCCATTGTGCGGGCCGCGCAAGCGCAGGCCTCAGGCGCCGCCCTGCATCGCCTGGGACTCTCACCGTTGTGGATTGGCCGCGATTCGGCCGCGATTCCCACAGAAGGACGTGCAAGGACCCTGACGCCGGAGCTAAACGATCGAGCCGAGCGTGAGCGCAGCCTTCACGAAGCTTCCGATGCTGGCCAGCCGGGCGCCGGTCTCCAGCGCTTGCGCCGCGGCCGACTTCGACTTGGCGCCGCTCGTCAGCTCCTTGATCCTCTTCTTGCCGAGCGACTCGCCCAGCTTCTGGATCACCGGTTTCACCAAGGGGCGGACCTTGTCCATCTCGGTCGTCTTGAAGTCGCTTTGGCTTTGTTCGTAGACATTGTCGAGAACCAGCAGAAAGGATTCCAGGCCGATGACGACCGTTTCGTAGGCCGCCGAGTAGGTGGCCGTGCGCTCCACCTGGCGCAAGCGGACCTGGAAATACCGGAACAAGGCCGGATTGCCGAAATGGAAGCGGATCTGCCCCCGCTCGATGCTCTCCAACTCATAGGCCGTTCGGGCAAGAAGAACCAGTATCTCGCTCCATGCAGCACCCTCGGAAAGATTCCCGTGCTTGATGAGCCCGGTCTCGTAGAGCGACTTGGCCCGCGATTCCTTGAGCATCATCGCCTGCGCGACCTTGTACGCATCGAACTCGCCGCCGAGCGCGTGCTTGACGTAGAGATAGACGATCAATGCGTCCAGGTCGGTCTTGGACAAGCCGCCCAATCCGCGCGTATCCACATAGGCGTCGAGCAGCGCCGCCAAGAAGGGCTCGCGGTGCTGCCGGGGTACCTGTTCGATGATGGGTTCGCTGGCCATGGTCGATCGCGAATTTCCTTCGTTCCGGCCGTTCACGCGCTGGGCCGGCAGGCCGCGCGGACGATGCGCCCGGTCGGGTTCGGCTCGATATTGCGAAACAGCATGGGGCGCGGCTGGCCCGCATAGTCCACGGCCTTGTGCGACGCGCCCTGCCACAGCGGCTCCAGGTAGTAGCGCGCGTACAGGTAGCTGGCCTTGCCGGCCCGACAGTCGAAGACGACCCGCGAGGCATAGGAGCAGTAGGGCACGCCGTCCCAGTTGATGCGCGGCGCCGACCGGCTCACGCGCACGTTCATGGTTTTCAGGTCACCCGAGCTCTTGACCGCCACCGGGTCGACCTGCACGGTGTCGACGGAGGCATCGTCGGGATTGCCCGTCACCGTGAACCAGTCGGGCTGGGCCTGTGCTCCGGCAGTAATGAGCCCCAGCAACGCGAACCACCTTCTCACACCGAATCCTTTTACCGACGATGACCGCATCGATTCTAGGGGCGCAATCGGGACGAAGCGCGAGCGCGCAGGGCGGATGCCTCGTCAGAAGCTGTAGCGCAGGAGCCGGCCGAGCTTGCCCAAGAGCGGCACCACGGTCAACACACGCAC
Organism: Variovorax paradoxus; assembly: GCF_018614915.1. Classification (GTDB taxonomy): domain Bacteria; phylum Pseudomonadota; class Gammaproteobacteria; order Burkholderiales; family Burkholderiaceae_C; genus Variovorax; species Variovorax paradoxus_K. Next base: position 28,987 of record NZ_JAGGNU010000024.1, on the reverse strand, counting down.
CGCCATGCGCGCCGGCCACGACATCCTGGCGATCTGCCGCCGGTCATAACCGTCCGGGTCATAGGCCATCAGTTCGGTCAAGAGCCTCATCTTGGGGATGCGGCGTTCGAGCTCGTGCGGATCGTCCATGCTCCAGCGCAGGGTGGCGCCGGTGGCGCGCACCGAGCGGTGGTGCCTGACGAGCCTCAGCCCGAGCCGGCTGAAGCTGTCGAAGGCCACGTGCCCGCCCGGAAAATGTCTCGTGATCCGCGCCAGGAGCTGCGGCACCGCGTCTTCGGCGAGGTACATGAAGAGCCCTTCGGCGATGACCATGGCCGGACGGTACGAGGGCACCGCGGCCAGCCAGCCGGGCTCGGTCACCGATGCGCCGATCAGCGAGTAGCTTTCGCGCTCCGGATAGAGGCGCCGGCGCAGGGCGACGACCTCCGGAAAGTCGACGTCGATCCATCGGACGCTGGGCGGCGGGTCGATGCGGAACACGCGGCTGTCCAGGCCGCAGCCCAGGTGCAGCACCGTCGACCTCGGGTATTTCGCGATGAACTCGCGGGTCCAGCCGTCCAGGATGTGGGCGCGCATCGCGATTCCGATCATGTCGTCGCGACTGACCTGCAGTTTCGAGAAGTCGTAGTCGATGCGGCCCAGCGCCTCGGCAGCGAAGCGGTCGTGCAGCAGCGAATCGGGCAGCCGGCTCTCCTCGCCCTTGGCGTAGAGCGTGATGAGAAGGGTTTCCTTCTCCCGGGTCAGCGTGACTTTCTCGGTGCTCGATGGCATCGCGGCCACGGGTGCCTCCTGGAAAGAGAGCGCGATACCGGCTATTTTGCAGCCATTGCCTCGATTTCGAGCTTCCAGCGCGGATCGAGCAGCCGGCTGCAGACCACTCTTTCGCTTCCATAGGCCGACATGGCGCTGCCGAGCTCAGGGCCTGTTGACAGGCCTGGCCGCAAGGACCGAGGACTGCGCCGCTCAGTCGGCCTTGATGTCCGCCGCCTTGATCACGCGCGACCACAGGGCCAGTTCCTGGTCGACGAACTTGCCGAGGGCCGGCGGGTCCATGTAGGCCGCGAAGGCGCCCTGGTCGTCGACCTTCTTGCGGAAGGCCTCGCCCTCGACGATCTTCCTGATCTCGGCGCTGAGCCGGGCGACGACCTCGGGCGGCGTCTTGGCCGGCGCGAAGACGGCGAACCAGGATTCGACCTCGTAGCCCGGGAAGCCCGCCTCGGCCGAGGTCGGCACGTTGGGCATCGAGGGGTGCCGCTTGCTGCCGGTATAGGCCAGCGCCTTGAGCTTGCCGCTCGCGATGTGGCCGATGACCGAGGGCGGCGTGGTGATGAACATGTCGACGTTGCCCGCGATCAGGTCGTTGATCGCCGGGCCCGATCCCTTGTAGGGCACGTGGGTCATCGGCTGCTTGGCCTGCCGCGACAGCAGCTCGCCCGCGATGTGCTGGATCGAGCCGTTGCCCGAAGAGGCATAGAAGAGGCCGCCGTCGCCCTTCTTCCTGCCGTACTCGGCCAGCTCCTTCATCGAGTTCACCGGCAGCTTGCCGCTGACGGCCACCACGTGCGGCGCGCGCATCACCAGCGCGACCGGCACGAAGTCCTTGGTCGGGCTCCACTTGATCTGCTGGAACAGCGAGGGATTGCCGACGTGGTAGCCCGAGTACTGCATCAGCAGCGTGTAGCCGTCCGGCGCGGCGCGGGCCACAGCCTCGGTGCCGATGTTGCCGCTGGCGCCCGGCTTGTTGTCGACGACCACCGGCTGGCCCAGCGCGCGCTGCAGCGGATCGGCGACCAGCCGCGCCATGATGTCGGTGGAGCCGGCCGGCGCGGTCGGCACGATCATGGTGATCGGCTTCGAGGGCCAGGTATCCGCGCTCGATGCCGTGGAAAAAGCCAGGGCGGCGCAGGCCGCGAGAAGGCAGCGGACGGGTTTCATGTTGTCTCCGGTAGTTATGAATGCAGTTCCGAAATCTCGACGAGATTCAGGTCGGGGTCGCGCACGTAGACCGAGCGGATGCGCGAGGTGGCGCCGGTGCGCATGACCGGCCCTTCGATGACAGGCACCTGCTTCTCATCGAGCCGCGCGATGACTTCGTCGAGCGGCACCGAGGCGATGAAGCACAGGTCGAGCGCGCCGGGCATCGGCAGCTCGGCCTTGGGCTCGAACTCGTGGCCCTTCAGATGCAGGTTGATCTTCTGGTTGCCGAAGCGAAAAGCCTTGCGGCCGCCGCCGAAGGTTTCGAGCGCCATGCCCAGCACCTCGACGTAGAAGCGCACGCAGGCTTCCTCGTTCGCGGTGGTGAGCACCAGGTGGTCCAGATGGTCGATCATGCCTGCTCCTTCTGGCCGCGCGCCTTCGCGCGGGCGACGATCTCTTCGAAATCTCCCGGCCGCGCGTGCTGCGTCAGCCGATGGCCGGCGCGCGATACCTGGCTCGGCAGCGCGTGCGCAACCAGCGCTTCGAGCTCCGCCGCGGCGCCGATCAGGCCTTCGAGGTCCATGCCGGTCTCGTAGCCCATGCACTGCAGCATGTGGACCACGTCTTCGGTGGCGACGTTGCCGGTCGCACCCGGCGCATAGGGGCAGCCGCCGATGCCGCCGAGCGACATGTCGAGGCGGCGAATGCCGGCTTCGACAGCCGCCACGGTATTGGCCAGGCCCATGCCGCGGGTGTTGTGGAAGTGCGCGGTGAACTCCAGCGCGGGGTAGCGTTGCGATGCGGCTGCGCAGACCGCCTGCACCTGCGTCGGGTAGGCCATGCCGGTGGTGTCGCACAAGGTGATGCCGCGCACCTGCAATGCCGCGAAGCGCTCGATCCAGCCCAGCACCACGGCCAGCGGCACCTCGCCTTCCATCGGACAGCCGAACACGCAGGACAGCGACACGTTGACCGGCACGGCCGCCTGGCGCGCCAGCGCGATCACCTCGGCCAGCTGCGCGAAGGACTGCTCGCGCGTCATGCGCAGGTTGGCGAGGTTGTGCGTCTCGCTGGCCGACATGACGATGTTGAACTCGTCGACATGGCTGTCGAGTGCGCGCTCGGCGCCGCGCAGGTTGGGCACCAGCGCGGTGTAGACCACGCCGGGCCGGCGTGCGATGCGCATCATCACTTCCTCGCCGTCGCGCAGCGCAGGGATGGCCTTGGGCGAGGTGAAGGACGTGACCTCGATCTTCGCGTAGCCGAGGCCGCTCAGGCGGTCGACCAGCGCGATCTTGTCCTCGGTGGGAATGAAGCGGCTCTCCATCTGGAAGCCGTCGCGCGTGGCGACCTCGTTGACGAGAAGGCGCGTACCGTTGCCGGTGTTCATGGCTTCGTCTCCTTCAGCGTGAACGCGCGGGCCAGCCGCCGGCCCGCAGGTCCTCGTCGTGTTGGCCGAGCCGCGGCGCGGGGTGGGCGATGCGGCCCGGCGTGGCGCTGAGCTTGGGCACCACGCCCGGCACCTTGAGCGTACGGCCGTCGGACGTGGGGGCCTCGACGATCATCTCGCGCGCCAGGTACTGCGGATCCGCCGCGATGTCGGCCACCGTGTAGATGCGCCCGACCGGCACGCCGGCCGCATCCAGCGCGGCCAGCGCCTCGTCGCGGCTGCGCTGCGAGGTCCAGGCCTCGATGGCCGCATCGAGCGCGTCGGCCTGCTGCACGCGGCCGTCGTTGTGGCGCAGCGCCGGGTCTTCCTCGAGGTCCGGGCGGCCGATGGCACGCATCAGCCGGCGGAAGATGCTGTCGCCGTTACCGGCCACGAGCACGTAGTGGCCGTCCTTGCAGCGGTAGGCATTGCTCGGCGCGATGCCCGGCAGTGCGCTGCCGGCGCTCTCGCGCACGGCCCCGAAGGCGTCGTACTCGGGCAGCAGGCTCTCCATCACGTTGAACACCGATTCGTAGAGCGCGACGTCGATGAACTGGCCCTCGCCGCCGTGGGCGTTGCGGTGGTGCAGCGCGGTCAGCACGCCGATCACGCCGTGCAGCGCCGCCAGCGTGTCGCCGAGCGAGACGCCCACGCGCACCGGCACGCGGCCCGGCTCGCCGCTGAGATAGCGCAGCCCGCCCATCGATTCGCCGAGCACGCCGAAGCCCGGCTTGTCGCGGTAGGGGCCGGTCTGGCCGTAGCCAGAGATGCGCAGCATGATGAGCCGCGGGTTGAGCGCATGCAGCTGCTCCCAGCCGAGGCCCCAGCCTTCCAGCGTGCCGGGCTTGAAGTTCTCGATCAATACGTCGGCTTCGAGCGCGAGGGCGCGAGCGGCCTCCTGGCCTTCTTCGCTGCGCAGGTCGAGGCACACCGAGCGCTTGTTGCGCGACTGCACCTCCCACCACACCGAGGTGCCGCCCCGCAGCAGGCGCCACTTGCGCAGCGGGTCGCCGACGCCGGCCGGCTCGACCTTGATCACGTCGGCGCCGAACTCGGCCAGGGTCTTGCCCGCGAAGGGGCCGGCGATGAGCTGGCCGAGCTCCAGGACCTTGAGGCCTTCGAGTGCGTTCATGCTTGTCTTGTCTCTTTGCTGTTCGATGGCTCGACTGTAGAAAGGCATCGCGATTCGCGGAATTGCCATGACGGCAGCACCCCTTCGCAAAACGCGAAGCCCCTGCTTAGAATGGCCGATGGCCAGCACCATCAACCCCGCCCGCGTCGACTTCGTCACGCTGCGCCTGTTCTGCGCGGTGGCGCAGTCGGGCAGCATCACCAAGGGCGCCGAGGCCTGCCACCTGGCCCTGTCGGCCGCGAGCCGGCGCCTGTCGGATTTCGAGAGCGCCACCGGCTCGAAGCTGCTCGAGCGCAGCCCGCAGGGCATCGCGCTGACACCGGCCGGCCACGTCGCGATGCAGCATGCGATGCGGCTGTTCCAGGGCTTCGAGCAGTTCAGTACCGAGCTCAAGGACTATTCGAGCGGCGTGCGCGGCCACGTGCGCCTGTGGGCCAACATGTCGGCGCTCACCGAGTTCCTGCCGGCGGCGCTCGCCACCTTCCTCGAACGCCATCCCGACATTCGCGTCGAGGTCGAGGAGCAGCTGAGCGGCGACATCGTCCGCGCGCTGGTCGACGGCCTGGCGGACGTCGGCGTGTTCGCCGAAAACACGCCGACCTACGGCCTGGACGTGGCGCCCTTCCAGACCGACGAGCTGGTGGTGCTGTGCGCGAAGCAGCATCCGCTCGCACGCACCCGGCGCGCGGACTTCAAGACCTGTCTTGCGCACGAATTCGTCGGCCTGAACCGCAGCAGTTCGCTGCTGGAGCTGACCTCGCGCGCCGCCGAGCAGGCCGGCATCCCGATGCGCCTGCGCGTGCAGGTGCGCAGCTTCGACGCCATGTGCCACATGATCGCGGCCAACCTCGGCATCGGCGTGGTCCCGCTCGCGGCCTGCAAGGCACAGGTGAGCGCGCTCGACCTGCGAGTCGTGCGGCTGAAGGACGCCTGGGCGGTACGGCGGCTGCTGATGGCGACCAAGAGCGGCGAGATGCTGTCGCCGGCGGCGGACCTGCTGGTCCGCCACCTGCGCGCTTAGACCGTTCCCGCGCCGACCAGCATCTCGCAAGGCCCGACGAAGCCGTCGCCGCTTTCGAAGGCGCGCAAGGCTTCCTCGATGGCCTGCCAGGCCTCGGCCCGCTGCGCTTCGCTCAGGCTCACCATCATCTGGTGCAAGGCGCCGAAGGACTCGCGCTCGAAGCGCACGCATTCTGCCGCGCTCGGCAGTCTCACGGGCGAAGGCACTTTGCGCACCTCGATGTCGCGCAAGCCGGCCTTGGCAAAGGCCGCTTCGAGCACGCCTTCCGCGCCCAGCGAGAACGGGCCGGGCTGGCCGGGCAGCGGCGGCGGCAGCTGGGCGCGCTCGCGGATGATCTTCACGGGAATGGAGAAGAAGGCATTGCGCTCCGGCGTCGAGTAGACGATGGCCGCCACGCGCCCGCCCGGCCGCAGCGCGCGCTTCATGCCCGCGAGCGCACGCTGCTGGTCCGGAAAGTAGATCAGCCCGACGCGACTGATCGCGGCATCGAAAGAAGCGGCGGGCAGCGCGTCGAGTGCCTCGCCGTCGAGCTCGCGCGTTTCGACGTTGGCGAGACCGGCCGCCCTGGCGTCGGCCGCCGCGCGTTCGAGCAGGGCCGGCGCGATGTCGGTGGCGAGCACGCAACCGCCCTCACCCACGCGCCGCGCCGCCGAGATCGACTGCTCGCCCGCACCGGCGGCCACGTCGAGCACGCGCGAGCCGGGGCCGATGATACGGGCGAGCTCGAACATGGTCTCGGTGGCTTCGCCGAGCCAGTCGCCGAGGAAGGGGCCCCAGCGGTGCCAGGCTTCGGCGGCGGCCTGCCATTGCGCGCGTGTCGTGGTCTTGAAGGCGGCGGCATCGAATGCCGGCTGCTGCAGAACGGTGCTCATGATGTGTCTCCAAAGTAAAAAAAGAGGGTGCACCAAGCATCGTTGCGCGCGGCCCTCGGCGCCAGTCCAGAATTTGAACTGGTCTTGCCGGCACGACAGGAATAGATTCGCACCATGATCGACTACGGCCAGTTCTGCACCGTCGCGCGCGGCGCCGAAGTGCTCTGCGAGCGCTGGACGCCCTTGGTGGTGCGCGAGCTGATGTGCGGCAGTACCCGCTTCAACGACATCCGCCGCGGCGTTCCGCGCATGTCCGGCTCGCTGCTCGCGCAGCGGCTGCGCAAGCTCGAGGAGGTCGGCGTCGTCAAGCGCGTGCAGGGCACGGGCACCACGGCCGAGTACCACCTCACCGGCGCCGGCGAGGAACTGCGGCCGATCGTGATGGCGCTCGGCCATTGGGGCGCGCGCTGGATCGGCAGCCGTCTGAAGCGCGGCCAGCTCGACGCCGGCTTCCTGATGTGGGACATCCGCCGTTTCGTGCACCTCGACGAATGCCCCCGCGGGCGCTGCGTCGTGGTCCACTTCCGCTTCACCGACGCGCCCGAGGGCGAGCGCCGCTGGTGGCTGGTGGTGGACAAAGGCAGCGCCGACCTGTGCCGCGACGATCCCGGCGAGGACGCGACGCTGATCGTCGAGTCGACGGTACTGGCCTTGACCGAGGTCTGGACCGGTGACCGCGATGCCGACGAGCTGATCCGCGAGCGCAGCCTGCGCATCATCGGCGCGGCGCGAGATGCATGCGACCTGTGGCGCTGGCTGGGCCGCAGCGCCTTTGCGGAGACGCGAGAGGCGGCGCGCAGGGTGGCGTAGCGACTAGCTTCCGCCGGCCCCGCCCAGCGCCTTGGTCAAGGTCACGAGATCGAGCGCCAGCCGCCCTTCGCTCTGCACCCGGTCGCGCTGCGCCTGCAGCAACGTGCGCTGGGCATCGAGCTGCACCAGGAAATCGGTCAAGCCGTTGTCGTAGCGCACGCGCGCCAGCTCCCAGGCGTCGCGGCTGTGGCGCTCCTTCTCGGCCAGCTGCAGATGGCGTTGCCGGTCTGCCGTGTACGCGCTCAGCGCATCGTCGATCTCGTGCCAGGCCTTCAGCACCGTCTGCTGCCAGGCCACCGCGGCTTCCTGCTGCTGCAGCTCGCGCAGGGTGACGGTGCTGCGGCGCCGCCCGCCGTCGAAGATCGGCAGCTGCAGGCTCGGGCCGATGGACCACTGGCGGCTGCCCCATTCGCCGAAGTTGCTCCTCCCCACCGATTCGAAGCCGAAGTTCGCGCCCAGCGTGATGCGCGGGTACAGCTCGGCCACTGCGACGCCGATGTTGGCGGTGGCCGCATGCAGCTGCGCCTGGGCGCGCCGGATGTCCGGCCGGCGCAGTGCCGCGTCCGAAGGCAGGCCGGGCGAGAAATCGGGCAATGCGGCGGCAGGCGCATCGGCGCGCTCGGCCAGCTGCGCCTGCAGCGCGCCGGGGCGCTCGCCGACCAGCAGCGTGATCTGGTTGATGGCCTGTGCCTCCTGGGCCAGCAGTTGCGGCAGGCGCGCGCGCAGGTCGGCCGCCTGGGCGCGCTGGCGCGTGACGTCGAGGTCAGTCGTGAGGCCGCCGTCGGCGCGGGCCTTGACCAGTTCGACCGTCTCCTCGGCAGCGGCGATGTCGGCGCGCGCGATGCGCAGCTGGCGCTGCGCGGTGCGCAGCTCGAAGTAGTTGCGCGCCAACTCGGCCTCGACGCTCTGCTGCACCTGCGCCAGCATGGCCTGCGAGGCGGCGACGCTGGCATCGGCGGCTTCGATGCTGCGCCGCACGCGGCCCCAGAGGTCGAGTTCCCACGAGGCATCGAAGCCGGCCTGGTAGAGCTTGTGCGGCTCGCTCAAGACGCCGATCAGCTCCTCGCGATTCGGGGGGTTGAGCGCATCGATCAGTCGCGTGCCCGAACCGAACTCGCTCTGGCGCTGGCGCGCCACCGCGGCGCTGGCGTTGAGCTGCGGGCCTTGCTGTGCTTCGGTCGCCTGTCTCTGGGTTCGGCTTTGGGCGAAGCGCAGCGCCGCCGTCTGCAGATCGTGGTTGGCGGCCCGCGCCTGGGCCTGCAGCGCATCGAGCACCGGGTCGGCGAAGAGGGCCCAGCCCAGCGGCGCACCCGCCATGCTTCGGAGCTGCGCATCGGCCAGTTCCGGCGAGCCGCCGTGCCAGGCCGAGAAATCGGCCGGCGCCTCGGGCACCGCAGGCTTGAAATCAGGGCCGACGGCGCAGCCGGCCAGCATCAGCGCCATGAACGCCGGCAAGGCTCGGAGGAGGCCATGGGAGATCTTCATGTCGTATCCCCTTTCTTCAGACAAGACGATGGCGGAACAGCCAGGCCGCCAGCGGCAGCGTGACGACTGCGATGACGAGCAGCGGGATGAGGTTGTGCCAGACGGTGCCAAGCCCCACGCCCTCGAGATAGACGCGCTGCACCAGGTCGATGGCGAAGCGCAGCGGATTCGCCAGCGTCGCGATCTGCAGCGCCTCGGGCATGTTGCTGACCGGCGTGGTCAGCCCTGACAGCAGCATCAGCGGCATGATCAGCACGAAGGCGTAGAGCATGGCCTGCTGCATGTTGGCCGACACCGCCGAGATCGACAGGCCGATGCCCACGCTCGCGATGGTGAAGCACGCGAGGCCGGCGTAGAGCGTGACGAAGGAGCCGGCCATCGGCACCTTGAACCACAGCAAGGTGACCAGCAGCACGATGGTGGACTGGACCAGGCCGATCAGCACCGGCGGCACCGCCTTGCCGACCATGATCTCCATCGGCGACAGCGGCGTGACCAGCAGCTGGTCGAAGGTGCCCTGCTCCCGTTCGCGCGCCACCGACAGGGCCGTCAGCAGCAGCGTCTGCAGCATGCTGAGCGCGGCGATCATGCCAGGCATCAAGTTCCAGCGGGTCTCGAGATTGGGGTTGTACCAGGCACGCGATTCGATCGCGACCGGCAGCTTCGCGCCGCCGTGCTGCTGGCGCCACGCGGCGTTGAAGTCGGCGACGACGGCGCTCACATAGCCCGCGGCCGAGCCCGCCGTATTGGAATTGCGCGCATCGATGACCAGTTGGACGGCCGCGTTCTCGCCTGCCTGAAGCTGCTGCTCGAACTGCGGGCCGATCTGCAGCACGAGCAGTGCGTGCTGCGTATCGATCACGCGCGCGATGTCGGCGGGCGTGGCGAGCGTCGCCGCGCGGCGGAAGACGCCCGTGCCGTCCAGCCTGGCGACCAGCGCGGTCGAGGCGCCGCTTCGGCTCTGGTCGAGCAGCGCGTAGTCGACGTTGCTCAGGTCGTAGGTGGCGGCATAGCCGAACAGCAGGCTCTGCATCAGCGCCGGCACGATCAGGATGGCCCGGCTCGACGGGTCCTTGAGCACGGCCAGGAATTCCTTGCGGCACAGGTGCAGGATGCGCAGCAGCAGCTCGGCGAATGAACCGTTCATGCAATGTCCTCAGTCGAGTTTCTTGCGCGTCACGAAAAGCGCGACGCCGAGCAGAAGCACCGCATAGCCGACCAGGATCGCGCAGTTGCGCAGCACCAGCGGCCACACGTCGCCGGCCAGGAAGAGCGTGCGGATCAGCTCCATGAAGTAGGTCGCCGGCAGCGCCTGGCCCACCACGCGCACCGCGGTCGGCACATTGCGCAGATCGAACAGAAAGCCCGACAGCATGAGCGAGGGCAGGAAGCTCGCGAGCAGCGCCACCTGGCTCGCCAGGAACTGGTTGCGCGTGACCGAGGAGATGACCAGCCCGATGCCCACCGCGACCAGCATGTAGAGCATGGCGCCGACGATCAGCAGCGCGAGCGAGCCGACCATCGGCACCTCGAACAGGAAGCGCGCGGCGACCAGGCACAGCGCGAGCCCGACCATGCCGATGCCGAAGTAGGGAATGATCTTCGCCAGCAGGATCTCGACCGGCCGCACCGGCGTGACGAACAGCGCCTCCAGGGTGCCGCGCTCCCATTCGCGCGCCATCACCAGCGCCGTGAGGAAGGCGCCGACCAGGGTCATGATCAGCACGATCAGGCCGGGCACCAGGTACCAGGTGCTGTCGTTGGCGGCGTTGAACCACATGCGCTGCTCGATCGTGACCGCGCCGATGGCCGCAGCGGGCTGTCCGCGATCGGCCTGCCGCTGCGCGTTCTGCCCCAGCGCGGCCGTGGCGTAGCGCAGCACGATGCTGGCACGCCCCGCGTCGGCGCCGTGCACGATGACCTGGATGCGCGCGTCGCCGGCCGCGAGCCGGCGCGAGAAATCGCCCGGCACGCGCACGATGCCGTCGACCTTGCGCTCGCGCATCAGCTCCTCGGCCTCGTGCATCGAGCGCAGCATGACGGGCGCGATATAGGGCGTGAGCTGCAGGCCGGCCACCGCATCGGCGGCGGTGGGCGAGACGTCCTCCATCACCACGGCGAGCGGCGCGTTCTTCACGTCCAGCGAGAGGCCGTAGCCGAAGATCAGGATCAGGATGATCGGCAGCAGGATGCCGATGGCGATGCTGCTCGGGTCGCGCACCAACTGCCGCGTCTCCTTGCGCGTGAGGGCGATCAACCGGCGCCAGAAACCGCTCATGTCGCGCCCCCGTTTTCGCGCGAGCGCGTGACGATGCCGATGAAGGCCTCTTCCATGTCCGGCGCGCGGCCCGCCTGCACGCGCACCTGCTGCGGCGTGCCGATGGCCAGCAGCTTGCCGGCGTCCTGGATCACGATGCGGTCGCAGTACTCGGCCTCTTCCATGAAGTGGGTGGTGATGATGACGGTCACGCCGGCTTCGGCGAGCGCGGTGATGCGGCGCCAGAACTCGCGCCGCGCCAGCGGATCGGTGCCGCTGGTGGGCTCGTCGAGGAACAGGATCTCGGGCTCGTGCAACAGGCCGGCGGCCATCGCCAGGCGCTGCTTGAAGCCGCCGGGCAGGAGGCCGCTGGTGGCCTTCTCCTGCCCCAGCAGGTCGAACTGCGCCAGCACGGTCTGCATGCGCTCGCGCAGGCGCTGGCCGCGCAGGCCGTAGGCGCCACCGAAGAACTCGAGGTTCTCGGCGACGGTGAGGTTGCCGTAGAGCGCAAACTTCTGCGACACGTAGCCGATGCGCGCACGGGCCTGCGCGCGCGCATGGCGCAGGTTGACGCCCGCCACCTGCAGGAAGCCGCTGGTCGCCGGCAGCAGCCCGCAGAGCATGCGGAAGGTGGTGGTCTTGCCGGCGCCGTTGGGGCCGAGCAGGCCGAAGATCTCGCCGCGCCGCACGTCGAAGCTGGTGCTCGCGACGGCGGTGAAGTCACCGAACTTGCGCACCAGGTCCTTGACCTCGATCACGACCTCGTCTGCCTCGCCCTCGACGGCGACGGCCGCGAGCGCCGGCCGGGCCGCGGCAGCGCCCTGCTGCTTCGCGCGCAGCAGCACCATGAAGCCGTCTTCCAGGCGCGCCGGCACCGGCTCGACGGGTGCGCCGCCGAACAGTGCCGCCAGCGCCTCGTCGCCGGCGCCGGGGCGGCGGATGAAGCGCACCTCGCCGCCTTGCGGCACGGCATCGATGATCGCGGCCGGCGCGTCCAGCAGCTTCGCCTGCAGCGTGCGCGCCGGCACGCCTTCGGGCGGCCTGGCGATGAAGCACAGGCCGCGCGCGTTGTCGCGGATCTGCGCCGGTGCGCCCTCGGCGATCAGCCGGCCTTCGTGCAGCACGAAGACCTGGGCGCAGCGTTCGGCCTCGTCCAGGTAGGCGGTGCTCACGATCACCGAGAGCCGCTCGTCGTCGACCAGCTGCTGCACGATCTGCCAGAGCTCGCGCCGCGACAGCGGGTCGACGCCGACCGTGGGCTCGTCGAGCAGCAGCAGTTCGGGCGAGCGCACCAGCGTGCAGGCCAGGCCCAGCTTCTGCTTCATGCCGCCCGAGAGCTTGCCCGCCGGCCGCGTGGTGAAGCGGCCGAGGTCGGTCATCTCCATCAGCCGCGCATAGCGCTCTCGCCGCTCCTCCGTGGGCACGCCGTGCAGGTCGGCATAGAGGTCGAGGTTCTCCTGCACGCTCAGGTCTTCGTAGAGGCCGAAGCGCTGCGGCATGTAGCTGATGCGGTCCTGCACCGCCTGCGGATTGGCCGCGACGTCGATGCCCAGCACCTGCAGCGTCCCGCTGTCGGCGCGCAGCAGTCCGGCCGCGAGACGCAGCAGCGTGGTCTTGCCCGCGCCGTCGGGGCCGACCAGCGCGCACAGCGTGCCGGCGGGGATCTGCAGCGACACATCGCCCAGGGCCTGCACCGGCTGCCTCGAGCCCTTGAGCTCGAAGCGCTTGTGAAGGGCCTGGCCGACGAGCGCCGGCGCGGCGGCGTCCATCAGCGCCCGCTCCCGGCCGGCCCGCCGGCGGCTGCGTTCAGCGCCAGCCGGACCGTGACCGGCATGCCCAGACGCAGCCGGTCTTCCTTGTCGTCGGCCAGCACGCGGATCTCGTAGACCAGGCTGCTGCGCAGCTCCTCGGTCTGCACGGTCTTGGGCGTGAACTCGGCGACCGAAGAGATGTAGCCCACCTTGCCGGCGAGCGGCTGGCCGGGATGGCTGTCGGTCGCGAGCGTCGCGCTCATGCCGGGCCTGATGCGGCCGAGGTCGGCCTCGGTCACGTAGGCCCGCACCCACTTGGGATCGGTGATCGCGAGCGTGTAGACCGGGCGCTGCGGCGAGGCCATGTCGCCCGGCTCCATCAGGCGCGCCCGCACCACGGCATCGATCGGCGCCTTGAGCTCGGCCTGCGCGAGCTGGTGGTTCAGGAGCGCGAGCTCGGCACGCGCCACCTCGAGCTGGGCCTGGGCCTGCGCGATGTCCTCCTTGCGCGGCCCGGTCACGACCAGCTGCCGGGCCTTGCGCGCGTTTTCGAGCTGCGCCTCGGCCACCTTGCGCCGGGCCTGTGCGCCGTCGAGGTCCTGCTGGCTGACCGCGCGGCCGGCCGTGGTCTGGCGGATGCCCTGCAGCCGGTCGAGCTGCTGGCGCGCCAGCTCGGCATCGGCCTGGGCCGCCGACACGCTGGCGCCGGCCTGCGCCACTTCCTCGGGCCGGCTGCCGGTCTGGAGGCGCTGCAGCGCCTGCTGCTGCACGCCGATCTGCGCCTGCGCCTGGGCCGCGCGCAGCTCGAGCGTGCGCGTGTCCAGCACGCCCAGTACCTGGCCGGCTTTCACGTGATCGCCCTCCTGCACCGCGAGCTTGCCGATGCGCTCGCTGCCGTTGAAGGCCAGCGAGACCTGGCGCACGTCGACGTTGCCGTAGAGCACCAGGCTGTCGCGCTCGACGGGCCTGCGGTTGAAGTACCAGGCGGCCGAAGCGACGGCCGCCAGCAGGAGGACGACGCCAACGATGACGGGTTTCTTGTTCATGGGTTTGCTCCTGCTTGCTCGCCGGTGTGCCGTCGATGAAGTAGACTGGATGATAACGAATTTGAATTCAAATTCAAACTATTGGCCATCCGCAAGGCCCGTCATATGCCATTCACCGCGAAAAAGAAAGCTTCCGCCCCGCCTGCGAAGCGCGCCCCACGCCCCGACGGCGCCGCCACCCGGTTGCACCTGCTGGAGACCGCCGGCCAGGTGTTCGCAGAGCGCGGCTATGCCGATGCCACGAGCAAGGAGATCTGCGAGCGCGCCGGCACGCCGATGGCCTCGGTCAACTACCACTTCGGCAGCCGCGAGGCCTTGTACGAAGAGGTGCTGGTCGAGGCGCACCGCCAGATCGTGAGCGTCGACGAGCTGGTCGAGATGACGCGCTCGCTCGGCGATCCGCGGCAGAAGCTTCGGGCGCTGCTCGCGCACATGCTGGCGCCGTCGTCGCGCGAGGCCGCGCCCTGGGGCTTTCGCGTGGTGCTGCGCGAGGTCATGTCGCCCGGCCCGCTGGCGCCGGCGCTGGTCGAGAAGGCGGTGCGGCCCAAGGCCAAGCTGCTGCTGGGCCTGATCGCCGAGATCCTGGCGCTGCCGCCCGACCATCCCGCGGTGCAGCGCGCCCTTGTCTTCTCGGTGCTGCCCTGCATCGTGCTGCTGGTGGCGCCCAAGGAGATACCGCGCAAGGTCCTGCCCGCGATCGCGAAGGACAGCGCGGGGCTGTTCGAGGACCTGATGCGCTACATGCTCGCCGGGCTGGATGCGCTGGCGCGCGAGCACCGCGCGCCAGCGCCCTCCTCCGCGAGGAAAGCGACTACAGGATCAGCAGCGCGCGAAAGTCGTTGACGTTGGTGTGCGTAGGCCCCGTCACGCAGAGATCGCCGATCGCATCGAAGTACCCATAGGCATCGTTGCGGTCCAGGTGGTCGGCGAGCTTGCGGCCCGCGGTCTCGGCGCGTGCCAAGGTGTCGGGCGTCACGAAGGCGCCGGCGTTGTCTTCGACACCATCGATGCCGTCGGTATCTGCGGCCAGGGCCCACACGGTGTTTTGCCCCGCCAGCGCGCCTGCGAGCCCGAGGCAGAACTCACCGGCACGTCCGCCGCGGCCCTTGGGGCTGCCGGGCTGACGCGGCCGGATGGTGACGGTCGTCTCGCCGCCCGAAAGAATCACGCAGGGCTTGGCGAACGGCGCGCCGCGCAGCGCGACCGCCCGCGCCAGGGCGCCGTGCACCTTGCCGACTTCGCGCGATTCGCCTTCCATTTCGTCGCTCAGGATGTGGGCCTCGATGCCGGCCGCACGCGCCGCGGCGGCCGCGGCTTCGAGCGACTGCTGCGGGGTGGCGATCAGGTGCGTGGCATGGCCCTTGAACACCGCATCGCCGGGCTTGGGTGTTTCGAGCGCGCCGCTTTCGAGCTGCGCGCGCACGGCAGCCGGCACCTCGATGCGGTAGCGCTGGAGGATCGCCAGCGCATCGGCGCAGGTCGTCGCATCGGGCACCGTCGGCCCGCTCGCGATCACGGCCGGGTCGTCGCCCGGCACGTCGCTGATGGTGAGCGTGACCACCTGGGCCGGCGCGCAGGCCGCCGCCAGCCGCCCGCCCTTGATGCGCGAGAGGTGCTTGCGCACGCAGTTCATCTCGCCGATGTGGGCGCCCGATTCGAGCAGCTGCTTGTTGATGCGCTGCTTGTCGGCCAGCGTGAGGCCTTCGGCCGGCAGCGTGAGCAGCGCCGAGCCGCCGCCCGAAATGAGGCACAGCACCAGGTCGTCGGCCGTGAGGCCCTCGGTCAGCGCGAGGATGCGCTCGGCGGCCTTGAGCCCTGCTTCGTCCGGCACCGGATGCGCCGCCTCGACGATCTCGATGCGCTGCGCCAGGCCTGCGGGCCGCGGGGGAATATGCTCGTAGCGCGTGACCACCAGGCCTTCGAGCCTCGCATCGGCCGGCCACAGCGCCTCGAGCGCCTGCGCCATCGAGCCGCCGGCCTTGCCGGCGCCGAGCACCAGCGTGCGGCCCTTGGGGGGCTTGGGCAGGTACGGGCCCATGCTGGCGAGCGGCAGCGCGCGCTCGACCGCGGCGCGGTAGAGATGCTCGAGGAATTCGCGCGGCGCGGAACGGGGATCGGGTGGGGAATTCGATGGGTTCATTGACGGGGTCTCCGGGCCCGATTGTCCACAGCGGCCGGGCCGCCTAGTGGTCCACCTAGTTTGTCTTTGCGCCGCCCTCGAACCATTTGGCGATGAGCGCGCGCTCTGCGTCCGTCATGCCGGTCGAGTTGTTCATCGGCATGATCTTCGTGACCACCGCCTGTTGATAGACGTTCTGTGCATGCGCGGAGACCTGGTCGGGCGTGTCGAGCCGCACGTTCTTCATCTGCACCTGCGCGCCGTGGCACATGTAGCAGCGCTGCTCCAGCACCTTCTTGACCTCGCCGAAGGCCACCTTCTGCGCAGCCGCGGCGCCCGCCATCGGTGCGGCCGCGGGCTCGGGCCGCATCCAGACGATGGAAAGGCCCAGCACCACGACGCCGACCATCGCATAGGGCAGCGGATTGCCCGCGTTGCCGAGCTTGAAGCGGTGCCGCACCACGAAGAACTGTCGGATCGCCGCGCCGCCGAGCATGAGCAAGAGCAGCACGATCCAGTTGTACTTGTGCGTGTAGGTGAAGCTGTAGTGGTTGCTCAGCATCGCGAACAGCACCGGCAGCGTGAAGTAGGTGTTGTGCACGCTGCGCTGCTTGCCGCGCTGGCCGTGGACCGGGTCGACCGGCAGGCCGGCACGCAGTGCCGCCACGTTCTTGCGCTGTCCCGGAATGATCCAGAAGAACACGTTGCCGCTCATGGTCGTGGCCATCATCGCGCCGACCAGCAGGAAGGCCGCGCGGCCCGCGAACCACTGGCAGGCCAGCCAGGTCGCGAAGACGATGAAGAGCGCCACCAGCACGCCCACGATGGTGTCGCCGTTCTTGCGCCGGCCGAAGAGCTGGCAGATGCCGTCGTAGACCATCCAGAAGACGACGAAGAAGGCCAGCGCCACGCCGATCGCGGCGCCGGGCTGCCAGTCCATCTTGGACTTGTCGATCAGGTAGGTGCTCGCGTTCCACAGGTAGGACATGGTGAAGAGCGCGAAGCCGGTGAGCCAGGTCGAGTAGCTCTCCCAGTACGACCAGTGCAGGTGGTCCGGCAGCTTCTTCGGCGCCAGCGCGTACTTCTGCATGTTGTAGAAGCCGCCGCCGTGCACCGCCCACTGCTCGCCGCCGACGCCCTTGTCAACGGACTCCGGGTCCTGCGGCTTCTCGAGGCTGTTGTCCAGCATCACGAAGTAGAAAGACGCGCCGATCCATGCGATGGCGGTGATGACGTGGACCCAGCGCAGCAGCAGATTGGCCCAGTCGAGGTAGTAGCTTTCCATGTGCTCAACCTTGGTTTGGCCTGCTCACCACTGCGGGCGCTGTAAGCAGAGAAATGGCCGCGAACGCAGGCCATCGATGGGGCCTCGCTCCGCTGCGGCTGTGGACTGAAGTGTATACACTTTTGCAATGAAATTCGAGGAATTTCTCTCAGGCCGCCTGCTGGAAAACCCTAGCCCAACGATTGCAAGAGCTGTGCCGCCACTGCGACCGCGATCACCTCGGGCTCCTTGCCGCCGATGCCCGGCACGCCGATCGGGCAGGTGATGCGCGCCAGCTCGTCGGCCGTGAAGCCGCGCGCCTCCAGCCGGTGGCTGAAGGTGGCCCACTTGGTCTTGCTGCCGATCAGGCCGACATAGGGCAGGTCGCTGCGCGCGCGCAGCCGCTTGAGGCACGCGATCACGATGTCCAGGTCTTCGGCGTGGCTGAAGCTCATGATCAGCACGCGCGAGCCCGGCGCGAGCTGCGTCACCGCGTCCTGTACCGGCTCGGAATGTTCGGTCTCGACCTGCGCCGGCAGCGCGGCCGGGAATACGCCGTCGCGGCTGTCGATCCAGCGCACGGAGAAAGGCAGGGTCGCGAGCAGCCGCGCCAGCGCCGCGCCCACGTGCCCGCCGCCGAACAGGGCCACCGGCTCCAGGTGCGCGAGCAATTCCTTCTGCAGCGCCTTCGCATCCGCCGCCGCGATGCGGCGGAACGAAAGGAACACCACGCCGCCGCAGCATTGGCCGAGGCTCGGGCCCAGCGGATAGCGCCGCACGCCGTCGATGGCCGGGCCGCCGGCCAGCCAGGCGCGCGCTTGTTCGATGGCCTGGAACTCGAGCTGGCCGCCGCCGATGGTGGCCGTGAGGCCGTCGGCCCAGACCGCCATCCAGGTGCCCGCCTCGCGCGGCGCAGAACCTTGCGTCTTCTCGACACGCACCAGCACGCCGTCGTCCTTCGCGAGGCGCGCCAGCAGTTCGTCGGCCATGCCGTTCATGAGGGATACCTCCGGTTGCGCCGCTGCCCGGAGCGCGCGGTATAAATCCATCGATGAACCTGAAACTTCCCACGCCGTTGCGCCGTGCCTTCGCCGCTGCCATTGCCGCCGCGCTGGGCCTCGTCGGCTGCGGCACGACCGGCCCCGGTGCGGTCCCCGGTCAACTGAGCCGCGCAGCCCCCGACGCCGGACAGACGAGCCGCGCGATGCCCCGCGCATCGAACGCCAGCACCCCGCGCGAATACCGACAGGATGCCGCACGCCACATCTATGCGCGCAACGGCGCACGCATCTACAGCGGCAAGCTGCCGCCGCTGCTCTATGCCGTCGGCACTCTGCAGGTCAGTCTCGACGCCAACGGCAAGGTGGTCTCGATGAACTGGATGCGTGCGCCGAAGCACGCGCCCGAAGTGATCGCCGAGATCGAGCGCACCGTGCTCGAAGCCTCGCCCTACCCGGCCGCCCGCCGCATCGACAAGCTGGTCTGGACCGACACCTGGCTGTGGGACAAAGGGGGGCATTTCCAGCTCGATACCTTGACCGAAGGCCAGCTCTCTTCGCTTCAAGACCCGCGGTAGGTCGAGTAGCTCCACGGGCTCACCAAGAGCGGCACGTGGTAGTGCTGGTCGGTGTGCGCCACGCCGAAATCCAGCGCGACGCGATTCAGGAAATTGGGCTCGGGCAGCTTCACGCCCTTCGCCTTGAAGTACCCCCCGACGTCGAACACCAGCCGGTAGGTGCCGACCTTCAGCGTGTGCTTGTCGTAGAGCGGCGCATCGCTGCGGCCGTCCGCATTCAGCGTGAAGCGCTTGACGAGCGTCGCCTGCTCGCCTTCGGTGGTGAACAGCGCGACCTCCATGCCGGCCGCGGGGCCGCCGTGCATGGTGTCCAGTACGTGGGTGCTCAGGCCCATGGTTGTGCTCCTTCGGGCATACGGGAAATTCCGGTCGACAAAAGTGTATACAGTTCTCGGCTTTGGGTCTATCATGAAAAACATGGACTCGACCACCACCCGCGCCATCGTCGATGCGCTCACCAAGGCCATTGTGGAACACCGGCTCCAGCCCGGCAGCAAGCTGGCCGAGCAGAAGTTGGCCGACCACTTCGGCGTCTCGCGCACGCTGGTGCGCCAGGCGCTGTTCCAGCTGTCGCAGAACAAGCTGATCCGGCTCGAGCCCGCGCGCGGCGCCTTCGTCGCGGCGCCCGCGGTCGACGAGGCCAGGCAGGTGTTCGCGGTGCGCCGCATGCTGGAGGCCGAGATGGCGCGCGAGTTCGTGCGCAGCGTGACGCCGGCCAAGATCAAGGCGCTCAGAGAGCACGTGGCGCTGGAAAAGGCCGCGGTCTCGGGCGAAGACGTCTCGGGCCGCACCGAGCTGCTCGGCGACTTCCACGTGCGCATGGCCGAGCTCATGGGCAACGCGGTGCTGGCGCAGATCCTCGGCGAGCTGATCTCGCGCTGCGCCCTCATCACGCTGATGTACCAGAGCGCGAGCGCGGCCGAGCATTCGAACGACGAGCACGCCGACATCGTGAAGGCACTGGCCGCCAAGGACGAGGAGCGGGCGGTGCGCCTCATGACCGAGCACTTGCTGAACGTCGAGGCCAACCTCGTTTTCGACCGCAAGGTCCCCACCCACGACATCTCCCTCGCACTGGCTGCCTGATCGACATGAGCAACACCTACGACTCGACCCTGCCCTACCCGCGCGATCTCGTCGGCTACGGACGCAACCCGCCCCATGCGCAATGGCCCGGCGGCGCGCGCATCGCGGTGCAGTTCGTCCTCAACTACGAAGAGGGCGGCGAGAACTGCGTGCTGCACGGCGACGCCGGCTCCGAACAGTTCCTCTCCGAGATGTTCAACCCGGCGAGCTTCCCCGACCGGCACATCAGCATGGAAGGCATCTACGAATACGGCTCGCGCGCGGGCGTGTGGCGCATCCTGCGCGAGTTCGAGAAGCGCGGCCTGCCGCTCACCGTGTTCGGCGTCGGCATGGCGCTCGAGCGCTATCCCGAACTGGCCGCCGCCTTCAAGGAGCTGGGCCACGAGATCGCCTGTCACGGCTGGCGCTGGATCCACTACCAGAACCTCGACGAAGCCACCGAGCGCGAACACATGCGCCTGGGCATGGAAGCGATCGAGAAGCTCACCGGCGAGCGGGCGCTGGGCTGGTACACCGGCCGCGACAGCCCGCGCACCCGCCGGCTGGTCGCCGACTACGGCGGCTTCGAATACGACAGCGACTACTACGGCGACGACCTGCCCTTCTGGATGAAGGTGCAGAAGACCGACGGCGAAGTGGTGCCGCAGCTCATCGTGCCCTACACGCTGGACTGCAACGACATGCGCTTCGCGCTGCCGCAGGGCTATTCGCACGCCGACCCCTTCTTCCAGTACATGAAGGACAGCTTCGATGCGCTCTACGCCGAAGGCGAGGAGGCGCCGAAGATGATGAGCATCGGCATGCACTGCCGCCTGCTCGGCCGGCCCGGCCGCATCACAGCGCTGCAGCGCTTCCTGGACCACATCGCGAAGCACGAACGCGTGTGGGTCTGCCGCCGGCTGGACATCGCGCGCCACTGGAAAGCCGTGAACCCGTTCACGCAAGGAGCCTGACATGGCACTCACCATCGACCAACTGAACACCGCCACGCCCGACGAAGTCGCGGCACTGCTCGACGGCACCTACGAGCATTCGCCGTGGATCGCGAAGCGCGCCGCCGCGGCGCGGCCTTTCCGCTCGCTCGCGCATCTCAAGCACGCACTCGTGCAGGTCGTGGGTAGCGCCTCGGCCGACGAACAGCTGGGCCTGATCCGCGCCCACCCCGAGCTCGCGGGCAAGGCGATGGTCAGCAAGACGCTGACCGCCGAATCCACCAACGAGCAGGGCAAGGCCGGCCTGACCGAATGCACGCCGGAAGAGTTCGCGAAGATCCAGCAGCTCAACGCCGACTACAACGCGAAGTTCGGCTTTCCCTTCATCCTCGCGGTTCGCGGACCGCGCGGCACGGGGCTTTCCAAGCGCGAGATCATCGACACCTTCGAGCGCCGGCTGCACCATCACCCAGGCTTCGAGCGCGGCGAGGCGCTGCGCAACATCCATCGCATCGCGGAGATCCGGCTCGACGACAAGTTCGGTGCCGAGCCCACACTCGGCAACGAGGTATGGGACTGGCAGGAGCAACTCTCGGTGCACACCGACCCGGGCTACGCCGAGAAGGGCCAGCTCACCGTCACCTACCTGACCGAAGCGCACCGCGCCTGCGCAGTGCAGATCGCACAGAACATGCGCGACGCCGGCTTCGACAGCGTCGCCATCGACGCCGTGGGCAACGTGGTCGGCCGCTACGAAGGCGCCACGCCCGATGCGAAGACGCTCCTGACCGGCTCGCACTACGACACGGTACGCAACGGCGGCAAGTACGACGGCCGGCTCGGCATCTTCGTGCCGGTCGCCTGCGTGCGCGAGCTCAAGCGCCAGAAGCGCCGCCTGCCCTTCGCTTTCGAAGTGGTCGGCTTCGCGGAAGAGGAAGGCCAGCGCTACAAGGCGACCTTCCTGGGCTCGGGCGCGCTGATCGGCCACTTCGATCCCAAATGGCTGGACCAGAAGGACGCCGACGGCATCACCATGCGCGAGGCGCGGCAGATCGCCGGCCTGAAGGACGAGGACATCCCCAGGCTGCAGCGCGACCCTGCGAGGTACCTCGGCTTCGTCGAAGTCCACATCGAGCAGGGCCCGGTGCTCACCGAGCTCGACCTCCCGCTCGGCATCGTGACCTCGATCAACGGCGGCGTGCGCTACGTGGGCGAAGTGATCGGCATGGCCAGCCACGCCGGCACCACGCCGATGAACCGCCGCCGCGATGCCGCCGCCGCGGTGGCCGAGCTGATCCTCTTTGCCGAGCAGCGCGCCGCGAAGGACGGCGACTCGGTCGCGACCGTCGGCATGCTCGAGGTGCCGAGCGGCTCGATCAATGTGGTGCCGGGGCACTGCAAGTTCAGCCTGGACATGCGCGCCCCCAACAATCCGCAACGCGATGCGCTCGCGGCCGACGTGCTGGCCGAGCTCAAGGCCATCTGCGAGCGCCGCGGCGTGCGCTACACGCTGGAGGAAAGCATGCGGGCCTCGGCCGCGCCCAGCGCGCCCGAATGGCAGCAGCGCTGGGAGAAGGCGGTCGATACCCTCGGCGTGCCGCTCTACCGCATGCCCAGCGGCGCCGGCCACGATGCGATGAAGCTGCACGAGGTGATGCCGCAGGCCATGCTCTTCGTGCGCGGCATCAACTCCGGCATCAGCCACAACCCGCTCGAATCGAGCACCAACGACGACATGCAGCTGGCGGTCGAAGCCTTCCACCTGCTGCTCGACAACCTCGCCAAAGAACAAGCCACCTCATGACCGACTACAACAAACTCGACGCCTGGATCGATGCCCACTTCGACGAGGAAGTGCGCTTCCTGCAGGAGCTGGTGCGCGTACCCACCGACACGCCGCCGGGCAACAACGCCCCGCACGCCGAACGCACGGCCGAGCTCTTGAAGGACTTCGGCTTCGAAGCCGAGAAGCATGCCGTGCCCGCGCAGGAGGTGAAGGACTACGGTCTCGAATCGATCACCAACCTGATCGTGCGGCGCAAGTACGGCAACGAAGGCCGCACCGTGGCCTTGAATGCGCACGGCGACGTGGTCCCGCCCGGCGAAGGCTGGACGCACGATCCCTACGGCGGAGAGATCGAGGACGGCAGCCTCTACGGCCGCGCCGCCGCGGTCAGCAAGAGCGACTTCGCGAGCTTCACCTTCGCGCTACGCGCGCTCGAAGCGGTGGCCAGGCCGGCTCGCGGCAGCGTCGAGCTGCACTTCACCTACGACGAGGAATTCGGCGGCGTCCTGGGCCCGGGCTGGCTGCTGAAGAACGGGTTGACGAAACCCGACCTGATGATCGCGGCCGGCTTCAGCTACGAGGTGGTGACGGCGCACAACGGCTGCCTGCAGATGGAAGTCACGGTGCACGGCAAGATGGCCCATGCCGCGATCCCGACGACCGGCGTCGATGCGCTGCAAGGCGCGGTGCACATCCTCAACGCGCTGTACGCGCAGAACGCGCTCTACCGGCAGCTGAGCTCCAAGGTCGAGGGCATCACGCACCCCTACCTCAATGTCGGTCGCATCGAGGGCGGCACCAACACCAACGTCGTGCCCGGCAAGGTGGTCTTCAAGCTCGACCGCCGCATGATCCCGGAAGAGAACCCGGTCGAGGTCGAGACGACGATCCGCAAGGTGATCGCCGATGCCGCGGAACAGCTGCCCGGCATCACGGTCGAGATCAAGCGCCTGCTGCTGGCCAATTCGATGAAGCCGCTTGCGGGCAACAAGCCGCTGGTCGAGGCCATTCAGAAGCATGGCCAGGAGATCTTCGGCGAGCCGATCAAAGCCATGGGCACGCCGCTCTACACCGACGTTCGCCTCTATGGCGAAGCCGGCATCCCCGGCGTGATCTACGGCGCCGGGCCGCGCACGGTGCTCGAATCGCATGCCAAGCGCAACGACGAGCGCGTGCTGCTCGAAGACCTGCGGCGCGCGACCAAGGTCATTGCGCGCACGCTGCGCGACCTGCTGAGCTGAATCCGTGAGCGCGGCGCGCGCTCAGGCCGCAAGGGCGCGCGCGGCGCCGAGGATCGCTTCCTCCGACGGGAACTTGCCGATCCCGGCCAGGCCCTCGTTGGCGCACTCGATATACGCCCAGCGCACGATGCCGGTACGGTCGATCATGAACAGCCCCTTCAGCTGCGGCCATTGCCGCTCGACGTCGACCTGGTCGGCCGGCGTATAGACATAGCCGTCGAGCTCCTGGAGCACCTTGCCGGCCACGGCGATAGGCAGCGGTTCAGGCAGCTCGCCGGTGGGGTTGATGCGGACCTCTTCCAGGGCCTGCATCAGCGCGGGAGTGGGCTCGGGCTTGGGCAAGCCGTAGGCGCGGTGCGTCGACAAGCCCGGATCGGCCGCCAGGCGCAGCCGTGTCGGCCTGAACTTGAAGTACATCCGGGCGTTCTCCGGCTCGGTGGCCACCACGGCCAGGCTTTCGACGCCCAACGACTTCAGCTTGCCCTCGAAGGTGCCGAGCTGGACCAGCTGTCGTCGACAGAACGGGCACCATAAACCGAGCATCAGCGCCAGGAACAGGGAACTGCGTCCCCGGTAGTCGGCAAGCGAGATGGTCTCGGCTGCGGCTACCGCCGGCAGGGCGAAGTCGGGGGCGGGCTCGCCCGGGGCCAGGGGTTGGATCATCGCGACGGTCATGTCGAGGCTCCTTCCTGCAGGTTCGGCAAGAGAACGCAAGCGCCGTCGCTGCACCGGCTCGAGGTGCAGCGACGGCGGTCCATCGTAGCAGGGCGACGGCCAGGCGCCAGAGCTAATTTACCGAATCAGCGCGGCGCGGCCTGCGCCAATGCCAGCGCCTCGTCCACCAGTCGCGCGCCCAATGCCGGCTTGACTGCGTCAGCACCGAAGATCACGCGAAAGACGATCGGTGCGACCACGTGATCGATCAGCAGCTGAGGGTCCGGCGCCGCTTCGCCGCGGGCGCGGGCGCGATCGACCAGCACCTTCGCCTCGGCCTTGCGGTTGCGCAGGCAGTCGGTGTCCTCGCCACCGGCCAGGGCCGAGGCCGCTCGCAACAACGAAGTGTTGCAAGGCTGCGAAAGATGCGTGATGAGTTCGCGCGCCCAGGCGCGCAAATCCTGCCGCAGCAGGCCGGTATCGGGCAGCGGACGGTTCGGGTCGAGCCGGCGCGTCGCCGTTTCGGCCAGGAGCCCCGACAAATCGCCCCAGCGGCGGTAGATGCTGGAGGCGCTGACGCCCGCGCGTTCGGCCACCGCCGGCACGGTCACGCGCTCGCGGCCCTGCTCGGCCACCAGTTCTTCGAGGGCGGTGCGAACGACCGCCTGCACCTGCGCGCTGCGGCCGCCCGGCCGTTTCATCTGGGCTGTGTTCGTCATGGCTACATAGTTTAACGCAAAGATATTTGCATTAGTACAGGACCCGCCCTAGAATCCACAAACGCAAATAGTTTTGCTTTAAGGAAGATCATGCCGTCTACCTCCCTCGATCCCGCCCGCCCCGCGCCCGCGCTCCTGCGCCTGCCGGCGCCCCTGGCCTTCGCCTTGCTGGCGGCCGTGCTGTTCGCCTTCTTCTTCGCGGCGAGCGCGCCCTCGCCCTTGTTCCTGGTGTTCCAGCACGACTGGGGCTTCTCGCCGGCCTTGCTGACGGTGGCCTTCGCGGTCTACGCGATCGCGCTGCTCGCCTCGCTGTTGGTTGCGGGCTCGCTGTCGGATCACGTGGGCCGCCGGCCGGTGGTGCTGACCGCGCTGGTACTTCAGGCGGTGGCGATGGGCATGTTCGTGCTGGCACGCGGCATCGGCGGGCTGATCGCGGCGCGCATCGTCCAGGGCGTGGCGACCGGCATCGCCAGCGGCGCGCTCACCGCCGCCGTGGTCGAGGCTGCGCCCGCCGCGCGCAAGCGCCTGGGGGCACTGATCAGCAGCGTCTCGCCGCTGGCCGGGCTCGCCGCGGGCGCGCTCCTGACCGGCACGGCCGTCAAGCTCACCGCGCAGCCGGTGCTGCTGGTCTTCGGCGTGCTGGCGGCCGTGTTCGCTGCCGGTGCGCTGCTGCTTCCCTTCGTGCCCGAAAGCGTGACACCGCGCGCGGGTGCGCTGGCTTCGCTGGTGCCGCGCGTTTCGATTCCGGTGGCGGCGCGCGCCGAGTTCCTGCGCGGCCTGCCGGTGCTGGGCGCGGTGTGGGCGATGGGCGGACTGTTCCTTTCGCTCGCGCCCTCGCTGTTGGTCAATGTGTTCGGGGTGAACGACGGCATCGTCAACGGCCTCAGCGTGGCGACGCTGTCGGGCGTGGGCGCGGTGGCGCCGACCCTGCTCGGGCGCTTTCGACCGCACCGGGCCGCGGCGATCGGCATGGCCAGCTTCGCGTTCGGCCTCGGCCTGATCCTGCTGTCGCTCGGGACGCGCTCGCTGGCGCTGTTCTTCGCCGGCGCCGCTTTCGCCGGGCTCGGCTTCGGCGCCTCCTTCTCGGCGCTGGTGCAGACGCTGTCGCCGCTGGCCCGCCCGCACGAACGCGCGGAGCTGTTCGCGGCCCTCTTCGTCGCCAGCTACCTCGCCTTCAGCGTGCCGGCGATGCTGGCCGGCTTCTTCATCGCGCCCCTCGGCCTCCTCGCCACGGTGCGCACCTATGCCGCGGTGCTGATCCTGCTGGCGATCGCCGGCGCGTGGGTCCAGTGGACCGCGTCCCGGAAGGCCGAGGCGCGCTGAGCCGAAAGCGGGATTTGGCGTACCCTCGCGCTTCGAATCGTTGCCGAGGAGCCACCATGACCCGTCCCCTTTTCAGTTCGACCATCGCGGGCAGCCTGCCCAAGCCGGCCTGGCTGGCGGAACCGCGCAAGCTCTGGCCGGCGTGGCAGCTCGACGGCGCCGAGCTGGCGCAGGCCAAGGCCGACGCGACGTTGCTCTGGATCAAGGCGCAGGAAGATGCCGGCCTGGACGTGATCGGCGACGGCGAGCAGTCGCGCCAGCATTTCGTCCACGGCTTTCTCGAGCAGGTCGAGGGCATCGACTTCGAGCACAAGGTCAAGATGGGCATCCGCGATAACCGCTACGACGCGATGGTGCCGCAGGTGGTGTCCGAACTCCGCCTCAAGGGCCGCGTGCATGCCGCCGAAGCGCGGCTGCTGCGCGCCCACACGCAGCGCAAGATCAAGTTCACGCTGCCGGGTCCGATGACCATCGTCGATACCGTGGCCGACCGGCACTACGGCGACCGCGTGAAGCTGGCCATGGCCTTTGCCGAGCTGCTGAACCAGGAGGCGCGGGCGCTGGAGGCCGACGGCGTCGACATCATCCAGTTCGACGAGCCGGCCTTCAATGTCTACATGAAGGAGGCCGCCGACTGGGGCGTGCGGGCGCTGGAGCGCGCGGCCGAGGGGCTCGGCTGCACCACGGCGGTCCACATCTGCTATGGCTACGGCATCCAGGCCAATGTGGACTGGAAGGCCTCGCTCGGCGAGGAGTGGCGCCAGTACGAGCAGGTGTTCCCGGCGCTGGCGAAGAGCAGCATCCAGCAGGTGAGCCTTGAATGCTTCCACTCGCACGTGCCGCCGGAGCTCATGCGCCTGCTCGACGGCAAGGACGTGATGGTCGGCGTCATCGACGTGGCGAGCGAGGTGGTCGAAACGCCCGAGCAGGTGGCCGACACCATCGGCGAGGCACTCAGGTACGTGCCGAAGCAGCGGCTCCTGCCCTGCACCAACTGCGGCCTGGCGCCGATGGACCGCGCCGTCGCGCTCGCGAAGCTGCAGGCGCTGGCCGAAGGCGCGGCGCTGGCGCGACAGCGCTACAGCTGAACTCAGCGCGGCGCGTCGCCCTTGCGGTAGTCGGCGGTGAGTTCGTCGAGCCGCTTCTTCAGGTCGGCATCGAGCTTGTAGTCGGCCGCCGCGAGCGTGGCATCGAGCTGCTCCGGACGGCTGGCGCCGAGCAGCGGCGCGGTGATCAGCGGGTTGGCCATCACCCATGCGACGGCCAGGGTCGCCAGCGGCACGCCGGCCTCGTCGGCCAGCGCATGCAGTTGCGCGACGGTGGCGAAGCTGCGCTCGTTCCAGTAGCGGTCCTGGTACATCGTGCCGGCGGTGCCGAGCGTGAAGCGCGTGTTGTCCTCGGGCCTGGCGCCGGCCTTGTACTTGCCGGTGAGGAGCCCGCCCGCGAGCGGGTTGTAGGGGATCACGCCCAGGCCTTCCTCGCCGGCCAGCGGCAGCAGCTCGCGCTCGATCTCGCGGAAGAGCAGGCTGTAGCGCGGCTGCACCGAGACGAAGCGCGTGAGCTTGTGCAGCTCGGCACGGCCCAGCGCACGCGCGAGCCGATAGGCCAGGAAATTGGAGACGCCGACGTAGCGCGCGCGTCCCGATTTCACGATGACGTCGAGCGCTTCCAGGCTCTCGTCCAGCGGGGTCTCGCGGTCGTCGCTGTGCAGCTGGTAGAGGTCGACGTGGTCGGTCTGCAGGCGCTTGAGCGATGCGTCGATGGCATCGAGCAGGTGCTTGCGCGATGCGCCCTGGTCCCACGGGTTCGGGCCGACCTTGCCGACTGCCTTGGTGGCCAGCACGAAGCGGCTGCGCGCACCCGCGCCCTTGGCTTGCAGCCAGCGGCCGATGATCTCTTCGGTGCGGCCGGTGGTCTCGACGGTGCCGCCGAGCGGGTAGACGTCGGCGGTATCGAGGAAGTTGATGCCGGCCTCGGTCGCCTTGTCGAGTATCTGCTGAGACACGGCTTCGTCGGTCTGCAGGCCGAAGGTCATGGTGCCGAGCGCGAGCCGCGACACGGTCAGGCCGGTGCGGCCCAGGCGGGTGGTGGGAATGCTCATGGTGGTGTGATGCGATGGTGCGATGGCGGCAGGCCATCATAGTGATCGCGGCGCGATGCTGCAGACGCGCGGTGGCAGCGCGCGTCTGGCGGGCTGGCCCGCGGGTTGCCTTACCAACTCACCCGCATGCCCACCGAAGCCGAGGGTCGCAGGCTCACTCGCTGGTCGCCACCCACCGGCGACGAGTACCCGAGCTCCCCGTAGACGTTGACCTGCCGGCTCAGTGCCCAGGTGCCGCCGGCCGCGATCTCGGCCGAGGTGTAGCCGCGCTTCGTGTCGATGCCCGTGCTGCCTCCCGGACCCGCCACAAGCATGCGGTCCGTGTCGCCCAAGCCGTGCCACAGGTTCAAGCGCGCGTAGGGCTTCAGTCGCCCCGCGCCCGTCGCGTAGTCGCCGACCAAGCGCACGCCCAGACGCGCGGTCAGGTTGGTGCGCGGATCCTGGGCGAAGACCGCCGCCGGAATCA
>NZ_JAGGNU010000023.1 GCF_018614915.1 Variovorax paradoxus | reverse complement strand
ATCCTTAAGTGACGAGTATTGCGCCTAGGGCGGGCTTTTCCTTGTGGCCTGGCGGATCAGGCGGCCACCGTGTCCGCCACGCCCTTGTAATCCTCGATCTTGTCGAAGTTCAGGTACTGGTAGATCTGTGCGCTCGACGCATCGAGCACCACAGCGCTGGCCATGTACTCTTCCTTGGTCGGGATGCGGCCGAGGCGCGAGCAGATGGCGGCCAGTTCGGCCGAACCCAGGTACACGTTCGTGTTCTTGCCCAGGCGATTCGGGAAGTTGCGCGTGCTGGTCGACATCACCGTGGCGCCTTCGCGCACCTGCGCCTGGTTGCCCATGCATAGCGAGCAGCCCGGCATTTCGGTGCGCGCACCGGCGTTGCCAAACACGCCGTAGTGGCCTTCCTCGGTGAGCTGCTGCGCGTCCATCTTGGTCGGCGGCGCGATCCACAGCTTGACCGGGATGTCGCGCTTGCCCTCGAGCAGCTTGGAGGCGGCGCGGAAATGGCCGATGTTGGTCATGCACGAACCGATGAACACTTCATCGATCTTGGCGCCGGCCACGTCCGACAGCGTCTTCACGTCGTCCGGGTCGTTCGGGCAGGCCACGATGGGCTCGTGGATGTCGGCCAGGTCGATCTCGATCACGGCGGCGTACTCGGCATCGGCATCGCCCTTGAGCAGCTGCGGGTCCTTCAGCCAGGCTTCCTGCGCGGCGATGCGGCGGGCCAGCGTGCGGCCGTCGGCGTAGCCCTCGGCGATCATCCAGCGCATCAGCGTGATGTTGCTGTTGATGTACTCGATGATCGGTTCCTTGTTGAGGTGCACCGTGCAGCCGGCGGCCGAGCGCTCTGCCGAGGCGTCGGAGAGTTCGAAGGCCTGTTCGACCTTGAGGTCCGGCAGGCCTTCGATCTCGAGGATGCGGCCCGAGAAGATGTTCTTCTTGCCCTTCTTCTCGACCGTGAGCAAGCCGGACTTGATGGCGTAGAGCGGAATCGCGTTGACCAGGTCGCGCAGCGTGACGCCCGGCTGCATCGTGCCCTTGAAGCGCACCAGCACCGACTCCGGCATGTCCAGCGGCATCACGCCGGTCGCCGCCGCGAAGGCCACCAGGCCCGAGCCGGCCGGGAAGCTGATGCCGATCGGGAAGCGCGTGTGGCTGTCGCCGCCGGTGCCGACGGTGTCGGGCGTCAGCAGGCGGTTGAGCCACGAGTGAATGACGCCGTCGCCCGGGCGCAGCGACACGCCGCCGCGCGTGCTCATGAAGTCCGGCAGCTCGTGGTGCATCTTGACGTCGACCTTCTTCGGATATGCCGCGGTGTGGCAGAAGGACTGCATCACCAGGTCGGCGCTGAAGCCCAGGCAGGCCAGGTCCTTCAGCTCGTCGCGCGTCATCGGGCCGGTGGTGTCCTGCGAGCCCACGCTGGTCATCTTCGGCTCGCAGTAGGTGCCGGGACGCACGCCCATGCCTTCCGGCAGACCGCAGGCGCGGCCGACCATCTTCTGGGCAAGAGAGAAGCCCTTCTTGGTGTCGCTCGGGCTGACGGGCAGGCGGAACAGCGTCGAGGCCGGCAGACCCAGCGCCTCACGGGCCTTCGAGGTCAGGCCGCGGCCGATGATGAGCGGAATGCGGCCGCCGGCGCGCACCTCGTCGAACAGCACGTCGCTCTTGAGCTTGAACTCGGCAATCACCTTGCCGTCCTTCAGCGCCTTGCCCTCGTAAGGACGCAGCTCGACCACGTCGCCCATTTCCATCTGGCTCACGTCGAGCTCGATCGGCAGCGCGCCCGCGTCTTCCATCGTGTTGTAGAAGATCGGCGCGATCTTGTTGCCCAGGCAGATGCCGCCGAAGCGCTTGTTGGGAATGAAGGGGATGTCCTGGCCCGTGAACCAGAGCACCGAATTGGTGGCGCTCTTGCGCGACGAACCGGTGCCGACCACGTCGCCCACGTAGGCGACCAGATGGCCCTTGTCCTTCAGCGACTCGATGAACTTGATCGGACCGCGCTTGCCGTCTTCCTCGGGCGTGATGCCGGGACGCGCATTCTTGAGCATGGCCAGCGCGTGCATCGGGATGTCGGGCCGCGTGGTGGCGTCGGGTGCGGGCGACAGGTCGTCGGTGTTGGTTTCGCCGCTCACCTTGAAGACGGTGATCGTGAGGCTCTGGGGCACTTCAGGCCGGCTGGTGAACCACTCGGCATCGGCCCAGCTCTGCAGCACGGCCTTGGCATTGGCATTGCCCTTGTCGGCCTTTTCCTTGACGTCGTGGAACTGGTCGAACATCAGCAGGGTTTTCTTCAGGCCTTCGGCTGCGACGGCGGCCACTTCGGCATCGTCGAGCAGGTCGATCAGCGGGCTGATGTTGTAGCCGCCGAGCATGGTGCCCAGCAGTTCCGTGGCGTGGGCGCGCGAGATGAGCGTGCTCTTCTCGCTGCCGTGGGCCACGGCCGCCAGGTAGCTCGCCTTGACCTTGGCCGCATCGTCCACGCCGGCAGGCACACGGTGCGTCAGCAGGTTCAGCAGGAATTCGCCGTCCTTGGCGGTGGCGTTCTTCAGCAGCTCGATGAGCTCGCTGGTCTGCTGGGCCGACAGCGGCAGCGGCGGGATGCCGAGCGCGGCGCGCTCGGCGACATGGTCAACGTAGGCTTGCAACATCTTTTTCTCCGGGATCAGGTCCTGTGGCGGCCTAAGCAAAAGGCGGGCCGCCGGCGCCTTTGTTTATTTCTTCGGGGCGTCCGCGCCTTCGAACAGGCTCTTGGGCGGGTTCTTCTTCATGTCTTCGGCCATCATTGCCTGCTCGGTCGCCTGGCATTCGTCGGCCAGGCGCAGGCCCTGCTTCTGGCTCATCAGCATCGACTTGTTGCCCAGCTGCAGCCACATCGCCTCAGCGCGCGGATCTTCCAGGCGGATCGCGCCGGTGCGGCTGTTGACCGGGTGCATGAAGTATTTCGTCGCGCCGTGCGTGAGGATGAAGAAGCCCTGCTTCTTCTCGCTGGCGTCGATCTTCACGCTGGCGCCCAGTTCGCACTTGATGGTGCCGGTGAGCACGCGCTGCGCGACGGCCAGGTCTTCGGGCGTGAGCACAACGTCGGTCTCTTCGCTGATGGGCTTGGCTTCCTCGACCTTCTTGATGACGCGCTTGGGAACAACCTTCTGCGTCGCTTTCTTGGCCGTGTCCTTGGCCCGTTCCTTGAGCGGCGGCTTGGCAGCGTCTGCTGCGCTCTGGGCGAAGGATGCAAGCGGCAGCGCGAGGGCGACAGCGGCGATCAGGGCGATCTTTTTCATGAGGGTCTTTCCTTTGGAGGAGGTGTGGGTTTTCAGGAGGACGCTGGCGCAAACCATGCTTGCGCCTCGGAGGGCAGCGCACGGCCGGTGGCGTGCGCACGCGAAAGTACATGCCAGAAATGACGGTAGCTCGCGCGGTCGTGCAATGTGCCATCAAAACTGACCGGCGCCCAATCCACAGCGGCGGCAGCCGCCATGATTTTTGTAGCCATTTGAATCTGCCGCTCATCCGGCGCAAAGGCCTCGAGGATGGGGCGAATCTGGTTCGGGTGGATGCTCCACATGCGCGTGTAGCCGAATTCGCCTGCCGCCCTCTTCGCGGCGGCGCGCATCGCGTCGATGTCGTTGAACTCGGTGACCACGCAGTGCGAGGGCACCTTGCCGTGCGCGTGCGCGGCCGAGGCGATGGCCAGCTTGGCGCGCACCACCAGCGGGTGCGTGAACTGCCCAGCGGCGCCCATGCCCTCGGCCGGTATCGCGCCGCCGTGCGCCGAGACGAAGTCCATCAGTCCGAAGCTCAGCGACTCGACGCGCGGCTGGGCCGCGATGTCGAAGGCATGGTGCACGGCCAATGGAGACTCGATCAGCACATGCAAGGGCAGCGCTTCGGCGCCGGCGGCATCGAGGGCTTCGACCGCCTCGCGCACGTCGTCGGCCGACTCCACTTTGGGCACCATGAGGTGGCTGAGCCGATGGCCGGCGCGCCCCGCGATGGTGATCACGTCGCCGGCAAAGGCCGGGTGGTCGACCGGGTGCACCCGCACTCCCACGCGCATGCCGGGTGCGGCGGCCAGCGCAAGTTCGGTGACCAGCGCGGCATGCTCGGCTTCGCCGCCCACCGGGGCGCCGTCTTCGCAGTCGAGCGTGACGTCGAACACGCAGGCGCCGAACTCCTGGGCCATCTCGGCCTGCAGCGCGAGGCTCTTGCGCATGCGCGATTCGACGCCGCTGTAGTGGTCGCACACGGGGAGCACGACGGCACCTGCCTGGGCGCCCTGCAGCACGTCCCTTGGATGTACTGATGTCTTCATGCCTTGCGCTGCGCCACGATGAACATGCGCGGAAAGGCCAGCAGCCGCTTGCCATCGGCGCGCACCGGGTAGGCGCCGTCGACGCGGCGCTCGTACTCGGCCAGGTAGCTGGCCTGCAGATCGGCCGGGAGCCGGTCGACGAAAGGCTTGAGCCCGGTGCCGCGCACCCACTCGACGATCGCGGCGGCGGAGGCCATCGGGTGCTGGTAGGCGGTGCGCCAGACGTCGACCTGGGCTGCATCGGCGGCGAGCAGGTCGTAGTAGCCGTCGATCGGCAGCAGCTGGGTGCGCAGCCGGTCCGCATCGCCGATGGCCTGGGCCCACGGCGCCTCGGCCGCGACTTCACGCATCAGACGGTGCGTGGGCTCCTCGCGGTTGTCGGGCATCTGGACGGCGAGCACGCCGCCCGGTGCGAGTGCGGCAAAAAGCCGGGGGATCAGCGCCTCGTGGTCTGGCACCCATTGCAGCGAGGCGTTGGCATAGATGAGATCGGGCGCGAGCTCCGGCTGCCAGCTCGCGATGTCGCTGAGTTCGAAGCGGGCCTGGGGCAGGCGCTCGCGCGCGCTGACCAGCATGGCTTCGGAGTTGTCGGTGCCGACGACCGCGGCGCCGGCAAAGCGCTGCACCAGCAGCTCGGTGGAATTGCCCGGCCCGCAGCCGAGGTCGACCACGCGGGCCGCCTCGGTCAGCGGAACACGCGCCAGCAGCTCCTGTGCGGGGCGCGTGCGCTCGTCCTCGTAGCGACGGTAGAGCGCGGGGTTCCAGTCGAGCATTCTGGTTAAGGCGGCTTAGAGGAGGTGGGCCACGCCGGTCTGCTCGTCCTGCAGTTCCTTCAGCGTCTTGTTGATGCGCTCCTGGCTGAAAGCGTCGATCTCGAGGCCTTCGACCAGCTTGTACTCGCCGTTCTCGGTGGTGACCGGGAAGCCGAAGATCACGTCCTTGGGAATGCCGTACTGGCCGTCCGACGGGATGCCCATGGTGACCCACTTGCCCTTGGAGCCCAGCGCCCAGTCGCGCATGTGGTCGATGGCGGCGTTGGCGGCCGAGGCGGCCGAGGACAGGCCGCGCGCCTCGATGATGGCGGCGCCGCGCTTGCCGACGGTGGGCAGGAACACGTCGGCGTTCCAGACCTGGTCGTTGATGAGGTCCTTGACGCTCTTGCCGCCGACCGTGGCGAAGCGGTAGTCGGCGTACATCGTGGGCGAGTGATTGCCCCAGACGGTGAGCTTTTCGATGTCGCCCACGGCGGTACCGGTCTTGGCGGCGATCTGGCTGGCGGCTCGGTTGTGGTCCAGGCGCAGCATGGCGGTGAAGTTCTTGCGCGGCAGGCTGGGCGCGCTCTTCATCGCGATGTAGGCGTTGGTGTTGGCCGGATTGCCGACCACCAGCACCTTGACGTTGCGGCTCGCGACCTGGTCGAGCGCCTTGCCCTGGGCGGTGAAGATCTGGGCGTTGGCGGCCAGCAGGTCGGCACGCTCCATGCCGGGACCGCGCGGACGGGCGCCGACGAGCAACGCATAGTCGGCGTCCTTGAAGGCGACCAGCGGATCGCCGGTGGGGATCACCCCGGCGAGCAGCGGGAAGGCGCAGTCTTCGAGCTCCATGATCACGCCCTTGAGCGCCTTCTGGGCCTTCTCGTCCGGGATCTCGAGCAGTTGGAGGATGACCGGCTGGTCCTTGCCGAGCATTTCGCCGGAGGCGATGCGGAACAGCAGGGCGTAACCGATTTGGCCGGCGGCACCAGTGACGGCAACGCGAACAGGCTTTTTGCTCATGGGAAAACTCCAGGAAATGATGAAAACGGTGCGCGGTCGCGGATGCGGCCGCGGAGGTCGAGCCGGACGATGCCGTCCGTGCGAAAAGGCCGTCGAAGATTTTATGCCGATTTGTGCTTTCGATGGCGCTTGTCTTATGTCTTATATAAGATGTCGGCCGACATGAGCACCTCCCCCTCCGCGCTTGCCGAGCTGACGCCCTCGTTCAGCCCGCTCTACCAGCAGATCAAGTCCTTGATCCTGCAGAGCCTGCATGCCGGCGAGTGGAAGCCAGGCGAACCGATCCCGAGCGAAATCGAGCTTGCCGCGCGCTTTCGCGTGAGCCAGGGCACGGTGCGCAAGGCCATCGACGAGCTCGCGGCCGAAAACCTGGTCGTGCGCCGCCAGGGCAAGGGCACCTTCGTCGCCACGCATGCCGAGCAGCATGTGCAATACCGCTTCCTGAAGCTCGTGCCCGACAGCGGCGACGTCGACGGCGAGGGCCCGGCCGAGCGCGAGATCGTCGACTGCAGACGGCTGCGCGCCGCCGCCGACGTTGCGCGCTTGCTGGCGCTTCGCACCGGCGACGCGGTGCTGCAGGTCCGGCGCGTGCTGGCGTACCGCGGCACGCCGACCATCCTCGAAGATCTCTGGCTGCCGGGCGCGCCGTTCAAGGGCCTGACGGCCGAGCGATTGACCGCCTGGCACGGACCGATGTACGCCATGTTCGAAACCGAGTTCGGCGTGCGCATGGTGCGTGCGGAAGAGAAGATCCGCGCCGTGCTGCCCGACGCGGCGCAGGCCGCGCTGCTCGCCGTCTCCACCGCCACGCCGCTGCTGAGCGTCGAGCGCGTGGCGCTCACTTACCACGACACGCCGATGGAGCTGCGCCGCGGCCTCTACCGCACCGACACGCATCACTATCGCAATGAGCTCGGCTGACCCCTGAACACCACGCTATCGAATCAATAGCATCCGAGCGAAGCACTGCGGTGACTTCGCAACGCGGGCGGCGCGATGGTGCGTTGCAATAGAATTTTGCGTTGTTTGCATTTCGCCAAACCGCAAGCCGCCCCTCGAAAAAATTCCGAAAGTCCCCATGACAGAGCTGGCCACACCACCCCGAACGCGGCGCGAGTTCCGCAACATCAACGCCTTCACCGACCTGACCACCTACCGGCTTCCGCCGGCCGGCCTCGTGTCGATTCTTCATCGCGTGAGCGGCGCACTGATGTTCCTGCTGCTTCCCTTCGTCATCTGGATGTTCGACACCTCTGTCTCTTCCGAATACTCCTACGCCCGCTTCACGGCCGCCTTCAACAGCGGCATCGGTTTCGTTCCGGGCTGGTTCCTCAAGCTGGTCGCGCTGTCGCTGATCTGGGCCTATCTGCACCACTTCATCGCCGGCCTGCGCCACCTGTGGATGGATGTGAGCCATGCCGCGGTGAGCAAGGAATTCGGCCACAGCTCGGCCATCGCCACGCTGGCTCTCAGCATCCTGCTGACGCTCGTCCTCGGCGCCAAGCTGTTCGGGTTTTATTGATTTGCGGGTCAGATCTTCAGCTCTGACCCCAACCGATTAGGAAACTGATATGTCTGTGAACTACGGCTCCAAGCGCATCGTCGTCGGCGCGCACTACGGTCTGCGCGACTGGCTCAGCCAACGCATCACGGGCGCCCTGATGGCGCTCTTCACCATCATCCTGCTCGCCCAGGTGATCTTCACGCGCGGCCCGATCGGCTACGACGCATGGGCCGGTATCTTCGCTTCGCAGTGGATGAAGGTCCTCACCTTCGTCGTGATCGCTTCGCTGCTCTATCACGTCTGGGTTGGCATGCGGGACATCTGGATGGACTATGTCCAGCCAGTCGGCATCCGCCTCGTTTGCCAAGTTTTCACGATCGTCTGGCTTGTAGCGTGCACGGGTTGGGCCATTCAAGTGCTCTGGAGAGTTTGACCCTCATGACCGCCTATACCAAAGAACAAATCACCAAACGCAAGTTCGACGTCGTCATCGTCGGCGCCGGCGGCTCGGGCATGCGCGCCTCGCTGCAGCTGGCGCGTGCCGGCCTCAACGTGGCCGTGCTGTCCAAGGTCTTCCCGACCCGCTCGCACACCGTCGCGGCGCAAGGCGGCGTCGGCGCCTCGCTCGGCAACATGAGCGAGGACAACTGGCACTACCACTTCTACGACACCATCAAGGGCTCCGACTGGCTCGGCGACCAGGATGCGATCGAGTTCATGTGCCGCGAAGCGCCGAAGGTGGTGTACGAGCTCGAGCATTTCGGCATGCCTTTCGACCGCAATCCGGATGGCACCATCTACCAGCGCCCCTTCGGCGGCCATACCGCCAACTACGGCGAGAAGCCCGTGCAGCGCGCCTGTGCCGCGGCCGACCGTACCGGCCACGCGATGCTGCACACGCTCTACCAGAAGAACGTGGAGGCGCGCACCCAGTTCTTCGTCGAGTGGATGGCGCTCGACCTGATCCGCGACGCCGAGGGCGACGTGGTCGGCGTGACCGCGCTCGAGATGGAAACCGGCGACCTGCACATCCTGCAGGCCAAGACGGTGCTGCTGGCCACCGGCGGCGCGGGCCGCATCTTCGCGGCCTCGACCAATGCCTTCATCAATACCGGCGACGGCCTCGGCATGGCGGCGCGCTCTGGCATCCCGCTGCAGGACATGGAGTTCTGGCAGTTCCATCCGACCGGCGTGGCCGGCGCCGGCGTGCTCCTGACCGAAGGCTGCCGCGGCGAAGGCGCGATCCTGCTCAACAGCAACGGCGAGCGCTTCATGGAGCGCTACGCGCCCACGCTCAAGGACCTGGCGCCGCGCGACTTCGTCTCGCGTTCGATGGACCAGGAAATCAAGGAAGGGCGCGGCTGCGGTCCCAACAAGGACTACGTGCTACTGAAGCTCGACCACCTCGGTGCCGAGACCATCCACAAGCGTCTGCCCTCGGTGTACGAGATCGGCGTCAACTTCGCCAACGTCGACATCACGAAGGAGCCGATCCCGGTGGTGCCGACCATCCACTACCAGATGGGCGGCATCCCGACCAACATCAACGGCCAGGTCGTGATCCAGAAGGGCGAGGACAACAGCGCCGTGGTCAACGGCCTCTATGCGGTGGGCGAATGCTCCTGCGTGAGCGTTCACGGCGCCAACCGGCTGGGCACCAACTCGCTGCTCGACCTGCTGGTGTTCGGCCGCGCGGCCGGCAACCACATCGTCGAGTTCAACGACAAGCTGAAGGAACACAAGCCGCTGCCGGCCGATGCTGCCGACCGCACGCTGGAGCGCCTGAACCAGCTCGAATCGTCGACGTCGGGCGAATACGCGCAGGACGTGGCCGGCGAGATCCGCTCGGTGATGCAGCAACACGCCGCCGTGTTCCGCAAGCAGGCGTCGATGGACGAAGGCGTCAAGAAGATCGCCGCCGTGCGCGAGCGCGTGGCCGCAGTCACGCTGAAGGACAAGTCGCGCGTCTTCAACACCGCGCGCATCGAGGCGCTCGAAGTCGACAACCTGATCGAAGTGGCGCAGGCCACGATGGTCTCGGCCGCCGCGCGCAAGGAATGCCGCGGTGCCCACACGGTCGAGGACTACGAGCGCCCGGCCGACGACGCTGTCGCTCCGCTGGGCCGCGACGACGCCAACTGGATGAAGCACACGCTCTGGTACAGCGAGGGCAATCGCCTGTCCTACAAGCCCGTCAAGCTGAAGCCGCTGACGGTCGATTCCGTGCCTCCCAAGGTCCGCACCTTCTAAGAACACATCACAAGGCTTTTCACGATGAAGCGCACATTCCATATCTACCGCTACGACCCGGACAAGGACGCCAAGCCCTACATGCAGACCGTCGAGATCGAACTCGACGGCCACGAACGCATGCTGCTCGACGCCCTGATGAAGCTCAAGGCGCAGGATCCCACGCTGTCGTTCCGCCGCTCCTGCCGCGAAGGCGTCTGCGGCTCCGACGCGATGAACATCAACGGCAAGAATGGGCTCGCCTGCCTGACCAACATGCTCACGCTCAAGGGCACGATCGTGCTGAAGCCGCTGCCCGGCCTGCCGGTCATCCGCGACCTGATCGTCGACATGACGCAGTTCTTCAAGCAGTACAACTCGATCAAGCCCTATTTGCAGAACGACAACGTGCCGCCCGAAAAGGAGCGTCTGCAGTCGCCCGAGGAACGCGACGAGCTCAACGGCCTTTACGAATGCATCTTGTGCGCAAGCTGCTCGACCAGCTGCCCGAGCTTCTGGTGGAACC
Source organism: Variovorax paradoxus (assembly GCF_018614915.1). Lineage (GTDB taxonomy): Bacteria > Pseudomonadota > Gammaproteobacteria > Burkholderiales > Burkholderiaceae_C > Variovorax > Variovorax paradoxus_K. Next base: position 109,596 of record NZ_JAGGNU010000023.1, on the reverse strand, counting down.
CGGACAAATTCGTCGGCCCGGCCGGCCTGCTGCAGGCCTACCGCTTCATCGCCGACAGCCGCGACGAAGCCACCGCCGAACGCCTGGACAACCTCGAAGACCCGTATCGCCTGTTCCGCTGCCACACGATCATGAACTGTGTCGACGTGTGCCCGAAGAACCTGAATCCGACCAAGGCGATCGGCAAGATCAAGGAACTGATGGTGCGCCGCGCCATCTGAACATTCCAAGCCATGCAACCCGCCGCCGACCCCGACCAGCCGATCAGCGAACGCGCGCTGAGCAAGCTCAAGTGGCGTTGCCGGCGCGGCTTGCTCGAAAACGACCTCTTCATTGCCCGTTTCTTCGAGCGCCATGAAGAAGGTCTGACCTGCGGGCAGGCGCAGGCACTGGAGACATTGATGGACCTGTCGGACAACGATCTGCTCGACCTTCTGCTTCGAAAAAAAGAACCCGAGCCCGAATGGGCCGGGGCCGAGGTGGTCGAACTGTTGCAGCTGATGCGCACCGACGGCGCGCAATCCCTACCTTCCTGAACACTCTTTGAAAGACACTCGCAATGAAAGCATCCGAGACCAAGGCCACCCTGTCGTTCAGTAACGGCGGGCAGAACGTCGAGTTGCCGATCTACAAAGGCACCATGGGCCCCGACGTGATCGACATCCGCAAGCTCTACGCACAGACAGGGATGTTCACCTACGACCCGGGCTTCATGTCGACAGCGTCGTGCGAGTCGGCCATCACCTACATCGACGGCGACAAGGGCGAGCTGCTGTACCGCGGCTATCCGATCGAGCAGCTCGCGACCAATTGCGACTTCATGGAGACCTGCCATCTGCTGCTGTACGGCGAGCTGCCGAACACGACGCAGAAGACCGATTTCACCAAACTCGTGACCAACCACACGATGGTCAACGAGCAGATGCAGTTCTTCCTGCGCGGCTTCCGCCGCGATGCGCATCCGATGGCCATCATGACCGGCCTGGTCGGCGCGCTGTCGGCCTTCTATCACGACAGCACGGACATCACCAACCCGAAGCACCGCGAGATCGCCGCGATCCGCCTGATCGCAAAGATGCCGACGCTGGTGGCAATGGCCTACAAGTACACGATCGGCCAGCCGTACATGTACCCGAAGAACGACCTCAGCTATGCAGGCAACTTCCTGCACATGATGTTTGCCACACCCTGCGAGGAATACAAGGTGAGCCCGGTGCTCGAGCGCGCGCTCGACCGCATTTTCATCCTGCACGCCGACCATGAGCAGAACGCCTCGACCTCGACCGTGCGCCTGTGCGGCTCGTCGGGCACCAACCCCTTCGCGGCCATCGCGGCCGGCGTGGCCTGCCTCTGGGGCCCGGCCCACGGCGGCGCCAACGAGGCGGCGCTCAACATGCTCCACGACATCCAGAAGGCCGGCGGCGTCGACAAGATCGGCGAGTTCATCAAGCAGGTCAAGGACAAGAGCTCGAACGTGAAGTTGATGGGCTTCGGGCACCGCGTCTACAAGAACTACGACCCGCGCGCCAAGCTGATGCAGGAAACCTGCAAGGAAGTCCTGAGCGAGCTAGGCCTGGAAAGCGACCCGCTGTTCAAACTGGCGATGGCGCTCGAGAAGATCGCGCTCGAAGACGAATACTTCGTCTCGCGCAAGCTCTACCCCAACGTCGACTTCTATTCGGGCATCGTGCAGCGCGCGATCGGCATCCCGGTGCCGCTGTTCACCGCGATCTTCGCGCTCGCCCGCACCGTCGGCTGGATCGCCCAGCTCAACGAGATGATCGGCGACCCCGAATACAAGATCGGTCGTCCGCGCCAGCTCTTCGAAGGTTCGCCCAAGCGCGACGTACAGCCCCTCGCTCAACGCTGAGCCTCGCCTTCGCGCGCACGCCGGAAAGCTGCCCTCGGGCAGCTTTTTTGCGTCTTGGCTGACACGCAGAGCCGGCAAGGGCGGAATACGCTGCTAGGCACCTAAACCGAAGGAGTTCCGCTATGAAGAAACTTGCTGCACTGGTTGCCATCGCTTTCACACTGGCCGTGCCGCTGCACGGTTGCAACACCTGGAGAGGCGCAGGCCAGGACGTGCAGAAGGCGGGCGAGAAGATGGAAGATTCGAGCAAGAAGCGTCAGTGACGCCGGGCCCATCCACCATCGCACTACGGCAATGATGCCATCGCGCATCGCGATGACCAGTACTTAAAAACAGAGGGAAAATAGGGGCTTCCATCTCCAACCGAGATGCCGAAGCCCCGCAATGACCTCGTCCGAACGCAATTTCGCCCGCCGCATCGACCTCACGTCCTTGCAGCTGTTCGTGGCTGTCTGCGAACTAGGCAGCATCGGGCGGGCGGCGGAGCGCGAATTCATCGCGGCTTCCGCAATCAGCAAGCGGCTGTCCGATCTGGAAGCCACGCTCGGCACTCCCCTCCTCTATCGCCATGCGCGGGGCGTCGACCTGACGCCCGCCGGCGAAAGCCTTCTGCACCATGCACGCTCGGTGCTCTACAGCCTGGAGAAGATGCAGGGCGAGCTGAGCGAATACGCCGACGGCGTGCGCGGCCATGTACGGGTGCATGCGAACATCTCGGCCATCGTGCAGTTCCTTCCCGAGGACCTCGGCGCCTTCACGCGCGAGCACGACGCGATCAAGATCGACCTCGAAGAACATCTCAGCAGCGAAGTGGTGCGCGCGGTGCACGAGGGTGCGGCGGACCTCGGCATCTGCCATGTGCCCGAAGGCGCGAACGAGCTGCAAAGCCTGCTGTACCGCCACGATTCGCTGGTGCTGATCGTGCCCGCCGGTCACCCGTTGGCGGCGCAGCGCGCGATGGATTTCGCGGACTCGCTGGCCTTCGACCATGTCGGCCTGCACACCAACAGCTCGATCTACGTCGCGATGCACCAGGCCGCACTGGCCGCCAATCGCGCGATCAAGCTGCGCATCCACGTCACCGGCCTCGACGCCATGTGCCGGATGATCGAAAACGGCCTCGGCATCGGCGTGATGCCGCTGCGCGCCTTCGAGCTGATGCAAGGCGGCATTGGCCGCGGCCTGACGAGCGTCGTGCTCAACGACGCCTGGGCGTCGCGCGAGATCCGCCTCGTCGCGCGCGATTTTTCGACGCTGCCGGTCGCGGCGCGCATGCTCGTCCAGCACCTGCAGGCACCGGCCGCGGCATCCGGCCAACTGGCTGCATAAGACAATTCACCTCCCACGAAAGAGACCATCACCATGGCACGCACGCTCTACGACAAGCTCTGGGACGAACACGTCGTCCACACCGAGGAAGACGGCACCTCGATCCTTTACATCGATCGCCACCTGGTGCACGAGGTGACCAGTCCGCAGGCCTTCGAGGGGCTGCGCGAAGCCGGCCGCAAGCTGTGGCGCATCAGCTCGGTCGTGGCCACGGCCGATCACAACACGCCAACCACGAACTGGGAGCGCGGCTACGACGGCATCGCCGACCCCGTCAGCCGCGAGCAGATCACCACGCTGGACAGCAACATCAAGGAGTTCGGCGCGGCTGCCTTCTTCCCCTTCCTGAGCAAGCGCCAGGGCATCGTGCACGTGATCGGCCCCGAGTCCGGCGCCACGCTGCCGGGCATGACGGTGGTGTGCGGCGATTCGCACACTTCCACCCACGGCGCCTTCGGCGCGCTCGCGCACGGCATCGGCACCAGCGAAGTCGAGCACGTGATGGCCACGCAGACGCTCCTGGCCAAGAAGGCGAAGAACCTGCTCGTCAAGGTCGAGGGCAAGCTGCCGCTGGGCTGCACCGCCAAGGACATCGTGCTGGCGATCATCGGCCGCATCGGCACCGCCGGCGGCACGGGCTACACGATCGAATTCGCCGGCTCGGCGATCCGCGATCTGAGCATGGAGGGCCGCATGACGGTGTGCAACATGGCGATCGAGGCCGGAGCGCGCGCCGGACTGGTGGCGGTGGACGAGAAGACCATCGCCTACGTCAAGGGCCGGCCGCTTGCGCCCAACGGCGTCGAATGGGACCAGGCGGTCGCCTACTGGAAGACGCTGCATTCGGACGCCGATGCGCATTTCGACGCCGTGGTCGAACTCGATGCAGCGCAGATCAAGCCGCAAGTCACCTGGGGCACCTCGCCCGAGATGGTGGTGCCGGTGGACGGCCGCGTGCCCGATCCCGACAAGGAAAAGGACGCCAACAAGCGCGGCGCCATCGAGCGCGCGCTGGCCTACATGGGCCTGGAGCCGAACAAGCCGATGAACGACATCCTCATCGACAAGGTGTTCATCGGCTCCTGCACCAACAGCCGCATCGAGGACATGCGCGAGGCCGCGGCCATGGTCAAGAAGCTGGGTCAGAAGGTCGCCAAGAACGTCAAGCTCGCGATGGTCGTTCCGGGCTCCGGCGTGGTGAAGGAACAGGCCGAGCGCGAAGGGCTGGACCAAATATTCAAGGCCGCGGGCTTCGAATGGCGCGAGCCGGGCTGCTCGATGTGCCTGGCGATGAACGCCGACCGGCTCGAGCCGGGCGAGCGCTGCGCCTCCACCAGCAACCGCAACTTCGAAGGCCGGCAAGGTGCCGGCGGCCGGACCCACCTGGTGAGTCCGGCCATGGCTGCGGCCGCCGCGGTGCACGGCCATTTCGTCGACGTCCGTCAATTCGCCTGAGGAGCCACACACCATGCAGAAATTCACCGTGCACAAGGGCCTCGTGGCGCCGATGGACCGCGAGAACGTCGACACCGACGCGATCATTCCCAAGCAGTTCCTGAAGTCGATCAGGAAGACCGGCTTCGGCCCCAATCTGTTCGATGCCTGGCGCTATCTCGATCCGGGCGAGCCTGGCCAGGATCCGGCGTCGCGCAAGCCGAACCCCGATTTCGTGCTGAACCAGCCGCGCTACGCCGGTGCCTCGATCCTGCTGGCACGCCAGAACTTCGGCTGCGGCTCCTCGCGCGAGCATGCGCCGTGGGCACTCGACCAATACGGCTTTCGCGCCATCATCGCGCCGAGCTATGCCGACATCTTCTTCAACAACAGCTTCAAGAACGGCCTGCTGCCGATTGTCTTGAGCGAGTCCCAGGTCGCGCAGCTCTTCGACGAGACCTTTGCCTTTCCGGGCTACAGCCTCACCGTCGACCTCGAGCGACAGGTGATCGTCAAGCCCGATGGCACTGAGTTGCCCTTCGAGGTGCAGGCCTTCCGCAAGTACTGCCTCGTCAACGGCCTGGACGACATCGGCCTGACGCTTCGCCACAAGGACAAGATCAAGGCCTTCGAGGCCGAACGCCTGGCGCAGAAGCCGTGGCTGTCACACCAGTTGATCGCCTGATCGGCGCCGACTCCCTTTTACCTTTCGATCACTAGCTCATGAAAATCGCAGTTCTCCCCGGTGATGGCATCGGCACCGAAATCGTCGCAGAAGCCATCCGTGTGCTCGACACGCTCGATCTCTCTTTCGAGATGGAATCGGCCCTGGTCGGCGGCGCGGCCTACGAGGCTCACGGCCACCCGCTGCCCGAAGCCACTCTCAAGCTCGCCAAGGAGGCCGACGCCGTGCTCTTCGGCGCGGTGGGCGACTGGAAGTACGACAAGCTGGAGCGTTCGCTGCGGCCCGAGCAGGCCATCCTCGGCCTGCGCAAGAACCTCGGCCTGTTCGCCAACTTCCGTCCCGCGATCTGCTACGAGCAGCTGGTCGGCGCCTCGAGCCTGAAGCCCGAGCTGATTTCGGGCCTCGACATCCTGATCATCCGCGAGTTGACGGGCGACATCTATTTCGGCGCTCCGCGCGGCCGCCGCACGGCCGTCGACGGCCACTTCCCCGGCGCCGAGGAAGCCTTCGACACCATGCGCTATTCGCGCCCCGAGGTGGAGCGCATCGCCCATGTCGCCTTCCAGGCGGCGCAGAAGCGCAGCAAGCGCGTGACCAGCGTCGACAAGGCCAACGTGCTCGAAACCTTCCAGTTCTGGAAGGACATCGTGACCGAGGTCGGCAAGGAATACCCGGACGTCGAACTCGACCATATGTACGTGGACAACGCCGCGATGCAACTGGTCAAGGCGCCCAAGAAGTTCGACGTGGTGGTCACCGGCAACATGTTCGGCGACATCCTGTCCGACGAGGCTGCCATGCTGACGGGCTCGATCGGCATGCTGCCCTCGGCCTCGCTCAATGCCAGCAACCAGGGCCTCTACGAGCCCAGCCACGGCAGCGCGCCCGACATTGCCGGCAAAGGGGTTGCCAATCCTTTGGCTACAATCCTGTCCGCTGCCATGATGCTCCGCTTTTCCCTGAACCAGCCCGAGGCTGCCGACCGTATCGAGTCGGCAGTTCAGCACGTGCTTGCCCGGGGTTTGCGTACGGCAGACATCTGGTCTGCGGGCACGACCAAGGTGGGCACGCGGGAAATGGGCGACGCCGTGGTGGCAGCCCTTTCCTCAGCAATCACCAAAAAGACGATTACCGGCTAACCGCAGCCCGCTTCGTCACGCCCTCCCCCCGGCTCGACGAGCCGGGCGCAAAGAAAAGACAGCTTTCTTTTTTTCACTAGGGCACTTTTGTTATGGCGAACGCAACTCAACCTCTGGTCGGTCTCGTAGGCTGGCGCGGCATGGTCGGCTCGGTCCTCATGGACCGCATGCAGGCCGAAGGCGACTTCGGACTGATCGAGCCGCTTTTCTTCTCGACCTCCAATGCCGGCGGCAAGGCCCCGGCGATGGCGAAGAACGAGACCACGCTGAAGGACGCGCACGACATCGACGCACTCAAGAGGTGCGACATCGTCATCACCGCCCAGGGCGGCGACTACACCAGCGCCGTCTTCCCCAAGCTGCGCGCCGCCGGCTGGAACGGCCATTGGATCGATGCCGCCTCCACGCTGCGCATGAACGAGGACGCGATCATCGTGCTCGACCCGGTCAATCTACCGGTCATCCAGAAGGCGCTCGCCAAGGGCGGCAAGAACTGGATCGGCGGCAACTGCACCGTGAGCTGCATGCTGATGGGCGTGGGCGCCCTCTACAAGGCCGGCCTGGTCGAGTGGATGACCAGCATGACCTACCAGGCCGCTTCGGGCGGCGGCGCGCAGCACATGCGCGAGCTCCTTACCCAGTTCGGCACGATCAACGCCGACGTGCGTGCACTGCTCGACGACCCGAAGTCGGCGATCCTCGAGATCGACCGCAAGGTGCTGGCGAAGCAGCAGTCGCTGAGCGCGGCCGAGACGGCCAACTTCGGCGCGCCGCTCGGCGGCAGCCTGATCCCCTGGATCGACAAGGATCTCGGCGACGGCATGAGCAAGGAAGAGTGGAAGGCCGGCGCCGAGACCAACAAGATCCTCGGCCAGGGCCCGGGCTTCGGAACCGCCGCCACCCCGGTCGACGGCTTCTGCGTGCGCATCGGCGCGATGCGCTGCCACAGCCAGGCGCTGACATTCAAGCTCAAGAAGGATGTGCCGGTTGCCGACATCGAAGCGCTGATCGCGGCCGACAACGACTGGGTCAAGCTGGTGCCGAACAACCGCGAAGCCACGCTCAAGGATCTGACGCCGGTGGCGGTGACGGGCACCATGAACATCCCGGTCGGCCGTGTGCGCAAGCTCGCAATGGGCCCCGAATACGTCGGCGCCTTCACCATCGGCGACCAGCTGCTGTGGGGCGCTGCGGAGCCGCTGCGGCGCATGCTGCGCATCCTGCTCGAGGCATGAAGCGATGTCGGGCGCCCTTTCCGGACGCCCGACGTTGCGGTCCCGCAACGAAGAATGCACTCCGAAGTTGGTGCGCACTGGGTAGATAAGGCCTGTCGCCTTGTCAGTGCGGGGTGTTGATGTTAACGTCCTCTTACACTTTTGGGCCGAGCTGCCCCCTACCAGCATGACACGACATCCGTTGCCTGCGGCCCGCCTCCCGGCCACTAGCCAGACCCCGACGCTTTCAGCTCGGCGCCAGCTTTCACTTCTCAGTGCCGCAGTCGCCCTGGCCCTGGGTGCGATCAGCACCGATGCAGCAGCTTTGGCGCTCGGACAGCTCAATGTCCAGTCCGCCCTGGGCGAACCGCTGCGGGCCGAGATCGAGGTCACGGAGATCACCCCGGCCGAAGCCGATGGCCTGAAGGTCCGTATCGCCTCGGCCGAAGCCTTCAACGCGGCCGGCGTGCCCTACAACGCCGCCTTGGCAGATGTGCGAACCAATCTGCAGCGCCGCGCCGACGGCCGTTACGTAGTGCGGCTCAGCAGCAATCGCATGCTTAGCGAGCCCTTCGTCGACCTGCTGCTCGAAGCGACTTGGAACTCCGGCCGCGTCGTGCGCGACTACACGGTGCTGCTGGACCCGCCGAAGAGCCGAACCGCGACCGCCGCCGCACCCATCGCCCCGACCGCGCCACAGGTCACCGCGCCTTCGCAACGCACGGCCCCCGCCGTCGCGCAGGCTCCGGCCCGCCGCGAGCGCCCCGTGGCCGCCGCAACAGCCCCGGCAGCCCCGACCCCGCCGGCCGAGGGCACGGTGCGCACCGGCAACGGCGACCAACAAGTGACCGTGCAGCCCGGCGACACCGCCAGCAAGATTGCCGGCACGTACAAATCGGCCGACGTGTCGCTCGACCAGATGCTGGTGGCGCTGCTGCGTGCCAACCCCGATGCGTTCATCGGCGGCAACGTCAACCGCATCAAGGCCGGTGCCGTGCTCGACGTGCCGAGCGCAACGCAGGCCGGCAGCGTGCCGGCCCCCGAAGCCCGACGCACCGTGACGGCCCAAAGCCGCGATTTCGGCGACTACCGCCGGCGCCTGGCCGAAAACGCGCCCACTTCGCGCGTCGCCGATGCAGACCGCCAGGCCTCGGGCAAGCTGCAGGCCAACGTCGAGGACCGCAATGCCGCGAATGCGGCCGCCGACAAGCTCCGGATCACGCAGGGCGGTACCGCTCCCGGCCGCCAGACCGAAGAACAGCTGGCCAAGGCCCGCCGGGCCCAGGACAGCAGCACGCGGGTTGCCGAGCTGTCGAAGAACATCGACGAGCTGAACAAGCTGCAGGCCGCGAGCGGAGCCTCGCCTTCGGCAGCCGGCAGCGCTGCGCCGGCACCGTCGGCTGCAGCACCCGCAGCGACCGCGCCTTCGACGGGTTCGACGTCTGCCCCCGCCGCTGCAGCGCCTGCAGCCGGCCCGGCCACTCCCTCCCTGCCGGCCGTTGTCGCGCCCGCCACCACGGCGCCGGCGGAAACACCCGCAACGCCCGGGGCCGCTGCCACGCCCACCCCCGAAGCCGCGGCCTCCGCCGCAGCTGCCGTGCCTGCGCCGGCAGCCGCTGCCAAGCCCAAGCCACCCGCACCAGCGCCCGCACCGGTGGAGCGCAGCTTCTTCGAAGAATTGCTGGACAACCCCCTCATGCTCGGCGCGGCCGCGCTGATCGCGCTGCTGGTCGGCTTCCTGCTCTACCGCGTGCTGGGCCGCAAGCGCCGTGACGCCAACGACAGCGTGTTCCTCGAGAGCCGCATTCCCAAGGACTCCTTCTTCGGCGCCAGCGGCGGCGAGTCGGTGGACACCAAGAACCGCGGCAATTCGGTCGTCTCCTCGCTGTCCTACTCGCCAAGCCAGCTCGATGCCGGCGATGTCGATCCGGTGGCCGAAGCGGACGTCTACCTGGCCTATGGCCGCGATCTGCAGGCCGAGGAAATCCTGCGAGAGGCGCTGCGCGTCAACCCGGAGCGCACTGCCATCCACCTGAAGCTGCTCGAAATCCACGCCAAGCGACGTGACCTGCGTGCTTACGAGGCGCTGGCCTCCGACGTGCACAAGCTCACCGGCGGCACGGGTGCCGACTGGAACCGCGTGGTGGAACTGGGCAAGGACCTGGACCCGGGCAACCCGCTGTACGAATCGGGTGGCCGCAATGTCTCGGCCGCAGAGGCCGCCGCCTTCGCCGGCACGCTGGCTTCAGCAAGCGCTACGCCGGCTCCGCCGCCTGCAGCAGCGGCACCGGCGCCGAGCCCCGTGGCCAAGCCCGTCGTCGCCGCAGCACCGCCGCCGGCCTTCGTGCCGTCCGTCGCACCGCTCGATTTCGATCTCGACCTGAGCAAGCCCCCGGCGCCGGCCGCCGCGGCACCCGTCAGCGCCAGTCTTCCGAATGGACGCGGGCCCGCTACCGCCGCTGCCGCCCCATCGTTGATCAAATACAGCGCACCGCTCGTTTCAAGCGCCAAGATCGACCTCAACAATGACTTCGACACCGCGCCAGGCGCGCTGGAGCCGACCACCGCACGCGCACCGTTGAACTCGAATGAAGAGTTCACGCAACCGGCGACCTTGCGCGCTGGTCTGCCCGGGGATTCCGGCTTCATCGAGTTCGACATGAGTTCCATGGCCGGCCTGTCGGGCCGCAGCCCCGCAGACACCGAGCGCGGCCGCCTGGAGCCGGTCGAGGAAAGCGGCGAAAGCCCTCATGCCATCAAGCTCTCGCTGGCACGCGAATTGAAGGCCCTGGGCGACGTCGAAGGTGCCCGCTCGCTGGTCGAGGAAGTGGCCACCGAGGGTTCGGGCGAGGTCAAGGCCGAAGCCAAGCAACTGCTCGGCCAGTTGCGCTGAGCGGCCGCGGCCGCCGATCCCGCGGTGAGGCTGGCCCTCGGCGTCCGCTACAACGGCCAGGCCTACGAAGGCTGGCAAAGCCAGCTCTCGGGCCGCACCGTCCAGGACAAGCTGGAGGCTGCGCTCGGCCGCTTCGCCGACCAGCCCATCTCCACGCTGTGCGCGGGGCGCACCGACGCCGGCGTCCATGCGCTGATGCAGGTGGTTCACTTCGATACCTCGGTCGAGCGCGCACCCTTCTCCTGGGTGCGGGGCACCAATCGCTTTCTTCCCGATGACATCGCGGTGCAATGGGCGCAGCCGGTGCCCGACCAGTTCCACTGCCGCGCCAGCGCGCTCGCCCGGCGCTACTTGTACGTGCTGTCGCAGTCGCCGGTGCGCCCGAGCCTGGATGCGGGCCGCGTGGGCTGGTCCATGTACGAGCTCGATGGCGACACGATGCGCGCCGCGGCCGCGCTGCTGGTGGGCCGGCACGATTTCAGCTCCTTCCGCGCCTCGGCCTGCCAGGCGCGTTCGCCGGTCAAGGATTTGCGGCGCATCGAGATCACGCGGCACGGCGATGCCGATCGCTGCCGCTGGCATTTCGAGTTCGAGGCCGACTCCTTCCTGCACCACATGATCCGCAACATCATGGGCAGCCTGGTGCGCATCGGCCGCGGCGACGCGCCGCCGGAATGGATGCGCGAAGTCCTGGAGGCGCGCAGCCGCGTGGTGGCCGCCCCGACCTTCTCGCCGAACGGCCTCTACTTCCTGGGGCCGCTCTACGCCGCCGGCTGGGGGCTTCCGCCCGAGGCCACGATGTAGGACACCGGCGCTGCGTATGATGGCCCGCCATGACTGCCGCCTCCTCCACCGCGCGCACGCGAATCAAGATCTGCGGGCTGACGCGCGAGCAGGACGTGGATGCTGCAGTCGAGGCCGGCGCCGACGCGGTGGGCTTCGTGCTCTATCCGGCCAGCCCCCGCGCGGTGACGGCGGAACGCGCGGGCCGGCTGGCCTCGCGGCTGCCGCCCTTCGTGACGCCGGTGCTGCTGTTCGTCAACGAACCCGCTGTCCAGGCCGTGGCTGCGCTGGGCCGCGTGCCCGGTTCCATGGCCCAGTTCCACGGCGACGAGTCGCCGGATCAGTGCTGGGAAGCCAGCGGCCGCGGCGCCCATCCCTTCATGCGCGCCGCCCGTATTCCGCTGGGGGCTGCCGGGGCGGGCTTCGACCTCGTAAAATACGCGTCCGATTACTCCCGCGCCCACGCCATCCTGCTCGACGCCCATGTCGAAGCCTATGGCGGTGGCGGCAAGGCATTCGATTGGTCACTTCTTCCAACCGCCGTCGACGCTCACCTCGTCTTGAGTGGTGGGCTCACACCTGCAAACGTGGGCGATGGCATTCGCCGGTTGCAGACGGCAGCCAAGTCGCTGTCCGTTGACGTGAGCTCCGGCGTCGAAGCCTCCAAGGGCATCAAGGACGCCGTGAAGATCCGCGAATTCGTGGCCGCCGTGCGTGCGGCCAATGCCCTCAGCTAGCCGGTTGCCGACCTCGATCGAAGGGGGCAGCCGGCCCCCATCGATCGAGACCATGAACACCTACCAGCAACCCGACGCCAGCGGCCATTTCGGCATCTACGGCGGCACTTTCGCCAGCGAAACTCTGACCCACGCGATCAACGAGCTGCGCGACGCCTATGCGAAGTACAAGGACGACCCGCAGTTCCAGGCCGAGTTCCACCACGAGCTCGCGCACTTCGTGGGCCGGCCCTCGCCGATCTACCACGCCGCGCGCACCAGCCGGGAGATGGGCGGCGCGCAGATCTACCTGAAGCGCGAGGACCTGAACCACACCGGCGCGCACAAGGTCAACAACACCATTGGCCAGGCCATGCTCGCCAAGCGCATGGGCAAGCCGCGCGTGATCGCCGAGACCGGCGCCGGCCAGCACGGCGTCGCCACCGCCACCATCTGCGCCCGCTATGGGCTCGAGTGCGTGGTCTACATGGGCAGCCAGGACGTGAAGCGCCAAAGCCCCAACGTCTATCGCATGAACCTGCTGGGCGCGACGGTGGTGCCGGTGGAGTCGGGCAGCAAGACCCTGAAGGACGCGCTCAACGAAGCGATGCGCGACTGGGTCACCAATGTCGAGAACACCTTCTACATCATCGGCACGGTCGCCGGCCCGCATCCCTACCCGACCATGGTGCGCGACTTCCAGAGCGTGATCGGCACCGAGTGCATCGAGCAGATGCCTGCCATGCTGGCGGCCCAAGGCATCACCGGAGAAGCCGAGGGCAGGCAGCCCGACGTGGTGGTGGCCTGCGTGGGCGGCGGCAGCAACGCGATCGGCATCTTCCACCCCTACATTCCCTTTGCAGACACCCGCCTGATCGGGGTGGAAGCGGCGGGCGAAGGTCTGGACAGCGGCAAGCATGCGGCCTCGATCTTGCGGGGCAGTCCCGGCGTGCTCCACGGCAACCGCACCTACCTGCTGCAGAACGAGGATGGCCAGATCACCGAGACCCACAGCATCAGTGCCGGGCTCGACTACCCGGGCGTCGGCCCCGAGCACGCCTACCTGGCTGACATCGGCCGGGCCGAGTACGTGGGCATCACCGATGCCGAGGCGCTCGAAGCCTTCCACTACCTGTGCCGCACCGAAGGCATCATTCCCGCGCTCGAATCGAGCCATGCCTTCGCCTACGCGATGAAGCTCGCGAAAACCATGCGTCCCGACCAGTCCATCCTGGTCAATCTCTCGGGCCGCGGCGACAAGGACATCGGCACCGTGGCCGACCTCTCCGGCGTCGACTTCTACGACCGGCCGTCGATGCGCGGCCTGAGCGTGAAGGGAGGCCGGGCATGAGCCGCCGGGCCGCTCCCAAGGCGAATACCGCAGCGCGCAGCGCGGAGGTTGCCAAATGAGCCGTATCGCCGCCGCCTTCGAGGCGCTGCAAAAAGACGGCCGCCGGGCGCTGATTCCCTATGTCACGGCCGGCTTTCCATTCGCGGACATCACGCCCGAGCTCATGCACGGCATGGTCGAGGCGGGCGCCGACGTGATCGAGCTCGGTGTGCCCTTCTCCGACCCGATGGCCGACGGCCCCGTGATCCAGGCCGCCGGCGAAGCAGCCCTGGCGCTGGGCGTCGGTATGAAGCAGGTCCTGGCCATGGTCGCCGCGTTCCGGCAGCAGGACAGCAGGACGCCCGTGGTGCTGATGGGTTATGCCAACCCGGTCGAACGCTACGACGGCGTGCACGGCAAGGGCAGCTTCATCCGCGACGCGGCGACTGCCGGCGTGGACGGCCTGCTGGTGGTCGACTACCCGCCCGAAGAATGCGAGGACTTCGCCGCCGAGCTCCAGGCCCATGGCATCGACCTCATCTTCCTGCTCGCCCCGACCAGCACCGGCGAGCGCATGGAACAGGTCGGCCGCATCGCCACGGGCTATGTCTACTACGTCTCGCTCAAGGGCGTGACCGGCGCCGGACATCTCGACACCGAGGCGGTCGGCCGAATGATCCCGCGCATCCGCGAGCACGTGAAGCTGCCGGTGGGCGTGGGCTTCGGCATCCGCGACGCGCGCAGCGCGCAGGCGGTCGGCTCCACGGCCGATGCGGTCGTGATCGGCACTCGCATCATCCAGCTGATCGAGGGCCAGCCGCGCGACAAGGTCGTGCCGCTGGTGCGCGAATTCCTCGCCGAAATCCGCGAGGCACTCGATGCCCTGCCGGCCGCTACGCCCAAGAACGCGGCTGGCCGATAATCCCCGCCAACACAAGGAGCCCCCATGAGCTGGCTTGAAAAACTGCTGCCCCCCAAGATTGCGCCCACCGACCCGAGCGAGCGCCGCCAGATGCCCGAGGGGCTCTGGATCAAGTGCCCGAGCTGCGAGACCGTTCTCTACAAGACGGACCTTGAGCACAACCAGAATGTGTGCCCGAGCTGCGGCCACCATCACCGCATCGGCGCGCGCGCGCGGCTCGACGCTTTTCTGGACTCCGAAGGCCGCTACGAAGTGGGCCAGGAGGTGCTGCCGGTCGACGCCCTCAAGTTCAAGGACAGCCGCAAGTACCCGGAGCGGCTCAAGGAAGCGCTCGAGAACACCGGCGAGACCGACGCGCTCGTGGTCATGGGCGGCTCGGTCCACAGCATCAACGTGGTGGTCGCCTGCTTCGAGTTCGACTTCATGGGCGGCAGCATGGGCAGCGTGGTCGGCGAACGCTTCGTGCGCGGCGTCGAAACCGCCATCGAGCAGAAGGTGCCGTTCATCTGCTTCACCGCTACCGGCGGTGCGCGCATGCAGGAAGGCCTGCTGTCATTGATGCAGATGGCCAAGACCAACGCATCGCTGACCCGCCTGGCCAAGAAGGGCCTGCCCTATATCAGCGTGCTGACCGACCCGACGATGGGGGGCGTGAGCGCGGGTTTTGCATTCGTCGGCGACGTCGTGATCGCCGAGCCCAAGGCCTTGATCGGCTTTGCCGGGCCGCGCGTGATCGAGTCGACCGTGCGCGTCACGCTGCCGGAAGGCTTTCAGCGCGCCGAGTTCCTGCAGACCAAGGGCGCGATCGACTTCATCTGCGATCGCCGCGAGCTGCGCAAGACCGTCGCCAGCACGCTTGCGATGCTGCTGCGCCAGCCCGCCGACGCAGTGATCTGATCGAGCCTATCGGCCCAGCCCGAAGACGGTCGCCATCACGCTGCCGAGCACGATCGCGCCGACCTGCAACAGCACGATGGCGGCGAGCGGCGACAGGTCGACCCCGCCCACCAGCGGAATGAACCGCCGCAGCGGCCGCACCATCGGCTCGGCCAGTCGCGCGATCAGGTCCTGCAGCATCGACGATGCATTCGGCACCCAGGACAGGACCACGTAGACGATCAGCAAGGCGGTGAGCCCCGAGACCGACAGCTGCATCAAGCCGATCAGCGACACCAGCGGCAGGATCGCCCAGCGGCCCAGACTGCCCATCAAGATCCACAGCAGCAGGAACTTGGCCATCACCAACAGCCAGGCAGCGACGGCGCTGGCCAGGTCCCAGCGCTTGACCGAAGGCACGATGCGCCGCAGGGGCAGCACGATCCAATCGGTGATGGCGAATACGAAACGCCCCAGCGGATTGCCGAAGGGCACCCGGTGGTACTGCATGTACAGACGCAGCAGGCAGGCGCCGCCGAGGAGGCCGACGATCACGTCGAGCAGGAACGAGGGAATCTGGTAGAGCATGGCGCGCGGTCGTGGACGGAATGCGATGATAGCCACGCAAGGTTCATCGATGACGACTCAACCCCTTCTGCATTCGCTCCCCCTCTTCCCGCTCGGCACGGTGCTGTTTCCCGGCGGCCTCCTGCCGCTGCGGATCTTCGAGGTGCGCTATCTGGACATGATCGGCAAGTGTCATAAGGCCGGAGCCCCCTTCGGCGTAGTCAGCCTCACGCAGGGTTCGGAGGTTCGCAGGGCGGGCGCGGAGGCCGAAAGCTTCGCCGCGCTCGGCACGCTCGCCGTGATCCGCGAGTTCGATCTGCCCCAGGCCGGACTGATGCAGATCGAATGCGTGGGCACGCACCGCTTTCGCGTGCGTTCCAGCGAACTGCAGAAGCACGGGCTGTGGACCGCCGATGTCGAGGCGGTGGCCGACGACGTCGGCCTCGAAGTGCCTGAAGATCTGCAAGCCACGGCCGAAGCCTTGCGCCGCCTGGTCGATACGCTGGAGGAGCGGCGCCGCATGGAAGGCGATGAGAGCGTTCGCTTGCCGATCGCGCCGCCCTATCGCTTCGACGATTGCGGCTGGGTCGCCAACCGCTGGTGCGAGCTGCTGCCGGTGCCGCAGGAACTCAAGCAGCGCTTGATGGAACTCGACAGCCCGCTGATGCGGCTCGAGTTGGTGAGCGATCTGCTCGCGCGCACCGGCATCACGAAGTAGGCTGCTATTCATTCCGTAGCGCCATAGAGCGGAGGCGAGGGTCGGCCCGCTAAAATGGCGGGTTGCGCGCGCGACCGCCTGCGCCCCTCTTCCTCTCCCATGTCCGACGCCTCGACCTCCCCCACTCCAGCCCCAGCCACCGACGACAACCAGCTCATCGCCGAACGGCGCGAAAAGCTGAAGGCGCTGCGCGCCGCACAGGCCGAAGGCAAGGGGGTCGCGTTCCCGAACGACTTCAAGCCCGCCGATCGCGCCGCGGCGCTCGTTGCGACGCACGGCGAAACGGCGGCAGAGCTGCTCGAAGCCAATGCGATCGCGGTCAGCGTGGCGGGCCGCATGATGCTCAAACGGGTGATGGGCAAGGCCAGCTTCGCGACCGTGCAGGACGCCACCGGCCGCATCCAGCTCTACATCACGCGCGACGCGGTCGGCGAGGAGGCTTACGCCGAATTCAAGCACTGGGACCTGGGCGACATCGTCGGCGCCGAAGGCTCGGCCTTCAAGACCCGCACCGGCGAGCTGTCGGTCAAGGTCACGAAGCTGCGCCTGCTGACCAAGAGCCTGCGGCCGCTGCCAGACAAGTTCCACGGCATGGCCGACCAGGAGCAGAAGTACCGCCAGCGCTACGTCGACCTGATCACCGACGAGACGGCGCGCGAGCGCTTCACGGCACGCAGCCGCGCCGTGAGCGCGCTGCGCGAATTCATGGTGGCCAACGACTTCCTCGAGGTCGAGACGCCGATGCTGCACCCGATCCCGGGCGGCGCCAACGCCAAGCCCTTCAAGACGCACCACAACGCGCTCGACCAGGAGATGTTCCTGCGCATCGCGCCCGAGCTCTATCTGAAGCGGCTGATCGTCGGCGGCTTCGAGCGTGTGTTCGAGATCAACCGGAGCTACCGCAACGAAGGCATCTCGGTGCGGCACAACCCCGAGTTCACGATGATGGAGTTCTACGCGGCCTACTGGAACTACCGCGACCTGATGGACTTCACCGAGACGCTGATCCGCACGATTGCGCAGAAGACCGTGGGCAAGCTTGCGCTCGAGTACCAAGGCAAGCCGGTCGACCTGAGCCAGCCCTTCGAGCGGCTCACCATTCGCGAGGCGATCCGGAAGCACACGGATGCCGGCGCGAACGCCGACGACGCGGCATGGCTCGTCAATGCCCTGCGCAAGCTCGGCCTGACCGAAGAAAAGGACAAGCTCTCGCAGCGCAGCCTGGCCAGCCTGCAGGTGATGTATTTCGAGGAAACCGTGGAAGAAAAGCTCTGGCAGCCGACCTTCATCATGGAACACCCGACCGAGATCTCCCCGCTGGCACGCGCCAATGACGAGCGTCCCGAAGTGACCGAGCGCTTCGAGCTCTACATCACGGGCCGCGAGTTCGGCAACGGCTTCAGCGAGCTGAACGACGCCGAAGACCAGGCCGCGCGCTTCAACGCACAGGTCACGGCCAAGGACAGCGGCGACGACGAGGCGATGTTCTACGACCACGATTTCGTGCGCGCGCTCGAGTACGGCATGCCACCCACCGGCGGCTGCGGCATCGGTATCGACCGGCTGATGATGCTGCTCACCGATTCGCCGAGCATCCGCGACGTGATCCTGTTTCCTGCCCTGCGCCGGGAATCTTGAAGACGCCCGCGCCCGCCATCGGAATCGACTTCGGCACCTCCAATTCCGCAGTCGCCTGGACGACCGGACGCGAGCTCGCCTGCATGGTGCCGCTGGAGGGCTCGGCGACGACGATCCCGACCGCCGTCTTCTTCAATACCGAGGATCGCAGCACGCATTTCGGGCGCGATGCGATCGCGCTCTACCTGGCGGGCACCGAGGGCCGGCTGATGCGTTCGCTCAAGAGCCTGCTCGGCAGTTCGCTGATGCAGGACCAGACCGAGATCGGCCACCAGCGAGTCAGCTTCGAGGACATCATCGCCCTCTTCCTGTCGGAGCTGGCGGCGCGTACCCGTCGGCAGCTCGGCGTCGAGCCCGCACGGGTGGTGATCGGCCGCCCGGTGCATTTCGTCGATGACGACGCAGAGCGTGACCGCCAGGCCGAAGACACGCTGCGCCGGGCTGCGCAAAGTGCCGGACTGGGCGAGATCGGCTTCCAGTACGAGCCGATCGCCGCCGCCTTCGACTACGAACGGCGCGTCAGCCACGAATCGCTGGTGCTCGTCGTCGACATCGGCGGCGGCACTTCCGACTTCACGGTCGTGCGCCTCGGGCCCGAACGCCTGGCGAAGGCGGACCGTTCCAGCGACGTGCTGGCCACCACGGGCGTGCACATCGGCGGCACCGACTTCGACCAGCGGCTCAGCATCGAGTGCGTGATGCCGCACTTCGGTTTCCGGCACATCGGCTCCCAGGGCCGCGAAGTGCCGAGCCGAACCTTCTTCGATCTATCTTCTTGGCACCTGATCAACTGGCTCTACGCGCCCAAGGCGGTCCGGCAGGTTCAGGAGTTGCGCGTCAACTACCTCGACACGCGGCTGCACGATCGCCTCATGAACGTGCTGCAGGACCGGCAGGGGCACCGCATCGCCAGCGAGGTGGAAGAGGCCAAGATCCGCACCTCGATGACGAACGACGACGCGGCGATCGATCTGTCGTTCGCAGAGGCGGAACTGAGCGCCGCGCTCACGGCGAGGGACATGAGCGCGCGCCTCGCAGCGCTGCTCGACAACGTGGTCTCCTGCGCGCGTGAATGCGTGACACAAGGAGGCGCAACGGGCGATACGCTCGACGCCATCTACCTGACGGGCGGATCATCGGCACTGAGCCCGTTCCAGAGCGCGCTGCGACACGCGTTCCCGGGCACGAAGATCATCGAAGGAGATCTGTTCGGCGGCGTCGCCGCCGGGCTGGCCTACGCTGCGTGAAATATCTCTCTGCATACCCCGCAGCCCTGCGCGCCCAGGTCGAGCAGCTCATGGCGCAGGGCCGGCTCGGCGATTGGCTGTCGAAGCGCTACGGCGGCACGCACGACATTCGCACCGACCGCGCGCTGTACGACTACGTGAGCGGCCTGAAGAGCGAGTTTCTGCGCAATGCCGAACCGCTCGCCAAGGTGGCCTTCGACAACAAGCTCCACGTGATCCGCAACGCGCTCGGCACCCACACGACCATCTCGCGCGTGCAGGGCAGCAAGCTCAAGGCGAAGCGCGAGATCCGGGTTGCGAGCCTTTTCAAGGACGTGCCGATCGAGTGGCTGCGCATGATCGTCGTGCACGAACTGGCGCACATGAAGGAGCGCGAGCACGACAAGGCCTTCTACCAGCTCTGCGCCCACATGGAGCCGGACTACCACCAGCTCGAGTTTGACCTGCGCCTGTACCTGACGCACCTCGAAAGCGGCGGCCAGCGGCTCTGGTCGCCCGCTGCCTGAGGCCTCAGAGGATCGACAGCAGCGCGGCAGCGCGCCGGTATGCCGGCGACTGCATGAGCGCGTCCCAAACAAGGGCCGGCGCACGCGGCAGCAGGCTGCGCCGGCGCGCCTCGCTGGCCGCATCCGGTTGCCAGCGGCCGCTCTGCCGCGCGGCGGCGAAGCCGTCGAGCACCTCGTCGAGCACCGGGCTCTCGCCGACGCTCTGGTTGCACAGCAGGGCGAGGTCGCAACCGGCGTCCAGCGCGGCGAGTGCGGCCTCGGTGTAGCTCAGCGACTCGCCGCCGATGCGCCGCGCGGCTTCCATGCTGAGGTCGTCGCTGAACACGGCGCCGTCGAAACCCAGCCGTCCACGCAGGATCTGCTGCAGCCACTTCGACGAAAAGCCCGCGGGCCGGGCATCGACCTTCGGGTAGATCACGTGCGCCGGCATCACTGCCGCGAGGGTGCCGTTCAGCCACTCGTAGGGGCGCGCATCGTCCGCCAGGATGGCTTTGAGGCTGCGACGATCGAGCGGAACCGCGACATGCGAGTCGGCGCGGACGAAACCGTGCCCCGGGAAATGCTTGCCGCAGTTGGCCATGCCGGCCTGCAGCAGGCCGTGCGCCAGGCTTTGCGCGAGCAGCGCGACGACGCGCGGATCGCGGTGGAAACTGCGATCGCCGATCACGCTGCTTTCGCCGTAGTCCAGGTCGAGCACGGGCGTGAAGCTGAAGTCGACGCCACAGGCGCGGAGCTCGGTCGCAAGCACATGGCCGCAGGCAACTGCGAGTTGCGTCGCGCGCAGGGGTTCGCTCATCCAAAGTTCGCCCAACATGCGCATGGACGGAAGCCGCGTGAAGCCATCGCTGCGAAAACGCTGCACGCGGCCGCCCTCGTGGTCGACGCAGATGAGGATGTCCGGCCGCAGCGCCTTGATCTCGGCATTGAGCGCACTCATCTGTGCGCGGTCCTGCCAGTTGCGCGCGAAATGGATCACGCCGCCCACCAGCGGATCGGCAAGACGGCGCCGATCGGCGGCATTCAGCCCGGTGCCCGCAACGTCGATGATCAGCGGGGCATGCAATGCGTTCTTTTCTGTCATTCCTTGCGTTCGACCACGACGAAGCTCGCCGCGTAGTCGGTCTCGTCGGTCACGCTCACGTGCGCCGTCAAGCCCTCGGCCTCGAACCAGTCTTTCAGCCCGCCGTGGAGCACGATCTCGGGCTTGCCGCTGCGCTGGTTCACGATCTCGCACAGCCGCCAGCTCATCGGCGTGCGCATGCCCTTGCCGATGGCCTTGCTGAAAGCCTCTTTGGCGGAAAAGCGCGTGGCAAGGTAGCGCAATCCGCGCTTCGGCCAGCGGGCGCTGCGCGAGCGCCAGACCGCGAGTTCGGCGTCGCTCAGCACGCGCTCGGCGAACCGCTCGCCCTGGCGCTCGAAGGTCGCAGCGATGCGGCGGATGTCGCAGATGTCGGTGCCGATGCCGTAGATCACGCCGCCTCGCGAATGCAGCGCAGATAGTCGCGCGTGGCCGCCGCGTAGCCGAGTTCGAGCGCGTCCGAGACGAAGGCATGGCCGATCGAGACCTCGCGCACGTCGGGAACGGCGCGCAGGAAGTCCGTGAGGTTGTCGCGGCTGAGGTCGTGGCCGGCGTTGACTTCGAGGCCGGCGGCCCGCGCGGCACGGGCCGCCTCCACATAGAGCTGCAGCACGGCAGCCGCCCTGGAGGTGCCGCGCGAGGAGGCATAGCCTTCGGTATAGAGCTCGATGCGGTCGGCGCCGGCCGCTTTGGCGGCTGCCATCATGTCGGGCTCCGGGTCCATGAACAGGCTCACGCGAACGCCCAGTGTCTTGGCTTCGGCGATCAGCGGCTGCAGGCGCTCGGCGTCGTCGGGGAAGGTCCAGCCGTGGTCGCTGGTCGACTGGCCTTCGCTGTCGGGCACGAAAGTGGCCTGGTGCGGCCGCAGTTCGCGCACGAAATCCATCAGGTTGTGGAAAGGGTTGCCCTCGATGTTGAACTCGACACCGGGCCAGTCCCTGGCCAGCAGCTCGGACAAGTCCTGAACGTCCTGCGGGCGGATGTGACGCTGGTCGGGCCGCGGGTGCACCGTGATGCCATGGGCGCCGGCGTCCAGGCACAGCGCGGCGGCGAAGAGAACGCTCGGAATGCCGAGATGCCGCGTGTTGCGCACCAGCGCAACCTTGTTGAGGTTGATCGACAGGGAAGTGCTCATAGGGCTTGCAAGTCTCTCATCATCTGGCGCGTGCGCAGCATGCTCACGCCGCAATGGTAGTTGAGCAAGGTGCGCAACTGGTTGCGCAAGGCGGCGTTGGTGCCGGCATTCATCAGCGCGACCAGGCGCAGCGTGGCCGGGAACGGCGCCCGGTCTCCGAGCGCGCGCTCCAGGGCCTGCCATTCGGCGCCATTCAGCGCGGCCTCCTCGTCGTCGGCCTGACGCAGGCCCGCTTCGGGCACCAGGGTGTAGCGCCCATCCGCTTGGAGCGGCGCCAGCGTGAGGGTCTGTGCATCGAGCGCCGGCAGCAGCCCGACCTCGCGCAACAGCAGCAGCTCGAACGCACGCAGCGCCGCCGCCTGCGTGGCCGCCTGGGCCCCCGCGTGGTCGCCCGCCAGCACCTGCACCACCCCGGCATAGGCATCGAACAGCGCCTCGTGAGCGTCGTCCCGGGCCAGGAGGCGCAGCAGCAGCTCGTTGAGGTAGTAGCCGGAAAGCAGGGCCTCGCCGGTCGGCATCACGTGGCCGCCCATCCACTCGGCAGCCTTGAGCGTACGGATCTCGGCATCGCCGCCGTAGGAAAGCTGCAGCGGCTGCAGGGGCAGCAGCACGGGGCGGAAGTTGGAACTGGGCCGCTTGGCGCCTTTCGCCACCAGCGCGATGCGGCCATGGTGGCGCGTGAAAACCTCCAGGATCAGGCTGGATTCGCTCCAGTCGTAACGGTGGAGCACATAGGCCGGCTCGTGCGAAATGCGATGCGCGGCGGCCAACTCAGCCTCCTACGCTGGCCAATGGACGGCTCACTCGTAGCCGAAGGAGCGAACGCGAGCCTCGTCGTCCGCCCACCCGGAACGCACCTTGACCCAGAGCTCCAGGAACACCTTGGCATCCGCCAGCTTTTCGAGTTCCTGCCGCGTCTCGGTGCCGATGCGCTTGATGCGCTCGCCTTTGTCGCCGATCACCATCGCCTTGTGTCCGTCGCGCTCGACGACGATCGTGGCGGCGATCCGCAGCAGGCGCTTCTGGCCCTTGCGTGCGGGCGGCTCTTCCTCGAACTTGTCGATCACCACGGTCGAGGTATAGGGCAGCTCGTCGCCGGTGAGGCGGAACAGCTTCTCGCGCACCAGCTCGCTCGCGAGGAAGCGCTCGCTGCGATCGGTGAGCTCGTCTTCGGCGTACCACCAGGCCTGCTCGGGCAGGTATTTCTCGCAGATGCCGAACAGGCGTTCGATGTCCTTCGCGTTCTTGGCCGACATCGGCACGAACTCGGCGAAAGCATGCTTCTGCTGCATCGTTTGCAGCCAGGGGGCGATGTCGCCCCGGCGGTGCACGTTGTCGAGCTTGTTGGCGATCAGTACCGTCGGGATGCCGGCGCCGAGCAGCTTGAGCACGCGCTCGTCGGCCGGCGTGAAGCTGCCGGCTTCCACCACGAACAGGATCAGGTCCACCTCCGACACCGCGCCGACCACCGTCTTGTTGAGGGACCGATTGAGCGCGTTGGCATGCAGCGTCTGGAAGCCCGGCGTATCGACGAAGACGAACTGCGTCGCCCCCAGCGTGCGCATGCCGGTGATGCGGTGGCGCGTGGTCTGCGCCTTGCGCGAGGTGATGCTGATCTTCTGGCCGACCAGCGCGTTCAACAGGGTCGACTTGCCGACATTGGGCTTGCCGACGATGGCCACCAGGCCGCAGCGCTGCGAAGGATTCGGCCTCGCGGCGTCCGCGCCCTCTCCGGTGGGTGTCGTGATGGAATCGATGGGGTCGTTCATGGGGATGCCTTTGCTGCGCCGCGCGCCTTGAGCCGGATCAACATGGCCGCCGCGGCGGCCTGCTCACCGGCGCGGCGCGAGCCGCCGATGCCGCGTTCGCAGAGGCCCAGGTCGGGCACCGCGCATTCGACATCGAAAGTCTGCTTGTGCGCCGCGCCCAGCGTGTCGACCACGCGATAGACCGGCAGCTTCATTTTGTGACCCTGCAGCCATTCCTGCAATTCGGTCTTGGGATCCTTGGCGACTGCCTCCATGCGCGGCGTGATCGCCACCGATTCGTAGAGGCGGCGCACCAGGGCCTGCGCCGGACCATAGCCCGCGTCGAGGTAGACGGCGCCGATCAGGGCCTCGAGCGCGTCGGCCAGGATCGAGGGACGGCTCGGGCCGCCCGAGCGCGCCTCGCCCTCGCCGAGCCGCAACAGGGGCGACAGCGCGAGCTTGAGCGCCAGTTGATGCAGAGTGTCCTGCTTGACCAGGTTGGCCCGCACACGGGAGAGATCGCCTTCGGGCAATTCCGACAGGCGCTCGTAGAGAAGGTGGGCAACGGCCAGGTTCAGCACCGAATCGCCCAGGAACTCGAGCCGCTCGTTGTGGTCGGCCGAAAAGCTGCGATGCGTCAGCGCAAGCTGCAGCAGCCGAACGTCCGAGAACGAATGCTGGAGGCGCGCCTGCAGCGCGGCAAGACCACCTTCGTTCACGGTCCGGTCGACGCCGGGCCGGCGTGAGCGTGCGAGCGTTTCATCCTAACGAGACTGGCCCTTGTATTTGAGCGTCAGGAAAGCCGGGCCGAAGAGATGGATTTCGCGCTCGTAGGAGTAGGACACCACGACCTTGTCGCCGACCTTCTGCACGTCCAGATCCTTGCCGCTGACCGACTTGAAATCGTCGATGGCCTGCGCGCGATCGAAGATGGAGCGGACCTCGGGCACGGTCGTCCCTTCCTTGGCCTTGTTGGCGGCCTTGTCGATGGCCTGGTATTCGATCAGGGTCGGAATCACCTGTGCCGCCACCACGCCAAGACAGGCCAGCACGCCCGCCACGAACAGCAGCCCGATGAACGAGATACCGCGTTGACGCCGTTTGGATTGACTTCTTGCTCTCATGCCCTCTATCCCTCGAATGAAAAGCTCGATTATTGGAATCCGCCGATGCGCTTGAGATTGCCGAAATTCATCCAGACGAAAAAGGCTTTACCCACGATGTTTTTGTCCGGAACAAAACCCCAGTAGCGCGAGTCGAGCGAATTGTCGCGGTTGTCGCCCATCATGAAATACTGGCCCGGGGGCACCTTGCACGCCAGGCCCTCGACACTGTAGCGGCAATTTTCCTGATTCGGGAACGCCATGATCTCGGCCTCGGAAAGCCCCGCGCGCCGGGTGTCGTCATTGAGCAGCTTGTGTTCCTTGCCGCCCAGGTTCTCGGAATACTGCTTGAGATAGCGCATCGTCTCTTCGTCGAAGTAGTCGGGCACCGACTGCTTGTCGACCGGCTGGCCGTTGATGGTGAGCTTCTTGTTGAGGTAGGCCACCTCGTCGCCCGGCACGCCGACCACGCGCTTGATGTAGTCCATGCTCGGCTTGGGCGGATAGCGGAACACCATCACGTCGCCGCGCGCCGGCGGCGTGCCGTCGGTGATCTTGGTATTGATGACCGGCAGCCGAAGTCCATAGGTGAACTTGTTCACCAGGATCAGGTCGCCGGTCAGCAGGGTCGGCATCATCGAACCCGAAGGAATCTTGAACGGCTCGAACAGGAAGGAGCGCAGCAGGAAAACGGCCAGGATCACCGGGAACAAGCCCGCAGTCCAGTCCAGCCACCATGGCTGCATGACCAGGCGCTCGCGCGCCTTGGTGTCTACGGTGTCGACCTGCGTGATGCCCTGGCGGGCCAGCTCTTCGCGGCGCTGCGCCAGCGATGCATCCAGCGCATCGGCCGCTTGCCGGCGCTTCGGCAGGAAGTAGAAGCGCTCGGCCAGCCAGTACAGGCCGGTGACGACGGTGGCCAGGAACAGCAGCAGCGCAAAGTTGCCTTCGACCGCGCCGAAATACCAGGCACCGATATAGCCGACGAAGGCCGCGAGGATCAGGGAGGTGAGAAATGCCATTCTTCTTAGTCTTCGACTTGCAGGATGGCGAGGAAGGCCTCTTGCGGGACCTCGACCGAGCCGATCTGCTTCATTCTTTTCTTGCCCGCCTTTTGCTTCTCGAGCAGCTTCTTCTTGCGGGTGATATCGCCGCCATAGCACTTGGCGAGCACGTTCTTGCGCAGGGCCTTGATTGTCTCACGCGCAATGATGTTGACCCCGATGGCGGCCTGGATCGCGACGTCGAACATCTGGCGGCTGATGATCTCGCGCATCTTGGAAACGACTGCCCTGCCGCGGTACTGGCTCTGGCTGCGGTGCACGATGATCGACAGCGCATCGACCTTCTCGCCGTTGAGCAGGATGTCGACCTTCACGACGTCCGACGCGCGGTATTCCTTGAACTCGTAGTCCATCGACGCGTAGCCCCGGCTGACCGACTTCAGCTTGTCGAAGAAGTCCAGCACGATCTCGCCGAGCGGCATCTCGTAGGTCAGCATGACCTGCCGGCCGTGGTAGGCCATGTTCATCTGAACGCCGCGCTTCTGGTTCGCCAGCGTCATCACGGCGCCGACGTACTCCTGCGGCATATAGAGATGAACGGTGACGATCGGCTCGCGGATTTCCGACATCTTGCCGACGTCGGGCATCTTGGACGGGTTCTCGACCATGATCACTTCGCCGTCGTTCTTCATGACCTGGTAGACCACGCTCGGTGCGGTCGTGATCAGGTCCTGGTCGAACTCGCGCTCGAGCCGCTCCTGCACGATCTCCATGTGCAGCAGGCCGAGAAAGCCGCAGCGAAAGCCGAAGCCGAGCGCCTGGGACACCTCCGGCTCGTAGTGCAGCGAGGAATCGTTGAGCTTGAGCTTCTCCAGCGCATCGCGCAGCGAGTCGTACTCGCTCGCCTCGGTCGGATAGAGGCCGGCGAACACCTGGGGCTGAATTTCCTTGAAGCCCGGCAGGGCCTCGGTCGCCGTGGCGGCTGCGCCGCCCGTGCCGGCCTTGATCAGCGTGACCGTGTCGCCCACCTTCGCTGCCTGCAGTTCCTTGATGCCGGCGATGATGAAGCCTACCTCGCCCGCTTCCAGCGACAGCCGGACTTCAGTCGCCGGGGTGAACACGCCGAGGTTGTCGGCGTTGTAGGTCGCGCCGGAGGCCATCATCTTGATGCGATCGCCCTTCGCGAGGCGGCCGTCGACCACGCGCACCAGCATCACCACACCCACGTAGGCATCGAACCAGCTGTCGACGATCATTGCCCGCAACGCGGCATCGGGATCGCCCCGAGGCGCGGGCACCTTGGCCACGATGGCCTCGAGAATTTCGTCGATGCCCATGCCGGTCTTCGCCGAGCAGGGAATCGCATCGGTCGCGTCGATGCCGATCACGTCTTCGATCTCGGATTTCGCGTTGTTTGGATCGGCCTGCGGCAGATCCATCTTGTTGAGCACCGGCACCACCTCGACGCCGAGGTCGAGCGCGGTGTAGCAATTCGCGACGGTCTGCGCTTCGACACCCTGGCTCGCATCGACGACGAGCAATGCGCCTTCGCATGCCGAGAGCGAGCGACTCACTTCATAAGAGAAGTCGACATGGCCCGGCGTGTCGATCAGATTGAGGTTGTAGACCTGTCCATCGAGCGCCTTGTAGTGGAGTGCGGCGGTCTGCGCCTTGATGGTTATCCCACGCTCTTTCTCGATGTCCATCGAGTCGAGCACTTGCGCCTCCATCTCGCGTTCGGCGAGCCCGCCGCAGCGCTGGATCAAGCGGTCTGCGAGCGTCGACTTGCCGTGATCGATGTGCGCAATGATCGAAAAATTTCTGATGTGATTCATCAACGGGAACGCTTAAGTACTTGAATTGGCTCGCGCGCAGAAGGCGACAGGCAAGAAAAAAGGGCGCGTCCGCAAGAGACGCGCCCTGAACCAACAAGCAATGGCAACTGCAGTAGTTGGAACTTCATTGTAGGCAAAAAGGGGGGCGCGTACAGCCGGGCCAAAGCCCCGGAACGGTCGTTGCAGGTCAGCAACATGGGACTTATGAACAACTTATCAACAGGAACGGTGGACCGATTTCTTAACAACTTGTGGGCGATCTGTGGAGCAGCGGTGGACGGTGGCGGGGAATCTCGCATCGTGGAGAAGCCCGCTCGGCTTATGCATCGACCCGGGACCAAAGAGACCCTATTCTACCGAAAATCGTCATTAGTCCCTTTGAAAGTTAGCATTCACCAACCAATTTGAGGCGCACCAGGTGCCAAAAATTTTTTGTTTCCGCGGTTGCCAGAATGCGAAAACAAGCCGAAAAAAAGCCCCAAACCCGACTGCGGGGTGGGGCCACTTGACGCGAAGCGCCAGATCAGCGTGAAGGCCGGATCAGCGCATATTGCGCCCAGTCCCCACGACGGAAAAGCACGCTGACGGGCTTTGTCTTGTCTGCCTTCACCAGCGCGGCCTCAAACTCCTTGGCGCTGGCTACTTCAGTGTTGTTGATCGCCAGCACGATATCTCCCTCGCGCAGGCCGGCACGGGTCGCTGCCTCGGTCGCCGAATCGATCTTCACGCCGCCCTTGAGCTTGAGTTCCTTCTTCTGCGCCTCGGTCAGGTCGCTGACGGCGAGCCCCAAGGACTTGGCGGCGGCGGATGCCTGCGGCTTGGCTGCAGGCTCTTCCTTATCGGCCGCTCGCTTGGCAGGCTTGTCGGGCTCGATCTCGGCGATCGTCACGGCCAACTCACGCGAACTGCCGCGACGGAACACGGTGAGCGAGCTCTTGGTGCCGGGCTTGGTATTGCCCACGAGGCGCGGAAGATCGCTAGGCTTCTCGATGGCCTTGCCGTCGAACTTGGTGATGATGTCGCCCGGCTCGATGCCGGCCTTCTCGCCAGGCGAGCCGGCCTCGACCCCACGTACCAAGGCGCCCTGCGCCTTGCCGAGGCCGATGGATTCCGCCACGTCCTTCGTGACCTGATCGATCTGCACGCCGATGCGTCCGCGAGAAACGCGGCCGTTCGAGCGCAATTGGTCGCTCACGCGGATCGCCTCGTCGATCGGAATCGAGAAGGAGATGCCCATGAAACCGCCCGAGCGCGAGTAGATCTGACTGTTGATGCCGACCACTTCGCCGCGCATGTTGATCAGCGGCCCGCCGGAGTTGCCGGGGTTGATGGCGACGTCTGTCTGAATGAAAGGCAGGTAGTCGCCGGTGTCACGCTGCTTGGCGCTCACGATACCTGCAGTGACGGTGTTCTCAAGCCCGAAGGGCGAGCCGATGGCCATCACCCATTCGCCGACACGCAGCCTGGAGATGTCGCCGACCTTGACCGCCGGCAGGCCGGTTGCGTCGATCTTCACGACCGCGACGTCGGTGCGCTTGTCCGCGCCGATCAGCCTGGCCTTGAATTCGCGCTTGTCGACGAGCGTCACCAGCACCTCGGACGCCCCGTCGACGACGTGCGCGTTGGTCATGACGAAGCCGTCGGTCGTCAGGATGAAGCCCGAACCCACGCCACGCGGACGCTCTTCTTCCTGCGGCTGCTGGGGCCGGTCGGGGCGCGGCCCCTGGCGTGGGATGTTGGGCATCGGCTGGCCGAAGAAGCGGCGGAAGAATTCCTGCATCTCCTCGTCCATCTCGGCGCTGCCGCTGCGCTGCGGCGCCTTCTCGATGGTCCTGATATTGACCACCGACGGCCCGACCTGATCGACCAGATCGGTGAAATCCGGCAGGACGCGGGCTTGCGCATGGGCGGGCACGGCGGGCAGAAGCGCGGCGCCGGAGGCCAGCGCGAACACACCGGCCATCAGGAATGAACGGATTTTGTTCTTCTCGAACTTGAACATCATCGGTTTCCTTCGTTTGAGAGACTTAAACAACGATCGATATGGTGACTCAACGCGCACGAACAAGACTTTGCGCAAACGCATCGAGCGTTTGCGGCGGAACTTCGCCGACGGCAGTCAGCCACCAGTCGCCGTCCTTGCCCGCCAGCCGTCGCGTCAGGGTGTAGGTGGCGCCGAGGGCGAGCAGGACCTCCCGGGGCTGACGCTGCGCATCGTAGGGTTCGACGAACAGCGAGACCGACGCAAGGCCATCGGAGAAAGTCCATTGCATCGTGTGCCCCTGGGCGCCGCTTGCTGAGCCCCCCATCGACCGCCGGTAACAGCTGACCGGCTTGAAGCCGGCGATGGGCGCGCGCAGCGACCACCCCTCCTTCACAGCCGTGGTGCGCTCGAGCTCGGACTTCTCGACGCGATAGCCCGCGGTGCTGCCCATCATCTGCGCAAGAGCTTGCGCTTTGACCGGCGTATCTAGCTGAAGTTCGGAGAACGCGGATTGTTCGATCACGCGGCTTTCGTTGTCGATGGTCTGGAGCTTCACCACCAGACCCGATCGGCGCTCGCTCCAGACGCGGTAGCCGAAACGCAGCCCGTCGCGCGGCTCCAGCTGCACCACGTCGGCATCGAAGCCCGCGACCCGGTCCTTGCCCAGCACGCGCGCAGCGTAGAAGTCACCGATCGAGGAGTCGGGGGTGCCAAGCAGGTTCGGAAACAGTTCGAGGTTTTCGCGCTTCTCGCTCTTCACGACCTTGGCCTCGGGCAGGAAGGTCATCACGTGGTCGTTGCGCCTGAAGGTCGAGCGCGGCGGCCCCGACAAGGCCTCGATGCGCTCCATCTGGAGGTCGCCCTCGCACACGTGCCAGATGCGGGCACTCGACAAGCTGCCGGCGGGCGCCGATACCACGAAGGTTCCAACGTAGGAACGCTGCCGCGAAGCGGCATGCATACGCTGCAACCACTCGACCACGCTCAAGGTCGGTGTCTCGCCGCCGCCGGCGGGGCTGATCGAACTCTTCGCTGGCGGCGAGGGCACCCGGTTCTGAGCCGTCACGGCCTGTGCCACGCACAGCGCGGCGACAAGAACCACGGCACCACGCGCGGAAATCGGCATCGGAACGGTCATTGCAAGGGCTGCAGACGCGGGATCAACGCGACGGCCCATCAAAGGTGGCGTTGCGCAGGAAGCCGGAAGGCATCTGCGAGGCGCCGCCCGCCTGCTGGTGCGCTTCGAGCAACTGATCCAGGCGCGGATCGCGGAGCATGACCTGCGGATTGCCATTTCCGACGACGACCCGCATCGGCGCGAGGGTGGACGGAGTCTGCTGCGGTGAATTCGACGCAGCGAGCACCGAACTCGCGCCTTGCTGCTGGGCCAGTTGCGCAGCGGCCGGCTGGGGGCTGCTGCCAACCCAGTTCCATCCGATTGCCGCAGCCGCCGCCAGCGAAGCGGCGCCGGCCACGAGCTTCCATCGAAACACCGGTTCATTGGCGGCCTCGATGCGGTGCAGAACGGGCTTTGCCGCCTCGGGAGCCTGCGTCGGCGCGGCCGGCTCGGCCGCCAACCTTTGCTGGAGCCGCGACAGGAATGTCGACGAGTCGCTGCAGGCGGAGTGAACACCCGAGCGCAATACTTCCCCTACCAGATGATAGGTATGCCAGGTCGCGCGCAAATCGTCGTCGGCGCAGACCTTCTCGACCACTTGTGCGAATTCGTCGTCCCGCAGGTGGCCATCGGCCAGCGCGGAAATCTGCTCGCGGACTGTGCTTGTTTGCTTCATTTCATTCACCTGCTTACCAACGCTTGCCGGACTGGTTGTCCAGCAGCGGCTTGACCTTTGCCGAAATGGCTTCGCGGGCCCGAAAAATCCGCGAACGCACGGTGCCGATGGGGCAATTCATCACCTCGGCAATCTCTTCATAGCTCATGCCTTCGATCTCGCGCAACGTCACCGCCTGCCGCAGTTCAGCGGGCAATGCTTCCATTGCAGCTTCGACGACGGCCGCGATTTCGTTGGCGGCCATGACGGATTCGGGCGTCTCGTCGCTGATTGGTTCGTTTCCGGGCCGGTAAGTTTCATCCTCGTCCTCAGAAGAAGAACGCAAGGCGCTCTCGGAAACGGTCGGATCGCGCTTCATGTCCACCAGGGCTTTCTTGGCGGTATTGACGGCGATGCGGTAGAGCCAGGTGTAGAACTGTGCCTCGCCCCTGAACTGGTGCAGGGCGCGATAGGCACGAATGAAGGTCTCCTGTGCGATGTCCTCGACCAGGTTCACATCGCGCACCATGCGCCCGATAAGGCGCTCGATCCGGCGCTGATACTTGATGACGAGCAGTTCGAACGCCTTCTGATCGCCTGCGACCGTGCGCTGGACGAGCTGAAAGTCGACCTCCCCGGGCCTCACCTCTGCAGGGGGTGCATCGGTCAAGCCGGTGTCGGGCGGCACGGGCGGTGGAGAGGCTGTCATGGAAGAGGATGATGCGCGCCGGACGCCGACTGCCGAGCGTCGGCAACCGGGCCTGCCAGCGGGGCGCGCGAATATACCGCACGGCGCAGATCGTGCCAGCGTTCGGGCCGGGTGCTCCGGTCGAGCCAGACCCAACGCCGCGCACGCCGCGCTTCGGTCAGGCAGACGAGCAGCGAGGATTGGAAATCGAGGACGACTTCCGCCTCAGCCGCGCGCGACCCGTCAGGGTCCACGGATGACCATTGACGGCCGTCGAAGCTCAGTTCTGCAGGCGCGGTGCGCCGCAGCGTGCTCCACCATGCCGCAGCCCCGGCCCCGATGACGCTGGAAGCCAGCAGTCCCACCCGCCAATCCGCGCCATCGAGCTGATAGCAGGCCGCGGCGGCGCAGCACGCGCCGCATAGCCAGACCATCAGAAGAAGCCGATCAGCTTTGCGCGAACGGCCCACCGGATAGCTCACCGATGGGGCGCCGTGCATGGGTCGGGGGGAATCAAGCGCGCTTGAACACCAGCGTACCGTTGGTGCCGCCGAAACCGAAGTTGTTCTTGACCGCGACGTCGATCTTGAGATCGCGTGCCTCATTGGCACAGTAGTCGAGATCGCACTCGGGATCCTGATTGAAGATGTTGATCGTCGGCGGACTCTTCTGGTGGTGCACTGCCAGCACGGTGAACACCGATTCGATGCCGCCGGCCCCGCCAAGCAAGTGGCCGGTCATCGACTTGGTCGAATTCACCACCAGCTTCTTGGCGTGATCGCCAAAAGCGTTCTTGATCGCGTTGGTCTCGTTGATGTCGCCGATCTGCGTCGAGGTGCCATGCGCGTTCAGGTATTGAACCTGATCGGCATTGACGCCGGCGTTCTTCAAGGCCATATCCATCGAGCGGCGCGGGCCGTCGACATCGGGCGCGGTCATGTGGAACGCGTCGGCGCTCATGCCGAAGCCGGACACCTCGGCGTAGATCTTGGCGCCGCGCGCCTTGGCGTGCTCGTATTCCTCGAGCACCAGCACGCCGGCGCCCTCACCCAGCACGAAACCGTCGCGATCGCGATCCCAGGGACGAGAAGCGGTGGCCGGATCGTCGTTGCGCGTGGACAGTGCGCGCGCCGCGGCAAAGCCTCCGATGCCGAGCGGCGACACCGTGGATTCCGAGCCGCCCGCAATCATCACATCGGCGTCGCCGTACTCGATCATTCGAGCCGACGTGCCGATCGCATGCAAACCGGTGGTGCACGCAGTGACGATGGCGATGTTCGGGCCCTTGAAGCCATACTGGATGGACACATGGCCGGAGATCATGTTGATGATCGATGCCGGCACGAAGAACGGAGACACACGGCGAGGGCCGCGGTTGGTCAACTCACCGTGCGTGGCCTCGATCATGGGGAGCCCCCCAATTCCCGAGCCGATGTTGCAGCCGATGCGAACGGCTTCGTCGTAGCTGAGCGCCTCGCCGGTCGGCAAGCCGCTGTCCTGCACCGCCTGGATTGCGGCAGCGAGCCCGAGATGGATGAAGCGGTCCATGTGGCGCGCTTCCTTCTCGGGAATGTATTGCGTGATGTCGAAGCCCTTGACCTCGCCTGCGAATTTGCAGGCAAAGGCGCTCACATCGAACTTGGTGATCGTGTCGATGCCCGACTTCCCGGCCAGCAGATTGGCCCAGGACTCGGCGACGGTGTTTCCGACAGGGGCAATGCAACCGAGCCCGGTGACGACGACGCGGCGTTTGGTCATGCCGGCAAACCTTTCTGGAAGCACTGAGGCCGCTGTACGGCGCGCGCAGGCCTGAAAGCCGCGGGCCGGAACGGGTACCCAGCGTGGCCGATATCAGGCCTTTTGATTTTTGGTGGCGTAGTCGACGGCGTTCTGGACAGTCGTGATCTTCTCGGCGTCTTCGTCCGGGATCTCGATGCCGAATTCGTCTTCGAGTGCCATCACCAGTTCGACCGTGTCGAGCGAGTCAGCGCCGAGGTCGGCCACGAAAGCCTTTTCATTGGTGACCTGGGACTCTTCAACGCCGAGTTGTTCGGCAATGATTTTCTTGACACGTGCTTCGATATCGCTCATTTGGTTCCCTCTGAGGGTTGTAGGTAATCGGTGGATTTTAGCCGGCCGCATTGTGGCATCCGCCCCAACGCGGTACGGTAAATAAATTGGGTCCTGCACTTACATGTGCATGCCGCCGTTGACGTGCAGTTCCTGGCCCGTCACATAGGCGGCCTGGGGCGAAGCCAGGTAGGCAACGGCATGGGCGATGTCAGCCGGCTTGCCCAGGTGGCCGAGCGGGATCTGCGACAAAAGCGCTTGCTGCTGCGCCTCGGGCAGGCTGGCGGTCATGTCGGTTTCGATGAAGCCGGGCGCCACGCAGTTGACCGTGATGTTGCGACTGCCGAGTTCGCGCGCCAGTGCGCGCGTCATGCCCGCCACGCCCGCCTTGGCGGCCGCATAGTTGGCTTGGCCGGCATTGCCGGAAGCGCCGACGACGCTGGTGATGCTGATGATCCGGCCATAGCGCTGCTTCATCATGGGACGGATCACCGCGCGCGAAAGACGGAAGACGGCCTTGAGGTTGGTGTCGAGCACCGCGTCCCAGTCCTCGTCCTTCAATCGCATGGCAAGCATGTCGCGGGTGATGCCGGCGTTATTGACCAGCACCTGGAGCGAACCGTAGGCCTTGACGATCTCGTCGATCAGCGCTTCGACCGCGGGGCCGTCGTTGACGTCGAGCGCACAGCCCCGACCTCCATGGGAACCGAGCGCGGCCGTGATCTTATCGGCACCGGCTTCGGTGGTGCCGGTCCCGATGACCGTCAGACCGCGTTGGGCCAGTTCGAGCGCAATCGCGGCACCGATGCCGCGCGATGCACCGGTAACCAGCGCAACCTGGCCTTCGAATTTGGGAGTGCTCATATGAGAAGGATGTCGAAACCGGCGTTCAGCCGCCGAGCAGTTGTCTTGTTTCCGCCAGCGTTGTCGGGTCGTACACCGACGCCGCGGCAAGTTCGGGCGCAATGCGCTTGGCCATGCCGGCCAGGACCTTCCCGGGACCGCATTCGACGACGACTTCGACGCCGCGGGCCCGCAGGGCCTGTACGCCTTCGACCCAGCGCACGGGGCCGGCGGCCTGGCGCACCAGAGCGTCGCGAATCCGGTCCGGATCGATTTCGACGACCACGTCGATGTTGTTGAGAACAGGAATCTGCGGCGCAGCCAGGCTGAGAGATGCCAGCCGCTCACGCAGCGCCTCGGCAGCCGGCCTCATGAGGCTTGAATGGAAAGGGGCCGATACCGGCAACGGCAGCGCCCGCTTGGCGCCCTGCGCCTTGAGCACTTCGCAGGCTCTTTCGACCGCCGCCCTGCTGCCCGCGATCACGGTTTGCATCGGATCGTTGAAGTTCACGGCTTCGACGACTTCGGCGCTGCCGGCACCGAACGAAGCCGTCACTTCGGCACAGCCTGCCTTCACTTTGCCCGCCTCCATGCCAAGAATCGCCGCCATTGCGCCCGCACCCACAGGCACCGCCTGTTGCATCGCCTGCGCGCGGAAACGCACCAGCGGCGCCGCCTGCGCCAGCGTCAGGACACCCGAGGCGACCAAGGCGGAATACTCGCCCAGTGAATGACCGGCCACGACCGAAGGCTTCGCACCGCCCTCCGCCAACCAGGCTCGCCAGGCCGCGACGCCTGCGACCAGCATCACCGGTTGCGTGTTGGTGGTGAGCGCGAGCGTCTCCTTGGGACCGTCGTGGATCAGGCGCGAAAGGTCTTGATCCAGTGCATCGGAAGCTTCCCGTAGGGTCTCGGCCACTGCCGGATGGTCGCCCCATGCATCGAGCATGCCGACCGCCTGCGAACCTTGGCCGGGAAATACGAAAGCGAAGGATTTCATTGTTTGTGTCTCCGATCGCGCCCGCTGCCCTCTTCGGGGCAACGCGCTGCGCTGTATCACATGGTCAGCAGCACTGCGCCCCAGGTGAAGCCGCCGCCGACGCCCTCGAGCATCACCGTATCGCCCTTCTTCACCTTGCCCGTGCGCACTGCCTCATCCAATGCCAGGGGAATGGAGGCCGCGGAGGTGTTGCCGTGCTCATTGACCGTCACGATCAGCTTCTCGAGCGGCAGCTTCAGCTTGCGCGCGGTCCCCTCCATGATGCGAATATTGGCCTGATGGGGAATCAACCAGTCGATGTCGGCTTCAGTCTTGCCGGCCTTCTGCAAGGTGGCACGCGCAGCCTCTTCGAGCACACGAACGGCCAGCTTGAACACCGCCTGTCCGTCCATGTGGAGCAACGGCGTGCCGAGCACGTTGCCACCCGAGACATGGCCCGGCACGCAAAGAATGCCGACATGCTTTCCGTCGGCATGCAGGTCGCTGGCCAGAATCCCGGGCTCGTCGCTGGCTTCGAGCACGACGGCGCCGGCGCCGTCACCGAACAGGACGCAAGTCGTGCGGTCGTTGAAGTCGAGGATGCGTGAGAACACTTCCGCACCGACGACCAGCGCGCACTTGGCGCTGCCGGTGCGAATCATGGCGTCGGCCACGGTCAGCGCATAGACGAAACCGCTGCACACCGCCTGCACGTCGAAAGCGGGACAACCGGCGATGCCCAGCTTGTTTTGAAGAATTGCGGCCGACGACGGGAACACCATGTCGGGGGTGGAGGTGGCGACGATGATGAGGTCGATGTCACTCGCACTGCGCCCGGCCGCCTCCAGCGCATTCCTTGCGGCTTCCAGGCCCAGGTCGCTGCTCGTGACTTCCGGTGCAGCAAAGTGCCGAGCGCGGATGCCGGTGCGCTCGATGATCCATTGATCAGAGGTCTCGATGCCGCGCGTGGCGAGTTCGCGGGCGAGGTCGTCGTTGGTCACTCGACGCGGCGGCAGGTAGCTGCCGGTGCCGGTGATGCGGGAAAAATGAGTCATCAAACGTGGAGCGCCGCCGTGTCGACCGGCGCCGCCGGTTCCTGCCGCGCGAGAAGAGGCGCGGCGTGGGCGATGCGGGCCCGCACGCGATCGAGCAGGTTGTTGCGAGCGGCATCATAAGCGCGATCGAGGGCGTGGCCGAAGGCCACTTCGTCAGCCGAGCCATGGCTCTTGAAGACCAGCCCGCGTAGGCCGAGCAGGGCCGCACCGTTGTAACGCCGGTGATCCAGGCGACGCTTAAGAGCTTTTAGGACCGGATAGGAGACGATGGCGGCAAACTTGCTAAAAATGCCGCTCGAATATTCGATCCGGAGGAAGTCGACGATCATCGAGGCGACCCCTTCGGTCGCTTTCAGTGTGACATTGCCGACAAAGCCGTCGCAGACGACGATATCGGTCGTGCCTTTGAATATGTCATTGCCTTCCACATTGCCATAGAAGTTCAGATCCTGCGAATTGGCAGCTTTTCGCAGCAATTGACTCGCTTTTTTGATGGTTTCGCTTCCCTTGATCGCCTCTTCTCCTACATTGAGAAGGCCGACCGAAGGCGACTCATTGCCTGTGAGAGCGGACACGAGGGCGGAGCCCAGCACGGCGAACTGCAGCAGATCCTCGGCGTCGCAATCCACGTTGGCACCGAGATCGAGCACCGTGGTCGCCCCGCCCTTGCTGTTGGGCAGCTGAGGAGCAATGGCCGGCCGGTCGATGCCGTCCAAAGTCTTGAGAAGGTAGCGCGCGATGGCCATCAAGGCGCCGGTATTGCCGGCAGAGATCGCGGCCTGCGCCGCGCCGTCCTTCACCTGCTGGATCGCGACGCGCATCGACGAGTCTTTTTTCTTGCGCAGCGCGATCTCGATCGGGTCGTCCATACCTACCACCTCGCTGGCCGGAATGATCGTGGCACGCGGATGCGAGAAGCCGGCGAGCGCGGCCGGCGCGCCGACCAGCAGCAACGACGCTTCGGCATGGCGCTCGAGAAACGCGCGGCAGGCCGCGAGCGTAACGCGCGGCCCATGGTCGCCACCCATGCAATCAACGGCAAGCGTGATCACAGAGGGCGCAGCAGCGAATTCGGAAGGCGTGGCCATCAAAACAAAGGCCCGACGCTACAGCAAAAGTAGCTTCGGGCCTCGGCCTTGAAATTGAGATCAGGCTTCAGACTTGGTCTTGAGCACCTTGCGGCCGCGATAAAAGCCGTTCGGGCTGATGTGATGGCGCAGGTGCGTTTCGCCGGTGGTCGGCTCGACGGCAATGCCGGGCACGCCCAGCGCGTTGTGGGAACGGTGCATGCCGCGCTTCGACGGCGACTTCTTGTTTTGCTGGACGGCCATGCTGGCTCCTGAAAATGTTCGGGTGAGTGGGTGGGCATGCGGGGCGGCCGTGATGCTGGGTCAAACGCTCTAACGTCAACGGCGGCGCGCGCGAAGCCCATGATTATAGCCCAAGCTGCTCTTCGGGTGCCAGCCCTCGGCGTCTCGGGCCTACTTCGGCTTGCGCGAGCGCAACGCGCCGAGCACAGCGAAGGGGTTCGGACGTGCCGCTTCGGCAGCCTCGAAATCGGGATCAGCGGCCGACAGTTGCACCGGATCGGGACAACGCTCATGCCGGGGCGTGGCCGGGATTTCCATCAGAAGCTCGTCCTCGATCAGTCCATGAAGGTCGAAATCGCGGCTCGCAACCAAAATATCCTCGTCGGAATCCTCGTCTTCGGCCGCTGCAGTAGCCTCGTCCGATGCGAAGCGGAACCAGCGGTCGACCGTCAATTCGACATCAACCGGGGCGAGGCAACGCTGACACACCAGTGGCACGGCAGTCTGCGCCGTCAAATGAAGCCAAGGAACCGGTGTTCCGTCGGGACCATCGCGACGGCTGCCTTCGGCATGCCACTGCACGCTGGCTTCGGCGCTCGGGCCTGCCGTTTCAGCCTCCAGCCGCTGGTAGGCATGGAGTGGCTCGTTTCCGGAAATGGTGGCGGCCGCCTCGGCGAAGCCGCTCACGTCGAGCCGGCCTGGGGCAAATTCTCTGATCATCGGCACCAGTCTAAACCGCTCGCGCACAATCGTGGCCCATGCAACGTACTGTGATTCTTGCTTCGACCTCGCGCTATCGCCGCGAACTTCTTGCGCGCTTGCACCTGCCCTTCGATGTCCAGGCACCCGACGTCGACGAAACGCCGTTGGCAGGCGAGGCGCCGCGTGCATTGGCGGAACGGCTGGCGCTCGAGAAGGCGATGTCGGTGGCCCGTCGGTTCCCCGAGGCCGTGGTGATCGGTTCCGATCAGGTCGCCGACCTGGCTGGCGAGCCGCTGGGCAAACCCGGCGACCACGCTCGGGCCACGACCCAACTGCAGCGCATGCGAGGTCAGACGCTGATATTCCAGACAGCTGTCGCCGTGGTTTGCCAGGCGACGAATTTCATGCAACGCGACCTGGCACCGGTGCGCG
This sequence comes from Variovorax paradoxus, assembly GCF_018614915.1. Lineage (GTDB taxonomy): Bacteria > Pseudomonadota > Gammaproteobacteria > Burkholderiales > Burkholderiaceae_C > Variovorax > Variovorax paradoxus_K. The sequence continues at coordinate 69,991 of NZ_JAGGNU010000023.1, read as the reverse complement.
TTGTATTCCGCAAGCTCAGCGATGCAGCGATCGAAAACTACCTGCGCGCAGAACAACCCTACGACTGCGCGGGAAGCGCCAAGAGCGAGGGCCTCGGCATCGCTCTACTGGACGCCATCGACAGCGATGACCCGACGGCCTTGGTGGGTCTGCCGCTGATTCGCACCGCCAGCATGCTGCGCGCCGCCGGGATCGACCTGTTGTGAGCAAGGGCAAGCTCTACCTGGTGCCTGCACCGCTGGATTTCGGCTGCGATGCCGAAGCGCCGCTGCAAGACGTGATTCCGCTCGGCACGCTGCAGACCGCGGCAGGAATCACGCACTGGATCTGCGAGAACGCGAAATCGGCTCGCGCCTACCTCAAGCGCATCGACGCTGTCGCGCCGTTGGCCGCACCGCTGCAGGCCCAACAAATCCAGGAGTTACCGCGCGAGGTCCACAAGAAGGGCGACCATGCCGGCCAGTTCGATGCCCGCCCCCTGCTTGCCGCGGCGCTGGAAGGCAAGGATGTCGGCCTGCTCAGCGAAGCAGGCATGCCGGCCGTTGCAGACCCCGGCTCTTCGGTGGCGCGCGCCGCACACGAGCTGGGCATTGCGGTGCAGCCGCTCACCGGCCCGGTATCGCTGCTGCTTGCGCTCGCGGCAAGCGGGCTCAACGGCCAGAACTTCGCCTTTGTCGGCTATCTGCCACAGGACGCCGACGCGCGCGTGCAGCGCATCCGCGAACTCGAGGCGCTGGCGCTGCGGACCGGCCAGACGCAGCTTTTCATCGAAACCCCCTATCGCAATGCGGCCCTGCTGCAGGCGCTGATGCAGACCTTGCAGCACAACACGCGGCTCGCGGTGGCTCGTGGGCTCACGCTCGCCACCGCGAACATCCGCAGCGATACGGTCAAGACGTGGCGCGCCAAACCGCTTGCGACCGACGAGCGCGCGCCGGCGGTGTTCGCGATCGGGCGCTAGGCACCGTGGTGGTCGTTTCTGCTCGCATGCGCTGGGCTTCGCGCGCGCAATTTTTCGGCTCGGGCTTCATCTTTGCGACTTGGGGCGTCCACATCCCGACCGTGAAGACCCACTACGGCGTCGATGAAGCAGCGCTCGGCCTGGCCATGCTCGCAGCCGGCGTCGGCGCCTTGCTCGGCCTCACGCGGGCGAGCCGCTGGATCGGCCACTACGGCGCTCGCGGCATCGCCGGTTTCTGCGGGGCGATCTATGCGCTGTTGCTCGCCGCCCTGCTGGCCATGCCAGGTTATGGCGCGCTGCTGGGCCTGCTCGCCGTATTCGGCGTGGTCACCGGGGTGTTCGACGTCGCGATCAACACCGAGGCGGCGCAGCTGGAGCTGCGAAACGGCCATCCACTGATGAGCGGCATGCACGGCATGTTCAGCCTGGGCGGCATGGCAGGCGCGGTGACCGGCGGCGCAGCGCTCGCTGCAGGCATGCCGGCCCAGTGGCACCTGACGCTCGTTGCCACGACGATGGCCTTTTCGATCGCCCTCTCCGCCAGATGGATGCTGCCGAAAGAAGAGACCACATTTGCCGGCGCGGAAGACAAGGGCTTTCGCCTGCCGCGCGGCGCGCTGGCCATTCTCGGCGTGCTGGCCGCGCTGGGCCTGATCGCCGAAGGCGCGATCTACGACTGGAGCGTGCTGTATCTGAAGCAGGAACTGGGCAGTCCCCAGCAGCAGGCAGCCCTGGGCTACGCGAGCTTTTCGGCGGCAATGGCTGCCACGCGCTTCGGCGGCGACGCGATGCGGGCGCGCTTCTCGCCGGCCGCGTTGCTGCGCGGCAGCGCGTCGCTGGCGGCTGTCTCCATGACGCTGGTACTGCTTGCCGATGCGCCCTGGCTGGCCCTGGTCGGATTCGCAGGTGTGGGCATGGGCTTCGCTAATGTGGTGCCGGTCCTGTTCGCAGCGTCGGCGCGCGTGCCAGGCGTCGAGCCCGCACGCGGCATTGCCGCGGTATCGGCAGCGGCCTATCTGGGTTTCATGGCGGGGCCGCCGGCCATCGGCTTTCTGGCGCAGCTCAGTTCGCTGACCGCGGCGCTCTACGTCGTGGTGGCCTTCGCCGCGGCGCTCGCGGCATCGGCGCGCCACGCGAATCCGGCTTGATTCAGCGCAGCGCCGGCACGCTTCGCAGCGCTCGAACCGAGGCGTCGCCGACGGCAGCGCCGAATTTCTTGGCGAGCTTTTCGGCCACGTTCTCCCGGCGCGTGTAGTCGATCACTTCCTCGGCCTTGATCACTTCGCGCGCAACGAAGTCGACGTTGCCGAGCTGATCGGCCAAGCCGAGCTCCACCGCCTGCTGGCCGCTCCAGAACAAGCCGCTGAACAAGCCGGGCGTATCGGTCTTCAACCGGTCGCCGCGGCCCTTCTTGACCACATCGATGAACTGCGCGTGGATCTGGTCGAGCATCTTCTGCGCATGCGCCCGCTGCGCGTCGCTCATCGGGCTGAACGGGTCCAGGAAGCCCTTGTTTTCGCCCGCCGTCAGCAGCCTGCGCTCCACGCCCACCTTGTCCATGAGGCCGGTGAATCCGAAGCCGTCCATCAGCACGCCGATGCTGCCGACGATGCTCGCCTTGTCGACGAAGACCTTGTCGGTCGCAGCCGCGATGTAGTACGCCGCCGATGCGCAGGTCTCTTCGACCACGGCGTAGACCGGCTTGTTGTACTTGGCCCGCAGGCGCTTGATCTCGTCGTTGATGATGCCTGCCTGCACGGGGCTTCCGCCCGGCGAATTGATCAGCAGGACGACCCCCTTCGCACCTTCATCCTCGAAGGCGGACTTCATCGCCGCGATCACGAACTCCGCGCTCGCATCGGCGCCGTTGGCAATCTCGCCCTTGATTTCGACCACCGCGGTGTGGGCCGTCGTCTTGGCGGTGGTCGGTGTGCCGCGGGACATGGCCAGCCACACCAGGAAGATAAAGAAGGCGAGCCAGCTCAGGCGTACGAAGGTCTTCCAGCGACGCGTGGCTCTTTGTTCGCGCAGCGAAGCGAAGGCCAGTTTCTCAAGCGTTGCGCGCTCCCAGTTGGGTTGCTGCGTCGGATCGTTCCTCGATGTGTTTCGGGAGGGCACAGCGCGCTCGAAAGGCTCGAAACCCTCGGGTTCCGTGCGGTTGGAATCGGTCATTTCAGAAAACCAGAGGTTGGAGGTTCCAGGCAGTATGCCAGTGCACCACGCCATCGCTCTCGCTCAAGGTGATCTTCACCAGGCCGCCGCGGCAGGGGCCGCCGGCGCACTCGCCGCTGTCCGGTTTGTAGACGGCGCCGTGCGTCGCGCACAGCAGCCATTGGCCACTGTCGTCGAAAAAACGATCGGGCTGGAAGTCCAGTTCCATCGCCACATGGCTGCAACGATTCAGGTAGGCATGCGGCTGCCCTTCGTAGCGTATGGCAAAGGCCCGGCATGTCTGGCCGCCATGGACCACGTCGAAGGGGACGGCGCGGCCGCCCTCGACCAGGTCTGTCGCATTGCACAGCGGAATGCATTCGCTCATGAGCGGATTTTCATGCGTTCGCCAGAAGCCACTGCGTCAGACTGGATACCGAGTGCGCCACGTGCAGCGGGTTCAGCGCATCGAAGCTGTCCGGCTCGTGCGCGCCGTAGCTCACGCCCACGCTCGCGCAGCCGGCGTTCTGCGCGAGCTGGAGGTCGTGCGTGGTGTCGCCGATCATCAAGGTGCGCTCGGCCGGCACGTCCAACTCTTCCATCAGTTCGAGCAGCATGCGCGGATGCGGCTTGCCGAAGGTTTCGTCGACGGTTCGCGAAGCGTCGAAGCGGTCCCGCAACGCGACCGTGGCCAGCGCCTCGTTCAACCCCCGGCGCGATTTGCCCGTGGCCACGGCCAGTTTGTGGCCGCGCGCATGGAGCGCATCGAGCATCGGCAAGACGCCGTCGAAGAGCACCAGGTCGTCCTGGTGCTGAAGGTAGTGGTAGCGGTAGCGGGCACCGAGCTCGGCGTACTTTTCCTTCGGCACATCGGGCGCGGCGCGGGCCAACGCTTCGGCGAGGCCGAGGCCGATCACCCACGCGGCGTCGTTCTCGCTCGGCTTGGCGCCGCCGACATCGAGCACCGCCGCCTGGATGCAGCGCACGATGAGCCGCGTCGAGTCATAGAGCGTGCCGTCCCAATCGAAAGCGATCAGGTCGAAGCGGCGGGGGCGAATGTCGGTCATGGATGAGAAGCCGTAGAGGGGTGGTTCGCGAGCGCGTCGAGCGCAGCCTGCGGCAACAACGCATGCAGTTCCGGTGGCAGATCGGCCTGCAGCGCCATGCGCTCTCCGCTCGCGGGGTGGGTGAACTGCAAGCGCCAGGCATGCAGGAACATGCGCTTGAGGCCGAGCTTGTGCAATGCGCGATTGCGCTCGAAGTCGCCGTACTTGTCGTCGCCCGCGATCGCATGGCCGCCGGAGGCGAGGTGAACGCGAATCTGGTGCGTGCGGCCAGTCTTGATCGTGACGGCAAGCAGCGAGAACCCAGCGGCGTCGGCAGGAAGAGTGACGCGGGCCAGGACCTTCACGAGCGTCACGGCACGCATCGCATCGGGATGGTCCTTGGCCACCACGCGCACGCGCCGCTCACCGGGCTCGACCGAGCCTGCCTGACCCGGCAGCAGGTATTTGGCGAGCGGCGCATCGAGCACCTTCCTGTTCGCCGGCCAGCTGCCCTCGACCAGCGCCAGGTAGGTCTTGCCGGTCTCCCGCTCGCGAAACTGGTCCTGCAGCGCCGTCAATGCGCTGCGCTTCTTGGCCACCAGCAGGATGCCCGAGGTCTCGCGGTCCAGCCGATGCACGAGTTCCAGGAAGCGCGCCTCGGGCCGCGCGGTGCGCAGCTGCTCGATCACGCCAAAGCTCACGCCGCTGCCGCCGTGGACCGCGACACCGGCCGGCTTGTCGATCGCCAGCAGCGCATCGTCCTCATACAGCAAGGGGAATTCGCGCCCGGGCGCCGGTGGCGAGCCCGCCTCTTCAGCCCGTGCCGACACCCGCACCGGCGGCAGCCGCAAGACGTCGCCCTCCGCCAGTCGGGTCTCGGCCTGGGCGCGCCCCTTGTTGATGCGCACCTCGCCCGATCGGATGATCCGGTAGACGTGGGTCTTGGGTACGCCCTTGAGCTGCCGGAACAGGAAATTGTCGAGTCTCTGCCCCGCAGATTCCCCGTCGACCGTCAGAAAGCGAACTTCTGCCGCCGCGGGGCTTGGCTTCGCACCTATAATGTTTTTCACCAGCGCGGTCTTGTAAGTGCTTGATTAATCAGAAGTTTAGAGCACTGCCGGAAGCGCTGTGAGGTCGATGCCGCTTAGGCGTTGCGCCTGCAAGCCACGCGCCAACGCGCAAGGCGGCGGGCACAACATCCAAGTCAAGCCGACGCCCACGAAACACCGATACGGAATACCCAGCCGGCAGGCCACGAGCTGCCGGCGGATCGAAGCGAGTACCTTGTGTTGATGCTGTTGATTCAACTTTGCCTGCGCTGGCTGATGCCAGCGGCCTCGGGCATGGAATCGTCGGTAGAGCGCCCCACCATTGCGCCAGCTGCTATAGAAAATATAGCGTCTCAGCACCATATCGGGCTCGCGCCCATCCACGCGCCCCCACCCCGGCTGTCATTGAGCTGACGCTCGATACGGTTGCTCGCGTCCGCGCGGCAACCTGGCAGCAGCCGGGGCACAGCGGCAATTCCTTCGTTTCGCGACGCGTCGTCCGTGCATCGTTAGGTCCGTCATGGACCGGTAGAACGACAGAAACAGACAGAAGGAAACGCATCATGAAGCGGATGCTGATCAACGCCACGCAGGCAGAAGAACGCCGCCTAGCCATCGTCGACGGGCAGAAGCTCCTCGACTACGAAATCGAGATCGAAGGACGCGAACAGCGCAAGGGCAACATCTACAAGGCGGTCGTGACACGGGTCGAGCCGTCGCTGGAAGCCTGCTTTGTCGACTACGGCGAAGACCGCCACGGCTTCCTGCCGTTCAAGGAAATCTCCAAGCAGTACTTCGCCGAGGGCGTCTCGGCCAGCCAAGCCCGTATCCAGGATGCGATCCGGGAAGGACAGGAACTGGTGGTGCAGGTCGAGAAGGAAGAGCGCGGCAACAAGGGCGCGGCCCTGACCACCTTCATCTCGCTGGCCGGCCGCTATGTCGTACTGATGCCGAACAATCCGCGCGGCGGCGGCGTCAGCCGGCGCATCGAGGGCGACGACCGCGCCGAACTCAAGGAGGCGATGGACCAGCTCGAGTACCCCAAGGGCATGAGCATCATCGCGCGCACCGCGGGCATCGGCCGCTCGGCGCCCGAACTGCAGTGGGACCTGAACTACCTGCTCAAGCTGTGGACCGCCATCGATGGCGCTGCCAAGGGCGGCAAGGGCGCTTTCCTGATCTACCAAGAGTCCTCGCTGGTGATCCGCGCGATTCGCGATTACTTCAATCACGACATCGGCGACATCCTGATCGACACCGACGACATCTACGACCAGGCGCAGCAGTTCATGGCGCACGTGATGCCCGAGCATGCTGCGCGCGTGAAGCGCTACCGCGACGACGCCGCCCTGTTCAGCCGCTTCCAGATCGAGCACCAGATCGAATCGGCCTATGCCCGCACCGTGCAGTTGCCCAGCGGCGGCGCCATCGTCATCGATCACACCGAAGCGCTGGTCTCGGTCGACGTGAACTCGGCACGCGCCATCAAGGGCGGCGACATCGAAGAGACGGCTACCCGCACCAACCTCGAAGCGGCCGACGAAGTGGCCCGCCAGATGCGCCTGCGCGACCTGGGCGGCCTGATCGTCATCGACTTCATCGACATGGACGAGTCGAAGAATCGCCGCGAAGTCGAGAGCCGTCTGCGCGACGCGCTGCGGCAGGACCGCGCGCGCGTCCAGTTCGGCTCGATCAGCAAGTTCGGCCTGATGGAAATGAGCCGCCAGCGCCTGAAGCCGGCGCTCTCCGAAGGCTCGTCGATCCCCTGTCCCCGCTGCGGCGGCTCGGGCCACATCCGCGACACCGAATCGAGCGCGCTGCAGATCCTGCGCATCATTCAGGAAGAGTCTATGAAGGACAACACGGCCGCCGTGCACGTGCAGGTGCCGGTCGAAGTTGCCTCCTTCCTGCTGAACGAAAAGCGCCCGGAGATCGCCAAGATCGAGCTCAAGCAGCGCGTGACCGTGCTGATGGTGCCCAACAAGACGCTGGAAACGCCCAACTACAAGCTGGAGCGCCTGAAGCACGACGACCCGCGCCTCGACCACATCGAGGCCAGCTACAAGATGGCCGACGAGATCGAGGATCCGACCTCGGTCACGCGGCGCTCGCAGGAGCCGACCAACAAGCAGACGCCGGTGATCAAGGGCGTGCTGCCCGATGCGCCGGCGCCGGCGGCGGTGCCGAAGCCCGAAGCAGTGCGTCCGCCGGTGGCGGCGCCAGCGCCTGTCGCAGCCGCACCCGTTGCGCGCGCACCTGCCGAATCGGGCCTCTTCGGCTGGATCAAGAGCCTGTTCGGAGCCGCACCGGCGCCGGCACCTGCCCCGGTCGTCATTCCCGTGGAAGCGCCCAAGCCGCGCCGTGAAGGCCGCAGTGGCCGGGACGGCGAGGCGCGCACCGCGCGCGACGGCGAGCAGCGTCGCGGCGGACGCGGCGAAGGGCGCGGCGGTGAACGCCGTGGCGGCCGCTCCGGCGAACGCCGCGAAGGCGAACGCCGTGAGGGACGCGAAGTCCGCGCCGAGGCGCGCAACGACAGCCAAATCCGCGAACCGCGCGAACCACGTGAACAGCGCGAGCCCCGCGAAGCGCGTGCGCCGCGCGAAGGCGAACGCCGCGGCCGCGGCGAGCGTCGCGACAGCGACCTGCGCCAGGTGCCAAGCGAGACGGCCGAAGCTCAACTCGAAGCACAGGCGATCGCACCGAACGCACCCGCAGGCGACGAGGGAACTCCTCCCGCAGAGCGGGCACCGCGCGGACGCGGCGAACGTCGGGAACGCGGCGAGCGCAATGCAGACCGTGAACGCACCGGCGACAGCGCCCGCGCAGCGAACGGCGACGACACACAACAGCGGGATGGCGCTTCAGCCGATCGCGGTGCTCGCAGCGGCCGCGAAGAGCATGCGCCGCGCGGCGAGCGCAACGAAGGCGGCCGCGAAGAGCGTGCGCCCCGCGGCGAGCGCAGCGAAGGCCGCCGCGAGCGGCGTAGCGACGGCGCCCCGCGTCCTGTCGAAGCGCCCTCCGCCGCAGCAGCCCAGGCGCCTGCCGGCGAGGCCGCGGAGATCGGCAGCGCCAGTGATGCGTCGAACGAGGATCTCGCGCCGCGCCGTGAGGGCGAAGAGCGCCGTGGCCGCTCGCGCGATCGCTACGGCCGCGATCGCCGCGAGCGCAGCCCGCGTGAAGAAGGCGAGACGACCGCGTCTGCACTTGCTCCGGCGCCCGCCGAACCCGGTGAGGCCATCGACGTCCACACGCCGGCGCCCTTGCTTCGCACCGAACGGGCGACAACGGCACCCTCGGCACCCTCGGCACCCTCGGCACCCTCGGCACCCTCGGCACCGATCATGGTCGAAGCCAAGCCGGCAAGCCCGCGCGCGCTGCCGAAAGTTCAGCCTTTCGAACTGCCGCTGGACGAACTCGCCCAAGTGGCCGAAGGTTCGGGATTGCATTGGGTGAATTCGGACGCCGAGCGCGTGGCGCAAGTTCGCGCCGCGATTGCGGCAGAGCCCCAGCCCGTCCATGTGCCTCGCGAGCGCCCGGCCGCGATCATGATCGACGAGGGTCCGCTGGTCCTGGTGGAAACCCGTCGCGACCTCGGCAACATGGTGCTGCCGTTCGAAGACGCAGCGCACGCCACAGGCGTCCGCCAGTAAGCAACTGCACAGAGGGAGGCGAGCCACCTCCCTCTCGCTCGGCAGCCTTGCCGATACAACCATCTTGATGGGTCCGCGCCAGCGTCTGCGCGGCTCGGCCACCCTCCCGTCACGCCTGTCTGCTCCGCTCATCGAGCCGGTCCCGCAAGGCGTTCGACCGACGCCGCGCTGGGCGTTCGACCGACGCTCCTTCGCTAGCTACATTGATTTAATTCTTTGCGACTCATTCGGCACGCCGTATGCTTGCTGCACTGCAGCATCGCCGACGAGAAGAAGTAGGTCACGAAATCGACGAGCGGCGCTTGTAAACAACACTTAATCGTCAAGAAGCGTTAACATGTTGTCATACAAAAGAACTACACTTGCTGCGAACATGCTGCATTGCACCAAAGTTCAATGATGGCCCGTTCACAGAGCGCGAAGCTTACATTGCCTGACAAAGGGTGTACGTCTTTTGTTCACAAGACAACGAGAGAATCTTGTGTTCAAATTCTTGCGAATAGTAGTAAAGCGTTACACTGCCACGCTCCGAAGTTGAGGCAGCACCCGTCACGGGGGATTTTTAAATGTTTCGTTCCGACTCGACCGCACACGGCAACGTGGTCCGACGCTTCACCCCTGATGGCGGCGGCCCCTCCGCGCCCCCAGCATACGTGGGGCCACGCAAGCTCACTCGACTGGAGCGGGCGGCGAAGCGCGCCATCGATATCGTGGGTGCGCTGACCTTCTTTGTCCTTTTCGGCCCTCTCTATTTGCTCGTTGCGCTCGCCGTTCGCATCAGCATGGGCCGCCCGGTCCACTTCTGGCAGAACCGCCTCGGAGAAAGCGGCCAACGGTTTCGCTTCTACAAGTTCCGCTCGATGGTGCACAACTCCGAAGTGGTGCTGGACGAATTCCTGAGCCGCAACGACATGGCTCGCACCGAATGGGACACCTTTCAGAAGCTCGAGAAAGATCCGCGCATCACACCGATCGGCCAGTTCATCCGCAAGCTGAGCCTCGACGAATTGCCCCAGTTCTGGAACGTGCTCAAGGGCGACATGAGCCTGGTCGGTCCGCGTCCCTGCATGGAGCGCCAGCGCAGCCTCTACGGCAAGGGCTGGGAACACTATTGCGCGATGCGCCCCGGCATCACGGGCCTGTGGCAGGTCAGCGGCCGCAATCGCCTGTCCTATGCCAGACGCGTCGAGCTCGACATGGAATACGTGGGCAACTGGTCCTTGTGGCTCGACATCAAGATCCTGCTGAAGACCGTGCGTGCAGTGATCACCGGAGAGGGTTCGAGGTGACGAGCAGCATCCGGCCGATCGTCCTCTGCGGCGGCAGCGGCACTCGTCTGTGGCCGCTGTCGCGCAAGACCTTGCCCAAGCAGTTCGTTCCGCTGATCGACAACAAGAATCTTCTTGTGCTCACGCTGGAACGTCTTCGTCGGCTGAATGCCGAGGTGACCTGCGTCGCAGCGGAAGAGCACCGTTTCCTGGTGCAGGAAAGCATCGAAGCCGCCGAGGTTCGCGGCAAGCAGTTGCTCGAGCCGGTGGCACGCAACACCGCGGCAGCCATGGCGGCGATCGCCCTCCTGGCCGAGCCGGAGCAGCTGCTGCTGTTTGCGCCCGCCGATCACCACATTCCCGATGCAGAGCGCTTCGTCGCCACGGTTCAGAAAGGCGTCCCCGCGGCACTGGCCGGGTACCTCGTGACCTTCGGCGTGGAGCCGACCTTTCCAAGTACGGCCTACGGCTACATCCGGCAAGGGGCAAAGCTCGCTGAAGCACTGGGCGACGAGGCAGGCCACGCGGTGGCCGCGTTCATCGAGAAGCCGGCTGCGCAGCATGCCGAGCAGCTGTTGCTCGCCGGCGGCCATCTCTGGAATGCCGGCATCCTGCTGGTGCAAGCCAAGGTGCTGATCGCGGCGCTTCAGGAGCACGCGGCCGACATCCTCGACAGTTGCCGGCAGGCCACCGCGGCCATCGAAACCGATGGCGATTTCCTGCGCATGGACGGCGCTGCATTCGGTCACTGCCGCAGCCAGAGCATCGACTACGCGGTGCTCGAAAAATGCGACCGGGTGGCGGTCATTCCCTTCCAGGGCCGCTGGAGCGATGTCGGCAGCTGGAACGCAGTGGCCGACCTGCACGACGCGGACGGCGACGGCAACCGGATCAGCGGCAAGGGCTTTGCCATCGGTGCGCGCAACACCTTCATCTATGCGCCCAATCGCCCCGTCGTGGCGCTGGGCACCAAGGATTTGCTGGTGGTGGACACGCCGGATGCGCTCCTGGTCGCGCACAGCGACTGTGCCGAACAGGTCAAGGACGTGGTCGCCCTGCTCACGACGCAGGGCCACAGCCAGGCCACGCGGCATCGCCGTATTCCCCGGCCTTGGGGCGCCTACGACAGCATCGACGACGGCGAGCGCTTCGCCGTCAAGCGCCTGACAGTCAAGCCCGGCGCGCACCTTGCGCTGCGGATGCACCACCATCGCGCCGAACACTGGGTGGTGGTCAAGGGAACGGCGAGTGTGGTGTGCGACGACAAGACCCTTCTGGTCAAGGAAAACGAGTCGATCTACATTCCTGTAGGTGCCAAGTACAAATTGGAAAATGCCGGCAAGACCATCCTCGAAGTGATCGAAGTCCAGACCGGCGGCTACCTCGGCGAGGACGACATCGTGCGCTTCGACGATCTGCCCGAACACGCGACCGGTCAGCAGAAACGCCTCGCCTGACCGCTTTGGCCCGGGAAGCCCGGGCGTCATCTTCACCCGTACCAAGGTCTATTCCATGAACGAGTTTCAGAAGCGGATTTTCGTGGCGGGACACCGCGGCATGGTGGGCAGCGCCATCGTGCGATGCCTGGTCGAAAAAGGCTACACCAACATCCTCACCAGAAGCCGTGCCGAACTCGACCTGACGGACCAGGCCCAGGTCCGCGCCTTCTTCGCCGAAGAAAAACCGCAGGAGGTCTACGTGGCGGCGGCGAAGGTCGGAGGCATCCACGCCAACAACACCTATCCGGCGGAGTTCATCTATTCGAACCTGATGGTCGAGGCGAACCTGATCCACGAGGCCTGGCGCACCGGTGCGAGCAAGCTGCTCTTTCTCGGTTCGAGCTGCATCTATCCGCGGCTCGCGGCGCAGCCGATGGCCGAGGACGCGCTCCTGACCGGCAAGCTGGAACCGACCAACGAGCCCTACGCCATCGCCAAGATCGCCGGCATCAAGCTCTGCGAAAGCTACAACCGCCAATACGGCTGCGACTTCCGCAGCGTGATGCCCACCAATCTCTACGGACCGGGCGACAACTACCATCCCGAGAACAGCCATGTGCTGCCCGCGATGATCCGGCGCTTCCACGAAGCCAAGCTCGCCGATGCGCCCTCGGTCGTGATCTGGGGCACAGGCACCCCGAAGCGGGAATTCCTCTACGTCGACGACATGGCCAGTGCCTGCGTCCACGTGATGGACCTTCCGCGCGAAATCTATGCGTCCCATACGGAACCCACGAGCAGCCACATCAATGTCGGCAGCGGCGAAGACCTGTCGATCGCGGAGCTCGCACAGCTGGTGAGCGAGACGGTAGGCTATCGCGGCAGCATCCGCTGCGACGCAAGCAAGCCTGATGGCGCGCCGCGCAAGCTGCTCGACATTTCACTGATTCGCCAGCTCGGCTGGCAACCCAGGATGACGCTGCGCGCCGGCGTGGAGCGCGCCTACGAAGATTTCTGCAGCGAAGAACTCATTGCTTCCTGAGGATCCGAAGCCACAGCGTCGATGCCCCGCATGAATGCCACCTCCATCTCCCTGGTTCCACCCGGCACGGGCGGCGTGCGGGACTATGCGACGGTGCTGGGCAATCCGCTCCAGGCGCCGCTGATGGAGCTGACGCACAGCACCGACACCGCATCGCTGAATGGGGAGTTCCTGCTCCTGCATTTCAGCGGCTACGGTTTTCAGAAGCGCGGCATTCCGCTGTGGCTGGTCGACAAGATCGACGGCCTGCGCACCCAGTTCAAGGCCTTCGGCGTCGTCTTCCATGAGCTCTTCGCGACCGGCCCTCCGTGGGGCTCCGCCTTCTGGCTCAGCGCTTGCCAGCAGCGGATCGCGCGCGACCTGTTGCTGCGATCCGATTTCTGGTTGACGAACCGGGAGGAATCTGCGCGCTGGCTGCTGGAGCGTTCCCAGTCCACGCCGCACCGGGTGCTGCCGGTGTTCTCGAACGTGGGCGAGCCCGCCTCGATCGAGACCGAACGGCAGCGCAAGCTGGTGGTCTTCGGCAGCGCCGGCATCCGGGCCCAGTCCTACGAGTGGGCGGACGGCGAACTCTTCCGCTGCGCCAAGCGCAACGACCTCGAGATCCACGACATCGGCCCGGCAATGCCTGAAGGCCCGCTCTCGCAACGGCTGGCGCGGGAAGGCGTGATCGCGCACGGCAAGCTGCCGACCGAACAGGTGAGCCTGGCGCTGTCCAGCGCGGATTACGGCGCCCTGGCCTACCCGCCGGACTACGTATCCAAGAGCAGCATCTTCGCCGCCTACAGCTCGCATGCCGTCTGCCCGATCCTGCTGTCGGACGCGTATGGCGTGCATGACGGCCTCCGGCCCAACGTGCACTATGCTCGTGGCTTCGAGGCGGTCGATCGATCGGCCGTCGATCCGCGCGCCATCGGGCGCGAGGCGCACAAGTGGTACGTACCGCATCGCATCGATGCACACGTCGCCGCGCTGAGAACTTTGACCACCGAGGTGCAAAGGTGAGCGACAGGAACGGCATGCAATCGGGGAGGTCGCGCCCATGAGCGCGATCGCCGCCAGCGTCCCTCGCGCGGTGAACAGGCCCGCGTCGCTCAGCCGTGCCGGCCAGCTTTTTCTGGCCGTCTTCCTGATCGTCATTTTCGAGGGAGCGGTGCGCAAGTGGGTGGCGTCCGCGTCCACGCTTCCCCTGATCCTTCTGCGCGACCTGCTGGCGCTCGCACTGGTCCTCTACGCCTGGCGGCATGGCCATCTGAGACGCAACAAGAAGATCACCGCCGTCATGCTGGCCTGGTCGTGCCTGGTGGTCGGCTGGGGGCTGCTGCAGCTCGTCGGCGGCGAGAGCTCCCCGATCGTGTTCGTGATCGGCCTGCGCTTCTGGCTCCTGTACATGTGGTTCGCGGTGGCCGCCGCCGCATCCATGAACGAAGCGGACTATCGGATCGCGGTTCTGGCGGCCGCCCTCGTGATGGTGCTGCTGGCTCCGCTGGCCGTGCTGCAGCACTACTCGCCTCCGGGCGCCCGGATCAACACCCAGGTGGACGGCGATGAGGAAAGCGTCTTCGTCGCGGTGGTGGGCGTGGTCCGCACCACCGGCACCTTCAGCTTCACCTCGGGCTATGCCACCTACATGACGATGGTGGCGCCGCTGGTGCTCGGCATTCTGGGCGCCAGGAAGCGCAACACGAGGCAGTTCCTGTTCGCGGTCGCCGTCTTCGTGGCCTTCGTCACCGGCGCGCTGGTGAGCGGCTCCAGAACGGCGGTGATCTCCTCGGGCATGATGCTGATGGCCTACCTGATGGGCAGGCTGCTGTTCTCGAAAGCACGCAACAAGGTGGGCGCTGCGGTGGCAGTTGTCATCATGCTGGCGCTGACGGCTCTCTTCGCCTATGTTTTCCGAGACGCAATCGGCATCACGCAGACGCGCTTCGAGCAGGCAGCGGAGGCAGAGAACTTCACCGAACGGGTCCTGACCGTTCTGTTCGGCGAGCCGTGGGTCTACGACATCATGAGCTGGCTCGGCTACGGCGTGGGTTTCGGATCCAACCTCGCGACCTACGTTCGTACCGGATCGGCCGATGTCTTCGCCCTCGCAGAAGCCGAAGGCGGCCGCATCCTGATGGAAGGCGGCCTGCTGGGATTCGCATACATCGCGCTCAAGTACCTCGTGCTGGCCGTCGGCCTGCTGTGGAGCCTCAGGTTCTCGATCAAGACGAATTCCCCCTATCCCCTGCTGGTGTGGCTGACGACTGCGCTGGCGGTGGTCAGCTGGCCTGCCCTCGGCCAACTGACGGCCAATGCCCTGCTCGGCATCATGCTGGCCTACGCCCTCCTGGTCTTCCGCTATCCGAGGCTCGAAATCTTCCCAGGCCGCGCCTCGCGATCGTGAGACTGCTTCATCTCATTCCATCCGTCGATCCTCGCGGCGGAGGCGTCATCGAGGGAGTCCGTCGAATCCAGGGCGCATTGGCGGCCATGGGGCACGAGGGCGACGTGGTGAGCCTCGACAGCCCCGATGCGAGCTTCGTCGCCGACTACCCGGGCAAGGTGATCGCGACCGGCCCCTCGGCCTCCAGCTACGGCTACAACGAGCGCCTGCTGCCCTGGCTCAAGGCACACGCCGGCGACTACGACGCCGTCATCGTTAACGGCCTCTGGCAGTACGTCGGCTTCGCCGCCTGGCGTGCGCTGCACGGGTCTTCCACGCCCTACTTCGTCTACAGCCACGGCATGCTCGATCCGTGGTTCAAGCACCGCTATCCGTTGAAGCATCTCAAGAAGTGGCTCTACTGGCCCTGGGGCGAGTACCGCGTGCTGCGCGATGCATCCGCCGTGCTCTTCACCTGCGAGGAAGAACGCCTGCTCGCGCGGCAGTCCTTCTGGCTCTATCGCTGCCGCGAGGTGGTCGGCTCGTATGGCACAACCGTGCCGCCGCAGAATGCCAGGACCTTGTCCGAGACCTTTCTTTCGTCCTTTCCTGAGCTGAAGGGCAAGCGGCTGTTGCTGTTCCTCGGCCGCATCCACGAAAAAAAGGGCTGCGACCTGTTGATCGAGGCCTTCGCGCGTGTCGCGGCGCAGGTGCCGGACGTCCAGCTCGTGATGGCGGGCCCGGACGACGAAGGCCTGACCGCTCAATTGCAAAGCCGTGCGGCCGGTCTCGGCATCGCCTCGCGCATCAGCTGGACCGGCATGCTGTCGGGCGAGCTGAAATGGGGCGCCTTCCATGCGTGCGAGGTGTTCTGCCTGCCTTCGCACCAGGAGAACTTCGGCATCGCGGTGGCGGAGGCGCTCGCCTGCAGCCGGCCGGTGCTGATCAGCAACAAGGTCAACATCTGGCGCGAGATCGCGGCAGATCGTGCGGGCTTCGTCGAATCCGACACGCTGGAGGGCACGGTCGCCCTGCTGCAACGCTGGCTCGGCGCGACGCCCGCCGAACTCGAGGCGATGCGCGTCGCCGCGCTGCGCTGTTTCGACACCCGCTTCCAGATGGAGCAGGTGGCGGAAAAGCTGGTCCACACCATCCGCGAGCACTCGCCCCAACCTGCGTGATCCATGAAACTGCTCGTCTACGGTATTAATTTCGCGCCGGAACTGACCGGCATCGGCAAGTACACCGGAGAAATGGTCGCATGCCTCGCCGCCCAGGGACACGAGGTGCGCGTGGTCACCGCGCCGCCCTACTACCCTGACTGGGCGGTCTGGCCCGGCTACCGCGCCTCGCGCTACACGCAGGAGACCTGGCACGGCGCCACGGTGCTGCGCACGCCGCTGTGGGTGCCGCGCAAGGTCAGCGGCGCGAAGCGTCTTCTGCACCTGGCGAGCTTCGCGCTGGCCAGCATCCCGGCCCTGTTCGCCCAGTGGCGCTGGAAGCCCGACGTGGTGTGGGTGACGGAGCCGCCGCTCTTCTGCACGCCGGCGGCGCTGCTCTTCGCCCGGTTGTGCTCGGCCAAGACCTGGCTGCACATCCAGGACTACGAGGTCGACGCCGCCTTCGAACTCGGGCTGCTCAAAGGCGCGCGACTGCGGGCCTTCGTCGCGGCGGTCGAACGGGGGCTGATGCGCCGCTTCGACCGGATCTCCACCATTTCCCAGCGCATGATCGAGCGCGCGAGCAGCAAGGGCATCGAGCCCGAGCGCCTGGTCTCGCTGCCCAACTGGGCCGACGTATCGGCCATCCAGCCCCTGCAGGGGGCAAGCCCCTACCGCGCCGAACTGGGCATCCGATCCGATGCCGTCGTGGCGCTCTACTCGGGCAACATGGGCGCCAAGCAGGGGCTGGAACTGCTGGCCGAGATGGCCCTGATGCTGAAGGACCAGCCCGGGCTCGAATTCGTGTTCTGCGGCAACGGCGCCGGCCGCGCCGAACTGATGAAGCGCTGCGAGCAGCTTGCCAACGTGCGCTTCCTCGATCTGCAGCCGGCCGATCGGCTCGGCGACCTGCTGGGCCTGGCGGACATCCACCTCTTGCCCCAGCGCGCAGATGCGGCCGACCTGGTGATGCCGTCCAAGCTCACCGGCATGCTGAGCAGCGGCAGGCCGGTGGTGGCCGGCGCGCGTGCCGACACCGAGCTCGGCAAGGTGGTGTCCGAATGCGGCGTCGCCGTGCCGCCGGACGATGCGAAGGCCTTTGCACAGGCCGTCGTCGCGCTGGCCGCGCAACCCGAGCTTCGGCGCGAACTCGGACGCCGCTCGCGTGCCTACGCCGAAGCGCGATTCGATCGCGATGTCGTCCTGGCGCAGTTCGAACGCGACCTCGAGGCCTGCATTGCAAGGGTGGCCCACCGCCCGGCCACCTGAGGCAGCTCACTGCTCTTCGGGCAGGATGCTCTCGTAGTTGTAGTTGGTGTAGCGGTAGCGGCCGTACTTGTACGGTGCGAAGGCGCGGCGGCCGACGTCCATCGCGTTGAGCAGCACGCCCGTGGCGGCCTTGCCGCTCATCGAAAGACGGCGGGTGCTTTCCTTGAGCTCGCCCATGGTGGACTGGTCTGCGCGCGCCACCAGCAGCACCGTGCCCGCGTGTGCCGCGACCGTGGACGTGTCGGCGGCGACCAGCACCGGCGGCGTGTCGATGACCACCAGGTCGTACTGCTCCGACAGGCGCTCGAGCGCCGTCTTGAAGGATTCCGACACCAGCAGCTCCGCCGGGTTCGGAGGCAACTGGCCCGTGGCCAGGAAATCCAGGTTGGGAACCACTTGCCGGTGCACCGTCTGCTGCACCGTCAGGCTGCCCGCGATCAGTTCCGACAGCCCACCGTGGCGCTGCAATCCGAAGTACTGGTGCGTGTGGCCGCGCCGCAGGTCGGCGTCGATCAGCAGCGTGCGCTTGCCCGCGGCAGCCATGAGCGCGGCGAAATTCGCCGTCACGAAGCTCTTGCCCACGCCCGGCGTGGGACCGCTGATCAGCACGCGGTTGTTCGGCGATTCCAGCATCGCGAACTGCATCGCCGTGCGCAGGCTGCGCAGGCTTTCGACGGCCGGATCGTCCGGACTCTCGATCGCCAGCAAGCGCACCCCGGTGGCGCCGCTCAGCCGCCGCTTCGCGATCGCGCTCTGCGCGGGGCTGAGCGGAATGGTCGAGAAGACCGGCAGGCCGGTATCGGCTTCCACCTCGTGCGGATCGCGCAGGCGCTGCTCGATGAAGGAGCTGCGGACGAACGCGGCGACGATGCCGAGGAACAGCCCCAGCGCCAACGCGGCTGCCATGATGACCTTGCGGTTCGGCTTCACCGGCACCTGCGGCACCACCGCCTCGTCGAGCACGCGGACGTTGCCGATCTTGCCTTCCTTCACCAGGCGCAGCTGCAGCGCGTTGTTGAGCAGCGACTGGTACAGCTCGGTGTTGACCTTCACGTCGCGCTCCATGCGCACCGCTTCCTGCTGGATGGCCGGCAGGCCCTTGATACGGGCCTGGATATCACCCATGTCGACCTTGAGTGCCGCGATCTGGCTGTCGAGGGTCTGCACGCTCGGGTGCGCGGAAGTGAAACGGGCTTCGAGTTCACGCCGGCGTTGCTGCGCGTCCAGCAGCTTGGTCTGGCGATCGACCGCCTGCCCCAATACCAGCGCCGCTTCCTCGCTGAAGGCCACGGTGCCCTTCTGATTGCGATAGCGGTTGTAGACCTCTTCGGAGGCCTCCAGCTGCTTCTTGAACTGCGGCAGCTGGACGTCGAGGAAGGCCAGCGTCTTCTGCGCTTCCGCGGCCTTGCGCTCGATGTTCTGTTTGACGTATTGCTCGCCCACGGCATTGAGCACCCGCGTCAGCTTGAAGGGATCGCTGTCCTGCAGGGCCACGTTGATGATGCCGGAGGTCTTGCCGCGCTCCTGAAGGACCAGGCTGGACTGCAGTGCGATGGTGGTCGGCAGCTTCGCGTAGCGATAGAGGTTGAACTGCGCACCCGGCTTGCCGGAGAGCTGGGTCACCAGCAGCTCGATCGGCCCTTCGCCGGTATCGGCCTTCAGAAGCTTGCCGACGGTGCCGGTCAGCTGCTGCATTCCCGGATAGTCGAGCGTGTACTGGTTGCCGGCCTTGGCCGTCACCGTGAACAGTCCGCCTTCCATCTGGGTCGGCACGTCGAACTGCCCGATCAAGAGGCGTTCCGTTCCCGACACGTAGCCGGCGAAACCGAGGAATCCGGGTTCCGAAAGGCCGTTGGCACGCCGCGCCAGCCAGCCGCCGATGTAGGGCACGTAGCGCGGGCTCGCCGCGATGTAGAGCTTGGTCGCCTCCACGGCCTGGCCGGCGATCATGCGCGAGCGGATGATCTCGATCTCGGCGTTGGCCGGGGTCTTGACGTCGATCAGGCCGCCGGCCTCGCTGAGAATGCCCTTGCCGCCGCCCTCCGTGTCCTCGACCTGGACCACCATGTTGGACTCGTAGATCGGCCGCTCCAGGAAGGCGTAGATGGCACCCATCGCGAACACCACGAGGGTGATCGCCGCGATCAACCACTTGTTCGAGAGCAGGACGTCGATGTAGCGGCCGATGTCCAGATCGTCGTCGTCCGCAGCGCTCGTGATCTGCGAGCTGGGGCTTGTTTTGGGTGTGAGAGTGGAATTCATCAACTGGATACTCGTGAAATGCGTTTGACCCACTGCTGCGCGCCGCCTTCAATGAGTGCCAGCGAGCGCTGAAAAGAACCGCGACCCGAACGGAAAGGGTCGGGCACGTCCTGGTCGGTGAATTCGCAGAGACGGAACACCTTGCCGGCCGCGAAGAGGTAGCGCTCCTGGACCGTGCGGCGCTGCTCGCGATCCATCACGAGAATCAGATCGGCGCGCTGGCACATGTCCAGGCTGAGCTGCCGCGCCCGGTGCTTTTCGAGGCTGATGCCGCGCTCGTCCATCAGCTCGCAGGCGATCGGATCCGCGCGCGAACCGGACAGCGCCTGCAAGCCTGCCGAGCTGACCAGGGCGCCGGGCAGGGCCGTGGTCATCAGGCCTTCGGCCATGGGGCTGCGGCAGATGTTCCCGATGCACACGACGAGGACGTTCTGGATGGCCACTATCTGGTGCCCCCTCGCGTGCCCAGATCGCGGTAGGACGTCGCGGTCGTGGCCGTCGGTAGGATCAGGCTCAAGACACGGTTCCATTGCACCAGCGGGACCGGATCGACATAGACCACGTCCTTGGGCCGCAGCTGGAAGCCGTCCGCGAGCGCGATCGCCGTCGGCGTGCGGGCATCGAGATGGAAGATCGCCTGCCCCTCCGTCTCGTTGCGGATCACGTAGATCTGGCGCGGATTCGCGGTCCCGAGGTTGACGCCGCCGACCTCGGTCAGGGCATCGTTCAGGCTGAGCCGGCCGTTGCGCATCAGCACACCCATCTGGATGTTGACCTCGCCCATCACGGTGACCTTGCGCTCGTCGCGGCTGCGCACCATCACCATGTCGCCGGATTTCAGCGGAATGCGGGATGCGTCGAGGCCCGCGTCGGCCATCGCCATCAGGTCGAGCGCAATCGTCCTGCCGTCGCGCGTGAGGTTCACGGCGGAACGGTCGCCCGTCGGCGCGAATCCGCCGGCGCGGTTGAGCGCCTCGGCGAGCGTCATCGGAATGTCGGTGAACACCATCAGGCCGGGAAGCCGCACATCGCCTTCGATGTAGGCACGCTTGCTCCGGAAGGCCTGCACCCGGACGCTCAGCTGGGGATTCTTGAAGACCCGCGACAGCCGCTGCACGAGCGTGTTCTCCAGTTCCTGGACGGTCATGCCTTCGACCCTCAGCGCGCCGACGTACGGGAAGCTCAGCTGCCCGGTGTTCGACACGATGAAGCCGGGCGCCGGCGACACGCTGGCCGGATCGGCCACGGTGGTGGCGGGAATCGCGCTGAACACGATCTCCGGATGGTCGTAGACCACGATGCCCACCACGTCGCCCGGGCCGATCTTGTAGACCTCCGCCGTCCCCACCAGCGCCTGCACGTCGGGGGGAATCGCCTTTCCCTGCGCGGCACGCTGCGCGCGGATCAGCTGCGGCGTGATCGAGGTGATCGCGCCGGCCGGCGGCGGATCGATCTCGGAGGTCGAGAAGCCGGATGGCGAGACGGCCTGGTCGGCGTCATTGCTGGCAGAACGGAAACCCGGCGCCAGCGGTGCGCACGCCTGCAGCAGCAGGATGGCCGAAGCAAACAAAGCGGTGTGTAATAGGAAACGGTTCAAACCAAACTCCGCGTCGTGACCAGAATGAATACTTTTGCAAACAGTTACGACTGTACATCAGTCAGCCGTGAGGTCAAATTCTTTCTTGGCTTAGATCATTAGGCAGAGAAAAAAAGCGCGTGTAGGCGGACACGCCGAGACAGCAAAAGTTTCCGTATTTGACCGTGGATGCTTGATAGTTAGCTATCAATAAGATAGCTAACCCGACCTTGCGGAATGGACCCCTTTTCAGAGGTTTTCGGTCTGTGCTGCGCGTTTCCAGGCGGCAGAAGCCTGGTGGGCGTCGTCTCGGGCCTCGGCCAGTTGGGCGAGGGCCTGCCAGGCTCGACGATGCAGGTTGGGATCCTGTAACGCCAATCCCGCCTGCGTGAGCAATTGTTGCGCCTTGCCCCAAAGTTGGCGCTTCATGCAGGCCATGCCGGCCAGGTACTGCAGATTGGCATCGCGCGGGTTGTTCCGCTGCGCAGACTCGATGCGAGCCAGCCATTCGGCATCGACCGAATCGAGTCCCGCCTCGAGCGCCCGCACCAGCTTCACGCGCAAGGACTCGCCGAGGCTCTGGGGCTGCGCGGCCATGCGCTCCCAGACCGGCAGCAGCCAGGCACGCGCAAGCGTGAGATCGCCGCGCAGCGCCACCATGCGCTGCGCGGCGTGGATCGCGACCTCGGGCATCTCGCGTTCCCAGGCCTCGAACTCGCCCCAGGCCCGCAGCAGTTGTGCGGGATCGTGCGCGCCCGACAGCAGTTCGGTCGCCAACCCTCGCACGATGCTCTGCGCGGCCGAGTCCGAGAAGGCGCGATGCTTGGCCAGGAGCCGCGCGGTTTCGAGCGCTTCGAGCGTGCGGCGGTCCTGGCGCGCAGCCTTCAATCGCAGCCGCAGCGCCAGCGTGCGCCGTTGGGCGCCCTGCGGCAGCTCCGCGAGGCGTGCCAGCGCCGCCGGTGCATCGCGGTCGTCGAGCGCCCAGCGGGCAGCCCGCAGCTGCACGCCTTCGCGCGTCTCGGGGCTGGCCAGAATGCCTCGGTCGGCGCTCTCGTTGAGCGCCTGCTGCAAGTGCGCATCGCGCGCCGCGCGATCCTGCAGCGCCTGCGCGCTCTCCGCGGCGAGCAGGTGCGACAGCACCCTCACCTGCTGCGCCTGCGGCAGCGGCGCGTCGAGCGCGGCCAGCGTTCTCTCCTGCGTCAGCGCGGCTTGCGCGGCCTTGCGTGCGCGCGAGAAGCGCCCGGCCAGCAATTGCGCCAGCGCGTCGAGCAGGGCCGCATGCAGGGCGCGCTCCTTTTGCTGCAGGCGCCATTGGCGCGCCTGCCTGGGCAGCGAGAACAGCGCCGACAAGCCGCGCAGCGCCAGGTGCAGCAGCCCGAAGGCAAGCAGCAGCAGCAGCAGCACGAGATTCAGCGACAGGTCGACCCGCCACGGCGGCCAGAAGACGGTGATCGTGCCCTGGTTGTTGCCGGCGAACAGCGCCACCGCGGCCGCGATGCCGAACAGGGCGAGAAACCAGAGTGCCGCGCGCATGACCGGGGTCTGCCTCCTAGCGTCCCGCGGCAGCCGTCGCCAGCGCGGTCAGAGTTTCGTCCAGGCGCGGCGGGTCGCTGGCCCGCACCTGCGCCTGCAGCTGTTGCACCAGCGTGGCAGCGGCCTGGACGCGGCGCGAGGCCGGGTCGAAATAGCGGTTGAGCGAGGCCGCCACCGTGGCCAGCTCGTTGCGGGCCGTGTCCATTTCCCTCGACAGCAGGGCCAGGCGAGCATTGAGCACCTGGAGCTTCAGGTTCTCGCGCAGGAAGAAGGTCTGGTCGGGCGAGAGCAGCACGGCCTCGGGCCGTTCGATGCGCCCGACGCGCAGCAGCGAGCGCGCCTCGTTGCGCACCAGCAGGAGGAAGCGCTGCCACCAGGGCGCGTCGGCCGGTATCGGCTCGGCCTGCCACGAATTGAGGCCCGCACCGCGCACCGCGACCGCATTCAGCGGCGGCAGGTCGTCCACGCTGCGCATTAGTTCGTCGAGCTTCTGCAGCGCTTCGCCGCTGTCGGCGCTGGCGCTTGTGCGCAAGCGGTCGGCATCGCGCTGCATCGCGCGCTGCAGGGGTGCGAGCCGCGGCTGCGCGGCACGCCCGATGCGCAGGTCCCCGGCCTTGAGTGCCGCCAGCAGCGGCTGCACGTTGCCCGTGACCTGCGCCTGTTGCAGCGCCAGCCGCACGGCCGACTCGATGTCGACCACCAGGTTTTCGTCACGCGAGCGCGACAGGCTTTGCATCAGCTCCTCGAGCTGCGAGCGCTGCAGCGCGACTTCGGCAACGCGGGTCTCGGTCAGGGCCAGCCGCCCCGCCGTGTCGCGCACCACTTCCTGCGCCTGGCGCGCCAGGGTGCGCGCCTCCATGGATTGCGCCAGCGCATCGGCGCTCTGGCGCGCCAGCTGCTCCTGCATGCCGCTGACCTTCTGCCAGAGCGCCAGCGCGACCACCAGCGCCACGAGTGCAATCGCGCCCACCAGGCCCAGCACGATCCTCGGGACGGCAGCCGCTGCCGCCGGTGGCGTTGTTGCCTGCAGCGTGGCCGGCAGGGGCGCGGGCGCCGCGGGTTCCTGCAAGGTTTCGTTCAACACGGAGGCGTCGCTCATGCCAAGGATTCTATCGACGCGACCAGCGCCGCCAGCCCGGGCGCAGCGATGCGTACGGTGCCGAAACCCGCGCTGCGCGCGGCTTCGGCGATGCGGGCGTGGGTGGTGATCGCGCGGGCCGACTGCCAGTTCGTGGCAGGCAGCGCATGGCACAGGTTGGCGATCGCCTCGGAGCTGCTGAAGAGCCAGAGGGCCCGGCCGCTGGCGCCTTCGGCAGCCAGTTGCCGCTGAGCGGCGTCCAGGGGCGGCGCCAGCCGCCGATAGGCCGCCACGGCATCGCACGCGCCACCGGCCGCGACGACCTGGCGCGCCAGCCAGTCGCGCCCCGACGGCTGCCCCGAGGCATCGCTGCCGCGCACGATCAGCACGCGCACGCCGGGCCGCACCTGGGTCTGCACCAGCTCCCACAGGGTCTCGGAATCGAATTGATCGGCTGCGGCGGACGGCGCATCGATCACGGACACAGGCACACCCGCCTGCTGCAAGGCGCCGCAGGTGCCGGGCCCGGTGGCCCAGAAGCGCTGGCGCAGGGCGGCAGGGGCCGGACTTCTGTCGCCGAAAAAATGCTCGACCGCCGCGGCGCTCACGAACATCAGTGCGTCGTAGTCGGCCAGGCGCTGCCATGCGGCGCGAAGAGGCTGCGGATCGTCGAGCGGCTCGATGGCAATCAGCGGCAGCGCAATGGCCGCAATGCCGGCGGTGCGCAACTCGCCCACCCAGCGCGCCGCTTCACGCGCGGGGCGCGTGACGATCACTGGGGTGGCCGGCATCTCGTCAACGGGCGCCGGCGTCGCGCAGCAGCTTCGCGGCGCCTTTGCCCAATGCATCGGCCTGCGCGAAGTCTGCGACTTCGGCGGCCGCGTGCACCTTCGCCAAGGGCGCCGCGCGTTCGGGATCGCCCCAGGCCGCGTCGATGCGCAGGCTGCCGTCAGCCTGCCAGCGCGCATGGGCCGCGAGCGGCATCGAGCAGCTTCCGCCCATCGCCCGGCTCACCGCACGTTCCGCCGCGGTCGCGAGCCAGTCGCTCTGCTGCGACAGCGGCGCGAGGAGCTCGAACAGGTCGGCGCGATCGGAGCGCACCTCGATGCCGAGGGCGCCCTGCCCGGCCGCCGGCAGCATCGTCTCGGGCTCGAAGACGGTACGGATGCGCCCTTCGAGGCCGAGCCGCTTGAGGCCCGCGGCAGCGAGCACGATCGCGTCGTACTGCCCCTCGTCGAGCTTGCGCAATCGCGTGTCCAGGTTGCCGCGCAGCGGCTCGATACGCAGGTCGGGCCTCTGCGCGTGCAACAGCACCACGCGGCGCAGGCTGGAGGTGCCGACCACGGCGCCCTGCGGCAGCGCATCGAGCGAGGGATAGCGCGGCGAGACCAGCGCATCGCGCGGGTCCTCGCGCGGGAGCACGCACGCCAGCGCGAAGCCCTCGGGCAGGTCCATCGGCACGTCCTTGAGGGAGTGCACCGCGATGTCGGCGCGTCCTTGTTCGAGCGCGAGCTCGAGCTCCTTCACGAACAGGCCCTTGCCACCGACTTTGGCGAGCGAGCGGTCGAGGATCTGGTCGCCGCGGGTGGTCATGCCGAGCAGGCTGACGGTGTGGCCCCGCGCCTGGAGCAAGGTCTGCACGTGCTCGGCTTGCCAGAGGGCCAGCCGGCTTTCGCGCGTGGCGATCACGATGTTGCTCAAGGCCATTTCCGTTGCTGTGGGGGATCGGTGGAATGCTAGCATGTTGCATCGCAACAACGCGTGCGCCGATCGGGTCCGACGAGGAGAAATTTCGAGTGAAAAAAAGCCCCACCCCCGTTTCGGCGTCCAAGCGCCGCAACAGCGAAGAACAGCCGCTGATCGACGACATCCGCCTGCTCGGCCGCATCCTCGGCGACGTGATCCGCGAGCAGGAGGGCGAGAACAGCTATGCGTTGGTCGAGAAGATCCGCACGCTCTCGGTGTCCTTCCGGCGCGATGCCGACCATGCAGCCGACCGCGCGCTCAAGAGCCTGCTGAAGGGCCTGAGCGCAGCCGAGACGGTGCGCGTGATCCGCGCCTTCACCTACTTCAGCCACCTCGCGAACCTGGCCGAGGACCGGCACCAGATCCGGCGCCGCACCGAAGCCGAGCGCGCCGGCGAGAACGCCGAGGGCAGCCTCGAGGTCGCACTGGCGCGCATTCGCAAGGCGGGCATCGCGCCGAAGGCGGTGGTCGAATCGCTGGCGCACAGCTACGTGTCGCCGGTGCTCACCGCGCACCCGACCGAGGTGCAGCGCAAGAGCATCCTCGACGCCGAGCGCGCGATCGCCCAGCTGCTCACGGCGCGCGACGAGATCAAGCTGCGCGCAGACGCCTTCGCCGGAACGAAGGACACGCTGACGCCGCGCGAATTCGCCGACAACGAAAGCCAGATGCGCACGCGCGTCACCCAGCTCTGGCAGACGCGGCTGCTGCGCTTCTCCAAGCTCACTGTGGCCGACGAGATCGAGAACGCGCTGAGCTACTACGAGGCCACCTTCCTGCGCGAGATTCCGCGCGTCTATGCCGACCTCGAAGCGGCGCTGGACCAGGGCGCCATTGCGCCCTTCCTGCGCATGGGCCAGTGGATCGGCGGCGACCGCGACGGCAATCCCAATGTCACCGCCGAAACCCTCGAGTACGCGCTGCGCCGCCAGGCCGAACTGGCGCTGCGCCACTACCTGACCGAAGTGCATTACCTCGGCGGCGAGCTGTCGCTGTCGGCCGCGCTGGTCGACGTGACGGTGGAGATGCAGGCGCTGGCCGAGCGCTCGCCCGACCACAGCGAGCATCGGCAAGACGAGCCCTACCGACGCGCCCTGACCGGCATCTATTCGCGTCTCGCGGCAACGCTGCGCGAGCTCACCGGCGGCGAGGCCGCCCGCCATGCGGTCGCGCCGCAGAACCCCTACGCCAGCGCGGACGGGTTCCTGGCCGACCTGCGCACCATCGAGGACTCGCTCGTCGAGCAGCACGGCGCCGCGCTGGTCGCGCATCGCCTGCGCCCCTTGATCCGTGCGGTCGAGGTGTTCGGCTTCCATCTCGCGACGGTCGACCTGCGGCAGAGCTCCGACAAGCACGAGGCCGTGGTGGCCGAACTGCTCGCCACTGCGCGCATCGAACCCGACTACGCGGCGCTCGCGGAGGACGCCAAGCAGACGCTGCTGCTTCGACTCCTGGACGATGCCCGTCCGCTGCGCGTGCCCGATGCCGTGTATTCGCCGCTGGCGCAAAGCGAGATCGCGATCTTCGCTGCCGCCCGCACCGCCCGTGCGCGCTACGGCGCGGCGGCCATTCGCCACTACATCATCAGCCACACCGAGACCGTCAGCGACCTGCTGGAGGCGCTGCTGCTGCAAAAGGAAGTCGGCCTCTTGCGCGGCACGCTGGGCAATAGTGTCCCCACGCCCGGCGCTGCGCTCGGCAACGCCACCTGCGACCTGATCGTGGTGCCGCTGTTCGAAACCATCGAAGACCTGCGCAATGCCGCACCGATCGTGCGCGCCTTCTACGCCCTGCCCGGCATCCAGGCGCTGGTGCAGCGCTCGGGCGCCGAGCAGGACGTGATGCTGGGCTACAGCGACAGCAACAAGGACGGCGGCATCTTCACCAGCAACTGGGAGCTCTACCGGGCAGGGACCGCGCTCGTAGCGCTCGTCGACGAGCTCAACAGGAAATCGAAGACCAGCATTCGCCTGCGCATGTTCCACGGTCGCGGCGGCACGGTCGGCCGCGGCGGCGGACCGAGCTACCAGGCCATCCTCGCGCAGCCGCCCGGCACGGTGCGCGGCCAGATCCGCCTGACCGAACAGGGCGAGGTGATCGGCTCCAAGTACGCCAACCGCGAGATCGGCCGGCGCAACCTCGAAACCCTGGTCGCCGCCACCCTGGAGGCCACGCTGCTGCCGCCCTCGAAGGCAGCGCCGACTGCCTTCCTTGCCGCCGCAGGGGAGCTTTCGGCGGCCAGCATGGCGGCCTACCGCCAACTGGTCTATGAGACGCCGGGCTTCGGCGACTACTTCTTCAGCGCCACCCCGATCCGCGAAATCTCCGAGCTCAACATCGGCTCGCGCCCGGCATCGCGCAATCCCAGCCGCAGGATCGAAGACCTGCGCGCCGTCCCCTGGAGCTTCAGCTGGGGCCAGTGCCGGCTCACGCTGCCCGGCTGGTACGGTTTCGGCTCGGCCATCGAAAGCTTTCTGTCGGCCGCCGGCAGCACCGCGGCGCGCAAGGAGCGGCAGGCCCTGCTGAAGCGCATGTATGCGCAGTGGCCCTTCTTCAGCACGCTGCTGTCGAACATGGACATGGTGCTCGCCAAGAGCGACCTGGCCCTGGCCTCGCGCTACGCTGAACTGGTGGCCGACCGCAAGCTGCGGCAAAAGGTGTTCTCGATGATCGACGCCGAGTGGCACCGCACCTCCGATGCGCTGACGCTGATCACCGGCGCGAAGCAGCGTCTCGAAGGCAACGCCGACATGCAACGCTCGATCCGCCATCGCTTCCCCTATATCGATCCGCTGCACCACCTGCAGGTCGAGCTGATGCGCCGCTGGCGCGCGGGGCAGCACGACGAGCGACTGCAGCGCGGCATCCACATGTCGATCAACGGCGTGGCGGCGGGGCTTCGGAACACAGGCTAGGAGCCGAGTAAACCCGTGTACGCCGTTTCCTACATGAGCATTTGGCGAAGGAAAAATTGGGGGCATCAGGGACATTGAAGGAGGAGTACCCTGTCGCCTACGTTCACAGCTCTCGCAATCGCGCGGCGGCTCAAGGGTCGTTCACAGGAAATTTCGCCATGTCTTCCCCGCAATCCCTTACCCATGCCAAGGTCGACTTTGTGAGCGGCGACTTCGAAGCGCTGGCATCGCACATGCGGCATTGCGCGCTCGCACACGGGCGATGGTTCACGGTGAAGAGCAGATTGCAGCGCGTGCGCTCGGCGGCCGCCGGCCGCATCGTGACGATGGCCTGCCTGGCCGTGGTTCTCGTCATCGGGCTTTACGCAGTCACTTGAGTGCTGCGGCGGTCGTCGACCGGCTCGACTCACTCAGCCAGTACGCGCGTAATCTTCTTCTCGATCCCTACGAGCCCGTCGAGCCGCCGATCCGCGCCGAGCTGTTCGGCGTGCAGCGCTTCGAGCAGCACGGCCACAGCCTGGCCCGGGCGCAGGCCGTTCACAGCGAGGAGTTGCGCGGCGACGCCACGCCTTTTTTCCCGCGGGTCGACCGCAACCTCGAATCGCTGCGCAGCGCCTTCGACTACATCGCGCTGATCTCTCAGAGCGGGCGCTACGTCACGCCGGCGGCCGAATGGCTGCTCGACAACTTCCATTTGGTCGAGGCGCAACTCCAACAGATCCGCGAGGGCGTGCCGCGCAGCTACTACGCTCGCCTGCCCAAGCTCGCGGCGCCGCCGCTGGCCGGCCTGCCGCGCGTCTACGGCATCGCCTGGGCCTATGTGGCCCATACCGACAGTGTGTTGAACAGCGACCTGTTTACCGCCTTCCTCGATGCCTACCAGGACATCGACGAGCTCACGCTCGGCGAACTGTGGGCGCTGCCGACCACGCTGCGCGTGGTGTTGCTCGAGAACCTGCGGCGCGTGGCCGAGGGCATTGCCGAAAGCAAGGTCGCGCGCGAGGTCGCGCATGCGGCCTGGGAAGCGGCCGACAGGCTCTCGGCGCAGGACCTCGATGTGCTCTACCGTGCGCTGCAAAGCCGCGGCATGCAGGAACGCTACCTCACCCAGCTCTGGCTGCAGCTGCCGATCGAGCATGGCGACGACGCGCCGCCGCTCTTGAAATGGACCGAGCAGCATTGCCCCAATGGCCCGGCGCTCGTCAGCGAGGCGCAGACGATGCAGGCGGCCGCCAATCTCACGGTCGGCAACATCATCACCACCTTGCGCATGATCGGCCAGGTCGAGTGGGCCGACCTGATCGAGCCGGTGAGCCGCTCGCTGCGCGTGCTGCGCGAGCTGCCCAGCTTCGCGCGCGAAAGCGAGCTCACGCGCCAGCAGATCACCCACGCGATGGAACAGGTGGCGCGCACCAGCCGCTGCTCCGAACGCGAAGTCGCGCAAGCCGTGGTGAACCTGGCCCTCGATGCAGTCTGCGATCCGCCGGAGAACGAAGACGCCGAGAGCGGCTGGTCGCATGCCGAACGAACCGCAGGCTACTACCTGTTCGGACAGGGGCTTCCGGATCTGAGCATCGCGCTGGCGCAGGCGAATGGCACGGGCGCAGTGCGCGTCGCGCCGCCTCTGAGCGCCCTGCGCGCCTGGCGCCCGATGCTCTACGTGCTGGCGGTAGTGGTCGGCACTGCATTGCTGCTCGCAATGGCCGTCCACGGCCTGAACCGCAATGGCTGGCCCGATGCGGCATGGCAGGCCGTGGTCGCGCTGGTGCTGCTCGCCGGGCCGCTATCCGAAGCAGTCATCGCGCTGGTGCATCGCATCATGGCCGAATCGACCCGCGTCCGGCTGCTGCCCCGGTTCGATTTCGCGCAAGGCATTCCAGAGGTGCATCGGGTCCTGGTCGCCGTTCCGGCGCTGCTGGGTTCGGAAGCAGCCACTGCCCAGCTCGCGCACCGGCTCGAACTGCACTGGCTCGCCAATCGCGAAGCGCAGGCCCAGTTCGCGCTGCTGACGGACTGGGTCGACGCCGACGAGCCAACGCTGCCCGGGGACGCCGCGTTGCTCGACGATGCGCAGCGGCGGATTGCCGCGCTCAACGATCGGTATCCCGCACCAGCGGGCGCCGCGTCCCGCTTCGTGCTGCTGCACCGTCCGCGCAGCTGGTGCGAGACGGAGCAGCGCTGGATGGGCTGGGAGCGCAAGCGCGGCAAGCTCGAGATGCTGCTGCGCCTCCTGGCCACTGGGGACGACGGCGGCTTCCTGCCGATGGCGCCCGGCTTTCGGCTGGCCGAGCGCATCCCCTACGTGTTGACGCTCGACAGCGACACCGGCCTGCCGCCCGGCGCGCTGCGCGAGCTGGTCGCGGTGGCGGCCCATCCGCTCAACGCGCCGCAGCTCGATGCGGCCAGCCGCCGCGTGGTGAGGGGCTTCGGCATTTTCCAACCGCGCATCGTCACGCCCTTCCCGGCTCGCAACGAGCGCTCGCTTTTCCACTGGCTGTTCGCCGGCCAGTGCGGGCTCGATCCGTACAGCAGCAGCGCCTCCGACCTCTACCAGGACGTGTTCGGCAGCGGCTCCTTCAGCGGCAAGGGCCTGCTCAATGTGCGCACCGTCCATGCGGCGCTCGACGGGCGGCTGCCGGACGGCGCCGTCCTGAGCCACGACCTGCTCGAAGGCACGGTGGCGCGCTGCGCCATGGTGAGCGACCTGGTCCTGATCGAAGACCATCCGCATCACGCCGGCGTGGCCGCTTCGCGCGCGCACCGCTGGACGCGCGGCGACTGGCAGCTGCTGCCTCTGATGCTGCGCGCGCCGCGTTTCGGCATCGATGCGCTGGGCCTCTGGAAGATGAGCGACAACCTGCGCCGCGCGCTGGTGGTTCCGGCATCGACTGCGCTGCTCGCGTGGATCGTTTTCACCGATGCGTTTCCGCGGTCCTGGGCGCTCGCGGCCGTCGCGGCGGCACTGATTCTTGGCCCCCTTCTCGGCGCCCTGGCGGGCCTGGTGCCGACGCGGCGCTCGATCGAACTGCGCCACTTCTTCGACGTCGGTTCCACCGAGTTGGTGCGCGCCGTGGCCGGCGCGGCCTGGCAGTTCGTCCAGCTGGCCGCGCAGACCCGGCTCCTGCTCGATGCCACGGTGCGCGCCGCATGGCGCCTCGCGGTAAGCCGCCGGCACCTGCTCGAATGGACCACCGCGGCCCAGGTCCAGGCGCAGGCCCGCTACCAGCTGGCGCCCTTCCTGCGCAGTGGAGCGATCGCGAGCCTGATCTGCATTGCGCTCGCCGTCGCCGCCTTCTGGAGCCCGCATCCGTGGCTCGGCATGCCGCTGTTCGGGCTGTGGGCGCTGGCCCCGCTCATGGCCTGGTGGGGCAGCCGCGTACCGGCGGATGACGAAGACACGCTCGGCGCCGAGCACCGCAACTATCTCGAGACGCTGGCACGCGACACCTGGCGCTTCTTCGAGCAGGTGGTGAATTCCGAGGAAAACCATCTGCCGCCCGACAACCTGCAGTTCGAGCCCGAACCCACCATTGCGCACCGCACCTCGCCGACCAACATCGGCATGTACCTGCTAGCCTGCTGCTGCGCGCGCGAATTCGGCTGGCTCGATACCGCGGCGCTCTGCGCGCGACTCGAGGCGACGCTCGACACCATCGACCGCATGGACAAGCACCAGGGCCATCTCTACAACTGGTACCACACCCAAACGCTGCAGATGCTGCTGCCGGCCTATGTGTCCAGCGTCGACAGCGGCAACCTCGCAGGCCACTTGCTGGCGGTGGCCCAGGCCTGCCGCAGCTTCGCGGCCGACGGCAGCGGCGCCGGCCCGGAACTCGAAGCCCTCGCCCTGCGTTGCGAGGCCCTGTGCGCCGGCATGGATTTCCGCGGGCTCTACGACGCCAAGCGCCACCTGTTCCATATCGGGCTCAGGGTCGAAGAGAACGTGCTCGATGCGAGCTACTACGACCTGCTCGCCTCCGAGTCGCGGCTCCTGAGCTTCCTCGCCATCGCCAAGGGCGACGTGCCGCGGCGTCACTGGATGGCGCTCGGGCGGCCCTTTCTCTCGGTCGGCGTACGGCCGGGGCTCAAGTCCTGGTCGGGCTCGATGTTCGAGTACCTGATGCCCACGCTGGTGATGGAGGAGCCGGCGGGCGGCCTGCTCCACGTCGCCAACCTGGCTGCCGTCGGCGAACAGCAGACCTTCGGCAACGCGCAGAACCTGCCCTGGGGCGTCTCGGAATCGGCGTACTTCGCGCAGGATCACTCGCTCGCCTTCCAGTACTCGCCCTTCGGCGTGCCGCGGCTGGCGCTGCGCCGCACGCCGCCCACCGACCGGGTGGTCTCGCCCTACGCGAGCGCAATGGCCGCAGTGCTCGCGCCGGCCGCTGCGGTGCTCAACCTCCGGCTGCTCGAATCGCTGGGCGCACGCGGCGAGTTCGGTTTCTTCGACGCAGTGGACTTCACCGTCTCGCGCCAGCCAGCGGGCCAGCCCTTTACCGTCGTGCGCAACGTCATGGCGCACCACCACGGCATGACGCTGGTGGCGCTGTGCAACATCGTGCGCGACGGAGCTCCGCGCCGCTGGTTCGGCAGCGCGCCGCTGGCGCAGGCCCACGAGTCCCTGCTGCACGAGCGCACGCCGCGGCAGATCATCGGCAGTGCCGATCCACGTACGCCGCCCGAGCCGAGCACCGGCGAGGCACCTGCGATCTTCCAGCCGCGCCCGGTCGATCCTCAGGAACCGGGCTTCCAGCCCACGCATCTGCTGTCGAACGGCAGCTACACCGTCGCGCTGCGCGCCAACGGCGCGGGCGTGAGCCGCTGGCGTTCGTTCAACATAAGCCGCTGGCGCGACGATCCCTTGCGCGACGGCTACGGCACCTTCTTCTATGTGCGGGACGTCGGCAGCGCGACGATCACCTCGCTGACCGCCTTGCCCGCGCCGGGCGAAGGCTGGCGCTACCGTGCGCGCTTCCTGGCCGACCAGGTGCAGTTCGAGGCCAGCGGCGCCGGCCTGCAGGCGCGCACGACTGTGCTGATCAGCCCGGAAGACGACACCGAGCTGCGCATGGTGGCGCTGCACAACACCGGCGCCCAGACACGCACGCTGGAACTCATCTCGTACTTCGAACCGGTGCTCTCCAATCCCAAGGCCGACGAGGCACACCCGGCTTTCGCCAATCTCTTCGTCGAAAGCCGCTGGGAACCCGGCTGGCGCACGCTGCTGATGACGCGCAAGCCGCGCCTGCACGGCGATCCGGTGGTGGCGGCCGCGCATTTCGTCGCATCGGTCGATGCGCAAGTGCTGTCGGTCGACTGCATGACCGACCGGCGCGCCTTCATTGGGCGCAATCGCACGCTCGCGGCACCAACGCTCGACCCGCAGCCGGCTGCGCCCGACGGCACGCCGATCAACGGGATGGATCCCGTCGCTTGCCTGCGCGTACGCCTGTCGATCCCGCCCGGCGGCACGGCGCGCGTGACCTTCGCCACCGCGGCCGACGAGGACGTGGAAGCCCTCATGCCCAGCATCGACCGCTACCTGCAGCCGATGCACGTCGAGCGCGCGACGCGCATGGCCGCGACCCTGGCGCAGGTGCGCCTGCGCGACCTCAGCATCGATCCGGCGAAGAACCAGGCGCTGCAGGACCTCACGACCATCCTGACCTACACCACGCCGCGCCCGATGCGCGACCGCGGCCTCGTCGACCTGCGGCAGATCTGGCGCTTCGGCATCTCGGGCGACAAGCCGATCGTGCTGGTCCATATCCATTCGATCGCCGGCAAGGGCCTTGTCGACACGCTGCTGCGCGCCCAACCCTGGTGGGGCTTCGGCGGCGTGGCCTGCGACCTCGTGGTGCTCAACGGCGAGCCCAACTCCTACCTGATGCCGCTGCAGCGCGACATCGAGGCGCTGCGCGCGCGCGTCGCACAGCAGACGCAGAACAGCTTTCCGCGCAACGACGCGGCGGGCTTCTACCTGCTGCGCGATCACGAGGTGGCGCCGTCCGAGAAGGCGGTGCTGTCGAGCCTGGCGCGCGCGGTGTTCACCGCCGACGGCCGCTCGCTCGAGATGCAAGTGGCGGCGCTGCGCGAAGCCGCGGCTTCGGCCGGGCCGGCCGCTGAAGATCTCGGGCCGCGCGCCGCACTCACGGTGCTGCTGCCGGCGGCCGAGCTCGCCGATGCCGTGACTGCGCCACAGGGCGAGTTCGATGCCGCGAGCGGCGAGTTCCGCTTCGAGGTCGACCCGAACCGGCGCACGGCGCGGCCCTGGATCAACGTGATCGCCAACGCCTCGTTCGGCTTCCAGGTCTCCGAATCGGGCACCGGCTACACCTGGGCGATCAACAGCCGCCAGCATCAGCTCACACCCTGGTCCAACGATCCGGTGCAGGACCCGGCCTTCGAGCACTACCTGCTGCAGGACCTCGATTCGCGCGAGCTGCTGCCGCTCACGCCGGCCAGCCGCGGCGGCGCTGCCGCCAAGCATCGCGTGCGCCATGGCCAGGGCTACACGGTGTTCGAATGCCTGCACCGCGAGCTCGCGCTGGAAACCACCTTCTTCGCCGATCGCGACGAGCGCATCAAGCTGGTGCACGTCAGGGTGCGCAACGAGGGCATCGGCATGCGACGGCTGCGCGCGCTCGCGATGGTCGAGTGGCAACTGGGCGCGGCGCGCGGCGACCGCCGCACCGTCCACACCTGGAAGCCCGAGGACCTGCCCGCGGTGTTCGGCCAGCAGCGCGAATCGAGCGCGGGCTTCGGCGGAAGCACCGGCTTCCTCGCGCTGGCAGGCTTGAACGGCGCGAGCCAGTGGACCTGCGAGCGCAGCGAGTTCTTCGCCGGGCACGGCGCAATCGAAGTGCCCGAGACGCTGGCCCAGCGCGCAGGCAGTGGCCTCGACGCCTGCGCCGCGGTGGCCGGCGAGTTCGCGCTCGCCACTGGCGAGAGCGCGAGCTTCAGCTTCATGCTGGGCCAGGCCGACGACCCCGAGGCCGCCATGCAGATGGCGCGCCGCTGGCAGCAGCGCGACGTGCCCGCGGCTCTGGCCGAGGCGCGAGGCTTCTGGGACGAACTGCTCGGGCGTCTCCAGGTGCGCACACCCGACCCCCTGTTCGATGCGCTGGTCAACCGCTGGCTCATCTACCAGACGCTCGTATGCAGGCTCTGGTCGAAGGCCGGCTTCTACCAGGCCGGCGGCGCCTTCGGCTTCCGCGACCAGTTGCAGGACGCGATGGCTTTCGCGCTGACCGATCCGGCACGACTGCGCGAGCAGATCCTCGTCAATGCGGCGCGCCAGTTTCCCGAAGGCGACGTGCAGCACTGGTGGCACATGCCCGGCGGCGCCGGCGTGCGCACGCATTTCTCCGACGACCTGGTGTGGCTCCCCTATGCGGTCTCGCACTACGTCGAGGTCACGGCCGACCGATCGGTGCTCGACGAGCTCGTGCCTTTCGTCGACGGCCCCGAGATCCCGCCCGGCGCCGAAGACGCCTACTACGCGCCGCAGGCCAGCAGCCACACGGCCACCGTGTACGAACACGGCGCTCGCGCGATCGACCGCAGCCTGGCGACCGGCATCCATGGCCTGCCGCTGATGGGCACCGGCGACTGGAACGACGGCATGAACCGCGTGGGCCACGAAGGCCGGGGCGAATCGGTCTGGCTCGCCTGGTTCCTCTGCAGCGTGGTCGAGCGCTTCGCCCCCTTCGCCGAAGCGCGCAGCGACAAGGCGCGCGCCGCGCGCTGGCAGGCGGCGCGCAAGGGCTGGATCGCCGCCCTGCACGGCGTCGGCTGGGACGGCGCGTGGTTCCGGCGTGCCTTCTTCGACAACGGCGCGCCGCTCGGCTCGGCACTCAACGAGGAGTGCCGCATCGACCTGATCGCGCAGGCCTGGTCGGTGCTCTCGGGCGCCTCGGACACGAACCATGCGATGCAGGCCCTCGCATCGATGAAGGCGCATCTGCACGACGAGCCCGCCGGCCTGCTGCGGCTGCTGCATCCACCGCTGGCGAACTCACCCAACAACCCGGGCTACATCCAGGCCTACCCGCCGGGCGTGCGCGAGAACGGCGGCCAGTATTCGCATGCCGCCGTGTGGGGGCTGATGGCGCAGGCCCTCACGGGCGACACCGAGGCTGCATGGCACAGCTTCGAGGGCCTGAGCCCGGCGCACCGCGCGCGCCATCCCGAGCGCGGCCCGGCCTACGAGCTGGAGCCCTACGTGATGGCCGGCGATGTCTACAGCGCCGCGCCCTACGTCGGCCGCGGCGGCTGGAGCTGGTACACCGGTTCGGCCGCGTGGCTGCACCGCGCCGCCGTCGAAACCCTGCTGGGCCTGGCGGTGCGCGGCGACCGGCTTTCGCTCACGCCGCGCGTGCCGGCGCACTGGCCGGGCTTCGAGATCATGCTGCGGCTGAAGGGCCGGGAACTGACCGTGCAGTACGGCGACGGCGTGCCCGGAGTGCCCACGCACCACGCCGCAAGAGGCGAATGGATCGTCTGGCGCACGCTGCCCGAGCACGCGGTGCTGCGCGTCGGCTGAAGGAATTTCCGCCACGCCGCACAATCGGCATCGAACATATGGACAGCCTCGACCTCATCAGAACTTTTCGCGAAGTCGCGGCGCACGGCAGCTTCTCCCGCGCCGCCGGCAAGCTCGATATGTCCAAGGCGACGGTGAGCAAGTACGTGGCCGAGCTCGAGACCCGCTTCGGCGTGCGCCTGCTCAATCGCTCCACCCGCTCGGTGAGCCTGACCGATGCCGGCGCGCTGCTGCTCGAGCGCAGCAAGCCGGTGATGGAAATGGTGGAGCTGACCCAGGCCGAACTGCAGGAGCATGCGAGCCGGCCGACGGGGCGGCTTCGCATCTCGGCGCCGCACGGCATGGGACAGGGCGACCTGCCCAAGCTGCTGGCGCAGTTCATGGGCTACTACCCCGAGGTCAGCCTCAGCCTGCACCTGAGCAACCGCACAGTCGACTTGGCCGAGGAAGCGATCGATCTCGCGCTGCGCTTCGGACCGATCGCCGACGATAACCTGATCGTGCGCAAGCTCACGCCCGTGCAGCTGATGGTGTGCGCGTCGCCGCGCTACTGGAAGAAGCACGGCACGCCGGCGCATCCGGCCGATCTGTCCCAGCACGAAGCGCTGACCCACTCGCGGCTCGGCCCCCATCCGCGGTGGCGCTTCGAGGTCGACGGCAGACCGCTGGACGTGCCGGTGAAGAGCCGTATGGACTCGACCGAGGGAGGGCCGCTGATCCAGGTCGCGCTGCTGGGCTTCGGCGTGCTCTATCTGCCCGCCCTGCTGGTGCAGCCGCACATCGACCACGGCGAGCTGGTGCCGGTCCTGCAGGACTTCGTGCGCAACGACATGTGGCTCTCGGCCGCCTACCTGCAGCGGCGCCACAACAGCGCGGCGCTGCGCGCGCTGCTGGATTTCCTGCAGACGCGCATCGGCGGGAAGCGCCCGCCCCCCTCTTCCTAGTCCTCTAGTCTCCCAGCAGCTCGCCGATCGGCTGGAGATCCTCCACGCGCTCGCAGATGGCCTTCACGACCATCATGATCGGAACGCCGAGCAGCAGGCCCCAGATGCCCCAGAGCCAACCCCAGAAGATCACGCCGACAAAAACCGCCACCGGGTTCATGCGGCTGGTGCGGCTGGTGAGCCAGGGCACCAGCAGATTGCCCACCAGCGTGTGGATCAGGAGCGAGGCGCCGCCGACCGCGATCGACATGTGGACGTTGTTGAACTGCAGAAAGGCAACCAGGCCGGCGGCGGCCATCACGATCAGCGAACCGATGTAGGGGATGAGATTGGTCACGCCGGCCACGATGCCCCACACCGCGGCGTTCTCGACGCCGAGGGCCCAGAACGCGAGGCCGGTGGCGACGCCGACCACGGCGCTGGTGAAGATCTGCACCAAGAGGTAGCGCTCGATGTTCCGGGTGATGTCGTCGAGCACGTGCACGGTGATCTTTTTCTTCTGCAGGCTGGGGCCGGTGATCTTCACCAGCTTGCGGCGGAAGGTGTCGCCCGAGCCGAGCGCGAAGTAGGTCAGGAAGGCCACCAGCGTGAGCTGCCCGACGGCGGCCATCAGCCCCACCGTGCCGCTCCAGAGGAAGTCGCGCACGTTGAAGGACGGCCGCTCGATCACCACCCGCGCCACGCCCTTGCGCGACGCCACCTTGGCCGAGTTCTCCTCGGCCGCCTGTTCGAGCTGCGCGGCGGCCTTCTGCACCGTGTCGAGCGCGCTGGGGTCGGTGCTTCGGCCGCTGGTGCGCATGGCCAGGCGCAGCTTCTGGGCCGCAACCGGCAGCGCGTCGAGCAGCTCGGAGGCACTGCCGGAGAGCGAGTAGCCGGTCCATCCCAGCCCGCCGCCGAGCCCGACCAGGATCACGGCGGCACCGATCCAGCGCGAGATCCTCCAGCTTTCGAGCCGGTCGACCAGGGGCGCCAGCGCGTAGGTCAGGAGCAGGCTCAGCATCAGCGGAACAAACACGGCCTTGGCCCAGTGCAGCGTGAACACGCCAGCCAGCACCGCCAGCACCACCAGCGCGGCGCTGCGCACGTCGACCGGCATCTGCAGCAGCACGCGCTCCGGCTCGGGCGGCTCGGGTTCGATCTCGGCCTCGGGCTTGAGCGCGGGCGGCTCAACCGGCGCTTCGGCCTCCTTCGCTTCCTTCTTCTGTTCGGCGTCGTCGTTCATCGTGGATCCTTGAGCGCCTCGCGCACTGCCGGCAGCTGGCGCCGCGACACCACCACCGGTTCGGGGATGCCGTCGAGCCGCAGCGCCCAGCCCTCGGCATCCTCGCCGTCGTCGTACTTTTCGAGGGCCCGGATCGCCGCGCGTGCCACCAGCGCATTGCGGTGCACGCGCACGAAGCGCGCCGGGTGGCGCTCCTCGAATTCGGCCAGCGAGCCGTCGTAGATATGGCTGCGCGTCGCCGTGCGCACGGTGAGGTACTTGAACTCGGACTTCAGGTAGAGCACCTCGGACATCGGCACGCGCTCGGTGCGGCCGCGGTCCTGGATGAGCAGCACTTCCTGCGGGGCCTCGGCCGCCGCCGCGCCGCGCCGTTCCTTCAGGTAGCGCTCGGCCTTCTGCAGCGCCTGCTGCAGCCGTTCGGCACGCACCGGCTTGGTCAGGTAGTCGACCGCTTCCAGCTCGAAGGCGGTCACCGCATGCATCGCATGGGCCGTGACGAACACCACCGCCGGTGGCTCAGCGCGCCGGCCCAGGCTGCGCGCGAGCTCGAGGCCGTCGATGCCGGGCATGTGGATGTCGAGCAGCACGAGGTCGAAGCGCGTGCCGGCCAGGTGTTCCATTGCGCCCGCACCGTGCGCGGCTTCGGCCACGACCTCCGCGGCAGGCGACTTGCAGTCGGCCAGGAGCGTGCGCAGCCGCGACCTGGCAAGGGCTTCATCGTCGACGATCAAGGTACGAAGTTCGCTCATGGATTCATGCTTCCGCGGGGATGGCGATGCGCACGCGGTAGCTCTTCTGGTCCATGCCGGCGCTGAACTGCGCCTGCATGTCGTGCAAGAGGCGCAGCCGGTCGCGCACATTGGCGAGCGCGATGCCGTGTCCGCGCGGCAGGGGTTCGTCGGCCCAGCGCAGCGGCGGCAGGCTGTTGACCACTTCGATCACCGCCATGCCGCCGCGGCGCTCGGTGCGGATGCGGATCCTGGCACCCGACGGGCTCGGCTCGACGCCGTGCTTGACCGCGTTCTCGACCAGCGGCTGCAGCAAGAGCGGCGGCAGCCGCGCGGTATTGGCCGCCGGGTCGATGTCCCAGCGGATGCGCAGCCGCTCGCCGAAGCGCACCTGCTCGATCGCCAGATAGCGCTCGGCCAGCGCGATCTCGTCGGCCAGCGTGACGGATTCGCCCGG
Source organism: Variovorax paradoxus (assembly GCF_018614915.1). Lineage (GTDB taxonomy): Bacteria > Pseudomonadota > Gammaproteobacteria > Burkholderiales > Burkholderiaceae_C > Variovorax > Variovorax paradoxus_K. The sequence continues at coordinate 29,582 of NZ_JAGGNU010000023.1, read as the reverse complement.
GTCGGCCAGCGCCTGGCGGAACAGCTCGCTCAGGTCCTCGAGCATGGCCTCTGCCTTGGCCGGCTCCTCGCGCACCAGGGCGATGGCGCTGTTGAGGGTGTTGAAGAGAAAGTGCGGGCGAATGCGCGATTGCAGCTCTTCGAGCCGCGCCGTCATGGCCGCCGGCGCCTGGCCGCGTGCGCGCAGCACCAGCGCAGCCATCACCAGCGCGGCGAACATCGCGCCGGCCAGCGCGCTCGCGAGCCAGGGCGCGTTGCCGAGCACGCCGGTCAAACGCAGCAGCCCGCAGCCGTAGAGCGCGGAGAGCGCGCCCAGCGAGGCGCCGGCGACGTACTGCGCGGCCCGCGGCAGGCGGCCGAGCAGTTTCTTCAGCCAGCAGGCCGCCAGCAGCCAGAGCAGCGTGGCCGGCAGGGCGCCGCCGGTCACCGTGGCCATCAGCACCAGCCATTCGGAGGGCGCCGGCGAAATGAACAAGGTGGCCACCGCCACGACGGCTTCGACGAACATCACGGTGCGCAGCACCACCCCGATCTGGCAGGCGTCGAACAGCTCGGCCCTCACGCGAGCAGGCCCACGGACGCGGGCGGGCGCCGGCGTCGAAGGAGTGATCGATAAAATCGTCGGGTTGCGCATCAGAGCAGAAACATCGGGTGCAAACCCATTATTGCCTCCCACTCCGGTTCACCCCATGACCTCCAACCAACTCGACAAGAAATCCGAAGCCTGGTCCGCCCTGTTCTCCGAACCGATGAGCGACCTGGTCAAGCGCTATACCGCGAGCGTCTTCTTCGACAAGCGGCTGTGGCAGGCCGACATCGAGGGCTCTCTGGCGCATGCGGGCATGCTGGCCAAGCAGGGCGTCATCACCACCGAGGACCACGCGGCCATCGAGGGCGGCATGGCGCAGATCCGCGCCGAGATCGAGTCCGGCGCCTTCGACTGGAAGCTCGATTTGGAGGACGTGCACCTCAACATCGAGGCGCGGCTCACGCAGCTGGTGGGCGATGCCGGCAAGCGCCTGCACACCGGCCGCAGCCGCAACGACCAGGTCGCCACCGACGTGCGGCTGTGGCTGCGCGGCGAGATCGACCTGATCGCCGAGCTGCTGGCCGCACTGCAGAAGTCGCTGCTGGCCATCGCCGAGAAGAACGTCGACGTGATCCTGCCGGGCTTCACCCACCTCCAGGTGGCGCAGCCGGTGAGCTTCGGCCACCACATGCTGGCCTACGTGGAAATGTTCGCGCGCGATGCCGAGCGCATGGCCGACGTGCGCCGCCGCGTCAATCGCCTGCCGCTGGGCGCCGCCGCACTGGCCGGCACCAGCTACCCGCTCGACCGCGAGGCCGTCGCCCGCGCGCTCGGCATGGACGAGGTCTGCCAGAACAGCCTGGACGCCGTGAGCGACCGCGACTTCGCGATCGAGTTCACTGCCGCCGCCTCGCTCGCCATGGTGCACATCAGCCGCCTGAGCGAAGAGCTGGTGCTCTGGATGAGCCAGGCCTTCTGCTTCATCGACATCGCCGACCGCTTCTGCACCGGCAGCTCGATCATGCCGCAGAAGAAAAATCCCGACGTGCCCGAACTGGCACGCGGCAAGACCGGCCGCGTGGTCGGCCACCTGATGGGCCTCATCACGCTCATGAAGGGCCAGCCGCTGGCCTACAACAAGGACAACCAGGAAGACAAGGAGCCGCTGTTCGACACCGTCGACACGCTCAAGGACACGCTGCGCATCTTCGCGGAGATGGTGGGCGGCATCAGCGTGAAGCCGGAATCGATGGAGAAGGCGGCCCTGCGCGGCTATGCCACCGCGACGGACCTGGCCGACTACCTGGTGAAGAAGGGTCTGCCCTTCCGCGATGCCCACGAAACCGTGGCGCACGCCGTCAAGGCGGCGATCTCGCACAAGGTCGACCTGTCCGAACTGCCGCTGGCGGTGCTGCAGACCTTCCATCCGAAGATCGAGAAGGACGTCTACGACGTGCTGAGCCTGCGCGGCTCGTTGCACGCCCGCGACATCCTCGGCGGCACCGCCCCGGCCCAGGTGCGCCACCAGATCGCCCGCCACCGCGCCCGCCTGGGCTGACGGCTCCTCCATGGGAGCGGGCACGAATGCTGCACCGCGACATTTGTGCCCAGTTGTAAGAATGTAGTGCTAAAGTTGCATTGCATAGCATCTGGACAAGCTGCAATCTAGCGCCCGAATCCCATGGAAAAACCCCACTGCGTCGTCGTCATCCTCACCTTCAATTCCGCCTCGATCATTCGGGAAACCGTGTCGCAGGCGAAGAAGGTGAGCCCGCACCTCTACGTGGTCGATTCGCATTCGTCGGACAACACGACCGCCATCCTCGAGGAACTGGGCTGCACCGTGGTCCAGCGGCCCTTCTCCAACTACAGCGACCAGCGCAACTGGGCCATCGCGCAGGTCGAGGCCTCCTACGGCTGGCAGCTGCACCTGGACGCCGACGAAGTGCTGGACGCGCAGGCGGTCGACGAGATCAGGGCCCTGCTCTCGGGCACGCCGCGCTTCGACGCCTACCTGCTGCGCCGGCGCGACTACTTCATGGGCAAGATGCTGCGCTTTTCCGGCGTCAATCCCTGGCACCTGCGGCTGTTCCGCTCGGGCGTGGGGCGCTGCGAGGCACGGCTCTACGACCAGCACTTCATCAGCTCCGCGCCGGCCGGGCGGCTCGACGGCTTCATGCACGACAAGAACTCGGCCCGCCTCAGCGACTGGATCGCAAGCCACAACCGCTGGAGCGATGCCGAAGCGAAGGAGAAGCTCGGTCCGCGCATGGCGAGCGACAACGTGCTGCAGCCGCGCCTCACGGGCGACGCCCGGGAGCGCACGCGCTTCATCAAGGAGCTCTACTACAAGCTGCCGACCGGGCTGCGCTCGCTCAGCTACTTCGTCTACCGCTATGTCTTCCGGCTTGGATTTCTGGACGGCACGACCGGCTTCTATTTCGCTTTTTTCCAGGCATTGTGGTTTCGCATGCTGGTCGACGCGAAGATGTACGAACAGCGCAACACCCAGCTACCCCAACGGCTCAACTGATTTCCCCTACGGAGTGACATCGCAGCATGCGGCAATACAACGCTTCCAAGAAGATGCTCGTCACCGGCGGCGCCGGTTTCCTGGGCAGCCACCTGTGTGACCGGCTCATCGAGCAGGGCCACGACGTCCTGTGCGTCGACAACTTCTTCACCGGCACCAAGCGCAACATCGAGCACCTGCTCGACCATCCGCGCTTCGAGCTGATGCGGCACGACGTGACCTTCCCGCTCTACGTGGAGGTGGACGAGATCTTCAACCTGGCCTGCCCGGCCTCGCCGATCCACTACCAGCACGACCCGGTGCAGACCACCAAGACCAGCGTGCATGGCGCGATCAACATGCTGGGCCTGGCCAAGCGGGTGCGGGCCAAGATCCTGCAGGCCTCCACCAGCGAGGTCTACGGCGACCCCGAGATCCATCCGCAGGTCGAGGCCTACTGGGGCCGCGTGAACCCGATCGGCATTCGCAGCTGCTACGACGAAGGCAAGCGCTGCGCCGAGACGCTGTTCTTCGACTACCACCGCCAGCACCAGCTGCGCATCAAGGTCGTGCGCATCTTCAACACCTACGGCCCGCGCATGCACATGAACGACGGCCGCGTGGTGTCCAACTTCATCGTGCAGGCGTTGAAGGGCGAGGACATCACGATCTATGGCGACGGCCAGCAGACGCGCAGCTTCTGCTACGCCGACGACCTGGTCGAGGCGATGCTCCGGATGATGAACACCGGCGACGAAGTACCCGGCCCGATCAACATCGGCAACCCCGGCGAGTTCTCGATGCTGGAGCTGGCCAGCAAGGTGATCGAGCTCACGGGCTCCAAGAGCAAGCTGGTGCGCATGCCGCTGCCGGCGGACGATCCGAAGCAGCGCCGTCCCGACATCTCGCTGGCGCAGAAGGAACTCGGCGGCTGGGCGCCCAAGACCCAGCTCGAAGAAGGCCTGCAGAAGACCATCGCCTACTTCGACCAGATCCTCTCCGAATCCACAGCGGCTTGACCCCATGAACATCACGATCATCGGTACCGGCTACGTCGGTCTCGTCACCGGCGCCTGTCTGGCGGACATCGGCAACAACGTCTTCTGCCTGGACGTCGATCCGCGCAAGATCGCGACGCTCAACGAAGGCGGCATCCCGATCTACGAACCCGGCCTCGGCGATCTCGTGGAGTCGAACGTGGCGGCGAAGCGCCTCTCCTTCTCCACCGACATCGAAGCCTCGGTCGCCCACGGCGACATCCAGTTCATCGCCGTGGGCACGCCGCCCGACGAGGACGGCAGCGCCGACCTGCAGTACGTGCTGGCGGCCGCGCGCAACATCGGCAGGTACATGAACGGCTTCAAGGTCGTGGTCGACAAGTCGACGGTGCCGGTGGGCACGGCCGACAAGGTCACGGCCGTGATCCAGGAAGAGCTGGACAAGCGCGGCCGCTCCGACCTGCGCTTCTCGGTGGTGAGCAACCCCGAGTTCCTGAAGGAAGGCGCGGCGGTCGAGGACTTCATGCGGCCCGACCGCATCGTGATCGGCTACTCCGACGACGAGACCGGCCGCGAGGCGCTGGCCGAGATGCGCAAGCTCTACGCGCCCTTCAACCGCAACCACGAGCGCACGCGCGTGATGGACGTGCGCTCGGCCGAGTTCGCCAAGTACGCGGCCAATGCCATGCTCGCGACCCGCATCAGCTTCATGAACGAGCTGGCCAACCTGGCCGACCGGGTGGGCGCCGACATCGAGGCGGTGCGCCAGGGCATCGGCTCCGATCCGCGCATCGGCTACAGCTTTCTCTACGCCGGCACGGGCTACGGCGGCAGCTGCTTCCCCAAGGACATCCAGGCGCTGACGCGGATCGCGCGCGACAACGGGCAGGCGCTGCGCGTGCTCGAATCGGTGGAGGCGGTCAACGACGAGCAGAAGCGCGTGCTGACCCGCAAGGTGCTCGACCGCTTCGGCCCCGACCTCAGCGACCGGACCTTCGCGCTCTGGGGCCTGGCCTTCAAGCCCAACACCGACGACATGCGCGAGGCGCCGAGCCGCGTGGTGCTCGACGTGCTGCTGCGCGCCGGCGCGCGCGTCGTGGCGCACGACCCGATCGCGGTCGACGAAACGCGGCGCGTGCTGAAGCTGGACTTCGCCGATGCGCCGGCGCTGCTCGAACGCCTGAGCTTCACTTCGGCCAAGGACCCGATGGAAGCCCTGGACGGCGCCGACGCGCTGATCATCGTCACCGAGTGGAAGGCCTACCGCAGCCCCAACCTCGAGCGGCTCAAGTCGCTGATGAAGTCGCCGGTGATCTTCGACGGCCGCAACCTCTACGAGCCCGGCACGATGAAGGAAGCAGGAGTCATCTACCAGGGCATCGGGCGCAACAGCCTCTGAGCGCGCAGCGGCCCGAGGCACCTTGTTCTACGCGATCCCGCTCGAAAGCCGGCCGACCTGGCGCAATCCGCCATGGATGACCGTGCTGCTGATCCTCGTGAACATGCTGGTGTTCTGGGGACCGCAGCGCGCCGAGGACAAGGCCGAGCAGCGCGCTGCCCAGTTCTACGTGCAGAGCGTATTGCCCAAGCTGGAGCTGCCGCCCTTCGTCGCCTGGCTGCAGGAAACCCGCTCGCCGCATGCGTCGATGGCGCGGAGGCTGCTGGCGCTTGGCGAGTTCGAGCCGCTGCTCGACGGCTTGCAGCAGGACAAGGCTTTCCTGAAGAAGCTGCACGGCGACGCGGTGATCACGCCCGCCCATCCGCAGTACGCCGAATGGAAGCGCGACCGGCAGCAGTACGACGGCCTGCTGCCCGCCCCCTTCACCATGCGCTGGGCACAGGACCACGGCGAGGATGCCGCGTTCGAGCCCTGGACCTGGATCACCTCGGCTTTCCTGCACGGCAGCACCGGCCACCTGCTGGGCAACATGCTCTTCCTGTTCCTGTTCGGCTTCTCGGTCGAGCTCGCGCTGGGCCGCGGCGTCTACCTGGGCTTCTATCTGCTCGGCGCGGTCGGCGCGTCGGCGCTGGCGGCCTGGGCCTATGCCGGCAAGGGCAGCTACGGCCTGGGCGCATCGGGCGCGGTGTCGGCGCTGATGGGCATGTACGCGGTGATGTACCGGCTGCGGCGCATCCGCTTCTTCTACCAGCTCTTCTTCTACTTCAACTACGTCACTGCGCCGGCGCTGATCCTGCTGCCGGCCTGGATCGCCAACGAGCTGCTGCAGCACTTCGTCGGCGGCCAGGGCATCGCCTACATGGCGCACCTCGGCGGCCTGTTGACCGGCGCCTTGCTGATGGCCGCCGCGATGCGCTGGCGCCGGATCCGGTTGCCCGAAGCGCCGGTGCAGAAGGCACCGGACGCCTTCGACCAGCACGTTGCCGCGGCGCGCCGCCTCGCGGGCGAGATGAAGTTCGAGCCGGCCTGTGCGCAATGGCGCGCCGCAGCGCAGCTCCGGCCCGACGATGCAGACGTCCTGCGCGCCTGGTTCAACACCGCGAAGCTCTGGCCTGCCAGCGAGGACTTCCATCACGCGGCGCGCCGCATCTTCCGGCTCAAGCCCCAGGACCCGGTCACGCTGGAGCTGCAGCACGCCAGCTACAAGACCTACCTCGACCACGCCAGGCCCGGCGCCCGCCTCAAGCCTGCCGACATGGCCCGGCTGGCCCGGCGCTTCACGCGTGCGCAGCAGTTCAACGATGCCGAGCGGCTGTGCCAGGCGCTGCTGAAGACCGCGCCCGCGCATCCCGAGCTGGCCGACACCCTGTCGCTCTGCGCCAACGGCCTGATGCAGGCCGGGCGGCGCGAGCAGGCGCTGGGCTGGCTGCCGCACCTGCTGCGCCTCGCGCCCGAGGACATGGTGACGCGGATGCTGCAGAAGGGTTGAGCCTCAGCCCTGCGGCACCTCGCGCAGCAGCCAGCGCACCTCGGTGGTCTGCTCGCTCTCGGGGTAGCGCGCTTCGAGCGTCGTCAGGATCGGCTGCGCCATGTCGCGCCGGTCGAGGCCCTGCACCAGCACGCGCGCCGCCAGCTCGTAGGCCTGTGGGATCGCGGCATGGCCGCGGAAGCGCTTGTCGAATCCGGACAGCAGAGCGAGCGCGGCCTTCGCCTCGCCGTTGCGCCACTCGGCGCGCGCCAGCGCCATGATGGCCAGCGGGTCCTCGAGCGCGAAGCCGGCATCCTTCTCGCGGCAGGCCTTATAGACCTTGAGCGCCTCCGAGGCCAGGTCGCGCGCCAGCAGCATCGCGATCAGCCGCCGCCCATGGTCCAGCAGCGTGGCCGTCTTGTCCGGCGCGAGCAGCAGGATGCGGTGGTAGCGCCGCTGCGCGACCAGGTCATCGGGCTGCGTGCGCTGCTCTTCATAGGCCAAGGCCAGTGCACCGGCGATGTCGCCCTCGGTCACCATCTGGGCGACCAGCGAGTCGGTGATCTGCTGGGCGACCTGCGCCGGCGTGCGGGTGTCGATCTCGCGATCGTCGGCGCCGGCGCCCGGCAGCAGGTCGATGCCCAGCGCCGCATGGTTCTGGTACATCACGTAGCCCAGCAGGCTGGCCATGACCCAGCCGAAATAGATCATCACGAAGTTGATGGCCGGCAGCGCGAACCAGCCGCTCATCACCGGCAGCAGCATGACGATCGCGATCTGCGCACCGCTGTTCAGCAGGAACAGGAACAAGCACAAGAGCGCATAGGGCCAGCCGACCGCGCGGATCGTCTCCCACACATAACCCGGATTCAGCGCCTGCCAGAAGCTGCCCGACTGCACCAGCACCATCGCGGTGGCGGGCAGCGTGAACGAGAGCACGAACATCGCGACGTAGCCCAGCACCGGGCTCCACGCACCGATCAGTCCGGCGACGATGCCTTGCAGGATCAGCAGCGCGAACAGCTTCCAGGGCAGGTTCGTCCACTCGTCCTCGAGGCTGCGCGGGAAATCGGCGGCCCGCACGATGCCGCGCGAGCCGAGCGCCATCACCTTGAAGCCGTAGCGGCTGGCGGCCAGGACGATGCCGAGTTCCACCAGCAGCAGCACCAGCGCCTGCGGCAGGAAGAACAGGAAATGAAAGAGCAGGCTGCCGAGCGCGAGCAGCACCGCGTAGCCGAGCGGCTGGAGCTGGAAGGGGAAGGCAAAGAAGGTGTTCAGGCGGTGCCAGAACGGGCGAGGCGCAGGGCTTGTTTGCTCTTGCATGGACGCTCCAACGAGGATCGCCGAGTATATGTTTCAGCTTGTTGCCAATCCGCCGTACGCGGCATCGGCGCGGCCGGATTCAAGCATCCCTGAATCCGTCCAACCACCCGTGCCGTACCTTTCCCATGTCAACCGATGCTCCACAATCCGCGCATGCCTGCACCCAGCCCCGACGCCGAACTGATGGCACTGATCGATCGCATCGGCCGGCGCGACGAGGCGGCACTGCGCCAGCTCTACGAGCGCACCTCGCCCAAGCTCTTCGGGCTGGCGATGCGCGTCGTGCGGCAGCGCGAATGGGCCGAGGACGTGCTGCAGGAATCTTTTCTGACCATCTGGCGCGTCGCCAGCGACTACCGCGGTTCGCTGAGCCCGCCGATGGCCTGGCTGGGCCTGATCGTGCGCAGCCGCGCGCTCGACCTGCTGCGCCGCCGCAGCGCCGACCGCGCCCAGCTGACCCAGGAATTCGACGACGTCATGGCCGACACCCTCGAGTCCGATGCCGCGAACCCGATGGACGCCGCCGATGCCAGCGAACAGGCCTGGGCCCTGCACCAGTGCCTGAGCCAGCTCGAAGGCCGGCAGCGCGAAGTACTGAGCCTGGCGTACCTGCGCGAGCTCAGCCATGGCGAGCTGGCCGAGCAATTGAAGCTGCCGCTGGGCACCGTCAAGACCTGGATCCGGCGCGGCCTGGAGAAACTTCGCACCTGCATGCATCGCTTTGCATGAAGGCCGCAACCTCGACATGAACCTGCCCGCCAACCCCCAACTGCTCGACCTGCTGGCCGCGAGCCATGCGCTCGGCACCCTGCGCGGCGGCGCCCGCCGGCGCTTCGAAGCCATCGCGCGCGAACAGGCGCCCGTGCGCGCCGCGGCGCTGGTCTGGCAAGGCCGGCTTGCCAGCATGGCCGAGCTGCAAAAGCCGGTGGTGCCCGATGCCGCCGTGTGGACCCGCATCCGCAACCTGATCGATGCCGAGCAGGAGCAGCAGGCCATCGCACGCCAGCGCGCCGTGCCGACCGCACCCGAAGCCGCGCCGGCCAAGGGCGGCTGGCTGCGCAGCCTGGCGCTCTGGCGCGGCGCCGCTGCGGCCGGTGCACTCGCCACCGTGATGGCGGTGATGGTCGGCGTGAACCTCGACGAGCAGTTGCGCAACGCGCCGACCGTGCAGTACGTCGCCGTGCTGTCGGACGAGCAGGCGGCCGCCTCCATGCTCGTGACCTTCGATCCCAAGAAACGCCAGCTGGTCCTGCAGCGCGTCGGCGGCTACCGCGAGGGCGAGGACAAGTCGCTGCAACTGTGGGCGCTGCCGCCCGGCGGCGCGCCGCGCTCGCTCGGCGTGCTCGGCCGCGACGCGGCGCTCAAGCTGGCGGCGCAGGAATCCGACGTGCGCTCCGTGCCGGCGCTGGCCATCAGCCTCGAACCGCTGGGCGGCGTGCCCACCGAGCGCGGGCCGACCGGGCCGGTGCTCTTCAAGGGACCGCTGATCGAGAAGACGCTTTGATGATGAAGCTTGTTGCTGCCGCCACCCGCCTTGCCCTTGCCTTCGTCCTTCCGCTCGCGCTACTGCTGGCCGGGCTCCCATCGCAGGCCCAGCCCGCCCCCGCGGACACTACGTCGCCATCGCCGGACTACATCGCCGCCCGGATCCGCTGGCAGAGCGAACTCGCGGCTTTCGCCCGCGCCGACAAGGAGCACCCGCCCGCCGAAGGCGGCGTGCTCTTCGTCGGCAGCTCCACCATCCGCTTCTGGACCAAGCTCGCGCAGGACTTCCCGCAGCTGCCGGTGGTCATCAACCGCGGCTTCGGCGGCTCGACCATGGCCGACTGCAGCTACTTCGTGCGCGAGCTCGTCGTGCGCTACAAGCCGCGCCACGTGCTGGTCTACGCCGGCGACAACGACCTGGCCGAGGGCCACACGCCGCTGCAGGTGCTGGAGAGCTTCGCGCGCTTTACGAACACCCTGCGCGCCGAACTGCCGGACGCGCGCATCAGCTACATCTCGATCAAGCCCAGCCCTTCGCGCGAGAAGCTGCTGCCGCAGATGCGGGAGACCAACAACATCATCGGGGCGTATCTGAATCGGCTGCCGAACAGCGACTACATCGATATCTACACGCCGATGCTCGGCACGGATGGCCGGCCGCGGGCGGAGCTGTTCCGGGGGGACATGCTGCACCTCAATGACGAGGGGTACAGGTTGTGGCGGTCGGTGATTGCGGGGCATTTGCGGGGGGCGACGTAGCCAGCCATCAGATCACTGTCGCAACAAGTGCGCGGCTATCCGGACACAAGAATTCAGTCACCTTGTGAAGGTGTTTCTTACGCGTTTGGACAGCAAGAAGTACGGAATCCAGATCAACGCAGTGATGAGGATCCTGGGAAGGTTTCTCAGCGCCGCTTCGTACTCCGCCTGAGGGGTCAAGCGGCCAAGGAGCAATACCTCGACCAGGTTTACGGCTACATGCGCCCCGACCCACAGGATGAACAAGGTCGGCGTGTCCTTCTTGCTCCTCAAGAAGTTCCACAACACCCAAACCCCGAACACCACGAGGAACAGGTTAATCAACAGTTCGAAGCCCACTGACGCTGCATAAAACGGCATGAAGCTCGGCGAGCTCGGATTTGTCAAAGCGTCCCAGGCCTGCGCGTTGGCGAGAGGCACGATCATCCCTGTATAGATCTGATAGATCATCCGAATCGGACTCGCGATGAGCCCGAGGAGCGGAAGGATCAATAACCCGCCGATCCCTTCTGGCGCTGGTGAAGCAGGCGCGCCCTTCTTGGCTTCATCTTCTCGCGTGAAGAAAGCGATAGCTTCATTGGTGAAGTAGTCGGCCCGCAACGGAAAGATCGAGATTGGCCATCGTCCCATTGGCACCTGCCGGAGGGCTTCAATCACTTTCGGACTGATGTCCTCACCCTCGCGTTCCATGCGCCAGCCTACGGTATAGGTGAAGAAGGGTTCGCCCTTAGGTGGATGCACCTCCATCAGCCCCAGACGGGCCTCCAAGACATCATGCAAACCCTCAAACAGCTCCCGAAGCGAGGCGAGCGCCTCCACCGGCTGTTCGGCCGGCACGCCGATGAGCACGCGCGTGCCTATTGGAAATGTGCCCTCAAGCACTTTGTTTATTCCCATATATCCTCCCTGAAAAATATCTGCCCCGGTAAGTCAGCTTCTAGCTGAACAAAGTGGTTGACTGATAGCCCGAGCGCAAGACGCGGGGCAAGGTCAATCGCCCTCCCTTGAGCCACCACGCTCTGTCCGCTCGCCGAATTGGTGATCTGGCAATGCCGCCTCATCAGATCAGCCTGCTTGACGCTCATGGCGAGGTAACCGCGCCCAACGCCTGCACGCGCCCGTCGCTGGTCTCGCCCATCGCCTTGATGGTGCTAGGAGTGTCCGCCAGATGGCGCTGGCGGCGCCCTTGAGGCTGTCCGTGGAGATGCCGCCGACGCTGGCGCTGCCGCCCAAGCGCTTTCACACCCGAGCAGAAAACGCTTTAAGGGCGTCATCAAATTCCCCAATGGCATTGAAAAAGCCTGTCGCATCATTCAGGTGCCAAGCAGGCAAACAGTCCTCATACATTCCGAAGAAAAAATTATGATGCGGCAAGGCGGTGGGCAGCTTTTCTACCTGACCTGAGAAATAGACTTTAAGTATTGGCTGCAAAATTTCAACCGCCTCTCTCAGTAGATTGTTTGTCACCTCTAACGTGTCTAACTCACGCTGCAGGTTCAAAGCGGCAATCCGCAAATTAGATTCCTCAACTTCATTCATTGCAGACCTCTTAGGGATTGGGGATCGACTTGGACAGGCGGACTCCAGACCGATCGGTTTGGAACAATGACTTGCTGGGCAGTTGGCGCGGTTGTGATAGTCCCTTATGTCGTCGGGCGCAACGTCGGGCACAAATACACGGAGACTGGTGCCGGGGCGTGCGGCTATAGCATAAAAGTCCATCCCGTTACCGAAGATGCGGGCCGCTTGACTGGCGGGTAGCCCGAGAGCAGCACCAGCCTCCGCTGGCGACATGGCAGCTATGACGCGAGCTTGTTCGGGCGACATCCAATAGGGGCTCAGTGAACTCTTTCACCCCTCTGAAGAAAATACTTTCAACGCATCACCGAACTCCCCGACGGCATTTAGAAGACCAGGCGCATCGACTAAATGCCAGCCCGCCAAACAATGATCATGCATACAAAAGAAAAACGTCTGCCTTCTCGGCAATTCGGAGTGGAGTTGATCCAAATCCCCCTTTAGCACCAAATCAATCAACGGTCGCAATATTTTATCTGCCTCAGCAATAACAGCATCGGTTATTTTTATTGCATCAAGCTCGACTTGCAATTTTAAAGCGGCTTGATTTAGCTCTAGTTTTCTGTTCACACTCATTGAAGACCTCTTAAAGACTGTGGATTGACCTTAATTTCCGGACTCCATTCCCAGAGCCTGCGCCACCGGCGTGGGGAGCCCCATTTCCGCAATGGTTTCCCCGAGACGCGGCATGAGCGCAGCGCTTGCGCCTGCGCCGATCGCGCCCGTCACACCGCCGCTGAGCGCACCTGCCGCTGTGTGCAGCGCCACGCGGTACTCGCCGCCTTCGGCCCATTTCGCGGCTTCTTCCTTGTCGCCGCGCGCAAACGCTTCCTGCTCTTTTTTACCTGCGTAATTGCCGATCTCTCTCGCGGCGCTTTGATTGAACTGCTGCGTGATCTGCGCCTGCGCCTGCACGTCCTTGATGATGGTCTGGGTGTTCCAGTCCTTCACCAGCTTGCCGGCGCTGGCGTTGTCGCCGGTCCGGACCGATTGATCGCCAGCGATGCCGCTGATGCCGCTGCGCGTCGTGCTGATCTGGTTGTTACCTGAATAGCTCCCCACTCCGGCGCTGCCGCCGGGCCGGTCGTTCGGCCCGGAGAGCGCCACCGTCATGTCCCGGCCTGCGGTCGTGTCCGTGGCCGCCACCGGTGCAGTGGTATGGCCGATGCCGATGCCCCCGCTGACCGCGTAGCTGCTGCCACTGGAACTGCTGACGTTCTGCAAATAAGCCATCGTCGGCGAGCGCCGGTCCGGAACCTGTTCTTTCCGGCATCGATGGCCGCCTGCGTGCTCTCGATGACAGCGCCCCCGAGCGTCGTGTTGCCCCGCACGTTTACATCGAAGCCGCCGTCCCCGGCCTTGATGCCGGACCGGGTGAAGCCGCCGCCATCGACCGCGATGCCCGCCGGGTTGGCGATCACGACCTCCGCGCGTTGGCCGCCGACCTCCACAAACCCGCGCAGCTGCGTCGGGTTGCCGGAGTTGACTTCGTTGAGGATGACGCGGGCCGGGCCGGTGGCCAACCAGGGGTTCCCTGCAACGAAGCCGCCCAGCTGGGTCTGCACGTTCGTTCTGCTGTTGTTGAGGATCGCCCCGTTGGCCTGGACGTCGAAGCGGCTGTAGACATTGCGCGAGACGCCGGCGGCACTCGGGGTCTGGATGTTGACCAGCGGCACGCCGTTAGGAGCGACCAGCACGGTGGGGCGCAGGTTACCGGGAACATTGGGCGCCCCGACGATCTGCGCCGGCGAAGGCGCCGGTGAGACGGCAAGCAAGCCCGCCAGTGCCGTCGCCACCACGCCCGAGGTGGCCCCGGTGGCCTTGCCCGCGCTCATGGCCGTTTCCTGCACGACCGTGCGCATGCCGCGCGCGGCGTTGAAGACGATGCGATGAAGATGCTTGTTCATATTCTTCTCCCCTGTCTTGCCGAAAAGGGAAGCGGACAAATTGCCCGCTTCCCCAATTCGCGAACTCAGATGCAGCGGAACTTCGCGATGCCCGTGTACCGCGCGCCGTTCGACAGCGTCGCGGCATAGCCCGCGGCCACGACGTATGCGCCGCCGCCGTGATCGCCGAGCTGAATCGCAGCACCCGAGCCGCCGGAGAGGAACGCGCCGGTGATTGGCGTGTTGTTCGGCGATGTCACCGTGCCGTTCAGGCTGACGGTGCCCGTCGCGCCACCCGCAGAGATGTTCAGGGTGCCGCTCACCACCCCGCCCGTGCCGTCGAACGCAAGACTTGCAGACCCGCTTGCGCCGCCGCTGTGGGCCGCCCCGGCCGTTCCGCCGGTGTAGGTGGGCGCGGTGAACACGCCCGTATCGCAGGTCGCAACGCCGCTGGTCGGCAGGGCCGGCAGTGCATTGAATGCGAGGTAGTGGTAGGCCCGGTTGTCGGTTCCGGTGAGCGTTTCGGCGCCTGAATTGCGGGTGACGGTCCCGGCCGTCCACCGGCCGATTGCGAAGTTCGCGTCGCCCGCGATCTCCTTGGTCGCGCTCGCGCCGGTGAGCGTGTTGTCGTTGAGCCGGATCATGGCGCCACCCGGCGCCTGCTCGCTCTGCGACAGCGCGCCGAAGGTCTGTGAGCCGACACCCAGCAACTGGTAGCGCGCGCTCGCGCCGCGCGCGAAGGGTGCCGAGACGCTGCCCGAATCACCCCCCGCAGGAGCGCTCGGCGGTGCGTCTGCCGGCGGTGCGTCGGCAGCAGGCGGGGGTGCGGTCGGAAAGGCCGTTCCGCCTCCGCCGCCGCCTCCGCAGGCCTGTAGCAGAAGGAGTGACAGCAATGAGGGAACGAGGAGCTTGTTTTTGATGTGCATATGCGTAGCTGTGCGTGTTGAATGAAAAATGGGTTCTCTTTCAGTGACGGATGGAGTGCTCGAGCGCGGCCGACCTCCTTTCTTTCGAGGTGCTGGAGAGGCGGGCATGAGCGGCAGCCGTGACAACAGCGGCGTCCTTGGCCGGCGCCGTGCTGCACACGTGTTGAATGAAGGGGCTCTCGGCCCCCGTGCCTTCCCTGGATCGCATTGACCACCCCTGCTCGTTCTGATGACGAGGCGGGTCATTCTGGGGGCGATGCGCCCCGGGGAATCTGATCAATTCTCGCGACGCCCAGTCGCGGCCCCGGGGCAGTCCCGGGGTGACGTCTTCAGTCCTGTCTTCGCTCTTCCCACCACAACGCGACGCGCGCCACGCCGTACAGCCCGGCGAACACCACGCCCAGCAACAGCACATCACCCCACCAAGGTCGCGCCGTTTGGCTGTCGCCATAGAAGGCCAGCACCAGCAGCACCGCCACCAGGTGCGCGCAGAACACCGGCAGCGAGGCCGAGCCCATGGCTTCGAGCGCATGCAGGCGCGGGATGCGCCGCATGAAGGCCGGCCCGAAGCGCAGCGCGAGGATGCCCAGCACCACGAGGTTGGCGATGCGCAGCGGCCCGAGCTGCCACTTGTCGAACAGCAGGTTCATCTGCTCGTCGCCGCCGAAGGGCGCCTGGCCATTGATGCCGTGGTGCCGCCACCAGAAGCCGTAGAGCGCCGCGCCGACCGCAAGGGCGACCAGCCAGTTCGGAAACCGGAACGGCTTCGCATCGGGTGCGTTGCGGCTCGCGCCCATCCACAACCCCGCGAACCACAGGAACTGCCAGGCGAAAGCATTGAAGGCGCCCATCTCGTGGAAGGGCACGGCCAGGCCGAGATGGCGCACCGCCAGCGCGTACAAGCACTCGCTCAGGCCGAACTGCGCCAGCGCCCACAGCGTGGCGCTGGCCACCACCACGCCGGTCCAGCCGTGGCGCAGCGCGAAGGCCAGCACCCAGGGGCTCATCAGCATGAAGAAGATGTACATCGGCAGGATGTCGAGCAAGGCCGGCTCGTACACCAGCAGCAACGAGAAGACGAAGGCCTCGGACGGATCGGCGAGGTAGTAGGACAGCAGGTTCGTCACCGCCGGCTGGTCGATGCGCGTGCCGACGGTGCCGACGATGGTGAAGAGGAACAGCAGCGTCGCCGCTTGCGCCATGTAGACCTTGAGCGCGCGGCGCCAGAAGGCGCGGCGCATCGAATCGACGCCCTGCCGCTGCCCGATGCGCGTGTAGACCAGCCCGGCGACGAAGGCCGACAAAAGCACGAAGCCCTCGGCCGCCGAGACGAAGCCGAAGGGCTGCCCCAGCGGATCGGTGAAGCGCGTCGGCAGGTGGGTGACCGTCATCAGCACGAGCATCAAGCCGCGCAGCGCATCGATTTCCCAGTAGCGATTCATCAGAGGTGGCACAGGGCGGCCGTCGGCCGCCGGACAGATGGATTCGCTAGCGCGCCAGCTTGCGGATCGCGTCGAGCACGACCTCGCTGTAGTTCTTCCAGGTGTAGCTGGCCGCATGCTGGATCGCCGCTTCCTTCATTGCCGGAAGCGCCTGCCGGTTCTGGTTGAGCCAGGCCAGCTTCTCGGCGATCTTCTCGGGCGAACGGATCGGCACCAGGAAGCCGGTCTTGCCTTCGATCACGAGGTCTTCGCCGCCCGTGTTGGGCGTGATCACCACCGGCAGCCCCTGGCTCATCGCCTCCTGCATCACCAGCGCGCGCCCTTCGTAGAGCGAAGGCAGGCAGAACACGTCGCAGCTGCGCATCAGCGTCAGCACCTCGGCATGCGGGCGGCCCTTCTCGTGCGTGAAACCGGGGTACTGGCTGCGGTAGAAGCCCAGGTCGGCGAGCAGCGAGCCCATGACGATCAGCTCGATGTTCTCGCCCTTCAGCAGCTGCATGGCCTGGAACAGATCGGCCAGCCCCTTGCGCTGGCCCATGGAGCCCACGAAGAGCACGCGCAGCGGCCGCGAAGGATCGGCAGCCGCCTCGCGCGGCGGGGCGGCGATCGTCGCCGGCGAGCCGAAGGGCGACAGCACCTTGGCCTTGTCCGCGGCCCAGGACGGCAGCGAGTCGGCCACGAAGCGGCTGGGCACGACCACCAGGTCGGCCAGCGCCAGTTCCTGCGCCTTGCGCTCCAGCTTGGCAGGCGAGTCGGACATGCCGCCACCCAGCGCACCGGCCCAGGCCGGCAGGCGCTGCAATTCTTCCTCCATCAGGCGGCGTCCTACCTCCCAGTAGGAAATAGGCAGGTCGTAGACGCATTTCAGGCCCAGCGCCTTTGCGGCCTTGAAGGTGTCGAGCGCGGAGTCCTCGTAGGTGTAGACGGCGCCGAGGCCGTGCTCGCGATGCACTCGCGGCAGGACGCTGGCGGTGAAGCGATCGAAGTCCTGCAGCACGCCGTCGATGGAGGCGAAGCCTTCTTCGTGGCGCAGCGGGTGCGTCCAGCCGAGCCTGCTGCACACGGCACGTGCGATCTCGCGCGACGGGCGCTGCAGGATCTTCTCGCGCGGCACGTTGAAACGGCGGCGCAGCAGATCGCGGCTCAAGCCCTGGGGCACCAGCTTCAGAGCGAAGCTGTCCGGCGACACGGCGAGCGTGGTGGTGAAGCGGGCCAGCATGCCGGCTGTCTCCAGGCCATCGAGCATTGCGCGCACATTCTGGTTGCCTGCAGGGTGGCTGAACAACAGTTTCATATCGATCGATCATAGTGGAGGCACATGGCGTGCCATGGCCGCGGCGACCGTTGCGCTACGCTCGCGGTCCCGAAGGAGAAGTCTGTTGAAAACGAGAACGACAACGCGTGCCCTCGCGGCCGCCGCACTGGCCTTTTTCACCCTCGGCGCCCATGCGCTGCAGATCACCAGCGTCACTCCGCAGGGCGAGGTGGCGCGCATCCGGCAGGTGGTTGCCAAGTTCGACCAAGCCGCCGTCAACTTCGGCGACCCCAAGGCGCCCGCCCCGCTGGCCGTGAGCTGCACCGACGCACAGGCGTCCAAGGGCACCGGCCGCTGGACCGGCGAGAAGCAGTGGGTTTTCGACTTCGAGAATGACCTGCCGCCCGGCGTGCGCTGCACGGTGACCCGCGTGAGTTCCTTCAAGGGAGCTTCCGGCGCCGAGCTCACGGGCCCGGAGCGCTACCAGTTCAACAGTGGCGGTCCCTTCGTCCGCAACTACCAGCCGAGCTACGGCAAGATCGATGAAGAGCAGCAGTTGATGCTTGAGCTCAACGGCCCGGCCACGATCGAGAGCGTGCGCGAGAACGTCTGGTGCCAGGCCGAAGGTGTCGGCGAGCGCATTCCGGTCAGGCTGGTCGAAGGCGAGCAGCGCACGGCCCTGCTCAAGGCCTTCGGCCGCGACAAGGAAGCCGAGAAGACGCCGCTGCGCTTCGTCACGCTGCAATGCAATCGCACGCTGACGCCGGGTGGGCGCCTGCAGCTGGTCTACGGCAAGGGCGTCGCCACGCCTTCGGGCGTGCTCAACAACGTCGAGCGACGCTTCAACTTCCAGGTGCGCGAGCCCTTCGCCGTCTCCTTCAGCTGCGAGCGCGAGAACGCGCAGTCCGCCTGCCTGCCGCTCAAGCCGATGGTGCTGCAGTTCAATGCGCCGGTGGCGAGCAAGCTGGCGGCGCAGATCACGCTCAAGGGCGGCGGCAAGACCCTCAAGCCGAAGTTCGACGACCAGAACGCCGCCGAGGATGCGGTGCTCGACTCGGTGAGCTTCCCGCCGCCCTTCGCCGAACAGACGCCGTTCACGATCGAGCTGCCGGCGAAGTTCGCGGATGCCTCGGGCCGCGCGCTGGCCTCGCCCGACAGTTTTCCGCTCAAGGTCGCGACCGGCGCGATGCCGCCGCTGGCCAAGTTCGCCGCCTCGCCCTTCGGCGTGGTCGAGCGGCTGGCCGAGCCCGGCGGCACGGCGCTGATGCCGGTGACGGTGCGGCGCGTCGAGCCGGCGCTGCAGGTGCAGGCGCTGACGCCCGGCAAGGTCAGCGACATGAATCCGAAGACCGATGCGGAGATCATCGCGTGGTTCCGCAAGGTGCGGCGCTACGACAGCAATTACACGATCGAGCGCAAGGAGGCGGCGCGCGACGTCAAGGGCGCTCTGCCCCGGGTGATCGACAAGGAGGAGCGCGAGCGCATCCAGACCCGCATGGTCTCGCTGCTCGGCGGCCAGACCAACGTGAAGACGCTGGACATGCCCAAGGCCGAGGGCGGCGATCCGCGGCCCTTCGAGGTGATCGGCATCCCGCTCACGCCGGGCTTCCACGTGCTCGAGATCGCATCGCAAAAACTCGGCGATGCGCTGCTCGACGAGCGCTACGGCGCCGGCCGCACGATGTACGTGCGCACCACCGCGCTGGCCACCAATCTCGCGGTGCACTTCAAGCTGGGCCGCGAGAACGCGGTGGCCTGGGTCACCTCGCTGGACAAGGGCAAGGTGGTGGCCAACGCCAGCGTGCGCGTCTCCGACTGCAACGGCCGCGAAGTGGCGGCGGGCAGCACCGACGCGCGCGGCCTGGTGCAGCTCGCCGGCATTTCGCCCAGCGCACCGAGCTGCTCGGGCGAAGACGACTACAGCGGCGATGCCTACTTCGTGAGCGCCCGCGCAAAGGACGACAAGGGCGTGGAAGACCTCGCCTTCACCTGGAGCGACTGGCAACGCGGCATCGAGCCCTGGCGCTTCAACGTGCCGACCAGCATGGAGCCGCAGCCCGACCGCGTGGCCCACACGGTGTTCGACCGCACGCTGCTGCGGGCCGGCGAAACCGTGTCGATGAAGCACCTGATCCGCAGCCAGACCAGCAAGGGCTTCGGGCTGCCGCAGACCCTGCCCGACACGCTGGTCCTGACCCACGTGGGCAGCGGCCAGCAGTACACCCAGCCGCTCAAGTGGCGCAAGACCGCGACCGGCGGCCAGAGCGGCGAGAACACGTTCGCGATTCCGCCCGCGGCCAAGCTCGGCGTCTACCAGGTCGAGCTCAAGAGCGGCAAGGAAGGCGCGGACGGCGACGAAGGCGGCATGCGCAGCTTCGCCACCGGCCAGTTCCGGGTCGAGGAATTCCGGCTGCCGGTGCTCGAAGGCCGCATCTCGCCCACCGACAAGAAGCCGCTGGTGGCCGCGAGCTCGCTGCCCACCGACGTGCAGATCAACTACGTGGCCGGTGGCGGCGCGGCCCACCTGCCGGTGCGGGTGTCGGCCGCCGTGCGCGGCAAGGCCCTCTCCTTCCCCGACTTCGACGCCTTCAGCTTCTCGCCGCCGCGCAAGGACGGGGTCGCCGCCGCCGCCGCCGTCGACGCCGAAGAAGCCGACTCGGCCGCGCAGGACCTGCGCGTCGTCGCCGACAAGCTGCCGCTCACGCTCGACAAGGACGGCGCCGGCAAGCTCACCATCGAGAAGATTCCCGTCGCCAAGGCCACGCCGCGCGAGCTGCTGCTCGAGGCCACCTATTCCGACCCGAACGGCGAGGTGCAGACCCTGCGCAGCGTGCAGACGCTGTGGCCCGCGACCGTGATCGCCGGCGTCAAGACCGAGGGCTGGGTCTCGACCAGCCAGAAGCTCAAGTTCCAGGCGCTGGCGCTCGATCTCGCAGGCAAGCCGCAGGAAGGCGTGACGCTCAACGTGCGCGCCGTCGCGCGCATCACCACCGCCAGCCGCAAGCGCATGGTGGGCGGCTTCTACACCTACGACAACAAGACCGAGGTGAAAGAGATCGGCACCGTGTGCAGCGGCAAGAGCGATGCGCGCGGCCTGCTCTTGTGCGAGGCCGAGCTCAAGGAGGCCGGCCAGGTCGAGCTGATCGCCAGCGCCACCGACAAGGACGGCCGCGACAGCCGCGCCGCGAGCTCGGTCTATGTCACGAAGCAGGGCGAGCTCTGGTTCGGCGGCGAAGATCACGACCGCATCGACGTGCTGCCCGAGAAGAAGAACTACCAGCCCGGCGAAACCGCCAAGTTCCAGGTGCGCAGCCCGTTCCGCTTCGCGACCGCGCTGGTGTCGGTGGAGCGCGAGGGCGTGATCGAGACGCAGGTCGTCCAGCTCAACGGGCAGGACCCGACGGTGTCGCTGCAGGTCAAGCCCGAGTGGGGGCCCAATGCCTACGTGAGCGTGCTCGCGCTGCGCGGCCGGCTGCGCGAGGTGCCGTGGTACAGCTTCTTCACCTGGGGCTTCAAGGCGCCGCGCGAATGGTGGACCGCCTTCTGGTACGAAGGCAAGGAATACGTCGCACCGACCGCGCTGGTCGACTTGAGCAAGCCGGCCTACCGGCTCGGCCTGGCCGAGATCCGCGTCGGTACGCAGGCGCATCGGATCGAGGTCAAGGTGGCGAGCGACAAGCCCAGCTACCCGGTGCGCGGCAAGGCGCTGGTCACCATCTCGGCCAGGCTGCCCGACGGCAAGCCCGCCGCGGGCGCCGAGGTCGCACTGGCCGCGGTCGATCAGGCGCTGCTGGAGCTGATGCCGAACGACAGCTGGAACCTGCTCGAGGCGATGCTGCAGCGGCGCAGCTGGGGCGTGAGCACCTCGACGGCACAGATGGAAATCGTCGGCCGCCGGCACTATGGCCGCAAGGCCGTGCCCGCGGGCGGCGGCGGCGGCAAGGGCCAGACGCGCGAGCTGCTCGACACCCTGCTCTTGTGGAACCCGGCCGTGGTGCTCGACGCCAACGGCCAGGCCACGGTGACGGTGCCGCTCAACGACGCCCTGACCACCTTCAAGATCGTCGCGGTGGCGGATGCGGGCACCGGCCTCTTCGGTACCGGCCAGACCTCGATCCAGGCCACGCAGGACCTGCAGATCGTCAGCGGCCTGCCGCCGCTGGTGCGCGAGGACGACCAGTTCCGCGCCCAGATCACGCTGCGCAA
This sequence comes from Variovorax paradoxus, assembly GCF_018614915.1. Classification (GTDB taxonomy): domain Bacteria; phylum Pseudomonadota; class Gammaproteobacteria; order Burkholderiales; family Burkholderiaceae_C; genus Variovorax; species Variovorax paradoxus_K. Next base: position 7,817 of record NZ_JAGGNU010000023.1, on the reverse strand, counting down.
CACGACGCAAAAGCCGATGAAGGTCGAGGCATCGCCGCGTGCCACGCTGCTGAAGATGGAGCCGCAGACCGTCGACATCCCGGCCGGCGAGGCGCGCGAGCTCGCCTGGACCGTGACCGCACCCGCGCAGCTCGCGCAAACGCGCGCCGAGGCGCTCCTGTGGGAGATCGAGGCCAGGGACACCATCGGCGGCGCGCGCGACGCGCTCAAGGTGCGCCAGCGCATCGTGCCGGCCGTGCCGCTCGCGGTGCAGCAGGCCACGCTGGTGCAGCTCGACGGCCCCTTCACGCTCGACGTGGCGCCGCCGGCCGACGCCCTGCCCGGCCGCGGCGGGCTCAAGCTTTCGCTGCAGCCCCGGCTGGCCGAAGGCCTGACGGGCGTGCGCGACTGGTTCGCCGCCTACCCCTACGCCTGCCTGGAGCAGAAGGCCAGCAAGTCGATCGGCTTGCGCGACGGCAAGAGCTGGCAGACGGTGGTCGCGCAGCTGCCGAGCTACCTCGATGGCGACGGCCTGGCCAACTACTTCCCGCCGCGCGACGGCGAAGCGAATCGCGGCAGCGACATCCTGACCGCCTACCTGCTCGCGGCCACGCACGAGGCGGCCGCGCTCGACCCTGCCTTCGCGCTGCCCGACGCGGCGCGCTCGCCCATGGAACAGGGCCTGATCGCCTTTGTCGAAGGCCGGATCCAGCGCGAGTCCTGGAGCCCGCAGAAGGATCTCGACGTGCGCAAGCTCGCCGCACTCGAAGCGCTCTCGCGCTACGGCAAGGCGCAGGGCCGCATGGCCGGCAGCATCACCATCGCGCCCAACCAGTGGCCGACCAGCGCCGTCATCGACTGGCTCAACATCCTCAAGCGCGTGCCCGACGTGCCGCAGCGCCAGCAGCGCATGGCCGAGGCAGACAACGTGCTCAAGGCGCGCTTGTCCTATCAGGGCACCAAGCTGGTCTTCAGCACCGAGCGCGACGATTACTGGTGGTGGCTGATGACCAACGGCGACGTCAACAGCGCGCGGCTGCTGCTCACGGTACTGGACGATCCGGGCTGGAAGGAAGACATCGGAAAGCTCGCCACGGGCTTCATCGGCCGCCAGCAGAACGGCGCCTGGCACACCACCACCGCCAACCTGTGGGGCGGGCTGGCGCTGGAAAAGTTCTCGAAGCAGTTCGAGAGCGCGCCGGTCGCGGGCATCACGGCTGCCAACCTCGGCGCCATCAGGGCCCAGGTGGATTGGCACAAGGTCGAGCGCATCAAGGCCGGCGACGCCAGCGGCGCGCCGAACCAGGCCACCGCTTTCGGCGCACCGGCCGCGCCGGGCAACCTGCGCAACAACGGCATGTTCCTGCCATGGCCTGCGTCATCGACAACGCGCGACACCCTGCTGGTCACGCAGAGCGGCACCGGCAAGCCCTGGCTCACGCTGCAGTCGATTGCCGCGGTGGAGCGCAAGGTTCCCTTCGCGGCCGGCTATGCGATCAAGAAGACCGTGACGCCGGTCGAGCAGGCCGTGCAGGGCATCCACACGCGCGGCGACGTGCTGCGCGTGAGCCTGGAAGTCAACGCCAGTGCCGACATGACCTGGGTCGCGATCACCGACCCGATCCCCGGTGGCGCCACCATCCTCGGCGGCGGCCTGGGCCGCGATTCGCAGATCGCGACGCAGGGCGAGAAGCGCTCCGGCGCCGGCTGGCCGGCTTTCGAGGAACGCAGCTTCGAGGCCTTCCGCAGCTACTACCAGTACCTGCCGAAGGGGGTGGTGAAGATGGAATACACGGTGCGGCTCAACAATGTCGGCGACTTCGCACTGCCGCCGAGCCGGGTCGAGGCCTTGTATGCGCCGGAGATGTTCGGGGAACTGCCGAACGCGAGGGTGAAGGTCGAGGCAGCGAGGTGAGCGCCCGGAGTTTGCGCTTCCCGGCAATTGAGCAAGAATTCCTGACAACCGAAGGAGAAAGCAGATGGCAAAGGGATACTGGATCGCCAGGGTCGACGTCGCCGACGCGGAGGCCTACAAGGCCTACGTCGCCGCCAATGCGAAGCCTTTCGGCATGTTCGGGGCGCACTTCCTCGTGCGCGCCGGCCGCTTCGAGAATCCGGAGGGCGCGAGCCGCACGCGCAACGTCGTGATCGAGTTCCCTTCGTACCAGGCTGCCCTCGACTGCTGGAAGTCGGCCGAGTACCAGGAAGCGCTCAAGCTGCGTGTGCCCGTGTCCACCATCGATCTGGTCATCGTCGAGGGCTACGACGGTCCGCAACCGTCTTGATGGAGAGCCCATGACCCGAAAACTCATCAGCTCAGGCTCCACTTTCGAAGCGCAAATCGGCTACTCGCGCGCGGTCGTCGATGGCGACTGGGTGTTCGTCTCGGGCACCACGGGTTTCGACTACACGGCGATGACCATCTCGAACGACGTGGTCGAGCAGGCCGAGCAGTGCCTGAAGAACATCGAGTCCGCATTGCAGCAAGCGGATTCGAGTATGAAGGACGTGGTGCGCGTCACCTACGTGCTGCCGAACGCCGCCGAGTTCGAAGCGTGCTGGCCGGTATTGCGCAAGTACTTCGGCGAGGTGCGCCCGGCGGCCATGATGATCTCCGCCGGCCTGGCGGACCCGCGCATGAAGATCGAGATCGAAGTCACGGCGCGCAAGCGTTCGCAGGCCTGAGGCCGGCAGCCACAGTTCACGCAGTGCCCATGAACCCCATCACGCTCCAGGCCCTCGCAGACTTCCCGCGACAGCTGGAGGCGCACTACGCAGCCATCCCGACAGCGTTCAGACACTGGGCGCCGCCGTCCTGGGATGGCGTGCCCAGCGAAGCGTTCACCGCCATCGAGCAGGTCTGCCATGTGCGCGACATCGAGATCGAGGGCTACCACGTGCGCTTCCAGCGCACGCTGGCCGAGTCCAACCCCTTGCTCGCATCCATCGAAAGCGAGGAGCTTGCCAGGTCGCGCTCCTACGCCACGGCCGATACGGCCGCGGTCTTCGCTTCATTCAGGGAGGCACGTACGAAGACCCTCGCGCTCATCACCGGACTCACCGACGAGCAGTTCGATCGCACCGCGGAGTTCGAAGGCTACGGCCCGCTGTCGCTGCGCAGCCTGGTGCACTACCTTTGCAGCCATGACCAGCAGCATCTGGCGGGACTGCAGTGGCTGCTCGGGAAGATCGAGGCTTCGCGTGTTCGCTCCACTTGACACCCACCGAACGAAAGAATACGAGTGAAAACCCAAATGATCCTGGTCGCCGGCCCCTACCGCTCCGGCACGAATGACGATCCCTTGCTCATCGCCCAAAATGTCGCGGCGATGACCGAAGCCTCGCTCCAGTTGTTCCGCGCAGGCCACCTGCCGGTCATGGGCGAGTGGTACGCGCTCCCGCTCATCGAGCACGCCGGCTCCAAGGCCATCGGAGACGCCGTGTTCAACGAGATCTTTCACCCCATCTCGCGCAGGCTGGTCGCCCGCTGCGACGGCTGCCTGCGCATCGGCGGCGCGTCCGTCGGCGCCGACGAGATGGTGGCGCTCGCGAGGCAGCACGGAAAGGCGGTGTACTTCGCGCTCGAGGACATACCCGATGCCGGCACGCCGCTATGACATCGCCATAGGCGGCCTCGTCATCCTGCTCGCAGTCTTCTATTTCACCTGCGCTGCGCTCGGCGCCTTCCTGCGGCAGTCGCAGGCGCATGCCTCCTTCATCCCGGTTGGCGCCATGGTGGTCGAAGCCTCGGTCGTATCCAGCGGCAGCGCGGCAGCCGCGCACGGCGAATCCTTTTCGCCGCGCATCGTCTATCGCTACAGCGTGGGCGGAAAGGCCTACCAGGGCGACCGCTACTTCTTCGCCGGCGACGGATGGCGCGATGCCGCTTCGGCCCAAGCGGTCGTGGCGCGCTTCCCGGCGGGGAGTTCGGTGCATGTGTACGTGGACAAGGCCGATCCCGCGCAGGCTGTCATCGACAAGAGCAAACCCCGGCTCGGCGTGCTGCTGTACCTGCTTCCCATCGCGGGCCTGGGGCTGGGTGTTTTGGGCTACGGCTTGCGCAAACGAAAAGAGACGCGCTAAAACGTGGGCCTGATGTCCCACGACCGCCTCGCATTCATCGCCGGCCTGGCCCTGCTGGGCGCGTGCGCGCCGATGCACGGACCCGGCTGCGGAAGCGCAGAACAGCCGCTCATCCACGAGTCGCTGTTCTTCGGCACCGGCAAGCCCCGGGGCGGCGTGGTGACGCCGGAGGAATGGGCCGGGTTCCTGAAAGGCACCGTCACGCCGCGCTTTCCGCAAGGCCTGACCGTGTCGCCCGCGTCGGGGCAGTGGCGCGGCGCAGACGGCGCGATCGTGCAAGAGGCGTCGCAGCTGCTGCAGCTCATCCATCCCGATGACGCGGCGAGCGAGAGCGCGGTGCTCGAGCTCGTCGCCGCCTACAAATCCCAGTTCCAGCAGGAGGCCGTGCTGCGCGTCAAGGCGCGGGCCTGCGTATCGTTCTAGACTGGAAAACCGAACTCACGGAGCGCCCATGTGCAGAAACATCAAGACGCTGTTCAACTTCGAACCACCGGCGACGGAAGATGAGATACGGGCTGCGTCCCTGCAGTTCGTGCGCAAGCTCAGCGGCTTCAACAGCCCGTCCAAACAAAACCAGCAGGCCTTCGACCGTGCGGTGGAAGACGTCGCGGCCGCGGCCCGCGGCCTGATCGAGTCGCTGGTCACCACCGCCGATCCGCGCGACCGCGAGATCGAGGCCGAGCGGGCGCGCGCCAGGTCGGCGAACCGCTTCGGGGCGCAGCAGTACCGGCCGCTGGAGTGACTACGAGACCGTCACCATGACCCAGGCTCTTCCCACCCCCGAAGCCGTCCAGCAGATCCTCGACCCGCTGTTCCCGGGCCTGATGGGCGTGCGCATCGTCTCGCTCGAAGGCGAGCGCGTGCTCGCCGAACTCGCCGTGCGCCCCGATCTCTGCACCACCGGCGGCATCCTGCATGGCGGCGCCTACATGGCCTTTGCCGACACGCTCGGCGCGGTCGGCACCTTCCTCAACATGCCGCAGGGCAAGCGAACGACCACCACCGACTCCAGCACCAAGTTCATCGGCGGCGCGCGCGTGAACACGACGATCACGGGCGAATGCCTCGCGCTGCACCGCGGGCGGACCACCATGGTGTGGCAGACAACGATCCGGTCCGCCGAAGGCAAGCTGTGCGCCGTCGTGACCCAGACGCAGCTGGTCATCGATGCCCAGGCCTGAACCAGAAAGGACGATCCTGATGCGCACGCTGATCTTCATCGTCGGACGCCGTGCTCCTCAAGTGGAAATTCCCTCGAGGCTGCCATGAACCCCGAACTCTCGCGCCTCGCGGCCGAGCTCGGCATCGATGCGCCGCAGCACGAGCCGCTTCGCCTTGCCCTGGGTCTTGCCTGCGTCCGCCGCGTAGAGCACTTGCTGGAGGACCCCAGGGCGATCGACGGCATCTCGGCTCTGGCGGCCTTTGTCGAAGGCCGATCCGACAGGGCCGCGCTGGCGCGGGCCGCGCGGGAGGTCGCCGCCGTGGCCGGCAGCCATCGCGGCTCCAACTCAATCGACGGCTCGGCCCACGCGGCGGTCTCCGCCACCTACGCCGTGGCCACCGCACTCGCCGGCCGGGCCCTCGAAGCGGCGGCCTACGCTGCCTACGCCTCGGTCTATGCCTATGGCGGCTATGCGGTCAACGATCCATCGGCCTTCGAAGCCGAACACACTTGGCAGGTCCAAGCACTCAGGGAGCTGGCTCACTCGCGCACGCCATGTTGAGGGTGCACCAAGGAGATCCACTCATGATTTCGCGTCACTGGCGAGGCCTGGCGAAGCCGGCCCAGGCGGATGCCTATGTCGAGCATCTGCGCACCGAGACCTTTCCGGGGCTGCAAACGATGCCCGGATTCATCAGCGCATCGATACTGCGTCGGTCGCAGGCGCTGGGTGTCGAGTTCCTGGTCGTCACCCGGTGGGCATCGCTCGAGGCGATCCACGGTTTCGCCGGGGACGATGCCGAGATGGCCGTCGTTCCCCGGAAAGTGCAGGACATGATGGTGGAGTACGACCGCCGCGCCTGTCACTACGAAGTGGTGTTGTGAAGGAGGCCGCATGGACACCGATCTGGACAGCATGTCGCGCGACCAACTCGTCGCCGAAGTGAAGAAGCTGCGGCAGGGCATTCGCGAACACCGCGACAGCACGGGCCACGACCTGTGCTGGCATCACCCGGCGCTGTGGGCGCTCTTGCCCGAGCGCTCGGATCCGGCCCCCGTCGTGCCCGACTGGCCGCAGTTCATGCAGGGCTGCGTGCGCTACCGCGAATCGCTCGATGCGCAGCTTCCGAAGGCGCCACGAACCAAGGAAACCTACCGCGGTTGAGATCTGCACAATCCCCGGGGGAGTTTCCTTCCTCGGCTCATGGCCTGCTCAATAGCGGTTGGGATTGTTCGGACGGCTGTCGTAGCGGTTCGGCACGCCGTCGTTGTCGCGATCGCGGTCGTAGCGGTTGGGCACGCCGTCACGGTCGCGGTCGCCATAGCCGGCGCGCGGCGGCGGGCGGCCGCTGTCGTAGGGCGCGACCATGCAGCCGGCCAGGGTGGCGGACAGAACGAGCAGCAGGGCAAGTGTTTTCATCGGAATCTCTCCTGGAGCCAAGTGCCCCGACGATGCCCGGGCATCGACCGGCCGCCACCGGCGCAGTCCCGCGTCCACGAGTAGGTGCATGCCGCGTTCACATGCACCGGCATGCATCTTGCGGACATTTCGCGATCTGCGAAGAGAGACATCGATGAATGCACGCTACATCGGCCCGCTGCCCGCCCACGGCCGCTTCGACTACCAGCCGATCACGCGCCGCCGCGACTACGCCTGGCCCAACGCAGCGCGCCTGGCGGTCTACATCGGCCTCAACCTCGAGCACTTCGCCTTCGGCGAGGGCATGGGCGCCTGCATCGGCCCCGCGGCGCCGCATCCCGACGTGCTGAACCACTCGTGGCGCGAATACGGCAACCGCGTGGGCGCGTGGCGCTGCCTCGAGCTGTTCGACAGCCTGGGCCTCGCGTCGGCCACGCTGCTCAATACTGCGCTCTACGACCACTGCCCCGAGCTCGTCGCGGCCTCGGTCGCGCGCGGCGACGAGCTCATCGGCCATGGGCATACCAACTCCGAGCGCCAGTCCGACATGGACGAGGGCACGGAGGCCGCGCTGCTCGCGCACTGCCGCGCGCGCATGCAAGCGCAAAGCGGCCAGGCCCCGGCGGGCTGGCTCTCGCCGTGGATCTCCGAAAGCCGCCTCACGCCCGACCTGCTGGCCGAAGCCGGCTACGGCTTCACGCTCAACTGGTGCCATGACGACCAGCCGGTGCCCATGCGCACCCGCAGTGGCCGCACGCTGTGGTCGGTGCCCTACCCGCAGGAGCTCAACGACATCCCGATGATCATCGCGCGCCAGATGGACGCCAAGGACTTCGCGCAGATGATCGTCGACAACGCCGACGAGATGCTCGAACAGTCGCGCCGCCAGCCGCTGGTAATGGGGATCGCGCTGCATCCCTACATCGTGGGCCAGCCCTACCGGCTGCGGCACCTGCGCCGCGCGTTGTCGCATCTGGCGCGCATGCGGGACCGGGGCGAGGTCTGGTTCACGACGCCCGGCGCGATCTGTACGCACGTGGCACAGCTGGACGCTGGCTAGGGTTGGCTGTGGCAAGCTAGTACAACATCCCGTAAATAGATTTACAGGTACTGGGGTTTGGCGTACGCTTGTGACCCGTGAGTCAAGGCCGCCGGGCACCCACCGTCAAGCTG
>NZ_JAGGNU010000022.1 GCF_018614915.1 Variovorax paradoxus | reverse complement strand
CGCCCGTTGCGCCAGACGCACGCTCGTCAACCGAGAACGCACGAGCTTGGTCAGCTCTGCTTTTTGCACTTCACTGAGTACAACGACCGGGGCAATTCGCATTTGCTCGCTCCAAACCAAACCGAAGTAGAGCATTGGAATGATGCCATTCAATTAAGTTCAATCAAGAATCGAACGCTACACTAGCGGCCCCATGCCACGCACCCGATCCGCCCTGCTGGCGCTGCCACTGCTCGCCGCCCTCGCGGGCCAGGCGCACGCGCTCGCCAGCTTCGAGGAGGTGCGGCGCGAATTCCGCCCTTCGGACACGCAGGTGCTCGACCGCAACGGCGAACTGCTGCAGCGCGTGCGCACCGACCCCCGGGTGCGCCGCGGCCAGTGGATCGCGCTGGCCGAGGTGTCGCCGGCGCTGCGCACGGCCATGGTGCTGAGCGAGGACAAGCGCTTCTACGCGCACAGCGGCGTCGACTGGCGCGCGGTCTCGGCCGCGGCATGGGGCAACCTGTGGAACACGCGCACGCGCGGCGCATCGACCATCACCATGCAGCTCGCGGGCCTGCTCGACGACGATCTGCGGCGCGGCAGCGGCGGGCGCAGGCTCACCCAGAAGCTCGGACAGACCGTGGCTGCGCAGCGGCTGGAGCGCGACTGGCGCAAGGACCAGATCCTCGAGGCCTACCTCAACACAGTGCCTTTTCGCGGCGAGATCGTCGGCATCGATGCGCTCTCGCGCACGCTCTTCGGCAAGGCGCCGCATGGGCTCGATGCGCGCGAGGCGGCGGTGGCGGCGGCGCTGGTGCGCGCGCCCAACGCCAGGCCGGCGCTGGTGGCACAGCGCGCCTGCGAGCTGATGCGCGCCATGGAAGCAGATGCCAGGGTGGATTGCGAGGCGCTGGACATGTTCGCGAGCGCGGCCTTGCAACGCAAGGCTTTCGATGCGAGCGAGGGGATTGCGCCGCACCTGGCGCTGCGTGCCCTCGCCCCCGCCCTCTCCCGGGGGGAGAGGGAGCAAGACGGGAGCGTCCGCACCACCTTGCGCGCGCCCCTGCAGCGCTTCGCGCTTGCCATGCTGCAGCGCCATCTGCGCGAACTGCGCGGCCGCAACGTCGAGGACGGCGCGCTGGTGGTGCTCGACAACGCGAGCGGCGAAGTGCTGGCCTGGGTCGGCTCCTCGGGCGAGCTGAGCCGCTCGGCCGAGGTCGACGGCGTGCTCGCGCAGCGCCAACCGGGCTCCACGCTGAAGCCGCTGCTCTACGCGCAGGCCATCGCCGAGCGAAGGCTCACGGCGGCCTCGCTGCTCGACGACTCGTCGGCACAGATCAGCACCGCGAGCGGCCTGTACATCCCGCAGAACTACGACCGCCAGTTCAAGGGCCCTGTGTCGGTGCGCACCGCGCTGGCGGCCTCGCTCAACGTGCCCGCCGTGCGCACGCTGGTGATGGTGTCGCCCGCATCCTTCGCGCGCCAGCTGGGCGCGGCGGGGCTGGCGCTGGCGCAGAACGGGGACTACTACGGCTACAGCCTGGCGCTGGGGAGTGCGGAGGTTTCGCTGCTGGGCCTGACGAATGCGTATCGGACGCTGGCGAACGGGGGGCGGTATGGGGAGACGCGCTTCTTGTTGGCGCGCGTGCCCCCATCCCAACCTTCCCCCGGCGGGGGAAGGAGCGAAAGCCCGGCCATCGACCCACGCGCGGCTTTCATCGTGGGCGACATCCTCAGCGACGCCAACGCGCGGGCGCGCACCTTCGGCTTCGACAGCGTGCTCGGCACGCGCTTCTGGAGCGCCGTGAAGACCGGCACCAGCAAGGACATGCGCGACAACTGGGCCATCGGCTGGTCGCAGCGCTACACGGTCGGCGTGTGGGTGGGCAATGCGAGCGGCGCGCCGATGTGGGAGGTGAGCGGCACCAGCGGCGCCGCGCCCGTGTGGGCCGAGCTGATGGGCTTCCTGCATCGCCACGAGGCGAGCCGCGCGCCGGCGCCGCCGCCGGGCCTGGTGCAGGCGCACGTGCGCTTCGGCGACGAGCTCGAAGCTGCGCGCAGCGAATGGTTCATCGCGGGCACCGAACAGCCGCTGTTCGCCATCCCCGGCGTCGCGGCCGAGTCAGCCGCGCGCATCACCGCGCCTTCGGACGGCACCATCATCGCGCTCGACCCCGACATCCCGCCCAGGCACCAGCGCGTGCGCTTCGAGGCCGAAGGCCGCGGGCTGCAGTGGCGCATCGACGGCAAGCTCGTCGCCCGCGGCAGCAGCGCGCAGTGGCTGCCCTGGCCGGGCCGGCACGTGGTCGAGTTGCTCGATGCGCGCGGCCAGGTGGTGGACCAGGTGAGGCTCGAAGTGCGCGGCGCCGGCGTGGTCGCCAGGGCTGGCCGCTGAACGCTGCCTGCCGCACAATCGCACGCTTGCAGAACTCGAATCGAAGGCGATGCCGGTGGCCATCGGGGCGACCGCCTGCCTTCCTACGCCGGCTCGGGATGTTTGCGCGCACCGGGGCCGGCGGCCGCCCATTCAAAATTCGCGCCCACCGACCTTCTTCCACCGAGGGCGATCATGTCTGCACGTCGCGCTCTTCACACGAAAGCCGAACAATGGCAGACCCGAGCAGCCCTCTCGACCTCGGCGTCGTCAAGGACGTGGACTACCGCCTGATGGTGGATTCGATCGCGGACTACGCGATCTTCTTCCTCGACCCCAACGGCCTCGTGCTCAGCTGGAACACCGGGGCGAAACAGCTCAAGGGCTATGAGGCCGAAGAGGTGCTCGGCCGCCATTTTTCGATGTTCTATCCCACCGACCAGCTGGAGCGGGGCTGGCCCCAGCACGAGCTCAAGGTCGCGGCCGAGACGGGGAGATTCGAGGACGAGGGCTGGCGGCTTCGCAAGGACGGAACCCGCTTCTGGGCCAGCGTCGTCATCACCCGGCTGACCGGGCCGGACGGGACACTGCGCGGTTTCTCGAAGATCACGCGGGATCTGACGGAACACCAGAAGCAGCAGGAGATGCTGCGGGCCAGCGAAGAGCGCTTCCGCCTGTTGGTGGACGGCGTCAAGGACTACGCGATCTTCATGCTCGACCCCGGCGGTTACATCATGAGCTGGAACACGGGCGCGAGGGCCACCAAGGGCTACGAGGCGGCGGAGATCATCGGCCAGCACTTCTCGGTCTTCTATCCGCCCGAAGTGGCCGCGACCGGCTTCCCCGCCAGGGAACTCGAGATCGCGCGCGAGGTGGGCAGGTACGAGGAAGAGGGTTGGCGGGTGAGGAAGGACGGCAGCAGGTTCTGGGCCAGCGTCGTGATCACCGCGCTCTACGATTCGACCGGGCGCCACCGCGGCTTCGCCAAAGTCACCCGAGACCTGACCGAGCGCCGCCGCGCATCCGTTCTCGAGGACGAAGGACGCCGGATCACGACCTTCCTGGCGATGCTGGGGCACGAGCTGCGCAACCCGCTCGCACCGATCGCCAACGCGCTGGCGATCATAGAGCATCCGGGCTCGGAGAGCGGGATGCTGAAAAGAATGACCGGCATCATCTCGCGTCAGCTCAAGCAGATCACGCGGCTGGTCGACGACCTGCTCGATGTCGGCCGGATCACGAGCGGAAAGATTCACCTCGAATCCAAGCCGGTGAAGCTCTCCGAGGTGATCGAAGAAGCCGCCGAAGCCGTGAAGCCGATGGCCGACGCCAAAGTGCACGAGCTCACGCTCGACCTGCCCGCCGAAGACCTGTGGATCGATGGCGACCGCGCCCGCATGATCCAAGTCGTCTGCAATCTGCTGAACAACGCCATCAAGTTCACGCCGAGCGGCGGGCATGTCAAGGTCCGCCTGAGCGCGGCGGACGGCCGCGCGGAGCTCAGCGTGAGCGATGACGGGCCCGGCATTGCGCCCCAGCAGCTGCCGCGGATCTTCATGATGTTCGCCCAGGGCGATCAGGATCCCGCCCGCTCGCAGGGCGGGCTGGGGCTCGGGCTCACGCTGGTGCAGCAGCTCGTGGCGCTCCATCGGGGCGAGATCAGCGCTTTCAGCAAGGGCGTGCCGGGCCATGGGAGCGAGTTCGTCATCCAGTTGCCGACCATCGCGAGGCCTATGGAGATGCGAAGGGCGCAGGGGCCAGAAGCCGGCAGGCGTGTTCTCATCGTCGACGACAACGTGGACGCGGCGGAGACGCTGTCCGTCCTGATGGACAAGCTGGGCTATGCCACCAGCACCACCTTCGACGGGCTTTCGGCCCTGAAGGCGATCAAGGAGGAGCAACCCGACCTGGTGCTGATGGACATCGGCCTGCCGGGCCTCAGCGGCCTGGAGGTCGCCGAAAGGGTGCGCCGCGAGGTCACCAATCCGCCGACCTTGATCGCGGTCACCGGGTATGGGCAATCGTCGGATCGGGACACCAGTTTCGACGCCGGCTTCTATGCACACCTGACCAAGCCCATCGACGTGCAGAAACTGGAAAGCCTGCTCGAACGCCTGCTCGGCAAATCCTGAACTCTACGGCACAGGCTGCGCTCGCAGCCCCTCAGTAGGTCTTGTACGGCAGGAACTTGCCCGACAGCACCACGTTCACCCGGTCTCCCTTCGGATCGGCCTGGCGCTGGATGTCCATGCTGAAGTCGATCGCGCTCATGATGCCGTCGCCGAACTCCTCGTGGATCAGCTCCTTGATCGTGCTGCCGTACACGCTCACGACTTCGTACCAGCGGTAGATCAGCGGGTCGGTGGGTACCGGCGTGGGCAGCGAGCCCTTGTAGGGCACCACCTGCAGCCACTTCTGCTCCTCGGGCGTGAGGCCGAAGATCTTGCCGACCACCTTGGCCTGCTTGTCGTCGAGCGTCATCTGGCCGAGGCAGGCGGCCGTGGTCCACTCCTTCGAGAGGCCGACCTTCTTGGCCACGTCGGCCCACTGGATGCCTTTGGCCACCTTGACGGTGATGATCTTTTCGGTGATGTCGTTGCGATTCATGGATGCTCCTGATTGAAAGTTGTAAGGCTCACGTGGCCTTGGCCCGCGTGACGAGAAAGTCGACGATGTGGTTGCGCAGCGCGTAGTAGCCGTCGAGGTGGTGCAGCCCGGCGCGCGTGCGTTCGCGCGGCAGCGGGTTCTGCACGGTCTCGGCGATGTTGCCGGGCCGATAGCCGTCCGCGGTCTCGCTGCCGTTGCTCATCAGCAGGATGCGGTCGGCCAGAAGAATGGCCTCGTCGACGTCGTGCGTGATCATGAACACGGTCTGCTGCGTCTGCCGCACGATGCGCATCAGCTCGTCCTGGATGGTGCCGCGCGTCAATGCGTCGAGGGCGCCGAAGGGTTCGTCGAGCAAGAGCATCTTGGGCTGGATCGAGAAGGCGCGCGCAATGCCCACACGCTGCTTCATGCCGCCCGAGAGCTGAGAAGGCTTCTTGTCGATCGCGCCGTCGAGCCCGACCAGCGCGACGAACTTGCGCACCTGCTCGTCGACCTGCGCGGCCGGCCAGCCGGGCCAGCGCGAGCGCACCGCGAAGGCGATGTTGCGGCGCACGCTGAGCCAGGGCATCAGCGCATGGCTCTGGAACACCACGCCGCGCTCCAGGCTCGGCCCCGCGAGCTCGCGGCCGTCCATGAACACGTGGCCGGCCGAAGCGGTGTCGAGGCCCGCGAGCACGTTGAGGATGGTGGTCTTGCCGCAGCCGGAGTGGCCGATGATGCAGACGAACTCACCGCGGTCGAGTGTGAAGCTCAGGTCGGCGAACACCGGCTTGCCGGGCGCGAAGGACTTGGCCAGGCCTTCGATGCGCAGAAAGCCGGCGCCGGCGGAGGGAGCATTGGATTTCATCGTGGCGCCCGGGTGCGAGAGATCACTCCACATAGGTCACCTTCCTCTGCAGCCCGGCGAAAGCCAGGTCCAGCAGCATGCCGACCACACCGATCACGAGGATCGCGAAGATCACGTTGGTGAGCGAGAGGTTGTTCCACTCGTTCCAGACGAAGTAGCCGATGCCGGTGCCGCCGACCAGCATCTCGGCCGCCACGATCACCAGCCAGGCGATGCCCATGCTGATGCGCATGCCGGTGAGGATGGTCGGCGCGGCGGCAGGTAGGATCACGCGGAAGGCGCGGCGCAGCGGCCGCACCTCCAGCGTGCTCGCGACGTTGAGCCACTCGCGCTTGACCGAGGCCACGCCGAAGGCAGTGTTGAGCAGCATCGGCCAGACCGAGCAGATGAAGATCACGAAGATGCCGCTAACCGACGAGTCCTTGATGGTGTAGAGCGCAAGCGGCATCCACGCCAGCGGCGAGATCGGCTTCAGCACCTGGATGAAGGGATCGAAGGCTTTTTGCAGCAACGGCGACATGCCGATCACGAAGCCCAGCGGCACCGCGACCAGGCAGGCCAGCAGGAAGCCCAGCCCGACCCGGCCCAGCGACCAGGCGAGCTGGATCGCGATGCCCTTGTCGTTGGGGCCGTTGTCGTAGAAAGGGTTCGACAGATGCTTCCACGCGGTGGCGCCCATCTCGGCCGGTGTCGGGAAGCCGGCCGACTTGGTCTGGCCCGGATCCTTGCCGAGCATCTTCTGGTACTCGATCTGCTCGGCGGACAAGCCGGCCTGCGACGCGGCGCTGCCCGTGGACATCGTCGCCACCTGCCACACCGCAAGGAAGATGGCGAAGAGCAGCAGCGAGATCAGCGCCGCCTTGAGCTTCATGGCGCCGTTCATTCAGGCCGCCATCCTGCTGATCGCGAAGCTCTTGACGTAGTCCTCGGGTTTCGCGGGATCGAAGACACGGCCCATGATGGTGAACTTCGGATACGCGCCCTCGGGTGGCGTCTGGCCCAGCTCCTTCATGTGCTTCCTGGCATCGGTCAGCAGAAACACCTTCTCGGCGATCTGCTTGTAATTGACCTCGCCCTTCACGTAGCCCCAGCGCTTCATCTGCGTGAGCATCCACACGGCCATCGACTGCCACGGGATGGGGTCGAAGTCGGCGCGGTCGGGCACCGTCCGGATGTTGCCCAGGCCGTCGGCGAAGCGGCCGGTGAGCACCTGGGTGAGCACGGTCTCGGGCTGGTTCAGGTATTGCGCGGGCGCAATCACCTTGGCGATGAGTTCGCGGTTCTTCGGATCGCGCGCCATCGCCGAGGCGGTGAGCACGGCGCGGACCATCGCGGCAAAGGTGTTCGGGTTCTTCTGGATGAACTCGGTCGAGGTGCCGAAGGCGCAGCACGGGTGGCCAGCCCACAGGTCCTTGGTGAGGACGTGCAGGAAGCCGATTTCCTCGAACACCGCGCGCTGGTTGAAGGGGTCGGGGCCGAGGTAGCCGTCGATGTTGCCGGCACGCAGGTTGGCCACCATCTCGGGCGGCGGCACCACGCGGATCTGGATGTCGGTGTCGGGGTTGAGGCCCGCTTCCGCCACGTAGTAGCGCAGCAGGAAGTTGTGCATGCTGTACTCGAAGGGCACGGCGAACTTGAAGCCCTTCCACATCTTCGGGTCGCGCTTGTCCTTGTGCTTGTTGGCCAGCGTGATGGCCTGGCCATTGGTGTTCTGGATCGTCGCGACGTTCATCGGCACCGCGTTGGAGCCGGCACCCATCGAGATGGCCAGCGGCATCGGCGACAGGAAGTGCGTGGCGTCGTACTCCTTGTTGAGCATCTTGTCGCGGATCAGCGCCCAGCCTGCCGTCTTCACCACCTCGACGTTGAGCCCCTGCTTCTGATAGAAGCCCAGCGGGTGCGCCATGATCAGCGGGGTGGCGCAGGTGATCGGGATGAAGCCGATCTTCAGGTCCTTCTTCTCGAGCGGGCCTTTCTCCTGCGCCATGGCCTGCAAGGCGCCCAGCGGCAGCACCGACATGATCGCGGCGCGCGCGGTGTTGGCGCCCACCGCGCGCAGAAAGTTGCGGCGCACGCTGTCGACCGGGAACAGCGCCTTCATCAGGCTGGCCTCGAGCTTGGCGTCGGAGCCTTCGACGGCGCCGGCATGCTCGCCCGGTGCGTGGTCGCGCCCGCAGGCACAGCGCATCACCAGGGGCCGGTCCGCGTCATAGGGGTCGCAGGCTTTGGCGTCGGGCAGTCGGGACATGGTGCACCTCGTTGGAAAGATGCAGCTGCGATGCAAGGGGTGGGCCGGTTGCGCGCCAGCAAGGCCGTTGCACGCGAAATCGCGGGGCGCCGGTCGATGCCTTGTAGGGCCAGCACTACAGGGGCGGCGGTTTCGCGTGGCGTTCGGCGTACAGCGCGAGCTCAACGTCGTTCTTGGTGCCGGTTTTTTCCAGGATGCGCGCGCGGTAGGTGCTCACGGTGTTGGGCGCGAGGCCGAGTCGTGCACCGATTTCGCTCACGGTCTGCCCGGCCGTGAGCAGCCTGAACACCTGGTGCTCGCGGTGCGAGAGCGCCTCGGCACCCTGGCCCGCCGCATGCCCGACCGCAGCCGCCAGCGCCTCGGCCGTGACGGGCGAGACGTACAGACCGCCGGCCGCCACCTTGCGCACCGCGCCGACCATGTCATCGGGGTCGGCGCTCTTGTTCAGATAGCCGGCCGCGCCCAGCTTGATGCAGCGCACCGCATACTGCCGCTCGGGATAGGTGCTGAGCATCAGGACCGGCAGCGCGGGCCAGAGCTTCCGCAGGGCCTGCAGCACGTCGAGGCCGTCGCGGCCCGGCAAGGCGATGTCGAGCAGCACCACGTCCAGGCCCTGCGGACCGCCGAGCGCGGCCACGCTCTCCAGCACCTCGGGGCCGGTCTGCGCCTCGGCCACGACCAGCATCTCGGGCGCGCCGTTCGACAGGTCGCCGAGCACCTGCTTCAGGCCTTCGCGCACGATGCGGTGGTCGTCGCCGATCAATACGCGGATGTCGGTGGCATTGCTCACAGCGGCATCTCCAGGTGGAACACGCTGCCGGCGCCGGGCTCGCTCTCGATCTCGATGCGCCCGCCGAAGTGGCGCGCGCGCTCGCGCATGCCGAGCACGCCATAGGCGCTCGCGGCTTCGAAGGCGTGGGCCGGCGCGCCGACGCCGTTGTCGCGCACGGCGATGCGCAGCAGCGACGCATCGGCGTCGATGCAGATGCCGAGCTGCGAGGCCTTCGCGTGGCGGCCGACGTTGCTCAGCATCTCCTGGAAGATGCGGAAGACCGCGATCGCGGCCGGCTCGGGCAGCTCGATGCCGGGCTGCACGTCCATGTGCCAGGCGAGCTCGAGCTCGGCGGACTGCACGAACTCGTGGGCCTGCCATTCGAGCGCCGCCCACAGCCCCTGGTGGTCGAGGATGCTGGGCCGCAGGTCGGTGATGATGCGGCCGACGTTGTCGACCGCGCGCTCGATCAGCCCGCTCATGTTGTGGCACTTGCCGCGCATCTGCTCGCGCATGGCCTGCGCGGCATCGGGCGCGCGCTCCTGCTGCTCGCCGAGGCGCTTGCCGATCCAGTCGACGTCCATCTTGAGCGCCACCAGCAGGCTGCCGAGCTCGTCGTGCACCTCGCGCGCGATGCGGGTGCGCTCGTCCTCGCGCACCTTGTCGAGCCAGGCCGAGAGCTCGCGCAGCTTGGCCAGCGCATCGCTCAACTCGCGCGTGCGCTCCTCGACGCGCAGCCCCAGCTCGTCCTTGGCCTGCTGCAGCGCCCGCGCGGCCCGACGCCGCTCGGTGATGTCGACGAAGGTGATGACGGCGCCGCGCACCTGGGCGCCATCCATGATGGGGTGGCTCGAGTACTCCACCGCGAAGGCGCTGCCGTCGCGGCGCCAGAACACTTCGGTGTCGATGCGGCAGGGCAGGCCGCGGCGGAAGGCGTTGAAGATCGGGCAGTCGGTATCGGCATAGTGCGAGCCGTCCGGGTGCGAGTGGTGGGTAAGCTCGTGCATGTTGCGGCCCAGCACGGCGGCCGGCTCGTGGCCGAGCATCTGCGCGCCGGCGCGGTTGATGAACATGCAATGGCCGTCGAGGTCGATGCCGAAGATGCCCTCTCCGGTGGACTCCAGCAGGAGCCCGAGCTGGTGCTGCCAGAGCGGGTGGCTGGCCGGTGTGGGCAGGACGGGTGTCTCCATGCACCAGATGCAAGCAACAGGCGTGCCGGGTTGGTGCACCGCGATAATCGGCAGCCAGCGCCATTCACGAACAAGGAGAACCCGAGTGCCCGACCTTTCCCGGATCACCTGCATCGAAGACCTGCGGGTGATCGCCCAGCGGCGCGTGCCGAAGATGTTCTACGACTACGCCGACTCCGGCTCCTGGACCGAGGGCACCTACCGCGCCAACGAAAGCGATTTCCAGAAGATCAAGCTGCGCCAGCGCGTGGCCGTGGACATGGAAGGCCGCTCGACGAAGAGCACCATGATCGGCCAGGAGGTAACGATGCCGGTGGCCATCGCGCCCACCGGCCTCACCGGCATGCAGCATGCCGACGGCGAGATCCTCGGCGCGCGCGCGGCCAAGGCCTTCGGCATTCCGTTCACGCTCTCGACCATGAGCATCTGCTCGCTGGAAGACATCGCCGAGCACACCGGCGGCCATCCCTTCTGGTTCCAGCTCTACGTGATGCGCGATCGCGACTTCATCGAGCGGCTGATCGAGCGCGCGCGCGCCGCCAACGTGTCGGCGCTGCAGCTCACGCTGGACCTGCAGATCCTCGGCCAGCGGCACAAGGACATCAAGAACGGACTGACGGCGCCACCCAAGCCCACGCTCACCAACCTGATGGATCTGGCGACCAAGCCGCGCTGGTGCATGGGCATGCTGGGCACCAAGCGCCGCACCTTCGGCAACATCGCCGGCCATGCGAAGGGGGTCAAGGATCTGTCCTCGCTCTCGTCCTGGACGGCCGAGCAGTTCGATCCGACGCTGAGCTGGGCCGACGTGGAGTGGATCAAGAAGCTCTGGGGCGGCAAGCTGATCCTCAAGGGCGTGATGGACGTGGAAGACGCGCGCCTCGCGGCCGCGAGCGGGGCCGACGCGCTGATCGTCTCCAACCACGGCGGGCGCCAGCTCGACGGCGCGCCCTCCTCCATCGAGGCGCTGCCCGCGATCGCCGAGGCGGTGGGCACCGAGATCGAAGTTTGGATGGACGGCGGCATCCGCAGCGGCCAGGACGTGCTGAAGGCGCGCGCCCTCGGCGCCCGCGGCACGCTGATCGGCCGCAGCTTCCTCTACGGGCTGGGTGCCTTCGGCGAGGCCGGCGTGACACGCGCGCTGCAGATCATCCAGCGCGAACTCGACCTCACCATGGCCTTCTGTGGCCGCACGCAGATCGACGAGGTGGATTCGAGCATCCTGCTGCCGGGCACCTTCTAGCGCGGCGGCACGCGGCTTTCGAGCGGCGGGCACATCCCGTATCAGGGCGGCGGGCCGCAGCTCGACGACGCGCTGGCGGGGCAGTTCGAGTAGCCGGGCGGCTTGCGTCAGCTCTCGGCGGTCCAGAGGTCGGGATAGTGCGAGACGAAGCCGTCCGGCGTGACGACGAGCATGGCCGCGTAGTCGAAGCGCGGCGCCTGGTACCAGTAGTCGGTGTCGGCGCGGCGCTCGTAGCGCTGCACCAGCGGGGCCAGGCTGTCGTCGCCGAGGTCGAGCCAGGCCGCAGGCGCCTCGGCGCTCTCGCCGGCCTTCAGGTTCAGGCGGCGCAGTTGGACCAGGTTGGTGGCCGGCGTGAAACCCAGGTCCAGGTCGGTGCAATGGGCCAGTCCCGGCACCACGTGGTCATTGAGCGACCACTCGCCGTTGGCGCCGCGCGCAATCGCGAAATCGATCGCAGCCGAGCCGACCCAGCCACGCACACGGCCCCATTGCGCATGCCACGCGTTGTCGCAATGCACGCGGTAGTCCAGCCGAACAGGCCGGCCATCCTCGTTGCGGAACACGGCAGCACCGTCGAGCTGCCATCCGTTGCCGTGCCTTTCCAGGCGGCAAGCGTCGTGGCCGGGCAGATCGATCCGGCGCCAGAACATGGAGGCAACGATTTGCATGGCCATGATGATGTCATCGATGACCCTCGCGCACCAGCACCCGCGCCGAAGCGTTCAAAATCGACCCCCGTGACCGCCGCCTCGATCCGCCGCATCGCCCACCTCGACATGGATGCGTTCTACGCCTCGGTGGAACTGCTGCGCTATCCGCAGCTCAGGGGGCTGCCGGTGGTGATCGGCGGCGGGCGCCGCAAGGTGGACGAGGCGATCCGCAATCTGCCCGCGGGCGGCACGCTGGCCGACATTCCGGTCGAAGCCTTTCCGCTGCTCAAGGACTATGCCGGCCGCGGCGTGATCACGACCGCGACCTATCCGGCGCGCCAGTTCGGCGTCGGCTCGGCGATGGGGCTCATGAAGGCAGCGAAGTTGTGCCCGCAGGCGCTGATCCTGCCGGTGGACTTCGACGAATACCGCAAGTACTCGCGCAGGTTCAAGCAGGTGATCACCGAGATCACGCCGGTGATGGAGGACCGCGGCGTCGACGAGGTCTACATCGATTTCACCGAGGTGCCGGGCGGCCAGCGCGAGGGCGGACGCGTGCTCGCGCGGCTGATCCAGCGCTCGATCCTCGAGGCCACCGGGCTCACCTGCTCGATCGGCATCGCGCCCAACAAGCTCTTGGCCAAGATGGCGAGCGAATTCGACAAGCCCAAGGGCATTTCGGTCGTCTTCGAAAGCGACTTGCAGACGCGCATCTGGCCGCTGCCCTGCCGCAAGGTCAACGGCATCGGGCCCAAGGCCGACGAGAAGCTGCAGCGCCTCGGCATCCGCACCATCGGCGAACTCGCGGCCCGGGAGCGTGACTGGCTGGTCCAGAACTTCGGCAAGGCTACGGGCGCCTGGATGCACGAAGTGGCCTGGGGCCGCGACGACCGGCCGGTGGTGACCGAGAGCGAGCCGGTATCGATGAGCCGCGAGACCACCTTCGACCGCGACCTGCAGGCGGTGCGCGACCGCGCCGAACTGGGCGCGATCTTCACCCACCTGTGCGAGAAGGTCGCGGAGGACCTGCAGCGCAAAGGCTACGTCGGCAAGACCATCGGCATCAAGCTGCGCTACGACGACTTCAAGATCGCGACGCGCGACCAGACCATCGAGAGCTTCACCGCCGACGCGAAAACCATCCGCCAGACAGCGGGCCGCTGCCTCAAGCGGGTGCCGCTGGAGCGCCCGCTGCGCCTCCTGGGCGTGCGCGTGGGCGCGCTGGTGAGAGCGGACAGCGCGGAGGCTTCCCAACCCGCTCCGGCCGCCACCGCGCGATCGCGCGCCGCCGAAGGCCTGGCGACCACCGCGTCGCTGTTCTAGCTTCTAGCGCGCCGGCACGCCGCCCTGCCACTGCGGCCAGTTGGCGACGATGTGGTCGACCACCCGCGTGCCGACCAGCGCGATGTTCTCCACCGTCTCGGCAAAACCGCCGGCCGTCTCCCCAGGTGCCGGATCCAAGTGCTGCAAGGTGCTTTCGCGCGGGTTGCCCTGGTCGAAGTTGACTGCCCCGCGCAGGCTCATCACGCGGTCTGTGCCGTGGCTGCGCTTGATCACGAGCGTGATGGCGGCAGCCTCCATCTCGGTGATCACGTAGTCGTCGGCGCCGTACAGCTTTGCGATGTACTGGGCCTGGTTCGACATCCCGGGGCCATGGAAGAAGGTGTCGCCAGTCATGTGGGTGCCGGTCCCGACGAAGGGCGCCCGACGGGCGGCGGACTGCGGGTAGCGCTGGCGGTAGCTGCGCGCCGAGGCCGAGTCCTTCAGCGGCGTGTCGGCGGAGAGCTTCATGGCCCAGCCGACAAGTTCGGGGTTGAGCTTGAAGCGGCGGTACTCCTCGTAGCCCTTGCGAGGCATGAAGGTCGGCTCGCCGGCCTTGTTCTCTTCCGGCGCCCAGCGGTGGCCCAGGTCGTAGTCGACCAGCCAGGTGGCCCAGCTGACCTCGCCGATGGTGCCGCGCGACGGCGGCGTGCCGGCCACGCCCGAAATCACGTAGTAGCTCTTGGAGAAATCGAATTTCGGGTTCTGCAAGATCGCCTGCATCGAGGACGAGGAGTTGACCTTGCCCATGCCCAGCACGGCACCGCAGACTCCGTCGGCATTGCAATACACCGGCTGCAGGGCACCCGGCACGGGGATCGGCGTTGCGCCCTTCCAGTAGCGCTCGTACCAGTACTGGAATTCGCCGGCACGATCCCCGGTGTTCTGCCCGATCTCGAACATGGCGGCGACGAACACCTTCACCTTGATGGGCGCCGAAACCTGCGCGCTCGGCATCGAGCTGCAACCCGCGACGAACGCCACCATCGCGGACAGCGCCAAGCGGCGCGCGCGCATCGACCAGACAGAAAACATCGGAACTCCCGGAGAAAGGAAAAGGAGGAAAAGGAAGGCACGGGCCACACTTGCGGCACTTGCAGCGTCCTACAGTCGCGCACGGCGCGCGCCATCACGTTCGAGCGCATCCTTTGATGCACCCTTTGCACTCCATTCTCGCAAAGCCCATGCCGCCCGCTGCAAGCCATCGACCACGACTTTCCACGCTCGCCAACGGTCTGGTCTACATCAATCCCGACCTGCCCGGACTGAGTCGGGTGAAGCACGGCAGCGGCTTCCGCTACCGCGACGCCAAGGGACGCTGGCTGCGCGACGTCGACGAGATCTCGCGCATCCGGCAACTGGCCATTCCGCCCGCGTACACGGATGTCTGGATCTGCCCGCTACCGAACGGGCATCTACAGGCCATTGGGCTCGACGCGCGCGGGCGCAAGCAATACCGCTACCACGCCGACTGGCGGGCAATGAAGGACGAGACCAAGTTCGAGCGGCTAGAGGCCTTCGGCCGCGCACTGCCGAAGATTCGGGCGCAGGTGGCGCGCGACCTGCAGCGGGGCACAGGAAGGGCATCGCTGGATCGCGAGCTGGTGCTGGCCACTCTCGTGCGGCTGCTCGACACCACCTTCCTGCGGGTGGGCAACGAGGAGTACGTGAGCAGCAACCGCTCCTACGGCCTCACCACCCTGCGCAACAAGCACGCCGACGTCCGGGGCGCTTTGCTCAAGCTGCGCTTCCGAGGCAAGGGCGGCGTGCTGCACGAGGCGCGGCTTGACGATCCAAGGGTGGCCCGCGTGATCCGTCGCTGCCAGCAATTGCCGGGACAGGAGCTCTTTCAGTATCAGGATGAGGACGGTACGGCGCGCACCCTCTCGTCGACCGACGTCAATGACTATTTGCGCAAAGCGGCCGGCGGCAATTTCACCGCGAAGGATTTCCGAACCTGGCACGGCACGGTACAGGCACTCGAATTGACGCGCCTGGCTTGCGCTGGTGTAAATCCAACGGACGCATCAGGTGCCATGCGACACAGCGCCAAGGAGATCCTGGGCATGGTGGCGAAACAACTCGGCAATACGCCTGCGGTCTGCAGGAAGGCTTATGTGCATCCGGCCGTCCTGGCACTCGGCGCCCGATTAGCGGCCGACGCGAGCGCCATGAACGACCTCTGGCGAGAGCTCAGCAAGAGAACAAGAAGTATGCGCCGGCTTCGTGCGGCAGAGGCGCGGCTATTGGCTTTCCTGCGTCACCATCGGCTGGAAGCCAAGCGAGCGCAGGAGGCGGCGAGGGACCCCGCAAAGCAAAAAG
>NZ_JAGGNU010000021.1 GCF_018614915.1 Variovorax paradoxus | reverse complement strand
AAGTGACGAGTATTGGGGCTAGGCCGGCAGCGCCTTCGGCGACATCCGCTGAACGATGCGCTCAACCTGTCGTCGGCTGATGCCAAGCCGCTGCGCGGCCTGGCCGACGCGCAGCATTCGATCCACCACGGCCTGGATCGTCTTGAGCCGGTCTGCTTCGCGCATGGTCATCGTGATCGTCGCAGCAGGTGTCGCCATGGCCATGCCCCAAGCCCAGAACCTGGGTCGGGCGACTTTGCGACATCTCAAATCCGCTAGAACACGACATTACTAAATCGCTCCTACAACTCGTAGAACGCCAATGACAGTTACGTAAAGTGCCAAGGGCGAACGCAGGACGCGAGGGTGGCTCGATTTTCGCGCACTCGCTCTCCAACAGGAGAACTAGATGAGGTTGCAATTGAAACGCTGACTCGCATTGGGGAAGAGGGTCTAAGGTCTCGGTCGTGGCGGTGCCGATTATGTTTGTGATCGGCCAGCTACTGATAAAGGAGGCATGGGACGAATACCGGCCTGTCACGCCGGGGGTCGCGGGTTCGAGTCCCGTCCACTCCGCCAATCTCTAAAGAAACGAGCCTTCGCGGCCCGTTTCTTCTTTCTACCCCCTCGCCACTTTGGCGGGCCAGGTGGTGACAAGCGGGGACAACCTCACCCGTTAACCCGGCGTTCGAGCTCTTCGATACTTGCAAGCACGGCATCGAGTGGCGGCACGTCGCCGAAGATCATTTCCGCCATGGCCACATAGTCTGCGCGCAGCGCGTTGCGCATGGCAGGCGTTGGCGTCAGCGTGAATTGGCCATGCGCAAGGGTCGTCAGGCCGACGTCGGCACTGCCGAAGAAGAGCCGCGCATGTGTCGCGCAATTCGCGGCGAGAGCACGATTGCCAAGCCACTGCGCTGCCCGTTCATCGCGCATGAGCTGGTGCGCGTCGTAGTAGTGCCGCGAAACTCGCTGACCGCCATGACGCAGGACACCACGCCGGTCATGCCACTGTCGCAGGCCGTGGAGGATGATGATCTTGTCCCAGAACGTGCGCTCAGCCTCGACGGTGATAACGTTGCCAACGCGAAGATCAAGATCAGGAAGATCGGCCGCAATATACGGCGTCACCGAAGCAGCCGTATGCGGATCGAGGGCCGACTTCGCGCCCGCTTCGATCTTGACGGCGGAGCGAATGTAGTCATCGGTCCGTGCCGTTGCCGCTGGGTACCAGAGCAGCAAGGTTTGTCCATCCGCATCATCGGGGTCGCGCTCCAGTTTCATGCGGCCTTCGCCAGCAACATCGACACGCTGTGCAAGCTGGCTCGTCAGCGAACCGCTGATGAAGGCCTGACAGGCCTCGCGAATCGCATCGAGCCTTTTGCGTTGCTGCTTGCCGCTGAGCCCATCAAGCTCTGTGGCATCGATGGCTTGGCCGATGTCTTCGCGGAACACCGTGATATCGATGTCCTCGGAGAAGCGGGGAATGAGGCCGAAGGCCTTTGAGAGCGATGTCCCGCCTTTGAAGAGCAGGCGGGGACTTCCGACCTCAAGACCGTTGAACAAGGCATCGAGCGTCCAGCACACCCAGAAGTCCTTCTCGACGTTCTGCATGGCGGTGCCGAGGCGCGCGGCGGTTTCCACGAAGAGCGCGCCTCTGTCGGCATCGCTCGATGAGATCACGTCGTCATAGGCTGTGGCCACATGACAAGCAAGAAATCCGCAAAGACCCCGACTCCCGGCAAGACACAGCACTTGGAGGTAGCGATTGAGGCGGGCAAGACAGCCGACAGGCAGTGCGCAGAATTGGCCCTGCGCGGGTTGGCAGGCAACGCCCTGACACTGGTTAACTTCAGTCGTCCCGGCCTTGGCGAGATATCGCCGGAGGATTGCATGGCCGTCTTGCGTGAGCAAGGCGGGGCTATGAACCGTGGCGACATGCGCGAAGCCGAGGCGCTGCCATGCGCGCATGGTTGCATCGTTGAATGCGCTCTACACCGAACTGGCCCGCCGTGCCTCGCTGAACATGGGCGAGTATCTCGCCGCGACCTATCTTCGCCTTGCGATGAAGGCGCAGAGCCAATGCCGCTCGACCATCGAGGCACTGGCAGAGATGAAGAATCCGCCCGTGGTGTTTGCTCGACAGGCCAACATCAGCAACGGGCCCCAGCAAGTCAGCAATGGAACGCCAATCGTTCGCCAGCGCCCCAATAGCTGAAAGTGCGCAAGCCCTGCATAGGGGGTGGCGGACAGGTAGTGGCTGCACATGCGCCGATGCTACCGGCCTAAGCTGTCCACGGCAGCGTCAGCAGGCGCCATGCCGCGCAGCCGTTCAACGGTTCCCAATACGGAAGCCCCGGTTCGGTGACGGCGGCTCCCGCCGCCACCATCGCCGGCCCACCGCTGGCCGGGCACATCCGAGTCCACCACAAGCTCCCCCGCTGGTGGCGGAGTGCGTCGTGGCACGGGAAGGTGCCGCAGCCTGTGCTGTGGTCAGTGTCAACACAGCATCGCGCCCTCAGAATCTTATGGCCCCGTGACAGTGATGGCGGGCGCTAAGTAGCCCTTGAAGGTTAGGGTGTAGCTAAAGCCCGTAATTGAGGGGGAGCCCTCCACAAGAACCTTGGTCCAGTTCCCGTTGGGGCAGGTGGCCCTGCTTTCGAAAGTAGCATCCGATGGCCCAGTTACACTAATCGGGGAAACAGTGAGCGTCCCGTTTCTAACTCTGGTGTCTGAGTCGGACGAGCTGTTGGTCGTGAATTGTGTCTTCACCTCGACAATCTGACCGCCTCTGTTCCTGCACTGCACGGTAGCCGAATACGACACCGACAGGACCAAGTCCGCATCCGTGTTGCCGACACCGCCGATGGCGGTCCCGGTGCAGGAGACGGTGAGGCCACTGACGGAGCATGTCGGCTCGCTAGAGCCCTGCGCGTAGTGCGCTCCAGCTGGCGCCGTATTCCCGCCGAAGTTGGTCACGGCCAGAGCCGTGGGAAGTGCCAAGGCTCCGATGGCACAGACCGCAATTGTGGACAATTTGTGCATACAATCTCCTTTGATATGAATATTGCTAATACAATTCGAGCCTATTTGATGTAATCAGGGATTTTTAAATGCATAGGTTCCCTCTGCGGGCTCCTTTCGGTCAGCTTAGTGCGGCATCGACAATCACCATGGTTGGTTTAATTGGGTCGGGGGCAAAGGATTATTTAACCGGACAGTAGTCCTGATTCATGCCGGCTCAAATAGTAAGCAGCACGCGAACGAGATAGACCAACAATCCCGCAGCGATACCTACTGCCAACATGGTCGCCATTAGGTCGGGCGCTTCTTCAATTCCGCCATGCCGGCCTTGAACTACCTTTTCGGATGTCTCCCGACGCTGCGCCGTAAAAGCATCCGAAATTGTGCTGAACGGGCTGTAAATCCCTCCACCATGATATTCAGACCCGTCGAACTGCCTCGGCGCCGTGTCGAATTGCTCCGTCAACGCAGCCGGCGACAATGACGACGTCGCCTCAGGTGCTAACCCAGGTGCTGCGTTCACTGGCGCAGTCAGAGTCACAAGGCATATCCCAGCCACGACTACGCCTTTGACGGAGAACTCCGGCAGCGACCACACTTCTGCTTTTTGCAGTTCGGCGCTTTTGGTCATGGTGTTATTGCAAACGCGTACTGACATGGGGTTTGCGTAAACAAACGCCCAGTTATCTACAACCCGAGCGAAGTGTCACCCGGGCGTGGGTATTAAGAAAAAAGTTGTCAATTCTATGCACCGAGTTGCGCGGCCGTCCATATCACAAAAGTAGTAAAATTACGAATTGCAGCAGATGAAACAAATGCTCTGCTTTGAGGTTTCATCTCGGGGGTAAAGACTCCACGCGAGGACCGCTGGGGCACAGTTCGCTATTCGCTGCGATGGAATGCCGCCGTGGAGGTCTCACGCGATGGCGACCGCCGGGAATGGAAGGTAGCGAAGCCCAAGGATGGGCAAGACGGCCACGCGCACCTGTCCAAGCTCCGAGTTGAAACGCTCGGCATTGATGCGCACGGCGACCCCGTGACCTCGTGCGTGGTGGAACGCGACACCACCGCCCAGACCGTGCGCGCCGTCAAGCTGCTCCAAGGCGGGAATTAGCGGCTCGTACTCGATGCGCTGCGCCCGATGTTCAAGGATGGCACCACGGGCAAGCCTGGAGCCCCGCCGCTGCGTCCATGCATCGAACTGGAGGCCGCTATTGCTGCCGGGGCTGCGAAGCTCACATGCCCAACCGACAAGCGCAACAGCCGCACCAGAGTCGCAATAACCGGCCTCGTGTCTCGTGACCTGCTGGGATTGCATGAGGGGTGGCTATGGCTGGTGTGAGTCTCCGAAATTCTCCGTTTTCTCCGTTTCCGGCAGTTCCCGGAGTCTCCGAAATTCTCCGCTCCCCTATCGGGGGAAGGAGGTTTCCGGAGGGAGATTCCGGAGGGCATCGTGGCTGAGTCTTTCAGCCTGGAACAATGACAAAGGAGGAACGCCATATGACGAAGAAGAAGGATACGCCGCCCCCTACGCGGAAGAAGTCGGCGCTACTCAATGTCGTTGTCGAGCCGGGCAAAACGGCCGACCGGCAGTGCGCAGAAATGGCCGCGCAAGGGCTGGTTAGGAACGCCGCGACGCTCGTTAACTTCAGCCTTGGGGGCATAGGCGAGCTATCGCTAAACGACTGCCTGACGGTGCTGCGAGAGAGAGGCGATGCCATGAATCGCGGCGACATGAGGGACCATGAAGCGATGCTCAGTGCCCAGGCTGTCGCGTTGAACGCCGTCTTTGGCGAGCTTGCCGCGCTGAACATGGGCGAGCATCTCGGCGCGACGGAAACCTATCTTCGCCTTGCAATGAAGGCGCAAAGCCAATGCCGCACGACCGTTGAGACGTTGGCAGAGATGAAAAATCCGCCCGTGGTGTTCGCTCGACAGGCCAACATCAGCAACGGGCCGCAGCAAGTGAACAACGGCGTTCCGGCGAGTGATGTGGAACGTTCCGCGCGGGCGCACGCGCGCACGGGAGAAAAGGCAATCACGCCGACCGAACTATTGGAGGACGCAAGCAATGGCCGCACGCAACTGGACACCCGAGCAACGCCAACGACAGGCCGAACTGATAAGACGCTGGAGCCCGTGGGAGCAGTCCACCGGGCCGAGCACTGAGCAAGGGGAGGCCGCCGCGTCTCGCAATGGCTGGAAGGGTGGGCATCGGGTGATGCTGCGCGAGCTTGCACGAGCCTTGAGCGAGCAACGCCGCGCGCTGGGGGTGCGATAGGCCCCCGCCGCAGTTGAACATTTGCGCCTGGCCTCATTGGTCTAATCCAGCGAGGCGTTCCGGTATTCAGCCAACGTCGTGCGCCGGAACTCGCCCACCGGTATGAGCTTGTCGTCCAATTTCGGAAAGCGAGTGCGGATGTGGGGTCCTTCCCGAACCCAACATCCGCTAGACACTCCGCCATCGAACGAAGTGAGGTAGGCAACACGATAGAGCGCAATGCATCCGTCTTGGGCATCCGTCAACTGCAGAGCCTGAAACGGATTTCCGTCCGTCACGAATAGGACTTGGGGCTCAATGTCGCAGGCGAGAACCAGTGTGCAACCTGCGACTACTGCCGCGACTGAAGATGTCTTCATGTCACCCCCCCAGTCGGGCAAAGATTGATTGAGCGCTTTGGTAGGACAGTCGTCAACCCTAAGGTTGATGGGACCACTTAGGCGGCGATAGTCGGAAGGGCCACCTGCTTGTGCGAGGTGCACCCTGCCAAGACAACGCGATGGGGACGGGGGTGCTCGAAGTCTGCAAGGTGACCGTGAAAGAAAACGGCCCGGTCTCTCACGCGCAGAAAAAATCGCCCCGTGGGAAGGAATCAAATCAGCAAACGACCCCGGCCACTGCTCCGGGTTTGTCGCTTCTGCGGCGCTCCGATTCGGGCAAGTTGCCTACAGATTGCCTACAAGCCGCCAGAAAGAGAAAAGCCCGCTATCAAAACGATAGCAGGCTTTCCTTGCTGCATATGGTGCCGGAGAGATGAATCGAACACCCGACCTTCTCATTACGAATGGGTTGAGCGCGAAGGGCGGGTTTCGGCACCAAATGCACGCTCCATCTGCCGAGCCCGCTTCACCTCGTCCCCATGCAGATAGATCGACGTCGTCTGGATCGAAGCATGCCGCAGGTTGTCCCGCACGGTGGTAAGTTCCGCCCCACGCGCCAGCGCATGCGTCGCATGGGTATGCCGCATCCAGTGCGGACTGGCTCTCTTCAGTTTTTCAGCGGTCGCCGGGTTTTCCTGCTCCATGATCTGGGCCACCTGCGTGAAGAACCGCTTCATCACGTTCCAGAGCCGCGCCGCGCTGATGCCTGATTTGCTGCCCATCGCCGCTTCATCTCCTTCGATGCTGCCGATCAGCGCCGTCGCTGGCTCCCACTTCGACGGCGTGACCGGCAGTTGCCGCTGCATCAGGTAACGGTCCAGCGCACCGCGCGCTAGGGAGGGCAGGGCGACCTTGGCCTGTTTACCTCCCTTCCCGCTCAGGTGCAGCCAGTGGTCGCCGTGGCCGTCGACCTCGATCTGGCCCAGCGTGGCACCCACGAGCTCGCTAATGCGCAGCCCCGTGGCATAGGCGAAGTCCAGCACGAAACGCAGCCGCTGTGCCGCCCGGGCCTCCCAGCCATAACTCCATTGCAGTCCTTCGGCGACGGACTGGATCGTCGCCCATTCCCCTTCGCTGAAGACCCGCATCACGGCCTGTCCCTGCGTGCGGTCTGCCCCCCGCACCTTGAGCCCCGCGAACGGATTCGCAAGCGAATACCGCTGCTGGATCAGCCAGCGGAAGAGGGCACCGGCCACCGACAGGGCATAGGCCACCGAGCGCGCCGACAGATCCCCGGCGAAGGGTCGCCAGTCGCTGGCCGTGCGCGGCCGCGCCGGGCCGACCCAGCGCGATCGCGGCGACGGGCGCCGCAGGAACGCGCGGTAGGCGACCGCATCCTCCGCCGTGAGCGAAGACAGAGCGCGCCCACGGTCGAGCACGGCCCACAGGATTAACCGCTCGATCTCCTTGCGGTAGGCCCGCTGGGTGACGGGCGACTCGTGCAGCGACAGCCAGGCGTTTACGGCCTCATAGTCGTTGCGCGCGGCCAGCGTGCAGGTCTCAATCGGCCCCCGGAAGGTGCCGCGCGAGCCATCGACCTTCACCGGCACCAGGAGTTCTTCCAGCGGCACGACGTCGCCGCGGGTGTCCAGGCGCACGAGCGCGCGGGCCCGCTCGGTCAGTTCCGGGTGCGAATCGAAGAAGGCCTCAATCTCACGGGCCCCGGAAATGCCCAGGCCAGCGATGGACGCCCACCAGCGGCGCCGACGCGGCACGCGTACCGTGAGATCGGCCAGCGTGCGGATGCCGTGGACGCGCAGCGCGCGCACCGACCGCGGCGCCAGCCAGCCATCGATCTCGTCGGTGACCGAAGGGGAGGGCAGTGGCAATGACGCAAGCGTTTCAACCGCATCGGCCACCTTGCGGGCGTGCCGGACCCGATCGGCGGCCGGCAGCTCGAATACGCGCGCCAGATCGGGACGCTGGCGGGTGCGCGCGAACCGCGCGAGTTCCTTGCGAATGGCCGTGACCATGGCTCGCGAGGACTGACCGGCAACTCTCGAAGCGCCGAGGTACTGGTCCACGGCATCCCGCGTGCTCAGCCCCGCATGCCAGGCGCGCAGGCAGGCGAGGGCGGCGGGCCTGGGGAAGCCTTCGACATCGACCTTGCGCTTAGACGAACTTTTCACAAACGCAGTTTATCGCAGTGATGTGGCTATTGTGATAAGAAAGATTATCGAAATAGCATCGACGTGTCGCTCGCCGATCCGCTTCGAATCCAGGCGTTGTCGGTAGGTCGTGGCGCTCGCTCTGAGTGGATTGCGCCGAACGCGCAGCCCGAACAGATCGTCAAAGCGGCGCTCGTATGTTCGGCATTGACGGAGCACGACACGCGGCTGGGTCTAGATGACTGCAGGAGGCTGTGTCAGTCCAGCGATCTCAGCGTCGGTAAAGCCGCATTCCTGCAGCACGGATCGGGTTTCAGCGCCAGGCTCGCCCACCGGCTGGCAGGGGGCCGTCGCGGTTCGGCTGAAGCGCGGCGCCGGTGCCGGCTGGGTGATGCCATCAACGGTCGCAAAAGTGCCTCGCGCCTTGTTGTGCGGATGCTGCGGCGCCTCATCGAGGCTGAGCACCGGCGCGAAACAAACGTCGCTACCTTCGAGCAGTGAGCACCATTCGTCGCGCGTCTTCCGTTTGAACGCGGCCGCCACCTGCGCCTTCAGCGCTGGCCAGCGCTTCTGGTCCCACTGGGCGTCGAAGGCCGGGTCCGCCAGGTCGCATTTCTCGCGTAGCAAGCGGTAGAACGGCGGCTCCATCGCGCCGATCGAGACGTAACGGCCGTCGGCGCACTCGTAGGCATCATAGAAGTGCGCGCCGCCGTCGCCGTTGTTGGTGCCGGCCTCGGCGTTCCAAAGCCCGGCCGAACGCCAGCCGTACACCAGCGCGGCCAGCAGCGCCGAGCCGTCGCAGATCGATGCGTCGATCGTCTGGCCCTGGCCCGAGCGCGCGGCTTCCAGCGCGGCGCACACGACGCCGAAGGCCAGCAGCATGCCGCCGCCGCCGAAGTCGCCGATCAACCCGGGCGTGGGGGTTGGCGCCGCGTCGCGGCGCGCCGTGGAATGCAGCGCACCGGTGAGCGCAATGAAGTTGATGTCGTGGCCGGCCGCCTGCGCCAGTGGACCAGTCTGGCCCCAGCCGGTGACGCGGCCGTAGACCAGGCTGGGTCGGCGCTGCAGGCACACGTCCGGGCCCAGGCCCAGCGACTCCATCACGCCTGGGCGGAAGCCCTCGATCAGCACGTCGGCCCGCTCGACCAGTCGCAACGCGGCCTGCTTGCCGACCGCGCTCTTCAGGTCGAGGAAGACCGATTCGCGGCCGCGCGCCAGCACATCGCTGTTGCGTGCCGTCAGCGCCGACATGCCTTCCTTCTTGCCCGAGGGCTTGACCGGGCGGTCGATGCGGATCACTCGGGCGCCCATGTCCGCCAGCATCATCGCGGCGAAGGGCGCAGGCCCGAGGCCAGCAAACTCGATCACCGTGAGGTGGGACAGGGGCCCTGCGCATTCCATCACAGGCTCACCGTACGGCCTTCCTTGCCGGTCGTCTTGTTACTCACCAGGAAGGCCTCGTTCAGCTCGATGCCAAAGCCTGGCCCTTCGTTCGGATAGCAGAGGCCGGCCTCGAAGCGCGGGATGTTCAGCGCGATGTCCGTGCCGGAGGCGATGTTCTTGCTTTCCATCGCGCCGTGGATCATCAGTGGGCCGATCGATTCGTTCAGCCCTTGGGTGGCCCATTCGTTGGCCACCCATAGGTGGGCCGCCGGGCTGTGCTCCAGGCCTGAGCCGATCATGCAGCCGCAGTGCACCGGCAGCCCGGCCAGGCGGGCCATCGTCAGCCAGCGCTGGGCCTTGACCAAGCCGCCGGCCTTCTGCAGTTTGATGAATAGCCCGTCGGACGCACGGCGGTCGATGATCTCCTTCAGGTTGTGCAACTCCTGCGCCGATTCGTCGGCATAGATGGGGGTCTTGACCTGCGCGCGCAGCCGCGCCATGCCTTCGATGTCCCAGTGCGCCAGCGGTTGCTCGATCAGGTCCAAGCCGGCGGAGTCGATCTTGCGGATGATGTGCAGCGCCTTCTCGTAGCTCCAGAAGCCGTTGGCGTCGATCGTCAGGTAGGCATCGGGGCCGACGGTCTCGCGCACGGCGTGCACCATGTCGATGTCGTCCTGCAGCGTGCCGTAGCCGATCTTCATCTTGAACAGGGCGAAGCCGATGGCCTTGGCGCGTGCCGCCTCGGCCGCCACGTCCTCGGGCTTGCCCGCCGAAAGCACCCAGCCCTGCCGCGCCGCCTCGACAGTGCGCCCGCCCAGCAGTTCGTAGACCGGCACGCCCAGCAGCTTGCCCTTGAGGTCGTGCAGCGCGAAGTCCACCGTCGCCTTTGCCTGGTTGTTGTCGCGCACCAGGAGATCCATCTGGGCGACGATCTTCTCGATGTTGCGCGGGTTCTCGCCCAGCAGGATGCGCGGCGCGATCACGTTGGAGATCATCGCGATGATCGATTCCTGCAATTCGCCGCGGTACCAGGACGAGGTATCCCCGGAGTCGGAGAACCCGACGGTGCCGTCATCGGTGGTGATCTTGAGCACCACGCTGTCGATCGACGTGATGCGGGTGTTGGGCATGATCACCGGCTTCTTCAGAGGGGTGGACACGGGGGTGCATTCGACTTTGACGATCTTGGTCATGAGAGTTTTCCGGAGGGGGAGGCTGGGTTTCATTGGGCCTGGAATTTGGATTTGCGCACCTGCTCGCCCCAGAACTCGGTGTTCTTCTCCACGATGCTGCGCAACTCGTCGGGGCCGGCGTAGGCCGGTTCCATTTGGGTGCTGGCAAACCTGGCCACCGTCTTCGGCGAATCAAACATCTTCCTGGTCGCGTCGGTGATCTGCTTGAGCAGATCCGCGTTCACGTTGGCCGCGGCGTATACGCCGATAAAGCTGTCGGCAGGCATCTTGAAGCCATACTCGCCGAAGGTCGGTACGTCGGGCATGGCCGGGTAGCGCTTGTCAGAGGCCACGGCGAGCACGCGTACCCTGCCGGCTTTCTTGTATTCCGTCAGATCGTTGCAAGGCCCGATCCCCGCAGGTACGTTGCCGCCGACCAGATCCACGAGGGCCGGCGCCCAACCTTTGTAGGGCACGGCATTCAAGATCACGTTGTATTTCTGCGCCAGCAGGTAGGTCAGGAAATGGGGCTGCGAACCTGGCGCCGGAATGCCGATGTTGCCTTCCAACGGCGATTTCCTGACGCTGTCGATGTAGCCGTCGAGATCCTTGACCGGTGAATTGCCTGGCACCACCAGGCAGGTGTAGAAGTTGACAATGCGTCCCACGGGCACCATGTCCTTCTTCACGTCGAAGCCCGGGTTCTTGGTGATGAGCGGCAGCATCACGACCTGGTGATCGAGCGCGAACAGGAGGCTGTTGCTATGGGGCGTCGCCTGCTTGAGCGCCTGCGCCGCGATCTGGCCTCCAGCGCCCGGCTTGTTCTCGATCACGGTGGTGACACCGATTGCTTCCGACAAGGCTTCGCCATACATGCGGGCCAGGTTGTCATTGCCGGTGCCGGGCGGAAAGCCCACCAGCACCTTGACCACAGGCTTGTCCTGGGCCAGCGCGGCGCCGGTCAGTGTCAGGCCGAGGGCCGCCGCGGTCGCGGTGGTCTTGATGAGGCGTGCGTATGTCTTGGAAGCGGTCATGTGTGTCTCCGTGGATGAGGTCAGGTGTTTCGTCGTTTCAGAACGGGTAGGCCGGCGCGGTGTTGCGCACGGTGGTCCATTGCCATTGGGTGAATTCGTCCCAGTTGGCCGGCCCCCCGTGGCGCGAGCCGTTGCCCGACGCGCCGCGGCCTCCCATGGGCATAGTCCCGTCGTCATTGACGGTCTGGTCGTTCACGTGGCACAGGCCGACGCGGAGCTGCTCGGCGATGGCCATGCCGCGCCCGATGTTGCGCGTGTGCACCCCTGCCGCGAGGCCGTACTCCGTGTCGTTGGCCAGGGCGATCGCCTCGGCGTCAGTGCCGAAGGCGGTGATCGAGACGACGGGACCGAAGATCTCCTCGCGGAACACCGGCATCTTGGGCGTCACGTCGGCCAGCACCGTGGGTCGATAGAACTGGCCGCTGAACGTGCCGCCCGCCAACAGCCGTGCGCCCATCCTGACGGACTCCTGCACGATCCGATCCACATGCGCCACCTGCTTGGCACTGATGAGCGGACCGATGGCGACCCGCTCGACGTGCGGGTTGCCCATGGGCAGGTCCTTCGCCTTGTCGGCCATGCGCCGTGCGTAGGTCTCGACCAGATCCTTGTGAACGAGGTGGCGACCGGCGCTCATGCAGATCTGGCCCTGGTGCAGCCAGGACGTCCAGGCGCCGCCGCAGACCGCCAGTTCCAAGTCGGCGTCGTCTAGGACGATCAGGGCGTTCTTGCCACCCAGCTCCAGCGCCACCTTCTTGAGGTGACGGCCTGCCAGTTCGCCGACCCGGCGGCCCACGGCGGTGGAGCCGGTGAAGGAGATCATTGCGACATCGGGGTCGGTCACGAGGGCTTCGCCGGCTTCGGCATCACCCGGCAGCATGTGGAACACCCCTTGAGGCAAACCGGCGGCTTGGAGCAGAACGGCCAGCAACACGCCGCCGCTGATCGGGGTGCGCGGATCGGGTTTCAGCACGACTGCGTTGCCAGTGGCCAATGCCGGCAGGACGGCTCGGCTGGTCAACAGAAATGGGAAGTTGAACGGTGAGATCACGCCGACCACGCCGTGGGGGAGCCGGCGCGCGAGGCTGGTGACGCCGTCCACGCTCGGCAGCACCAAGCCCGTGGGCTGGGTCAGCATCGCGGCTGCCTCGTGGCAATGGTGCAGGACCGAATCGATTTCGAACATCGCCTTGGGCGGGATGCCACCGGTTTCGCGAATGATCCAGGTCGCGAACTCTCCGCGATGGGATTCGAGCAGCTCGGCAGCCTTGCGAAACACCCTCGCGCGTTCGGCGTAGGGCAGGGCGGCCCAACCCTTCTGGGCGCGCCTCGCTTGGGCCGCGCTGGCGCGCACGTCATCGGACGATGCGCGAGCCACCCGACCAATCGGTTGGCCGGTGGCGGGCTCGAGAACCTCGAGCTGTCCGCCCGCCAGGGCGGTCCATTCGCCGGCCAGTGCCTGGCCGGTCCAGTCGCTTGCGTTCAGCAGGCTGCTTGTCATGTCTTCTCCTAGGATGGGGTGGGATGCTGCTTCGTGTTTGGCGCGGTCATTCGGTTCATTTCCCTACGCCCATAGCTTTGAAGCTGCCTGGACTTTAGGGCCGCTCATTATTTGTGTCAACCAACCGGTCGGTTGACATATTGCTGGCAGTTGGCCACAATGCGGTCCAGCGAACCTCCTTCCATGCCCGAAAACCTCGGCATCGAACCCCACCGCTGCCTGTCAAACAATCTTGGAAACACACCGTGACCCCGACCTACCGCTCCCCCTGGATGACCGACGAACTCGACATGTTGCGCGCGACGGCGCGTCGGTTTTTTGAAGAAGAGGTGGCCCCCTATGCCGACAAGTTCCGCTCTCAGCACCACATCGACCGTGAGGTGTGGGAAAAGGCCGGCGAACTCGGCCTGCTGTGCATGAGCATCCCGGAGGAGTACGGCGGCCAGGGCGCCACCTTTGCCCATGAGGCGGTGATGATCGAGGAGCAGGCGCGCATCTGCGACACCACCTTCGGCTTCATCCCCGGAGCCCTGAACAGCCCCGGCTTCTTCCACGGCACCGCTACGCACGAGCAGTTGCTCAAGTGGATGCCCGACATCGCCGCCGGCAAGAAGATGCTGTGCGTGTGCATCACCGAGCCGGATGCCGGCACCGACGTCAAGGCGATGCGCGCCACCGCTCGCCGCGAGGGCGACGAGTACGTGCTCAACGGCAACAAGATCTTCATCACGCTGGGCCAGCAGGCCGACCTGGCGCTGGTGGCCGCCCGCACGGGCCCCGCGGGCTCAGGCGCCAAGGGCATCTCACTGTTCATGGTCGAGACCGCCAAGACGCCCGGCTTCAAGGTGAACAAGGTGCTGGACAAGATCGGCCAGAACGCCCTGAACACCGCAGAGATCTTCATGGAGGACGCCCGCGTGCCGGCTGAGAACCTCATCGGCGACGTCGAGGGCAAGGGCTTCTTCCAGTTGATGGATGTGTTCCAGCGCGAGCGCCTGTCGATTGGCATCGTCGGCATCGCGAATGCCGAACGTGCAATCGAGTTGACGATTGAGCACGCCAAGAACCGCAAGATGCTGGGTCAGACGCTGTGGGACTTCCAGAACACCAAGTTCACGCTCGCCGAATGCCTGACCGAGGCGCGCATCGGCCGCGTGTTCATCGACGCCATCATCAAGGATTTGGTCGACGGCAAGCCGCTGCAGGCCAACGACTCGTCGATGGCCAAGTGGTGGGGCTCGGACAAGCAGTGCCAAATCATCGATCGCTGCCTGCAACTGTTCGGCGGCTACGGTTACATCTGCGAGTACCCGATCGCCCAGATGTACATGGACGCCCGCGTCGCGAAGATTTATGGCGGGTCCAACGAGACGCTGAAGGACCTGATTGCGCGCACGATGTGAGCCTGCAGGGGGAGCGGAGAGACGCAGATGGCACCTTCGCCCGGGTCCGCATCCGCGCGCATCACACAGCGATCGCCGGCTGCCTGCCTTGCACGCGGCTACAACAAAGCCCCGGGGGCCTGGACACAGGCCCCGGGGCTTTGTCCCGCACGCCGGTCAGCGTTTCGAGGTGGCGATGCCCAGGGTGAGCATGTCCATGAAGGCGTTCACGATGTCCTCGATGCTGAGTTTCCCGTGTTCGCTGTACCAGCGTGGCACCCAGTTGAGCGAACCGAAGAGCATGGCGGTCACCAAGGCCGGGTCGCATGGCTTGATGGAACCGTCGGCGATACCCTCTGTCACCAGGCCGCGGACGGTGGCGTCCAGCTGCCTCTGGAACTTGCGGATTTCTCCGCTGGGCTCCTGGTCCAGCGGACGCGAGCCGACCAGCACCAGGCAGCGGCCGAAGTCGCTGTTCTGGGCCACGGCCAGGCTGCGGCAGAAGAGACGTAGCCGCTGCAGGACTGGAATGCTGCGGTCCTCCATCTTCTTGATCACGTCGTCGAGATCACCGAAGGACTTGACCAAGCACTGATAAAGAACGCTCTCCTTGCTGTCGATGTAGTGGTAGAGCGTCGCCTTATGCATGCCGAGTTGGTCGGCAATCATGTCGAGCGAGGTCGATTCGTAGCCGTTAGCAGCGAAGAGCTGCGCGGCAGTGCGAAGAATGGCAGTGTGCTTGTCTCCGTGGCGCAAGCCCGTGGCTCGTCGGCGCCGCGGCGTCGTTGGCAACCCGGCGGCGGCTGCAGGTGCCGCTCGCGAGGAACGAGGAGGAGGGTTCCTTGCAGCTGCAAGGGAGTTGGAATCGGACATGGAAGGATTATTGGGCGGAAATGGTGCCGGCCTCGACCAACGAGTCGATGCGCGCATTGGGCAGCCCCAGCTCGCTCAGGATCTCACGCGTGTGTTCGCCCAGCAATGGCGCGCGATGGCGCACCTGGCCCGGAGTCTGCGAGAGCTTGACCGGCACGCCGGCAACCGCCACCGGACGCTGGCTGCCGGGCTGCTCCACTTCCGGCAGCATCTGGCGGATGGCAAAGTGGGGATCGGCAAAGATGTCCTCTGCGTTGTAGATCGGGCTGAAAGGAACCTTGCCGCCGAACAGTTCACGCAATTGCAGCTTTGTTCTCGTGCGCGTGAAGGTCTCGATGGCTTCGGTGAGCGCCTGGTGGTTGTGCCAGCGCAGGGCCTCGGTGGCAAAGCGCGCATCTGTCTTCAATTCGGGCAGGCCGATCAGGTCGCAAAGCCCGCGGAACTGGGGGTCGTGCGGGGCGGCGATCGCGATCACGCCGTCCGCCACACGGATGGTGCCGAAAGGCGCCAGGCCCGGAATGCCGTTTCCTACGGGCACGGGAGACACGCCGCGGTAGCTGTACTGGCTGACCACCAGTTCCGACATAGCCAGGATGCTGTCGGTCATGGCGACGTCCACGTATTGACCCTGCCCGGTGCTGCGGGCGTGCCACAGCGCGGCCATGGTGCCGAAGGCGGCAAACAGGCCGGCGACCGTGTCGCCGGCGCCGCCCCCCACCTTGACCGGATGGTCCGCGTCCTCACCCGTGATGCCCATCCAGCCGCCCATGGCCTGGGCCACGATGTCGAACGCCGGCCAGTCCATGTAGGGGCTCTGGCCGCCGGCTCGATCCCCGAAGCCGCGCACTGAGGTGTAGACCAGGCTGGGCCGGATGGACTTCAGGGTTTCATAGCCCACCCCCAGTTTGTCGAGTACGCCGGCACGGTAGTTCTCAACCAGGGCGTCAGCGCCTTTCACCAGGTCTTTGAGCAGCTTCTGACCCTCCGGATCCTTGAGGTTGATGGCGATCGAACGCTTGTTGCGATTACAGGACTGGAACAGACCGCCGTAATGGCGTTCGCTGTCGTCCTCGCGAAACGGACCAATACGGCGGAAGAAGTCACCCTCCAGCGGCTCGATCTTGATCACGTCGGCGCCGTGGTCCGCCAAGACCTGGGAGCAGAACGGGCCCGCCAGCGCGTGGGTGAGGTCGAGGATGCGCAGGCCCTTCAGGGTGCCGGGAGGTGTGGTTTGCATGTCAATATTCATAAGAGTCAACCGACTAGTTGGTTGAATTATGGTCGACGTGCGCTTGCGTGTAAATCGGTCAGTTGTAATCCGTTGCATCCAATGGGGCTTCGGCGAACCTGCTTGTTGAGACATTTCTTCATGCGCTCGCAGTCTTCCACCACGCAGCGCAGCTCAGGCTGGCGTCGACGGCAGGGACACGCCCGCGAAAGCAGCGTACTTCGCGCAGGACGTGGCCAGGTTGACCACGGAGCGCGCCGCGCATGAAATGCATCGCCCGTTGCTGGTGCGGCACAACGTGCGCCCGAACATCGTCATCGGAGTCGCGACTGGCGCCAGCGGTGGCAACGACATGGCGAACAAGGCCGCCTTGCGCTCCAAGATTGAGCGTCAGAGCGCGAGATTGGCGCTAGTAGACGGTGGCGTCATAAATTGATGCTAGGGACGCCCGATGCCCATGTCGGGGCCGTAGCGAAGTCCGCTGCATGCACCCCCGCGACAGCGCGACCCTGGTGAGGGGGTAGACATCGATCACGGCGGAGTGTTTGAGGCTTGCCAGAGCGCACCGTTGGGTACGCTGGCCATCGCCCCGCTTCCGGGCGGGAGGCTCGACGTGAACAGGGACGGCGACCGCCTGTCACCACCAGCGCGCTGTTTGTGAAGTCTCAGTCAACAGCCAGGACAACGTTGCCGATCACCTCGCCCCGTTCCAGCAATTCATGGGCTTGCGCGGTTTTCTCCAAAGGCAGGCTAAGCGCGATGGTGTGCCGCAGTCGGTTTTCATCGAGCATTCGCCCAAGCTCCGCCAGGCACTCCTGCCGGTCGCGTTCCGGGATGTCGTAGATCATGAAGAACTGCAGGCCTATGCTCTTCTGCATGAGGGCGACGCTTGGCAGGAGCGCCTCCGGTCCCGAGGTTCCGTAGACGACCACGCGGGCGCCCGGCCGCAGGATCCGCGGATAGGCCTTTGCGTTGTTGGTGAGATCAACCTCGAGCACGACATCGACGCCCGCGCCGTTGGTGATCGTTTGCACGCACTCGGCAACATCGTCCTCGCGGTAGTTGATGACGTGGTCGGCGCCGGCATTCGCCGCGTGCTCCGCCTTGCGCGCGGAGCTGACAGTGGCGATGACGTCGGCGCCGCGGAGCTTGGCCAGCTGGATCGCATAGTGGCCGACGGAACCAGCTCCGCCAGGGATCAGCACGCGCATCCCGGCCGCGCACTGCGCCAGCCGCACGGCCTGCATGGCGGTAAAGGCTGGAATGCCAAGGCATGCACCCTCCGCAAAGCCCAGGTGCGCCGGTAGCGGTACCGCTTGCGCGGAGGGCAGCGCGATGTACTCCGCCGCCGTCCCGAAGGCCCGCTGCCATTGAGCGTTCCAGGTCCACACGCGTTCCCCGATGCGCACAGCCGGCACCCCTTCTCCGACCGCTTCGACGATGCCAGCACCGTCGCTGTGCGGGATGATCAGCGGTGCGAACAACTGGCGGTTACCGCCGCCACGACGCGTCTTCCAGTCCGAGGGATTGACACCGGACGTGTGCAGCCGCACGAGCACCTCGCCGGGGCCTGGCGCAGGCTTTGGCTGGTCTCCGACACGAATCACTTCGGTGGCAGGACCTTGCCGGGTATAGAAGGCTGCGCGCATGTTCTTCCCTGTGATCATCTGGCGCTGCCGGTCGAAGCCACCACGCCGCGGCGCTTGAGCTCGGCGATCTGCTCGCGCGTCAGGCCGATCTCCACCAGTACCGCGTCGGTGTCCTGGCCAATGCCGGGCGCGTTGCGCTGGTGCCCGCCCGGCGTGCGCGAGAGCTTGGGCACGATGCCGGGAACCAGCAGAGATGCGCCATCGTCGGTGGTGATGGGTTGCAGCATGCCGCGCGCCTGGTAGTGGGGGTCGGCCGCGATATCGGCCACGGTGTAGATCTTGCCGGCAGGTACCGAGGCTTGATCCAACGTGGCCAGCACCTCGGCCACGCTGCGCTGTGCGGTCCAGGTGCCGATCGCTGCATCGAGTTCGGCCACGCGCGCAACGCGTCCGGCGTTGTCGGCCAGTTGCAGATCGGCAGCCAGGTCCGCTCGATCGATGACCGCCATCAGCCGGCGGAAGATGCTGTCGCCGTTACCGGCGATCAGTGCGTAGCCACCGTCGCGGCAGAGGTAGGCATTGCTGGGCGCGATGCCAGGCAGGGCGCTGCCCGCGGCGCCGCGCACGGCGGCGAACGCGCTGTATTCGGGCAGCAGGCTTTCCATGCAATTGAACACCGCCTCGTAAAGCGCGACGTCGATCACCTGGCCGCGGCCCGAATGCTGCCGCTCCTGCAACGCCATCAGGATACCGATCACCCCATGCAGCGCAGCGAGCGTGTCCCCCAGCGAGATGCCGACGCGCACCGGCACCCGGCCCGGCTCTGCGGTGAGGTGGCGCAAGCCGCCCATGGCTTCCGCAACGACGCCAAAGCCAGGTCGGTCGCGATAAGGTCCGGTCTGGCCATAGCCGCTCACGCGCAGCATCACCAGCCGCGGGTTGACTTCCAGCAGCGCCTCGGGCCCCAGGCCCCAGCCCTCCATGGCGCCGGGGCGGAAGTTCTCGATCAGCACGTCCGATTCGGCAGCCAGCTTGCGCACGATGGCCTGCGCCTCGCGGTCCTTCAGGTCCAGCGCGAGGGAGCGCTTGTTGCGCGATTGAACCTGCCACCAGACCGAGGTGCCATCCTTGAGCAGCCGCCACTTGCGCAGCGGGTCGCCTGTACCTGGAGGCTCGATCTTGATCACGTCAGCACCGAAATCGGCCAGCGTCTTGGCGGCGAAGGGTCCAGCAATCAGTTGGCCCATCTCGAGAACTTTCAGGCCGGCCAGCGGCCCTGCGGTGCTCATTTCGGAACGATGCGCATCGGCAGCTTGTCGAGGGTGCGCAGCTGATTGATGGGGCGGTAAGTGGCCGGCGCCGTCAGCTCCATGCTGGCCACGCGGCGGGCGAGCGCGCCGATCAGCGCCTCCGACTCCTGCCGGGCCAGCATCTGGCCGATGCAGGCGTGGATGCCGTTGCCCAGCGCCACGTGGTTGCCGGCCAGGGCAGGGCGATCGACGTCGAAGCGGTCGGCGTCGGCGAATTGCCGTGGATCGCGGTTGGCGGCGCCCATGAAGACGCCGATCTTGGTGTCGGCGTCCATCCGCACGCCCGACAAATCGGTCGCACCGCGCGTGGTGCGGTAGGTCACCTGGAACGGGGTCTCGTGACGGATGCCTTCCTCGAAGGCGGCCTTCACCTTGGCCGGCTCGCCGCGCACGCGCTGCCACTGCGCCGGGTTCTTCGCCAGTTGGTGCAGCGTGAAGCCGATGCCGGCGATGGTCGAATCGGTGCCACCGCCCACGAAGCTGCGCACCACGTTGGAGGCGATGCCCTCGTCGAGTTCGCCGGCGTCCTCGGCGCGGAACAGCAGTTCGGCAATCGAGTCGGGCATCACGCCCTGGCGCGACACGCTTTCCTCGAACCACGCCAGGTAGGGCTGGGCGGCCTCGATCGCGCGCTCGTACAACGCGTTCCGGGGACCGCTCTGGTTGAAGCGCATCTCGCCGATGGCCAGCGTCTCGGTACGAGGCAGACGAACGCCGACGGCCGCCGGGAAGGCTTCGAGGATGAAGCGCTCGGCGCAGTCTTCCACCCCGTCGAACTCGCGCTGCGCCAGCAACTGGTCCACGAGCGCCTCGGCCTTGCGGTCAAAGCCTTCCTTCCACTTGCGGATCACCAGTGGCGACAGCAGCCGCGTCACCACCGTGCGGATCTTGGTGTGGTCCGGTGGGTCGGCCTCCAGCAGCCGGCTGGGGATGCGGAAGTCGCCCGGTTTGCGGATGTCCTGAATGCCGATGCCACCGGCGTTGGTGAAGCGCGCGTGGTCGGACAGCACCGTCTTGGCTTCGGCATGGCGGCCCACGGCATAGACGCCGTGAGGCTTGATGAAGGCTACCGGCCCAGCCTCGCGCAGCGCCTCATGGAACGGATAGGGATCGCGCAGCACCTCGATCGAATAGGGATCGATGTCCAGCACGGGCGCTTTACGAAGAGCGTTGGCTTCGGCGGTGGTCATGCACAGGGTCCTTGCGTGGGGATGCGGGGAATTTAGGGTTTGCCCGTTCGAGCGTCTGTCCCCTTTTCCGGGGACGACCTGTCACTCGCCATGGGGACAGACGTCTTCCCTGCCGCTTGCTTTACTTGCGCCACCGATCCATCCCACGACTCCAGGAGACAACATGCGCGCTTCCCTCCTTGCCCTGCTGGCCGGCACGACCCTTGCGGTCGCCGTGCCAGCGCAGGCCCAGAAGAACTATGGTCCCGGCGCCAGCGACACCGAGATCAAGCTGGGCCAGACCGTCGCCTACAGCGGCCCCGGCTCCGCCTATTCGATGGTGGGCCGCATGTCGGTGGCCTACTTCAAGATGCTCAACGAGACGAAGGGCGGCATCAACGGGCGCAAGATCAACCTGCTGTCGGTGGATGATGCCTACAGCCCCCCGAAGACCGTGGAAGTGACGCGCAAGCTGGTCGAGTCCGACCAGGTGATGGCCATGGTGAACTCCATGGGCACCGCGGCACAGACCTCCGTGCAGAAGTACCTGAACTCCAAGCGGGTGCCGCAGCTGCTCTTCTACGCGTCCAGTCCCGGCCTGCACGATTCCAAGGCCACGCCCTGGACGGTG
Organism: Variovorax paradoxus; assembly: GCF_018614915.1. Taxonomy (GTDB): domain Bacteria; phylum Pseudomonadota; class Gammaproteobacteria; order Burkholderiales; family Burkholderiaceae_C; genus Variovorax; species Variovorax paradoxus_K. Next base: position 45,366 of record NZ_JAGGNU010000021.1, on the reverse strand, counting down.
CCGTTCTCCTTTGCCTACGACATCGAGGGATCGATCTACGGCAAGTACATGGTTGAGGCCAGGCCTGACGCGAAGATCGGCGTGCTGTACCAGAACGACGATGTGGGCAAGTCGTACATCCGCGGGTTCCGCAAGGCTCTGGGCGCCAAGCAAAGCAATATCGTCAAGGAGGTCAGCCAGGAGATGAGTGACCCGACTGTCGACTCGCAGATTCTGCAACTGCAGGCCTCGGGCGCAGACACGCTGGTGGTGTTTACCTCCAACAAGGCGCAGGCGCAGGCGATTAAGAAGGTTGCCGCCATCGGCTGGAAGCCGTTCTATATCGTGCCCTATGTGTCCAGCTCGATCACTGGCGTGCTGACGCCGGCCGGTCTGGACAACTCCGTGGGGCTGGTCTCCAGCTACTGGTTCAAGACGCCGTCGGACCCGACCTGGTCCGACGACAAGGCCATGCAGGACTACCTGGCCTTCTTCAAGAAGTACCTGCCCAACGACGATCCGGGCGATACCACCTCGGTCTACACCTACATGGGGGCGCAACTGACGGCGCTGGCGCTGGAGCGCTGCGGCGACAACCTGACGCGCGAGAACCTGCTGAAGCAGATCCAGGGCCTGAAGGACGTGGAGCTGGGCATGCTGCTGCCTGGCATGAAGATCAACTTCCGCCAGGACGACTACTACCCGATCCGCCAAGCTCGCCTCGCCAAATTCGACGGCAAGTCGTGGAAGCCGATGACAGAACTGATCACGATCGATCGCTGATCAACGCTCCAATCAAGAGGCCGCGTCAGCGGCCTCTTTGTCATTGCACACGCCAGAGGCTCCTCATGATCGATCTCCACTACGTTCCCAGCGGCAACAACCTGAAGATCGGCATCGCGCTGGAGGAGCTGGGGCTGCGGTATCGCCCGGTGCGACACGACATGTTCGGCGGCTCGCACCAGAAGCCGGAGTTCCGCCGCATCAATCCGAACGCGAAGCTGCCCGCGATCGTCGACCACGAGCCGACGGATGCTGGTGAGCCGCTGGCCATTTTCGAGTCCGGCGCCATCCTGCTGTACCTGGCGCAGAAGACCGGCCGCCTGATGCCTGCAGACTGGCGACGCTTCCAAGTGGCGCAGCAGTGGCTGGTGTGGCAAGTGGCAGGGCTCGGGCCGATGCTGGGCCAGGCCAATCACTTCTGCCGCTATGCCCCCGAGGGACAGGACTATGCGGTGCAGCGCTACCTGCGGGAGGCGCGCCGTCTACTGACCGTGCTGGACCGGCAGTTGCGAGGCAGGGAATTCATCGCGGACGAATTCAGCATGGCCGACATCGCCTGCTTCCCCTGGGCGGCGGGCACGCGCTCGATCGGCATAGAGCCGGACGATTTTCCGGCGCTGGCGCAGTGGATCGCACGTATCGAACAGCGGCCTGCCATCGCCGCAGCCCGCACGGCCATCTTCGACGGCGACCGCGCCAAGTACTTGCAGGCGCGCGCCAAGCTCACGCCGCAGGAGTGGTCCACGCTGTTCGGCGACCAGTTGCTGGCGGCAGCGCGCGCGGACTGATGCGCAGTCCGCAGGCGGGCGGGCCGCACGGATTTCATGCAATCGCCTGCGCTTCGCGAAAGCCCTCGAGCACTGCGTCGTCCACTTCGCGTGGCGCCACGCAGTCGCCGATGCGGCGCGCCGGCAGGCCGCGCGCCTTCAGCTGGTGATAGAGCGAGTCCTCGCTGGTGCGCAGCATGGAAAGCACGACGGTGTCGGCGGCCAGCGTCTCGGCCGGGCCACCCAGCGTGCTGCGCAGGATGGCCTTGCCGGCCTCGATGCGCTCGACCGATGTAGAGGCGCGCAGCACGACGCCCGCTTGCACCACCCGCGGCATGAGCCATGGCCAGTCCAGCGTGGCTTCGAGCTTGCGGCCGAGCATGCCATCGGCAGTGACGACGGTCACCTCGCGGCCCGCGGCCGACAGGAGCCGTGCCAGCCCCAGCGGCAGGTAGTCGCCGTTGTCGTCGACGATCAAGACGCGCCGGCCGCAACCCGACAGGCTGTCGAGTGCGCGGAGCGCGTCGACCACGTGAGGCAACTCCGCCCCCGGGATTGCATCGCGGTCAGTGCGGAACATCGAGAAGCCGCTGGCCTGCCAACCGGCGCCAGTTGCCACGATCACTTCGTCGGCGTCCAACGCTGCCACCGAATCAGCCGTGGCCTCCTTGTTCAGGACAATTTCGACACCTCGCCGGCGCGCCGAGGCCTCCAGATCGTCGACCAGGAAGTTCCACGAGGCATAGTCCGGAAGCAGGCCGGCCTTGCGGATCTGGCCGCCGAGCTGGCCGCTGCGTTCCCACAGCGTGACCTTGTGCCCGCGCTCGGCCGCGGTGTCAGCGAACTTGAGCCCGCCGGGACCGCCGCCGATCACCAGCACCTTCTTCGCCGAGGCGGCGGGCCTCGCCACCGCCACGCCGAACTGCAGCTCGCGCCCAGCCACCGGATTCACCGTGCAGCTCACGTTCTGCCCGAGCCTGCGCCAGCAGCCCTGGTTGGCACCGACGCAGCGGCGAGTTTCATCGAGTCGGCCTTCCCGTGCCTTCTTCACCATCTCGGGATCGGCAATGTGCGCACGCACAAGGCCGACCATGTCCGACTGTCCGCACTGCACGATCTCGGCCGCCTTCTCGAGATCGCGCACCGAACCCTGGATCAACAGCGGGATGCGGCCGCCGAGCGCTTCGCGCACGCGCGCCGCATTGGCAGCTAGCGGCGCCGTCTCGCCGCTGGACTGCGGCGGCACCAGCTTGTGGTTCTGGTGGTAGTCGGTGTGCGACAGGCACACGTAGTCGAACAGCCGCGCCTGCTCCAGCAACTCGAGCACGCGGACGGTTTCGTGAGGCGTGGTCCCGACGTCGCCCAGGTACTCGTCCAGGCTCAGCTTGATGCCGATGACGAAGTCGCTGCCGCAACGCTGTCGCACCGTCTTGCCGATCTCCAGCGCAAGCCGCGTGCGCCGCTCGGTGTCGCCGCCCCAGGCGTCGTTGCGCCGATTCCAGTAGGGCGACAGGAAGTTGCTCAGCAGGTAGCCGTGCGAGCCGTGGATCTCTACGCCATCGCCGCCACCCGCCCTGACGTTGGCGCAGGTGGCCGCGAAGCCTTCGATCACCTCGCGGATGTCCTCTTCCTCCATCGGCTTGGGGCTGGCCCGATGCACCGGCGAAGGGATCTGCGAAGGCGCCATGACCGCGCCCCACAAGCCGATGTCGTCGGTGCGCCGGGTGCCGCTCGCGCCCATGTGCGTGATCTGCACGAACACCGGCACGCCTTGCTGCTTGCTCGGCGTCACGAACTTGTGGACCGCATCGGCCCAGGCCGCCTCCCACGGCGAGACGCCGGCGCGGGCGCTGGCCGGGTGCACGTGAAAGCCGTGCGTGACGATCAAGCCCACGCCGCCGCGTGCGCGCTCGGCCAGGTAGGCGCCGTACTCCGCCGGCGGCAGGCTCACCTGGTGCGCGGGCAGGTAGATCCGGTTGCGCGCCTGCACGTGGCCAATGCCTATCGGATTCCAGAGGGCGTCGAGCTGCTGCATCTTCAAGCTCGCGTCAGGAGAAGCACATGCCGCCGTTGACGTCCAGGATGGCGCCCGTGGTGAAGCTGGCGCCGCGCGAAGCGAGGAAGGCGGCCGGCCAGCCGATCTCGTCCGGCTGGCCCAGGCGCTTCATCGGGTACTGGTCCACGGTGAAGGGCTGGTTGGCCGAGACCAGCAGCGGCGTGAGGATCGGTCCCGGGGCGACGCCGTTGACGACCACGCCGGAAGCCGCGGCCTGGCGCGCGAAGTAACGCACCAGCGCCGACAGGCCACCCTTGGATGCCGCGTAGGCGGGCTCCACCGCGAGGGTCGAGCCGGCATTGCGCGCCGCCATGGAACTGGTGAGCACGATGCGGCCGCTGCCGCGCTTCATCATCGCTGGCAGCACGGCGCGCACCAGGTTGAGCGGGCCTTTGACGTTGATGGCCATGGTGCGCTCGAAAAGCTGTTCCCACTCGTCGCCGCCGTCCAGCCAGTCGCCCTTGACGTAATAGCCGCTGGTGTCGATCAGCGCGTCGATCTGGCCGATATCCTCGACCAGCGCGTTGACGTCCTCGCGCTTCGTGTTGTCCAGCGCGGCGGCGCGGGCCTTCAGCTCGCTGGCCAGCTCGGTGGGCGCCTTCAGGTCGGCGATGAACAGCTCGGCGCCCAGTGCGGCGCAGACGCGCGCGGTGGCGCCTCCGATGGCGCCGCCGGCGCCGGTGATCAGGATGCGCTCGCCGCGCAGGTCGAACAGGTTTTTCATGGTGAGGCTTTCGAGAGAGTTATTCGGGTTGGCCGTAGGCGCAGGATTCCATCAGCGCGCGCGAGCCCAGGTCGGCGCCGTTCCAGCGCGTGAAGAAGCCGGCAGAGCTGCCGCCGTCCACGGTCATGACCGAGCCGGTGACGTAGCTCGCAGCGTCCGACAACAGGAAGAGGGTGGGGCCCGCCTGCTCCTGCGGCCGGCACAGGCGGCCCAGCGGGTTGCGGTCCACCATCGCGTTCTGCAGGTGGTCCGGCGGGATGTTGGCCTTCAACAGCGGCGTGTCGACCACGCCGGGTGCCACCGCGTTGACGCGCACGCCGAAGCGGCCCCATTCGATGGCCAGTGCACGGGTCAGGCCGATCACGCCGTGCTTGGAGGCGCTGTAGTGCGCGCGTCCCGCATGGCCGCCCAGGCCGTCGATCGAGGCAATGGTCACGATGGCGCCGCGCTTGCGTTCGACCATGCGCTTGCCCACCGGCTGCACCGAGCGGAACATGCCGGTGAGGTTGACGTCCAGGCAGCGGGTCCAGATCTCGTCGGGCATCACGTGGGCGGCCGAGGGCGGCGAGATGCCGGCGCAGGCCACCATGCCGTCGATCGGGCCGAGCGTCTGTTCGACACGGGCGACGGTCGCTTGGCACGCTGCCGGATCGCGCACGTCCAGCGTCTCGGCCACCGCCTTGACACCCAGATCGCGCAGCTCGAGGGCAACCTGTTCGGCCCGTTCCGCCACCGCATCGACCACCGCCACCTTCGCGCCGCCGCGCGCGGCCTCGATGCCGATCGCGCGGCCGATGCCGCTGCCGCCGCCGGTGATGAAGATCACGCGGCCCTGCAATCCGTAGTCCATCACGCCACCTCCGCAAGTTGTTTCTGTTCGACCTGGGTGCGGCCCTTGGCCATGTGGCGCGCCGCGATGTAGCCGAAGGCCATGGCAGGGCCGATGCTGCTTCCGCCGCCGGGGTAGCGGCCGCGCATCATCGAGTTCATGTCCAGGCCGGCGGCGTAGAGGCCGGGGATGGGCTGCCCTTGTGCGTTCAGCACCTGGGCGCGTCCGTTGGTGTCGAGTCCGCCCACCGTGCTCAGGTCGCCCGGATAGAGCGCGACGGCGTAGTAGGGACCGACGCCCACGGGGGCGACGGCGGGATTCGGCTGATGCGTCTGGTCGCCACGGAATTTCGAGTGCGCGTCCACGCCCTTGCCGAATTCCGGGTCTTCGCCGCGCCGCGCCGCTACGTTGAAGCGCTGCACCGTCGCTTCCAGATGGACCGCGTCGACGGCGATCTTCTGCGCCAGCTCCGCCAGCGTCGCCGCCTCCAGCAGGTAGCCGGCATCGACGAAAGGCTGCGGGTTGAAGGGTTGCGGCCGCACCAGGCCCAGGCCGTAGCTGCGGACGAAATCGCGATTGGCGATCAAGTGCACCTTGGTGAAGCCGCGCTGGTGCATGGTGCGCACGAAGGTCTGGTAGGACGTGCCCTCGTTGACGAAGCGACGGCCTTGCGGGTCCACCACGATACAGCCCGGCATCGCGCGGTCGATGAAGATGTGCGGGTACTTGACGACGCTGCCGTCCGCTTTGCGCAGCAGCGACACCGGCGTCCAGATGCAGTCGCCCGCGTGCGCGGGGTCGTGCACCGCACCGGCTGCAAGGCCCAGGTGGATGCCGTCGCCGACATTGCCTTCCGGCTGCAGCGAGTGATGGTGCTCGGCGAACGGGATGTACCTGGCGCGCATCTTGTCGTTGGCGCCATAGCCTCCCGTCGCCAGCAGGACGCCTCGGCGCGCTTTGATGGCGATGCGGTGGAAATCGCGCTGTACTAGCACGCCGCGCACGGCGCCTTCTTCGACGATCAACTCCAGCGCGGGCGTGTTCTTCCACAGCGTGACGCCGGCCCGGATCGCCGAGCAGAACAGCCGCGCCGCCAGCGCATTGCCGTTCACCAGCCGAGTCCCGCGGCCGTGCCGCACCTTGTCGATGACGAAGCGGCGCATCACCTTGGCGGTGTGCCTGAAGCCGGCCCAGGTCTTCAGCGCATGGCGCATCGGATGGATGTCGGCGCCTTCGACTTGCATGCTGCCGAACAGCATCAGCTGCGGCAGCGGCATCCTCAGGTCCGCCAGTCGATCACCGAGCAGGCGGCCGTCGAACTCCGGCGTCAGCAGGGAGCGGCAGCGGGCGGCGCCGGGCAGATCGCTTTCGTAGTCGGGCAGGGGGAAGGGCTTGAAGCGCACGTCCGAATGGCGCTCCATGAACTCCAGCATGGCAGCGGCGTTGTCCAGATAGCTGCTGACCAGGTCTTCGTCGAAGGCCTCGCCCAGCACGGCACGCAGGTAAGTCTCGGCCGCGGCGCGGCTGTCGTCCAGGCCGATCTGCTTCATCACGTGGTTGCAGGGAATCCAGGGCGCGCCGCCCGAATAGGCCGTGGTGCCGCCGAACAGCTCGGTCTTTTCCACCACCAGCACTTCGAGGCCAAGCTCGCGTGCAGTGATGGCGGCCGTGAGTCCGGCGGCGCCGCTGCCGATGACCACGACGTCGGTTTCGATCATGGGAATGCCTTTTCGGGTGAGTGCGCCGAATGTGACAGCGGCTTTCCGGGGCGTCTGTCCCCATGGCAAGGGACACGCAGTACCACCGGCAGGGGACAGACGCACCTGCTGCGGGCACGAATACTCTTCCCATGTCTTCCTCCTCCAATGCCCTGCTGCGCGTGAGCGACCTTTCAGTCCGCTTCGGCGGCATCGTCGCGCTCGACGGCATTTCGTTCGACGTGCGCCGCGGCGAGATCTGCGGCGTGATCGGTCCCAACGGCGCCGGCAAGACGACGCTCTTCAACTGCCTGAGCCGTCTGTACACGCCCGCGACCGGCACCATCACCTTCGACGGCGCCGACCTGCTGGCGAAGCCGCAGCATGCGATTGCCGCCGCCGGCATCGGCAGGACCTTCCAGAACGTGGCGCTGTTCCCGGCCATGACGGTGCGCGAGAACGTGATGGTCGGTCGCCACTGCCGCACCGGGACCGGCTACCTGGCCAACGCGTTCCGCCTGTCTGCGGTGCGGCGCGAGGAGGCCGAGGTGCGCGAGTGCACCGACCGCCTGCTGACCTTGCTGAACCTCGATGACATGGCCGAGACGCCGGTCAAGTACCTGTCCTTCGGTACCCGCAAGCGTGTCGAGATGGCGCGTGCGCTGGTGGCCGATCCGAAGCTGCTGCTGCTGGATGAGCCGGCCGCCGGTTTGAACCACGAGGAAGTCGACGGACTGCGCCAGCTGATCTCGGACGTGCGCGATCGCTTCCAGGTCACCGTGCTGCTGGTGGAACATCACCTCAACCTGGTGATGCGCGTGTCCGACCAGGTGGTGGCGATGAACTTCGGCCGCAAGATCGCCGACGGCCCGCCCGCGCAAGTGCAGGCGGACCCGGAGGTGGTGCGCGCCTATCTCGGAACGGAGACCGCCTGATGGCCGCCCTGCTGGAAGCGAAGAACATCGAGGCCTTCTACGGCCCCACCCGCGTGCTCAAGGGCATCAGCTTCGAGGTGGCCGAAGGCGGCATCACCACCATCCTCGGCGCGAACGGCGCGGGCAAGACCAGCACACTGCGCGCGCTCAGCGGCCTGGTGCGGCGCACCGGCGAGATCCGCTTCGCCGGCCAGCGCATCGATGGCTATACCACCGAGAAGGTCGCCGCGCTCGGCATCGCCCACGTGCCCGACGGCCGCGGCACGCTGGTCAACATGACGGTGGAGGAGAACCTGCGCGTCGGCGCGTACCTGCGCCGCAGCAAGCGGGAGGTGGAAGAGGGCATGGAACGCATGTTCGGCTACTTCCCGCGCCTGCGCGAGCGCCGCCAGCAGCAAGCCGGCACGCTCTCCGGCGGCGAGCAGCAGATGCTGGCCATCAGCCGGGCCTTGATGCAGGGCCCCAAGCTCCTGCTGATGGACGAGCCCTCGTTCGGCCTGGCGCCACTGATCATCCGCGAGATCTTCGACATCATGCGCGTCATCAACAAGCAGGAGGGCGTGAGCATCCTGCTGGTGGAGCAGAACGTGGCCCGCGCGCTCGACCTGGCCGACCACGCCTGGCTGCTGGAAACCGGGAGCACCGTGATGTCCGGCACTGCCAAGGAGCTGCGCGACAACGAGCAGATCCGTCGCTCCTACCTCGGTTTCTAACTAGCAAGGACGCACGCATGTACAGCCTGCTGCAACAGCTCGCTTCGGGCATCGCCATGGGCGGCATCTACGCCTGCCTGGGGCTGGCGCTGGTGATGATTTACCAGTCCACCCATCACATCAATTTCGCGCAGGGCGAGATGGCGATGTTCTCCACCTTCATCGCCTTCCTGCTGCTCAAGTGGGGCCTGCCGTACTGGGCCGCGGCGCTCGCCACGCTGGCCTTCGGCTTCGTGGCCGGCTTCGCCATCGAACGCCTTGTGCTGCGACCGCTGGGCGACGTGCCGGAGCTGTCGGTGATCGTGGTTTTCATCGGCCTCTTCGTCGGCATCAACTCGCTGGCAGGTTGGATCTTCGGTCACCAGCTGGAACCCTTCCCCAGTCCGTTCCCGGACAAGGTCCCGGGCGGCACGACGCTGATCTCCGGCCACGAGCTGGGGACCGTCGTCGTGGTCCTGCTGGTCATGGGCATCCTCTACGCCTTCCTTCGCTTCACCAAGGTGGGCCTTGCGATGCGCGCCTCGGCAGAGAACCCGGTGTCCTCGCGCCTGGCCGGCATCCCGGTATCGCTGATGCTCTCGCTCGGCTGGGGACTGTCGGCCCTCATCGGCGCAGTCGCGGGGCTGATGGTGGCGCCGGTGGTCTTCCTGGAGCCCAACATGATGGGGGGCGTCCTGATCTACGCCTTCGCTGCGGCGCTGCTGGGCGGCATCGACAACCCCTGGGGCGCGGTGGCCGGCGGCCTGATCGTCGGCGTGATCGAGAACCTGGCGGGCACCTACGTGGTCGGCACCGAGCTCAAGCTCTCGCTGGCCTTGGTATTGATCGTCGGCGTGCTGCTGATCCGGCCCTCCGGCATCTTCGGCCGCAAACTGGTGGCGAGGGTCTGAGCATGTCGACGTTGCCCGTTTCCTCCAGCCAGCCCTCTCGCTCGGCCGCGCCGCCCGCCATTGCCGCAGGATGGTCGCGGCGCCCGGTCGCCCTTGGCGCCTTGGTGCTCGCTGCCCTGGCCGTGCCTTTCGTGCTGTCCGACTACCGCATCTTTCTGGCGACCATGACGCTGATCACGGCGATCGCGGTGCTGGGGCTGAACATGCTGGTGGGTTACAACGGCCAGCTCTCGCTCGGCCACGGCGCGCTGTACGCGCTGGGCGCTTATGTCACGGCGGTGCTGATGGAGCACGGCGGCTTCGCGTGGTGGGCCACGCTGCCGATGTCGGCCGTTGTCTGCTTCGCCTTCGGCTTCCTGTTCGGCTGGCCGGCGCTGCGGCTCAAGGGCCACTACCTGGCGCTCGCCACCTTCGCGCTCGCGCTGGCCACGCCGCAGCTGCTCAAACACAAGGCGCTGGAGACATGGACCGGCGGCGTGCAGGGCATCACGCTGCTGAAGCCGGAGGCGCCCTTCGGACTCGAGCTGTCGGCCGACCAGTGGCTCTACTTGGTGGTGCTGGCGATGGCTGCCTTCCTGTTCGTGTGCGCCTGGAACATGCTGCGCGGCCGATTGGGGCGGGCCACCATCGCGATCCGCGAGCAGCCGATGGCCGCCTCCGCGATGGGCATCAACGTGCCCTACGTCAAGGCCATGACCTTCGGCATCAGTGCGCTCTACACCGGCGTAGCCGGCTCGCTGGGCGCGATCGCGACGGCCTTCGTCGCGCCGGACAGCTTCGGCATGTTCGTCTCGGTCTTCTTCCTGGTTGGCGCCGTCGTCGGCGGCCTCGGCACGATCTCGGGTGCGCTGGTGGGTGCCGCCTTCATCCAGTTCATCCCCAACGTCGCCGACCAGATCTCGAAATCCGCGCCCTCGGCCATTTTTGCCGGCTTCCTTATCCTGTGCATGTTCCTGATGCCGCAGGGCTTCGTCGGCCTGGTGCGCGATGGCCTGCGCCGCCTGCGCACCCGCGGCCAACGTCCCCGGCGAGGGGACTGACGGCGGCGCGCGCCTCAACGAAAGTCACGATATGCCCCGCGTCATCTACATCCATCCCAACGGCGAGCGCGACGAAGTCGAGGTCGCCATCGGCCAGAGCCTGATGCTGGCCGCCACGGCCAACGACTTGAACGGCATCGTCGGCGATTGCGGCGGCGTGATGAGCTGCGCCACCTGCCACGTGATCGTGGACGACGCATTCGCCGCTCTGTTGCCGCCTCCGGTCGATACCGAGCACCAGATGCTGGACTACACCGCCGCGCCGCGCGAAGCGGGCAGCCGGCTGTCCTGCCAGATCGTCATGTCCGACGCGCTCGACGGCATCGCCGTGCGCATCGCCGATCCACAACTGTAAGAACCGAACCCAACTGGAGCTCACTTCCATGCAAGCCACTGCCCCCCAAGCCGGCGCCAAGCCCGAGGTCGCACTGACCCCCAATCCCGGCCTCACGCCGATGATGCTGAACCACGCGGCCTGGGTGACCCCGGATGCCGCAGCCACCACGGATTTCTACACCCGCATCATGGGGATGGAACTCGCCAGCACCGTGTTGGACGACAGCGTGCCGTCCACCGGCGACGCCATCCCCTACTTCCACATCTTCTTCCGCATGGGCGACGGCTCCACGCTGGCGTTCTTCGAGGCCCCCGGCGTGCCGCCGCCCTCCAAGTCGAGCCATCCTGCCTATGACATCTTCAATCACATCGCGTTGGAGGCGAAGGACCGCGCCGAGGTGCTGAAGTGGCACGAGTGGCTCAAGTCGCAAGGCGTCGACGTGATCGGGCCGACCGACCACAAGGGCCTGATCCTCTCGATCTACTTCCACGACCCCGCCGGCATCCGGCTGGAGATCACAACCCCGCTCGACAAGGAGTGGAACCGCCACACCGAGAAGGGCTACGCCGACCTGAAGCTATGGGAAGACTGCAAGGAGAAGGCCAAGGCCGAAGGGCGCGACGTGCCGGAGGCGCTGCTCGAGCTCATCAAGGATGTGCGCAAGCGCTACGCAGAAAAAGAGTCGGCATGAGACGCCGGGCCGCTCCCAAGGCGAATAGCACCGCAGTGCGCAGCACGGAGGTTATCAAGTGACCCCGATCGAGCTGCGCCCGCTGTTCACCATCAAGGCCGACGTCGACGCGCCGCCTCAGCTGGTGGGCGCCGTGCCGCACGGCTACACGCGTCGCGTGATGTGCGTCAGTGGCGGCAACTTCGAAGGCGAGCGTCTGCGCGGCCGGGTGCTGCCGGGCGGGGCCGACGTGGTGCTGGAGCGGCCCGACGGCGGCCTGCACCTGGACGTGCGCCTGGTGCTCGAAACCAGTGCCGGCGAATTGATCTACATGACCTACACCGGCCGCCGCAATGGGCCGACGCCGGAGATCATGAAGAAGATCGTCAACCGCGAGCCCATTGCGCGCGGCGCCGATTACTTCCGCGTCGCGGTGCAGTTCGAAACGGCCGCGCCCGAGCTCCAATGGCTGAACGACAAGATCGCCATCGGCACCGGCACCCGCGAGCCCAACGGGCCCGTGTACGACATCTGGGAAGTGGCATGAAGCGCTTTGCCGGCCGTCCGGCCATCGTCACCGCCGCTGCCTCGGGCATCGGTCGCGCCATCGCGCTGCGGCTGCACGAGGAGGGCGCCCAGGTGCTGGCGGTCGACATCAACGACGAGGGCCTGGCCGCGCTGCCGCGTTCGGAAACGCTGCGTACCTTCGTCGCCGACGTGACCGCCGACGGGGCGCCGCAAGCGATCGTCGACGAGTGCCAGCGCCACTTCGACGGCATTCGTGTGCTGATCAACAACGCCGGGCTGGGCAACTGTCCGCCGTTCCACGAAACCACCGACGCCGACTACCAGAAGTTCGCCGACATCAACCAGAAGGCGACCTTCATGATCACCCGCGCCGCATTGCCGGCGCTGATCCAATCTAAGGGGGTGGTGTTGAACATCGCTTCCACGCTCGGGCTGGTGGGGTATCGACGGCAGGCCGTGTATTCGATGGCCAAGGCCGGCGTGATCGGCCTGACGCGCAACCTGGCCGCCGACTACGCCGACCGGGGCATCCGCGTCAACGCCATCGCGCCCGGCATCATCGCGACGCCGCAGACCGAGGGTCGACTGAACACGGCGCGCTTCCAGGCCACGATCGTCGGCACTACGCCGATGGGCCGGCCCGGCAAGCCCGAAGAGATCGCCGGCGCTGCCGCGTTCCTGTGCAGCGATGACGCCGGCTTCGTCACCGGCCAGGTGCTGGCGGTGGACGGCGGCCAGACCTCCAGCGCCTACATCAGCGAGGCGCTGGTGCAGTGCTGGGTGGACGCCCATCCGGACCGCTGAACTCCAGGAGACATTTCATGCGCATCGCACTCGTCACCGGCGCCGCGGGCGGGCTGGGGCTGTCCAGCGCCCGCAAGCTGGCCGAAGACGGCCTGAGCATTGCGGTGGCCGACCTGCACGCGGAAGCTGCCGAACGGGCCGCCGCGACGCTGCCTGGCAGCGGCCACATCGGCCTGGCCTGCAACGTGGCCGATGAAGGCAGCGTTCGCGCTGCCTTCGACACGGTGGAAAGGAAGCTGGGCCGCGTCAGCGTGCTGGCGTGCTTTGCCGGCATCCTCAGCACCCATCCGGTGCCGGGCCGGCTGCCCACCGTGGACATCACGCTGGAAGAGTGGGAAGGGGTGATGCGCGTCAACGCCGGCGGCACCTTCCTGTGCGTGCGCGAGATGCTGCGCCGCTGTGCCGGGCGCACCATCGAACACGGCCGCATCGTCACCGTCGCCTCGCTCGCCGGACAGATGGGCGGCATGCAGAGCGGCTCGGCCTACAGCGCGTCCAAGGGCGCGGTACTGGCCTTGTCGAAGGTCACGGCGCGCGAAGCGGCATCGATGGGCATCACGGTCAACACGGTCGCGCCGGGCCCCATCGACACGCCGATGTTGCACCAGACGGTGCCCACCGGCAGCGGCGACGGGAAGTACCTGGGCACGGCGGCAGTGCCGCTCGGGCGCATCGGGCTGCCGGAGGAGATCGCTGCTGCTGTGTCTTACCTGGTGTCGCCCGGCGCTGCCTTCGTGACCGGCGCCACCCTTGACGTCAATGGCGGCATGCTGATGCGCTGAACCGGAGAACCGACAAATGAATACGACCGCAGTCTGCCCCTTCCAGTCCGCTACCAAGGATTTCAGGCCGTACTACAGCCCGGAACTGCACGCTGCCTTCGAACTGCAGCGGCGCACGGAGCCGGTGTTCTGGTGCGAGGAGATCGGCTACTGGGTGCTGACCAAGCACAGCGACGTGTACGCGGTGCTGCACGACGGCGTGCGCTTCTCGTCGGAGAACACCACGCGGCCGGTCACGCCTATGTGCCCGGAGGCGATGGCGATCCTGAAGGAAGAGGGCTATGCCTCGACCGCCAGCCACTCGACCCTGTACGGCGATGTGCACAAGCGCACCAGAGCCGTCACCAGCCAGAAGCTCAACCTGCGCGAGTTCGTCAAGCTCGAGTCGCACATTCGCCGCCTGGTGGCAGAAGCGATCGAGCGCATCGAAGGCAAGGACGAGGTCGACCTGCTGGCCGAGGTCAACTACGAGCTGCCGGCCCATGTGGTGTTCAAGCTCATGGGCATCCCGGATGCGGACGTCCCCAACGTCAAGAAGTGGGCCGCCGCGCGCAGCGTGATCGACTTCAGTCCGGCGACTCACGAGCAGCAGTTGGAGGGCGCGCGCAACATGTCGGCGTTCTGGCAGTACTGTGCGGCGCTGGTGGCGGACCGGCAGAAGAACCCTGGCGACGACTTCACCAGCCAGATGCTGGCCATCCGCAACGGCGACGACAGCGTCATCAGCATCCCCGAGATCATCACCCACACCTTCGGCGTGGCCTTCGCCGGACACGAGACTACGACCAACCAGTTGACCAACACCTTCCGCTCGCTGCTGGAGAACCGCAGCCAGTGGGAGGCGCTGTGCGCCGACACGACGCTGGCCGCCAACACGGTGGAAGAGGGCATGCGCTATGCCGGCGCGGTGATCGGTTGGCGCCGCATCGCGCTGCAGGATGTGGAGATTCGCGGCGTCACGATCCCGAAGGGCGCGCCGATCATGCTGTCGTTCGCCTCCGCCAATCGCGACGAGGAGGTGTTCCCCGATCCGCACCGCTTCGACATCCGGCGCGCAAACGCGCGCAAGCAACTCACCTTCGGCAACGGCGTGCACTTCTGCCTCGGCGCGCCGCTGGCGCGGTTGGAGATGAAGATCGTGTTCGAGGAGTTTTCCAGGCGCTTCCCGAAGATGCGGCTCGTGCAGCCGGACACGGCGCAGCACATGCACACCTTCGTGTTCCGCGCGCCGGATGCATTGCGGGTGACGCTGCAATGAGCGCGGGCGTGTTCGAAGACAAGGTGGCAGTGGTCACCAGCGGCGTGGGCCTGGCCTTGACGCGACAGCTGCTGGATGCGGGTGCCAAGGTGGCGGTGGTGGACCGTGATGCCCCGTCGCTGGACCGGGCGCTGGACGGGCTGGACGCCAGTCGAGTGCTGGCGCTGCAGGCCGATGTGGCGCTGGAATCCGACGTGCAGCGCTATGCCGATGCCACTGTAGAGCAATGGGGCCGCATCGACCTGTTCCACAACAACGCCGCCATCGTCGGCCCGCAGTCCTCGCTGCTGGACTTCCGCATGGCCGACTTCGATCGGATCTTCGCGGTGAACGTGCGCGGCGTGCTGCTGGGGATGCAAGCGGTCGGCAAGGTGATGCGGGCGCAGGGCGGCGGCACGATCGTCAACACGTCGTCGGTCTCTGGCCAGCGCAGCAGCCGGGCCGAGGCCGGGCTGGGTGTCTACGGCGCGTCGAAGGCCGCGGTGATCCGCATGACTCAGCAGGCGGCGCTGGAATTCGCACCGCACGGTATTCGCATCAACGTGATCTGCCCGGGGCCGATCGACACGCCTCTGCTGCGCAGCACCTTTCGAGTGGATGGACGAACAGAGGTACAGGTGGAAACGGCGCTCAACCAGCACTTCCTGAACCAGCCGCTCGGACGGGCGGCAACGGCGCAGGAGGTGGCGAACCTGGTGTTCTGGTTGTTGGGGCCGCAGGCGAGTTTCATCACAGGTGGGGTCTACAACGTCGATGGCGGCATGACCGCCTGACGTTCGAAGGCCTCATTGGACTGCGATGAAACTGCCGTCCTTCACCTGCAGCAGGACACCGCCATAGCTCGGGTTACGTCCCGCATCCACGCTCCACATGCCATTGCCCAACACCATCGGCACCTTGTTCAGCTTCGCAAGCTCATCACGGATCTTCGTTCTGTCCGGGTCCGGGCCGGCGTTCTTCACTGCCTGCACCGCCACCTGGCCGAGTGCATAACCCATGCCCGCCCAGTTGTCGGGCACGGCCTTGTACTTGGCTTGGTAAGCCTTCACGAAAGCCTGGTTCATCGGCGCCGGATTGTTGGGCGAGTAGTCGGAGACGACATAGGTTCCTTCCACCGCCTTGCCGCCGGCCTTAATGAAGCCGAGGGAGCCCAGCGTGGAGGGGCCGATGAACTTGACCTTGGAGTCCAGGCCGGCCTGGCGGATCTGCAGGATCAGGTTGGCCGTCACTTCGGCCGGGGCGGCGATGAAAATCGCGTCGGTCGGCATGGTGGCCATCTTGGTGGCCAGCGCCAGGAAGTTGGATTCGGAGGAAACGAACTTCTCGTCGGCAACGATCTTCGCACCCGCCTTGGTCAGGTAGTCAGCCAGGGCGGTCTTCTGCCCGACGTAGCCGTCGTTGCTCTGGTCGTGCAGCAGGATGATGCGACTGACGCCCAGCTTCTCCACCGCCAGCTTGCCCAGGAAACCCATGATGTCCACCGGCGTGGCCTGGATCTTGAAAGCCCATGGCCCGGTGGCGAGGATGCCGGGCGAACTGCCGATGGCCAGGATCGGAACCTTCAGATCGTTGGCGACGGGCGCGCCGGCCAACGCTTCGCCGCTGATGGTAGGGCCCAGGATCAACATCACGTTGTCGCGCTTCACGAACTGGTTGACCAGGTTGATGGTCTGCCCCTTGTCGCCGGCCGTGTCGCCTTCAAACACCTTGAACTTGTTGCCACCGGGCAAGCCCTGCGCGTTGGCTTCCTCCAGTGCCTGCTTCATTCCGTTCTGGATCGGCACGCCGCCGAAGGCATAGGTGCCGGTCTGGGCGTTGAACACGCCGACGGGAATGTCCTTGCCCTGTCCGAAGGCCAGGCCGCCGGTGGCGAGAAGAAGCGCGCCGGCCACGGCGGCTCTGCGTTGCATGTGCATGGTTGTCTCCATTTGTGCTCGAAAACTCTTCGGCAGTGTGGATGCCCGCGCAGGGCGCGTCTGTCCCCGTGTCAGGGGACGGCTCAACCCTCGGCGCCGACGAGCGTCAGGGGAAGCACGTCCAGCGTGCGCAGCGTATTCACGGGGCGCCAACGCGCCGGGCCCGCGGGCTCGATGCGCTGCACACGACGCAGCACCGCGCCGAGGATGCATTCGGCCTCGAGCCGCGCGATCATCTGCCCGATGCAGACGTGCGCACCTATGCCGAAGGCGCGGTGCACGCCGGTCGTCTGTCGCGTCACGTCGAAGCGGTCCGGGTCTTTCCATTGGCGCGGGTCGCGATTGGCGGCACCCATGTGGTAGCCAACCTTGGTGTCGGCGCGCAGGCGCACGCCGCCCAGTTCCACCTCGCCGGTGGTAGTGCGGAACATCACCTGCGCCGGCGACTCCATCCGCAGCGCCTCTTCGAAGGCCCCTTTGATCAGCGCCGGGTTCGCCTTCACCATGGCCAGCTGGTCCGGGTGCTCCGACAGCAGCTTCAGCGTCGAGCCGATGCCGGCAATCGTCGTGTCCACGCCGGCGCGGAAGAAGGTGCGCACATGGAAGGGCGCGGTTCCCTTGTCGAAGTCGCCGGCGTCCTCGGCCTGGTAGATCTTCTCGCCGAAGCCGCCCGGCAGCATGTACTCGCGCTGCAGAACCTGCTGGTACCACTCCATGATCGGCCCGGCACGTTCCAGCGTGCGCGCCACGCGCTCGTTGTTCGGCCCAATCTGGTTGAAGTTGAGCTCTCCCGTCAGCTTGATGCGTTCGGGCGGCACGTCGACGCCGAGCACCGAGGGGAAGACGTCGAGCACGAAGGCTTCGGCGATGTCGCCCACCCCGTCGATGCTGCCCTTGGCCACCACCTGGTCGGCCACTTCCTCGGCACGATGGGCGAACTTCTCCTTCCAGGTCTTGATGACCAGCGGAGAGAGAATTTTCTGCAGTGCGGCCCGCACGCGCGTGTGCTCCGGGGGGTCGAGTTCGGCGATCGGGCTGCGAGTGCGCCAAGCCCCCGGCTTTCGGATGTCGCTCATGCCCACGCCACCCTCCGTCGTGAAGCGGGCGTAGTCGCTGGCAACGATCCCGGCCTCCTGGTGCCGGCCCACCGCGTAGTACCCGTGCGGCGCGATGAAGACCGCGGGCGCCAGCTCGCGCATGCGCTCGAAGAATGGGTAGGGGTCGGCGATGTTTTCGTCGGAGAACGGGTCCTCGTCGAGGACCGGCGCGTCGGGTGCAAGGATGGTGCTCATGGCTTCAATCCCCGCTCGGCAGCACGCGCACCGTCATGTCGCTGATGCGCCAGCCAACGTCGGTGCGGCGGAAGCGCACGTCGTACTTGCCGAACATGGCGATCTTGCCGGGGCCATCGCGCCAGTCGGTGATCAGCGCCCGGGCATGACCCATGGCGTCGTCGGCGTTCGCGCCCGGCACCACGTAGAAGTCTGTCATCTGGTGGTGCATGCGCTGCTTGAATTTCTTCTTCATCACTTCTTCCATCAGCGCCAGCAGCTTGTCGCGGCCTCGGATGGTTTCAGGGGGCAGTCCGCTGCCGCCGTGCGCAGCGGGTGGCGAATTGGCGCGTGTCCAGCTCGCATCCTCGGTGAACAGCTGGACGAAGTTGGGGTCGCCGGCGTCGGCCAGGTGGCCGTAGCGGGCGAAAACCGAACGGATCTCGAGCTCGTCTTCGACGGGCAGGTGGGGAAAGCGCATCTTGGGTTCTCCGGGGAATGACGGGTTACCAGGCCACCATCAGCTGGCGCAGGGCACGGAAGGAGGTGTTGGGGGTGTAGGGATAGTCTTGGCCGGGCACCAGCGTGAGGCCGGGCAGGTGGCGCGCGACGCTCGCCACCATCGCCGCCACCTCCAGCCGCGCCAGGGGCGCGCCGAGGCAGAAGTGGGCACCGGTGCCAAAGGCCACGTGCTGCATGACGTTGCGCCGGCCAGGGACGAAGTTGTCGGGTTCAGGAAATTGGACGGGGTCGCGGTTCGCGGCCGCGAACACGAGCAGTAGCCGGGCGCCGGCCGGAACCTGCACGCCATCGAGCTCCACAGCTTCCTTCGCCTGGCGGCGCCACGCCTGCACCGGCGGGTCCAGCCGCAGGCCTTCCTCCACCACCGGCGCGATCGGTTGCTCGCCGCGGCAGATCGCTTCCCACAGCGCGCGCCGCGGCAGGATCGCCTTGAACAGGTTGGCCGAGGCGCTGGACGTGGTCTCGTGGCCGGCGAACAGCAGGTTGAACGCGATCGCGCCGATCTCGTGCAGCGTCGCCTTGCCGTCGTCGCCGTCGCGCAGTCGTACCAGGTCGCTCAGGTAATCATCACTGGGCGCCTGTGACTTCCGCTGCACCAGCGCCATCGCATAGCGGTAGTACTCCACCGCCTCCCCGGCCAGCTTGACCTGCTCGGCCTCGCTCGGCCGGCCCCAGGTCATCATCACGCGGCTGGATGCCCAGTGCTTCACCTTCGCAACATCCTCGGCCGGCACGCCCAGCAGCCGGAACAGCACCAGCGCCGGCACGTCCCAGGTGAGCGCCGCCACCAGGTCGGCGGGCGAGGGCCCGGCGGCCATGCGCGTGACATGGTCCTCCACCGTTTGCTCGATGAAGGGCTGCAGCGCTGCCAGGCGCTCGCGCTTCAGGGGCGCACCGAAGAACGCGCGGTAGCGCGAGTGGCTGGGCGGGTCGTTGTTGACCAGCAGCGGCGGCACGTCGAAGTCGGATGCGGCGATGATGCCGCGGGCGTGGGGGCACAAGGGCGTGAGCGGGTCGCAAGCGATCAGGGCCGAATAGCGATGCGTGTCGCGCAGGATCGCCTTGACTGTGTCGAAGCGCGTGACGATCCAGGAGCCGATCGCCGGCGAGAAGAACACTCCCTCGCTCTCGCGCAGTTGCGCGAGCGCCGGGTAGGGATCGAGCACGTACGCCGGGTCGAACGGATCGAACCGCGTACTCGCTTCGGTGACGGGACCCGCAGCTTGCGCCGAGGCATCGGTGGACAAGAGTCGCATCGGGCCAGTGTTCCCGTGTCCACAGGACGCGTCTGTCCCCACTGCAGGGGACCGCGCCTGCCGGCCGCGCCCGCCCCCTCGGAAACCCGTCCCGCCGCAAGGGGACATACATCCAGGGGCTGGATTTCTATTCTTCCGGCATGCTGATGCAACAACTTCTCAACGGCGTGGTCGTAGGCAGTGTCTACGCCTTGTTCGCGCTCGGGTTTACGCTGCTCTTCGGTGTGAACCACATCATGAACATGGCCCATGGCTCGGTGTTCATGTGGGGCGCTTTCGCCGGGTTGTACGCTGTCACCATGCTTGACGCGCCGATCTATGTGGCGCTGCTCATCGGCATGCTGGCGGGCGGGCTGGTGTCGGTGGCACTGGACGTGTTCGCCTTCCGGCCGCTGCGCCGCCGCAGCGCGCCGGAGTTCTCGGCCATTGTCTCTTCGATAGGAGCCGACCTGGTTCTGCTGGCGATCGCGCAGAAGATCTCCAACACCGCGGTCATGCGCTTCCCGTTCGATGCTTTCCCAGTGGTGGTCTACACCTTGTTCGGGCTGCGCATCCAGCTGCTGCAATTGGTGATCATCGGGCTGGTGGTGGCAATGGTGTTCGGCCTGGTCTGGTACCTGTACCGCACCACCTTCGGCCAGCGCATTCGCTCTGTCGCCTACTCGGAGCAGACCTCGCGCCTGCTGGGCATCAACCCGGGGCCGGTCAACATGCAGGTGTTCTTGATCTCTGGCGCACTGGCCGGCATGGCGGGCGTGCTGATCGGCCTGGTTTTCAACTCGGTGCACTTCGCGATGGGCGAGCCGCTGCTGCTGCGTGCCTTCGTGATCATCATCATCGGTGGCCTCGGCAGCATCCCGGGCGCGCTGATCGCGGGGCTGGCCATCGGCATCGTGCAGACCCTAGCCGTCGCGTACGTCTCGTCCGGCGTTGCCGAGGCCATCGTGTTCATCGCCCTGTTCATTGTGATCCTGCTCAAGCCCACAGGCCTGTTCGGCCAGTCCACCGCCGCGATGCGGATCCAACGCGCATGATGAACTTCTTCTACACCTACCAGTCGCTCTTCGGCCACATCCTGGTCTACGCGCTGCTGGCGCTGAGCCAGTACGTGGTACTGCGCGCGGGCGTGTTCTCGTTGGGCACCGCGGGCTTCGCCGCGCTGGGTGCCTACGGCTGCGCGCTGCTGATCACCAAGGCCGGCTGGCCCCCGTTCGCGGCCATCGTTGCCGGCACCGTGATGGGCACCCTGGCCAGCGCCTTGCTGGCGTTCCCGCTGTCGCGGCTTCGCGGCGTGTTCCAGGCAGTGGCCACGCTGGCGCTGGTGCAGATCGTGCTGTCGGCCACGCAGAACTGGGTCAGCGTCACCAATGGCGCGCTGGGCGTCAACGGCATTCCCAAGGTAGCCGGCACCGGCGTGCTGCTATCGGTGGTCGTGGTCGTGGTGCTGCTACTGGTCGCAATGGGCCGCTACAGCGTGGGCCGTGCCATGGACGTGATCCGCGAGGACGAGACAGTGGCGGTGTCGCTGGGCATCTCGGTGCCTTACTACCACCGCATCGCGTTCATCCTGTCAGGGCTTCTGGCGGGCCTGGGCGGCGCGCTGCAGGCTACCAGCAGCTACGCCATCACGCCCGGTGAGTTCGGCTTCGGCATGCTCGTGGCGACGCTGGCGATGGTCGTACTGGGCGGCCGCACCTCGGTGTGGGGCGCGCTGGTGGGTGCCGCCATTCTGACCACGCTGCCTGAGCTGTTCCGCGTGTTCGCCGACTACCGCAACGTTGTGCAGGGCATCCTGCTGATGCTGGTGATCGTGTACCTGCCGCGCGGCGTGGCCGACACCCTGATTGCGATGCTGCGCGACCGCCGGCTGCGCCGCAGGGCCGCTCGCCTGCCGCCCGATACCACGGTCGGCGGCATCGGCAGCTCGGGCGCACCGCCCGCCAATTCGTCGATCGATGCAGGAGTGCGCGCATGACCGCTACGTTGGTCCTCCAGGATGTGGCCCGCCATTTCGGCGGCGTGCCGGCCGTCGACAACGTGAGCCTGCAGGTTCCCGCCGGACAGATCACCGGCCTGATCGGGCCCAACGGTGCCGGCAAGACCACGGTGGTCAACCTGATCACCGGACTGCTGCATCTCAGCTCGGGCAAGGTGCTGCTGGACGGCAGGGACGTCTCGCGCGAAGAAGCGCCCGACCTGGCGCGCGCCGGCGTGGCCCGCACCTTCCAGAACATCCGCCTGGTGCCCGATGCCAGCGTGCTTGAGAACGTGGTGGCCGGCTTCCACCGGCACGAGAACGCCGGCCTCTGGGCCAACCTGCTGGGCCTGCCATCCGCGCGCGCCGAGGCGAAGCGGATGAACGAGCGGGCGATGGCGCTGCTGGAGCGCTTCGGCATGACAGCGCTTGCCGAGCACCGCTCCGGCGGCCTGTCCTACGGCCACCAGCGCCGCATCGAGATGATGCGGGCGCTGGCGACCGAACCGAGATTGCTGCTGCTCGACGAGCCTGTGGCCGGCATGAACGACGCCGAGGCCGAAAGCCTGGCCGGCATCTTCCGCAGCGTGGCCGCGAGCGGCGTGGCCGTGCTGCTGATCGAGCATAACATGCGCTTCGTCATGTCCTTGTGCTCGCATCTCTACGTGCTGGCCTCGGGCCGGCTGATCGCCGAGGGCCTGCCGGAGGCGGTGGGCCGTGACCCGATGGTCGTCGAAGCCTACCTGGGAGCCTGAGACATGCTGGACATCCGCAATCTCGACGTCCACTACCGCGGCATCCAGGCGCTGCGCGGTGTAGACCTGACGGTGAAGAAGGGCGAGATCTTCGCCCTGATCGGTCCCAACGGCGCAGGCAAGTCGAGCCTGGTCAACGCGCTGTCGGGCATCGTGCCCTGCGGCGGCGAAATCCTGTTCGAAGGCGAGCCGCTCGGCCGCCGCGCTGCGCACCTGCGCTCGCGCGCCGGGATCATCCAGGTGCCCGAGGGCCGGCGCGTGATCGCGCCGCTTTCGGTGGCCGAGAACCTCGAGTTGGGCCGGCAGGCGGCGGGCGTGCGCGGCAGCGACGCGGCCGACCTCGATCGCGTGCACGCGCTGTTCCCGGTGCTGAAGGACCGGCGCAAACAGTTGTCGGGGTCGCTGTCCGGTGGCCAGCAGCAGATGCTGGCGATCGGCCGCGCACTGATGGGCCGCCCCAAGGTGCTGATGCTGGACGAGCCCAGCCTCGGCCTCGCGCCCGTGATCATCAAGGACGTGTTCCGCGCACTGGTACAGCTCAATCGCGAGGGCATGACCATCCTGCTGGTGGAGCAGAACGCCCGCCTCGCGCTGCAGACGGCCCATCGCGCCGCGGTGCTGGAGCAGGGCCGCATCGTGCACCAGGGCGTGGCCTCGGACCTGGCGAACGACCCAGTGATCGCCGATCACTATTTCGGCCGTGCGGGTCTGGTCGCGTGACGAACGGAAATTCCCAATCAGGAGACAAGTGACATGAACGAGACCCGCAGACACTGGGTGCTGGCCACCATGGCCGCAGTCGCCGCCGGAGCGACTGGCACCGCCTGGGCGCAGGGCGCGGAGCTGACCGTGGGCGTGTTCAACGCCACCACCGGCGTCTACGCCTTTGGCGGCGTACCGATCCAGAACGCCATGCGCCTGGCGATCGAGCAGGCCAACAAGCAGGGCCTGCCCGGCGGCGCCAGGATCAAGATGGTCGAGGGCGACACCGCCGGCGACAAGGCGCAGACCATCAACCTGATCAACCAGTTCGCACGGCGTGACAACGCGATCCTGCTGCTTGGGCCGACCACGAGCGTCGAGGCCGTGTCCGGCGCGCCGGTGTCGAACGCCTTGCAGATCCCGATGATCAGCACCTCCTCGTCGGCCGAGATCCTCGATGCCGGACCCTGGTCGTTCAAGGTCGGCGCGCAGGCCACGCAGACCACCGGGCGCCTCGGGCGCTATGCGGTAGAGAAGCTCGGCGTGAAGCGGGCGCTGGTGGTCTTCGACCAGGGCAACGAGGGCTACATCGCGCAGAAGAACGCCATGCGCGATGCGCTTAAATCCAGCGGCGCGCAGATCCTGGCGGAGGAGGGCATCCAGGCCTCGGACTCCAACTTTCTGCCGCTGGCCACCAAGATCGCGGCACAGGACGCCGACGCCGTCTTTATCGCCGCTCCGGCTGAACTGTCGGCGAACTTTTTCACCCAGCTGCTGCAGGCGGGCGTGAATCCCAAGACGCGCTTCATGGGGCCGGCCTCCTTGGCCTCGCAGGGCTTCATCAAGGCCGGTGGCAAGGCGGTCGAGAACGCCTACGTGGTGGCCGACTATGCGGCTACCAGTGCCAACCCGGTGAATGCCGCCTTCACCGAAGCCTACAAGGCGCGCTACGGCACGGCGCCGGACAACTGGGCGGCCATGGGCTACAGCACCGCGCTGATCGGCATTCAGGCGCTGCGCAACGCCGGCCCGAACCCGGACCGCGCGAAGGTCCGCGCCGAGCTGGCCAGGTCGAGCAAGGTGCCGGTCGTGATCGGCGACGGCCTGTGGACGCTGGACGCGGGACGTCAGCCGAGCTACGGCGCGGCGATCCTGCAGGTGAAGAACGGCGCCTTCGTGTCCGCACCGTAGTTGTCGTCCTGCGCAGGCCGGACCCCTGCGCCTATTCGGCCTTGATGTTCCGCTCTCGCACGACGCTGCGCCACTTCACCGTCTCGGCCAGGATGTATCCGGTGAACTGCTCGGGTGTCCCGCCGACCGGATCGATCCCGGCTTCGTTGAGCTTGCGCTTCACTTCGGCCGGCGCGATCGCCTTCTGATAGGCGGCATTCAGCGCGCGGATCACCGGCTCGGGGGTGCCTGCGCGAACGCTGAAGCCCTGCCATCCTTCCACCTCGAAACCCTTGACGCCCTGCTCGGCCAGGGTCGGCACGTTGGGGTAGGCCGCAATGCGCTTCGAACCTGCTGCGGCGATCGGGCGCAGCTTGCCGGACTCGATGTGCGGCCTGGCCGAGGCGCGGTCCAGGAACATCATGCCCACCTGGCCGCCCAGCAGGTCCTGCACCGCCGGTCCGCCGCCCTTGTACGTGATCGCCACCAGCTTCATGCCGGTCTCGCGGGCGAGCAACTCGGTCGCGAGATGATGGGTGGTGCCCACGCTGGGCGACGCATAGCTCAGGCCCGCCGGCGTGCGCGCCGCCAGCGCC
The DNA here is from genome assembly GCF_018614915.1 of Variovorax paradoxus. Taxonomy (GTDB): domain Bacteria; phylum Pseudomonadota; class Gammaproteobacteria; order Burkholderiales; family Burkholderiaceae_C; genus Variovorax; species Variovorax paradoxus_K. Next base: position 20,411 of record NZ_JAGGNU010000021.1, on the reverse strand, counting down.
ATCAGTTCCTGCACGTTGCCGACCGGCAGCACGGTGGGATTGACCACCAGCACGAAGTCGAACTTGGCGGTCATGGTCACCGGCACCAGGTCCTTCAGTGGGTCGTAGGAGAGCTTCTCGAACATGCTGGGATTGACGGCGTAAGTGGTCATGTCGCCCAGCAGGAAGGTGTGGCCGTCGGCCGGAAGCTGCTTGGCCACCGCGGTGGCGCCAATGATGCCGGAAGCGCCTGGGCGGTTCTCGACGATGACCGGCTGGCCCAGCGCCTCGCCCATGCCGGGCGCCACCAGGCGCGCGAAGAAGTCGGTGCCGCCGCCGGCCGGATAGGGGACGATCAGCCGGATCGGCTGGCTGGGCCAGGTCGACTGGGCGAAGGCCGCGGGCGCCAGGGCGGCGGCGGCGGCCAGGGAGAGAAGGGTGCGTCGATGCATGGTGAATGTCTCCTTGTTTTCTGAAAGCCGGGGCGTCGCTGCGGGATCGCAGGTTACGCCGTGATGTTTCGTTGAAGAATTCGGGTCAGCGCCGCCGCCAACGTCGCCTGCGCCTCCTCGCTGCGCCCCACCGAGCTCCAGCCCACGTGCTGGTCGGGCCGCACCAGGACCGCGCCGTCGGCGGACACGCCGCGCAGGTGGCGCCAGGTGCGGTCCGCATCGCGCACCGCTGACTCGTCCGAGACCTCGACCACTTCGATCGGGACGCCGCTGGCGCGCCCGACGGCCGCCGCGGCCTCGGCCCAGCCTGAACCCTTGCGGCCGGTGAGCAGCACGAAGCGGCCCGGCTTGACCAGGTCGAGCGTGGAAAGCTTCCGGCCATCGCGCTCGAGCCATGCATGCGGCAGGCGATGCCCCGGTCGCGTGGTCGGCACATACGTTTGCCCCAGCGGGTCGCGCTCCGGCGTGGGCGTGCCGTCAGGCATCACCGCGCCGATGTCGTAGTGGTAGCCCAGCTCAATGTCGTGCGCCTGCCATTCCATGCGCTGCACATCCATGATCTGCGCCAGCCGGGCGCGCCGCGTGCGGCCCTCCTGGTCTTCGGCGAAGTAGCGGCGGAAGTTGGCCTGGCTCAGCTCGGCGTTTCCGCGCACCAGCCCGATGCCGGCATCGGTGAGCTGGTGGTTCTGGAAAGTCATCAGTGCCCACTGGATGTTGGCTGCCGCCACCGGTCGGCGCTCGGCCTCGTAGCTGTCGAGCAGGCTGTCATGTGCCTGGCCTTTCAGCACCGCGGCGAGCTTCCATGCCAGGTTGTGCGCATCCTGGATCGCGGAGTTCAGGCCCAGGCCGGTGGTGGGTGGATGGCGGTGTGCGGCATCACCGGCCAGCAGCACGCGGCCCCAGCGGTAGCGATCGATCAGCACGCCTTCGACCGTCCAGTGGCCGATCCCGATGATGTCCGGGTTCAGGTCCGGGATCTTCAGCAGCTCGCGCATCCGCGGCAGCAGTGACGCCTCCTCGAAGCGCGACGGATCGTCCGGGCGGAAGCTGAAGTGGAACATCCACTCCTCGGAGTGCCGGCCGAACCTGGTCGGGCCCAGTTGCCCCAGCACGCCGCTGGCCCACGAGCCGCCTTCGGGGTTCACGAACCAGGTCGTCATCGAGTAGTCGTCGTCCCAGTACTGCGACAGGTCGGCGCGGAAGTACACGGTGACCATGTGCGCCAGGTCGGGGGCGCCGGTCATGACGGCGCCCACTGCCGGCCCCACGGTCTTGCCGCCGTCAGCGCCGACCAGGTACTTGGCGCGCACGCGGATGTCCTTCTCGGTGGCGCGATCACGCACGATCGCGGTCACGCCGTCTTCATCCTGCTCGAAGGACTGCAGCTGGTGGTTGTAGAGCACCTGCGCCTTGTCTTCCGCCGAAGCGATCTCGCGCAGCAGTGGCTCCATGCGCACCTGCGGGAACAGCGTCGACTCGCAGGGGCTGTCCTTGGCGTAGTGCTGCGCCAGCGAACCACCGCCGAAGGATTCGATGCGGTAGAAGGTGCGCCGGTCGAGCTCGCCATCGCCGGCGAGCGTGGTGCACCAGCGGATGTGCGAGATGTGCTTGAGCGGCATCGAGCGCTCGTAGACGCGGTCGGCCACGTCAAACTGGCGCAGCAGCTCCATCGTGCGTTGGCTGACGTAGCGTGCCTTGGGCAAGCGGCCGGGCGCGGGATGGCGCTCGACAAGCAAGCTGCCTATTCCCTGCCGCGACAGGAACAGCGAGGAGGCGAGGCCGCAGCCGCCGCCGCCGACGATCAGGACGGGAACTTCGATTTCTTTCATGTTTAACTCTAAGTGGAAGGGGGGGCCGTGATGCGCGCGAACAGCGCGCGATGGCTTTGCGCCATCGATGCGCCGAGCTCGCTGCGCTGGCGGGTGAGCGCCTCGGCGAGCTCGCGCCAATCGGCGGGTGACAGATGGTCCACCGCCACCGGCAGGACGTAGTTCTCTTCGACCTCCATGTGGCCGAGGTAGACGTCGACGTGCGTTCGCAGCAGCAGCTCGAACGACTCGCGGCGGACTTCGCCCATTACCTCCCAGGCGGTCAGGGCGCGCTCCAGCTCGCGCACGGCGGATTCACCGCGCTCGTGCTCGGCTTCCAGCCGGTCCAGCACCGGGCGCAGCGCCGGGCAACGCTCGCGGATGCGCGGGAACAGCAGCTCGCTCTCGCTGGCGTGGTGCACGCGCGCGGGCATCTCGTCCAGGTAGAACAGCATCGCGCGCAGCTCGTCAAAGTCCGGCGCGTGTCCCGACCGGCCGGTGCGCTCGACCGCGTCACGCAGCGCCCGCAGCACCGTGGCGAGGGCCTGGTGGTCCTCGACGATCAACTGGATGGCAGGCGGCTGCATGAGTGGCATCGGCGGCGCGTTGTCATGCTTGCATTGACGCACGGCCGCGCGCCGGGGTCAGTCCCCGCGACGGGGGACGGCGATGGCCCGAGGGAAGCAGTGTGCGCGGTGAGCGCTCAGTGCAGCGCGGTGGAGGCTGCGGCCTGGAAGCGCTCGGCGCTCCAGCGGCTCCAGTGGGCCAGGTACCACGTCAGCAGCTCGCGCTCGCTGCCGATCACCAGACGCTGGTAGGCGCGCTTGCGGTAGGTTTTGACGGTTTCCTCGCTCACAGACAGGTCCAGCGCAATGCCCACCGAGGAGAGGCCGTACAGGATACGGGCGCACACCTCGGCTTCACGCCGCGGCAGCGGGCTGGTCGCGACGATGCAGCTCTCGATCTCGGGCAGCATGGTCAGCGCCTGCGCCACGTTGGGGCGGCTCTGGCAGACGTCGGCGTGCTTGGCCAGCATGGCGACCAGCAACTCGGCCGCCTGGCCGAGCTTTTCGATGGCTTCGTGGGCAAACGGCGAATGCGAGTCGGCGCGCAGCACGCTCAGACCGAAGGCGCCCTTGGCGGTGCGGCCGCAGAGCAGGATGCGGTCGCGCACGTGCGGGTACACGCGTGGGCGCAGGTCGTCATAGCCGTGGTCGCTGAAGTCGACGTGGATGATCGTGGCCGCAGCCCCCTCGACGCAGCGCTGTGCCTCTGTCATCGCCGGGTCGTGCTTCCACAGGCCCTGCTTGACGTAGCTCTCGACGCGGTCGCGGGCGGTGCGCTCCGGCTGCACGCAGCAGGCCGCCACTTCGCGCAACTCGTCCTGCCCGAGGCGGAAGGCCGCGAAGTGGTCTGCACCGCACAGCGAATGCAGGTAGCTTGCCAGCGCCGGGCCGAAGCGATCGTTGCCCATGCCTTCGACCAGACGTGCGAGGGAGGAGGCGGAGGCCTCGGGGCTGTGGCCGGCAGCGGGCCGGTCCTGAACCATCAACGTCATCATGGGTTGTCTCCTAGTGACTGTCGTACGCTGTTGCGCTCGGTGGGACTTCTGTGTTCCATGGCGATTTCAAATTACGTAATCAGATTACGCCTATCGAAATCTTGACTGTTTTAGTGGAAACCCTCGTTCCGATTGAGTGGCCCCCCGTTCAGGCCCAGCCCAATCGGCGCGAAACCTCCTCGGCGCGCGCCGCCAGTGTGGTGGCGATGCGGCCATCCAGACGGGTGTCGATGAGGCCTGCCGAGCCCATCACGGTGATCACGCCGGCGATCGCGCCGGCGTGGTCGAAGATCGGTGCCGAGACGCCGTGCAGGCCGGGATTGAGGTCGCCCTCGACTCGCGCGAGCCTGTGGCTGCGCACGCTCTCGAACAGCGCCTCCACGTCGGCCTTGGTCATCTTGCGGGCGATCTGGCTGGGGGTGGCGCCGGGGTGCTGGGAGCCGGCCATTTCCCGTTGGATGAAGGGGCCGGTCAGCGCCGCGGGCAGGTAGGCGCCGAACACCCGCCCCGTGGATGAAGTGAGGACCGGCAGGACCGAGCCGGGCCGGCCGCTGATGATCAGCGCGTCGTTCGATTCCTCGAAGCGCACGAAGGTCGGTCCGGCCGCGCCCCAGACCGCCAGGCCGACGGTGAAGCCGAGTTCGTCGCGCAGTTCGCCCAGCGTGGGCGACGCCACCTGCACAACATTGAGCCGTCTCAGCGCCGCCAGCCCGAGTCGCACAGCCAACGGACCCAGTCGGTAGCCGCCGCTTGCGGCATCGCGCTCGGCAAGGCCATTGCGGCAGAAGCTCACGAGGTAGCGGTGGGCCTTTGGCGGCTGCATCTCGGCGCGCTCGGCCACGGTCTTCAGCATCAACGGCGCGCCGGTGTCGATCAGTGCCGACAGCACGCGCACCGCGGTGTCGACCGCCTGCACGCCGCCGGCGTCCTCGTCGCTCGCGGCGCCGCCGTTGCCGGGCAGGTCTTCTTCGGTCGTTGGCGTGGACGGGTTCATCCGCATCAGCCTAGCATGGGCTTCCATGCCGCCATGTGCTCAGGCGCGGGCCGCCGCCAGGATGGAAGCGAAGCGCGAAACGCGCTGACCCTGGAAGCGTGCGGCAGCCAACTTCTCCTCCGGCAACCCTTTGCCGCGGCCGTCCGTGAAGCTCACGCCGTACGGGTTGCCGCCCGCCGCGTACAGCAGCTTGTCGGTGTAGCCCACCGGCACGATGATCGAACCCCAGTGGTAGAAGACGTTGTGCAACGCCAGCAGCGTGGCCTCCTGGCCGCCATGCACGTTGCCGGCTCCCGTGAAGGCGGCGGCGGCCTTGTCCTGCAGCTTGCCCTGCGCCCACAGCGGGCCCAGCGTGTCGATGAACTGCTTTAGCTGCGCCGTCGGCAGGCCGAAGCGCGTCGGCGTTCCGAAGACGAAGCCGTCGGCCCACTCCAGGTCGTCCAGCGTGGCTTGGGGCACGTCGCGCGTCGCCTCCAGGTGTTCCTTCCACGCCGGCTTGGCGGCGATGGTTTCAACGTCGGCCAGCTCGCGCGCCTTGCGCAGGCGCGTCTCGGCGCCGGCGGCGCGCGCCCCTTCCTCGACGGCGCGGGCGATCTGCCAGGTATGGCCGGTGCTGCTGTAGTAGACGATGGTGATGTTGGCCATGGCTTCTTCTTTGTCTAGACGGTGAGAACGATTTTTCCGAAGTGCTGGTTGGCGCTCATGCGCTCCAGCGCGGCGCCGGCTTCGGCCAACGGGAACCGACTGTCGATCGGCAGCGTGAGCCGGCGCTCGCCGATGGCGCTGCCGAGGTCGGCCAGCATTTTCGCGTTGAGCGTGCGAACCTCGTCGATTGAGCGGGTTCGGAAGGTGACGCCGATGTAGCTGATGCGGCGCAGTGCGTGCAGCTGGAAGTCGAACTCGCCGCCGGCGCCGCCGAGGCGCCCGAGGTTGACGATGCGCCCGCCGAGCGCGGCCGTCTGCATGGTCTGCGCGAACTGCTTGCCGGTGACCTGATCGACGGCGACTTCCACGCCCTTGCCGCCGGTGGCCTCCAGCACGCGCTGGTGCCACTCGGGCTGGCCGGCGTCGAGCGCCAGGTCGGCGCCGAACTCGGCCAGCCGCGCGCGGCGCGCCGCGTTGGTGGAGGTGCCGATCACCTTGCCGGCGCCGAGCAGCCGCGTGATCTGCAGCCCCATCAGGCCGACGCCGGAGGCGGCACCGTGAATCAGGACGTCCTGCCCGTGCTTCAGTTCCCCGTGGGTGACTGGCATCGTGCATGGCCTGCAACGCCAGCATGAGGATGCTGGCTTCCTCGTAGGGCAGGGTGCTGTCCGGGATCCGGCAGGCGCGGCCTCCGTCGGTGACGGCGTATTCGGCATAAGCGCCGGCGCCGGTGCACATGACGCGGTCCCCCGGCTTCCAGCCGCCGGACTGCGGCCCCGCCTCCACCACCTCGCCCGCCCACTCCATGCCGATCACCTTGCCGTCCCTGGCCGCGAGTCCGGCGAGGTCCGCACGGTTCAGGCTGGCCGCCTTCACGCGCACGAGGATTTCATTGGGCTTGGGCTGCGGTACCGGCACGTCGGCCAGCCTCGCGCCTTCCGCCATGGAGACGATGGCTTTCATCCAGCCAGCATAGGCAGCGCCCGCGGTGCGGTATGCCCCCCTTCGACGGGACAGACAGCCGCCGTCTCGTGGCTAAGCTGAAGTCCATGATCTACGAGCTGCGCCTCTATTCCGTCGCCCCTGGCCGCATGGCCGACGTGCACACCCGCTTCAACGCGCATTTTCCGGCGCTGTTCGCCAAGCATGGCGTCGATTGCGTCGCGCGCTGGAACGCGGTGGCCGGCCCCGACGCGCCGCGCTTCGTCTACCTGATGGCCTACCGCGACTACGGGCACCGCGAGGCGGTGTGGGCCAGCTTCTATGCGGACGCCGAATGGTGGCGCATCCGCGCCGAGACCAATGCCGGGCACGAGATGGTGGAGCGGCACGACCTGTTCTTTATGAAGCCCAATGTGGCCTGGACCATGGACACCGATTCGGCGACGGCGGTGGGTGGCCTGCATGAACTGGTGCAGCAGCAGATCGCGCCCGGGCAGAACGCCAATGCCAACGTGTTCCTGCAGGAAACCTGGCTGCCGCTGGTGCGCGAGGCGGGCGCTCGCGTGCTGGCCGTATGGGACATGGCCGCCGGCGCCGGCATGCAGAAGATCGTGCTGTTGTACGCCTGGCCGGATGCTGCCAAGTGGCACGCGGGACGCCAGATGCTAGACCGCAACGAGACGCTGCGCGCGGCCTTCGCCGAGCAGCGCAAGAAGCACGGAACGACATTTTTCCAGCGCGCCGAAGTCAACCTGCTCGACCCGGCGCCGGGCATGACGATCCGCGCGGGGCTGGGGCGCAGCGCGGCTTGAGCGGCGCGATGAAGATCGCGCTGGTGGGCAGCACAGGGCGCATTGGCCGCCATGTGGCGCGCGAAGCGCTGGACCGGGGCCATGCAGTGCACTGCCTGCTGCGGGCGCAGGTCGACCTGTTCGATCGCGAGGCATTGGCCCAGGCGCTGCGTGGGCAGGAGGTGCTGATCAGCGCCTATGGGGTGCCGGCCGATGCGCCGCAGCTGCAGGCGACCGCCACGGCATCGCTGGTGCAGGCAGCGGGTGAGGCGGGCGTAGGGCGGCTGATCACGGTGGGTGGTGCTGGTGGTCTGGCAGTGGGGCCTGGAACGCGTCTCGCGGACCAGCCCGGCTTCCCGGCGGCCTTGTTGCCGAAGGTGAAGGCGCACGAGGACGCGGTAGCGTTGCTGGCAGCATCCGATCTCGCCTGGACCTGCGTCGCTCCTGCAGCGCAGATCGCGCAAGGAGAGCGGACCGGCCGCTACCGACTGGCGGTGGGTGCGCTGGTGTGCGATGCGCAGGGACGCAGCACGATCTCGTATGCGGACTTTGCATGCGCGCTAGTGGACGAACTGGAAGCGGCCCGCCACCTGGGCCAGTTCGTCGGCACCGGCTACTGAAACGCGCCTGTCCCCCTGCAGTGGCACTGCCGACATGCCCGGCTTGCCTCAAGATGGAAGGATCGGCCTCCATAAGAGGCCATTCATCAGGAGACCACACCATGGCCTCGCGAGTCACCTCCGAGTTCCCGCGTCCGCGGACGCTGATCCATCCCGGCGCCTTCAATCCCGTGCGCATCCACAGCCGGCATTGCCGGCACGCACGGCATGTGCGGCTCGCGCTGCAGCCGGGCCGCAGCCTGTTCGATGCGCTCGTGCGGCCACTGGCCGACATGGGCATAGAGAACGCTTCCACCACCATCCTCGGCGGCTTCTTCGACGAGCTGCAGTACTGCGTGGCGCCACCCGACCCATCCGAGCGCGCCGTCATCGCCTACACCCGGCCACGTGCCGCGGGGCGTTGTGCCATGGTGTTCGGCAACGCCACGATCGGCAAGGACGCCGACGGTCAGCCGCTGGTGCATTGCCACGCCGCGATTCGTACCGTAACCGGGGAAATGCGTGGCGGACACATCATCACGAAGGCGTCCATCGTCGGGCGCGATCCGATCACCGTGCTGGTGACTTCGCTGGAAGGCTTCGAACTGCAAGTGGCCTTCGACGCGGAAACCAACATCGCGCTGATGCAACCTTCCGCACTGGAGGCCACATGAGCAACGCCATCGTGGAAAGCGGCGAGATGGGGCGCGTGGCGTATGCCCGCATCGCACCCAACGAGGACCTCGTGCTGGCTGTGGAGAAGCTGTGCCTGGCGCAAGGCTTCCGGCATGCCTTCGTGCGCGGCGCACTCGGTAGTTTGGTGGACGCCTGTCTGCGCACGCCCGACGGCCGCTACCAGGAAGTGAAAGGGCCCGCGGTGGAGATCGTGAGCCTTGCCGGAGAAGTGCGGCCCGGTCCCGACGGCAGCCTGCGCGCGGCGCTGACCGGCGTGGTCGCGGACACCGAAGGCAATGTGCACGGCGGCCCCTTCGTGGCGGGCTCCAATCCGATCTGCATGACCCTTGAGGTCACGCTGGAGGAATGGCTGCCGCATGCAGCCGTTCCCGCAGGCTGAGGGCGAACACCGCGCCCAGAATGGCCAACGCGATCGCGCAGGCCATGAACACCGGGCGCATGCCGACGCGGTCCACCACCGCCGAGGCCACGGCCACACCGGCAGCGATGCCAAGGAACATGGTGGAGGCGAACAGGCTGACTGCGGTGCCGCGCAGTGCGGGCACCATCTGGGTGGCGTGTGTTTGCAGCGTGCCGTGCAGCATGTAGAAGCCGACGCCGGCCAGGAGGCAGGCCGGCAGCGATAGCGCCCAGTGATGGCCCGCGGCCAGTGCAAGCCAGCCGACGCCCAGCGCGAGTCCGCCGACGAGCACCATGCCGCTTTCGCTCAGCACCGCCAGCAGTCGCCGGGCCGTGAAGGCGTAGAAGAAGCCGCCGGCGCCGTACAGCGCCACCACGGCCGCCGCCGCCGACAGGCCGAGTCCGAACTCGCGCACCAGGAAGGCCGGCAGGAACGCCAGGCCACAGAAGGCGAAGGCGCCTTCGACCATCACGATCAGCAACATCCAGCGCGCCCACGGCACCGAAAGCACGTTGCGGATGTCTCGCAAGTGGCCATCGGGGGAGGGCGGCCGCACAGGCTCTGCACGGACGTCGCGATTCAAGCTGATCGCCAGCCCGCCTGCGCAGAACACCACGGCCAGCAGCGCGAACACTGCGCACCAGCCAAGCCATTCGGTGAGCACGCCCGACACCCACTGGCCGGCGATCATTCCGCCCAGTGACAGCATGAGGAAGCGCGCCAGCACCGGCTGCCGGTCGGCATACGGTACGGTGTCGCCGACCCAGGCCAGGACCAGCGCGATGATGCCGGCGGCGGTGGCGCCGGCGAGGAAGCGCGCCACCACCAGCATTTCCAGGCTCATGGCAAACAAGGCCAGCGCGTTGCCCACCACGCAGCCCAGCGCGGCGCAGCCGATCATGCGCCGCTTGCCGTAGCGATCGCCAAGCGGGCCGAACAGCAATTGCAGCAGGCCGTAGGCCACCGCATAGACCGAAACGGTCAGCGCGGCGCGGCCGGTGGAGACGCCGAAGGCCTGCGCCAACGCAGGCAGCATGGGGTCGCAGACGCGCATCATCGCGCTGCTGCAGAAGTGCACAGTGGCGAGCGCGGCCAAGCCGCTTCGCCGCACGCCGGTCATGCCTTTTCCGCGTCCTGCTTCTCGAAGCCGGGACGCGGGATCAGCGACAGCCATGTGGTGCTGAGGCCGCCATCGACCAGCACGTCCTGGCCGTTCACGTAGCCGGAGCGCGGACTGGCGAGGAACACCACCACGTCGGCAATGTCCTTCGGCCCGCTGATGCGCCCTGCGGGCACGATGGACTCGCGCTTCTTCAGTACGGAGGGATCCTGGTAGATGCCTTCGGTCAGCGGCGTGCGCACCATCGCCGGGCTCACCACGTTGCTGCGGATCCGGTGTTCGCCCAGTTCCACGGCCAGCAGCTGCGACAGCATCTTCACGCCTGCCTTGCTGATGCTGTATGGGCCGCTGTACGGCTGCGGCACGCGGCCCGAAATCGAGGCGACATGGACCATGCTGCCGCCGTCCGCGGCGATCATCTGGCGCCCGAACGCCTGCGAGCAGAGCAGGAAGCCATTGAGGTTGACGGCCATCAGCTGGTTCCAGCGCTCGAGCTCGATGTCCATCAGCGCCGCGGCATAGATGGTGGCGGCGTTGTTCACCAGCACGTCGCAGCGGCCCAGCTCGCGTTCCACGATTGCGGCGGCGCGTTCCACGTCGGCCTTGTCGGTGATGTCGCAGGCGACCGCGATGGCGCGGGCTCCCGTCTGTGCGATGTCAGCCGCGGCTTTCGTCGCGCCTTGTTCGTCGCGATCCAGCAGGGCCACCCTGGCACCCACCTCCGCGAGTCCACGCGCGATCCCGATGCCGATGCCGCCGGCCGCGCCAGTGACGACGCAGACCTTGCCTTCGAGCTGCAGCCAGGAATCAGTCATCGCGTCAGACCTGCGGATTGGCGATGCGCACCACGATGCCTTCGGTGGCGGCGCTCATGACGATCTGGCAGGCCAGGCGGCTGTTCGCTTGGCGACCGGCCGCGGTGTAGTCCAGCATCTGATCCTCGCTGGGCACCATCGAGGACAGGCGATCGGCGTAGCCGTCCTCGACGAACACGTGGCAGGTGGCGCAGCTGAGCGCGCCGCCGCAGTCGCCGACGATGTCTTCGATGCCGTGGTCGCAAGCGGCACGCATGAGGTTGGTGCCGATGGCGACGTCGACGTCGCGGCGTGCGCCGTCGGCGCTGATGAAGGTGGCGTTGGTCATGGCGTCACTTTCGGCCGCCCGCGCCCGGATGTCAGTCCCCTCGGAGGGGACGGCGGCGCGCGCCGCTTCGCCGCACACTCGCCGACATGCAAGCCATCGCCATCCACCGCAACGGCGGCCCCGAAGTGCTCGAGGCCGTGTCGCTCGAACTGCCGCCGCCGGGCGCGCGCCAGGTGCGCGTTCGCCACACGGCCATAGGCCTCAACTTCTCAGACATCAACGTCCGCAACGGCGGCTTCTACCTGGGCGATGGGCCGCAGTTTCCGGTGATCCTGGGCAATGAAGCCGCTGGCGTAGTGGAAGACGTTGGCGGCGAGGTCACGGGCTTGCGCACCGGCGACCGCGTCGCCTATGCCGGCACCGGCGGCCTTTTCTTCCATGACACCGGTGCCTATGCCGAGCAGCGCAACCTGCCGGCGACGTGCCTGGTGAAGCTGCCGGACGATATCAGCGACCAGCAGGCCGCGGCCATGCTCCTGAAGGGCTTGACCGCTTCCGTCGTCATCCACCGCTGCCACCAGCCGCAGCCCGACGAGGCCATCCTGGTCCATGCCGCCTCCAGCGGCGTCGGCAGCCTGCTGGCGCAATGGAGCCATCACCTGGGTGCTAAGGTGATCGGCACCGTCGGCTCCGCCGTCAAAGCCGAATTCGCGCGCGGCCACGGCTGCGACCACACCATCCTGTACCGGCAGGAGGATTTCGTCGCAGCCACGAAGAAGCTGGCGCCGCAGGGCCTGGCCGCCGTGTTCGACGGCGTCGGCAAGGACACCTTCATCCCTTCGTTCGACTGCATGCGGCCGTTCGGCGCGGTGGTGAACTATGGCAACGCCTCGGGCAACGTACCGCCCTTCAACCTGATGCTGCTGGCGCAGAAGGGTTGCCTCGTCCTGCACCGGCCGGGCTTCGGTTTTCATGCCGCCACGCCGGAAACCCGCGCTGAAGCCTGTGGCGAGCTGTTCCAGTTGGTGCGCAGCGGCGCGATCAAGGTCGAGGTCAGCCGCACCTATCCGCTCACACAGGTGGCACAGGCGCACGCGGACGTAGAGCAGGGCCTCACGGTCGGCTCGGTCCTCCTGATCCCGTAGGCTGTACCGCCGCCGGGGGACTGTGGTGGCGCCGGCGCGCACCTACAGTCGTGCCATGACTCAAGCCCTCTCTGTCCTGACCGAATGGGTGCACCTCCAGTACGAGGAGCGCGCCGCCTTCACCGAAACCTACGGCTTCGCCGGCAACCAGGGCGCTGTGAACCTCGAAGGCATCCGCTTCCGGCCCGCGGGCCAGGCGTCGGACACGCTGATGGTCTTCATGCACCCGGCCTCCACCCTGCAGTTGCTGCCGGTGCCGCGCGCGATGGCCGAGACCGGCGCGCACGTGCTCTGCGCGGGCAGCCGCTACCAGCGCAACGACACCGCGCTGATCATGGAGAAGGTGTTCCTCGACCTGGGCGCGTACATCCGCCATGCCAAGGAGGTCTGGGGCTACAAGCATGTGGTGCTGGTCGGCTGGTCCGGCGGCGGCGCGCTGGCGGTGAGCTACCAGGCCGAGGCGGAGAACCCAACTATCACGCACACGCCGGCGGGTGACCCCGTCAACGTCAAGGGCGCGGGGCTGATCCCGGCGGATGCGGTGATCTTCCAGGCGGCACACCTGTCGCGAGCCCATCTGCTGGCCGAAGCCATCGACCCGTCGGTGAAGGATGAACTTGATCCGGACAATCGCGACGTCGAACTCGACATCTACGATCCGCGCAACCTAAACCAGCCGCCGTACTCGCCCGAGTACATCCAGCGCTACCGCGCCGCCCAGCTGGCCCGCATGCGGCGCATCACGGCGTGGGTGAAGCAGACCCTGACCAAGCTGAAGAGGCGCGACACCGGCGAGATGGAGCGCCCGTTCATCGTGCACCGCACACTGGCCGACCCGCGCTTTTTGGACCCGATGGTCGACCCCAATGACCGCAAGCCGCGCTGGTGCTACATGGGCAACCCGGAGACGGTGAATACCGGCCCGGTGGGGCTGGCCCGCTTCACCACGCTGCGCTCCTGGCTGTCGCAATGGTCGCTGGACGACTCCTGCGGCAACGGCCTGGAGGGCGCGAAGCGGATCAAGGCGCCGCTGCTGGTGATCGAGAACAGCGCCGACGACGCTGCGCCGCAGACGCACCCCAAGATGCTGTATGAGGCGGCCGCATCGCCCGACAAGACCTTTCGCATCATCAAGGGCGCCACCCACTACTACGCGGGCCAGCCCGAGTTGCTGAAGGAAGCCACGGCGCTGATCCGCGGCTGGCTGCAGCAGCGCGGCTTGCTGGCGCCGTGATCCCTTGAGCGCCAAGGCGGCCATGGGACCGGCGCTGGTCGTCATCGTCGTGACCCTGGCCACGGCGGTGCAGCCGCTCGGCACCGACCTCTACCTGGCCGCGTTGCCCGCGATCCGCAACGAGTACGCCGCGTCGGTGGGCGTGGTGCAGCTGACACTGGCCGTGCTGGTGTTCAGTTTCGGTCTCAGCCAGCTGCTGTGGGGCCCCGCCGCCGACCGCTTCGGCCGCAGGCCGGTGCTGGCGGCTGGCTTCCTGCTGTACGCCGCTGGTGCGGGCCTGGGCGCGCTCGCGCCGAGCATCGAGGTGCTCATCGCCGCCCGCGCAATGCAGGGCCTGGGCATCGCCGCCACCATGGTCTGCGGCCGCGCCATGGTGCGCGACCTGTTCGAGCAGCAGCGCGGCACCCATGTCATGACCGTCGCGATGTCCGTGCTGGCCTGCATGACCATGCTGATTCCGATGACTGGTGCGCTGCTGACGGAGGCGCTGGGCTGGCGCTCCACGTTGTGGTCCATGGCCGTGTGCGGCATGGCCGGCGTGGCGCTGGTGCTGCTGCGCGTGCCGGAGACGGCGCGTGCGCTCAATCCAGACGCCTTGCAGCTCGGGCCGCTGTTCGCCGGCTATGCGCGCATCGCCCGCAACCCGGCCTTCCGGTCCTGGACTCTCCTCAACTCCTGCGGCTATGCGGCCAACTTCGGCTTCTTCTCCAGTTCCGCGTACCTCTTCATCGAAACCTTCGGCGTCTCGCGCGTGGCCTTCGGGCTGGTGATCGGCGGGGCGTCCGTCACCTATCTGATTGGTACCTTCCTCTGCCGGTGCTGGATCGCGGCGCATGGCATCGTGGTCTCCGTACGCCGCGCCGGCTTCTTGTCATTGGCAGCCGCCGTGCTCCTGATCGCGCCGCAACTCGCGAATGCGCACACACCTGTCACGCTGGCCGCCGGCCTATGGCTGATGCTGCTCGCCTACGGCATCCACCAGCCTTGCGGTCATGTCGGCATGGCCACGCCGTTCCCGTTGCAAGCCGGTGCAGCCTCGGCGCTCGGTGGCTTCATCTTCGCCGCCGCCGCGTTCCTGTGCGGCACCTGGATGGGGATGATGTACAGCAGCGGCAGTGCCGCCGTGCTGTCGCTCACCACCGGCGTGCTGGTCGCATCCACCGGCCTCATTGCACTTACGCTGGTGCAGCGCCATGGCCGCCCCGAGGTCGCGCAACCCGTCCCTCCCTGAATCGTTCCACCCTTCATCCCACGAGGACCATCATGACCAACGCATACATCGCCGGCTGGGGCCACACGCCTTTCGGCAAGCTGGACAACGTCGAACTGGAGCAGCTCATCCGCGACGCCGTGCAACCGGCATTGGACAGCGCAGGCCTGGAGCCCAAGGACATCGACGGCATCTTCGTCGGCCACTTCAATGCCGGCTTCGTCGGCCAGGACTTCACCGCCTCGCTGCCGGCGGTGGCGATGCCCGAGTTCCGCCACACGCCGGCGGTGCGCACCGAGAACGCCTGTGCCACCGGCTCGGCGGCGATCTGGGCCGCGCTGGATGCGATGGCGGCCGGCCGCATGAAGCGCACGCTGGTGATCGGCATGGAGCGCATGAACGGGCTGCGCACGCCGGAAGTGGCAGCGACGCTGATCAAGTGCTCCTACGTCAAGGAGGAGGGCAGCGACCCGGCCGGCTTCGCCGGCATCT
This sequence comes from Variovorax paradoxus, assembly GCF_018614915.1. Classification (GTDB taxonomy): domain Bacteria; phylum Pseudomonadota; class Gammaproteobacteria; order Burkholderiales; family Burkholderiaceae_C; genus Variovorax; species Variovorax paradoxus_K. The sequence goes on along the minus strand of NZ_JAGGNU010000021.1, from coordinate 5,260 downwards.
TCGGCGGCATCGCGACGAAGTACTTCGAGCGCTTCGGCGACCAGTCCGACGCACTCGCGGCCATCGCGGCCAAGAACCACGCCAACGGCATGCACAACCCGTATGCCCACATGCGGCGTGACTTCGGCTTCGACTTCTGCCGCACGCCTTCGGACAAGAACCCCTTTGTCTCCGGGCCGCTCAAGCGCTCCGACTGTTCGCTGGTGTCCGACGGTGCAGCCGCGCTGGTGCTGTCGACCGAGCCGCTGGCCGGTGCGAAGGTGTCGCCGGTGCGCTGGCGCTCCCGCACCCACGTGAACGACTTCCTGCCGATGTCCCGCCGTGATCCGACGAAGTTCCTGGGCGCGGCGATGGCCTGGAAGCAGGGATTGGCGGCGGCCGAAGCAAAACTGGGCGACCTGTCGTTCGTCGAGACACACGACTGTTTCACCATCGCCGAGTTGCTGGAGTACGAAGCCATGGGGCTGGCGCCGCACGGCCATGGCGCGCGCGTCATCCTCGACGGAGTGACGCGCAAGGACGGCAAGCTGCCCGTCAACCCGTCCGGCGGATTGAAGTCCAAGGGGCATCCGATCGGCGCCACCGGCGTGTCGCAGCACGTGATGGCGGCGATGCAACTGTCGGGCACCGCCGGCGGCATGCAGTTGGGCGACGCCCGCGTCGGCGCCGTGTTCAACATGGGCGGCTCCGCGGTCGCCAGCTACCTGAGCATCCTGGAGAGCGCGTGATGAATGCAGCGCAGGTGATGAATCTGGGGCGGCTGCTGACGCACACGGCACGCCTCTTTCCGGACCGGCCGGCGCTGATCCAGGAAGGCGGGCGGACCTGGACCTGGCGCGAGATGGAACTGCGCGTCGCGGCGATGACCGCGGCGCTGCGCAAGCTGGGCCTGCGCAAGGGCGACCGCATCCTGGTGCAGTCGCGCAACAACGTGCAGATGTTCGAAAGCTGCTGGATCGCGTTCCGACTGGGCTGCGTCTGGGTGCCGACCAACTTCCGGTTGACGCCGTCGGAGGTGGCGTATCTGGGCGCCTCCAGTGGCGCCACCACCATGATCGTGGAGGACGTTTTCGCGGACCATGCCGACGCGGTTCGCGAAGCTTCGTCGGAGCTGAAGCACGTGATCGCGATCGGCAGGCCGCGGGCGGGCGAGCATTCTTACGAGGACCTGGTGCGCGATCACCGCGACCAGCCCGGCGAACACGAGACGGTAGGCTGCGACGACCCGCTCTGGTTCTTCTACACCTCGGGCACCACGGGGCGTCCCAAGGCCGGCGTGCTGACGCACGGCCAGATGTCCTTCGTGGTCACCAACCACCTGGCGGACCTGATCCCTGGCACGACCGAGCGCGACTGCTCGATCGCGGTCGCGCCGCTGTCGCACGGCGCCGGCATCCATGCGCTGCTGAACGTCGCGCGCGGCGCGCCCACGGTGCTGCTGGCCAGCGAGAAGCTGGACGCGGAAGCGTTCTGGCAGGCGGTGGAAAAACACCGCATCACGAATCTCTTCACCGTACCGACCATCGTCAAGATCCTGGTGGAGCACCCGGCTGTGGACCGCTACGACCACAGCTCGCTGCGCTACGTGATCTACGCCGGCGCGCCCATGTACCGCGCTGACCAGAAGCTCGCACTGCAGAAGCTGGGCAAGGTGCTGGTGCAGTACTTCGGCCTCGGCGAGGTGACCGGCAACATCACCGTGTTGCCGCCGGATATGCACTCGGCCGACGACGCAGACCCGAACGCCAATATCGGCTGCTGCGGCCGCCCGCGCACTGGCATGGAAGTGGCGATCCTCGACGCCGAACTGAAGCAGTTGCCTGCGGGCGAGGTCGGCGAGATCTGTTGCCGCGGGCCGGCGGTGTTCTCTGGCTACCATGCCAATCCGGAAGCGACCGAGAAGGCGTTGCGCGGCGGCTGGTTCCACACGGGCGATCTCGGCAGGATGGACAAGCGCGGCCTGGTCTTCATCACGGGCCGCGAATCGGACATGTACATCTCGGGCGGCTCCAATGTCTACCCGCGCGAAGTGGAGGAGGTGCTGCTGACGCATCCCGGCGTCGCCGAGGTGGCGGTGCTGGGGGTGCCCGACCGCAAGTGGGGCGAGGTCGGCGTGGCCGTGGTGGTCAAGCGTGAAGGCGCGCAGGTCGATTGCGACGCATTGATGGCGCACCTGGAAGGCCGCTGCGCGCGCTATCGCTGGCCGCATCACGTGTTCTTCTGGGACACGCTGCCGAAGTCCGGCTACGGGAAGATCGCGAAGAAGGACATCCGGCAGCAGCTGTTCGAGCGCGGCGAGATAGAGGCGTGACGCAACCGCGCCGCGTCGGCTTGATCGGCCTGGGCGCCATGGGCCAGGGGTTGGCGAGCAATCTTCTGCGCGCCGGTTTCGAGGTGCATGGCTGCGACGTGCGCCCCGAGGCCCGCGAGGCGTTCGCGCGCGCCGGCGGTCATGCGGCCGGCACGCCGGCGGAGGTCGGTGCCGCGTGCGATGTGCTGATCGTGCTCGTTGTCGATGCTGAACAGACCGAGGAGGTGCTCTTCGGCACCACCGGCGCGGCCGCAGCGATGTGCGAGGGTAGGGTGGTGGTGGCCTCGGCCACCACGCCGCCGGCCTTCGTCGCGCGGCTTGCGCAGCGTCTTTCGGAACGTCGCCTTCTCCTGCTCGACGCCCCGGTGACTGGCGGTGTCAGTGGCGCAGCGGCAGGCACACTGACCCTGCTCACCTCGGGGCCGGAAGAGGCATATGCCGCGTGCGAGGATGTGCTGGCTGCAGTCTCTTCGCGCATTTTCCGGTTCGGCACGACCCCTGGCCTGGGCTCCAAGGTCAAGGTGATCAACCAGTTGCTGGTTGGCGTCCAGATCGCCGCCGCCGCCGAAGCCATGGCGTTCGGCATGCGGCAAGGCGTGGACCCGCAGCTGTTGTACGACGCCATTCGCAGCGGTGCCGGCGACTCCTGGGCTTTTGGTGATCGGGCACCTCGGATGTTTTCGGGCGACGGCAGTACACACACTGCGCTGGACATCTTCGTGAAAGACCTGGGACTGGTGCTCGACGCAGCGCGCGAGGCCGAGTTTCCGACGCCGCTGGCGTCGGCGGCCCATGAGTTGTTCGCCAAAGCTGCGGCTGCCGGGCTCGGACGCGCAGACGACAGCGCGGTCATCAGAGTTTTTCCGGGGATCAGCTGAGATCCTTGAGTTGGAAGCCGGGCGTTCGCGCCTGCGCGCCGGTCACGTGGACCGCCTTCGCCAGAAGCCGCCGCGCGAGCATGTGGTCGCCGGCGCGGTTGATGGTCTCCACTGCAGCCAGTCGCTCGTTGCGGATGCAGAGCACCGTGCGTGCACGGGAATGCGACTCGGCCAAGACCACGTGTTCATCGTCTGCGGCGCGGAGCCCCGCGATCTGCAGCTTCAGGTCGCCCTGGTCGCTCCAGAACCAGGGGACCGGATTGTGCGACACCGCCTTGCCCACGAGTCGCGCGGCCACGCTGCGCGCCTGGTCGGAAGCGTTCTGCACCGACTCGAGTCGGATCCGCCGGCCGGACACCTGATCGGGAAAACCGGCCACGTCGCCGATGGCGGAGATCGCCGAATCGGAGCTGACCAACTGCTCGTCTACGCTGATGCCGTTCTCGACGGCCAGCCCGGCCCGCACCGCGAGTTGCGTCCGCGGCTCCGCGCCGATGCCGACCACGACGATGTCGGCAGGCAGTTCCTGACCGTCGACGGTGCGCACAGCGGCGATCTTCCTGTTCCTTCCTTCAAAAGCCGAGATGCCACATTGAAACAGCAGGCGGGTGCCGCTCTGCACATGCGACTCGACAACGACCTGGGCGCATTCGGCCGACGCTGCGCGGGCCAGTGCTCGGTCCGCGACATCAACCACTGTGACGTCAAGTCCGAGCGTGCGTGCCACGGCAGCGAACTCGAGGCCGATGAAGCCCGCGCCCACCACCACCGCACGCCGGCTGGCCAGCAGGCGCTCCCGCAGTCCGCTCGCATCGCTCAATGTCTGCAGGCTCAGCACTCCGTCGAGGGCCGCGCCCTCGAGCGCGATCTTGCGCGGGCTGGAGCCGGTGGCGATCACCAGGTGGTCGTAGGAAATGCTCTCGCCGGATTGCAGCGCGACGCGCTGCGCCTGTCGGTCGATGTACTCGGCGCGCGCCTGCATCAGCTGAACCCGATGTTCGTCGAAGAAGCGCTCAGGGCGAAAAAGCAGATCGGAGGCCTTCGCCTTCGCGAGGAGGTAGGCTTTGGAGAGCGGAGGGCGCTGGTAGGGCAGGCAATCCTCGTCGCCGAGCAGCACGATATTGCCGCCAAAGCCTTCCTGTCGCAAGGACGCGGCGCATTGGAAGCCAGCGTGACCAGCGCCGATGATCACGACCTGCTGCATTCCGAGCGCCTCCACATGTGTGCCATTGCTGCGCATACGAGCGCCCACGGGCCGCCGCTTTGTTCTGTCCAATGCAGCGCATGTCCCTCAGGGTCTGATACAGCGGCCTGAGGACACGTCTTCTGATGTCCGCTGATCTGGGCTTCGTCAGATTCCAGCTTGTAGGGAAGCAGCCATTCCATCTATGTCCCTCCTAGCCTGGAATGATTACTGCAAAGGCGTGGGCTGTCTGTCCCTGCAAAGGGGACATTCACGATGCTTTGAGATTGCGAGGCCGATGCCTCTAAGTCGGCGAGGCGCGATACGAAGAATGGCTCGATGCCAGCCGAGCGCTCGATGGCCTTCATGAACCAGTGCCCGGCCGAGCGCTTCGTGGTGACGCCGGAGCCGCTGCCGGCGAAGGCGCCGAAGCAGGGGCCAGAGCGGGCGCAGCCGAAGGCACCGCCTGCGCAGCCAACGCTGTTTTAGCCGGCCCTGCACCGGCGGCGTCGCGGTGATTGCCGACACGCCATACCGCGAGGCAGAGCCATCAGATCCTGTGCCGGGCAGGTTCCAGTGGGCCATGGTGTTCGGGGACGCCAAGATGACCACGGCCTTGCTGGACCGGCTGACGCACCACTGCCACATCGTGGAGACCGGCAACGCGAGCTGGAGATTCAGGAACTCCAGCGCTCAGGCATCGACAAAGAAAACCTCAAGGCAGAAGCCCAAGAAAGGACCGGAAGAAGCAAATCAGACCTTAGACTTATCCACAATCGACAGCAAAAATCTTCTTTAAGGCAACGCTGATTAAGTTCACCCTTGGCACGTTGTCTGCATCGCTCCCCGCATGAAGCAACAGACCCTTGCCATGGCAGCCGACCAGAA
>NZ_JAGGNU010000020.1 GCF_018614915.1 Variovorax paradoxus | reverse complement strand
GGAAGAGTCGCAAGCGTGCGCGCCATCGCCGGTTCTCCTGCCATGGAAAGGTGGCAGGATACTCCGGTAGCGTCTTTAAGTGAAGAGTATTGGCCCTAGGCGGGCTTTTTTTCTCCTTGGCCCTTCGCGGGCTTTTTTCCTCCTTCGCTCAGCGCCGCGAGCGCTGCGGCCGTCTGCGCATCGGCCGGAAAGAAGGACTCCACGGCCAGTTCCTGCAGGGTGACGTCCACCGGCGTGCCGAAGATGGTGGTGGTGCTGATGAAGCTCAGCACGCCCTGCGGCGTCACGAGTTGAAAGGGCACCACCACGCCGTTCTGCTCACCGCCCGCGGGGGGCGTGTCGTGGCTGACGTTCGGCGCCGGGTAGGCCGCCAGTTCGTCGTGCAGCGCCGAGAGCGTCGTGTCGCCGGTGGCCGCAATCTGCTGCTGCAGCCGCTCGAGCAGGTGCGCGCGCCACTGGGCCAGGTTCGCGATGCGCGAAGCCACGCCGTCGGGGTGCAGGCTGAGCCGCAGCACGTTGACCGGCGGCTTCAGCAGTTCCGGCGCCGCGCCCGCCATCAGGAGCGGCACGAGCGCGTTGTGGGCCACCAGGTTCCAGTGCCGATCGACCGCGAGCGCCGGAAAAGGCTCGTGCCCCTTGAGCACCAGTTCGACTGCCCGTCGCGCCGAGGCGAGGGCGGGGTCGTCGAGCGAGCGCTGCCGGTACATCGGCGCGTAGCCGGCCGCCACCAGCAGCGTGTTGCGCTCCCGCAGCGGCACTTCGAGCCGCTCGGCGAGCCGCAGCACCATCTCGCGGCTGGGCTCCGCACGGCCGGTTTCGACGTAGCTCAGGTGCCGCGTCGAGACCTGGGCCTCGTGCGCCAGGTCGAGCTGGCTCAGGCGGCGGTGCTGGCGCCAGTGGCGCAGATGGGTGCCGAAAGGGTCGGCGGCGGTGGGAGGCGCGCTGTGGGAAGTCATGGCCGCCATCCTAGTGAAGCGGCGCGCTGCGGCCATGACCTTCCGGGTCATCGACCGTGGTCGGCATGGGCCTGCGCCACAGCCGGCCGGCGGGGCGCAGCGCGATGGCGGCATGAGCCTACGGAGCGCCGGGGTGCGCTTCCCGACTACAGCCGTCGTCATTGAAGCCTGCTATCTTTGAGGCGCTTCCACGAATCACAGGAGTTCCTCATGGCCAAAGAACCGGCGCACGCTTTTGCCCCCATGCTCAAGACCTTCAAGACCGCATCGGGCAAAGCCGGTAAATACTGGTCGCTCAAGGAACTCGCGAAGCAATACCCCAACGTCGACAAGCTGCCGGTATCGATCCGCATCGTGCTCGAATCGGTGCTGCGCAACTGCGACGGCCAGAAGGTCACGGCCGAGCATGTCGAGCAGCTCGCGAACTGGGCGCCCAACGCCGAGCGCACCGACGAGATCCCCTTCGTCGTGACCCGCGTGGTGCTGCAGGATTTCACCGGTGTGCCGCTGCTCGCGGACCTCGCCGCCATGCGCAGCGTGGCGCAATCGCTGGGCAAGTCGCCCAAGACCATCGAGCCGCTGGTGCCGGTCGACCTGGTGGTCGACCACTCGGTGATGGTGGACTACTACGGCACGCCCAAGGCGCTCGACCTCAACATGAAGCTCGAGTTCCAACGCAACAACGAGCGCTACCAGTTCATGAAGTGGGGCATGCAGGCCTTCGACACCTTCGGCGTCGTCCCGCCCGGCTTCGGCATCGTGCACCAGGTCAACCTCGAATATTTCGCACGTGGCGTCTACAAGAGCCCGAACGACGAGGGTGACCCGCCGGTCTACTACCCCGACTCGCTGGTCGGCACCGACAGCCACACGACCATGATCAACGGCATCGGCGTGGTGGGCTGGGGCGTGGGCGGCATCGAGGCCGAGGCCGCGATGCTGGGCCAGCCGGTCTACTTCCTCACGCCGGACGTGGTGGGCTTCGAGCTCAGCGGCAAGCTGCGCGAAGGCGTCACCGCCACCGACCTGGTGCTCTACGTCACGGCCATCCTTCGCAGCGAGAAGGTAGTGGGCAAGTTCGTCGAGTTCTTCGGCCCCGGCGCGGCTTCCATTGCAGTGCCCGACCGCGCGACCATCGGCAACATGGCGCCCGAGTACGGCGCGACCATGGGCTTCTTCCCCGTCGATGAGAAGACCGTGGCCTACTTCAAGGGCACCGGCCGCACCGACAAGGAGATCGAGCGCTTCGAGGCCTACTACAAGGCGCAGGGGCTGTTCGGCATGCCGGCGCCTGGCGAGCTGAACTACACCAAGATCGTCAAGCTCGACCTCGGCACCGTGACGCCGAGCCTGGCCGGCCCCAAGCGCCCGCAGGACCGCATCGACCTCGGCCATCTCGCGACCAAGTTCGCCGAGCTCTACAGCAAGCCGATCGAGGCCAACGGCTTCAACCAGCCGGCCGACAAGCTCAAGCTGCGCTATGCGCTGCCGCACAACGGCGAGTCTGCCGAGCAGGAGCCCGACGATCCGAAGCCGGGCGCGCCGCGTCCGGTGGTCGAAATGGCCGACAACAAGCCAACCTCGGAATCAGCGCACGTCGGCGACACCGCAGCCCACGTGAAAACCGGCGGCATCACCATCGGCAACGGCGACGTGCTGATCGCCGCCATCACCTCCTGCACCAACACCTCGAATCCCAGCGTGCTGCTGGCCGCCGGGCTGCTGGCCAAGAAGGCGGTGGAAGCGGGGCTCACGGTCAAGCCGCACATCAAGACCTCGCTGGCGCCGGGATCGCGCATCGTTACCGAGTACCTCGAGAAGGCGGGCCTCTTGCCCTATCTCGAAAAGCTCGGCTTCTACCTCGCGGGCTACGGCTGCACCACCTGCATCGGCAATGCCGGCGACCTGGCGCCCGAGATCAACGAAGCGATCACCAGGAACAACCTCGTGGGCGCGGCCGTGCTCTCGGGCAATCGCAACTTCGAGGCCCGCATCCATCCGAACATCAAGGCCAATTTCCTGGCCTCGCCGCCGCTGGTGGTGGCCTATGCGATCGCTGGCAACGTGATGGTCGATCTCATGACCCAGCCGGTGGGCAAGAGCAAGAAGGGCAAGGACGTCTACCTCGGCGACATCTGGCCCAGCATGAAGGAGATCGACGAGAACCTGCGCTATGCGATGAACGCCCAGGCCTTTCGCAAGAACTACGAGCAGATCAAGGACAACCCCGGCAAGCTGTGGAGCAGCATCAAGGGCACCAGCGGGCAGGTCTACGACTGGCCCAAGTCCACCTACATTGCCGAGCCGCCCTTCTTCGAGGGCTTCAAGATGGAGCCGCATGCATCGGACGCCGGCTTCACCGGCGCGCGCATCATGGCGCTCTTCGGCGACTCGATCACCACCGATCACATCTCGCCGGCCGGCACGATCAAGGAAAGCTCGCCTGCGGGCATCTGGCTCAAGGCGCACGGCGTTTTGAAAGCCGACTTCAACAGCTACGGCTCGCGCCGCGGCAACCATGACGTGATGATGCGCGGCACCTTCGCCAACGTGCGCATCAAGAACCTCATGATCCCGCCGGGCCTGGACGGTTCGCGCGAGGAGGGCGGAGTGACGCTGTTCCAGCCCGAGTCCTCGAAAGGCGCACCGAGTGCGCCGGAGAAGATGTTCATCTACGACGCCGCGATGAAGTACATCGAGCAGGGCGTGCCCACCGTCATCTTCGGCGGCGAGGAATACGGCACCGGCTCATCGCGCGACTGGGCGGCCAAGGGCACGCAGCTCTTGGGCATCAAGGCGGTGGTGGCGCGCAGCTTCGAGCGCATCCACCGTGCCAACCTGGTCGGCATGGGCGTGCTGCCGCTGCAGTTCCGCGGCGCCGATTCGTGGGAGAGCCTGGGGCTCACCGGCGAGGAAAGGATCGACGTGGTGATCGGCGGCGAACTCAGGCCGCAGATGGACGTCAAGATCGTCGTGCACCGGCCCGACGGCACGCACCAGGAAGCGACGGTGCGGCTGCGCATCGACACGCCGATCGAGGTCGACTACTACAAGCACGGCGGGATCCTGCCCTTCGTGCTGAGGCAGCTACTGGCCGCCTGAGCCGGCGCGCCCCAGCTGCTGCGAGAGGCTGTCCAGCACGGGCCGGATCGCCTCGCCGACGCGGATCTGCGGATTCGAGAAGCCGTCGTCCTTGCCGGCGTCGATCTCGCGCTGGCGGATGACGGGCACGGCCGCCGCGAAGGCCGTTTCGAACGAATGCGTCTTGCGCAGTTCCTCGTCGAACACCGCGCGGCCGAAGAAGGTGAGCTCCGAACGACGGCCGCAGCCATAGGACGTGTGCTCGGCGTCGGCCGCGGTCATGACCAGGCTGTCGTCGGTGGCAAGCGGCTCGATCCAGCCGCCCGAATAGCAGGCCGAGATCGCGATCACGCGGTGCCGGATGCCCGCCGCATCGAGCGCTTCGCGCAGTTCGGCGGGCGTCAGCGATGCGACCGTCAGCGGCCAGTGCGAGGCCGCGAGCTGGAAGTCGCGCGCGCCGTGCGAGCTCATGTAGATCACCAGCACGTCCTTGTCGCGGTCCATGCGCACGGCCAGCGCCTCGAGCGCACGCCGCAGGTTCAGCGGCGTCGCCCACGGGAGTTCCGAGGTGGTGCTGGCGTGATTGACCAGCCGCAGCACGCGGCCCTGGGCGTCGAAGCGCTCTTCGAGCACGCGGGAGACCATCGCGCTTTCGCGCAGGAAGACGTCTTCGGAAGCGTAGGGGGCGAACACCAGGCCGTAGACATTGGTTTCGCCGGCACGCCTCGGTGCCAGGCCTGCCACGGCGCGCTGCCATACGGCTTGCTGCTCCTCGAACGCTTCCTGCGTGAGCTTCAACCGAGGGCGCTCGGGCTCGGTCGACGCGCTGTAGTCCTGCTGCCAGACCTGCTCGCGCTCCTGCAGGGCCTGCCAGATGCCGAGCGCGGTGATGGCCAGCAGACCGGGGGCGAAGAGCGCGAGGCGCATGCCGGAAGGGACGTAGCGCGCCGTCAGCCGCACCTGTGCGATGAACCAGCAGCTGAGCAAGCTGCCGTAAACCGCCCAGAAGCCGGAGGCGGTGGTGAGCGGCGCAGGCAGCCAGCCGCGGAAATAGGCGAGCGACATGCCGGCCATGAGCAGGTTCCAGGGCACGCCGGCCCAGGTGGCGAGTGCGAACCAGCGCGCGAGCGCGCCATCGCGCGGAGACAGCGCCCACCAGCCCAGCCACAGCGTGAGCGCGATCGCCCAGAACGCGTTGAGCTCGGCGAGCGGATGGAAGCTGGCCGGCCCGTCGATCTGGAGCCGGCCGATGCCCAGGGCCAGCAGGCTCGGGATGAGCACGATGAGCATTAGCTGCCAGGGCGAGGGCGCGGGCGATGCCGCGACGCGTGGCGCGAGAAGCACCGAGGCGCGGAGGCCCTCGGCCATCCATCGCCAAAGGCCCTGGGAAGGCGGTGACTGCGAAGGCGAAGGCTCGGCGGGCCGGTCGGAATGCGTGTCTGTCATGGCTCGGGATGATGCCCGCCGCGCAGGGATACTTTGGCTTCGGTTCGCCAAACGCGGGCGTTTTCGAGAATAATTCTCATTTTGACGATTTGGATTCCGCGGGTGACCACCATGAACGGCGCGGCCTTGGCCGCCATCAGCCTCGACCAGCTTCCCAAGAACCAATGGGCGACCGTGCTCGAAGTGCGCCGGCCCGAAGAGACGGAAGGTCACGAGCTGGTGCTGCGCCTGACCGAGATCGGCTTCGTTCCCGGCGAGGCGGTGCGCATCGTCGCCATTGGCGTTCCCGGCCGCGAGCCGCTGGCCGTGCGCCTGGGCCACACCACCTTTGCCCTGCGCCGCCATGAGGCCTCGTTCATCCGCGTGCTGCCGGGAGCCGCGCAACATGGCTGAAGCGACGCTGAACTTCCAGCCCGGCGCCGCCGTGTCGTCGACGCCGCCGGGGCGCATCGCGCTCCTGGGCAATCCCAATTGCGGCAAGACGGCGCTGTTCAACCTGCTGACGGGCAGCCGGCAGAAGGTGGCCAACTACGCGGGCGTGACGGTCGAGCGCAAAGAGGGCAGCCTGCGTACCGCCGCCGGCCGACGCGTGTTCGTGCTCGACCTGCCGGGCGCCTACAGCCTCAATGCGCTGTCGGCCGACGAGGCCGTCACGCGCGACGTGGTCACCGGCAGGAGCCGCGAGGCTCTGCCCGATCTGCTGGTGTGCGTGACCGATGCCACCAACCTGCGGCTCAACCTGCGGCTGGTGCTGGAAGCCAAGCGCCTGGGCCTGCCGATGGTGGTGGCGCTCAACATGACCGACATGGCGAAGAAGCAGGGCATCGCGGTCGATACCGCGCTGCTCTCGCGCGAGCTCGGCGTGCCGGTGATCGAGACCGTCGGCGTGCATGCCGGCGGAGCCCAGGGGCTGCTCGAAGCGCTCGATGCGCCGGTGGCCGTGGCGACGCCCCAGCCCTGGCAGGCGCCGGGCCTCGACGACGTGCTCGCCACGCAGCGCGAGGTGCGCCGCATCCTCGACGTGGCAGTGCGCCAGCCGGCTGGCAGCCTCGCGACCAGTGACCGGATCGACCGCGTGGTGATGCACCCGGTGTGGGGCTTGCTGGTGCTCGCCGTCGCGCTGTTCCTGATGTTCCAGGCCGTGTTCAGCTGGGCCAACGTGCCGATGGATGCAATCAAGGACGGCACCGCCGCCTTCGGCGAACTCATCAAGCGCTTCGTGCCCGAGGGCATGCTGCAGAGCCTCTTGGTCGACGGCATCGTCGCCGGCGTGGGCGGCGTGATCGTGTTCCTGCCGCAGATCCTGATCCTGTTCCTGTTCATCCTTGCGCTGGAAGACTCCGGCTACCTGCCGCGCGCGGCCTTCCTGCTCGACCGGGTGATGGGCACCGTGGGCCTCTCGGGCCGCTCCTTCATTCCGCTGCTGTCGAGCTTCGCCTGCGCCATTCCGGGCGTGATGGCCACGCGCACCATCAGCAACTGGCGCGACCGGCTCACCACGATCATGATCGCGCCGCTGATGACCTGCTCGGCGCGGCTGCCGGTCTATGCGCTGCTGATCGCGGCCTTCATCCCGGCGCGCACCGTGGCCGGCGTGTTCAACCTGCAAGGCGTGGTGCTGTTCGCGCTCTACGTGTTCGGCATCGTCTCGGCGATGGGGGTGGCCTGGGTCATGAAGCGCTTCCGCGACAACAAGCAGCATTCGCCGCTGATGATGGAGCTGCCGGCCTATCGCTGGCCCAGCCTGCGCAACCTGGCGCTGGGGCTCTACGAACGCGCATGGATCTTTCTCCAGCGCGTGGGCACCATCATCCTCACGCTCACGATCCTGCTGTGGTTTCTCTCGACCTTCCCATCGCCGCCCGCGGGCGCGACGGGGCCTGCGATCCAGTACAGCCTGGCCGGCATGATCGGCCGCGGGCTGGAGCACATCTTCGCGCCCATCGGCTTCAACTGGCAGATCTCGATCGCGCTGGTGCCGGGCATGGCGGCGCGCGAGGTGGCAGTGGGTGCGCTCGGCACGGTGTATGCGCTCTCGGCCACCGGCGACGACGTCGCGGGCCAACTGGAGCCGCTGATCGCCGGCAGCTGGTCGCTCGCCACGGCGCTGTCGCTCCTGGTCTGGTACGTGTTCGCGCCGCAATGCATCTCGACCCTGGCCGCAGTCAAGCGCGAGACCGGTTCGTGGCGCTACGTGTGGATCATGGCCGGCTATTTGTTCGCGCTCGCCTACATGGCGTGCTGGATCACCTATCGTGTCGCCCTCGCACTGACTGGAGGATGAGATGGCACAAGAGATCATCGTCGGGCTGATCGTCGCGCTGGCCGCGCTCTATGCCGTCTGGCGCTGGATGCCGGCCGGATGGCGGCGCGCCGCAGCGGCCCGGCTTGCTTCGGGCACGCATCGCGCGGGCCTGGTCGATGCGCAGCGCGCGCAGCAGCTGGCGGCCTCGCTGGCCAAGAGCTCCGGCTGCGGCTCGTGCGACAGCTGCGGCAGTTGCGCCACGACGAAAAGCAGTTCCCAGGCAGAGGCGGAACGCCCATCTTCCGTGACGCGCGCGCACTGAGCGGGGCATGCCGGCCGCTCACATCCTGATCGCGGGCGGGGGCATTGCGGGCCTGGCGAGCGCGCTCGCCCTGGCCCGCCGCCGCCATCGCGTCGACCTGTTCGAGCAGGCCGTGGCCTTCGGCCAAGTCGGCGCCGGCATCCAGCTCGGCCCCAACGTCACGCGCCGGCTGCAGTCGCTCGGCGTGTGGGAGCCGCTGGTGCGCGTCGCGGCGCGGCCGGAGGCGCTGGTGGTGCGCAGCGCGAGCGGCGGCCGGGAGATCGCCCGCCTGCCGCTCGGCAACGCGATGCTGCGAAGCTACGGCTCCCCCTATCTTTGCTTGCACCGCGCCGATCTGCATACGCTGTTGCTGGCGGCGGTGCGTGGCAGCGGCGCCGCCACGCTCAACACCGGCGTGCGCATTGCCGACGCAGTGGCGCGCGACAACGCTGTCTGCGTGTCGAGCACTGATTCGCGAGCCTGGGAGGGCGACGCGCTGGTCGGGGCCGACGGCCTCTGGAGCACGCTGCGTTCACGCGTGGTCGAGGACTCGCCGCCGCGGCCAACCGGCCACACCGCCTGGCGGGCGCTGGTCGCGCAATCGGCGCTGCCCCCGGGGCTGCGCAGCACGCAGATCAGCGTCTGGCTTGGGCCACGGCTGCACGCCGTGGCCTATCCGGTGCGCCGCGGCGAAGCGCTCAACGTCGTGGTGCTGGCCGAGGCCGCGCCAGCCGGCGATGCACGCGACTGGGACCAGGCGACCAGCCTGGGCGCGCTGCAGATGGCCACCGGCCGAACCTGCGCCGGCCTGCAGGCGCTGCTCGAGGCCATGCCCTCGTGGGGCGCCTGGGCGCTCAGCGACCGGCCGCCGCTCACCGGGCCCGAGCAGATGGCCTGCGAACGCGTGGCGCTGGCCGGCGACGCGGCGCATCCGATGCTGCCCTACCTGGCGCAGGGCGCAGGCATGGCAATCGAAGACGGGGTGGCGCTCGCCGAGGCGCTCGGCGGCGGCGATTCGGAGGCGGTGCCGGCTGCGCTGGCGCGCTACGCGGCCGCGCGCTGGGAGCGCAATGCCCGGGTGCAGGCACGGGCGCGGCGCAACGGCGAGATCTTTCATGCCACCGGCCTGGTTCGTATGAGCCGCGATGCGGCCTTGCGACTGCTGGGCGCCCGGCTGCTCGATCAGCCTTGGCTCTACGGCGCCTGAACTCAGAGCTGGAAGCTCTGCAGATGGTCGACGCGCGCGGCCAGGCCCTCGGCGCCGAGATAGTGGCTGACCTTGCCGGTGCGCACTTCGGCCAGCGAGGTCTCGAGTTCGGTGAGCATGCCGTCCCTGATTTTTTCGAAGGCTGCGGGCAGGTCCTTGTGCGCCTGGCCGTAGGCGTCGGCGATCAGCCGCGCGGCGGCCGGCGCGCCGCAGGCCACGCATTCCGCGATGGCAGTGGGCGTCGGCTGGGCCCCATGCTCCAGCAGCAGCGTGACGAGCTCCGGGGAGACCGCGCTGTCGATGTAGTCGAGCGCGTCCAGCGCCACCGGCGCGCCGGCGCGCACCAGCGCCGCCGCCGCGGCGTGGGCGCCGTGGCTCAGCGCCAGGTCGGTGGCGATCGCGCTGCCTTGCAGTGGGCCGTCGAGCGCCACGCCGGCGGCTGCCAGCCGTTCGACCAGCGCGGCATCGTCGGTGGCGACCGCATGGCGCAGCGCGATGCGCGACAGCGGTCCGTCCTGACCCAGCGTGCCTTCGGCGAGCGGCGTGCGCCAGTCGACCATCGCGCGGCGGTAGAACGCGACCAGCTTGTCCATCAGCTCCATGGACAGGCCATGCGTCTGGTGACGTTCGTCGAGGTACTCGAGCAGCGCCTGTCCGGTGAAGTAGTCGCCGGCCGGCTCGAGCGGGTCTTCGTCGAGATGCAATGTCGCGAAGGCAGCGTTCAGTTCGTGCGCGACGGTCGTCAGCCCGTCCTCGTGCAAGGCGTGCGCCCAGGCGTCGGGCAGGCCTTGTTTCCAGGCCAGGATGTGGCCGTAGTCGGCGCCGGGCTCGACCACGGCGTAGATGCGGTCGCTGTATTCGAAGCCGCCGAAGGGCAGGGTGGTGAGTTTGCCGTCCCAGGGTTCGTCGCTCGTCGCGGCGGCTTCCGCTGCCACCTGCCGTTCGTGCTCGATCCAGCCTTGCAGGTCGTGGTAGCCGTCGCTTCCATTCCAGAACAGTTCGCTCCAGCTCACCGCCTCTTCGTTGCCGTTCATGCGCAGATGCAGGTCGTAGTCGATGCGGCCGCCTGCCGTTTGCTGCCAGAGCGCCACCAGCTCGGGCGGGATCGGCCCGGCGCAGAGGGCCTGCACCTCGGTAATCTGCTCGACGGGCATCGGCGGCTTGGCATCGAAGATCACGCGCTCGGCGAAGAGCACGATGCCGTGCTCGCGCAAAAGGGCCAGTTCGTCGTCGGCAAAGGAATCGCTCATAGTCGTCTCCCGGTTTGTTATCGACGAGATGGCGGCTCTAGAGATCCGTGCGCAACTTCCAGATCTCCGGGAACAACACCACGTCGAGCATCTTGCGCAGATAGCTTACCCCGCCGGTGCCGCCCGTGCCACGTTTGAAGCCGATCACGCGCTCCACGGTGGTCACGTGGCGGAAGCGCCAGAGACGAAAGGCGTCTTCGAGATCAGTCAGTTCCTCGCCGAGTTGGTAGATGTCCCAGTGGTTCTTCGGGTCGCGGTAGGCCACGAGCCAGGCCTGCTCGACGCCTTCGCTGACTTCGTAGGGCCTGGTCCAGTCGCGCTCCAGGTGGTCGGCCGGAATGTCCAGCCCGCGGCGCGCCAGGAGGCGCAGCGCCTCGTCGTAGAGGGAGGGCGAGCGCCATGCCGCCTCGACCTCGGCCAGCAGCTCGGGGCGGTGCGCATGGGGCTTCAGCATGGCGGCGTTCTTGTTGCCGAGCGCGAACTCGATGCAGCGGTACTGCCAGCTCTGGAAGCCGCTGGAGCTGCCGAGGTAGGGCCGCATCGCGCTGTACTCCGGCGGCGTCATGGTGGCCAGCACGTCCCAGGCGTGCACCAGCTGCTCCATGATGCGCGAGACGCGCGCCAGCATCTTGAAGGCGCTGGCCAGCTCGTCGTCCGCGATGCAGCGGATCGCGGCACGCAGCTCGTGCAGCATGAGCTTCATCCACAGCTCGCTGGTCTGGTGCTGCACGATGAAGAGCAGCTCGTCGTGCGCCGGCGAGCGCGGATGCTGGGCATTGAGGATGCTGTCGAGGCTCAGGTAGTCGCTGTAGCTCATCGAGGCGCTGAAGTCGAGCTGCGCCTTTTCTTCGTGGACGATCTTTTCGGTGCTCATGTCTGTGTCCTTCAGGTCACGGCGAGCTTCTGGTTGAACTCGGGCCGCTTCCATTCTTCACCTTCGAGCACCTGCACGAGATGGTCGACCGCGTGCCAGACATCCTCGAAGCCGAGGTACAGCGGGGTGAAGCCGAAGCGCAGGATGTCCCCGTCATCCGATTGCCCTGAGCTTGTCGAATGGGCGGCGCGGAAATCGCCGATCACGCCGCGTGCGATCAGCGCCTGCACGATCGCGTAGGCCCCCGGCGCGCCGTCGCTGAGCGCCAGGCACACCTGCGAGCCGCGCTGCGCGTGCTCGCGCGGCGTGACCAGCGTGAAGCGACCTGCGCAGCGCTCCTCCACCAGGGCGATGAAAGCATCGGTCAGCGCCAGCGACTTGGCGCGCAGCGCCGCCATGCTGCCTCGATCGCCGTCGAAGGGCTCGGCGGCCAGCACCGTGTCGAGCCCGCATTCGAGCGCGGACAGGGCAATGATGGGCTGGGTGCCGCAGAGATAGCGCGCGACGCCCGGCGCCGGCCGGTAGTGCGGCGTGAATTCGAAGGGCGCCGCATGGCCGAACCAGCCCGCGAGCGGCTGCTCGAAGCGGCTTGCATGCCGCTTGTGAACCCAGACGAAGGCCGGCGCGCCCGGACCGCCGTTCAAGTACTTGTAGCCGCAGCCGATCGCGAAGTCGGCCTCGCTGTCGTTGAGCGCCACCGGCACCGCGCCCGCGCTGTGCGCCAGGTCCCACACCGTCAGCGCGCCGGCCGCATGGGCCGCGGCCGTGAGCGCCTTCATGTCGTGCATGGCGCCGGTGCGGTAGTTCACGTGCGTGAGCATCAGCACCGCCACGTCGGCGGTCAGTGCGGCGGGCAGCTCGCCGGCCTCGATCAGCTTCAAGGCGAAGCCGCGCTCGCGGCACAGCGACTCGGCGATGTAGAGGTCGGTCGGGAAATTGCTGCGTTCGCTGATGACGACCTTGCGGCCGCTGCCTTTCATCTGCGACAGCGCGGCGAACAGCACCTTGTAGAGGTTGACCGAGGTGCCGTCGGTGCAGACCACCTCGCCCGGCGCGGCGCCGATCAGGCGCGCCAGCTTATCGCCAAGGCGCTGCGGCAGGTCGATCCAGCTGGCACTGTTCCAGGAGCGGATCAGGCCTTCGCCCCATTCCTTGCTCACCACTTCGGCGATGCGCGCCGGCGCGGCCTTGGGCAGCACGCCCAGGGAGTTGCCGTCGAGATAGATCACGTCCTTGGGCAGGGTGAACAGGTCGCGCAGGGCGGCGAGGGGGTCTTGCGCATCGAGGCGCTTGCAGTCGTCGAGGGTCATGGTCGCAGGGGTTTGAGTTCGCGCAGTACGGCGCGAACGGGAGAAGCATCGGCCGTCACCAGTTTGAGCGGCAACGCGATGAGTTCGTAGTCGCCTTCGGGCACCTCATCGAGCACGAGGTTCTCGAGCACGCGCAGGCCGAGGCGGCGGATCACCTGGTGGCTGTCGAGCGTCTTGCTCTCGGCCGGGTCGATGCTGGCGGTGTCGATGCCGATGAGCTTCACGCCCAGCGCGGCGAGGCGTTCGATGGTGGCGGGCGCATAGGCGGCGAGGGCGCCGTCCCAGCGGTCGACCGGTGCTTGCCGGTAGGTGCGCACCAGCACGCGCGGCGGCAGGTCGTCGATGGCGTGGGCGAGGTGTTCCCACTCGATCAGGGGCCCGCGTTCGATCGCATGGATCACGCGGCACGGGCCGAGATAGGGAAAAAGGTCGACCTCGCCGATGGTCGCCCCGGCCGGGTCGTAGTGCAGAGGCGCATCGGCATGCGCGCCGACGTGCGGCGAGAGCGTGATTTCGCTGACGTTGACCGGGCAGCCCGGCGCGATGGTGGCCGCCCAGCGCTGCCGGTAGGGCGTGTCGCCGGGAAACACCGGCGCGCCATCATGCACGGGCGGCGAGATATCCCAGATGCGTTGGTCCATGGCGCAAAGTTAGCGCCGCGCACGGAGTCGTGGTGTCGGTTATTTCCAACAGAATGAAAACACCGGTGCCGACGTCAGTTCGTCTGCCGTCCCAGGAGCAGGAACTCCATCAATGCCTTCTGCGCATGCAGCCGGTTCTCGGCTTCGTCCCAAACCACCGATTGCGGGCCGTCGATCACTTCAGCCTGCACTTCCTCGCCACGGTGCGCGGGCAGGCAGTGCATGAAGAGGGCATCGGGGTGGGCTACGCGCATCATTTCCTCGTCGACGCACCATTCGGCAAAGGCGGCGCGGCGCGCCTCGTTCTCGGCCTCGTAGCCCATGCTGGTCCAGACGTCGGTGGTCACCAGGTCGGCGCCGCGGCAGGCTTCCATCGGGTCCTTGAACACCTTGTAGCTGTCGGCCGAGCGGATGCCGGCGATCGACTGGTCGACCTCGTAGCCGCTGGGCGTGCTCACATGCACCTTGAAGCCCAGGATCTCGCTGGCCTGCAGCCAGGTGTTGGCCATGTTGTTGCCGTCGCCGACCCAGGCCACCGTCTTGCCGGCCAGGAATGCCGGGTCCGGCATCCCTTCCGAATTCGTGCCGCGGTGTTCGAGGTAGGTGAAGATGTCGGCCAGGATCTGGCAGGGGTGGAATTCGTTGGTCAGGCCGTTGATCACCGGCACGCGCGAATGCGCCGCGAAGGCCTCGATCTTGGTCTGCTCGTAGGTGCGGATCATCACCAGGTCGACCATGCGGCTGATGACCTTGGCGCTGTCTTCGATCGGCTCGGCGCGTCCGAGCTGGCTGTCGCCGGTGGTCAGGTGCACCACGCTGCCGCCCAACTGGTACATGCCGGCCTCGAAGCTCACGCGGGTGCGGGTCGAAGCCTTCTCGAAGATCATGGCCAGCGTGCGATCGACCAGCGGCTGGTGTCTCTCGTAGGCCTTGAACTTCTTCTTGATCAGCGCCGCGCGCGCGAAGACGTGCGCGTACTCCTCGGCTGTGAAGTCCGAAAACTGCAGGAAGTGCCGGATGGCGGGCTTCGCGTCGCTCATGGCCGAGGCTCCGCAAGAAAGGTCTTCACGATCGGCGCCAGGATCGCGACGATTTCATCGGCCTCGGCGACGCTGAGGATTAGCGGCGGCACCAGGCGGATCACGCTGTCGGCAGTCACGCTCAGCAGCAGGCCGGCATCGCAGGCGCGGTTCAGGATCTCGCCGCAGGGCCGCTCGAGCTCGATGCCGAGCATCAGGCCCTGGCCGCGGATCTCCGTCACGCCCGCCAGGCCGCCCAGCTCGCGCTCCAGCGCGGCCTTCAGGTGAGCGCCGACATTGGCTGCGTTCTCGAGCAGCTTGTGCTCTTCCATGATCCGGATGGTTTCGATGCCGGCGCGCATCGCGAGCGGATTGCCGCCGAAGGTGGTGCCATGGTTGCCGGGGCCGAACAGGTTGGCCGCGCGCGGGCCGGCGACAACGGCGCCGATCGGCACCCCGGAACCCAGTCCCTTGGCCAGCGGCATCACGTCCGGCAAGATGCCGGCCCACTGGTGCGCGAACCACTTGCCGGTGCGGCCCATGCCGCACTGCACCTCGTCGATCATCATGAGCCAGTCGCGCTCGTCGCACAGCGCACGCACCTGGCGCAGGTACTCCCAGCGCATCGGATGGATGCCGCCTTCGCCCTGGATGGTTTCGAAGAACACGGCCACCACGTTCGGGTTGCCTTCGGTCGCCTTCTTGAGCGCTTCGATGTCGTTGAGCGGCACGCGGATAAAACCTTCGACCAGCGGGCCGAAGCCTTTTTGTATCTTCGGGTTGCCGGTGGCCGACAGCGTGGCGATGCTGCGGCCGTGGAAGGCAGCCTCGTAGACAACGACTTCGGGGCGCTCGATCCCCTTGTCATGGCCGAACTTGCGCGCCAGCTTGAGCGCGGCCTCGTTGGCTTCCAGCCCGGTGCAGCAGAAGAAGGCGTTGGTGAGCCCCGAGAGCTCGGTCAGCTTGATCGCCAGCTGTTCCTGGCCCGGCACGTGGTAGTAGTTGGAGCTGTGGATCAGCTTGGCGATCTGGTCCTGCAGGGCAGGCACCAGCTCCGGGTGGTTGTGGCCCAGCGTGTTGACGGCAATGCCGCCCAGGCCGTCGAGGTAGGCGCGGCCTTCGGTGTCCCAGACTCGGCAGCCCTGGCCGTGCGACAGCGCGATCGGCAGGCGGCCGTAGGTGTTCATGACGTGGGGCGACGAGGGGGCGGCAGTGGCGCTCATACGATCTCCGGAAAAGGGAACGCGGATTCTAGGCGTGCGCTTTGCAAGCGTCGGTGAGGATTGCGCATCACAGCGATGCCCGCGCAGCTGTCGCTCTCGGGACCGCCGGATAGAATCGTTGTGCAGCGCAGCACGCGCGTGCAATTCGCTCTCGCCAACCGATGGTTTCCCCCTCCGCCAAACAAGTCTTTATCCAGGGCATCACGCAAGATGGCCGGACCTTCCGCCCGAGTGATTGGGCAGAACGGCTCGCAGGCGTGATGTGCTCGTTCCGCCCGGGCGGGCCGCAGCCGGGAAGCCACCTGAACTATTCGCCATGGTGCGTGCCGACGGTCGTCAACGGCATCAAGTGCGTGGTGGTCAGCAGCGAGTTGCGCAATGCCGAAGTGATGGCATGGGATTTCGTGATGAATTTCGCCAAGGACAACGGCTTGCAGGTGGCAGAGGCGTGCCTGGTGCCGGACGAGCCCAAGCGCCCGTGAAAACCGCCCAAGGGCGGCCGACCATGAAAAAACCGCCCGAAGGCGGTTTTGTCACTTTGCTGCAGCGCACCCCGATCAAACGGCGGACTGGTTGCTGAGAACCGGTCCGGGCTTTATGCCTGAGACGTCAGGCGGCGGCCTTTTCAGGGGCGAGGGCCAGGGTCTTGACCTTGGCCGCGAGGCGGCTCTTGTCGCGAGCAGCCTTGTTCTTGTGGAAGATGCCCTTGTCGGCGACGGTGTCGACGATGCTCTGGGCCTTCGCGAAGAGCTCAGCCGCCTTGGTCTTGTCGCCGGCCAGGACGGCCTTCTCGACGTTCTTCACGGCGGTGCGGTATTTGGAGCGCAGCGAGGTGTTCGCGGCGTTGAGCTTGACGTCCTGGCGGACGCGTTTACGGCCCGACGCGAGGCGCGGGTTCTTTTTCTTGGGCTTGGCGGATGCCATGGATGAATTCCTTTAGATGTCTGGGGATGATGCAGCAAAGCCCTCCATTATAGGCGAGGGGCTGGCGGACGTCCCGTGGCCCCGGAAGAGCACACGCGGCCACATACACTTCGGCCCGTGTCCCTGTTCAAATCCGCCTCCACCGTCTCCCTGCTGACGCTCGCTTCCCGGGTCACCGGGCTCGTCCGCGACGTGCTCATGACCTCGGTATTCGGTGTCAGTGCGATGACCGACGCCTTCTACGTCGCCTTTCGCATCCCCAACCTGTTCCGGCGGGTGTTCGGCGAAGGCGCGTTCAGCCAGGCCTTCGTGCCGGTGCTGGCCGCCAGCAAGGCGGAGCACGGCGACGAGGGCGCCAGGCAGCTGGTCGACCACGTGGCGACGCTCCTGACCTGGGCCTTGGTCATCGTCTGTGCAGTCGGCGTGATCGCGGCGCCGCTGATGGTGTGGGCCATGGCCAGCGGTCTTAATCAGAACCCCCAGGGTTTCGACGCTGCTGTCGTCATGACGCGCTGGATGTTTCCTTACATCGGTTTCATGTCGCTGGTCGCCCTGGCCGGCGGCATTCTCAACACGTGGCGCAAGTTCGCGGTGCCGGCGGCGTCGCCGGTGCTGCTGAACGTGGCGCTGATCCTGTCGATCGTGCTCGGCGCGCCCTGGTTTCGGCGGCTCGGCATCGAGCCGATCTACGCCCAATGCGTGGGCGTGATGGCGGGCGGCTTGCTCCAGCTGACGCTGCAAATCCCGGCCTTGCGCGGGCTGGGCATGATGCCGCGGGTCGGCGCGAGCTTCGGCGCGATTCGCGCCGCCTGGGCCGATCCGACGACACGCAAGATCACCAGGCTGATGCTGCCGGCGCTGATCGGCGTCAGCGTGGCGCAGATCTCGCTGCTCATCAACACGCAGATTGCCTCCCACTTGGCGATCGGCAGCGTCAGCTGGATCACCAATGCCGACCGTCTGATGGAATTCCCGACCGCGATGCTGGGCGTGGCGCTCGGCGTGGTGCTGATGCCGCAGCTCGCCGGCGCGCGCGCCGCCCAGGACGATGCCCGCTATTCGTCGATGCTCGACTGGGGCCTGCGTCTGGTGGTGTTGCTCTCGGTGCCCTGTGCGCTGGCTCTGCTGGTTTTCTCCACGCCCCTGGTCGCGGTGCTGTTCCACAACGGCGCCTTCAACGCACTCCACGTCGAGCGCACCAGCGCGGCGCTCATGGGCTACGGCGTCGGCCTGGTTGGCCTGGTGGCGATCAAGGTGCTGGCGCCGGGCTACTACGCCAAGCACGACACGCGCACGCCGATGCTGATCGCCGTGGCCGTGCTGGTGCTCACGCAGCTGCTCAACGTCGTGCTGGTGCCGGTGCTCCAGCATGCCGCGCTGACGCTGACGATCGGAATCGGGGCCCTGGTCAACGCAAGCTGGCTGCTGTTCGGCCTGATCCGGCGCGGCAGCTACAAGCCTGAACCGGGCTGGGGCAAATTCGTGCTGCAAGTGCTGGCCGGCGCCCTCGTGCTGGCCGGGTTGCTGGTCTGGGGCGCGCAGCACTTCGACTGGATCGGCTTGCGGGCCGAGCGCCTGCGTCGCATCGGCCTGCTGGCAGCCCTGGTCGCGGGCGCTGCGCTCCTCTATTTCGCGGTGCTTGCGATCGTGGGCGTCAAGTTGCGCAGTTTTGTGCGCCACTGAAATCGCGACGCTTGCCGCAGCCTTGACGCTCCCCGCGCGCTCCTCTACAAAGACACATGACGTTCCGCTTCTCGGCGCCCACTGCTCTCGAGTATTTTGACTCGCTTGTCAAGAGCGATGATCACTTTCCCCTGCTCGAAGCGGCAGCCAGCCTGGCGCAAGACGAATACCCCGAGCTCGACGTGCAGCAGGTGCTTGGCGACGTCGACCAGTTGCTTGCGCGGCTGCGACGCCGCTTGCCGGCGGACGCGGCGCCGCTGCAGCGCTTGCGGGCGCTCAACCAGTTCTTCTTTCATGACCTGAGCTTCGGCGGCAACGTCAACGACTACTACGACCCCGACAACAGCTATCTCAATGCGGTGCTGCGCACGCGCCGCGGCATCCCGATCTCGCTGGCCGTGCTGTGGATGGAGCTTGCCCAGGGCCTGGGCCTGCAGGCGCGGGGCGTGGGCTTCCCCGGCCATTTCATGCTCAAGGTCACGCTGCCGAAAGGGCAGGTGGTGATCGATCCCTTCACCGGAAAATCGCTCTCGCGCGAAGAGCTCAGCGAGCGGCTCGAGCCCTACAAGCGCAGCAACGGCTTGGTGGGCGACTTCGACGTGCCGTTGGGACTGTATCTGCAGCCTGCTTCGCCGCGCGAGATCATCGGCCGGATGTTGCGCAACCTGAAGGAAGTCCATCGCGCCCAGGAAGACTGGCAGCGCGCGATCGCGGTGCAGGACCGGCTGGTGGCGCTGTTTCCCGAGGCCTGGGGCGAGCACCGCGACCGCGGCCTCGCGCATGCCGAACAAGGCAACAGTGCGCTGGCGGTGCGCGACCTCGAAACCTATCTGGCGCACGCGGAAGACGCGCTCGACATCGATGCGATCGCCGAGCGCGTCGCCGCGTTGCGCCGGGCGGAAAGCTGATGGATCAGGCCAAGGCCACGTCTGTCGATCTCGGTACGCGGCACGAGTTCCACGGCATCCAGCCGGTGCTGCCGGTGGCCGATGCGTCGCGTGCGGCGCGCTACTTCTGCGACGTGCTGGGCTTCGAACTCGATTTCATTGCCGGCGAGCCGCCGAGCTACGCACGTGTGAAGAAGGGTGATCGCAGCTACGGCGACCCGGTCTACATCCGTCTCTGGCAATGCGGGCGGCGCGAAGTCGATCCTTGGCGCGGCGAGATCGTGATCCACGTCGGCCGGGACGTCGACGGACTGCATGCCGCCTACCTGAAGCGCGGCGTCAACGTGATCGAGCCGGTGGCTTCGCAGCCCTGGGGTCTGCGCGAGTTCGCCATTCGCGAGCCGGACGGCCACGTGCTGCGCTTCTGCGGCTACGTGAGCGCGTGAGCGCTGCTCAGAGCGTCAGCGATAGTCCTACCGGCGACGGCCCTTCCTGTCGATCGATGAACGCAACGACCCGTTCACCCAGGCGCTGAAAACTCAGGTCGAGCTTCTGTGCGCCGAGCTGCAGATGCCGAATCTGCAAATGGTCGATTCCATCGGGCAGGCGCGGATCCTCGACGCAGACCAGCTGCTGCCTGGCGTCCAGCTGCAAGCCCAGGCAGGCCTGCAGCAGCATGAAAACCGAGCCTGCCGCCCACGCCTGCGGCAGGCACGCGACCGGATAGGCGATCGGCGCCTCGCCGGCCGCGCGCTCGAAACCGCAGAACAGCTCCGGCAGGCGCATGCCGAAGTGCGTGGCAGCCTCGAACATGCCGTTCAAAAGACGCACCAGGCCGTCACGCTCGCCATAGCGCGCCACCCCCGCTGCGCAGAGCACGACGTCATGCGGCCAGACGGAGCCGTTGTGATAGGACATCGGGTTGAAACGCTGTGTCTCGGGCGGCAGCGTGCGAATGCCCCAGCCGGAATTGAAGGCCCGGGACAGCAGCTGGCTGGCCGCCGCCTGTCCGCGGTCGCTGCGCGGAAGTCCGGTGTAGAGCAGATGTCCCACGTTCGATGCGCGCACCCGGCAAGGCTGGCCGCGGCCGTCCAATGCGAGCGCATAGAACTGCAGGTCTTCCTGCCAGAAGTGCAGTTCGACGGAGGCCTGAAGCGCGGCGGCATTCTGCTGCCAGTGGCGGGCCGAATCCGGGTCGCCGCGCAGCTCGGACAGCTCCGCCATTACGGCGTAGGCCCGGTAGGCGTAGCCCTGGACTTCGATCAGCGCGATCGGGCCTTCCGGCGTGCTGCCGTCGGCGTGGAAGACGGAATCGTTGCTGTCCTTCCAGCCCTGGTTGGCGAGCCCGGTGGTTTCGCCGCGCGCGTAACTCAGAAAACCGGTCGGGTGGCTGGCGCCGTTTCGTTCGATCCAGCGCGCCGCAGCCTCCAGCGCCGGCCAGAAGGGGTCGAGCACGTGCGGATCTCCCACGCGCTGCGCGTATGCGCCGGCCAGCATGATGAACAACGGCGTGGTGTCGACGCCGCCGTAGTACTTGGCGAAGGGCAGTTCGTTCACCGCTGCCATTTCGCCCTTGCGCGTCTCGTGCATGATCTTGCCGGGCTCGGAGTCGCGGAAGGTCGAGGTCTGCTGCGCTTGGTTGTGCGCGAGGAAGGACAGCACGCCGTGTGCCAGCGCCGGGTCCAGCCAAAGGGTCTGCAGCGCGGTCACGATGGCGTCGCGCCCGAACGGGGTCGAGAACCACGGAATGCCGGCATAGGGGTAGGGGCCGGTGGGCAGGTCGGTCGTCAACAAGGCCAGATCAGCGCGTGACTTGTCCAGCCACCCCTGGAACAGCCGCCCGGAAGTCAGCACGCGGGCGCCGCGCCGCTGGCGCACTCGCATGCTGCGGCGCGCGGCGGCGGCGGCCTGTCGGTAGCGCGTGCAGCCGGGGTCCGAAGAGCGGCAGGGCCCGATCTCGGCATGCAGCGTCCAGCGCTGCTGCGGATCGAGCAGGAGGATGAATTCCGCATGCCGTTCATCCATGCGCTGCGGTTTCTCGGAGAACTCGATGCACATGTTGCGCAGCAGGCCGTCCAGCCCCTGATAGCGCAGTTCGACGCCGTGTTCGCTCAGCAACGAGGGCTCGCGGGCGCCGCGCTGCAAGCGCGCCTGTCCGCGCACCTCGAACATGTCGTGGAAGTCGGCGGCGAAGTGCAGCGTCAGAGGCGCCTGCACCCGCTGGTCGCCATAGTTCACCAGGGTGATGCGTTCGAAGATGCGGTCGTTCCAGAGAAAGCGCTTGCGCTCCAGGTGGATCACCCCTTCCGGCGTCGCCGGATTGCCGAGCAGAGGCAGGGGATGGTTGGTCATGTTCGCGGTGAAGAACAGGTTGTCCTGGCTCACCGCGCCCGACAGCAGCGAAGGCCGGCGGCCGGCCAGGCGCAGCAGGTAGGTCGACAGCACGCGCGTGTCGTTGTGGAACAGCCCGTCCGCATCTCCCGTGATATCCCCGTAGGCGTCGGCGACCAGAAAGGTATCGCTCGCCTTCAGAACGAAAAGCCGCTGCGGATTGCGTTCGAGCACCGCTTCGACGTCGAGCTCCGCGAGCGGAGGTTCCGTGGTCATGCCCTGGCTCATGCTCAAGCAGCTTTCGGGTAGGTGAAAGAAGTGCCGTCCTCGCCGTGGGCGGGAAGTCGACGATACAACTCAACGTAGGCTTTGGCCATCGCCGCAGCTGAAAATCGCTGCTCGAAAGTGGCGCGCACCTGGCTGCGGTCGAGCGCCCCGACCGCGTGCACCGCCGCGACCGCTTGTTCTTCGTCGGCGACGATCAGTCCGCTGACGCCGTCATCCACCAGTTCGGGCACCGAGCCGCAGCGCCATGCGATCACCGGCGTGCCGCAGGCCATGGCCTCGATCATCACCAGTCCGAAGGGCTCGGGCCAGTCGACGGGAAAGAGCAGGGCGCGCGCGCCGCCAAGAAAGGCAGCCTTGTCGGCGTCGCCGATCTCGCCGACGAATTCCACCAGCGGATGATCGAGCAGCGGACGGATCTGGCGCCGGAAGTATTCGCGGTCAACCATGTCGACCTTGGCGGCGATCTTCAGCGGCAGGCCTGCGCGCGTCGCGATCGCAATGGCCCGGTCGGGTCGCTTTTCGGGCGAGATGCGGCCCAGAAAGGCGAGATAGCCGCCGCTTCCGCCTTCGTCGAAGGGATACAGCGCCGGGTCGAGCCCATGGTGGACGGTTCCATGCCAGCAGGCGAAAGGCAGCGGCGTACGCTGCTGCCTGGAGATCGAGGCCAGCGGAAACTGCTTCCACTGGCGATACGCCTCGGGCAGGTCCTTCAGATCGAGCCGACCGTGCAGCGTGGTGAGCGTGCGCTCGGCCATGTCTTCGAAAATCGGGAAGTGCAGCAGATCGATGTGGAAGTGCAGCACGTCGAAGGCCTGGGCTTGTCGTCGAACTTCCCGCAGCATGACCAGGTGGCTGGCGAGGTCCGACTTCAGCGGCGCGGGGTCCAGCCGCAGCGCCTGTTCACGCACCGGCACCAAGGTCGCGCGCGTACACGCGTCGGCGGACGCGAACAGCGTGACTTCGTGCCCCTGGCTCACCAGCGCATTGCAAAGCTGGGCGACCACCCTTTCCGTCCCCCCGTACAGACGAGGCGGAACGGATTCGTACAACGGGGCAATTTGCGCAATCTTCATGACTCAGGCTCCCCGGAATGCAGACATGGGCAGAGCGGAAGGAGAACATCGGGTGCCGCTATCCTGGGTCGGAAGATGACCAGTTTTCAATAGGACAGATCGCACAAAACCGCGACCTTCGCGCCGGCGAGCACGCCTAGCCGCGCGCGCCGAGCCGGGGCCGCGAAGGCGAGCCGTCGAAACCGAACTGCCGCCAAGCGCGACGCAACTGGGTGTCGGAGGTGAAACCCGCCAGCTCGGCTGCGCGGGTCACGTTGGCGCCGGAGTCGAGGGCAAGCCGCGCGGTGGCCAGGCGCAGGCGGCGCAGATATTCGAGCGGCGCGACGCCGGCGTGCTCGATGAACAGGCGCGTGAGATGCCGGGCCGACGTATGAGCGACCTGCGCCATGCGCGGCACGCTCCAGTCGTCCTGCGGCGTCTCGCTCACCGTATCCTGCACGCGATGCAGCGCAGGATGCAGATGGTTGCGGTAGGCCAGAAAGGGCGAAAGCTCCGGGTCCTGCGGTCCGCGCCGCAGCACCACCACCATGGTCTGCGCAACCTGCGCGGCCAGCGCCTCGCCGCAGATGTCGGCAATACGATGCAGCATGAGATCAATGCCGGTCGTGACGCCCGCACTGCTGTAGAGCGGCGGATCGATGACGAAGACGCGGTTGGCGACCACCTCGCAGCGCGGTTCCACCTGGCGCAGTTCGTCCAGATGGTGATGGTGGGTGGTGGCGCGCCGGCCCGCGAGCGCTCCCGCATGGGCTGCGAGCAGGGCACCCGCGCAGATCGTGACGAGCTCGAGCCGGCCGCGCTCGAAACGCTGGTCGCGCAGCCAGCGCAGCAGCGTCTGAGCCTCGGGCCCTGCCGTCGAGATCGAGTTGCCGGGCAGGCCGACCAGCACGATCCATGCCGGGCCGTCCCAATGGGAGGGAAGCGGCGACAGGCCTGCCAGCGTGATCCCGACAGAGCCGATCGCCTCCGGGTCGGGAGAGGCAAATTCGATCGCGAAGCGCTCGGGCTGGCCGGCGGCGCGCAATTGCTGGTTGGCGATGCGCAGGGCCTCGGCCGGGCCGGCCCAGTCCAGCACGAGGCTGTGGGGCAGCAGCACGAAGACGACCCGGATCAAGGCTGAGTTCATCGCGCGCGGGGCACCTTTCAGGCAAGGACCGGCGCGCCCGCGCGCTCCAGCGCCTCCTCGACGCTGCAGATCTTCGCGAAGCGTCCTTCGAGCACGGTCGCCGTGCGTGCCTTGATGTCGGCTGCCGACAGCGGGCGGCCGTCCGGCTGGGTCATGTCGAAAGTCAGCGTGGCGTCGAGCACGTAGTCGACCGACCAGCCCAGGTCCGATGCATGGCGCGTCGTGGTCTCGCAGCATTGTTCGGTGCGGATGCCGCTCACGATCAGCCGGCCGACGCCGTTCTCGGTGAGCCAGACATCGAGCCCGCTGTTGACCAGTGCGCTGTGGCGGTGCTTGGTGAAGGTGGCGCTGGCATCGAAGGCGGCCAGTTCCTCGAGCGGGCGCACATGGCCGGATTCGATCGCGAAGGGGTTGCTCTTGCTGGCCGGGCCGTCGACGTGGAAGATCCGCACGATCGGAATGCCGGCCGCAACGCAGCCTTCGATCAAGGCGTTCTGCGCTGCGACGTAAGGTGCGAAGTCGCGTTGCGTGAAATAGGGGCGATGGCGAAACGATTCCTGGGCATCGATCACTATCAGACAGGTTTTCATGGCGGCGAGCTCCGGGGGGCAGTGGATGATGCGCCTTATTTTTCGCTTTGTCGGGCGTTTTGTCCGCGCCGCACCGGACAAGAATCGATCAAATCAGGACATCGGCTTCAGACGAGCCGAGCAGCCTGCAGTTCCTTCTTTAGGTAGGCATAGAAGAGCGGCGCCGCGACCAGCCCGGCCGGGCCGAATACCGCCTCGGCCACGAACATCACGGCCAGCAGTTCCCACACGCCCATTTGCGTGCGGCTTCCGACCACCTTGGCATTGATGAGGTATTCGGCCTTGTGGATCAGGATCAGGAAGGCCAGGCAGGCCAGCGCGGTGATTGGCGAGACCGACAGGCCGACCACGGTGATCACCGTGTTGCACAGCAGGTTGCCGACGATCGGCACCAGGCCGGCGACGAAGGTCAGCGTGATCAGGGCCGGCGTGTACGGCAGCCGCAGATCCCACGTCGGCAGCACGAACAGCAGGAAGAGGGCGGTCAGCAAGGTGTTGAAGCCCGCGATCCAGAACTGCGCCGCCACGATCTGGCCGAAGGCCTGGCCGAAAAGGCTGATGCGCTGCTTCAATTGCTCGGCCAGCGGACGCCGCGTGGCGGGATGGTTGGCAATCGCGGCCAGCGCGCCGACGATCAGGCCGACGTAGGCGAAGAGCAGCCCGCCCAGCCAGGCGCGGCCAGTCAGCGCGAGCGCGCCGGCCTGCGCGCGCAGGTAGCCGGCGACGATGCGCTGCACCTCCGCCGAGCCTTCCGGCAGGTAGGCGCCGATGTCGGGCGGCAGCTTGAGGCGCAGCTCCAGCACCGTGCGCGCGATGTAGTCGAGCAGTTCCTGGTACTGCTCCGGTGCGTTGAGGACAAAGTCGCGCGCTTCGGAGAAGGCCACGCTCAGCAATCCGATCGGCGCCAGCATCACCAGCGTGGCAGCGATGACACGCGGCCAGGAGGGCACGGCCGATGCCAGGCCCGGTGGCCGGGGCAGCACGCGCCGCAGGCCTGCATCCAGCACGCGAGTGAACCAGCGCGTGCCCAGAAAACCGATGCAAACGCACAGCAGCCCGGGCAAGAGGCCCTGCCACAGGATCAGCAGCAAGGCACCTGCCATGAGCAGATAGCTCGCCGTCAGCAGCGCGCGCGATGGCGGCGTGGAGGGGATCTCGCTCACGCGGTGCCGGCCGCTCAGGCAACGACCACGGCCGCGCCGGCGCCGCGTTCGGCAATGACGCCGATCTCGTGCACCGTCTCGCCCGCGGCGCGCAGCGTCGCCGCACAGGCGGAAGCCTCTGCGGCGTCGATTACGACCACCATGCCGATGCCGTTGTTGAAGGTGCGGTTCATCTCGATATCGTCGATGCCGGCCACCTTCTGCAGCCAGGCGAACAGCTCGGTCTGCGGCCAGCTGCCCTTCCTGAGGTGGGCTGCCGTCCCATCGGGCAGCACACGCGGAATGTTCTCGAGCAGGCCGCCGCCCGTGATGTGGGCGAGCGCCTTGATGGGGTGCTTGGCCAGCGCCGCCAGCACCGGCTTCACATAGAGCCGTGTCGGCGCCATCACGGCGTTGCGGAAGGGCTGGCCGTCGAGCGTGGCAGGCAGGTCGGCGGCTGCGCGCTCGATCACCTTGCGCACCAGGCTGAAGCCGTTGGAGTGCACGCCCGTGGACGCCAGGCCCAGCACCACGTCGCCCGGCTTGACGTTCTGGCCGGTGAGGATCAGGGATTTCTCGACCGCCCCGACGGCGAAGCCCGCAAGGTCGTATTCGCCGGCCGGGTACATGCCGGGCATTTCGGCGGTTTCGCCGCCGATCAGCGCGCAGCCACTGAGTTCGCAGCCGCGGGCGATGCCGCCCACCACGGCGGCCGCGGTGTCGACGTCGAGCTTGCCGCAGGCGAAGTAGTCGAGGAAGAAGAGCGGCTCGGCGCCCTGCACCAGCACGTCGTTGACGCTCATGGCCACCAGGTCGATGCCGACCGTGTCGTGCATGTTCCATTCGAAGGCGAGCTTGAGCTTGGTGCCCACGCCGTCGGTGCCGCTCACCAGCACCGGCTCCTTGTAGCGCTTGGGCACCTCGAACAGCGCCCCGAAGCCGCCGATGCCGGCCAGCACGCCTTCGCGCATCGTCTTTTTCGCCAGCGGCTTGATGCGGTCGACCAGCGCGTCGCCGGCATCGATGTCGACGCCGGCGTCCTTGTAACTGAGCGGGGTAGGCGGAGTGGAGTTCATGGACTTGCCGGACAAAAGAAGGAGGATCGGGAGGAAGGAGGACAATGAGGCCGGCAACCGATGCGGCCAGGCCGATAGAATTCGCCACGATTTTAAGGGCCGCCATGCCCTGTTCCATGAACCCCTCCTTCGCGTCATCCGCGCTACCCCAGCCGCTCGCAGCGGCCATGGCATGAAGCAACTCGCGCTCGACATCGGCATCGCGGCCGGACCGACGCTCGCGGGTTTCTTCGCCGGGCCGAACGAGCCGGCCCTGCGGCACCTGGCGCTGTGGGTGGGCGACGCGCGCTCGAATACGCTGCATTCCCCTGTGCCGACCTACCTGTGGGGCGACAGCGGCAGCGGCAAGACGCACCTGATCGAAGCCGTGCGCGGCGCCTTGCGCGAACAGGGCGCCAGCGTGGGCTGCCTGCATGCGGGGCTGCTGGACCCGCCCGAGTTCGACGAGCGCTGGGGCGCGGTGCTGTTCGACGATGTGCATCTCTACACTGCAGTCCAGCAGCATGCCGCCTTCAACTGGTTCGTCAATGCGCAGAGCCTGCAGCGCGGCGTTGTGGCGGCGGGCACCATGCCGCCGGCCGATTTGCCGCTGCGCGAGGACCTGCGCACGCGCCTGGGCTGGGGCCATGTGTTCCACTTGCAGGTGCTCGGCGAATCGGAGCGGCGCGCCGTACTGCGCCAGGCCGCGGACAGCCGCGGCGTGATGCTGTCGGACGAAGTGCTCGACTACATGCTGCATCGTTTCAGCCGCGATCTCGGCAGCCTGATGGAGTTGCTCGCGCAACTCGACGGCTATGCCTTGCAGACCCAGCGCGCGATCACGATCCCGCTGATCCGGTCGATGCTCGAAAATGAATAAGGGCGCCAGAGGCGCTGAAGCTTTCCAATGATCAAGAAATTCATCGACAAACTTCTGGGCAAGTCCAGCGATGCCGCGCAGAGCGGCAAGGCCCGTTTCGGCAAGCGCCAGGAGGTGTCTGCCTCGGTGCACGCCATCGACCCGGCGCTGGTCGACGAACGCGCCAAGAACGTCGTCACTACGCTGCAGGACGCCGGTTACGAGGCCTACGTGGTCGGCGGCGCCGTGCGCGATCTGCTGCTGGGCCTGCGTCCCAAGGATTTCGACGTCGCGACCAACGCGACGCCGGAGCAGGTGAAAAGCCTGTTCCGCCGGGCCTTCATCATCGGCCGGCGCTTTCGCATCGTGCACGTGGTGTACGGCCGCGGGCGCGAGCACGAAGTCATCGAGGTATCGACATTCCGCGCCTACATGGACAGCAACGGCGCGGAGCAGGTGGCCGGCAACGAACGCACCAGCAAGGGTGAGCTCGCGGGCATGAAGCACGCGGTCGACGCCAGCGGTCGCGTGCTGCGCGACAACGTATGGGGTCCGCAGGAAGAAGACGCGGCGCGGCGCGACTTCACCGTCAACGCGATGTACTACGACCCGGCGAGCGAGATCGTGGTCGACTATCACAACGGCATCAAGGACGCGAAGAAGCTCACGCTGCGCATGATCGGCGACCCGATCACGCGCTACCGCGAAGACCCGGTGCGCATCATTCGGGCGATTCGCTTCTCGGCCAAGCTGGCCGGCCTCGGCTTCAAGATCGAACCCAAGACGGCGGCACCGCTGGTCGAATCGAGCAAGCTCCTGGCCGATGTGCCGCAGAGCCGCCTGTTCGACGAGATGCTCAAGCTGCTGCAGACCGGTCATGCCGTCGCCACCGTTGCGCAGCTGCGCAAGCTCGGGCTGGAGACCGGCATCTATCCGCTGCTCGACGTCGTGGTCGAACGTGCCGATATGCCCTTCGTGAAGGCCGCGCTGCAGGACACCGACCGCCGTGTCGGAGAGGGCAAGCCGGTGGCGCCGAGCTTCCTCCTGGCCTGCGTGCTGTGGACCGACGTGCGCGACGGCTGGGCACAGCGCGTCGAGGGCCGCCATGGCCAGCGCGGGCAAGCCGCATTTCCGGCGCTGCAGGATGCGATCGACGACGTGTTCAACGCGCGCATCGGCGACGTTTCCGGCCGCGGCAAGCTGGCGGCCGACATGCGCGAGATCTGGATGATGCAGCCGCGCTTCGACAAGCGCACCGGCGCCACGCCCTACAGCCTGGTCGAGCAGGCGCGCTTTCGTGCGGCCTTCGACTTCATGCGCTTGCGCGCGGATGTCGGCGAAATCGGCGAAGCGATCGCCGAGTGGTGGCAGGAATTCAGCACGGCCGACGAGGTGCGTCGACAGGACCTCCTGGATCAGGTCCGCGACGAGCAGCAGAAGAGGACGCGCCAGCGCGTGCCTGCTGCGCATGCGCCGGCCGCTTCGGCGGCGCCGGCTGCAGCCGGCGAGTCCTCGCTCCCGCCCGATGAAGAGATGGCTGCGGCACCGCGCAAACGGCGCCGCAGGCGCAAGCCGCGCAGCGGCGGCGAAGCCGGCAGCAGCATCGCGGCCGAATGACGACGCGCCGAGCCTACGTCGCCATCGGCGCCAACCTCGGCGATGCCCGTGCGAGCGTGAGGCAGGCGATGGACGACTTGGCTGCGCTGCCCGGCACCCGCGTCAGCGCGCGCTCTTCGCTCTATCGCAGCGCGCCGGTCGATGCGCAGGGGCCCGATTTCATCAACGCGGTCGTCGAACTCGAAACCCGGTTCGATCCGGCCGAGCTGCTGGCGGAACTCCATCGCATCGAAGGCGGGGCGGGCCGCGAGCGCCCCTACCGCAATGCACCGCGCACGCTCGATCTCGACCTGCTTCGCCATGGCGGCGAGGTGATGAATACCGCCGAGCTCACGCTGCCGCATCCGCGCATGGGCGAGCGCGCGTTCGTGCTGGTGCCGCTGGCCGAGATCGCGCCGGACCAGGTCACGCCGGCTCAGCTCGCGCAGGTGGCCGACCAGCGCATCGAACGTCTCTGACGCTCAGTTTCCGCCCTGCCCAGTACACTTGCGCGGTTTTTTCACGACGGCGTCACATGCCTGTGGCAGCCCGGAATCCAGGAGAGCGCCATGTTCGGCAAGCTGTTGCCCCGCGAGGGCAATTTTTTCGAGATGTTCAATCAGCACGCCGACCGCATCGTCGAAGCCGCGCGCGCCTTCGAGCAACTGGTTGCCAATTACAACGACTTGCATTTGCGCGAGCAGTACAACCGCGACGTCGACAATGCCGAGAGGGCGGCCGACCGCGTGACGCATGACGTCAACCGGCTGATCCACAAGACCTTCATCACGCCGATCGACCGCGAGCAGATCCACAAGCTGATCAACACGATGGACGACGTGGCCGACCTGATCCAGGACTCGGCCGAGACCATGGCGCTCTACGACGTGCGCCACATGACCGAGGAGATCACGCGCCTCACCACGCTCAGCGTGAAGTGCTGCGAGCGGGTGAAGGATGCGGTCAAGTACCTCAGCAAGATCACCGACCCGATCATCGCCGAGGCCACGCTCAAGACCTGCGAGGAGATCGACCGGCTCGAATCCGACGCCGACCGCGTGATGCGCAGCGCGATGAGCAAGCTGTTCCGCGAAGAGCCGGACGTGCGCGAAGTCATCAAGCTCAAGGCCATCTACGAGCTGCTGGAGACGATCACCGACAAGTGCGAAGACGTCGCCAATGTAATCGAGGGCATCGTCCTCGAGAACTCCTGAGCGCGGGGTCGAATGACAACGGTTCAGGTCGCCCTCTGGGTGGTGGTGGTGCTGGTCGCGCTGGCCATCGCATTCGACTTCATGAACGGCTTTCACGATGCGGCGAACTCGATCGCCACGGTCGTGTCGACCGGCGTGCTCAAGCCCGGCCAGGCCGTGGTGTTCGCGGCCTTCTTCAACCTGGTCGCGATCTTCGTCTTCCACCTGAGCGTGGCGGCGACCGTCGGCAAGGGCATCGTCCAGCCGGGCGTCGTCGACGTGCACGTGGTGTTCGGCGCCCTGGTAGGCGCCATCAGCTGGAACTTTCTCACCTGGTACTACGGCATCCCGAGCAGCTCGTCGCATGCGCTGATCGGCGGGATCGTGGGCGCGGTGATCGCCAAGGCCGGCTCGAGCGCCTTGATCGCCGCCGGCGTCTGGAAGACGGTGGCCTTCATTTTCGTTTCGCCGCTCCTGGGTTTTCTGCTCGGCTCGTTGATGATGATCGTGGTCGCCTGGGCATTCCGGCGTTCGACGCCATCGCGCGTGGACCGGTGGTTCCGCACGCTGCAGCTGGTCTCGGCCGGCGCCTACAGCCTGGGCCACGGCGGCAACGATGCGCAGAAGACCATCGGCATCATCTGGATGCTGTTGATCGCGACCGGCTACTCGGCGGCCAATGCGGAGGCGCCGCCCGCCTGGACCGTCGGCAGCTGCTATGCGGCGATCGCGCTAGGCACCATGTTCGGCGGCTGGCGCATCGTCAAGACCATGGGCCAGAAGATCACCAAGCTCAAGCCGGTCGGCGGTTTTTGCGCCGAGACGGGCGGGGCGCTGACGCTGTTCCTCGCGACCGCGCTGGGTATCCCGGTCTCGACCACGCACACCATCACCGGCGCGATCGTCGGCGTGGGATCGACCCAGCGCGCGAGCGGCGTGCGCTGGGGCGTGGCCGGCAACATCGTGTGGGCCTGGATCTTCACGATCCCCGCTTCGGCTTTCGTGGCCGCGATCGCCTACTGGATCGGCCTGCAGGTCCTCTGAAGGTCGAAGGCTACTGCGAGATCTTTCGGCCTTCTTCGATCTGGTGCTCGAAGAAGCGCTGGAAGCTGAAGGCGATGCTGGCCATGAGGATCGTGCTGCCGAAGAACAAGGCCAGCACGACGGCGCCGATGGTGAGCCAGCTGGTGCGTCCGGCGGACGCCTCCGCGGGGGCGCCGGCGTTATAGCGGGCATTCCATTTTTCGGGCGTCATCAGCCCGTAGACGATGGCGGTGAGTGCACAGCCCGCGATCGTGAAGCCGAGCAGCGGGAGCAGGATCCAGCTCAAGCCATCGTCCACGCCATGGAGGCGCAGGCGCTCGATGCCGTACAGCCCGAGTGCCGTCGGAATGGGCAGCAACCAGCCCAGCGTGCTGCCGAAGCCGTGCAGGTAGAAGCAGTGCAGGCCCAGGGGTCCGCCGAGAAAGGCGAGCCACGCGGCCACGGTCTTGCTCTTCATTCGGGGCTCGTCGAGCTGCCTTCGCCCAGCACCTTTTCCATCAGGACCACGTCGCGCCACTGGCCGAACTTCCAGCCGCAGTCCTTGAGCACGCCCACGTGGGCGAAGCCCTGCCCGCGGTGCACGCCGATCGACCCTGCGTTGGACGAGTCGCCGATCACGGCAATCAGCTTGCGCACGCCGGCGGACTCGGCGGCTTGCGTCAGCGCGGCCAGCAGCCGTGCGCCCAGGCCCTGGCCGCGCGCGGCTTCGGCCAGGTAGATCGAATCCTCGGCCGAAAAGCGGTAGGCGGGTCGAGGCTTGAACCAATTGCAATAGGCGAAGCCGAGCAGCTCGCCGTCCCGTTCGGCCACCAGGTAGGGCAGGTTCTTCGACAGAACGTCCGCCCGTCGGGCTGCCATGTCGGCGGCGGTGGGCGGCTCGGTCTCGAAAGTGCCCGTGCCGTGCAGTACATGATGGGCGTAGATGGCGGTGACGGCTGCGACATCTTCGTCGCGGCTGGGGCGGATGGTGGTCATTCTGAGACGCCCGGCAATGCCGGGAGTGGTGAAAAAAGTCGCTCGGGCTATAATCGTAGGCTTTTCAGCGTGTCGCTGGCCGGGTGGCCATGTCGCGTGTCTCGACGCTGGAAGAACACTGTGTGCGAACCTTTTCGGGTTTGCTGCACCACCCGAAGGATAAATCATGGTCGTCATTCGACTCTCCCGCGGCGGCGCCAAAGGCCGTCCGTTCTTCAACATCGTCGTGTCGGACAAGCGCGTTCGCCGCGATGGCCGTTTCATCGAGCGCCTGGGTTTCTACAACCCGACGGCCAAGGAAAACGAAGAAAGCATCCGCATCGCGCAGGATCGCCTGGCCTACTGGAAGAGCGTTGGCGCGCAAGCCTCGCCCACGGTCCATCGCCTGATCAAGCAAGCCGCCGCAGCGGCCCCCAAGGCGGCCGCCTAAGCCGCCTGCCCGGCGATGCTGCCCACCCTCGAAGCCGCCGAACTGCCGGCGGACGCGATCGAAGTGGCGCGCATCGCCGACGCCTGGGGCATCAAGGGCTGGTTCAAGGTCTTGCCCCACAGCGCCCGCCCCGAGGCGCTTTTTTCGTCCAAACGCTGGTTTCTGCAAGCGCCTGGCGCAAAGGCGGCCGGCGCCTTTCGGCTCGCGATCCGGGAAGCCAAGGAACACTCCGATTGCGTCGTCGCTTCGTCGGAAGACGTGCCCGATCGCAGCGCGGCCGAAGCCCTGCGCGGTGCACGCGTGTTCGTGCCGCGCTCGAGTTTTCCGACCGCCGGCGCCGACGAGTACTACTGGGTCGATCTGATCGGCCTCGCCGTGGTGAACCGCGAGGGTGTCGCACTCGGTACCGTGCGCGAACTGCTCGCCAGCGGGCCCCAGACCACGCTGGTACTGGACGCCCAGGAGGGCGGCAAGCCGGTCGAGCGCATGGTTCCCTTCGTCTCGGCCTTCGTCGACAAGGTGGATCTGCCTGCCAGGCTGATCACGGTCGACTGGCAACCGGACTACTGAGCTTCGCCGGCTTCGGCGCCGCCATGCGCTTCGACGTCATCACTCTTTTCCCCGAACTGTTCGCACCCTTCCTTGCGAGCGGTGTGACGCGCCGTGCCTACGAGTCGAAGCAGGTCGAGGTCGTGCTGTGGAATCCACGCGATTTCGCGGACGGCAACTATCGGCGCGTCGACGATCGGCCTTTCGGCGGCGGACCCGGCATGGTCATGATGGCCGAGCCGCTGTCGGCCTGCCTCGATGCTGCGCTGGCGGCGCGGGGCGCCGCTGCGCCGGTGCTTCTCTTCTCGCCGGTCGGCGAAACCCTGCGCCACGACGCGGTGGAAAGGTGGTCCGCCGGCGAAGGCGCAGTGCTGGTGTGCGGGCGCTATGAAGGCATCGACCAGCGCTTCATCGACGCGAGGGTCACGCACCAGTTGAGCCTCGGCGATTTCGTGCTGTCGGGTGGCGAGATCGCCGCCATGGCACTGCTGGATGCGGTAGCCCGGCTGCAGCCCGGCGTGCTGGGCGACGAGGACAGCCACGCGCAGGATAGCTTCAACCCGGCGCTCGACGGCCTGCTCGATTGCCCACACTACACCCGGCCGGAGCAGTGGAAGGGCGAGGGCGTGCCGCCCGTCCTGCTTTCCGGTCACCACGTGCAGATCGAGCGCTGGCGACGCGACCAGCGGCTGGCGATCACGCTGCAGAAGCGGCCCGAGCTGATCGAGGCAGCGCGTGCGGCCGGGCGGCTCAGTCCGGCGGATGAGAAAACGCTTCAGAAAAAGCTATAATTTCAGGTTCCCCGATCCTCTGCCGGCCGCGTCGCCTTGACCCCTCAAGGCTGCAAGACGCCTTTTGTGTAGCGCGAGCACGATCGAATCCAGGAAACAAATGAACCTCATCCAGACCCTCGAGCAGGAAGAAATCGCCCGGCTCGGCAAGAAGATTCCCGATTTCATGCCCGGTGACACGGTCATCGTCAGCGTGAACGTCGTTGAAGGCAGCCGCAAGCGCGTGCAGGCCTACGAAGGCGTCGTGATCGCAAAGCGCAATCGCGGCCTCAACAGCGGCTTCACGGTGCGCAAGATCTCGAGCGGCGAAGGCGTGGAACGTACGTTCCAGACCTACAGCCCGCTGATCGCCGGCATCGAAGTCAAGCGCCGCGGCGATGTGCGCCGCGCCAAGCTCTACTACCTGCGCGAACGCAGCGGCCGTTCGGCACGCATCAAGGAAAAGCTGCCGGGCAAGTCATCCGCAGCAGCTGCTCAATAAAGAGCGCCCCTGCCGTGCAAAAGCCGCCGCTCCAGGCGGCTTTTTGCGTTTGTGCCTCGATGCGCTCCGGCGATCGTGATTTTTGTTGTGGTGCGGCGTGTCACGCCGGCATCGTTTTTGCGTTTTACTAAGGTACCGATTTTCTTGACCACGCCACCACCCGCCATGCGCGCTGCCTCCGTCGAATCCGTCAACGCCGTCCTGCCGTCGGCGCTGCGGTCCTTCGATCCGCGCCAGGTGCCGGTGGTCGGCATCGACGCCGGGCTGCCGGCGGTCGCACCCGACCAGTTCAGTGCGCGCGCCCTGCGTGCGCGTTTCGCAGCGCCGCCGGCATGGACACCCGAACTGCGGCGCGAGCCGCGGATGACGGATCGCGCGCCCGCTCAGGCGGCCGTGCTGGTGCCGATCGTGATGCGGGATGAACCCGCCGTGCTGTTGACCGAGCGGACCGCGCACCTGTCGACTCATTCAGGCCAGGTCGCCTTCCCGGGCGGCCGGGTCGATCCCGAGGACGCGAACATCGCGGCGGCAGCGCTGCGCGAAGCCTGGGAAGAGGTGGGCTTATCGGCGGAGTACATCGAGGTCCTAGGCTGCCTGCCCACCTACACCACGGTCACGTCCTTCATCGTGACGCCCGTGGTGGCGCTCGTGCGCCCCGACTTCGAGCTGACCATCAATCCCTACGAAGTGGCCGAAGCCTTCGAGGTGCCGCTCGCTCACCTGATGAATCCGGCGAACCATCGGCGTCATGCGCTCGTCGGCGACGATCTGAAGTCGCGCGAATGGTTTTCAATGCCCTACCAGGATGGTCCTCACGAGCGCTATGTGTGGGGCGCGACGGCGGGCATGCTGCGCAACCTCTATCGCTTCCTCTCGGCCTGATGCTCGCCGCCTAGCGCACGAGGCGCACAAGGCGCACGAGGGGCGCGCGGAGCCACTCGCTATCATCGACGGATGAGCTTCTTTGCGATCCTGTGCGCGTTGCTGATCGAGCAGGTGCGGCCGCTTGCGCATCACAACCCGGTGTACGGCAGCGTGCTTGCATGGACGCGCTGGACCAGTCGCAATTTCGACGCCGGCAAGCCGCACCACGGCTGGGTCGCATGGGGGCTCGCAGTGCTCGTGCCGACGGTGCTTGCGCTGGGCGTGCATTGGCTGCTGGTGCTGACGCTGGGCCTGCCCTTCGCGGTGCTCTGGAGCATCGCAGTGCTCTATGTCACGCTGGGTTTCAGGCAATTCAGCCATCACTTCACCGGCATTCGCGATGCGCTGGACGAGGGCGACGAGCCGCTCGCCCGCTCGCTGCTCGCGCATTGGCAGCACGTCGACGCGGCCGACCTGCCGCGCAGCGAGATCGTGCGGCACGTGATCGAGCACTCGGTGATCGCGGCGCATCGGCATGTGTTCGGCGTGCTGGCCTGGTTCTCGATCCTTGCGGCCGCCGGCCTGGGGCCTGCGGGCGCGGTGTTCTACCGCATGAGCGAGTTCGTTTCGCGCTACTGGGCGCACAAGAACGGCGCCTCCGTCCAGCCGTCCAGCGTGTGGGTCCAGCACGCGGCAGATCGGGCCTGGGCCGTGATCGACTGGCTGCCCGCGCGCATCACGGCGCTCGGCTTCGCCGTGGTCGGCAGTTTCGAAGAGGCCATTGATTGCTGGCGCAACGACGCCCGGCGCTTTCCCAATGAGAACGACGGCGTGATCCTGGCTGCGACCTCGGGCGCGGTCAACGTGCGGCTCGGTGGCGGGACCTTGAGCCCGGTCCCGCTGACCGATCCGCTGTCGCGGGCGCAAGCAGGCGATCCGCTCGTCGGCGGGCCCGATCTCGACAGCGGCAGCACGCCGGGGCGCGAGCCCGAACCGGCGCATCTGCGCAGCGTGGTCGGCCTGGTCTGGCGTTCGGTCGTGATGTGGATGGTGTTGCTCGCGTTGCTCACGCTGGCGCGCCTGCTGGGTTGAGCCTGACCGGCCGGATCTGTGAGCACCGTTCCAAGCTTCTGGAGTCCGCGCATCGCGAGCTTGGAGCCCTATGTGCCGGGCGAGCAGCCGCGCATCGCGAATCTGGTCAAGCTCAACACCAACGAGAACCCGTATCCGCCTTCGCCGCAGGTGCTCGATGCGATCCAGGAGGCTGCCGAGAAGGGGCTCGAACGCTACCCCGATCCCGAATCGGTCGCACTGCGCGAGGCGATCGCCGTGCGCCATGGCCTGGATGTCGGGCAGGTGTTCGCAGGCAACGGCTCCGACGAGGTGCTGGCGCACGCCTTCTTCGCCTTCTTCCAGCAGGCCGAGCCCTTGCTGATTCCCGACATCACGTACAGCTTCTACCGCGTCTATGCGCGGCTTTATGCCATCGCCTGCGAGTTGCAGCCGGTCGACGAGGGGCTGCACATCGATGCCGATGCGCTGGCTGCACGTGCCGCGGCGGGTTGCGCCGGCATCGTGATCGCGAACCCCAACGCACCGACCGGTATCGGGATGCCGCTGGCGCGCATCGAGCGGCTGCTGCAGGCCTGCCCGCAACGCGTGGTGCTGGTGGACGAGGCCTATGTGGATTTCGGCGGCGAAAGCGCGCTGCCATTGATTGCGCGCCATCCGAACCTGCTGGTGGTCCAGACGCTGTCGAAGTCGCGCTCGCTTGCCGGCTTGCGCGTGGGCTTTGCCTGCGGGCAGGCGCCGCTGATCGACGCGCTGCAGCGGGTCAAGAACAGCTTCAACTCCTACCCGCTCGACCGCCTGGCGACGGCGGGCGCCATCGCGGCGCTCGCCGACGAGGCCTGGTTCCAGAGGACGCGCGATGCCGTCATCGACACCCGCGAGGGGTTGACGCTGCAGCTGGAGGATCTGGGCTTCGAGGTCTTGCCTTCGCAGGCCAACTTCGTGTTCGTGCGCCATCCTGCGCACGATGCCGCCGCACTGGCGGTGGCGCTGCGCTCGCGTGCGGTGCTGGTGCGGCATTTCAACCAGCCGCGCATCGCGCAACACCTGCGCATCAGCATCGGCACGCGGGAGCAGTGCAGCGCGCTGGTCGATGCCCTGGCGGACATCGTGGGCTGAGCTTCTTGCGGGGTGCTCAGGCCTTGCCCGACACTTCCTTCAGCAAAACGATGTATTGATCGACGAAGCGCGTGGGCAAGAAGCTCTTCGCGCGTTCGCGTGCGTTGGTCGATTGTGTCGCCCGCAGGGCCGGGTCGTTCAGCACGCGCAGCATCTGCGCGGCCAGCGCCTCGTCGTCGCCGTTCGGAAACACCAGGCCCGCATCGCCCACGCATTCGGCAAGCCCGCCCTGGGCCGACACGATCAAGCTCTTGCCGGCTGCAAGCAGCTCCACGGCGACGCCGCCCATCGGCTCATACCAGGCGGAAGGGATCACGCCGATCATTCCCTTCGAGACCCAGTCGACCAGCGCCGGGCCCGATTGCGCGCCGACAAAGACAACGGACGCCGCGAGTCCCGACTCGGCGACCAGGCGCTCGATGTCGGGGCGGGCGCTGCCGTCGCCGATGAGCAGGAGGCGCGGCGCTCCTGCGCTGCGCTGCGCAACCTTGGCGAAGGCGCGGATCAGGGTGTCGACGCCTTTTTCCTGCACCAGTCTTCCCATGTAGAAGAACTCGTATTCGGGGTCTTCACGATCGGCGGCATGGAAGCGCTCGATCGGGAAAGGGTTGTAGATCTGCACCTGCCGCGGCAGCGACAGGGTCTTGTTCATCCACTGCGTGATGGCCACATTGCGGGTGACGGCG
The DNA here is from genome assembly GCF_018614915.1 of Variovorax paradoxus. Lineage (GTDB taxonomy): Bacteria > Pseudomonadota > Gammaproteobacteria > Burkholderiales > Burkholderiaceae_C > Variovorax > Variovorax paradoxus_K. The sequence continues at coordinate 117,581 of NZ_JAGGNU010000020.1, read as the reverse complement.
AACTTGGCGATGCCGCGCCGCAGCAGCAGCTTCATGCCACCCTTCAGTCCGCGCGCATAGCCGCTTCTTCGCGCGTGGAAGAGAAAGGACGCCATCGGATCGAGCGGCGCCGGCGCGCCATCGACCCAGCCGGCGCCGTCGATGCAGGAGGCCTGGTAGCCGACGTGGACCCAGACGAATGGCTTGCGGTAGGCCATGACCCAGGGTTGGAGCGCTAGGCTCGCGCCGTTGAAAAGCACCACGTCCGCCCAGCGCAGGAGTTCGCGCACGCGCGCGCCGGCCGGCTGACGAATTACCTCGAACGGGAACTGCGCGCCATTCTCGGCGGGCGTCTGTGTGACCACCTTGCAGTCGACCCCCTTTGCCACAAAACCTTCGACGAGCGCGAGCGATACGGTCTCGACCCCGCCCACAGATGGATGGAACACGTGGGAATACAGCAGCACCTTCATTTGTAGCGGGGCTGGCTCAGTTCGGCGAACAGCTCGCCATAGATCCGGTAGCGGGACGGGCTGATCGCACCCGGATGGCCGGGCGACTCCACCTGCGCGATCACGCCGCAGCCCGGCTCGTGCAGATGCGTGCAGTTGTAGAACTTGCAGGCCGTGGCGTGTTCGGCGATGTCGGGCATCAGGTGCGCGAGTTGCATCGCCTCGATGTGGTTCAGCCCGAATTCCTGGAAGCCCGGCGAATCGATCAGCGCCGTGGTCCGCGCATCGTCCACCCAGTACCACGTAGTGCTGGTCGTGGTGTGCTTGCCCGAGTTGAGCGCCTGCGAGATCTCGGCCGTCGAGGCCAGCGCGCCGGGCACCAGCAGGTTGGTGAGAGTGCTCTTGCCGGCGCCCGACGGGCCGAGCACCAGGGTGGTCTTGCCTGCCAGCAATTTCATCAAGGTCGCGCGGTCGGCTTCGGGCGAGGCCTTGAGCGACAGCGGCAGCACGCCATGGTGCATGCGGCGGTAGGGCGCCAGCCTGGCCCAGGCCCGCTCGAAGGGCGCGACGACGTCGCTCTTGTTGAGCGCGATGATGGGCGCGATGCGTTCTGCCGCCGCCGCGATCAGCGCACGCGCCAGTTGGGTTTCGGAGAACTCGGGTTCGGCCGCGATCAGGATGAGCACCTGGTCGAGATTGGCAGCGAAGGACTTGGTGCGAATCTCGTCCTGACGGTAGAACAGGTTCTTTCGCGCCTGCACCTGCTCGATGGTGCCTTCGTCTTCGCTGGCCAGCCAGCGCACCCGGTCGCCCACCACGGCCTGGCTTTTCTTTCCGCGCGGGTGGCAGATCAGCCGTTCGCCACCGGGCGTTTCGACGAGGCAATGGCGCCCGTGGCTGGCAACGACGAGTCCGTCGCGCAATGCGGCGCCCGCAGCGCCGCTGCGTTGCTTAGCCAAGGGCACGTTCCATCGGGCTCAGGCCGTTGCCAGCAAGGCATCCGCCTGCGTCGCGCAGTCGAAATCCGTGGCCGATATGCCGCCCACGTCGTGCGTGTTGAAGCGCACGACGCAGCGGTTGTAGTGAACCGAAAGGTCAGGGTGATGGTCTTGCGTGTGCGCGATGAAAGCCAGTGCGTTCACGAAGGCGATGGTCTCGAAATAGTTCGCGAAGGTGAAGGTCTTCTCGATCGCGACATCGGCTCCGTCGCCCGTCAGCTTCCAGCCCTCCAGCCGCGCCAGGCTGGCCACGATCTCGGTGGCGCTCAGCGCGCGGCGCGCGTGCTTCTTCCAGTCCTTGGGTTTGAACATGCTGCTCATGGGCGACTTTCAATCATCCCGCGGCCATGCGCGCAAGGCGCTCGGAGGCGGGTGGGTGCGAGTAGTAGAACTTGACGAACACCGGGTCGGGCGTCAGCGTCGAGGCATTGTCCTGGTAGAGCTTGAGCAGTGCCGCCGAGAGGTCGGCACCGCTGGTCTGCGCGATCGCATAGGCATCGGCCTCGAACTCGTGCTTGCGCGAAATGCGAACCGGCAGCGGCGCGACGAAGAAGCCGAACACCGGCGCCGCCAGCATGAAAAGAAGAATGGCGAGCGCATCGTTGGGCGCCGTCATGTTGGGCTGTACGCCCAGCCCGACATAGAACCACGAATGCAACGACAGCCAGCCCAGCAGCGCGAAGCCGGCCAGGCTCAGCGCGAACATCGCGGCCATGCGTTTCACGACGTGCCGGTGCTTGAAGTGGCCCAGCTCGTGCGCGAGAACCGCCTCCACCTCGCCGGCGTTGAGCTGGCGCAGCAGCGTGTCGTAGAAGACCACGCGCTTGCTGGCGCCGAAGCCGGTGAAATAGGCGTTGGCATGCGCACTGCGCGTGCTGCCGTCCATCACGAACAGGCCCTTGGCTGCGAAGCCGCAACGCTGCATCAGCGCGTTGAGGCGCGACCGGAGCGCGGCGTCGTCCAACGGCTTGAACTTGTTGAAGAGCGGCGCGATGAAGGTCGGATAGACCAGCATCAGCAGCAGGTTGAATGCCATCCAGGCACCCCAGGCCCACAGCCACCACAGGCTGCCGGCCGCTCCCATCAGCCAGAGAATCAGCGCAGCGATGGGCAAGCCGATCAGCGCGCCCAGCAGCAGCGACTTGACGGCGTCGAGCAGCCACAGCCGCCAGGTCATCTTGTTAAAACCGAAGCGCTCCTCTAGCCTGAAGGTCTGCCAGAGCGTCAAGGGGAGTTCGAGCAGGCCGCTGATCAGCGCGAAGGCGGCGAGCAGCGCGAGCTGCTGCAGCATGCCGCCGCCCATCCAGTCGATCAGCAGCTTGTTGAGGAAGTCGAGTCCGCCCAGCAAGGTCCAGCACAGCAGCAGCGTCGCGCTCCATGCCATTTCGAGCAGACCGAAGCGGGTCTTCGCCACCGTGTAGTCGGCTGCCTTCTGGTGTGCTGCAAGCGTGATGGCCTGCTCGAAGGCCGCAGGCACCGCATCGCGGTGGCGTGCCACGTGGCGCACCTGCCGTGTGGCAAGCCAGAGCTTGACAACGAGGCCGGCGGCCAGGGCGAAGGCGAACGCAAAGGTAAGGAGGAGGGAGGCGGGCATGGCGAGGCGAGTTTAGCCCGCACGCCCGCCGTTCGCGCACAGGGTCATCGACGACAATGGCCCGATGTCAGATTCCACAGCCCCGGCCGCGCCCGTGCCCCTCACCACCCTCAAGAAGAGCGACCAGAACCTCGTCTGGCTGGACTGTGAAATGAGCGGGCTCGACCCCGAAAAAGAGCGCCTGCTCGAGATCGCCGTCGTCGTGACCGGCCCCGAGCTCGTGCCGCGCATCGATGGCCCCGTGCTCGTCATCCACCAGAGCGACGAGGTGCTCGACGGCATGGATTCGTGGAACAAGGGAACGCACGGCCGCAGCGGGCTGATCGACAAGGTCAAGTCCTCCACCCTGGACGAGGCCACGGCCGAGCTGCAATTGCTCGAGTTCGTCGCGCGCTACATCCCAAAAAACGGCTCGCCGATGTGCGGCAACACCATCGGCCAGGACCGGCGCTTTCTGGTCAAGTACATGCCGAAGCTGGAGGCCTACTTCCACTACCGGAACCTCGATGTCAGCACCCTCAAGGAACTGGCCAAGCGCTGGAAGCCGGCGGCCTACAACGCCTTCAAGAAGCAGCAGGCGCACACCGCGCTGGCCGACGTCCATGAGTCGATCGAGGAGCTCGCGCACTACCGCGATACCTTCCTGCGCATCGGGGATTAGGTAAAACCCCGAGGCCGTGCGATAATCGATGGCTTCGCTGCCGGCGAGTCGAGACAAGACAGTAGGGCAGCGTTTCTCGCATCTCCCTATCTTGCACACCGCGCCCCTTTGAATGGGCCGCAGCACAGACGAAAGTCCTTGCTGAAATGTCGTTGGATGGTTGATGTTTTCACCACCCGACGGAGCGCCGCCCACGGCAGCGCTCGCGTATGAAATTTCTAATGACCGACGCTTTTGAAGCGCAGGGCGACTTCGCGCCTGCGCAATCCGACGAATTCGCCACCACCGGCGAAACCACTTCCTTCGAGGCGCTCGACGCCGTCGAAACCCCTGAGCCGAAGCAGCCCAGCGGCTTCATCAAGCTCGGCCTCGCGCCCGAGCTGATCGCCGCGGTCGACGACCTCGGCTTCACCCAGCCGACCACCGTGCAGGAGCAGGTGATCCCGCGCGCCATGACGGCCAGCGGCCAAGCCGACGGCGCTACGCGCTTCGTCGACCTGATGGTGTCGAGCCAGACCGGCAGCGGCAAGACCGCCGCCTTCCTGCTGCCCGTGCTGCACACCCTGCTGCAGCGCCAGGCCGAAGCCGAAGCTGCGGCCAAGGCCGAGTTCCAGCGCCTGGCCGCCGAAGCCGCTGCCCGCGGCGAAGCGCCGCTCAAGAAGCCCAAGCGCAAGGACCCGACCAACGCGCGCCATTTCAAGGCGGCCACACCCGGCGCGCTGATCCTGTGCCCCACGCGCGAACTCGCACAACAGGTGGCGCATGACGCCATCGACCTGGTCCGCCATTGCCGCGGCCTGCGCATCGCCAACGTGGTGGGCGGCATGCCCTACCAGTTGCAGATCGCCAAGCTGCAGAACGCCGACCTCGTGGTCGCCACGCCGGGCCGTCTGCTCGACCTGCAGCGCTCGATGCAGATCAAGCTCGACCAAGTCAAGTTCCTCGTCGTCGACGAGGCCGACCGCATGCTCGACCTCGGCTTCTCGGACGACCTCGCCGAAGTCAACCAGCTCACCATCGAGCGCCAGCAGACCATGATGTTCAGCGCGACCTTCGCGCCGCGCATCCAGCAGCTGGCCCAGCGCGTGATGCGCGAGCCGCAGCGCGTGACCATCGACAGTCCGCAGGAAAAGCACGCCAATATCAAGCAGGCCCTGTTCTGGGCTGACAACAGCCAGCACAAGCGCAAGCTGCTCGACCACTGGCTGCGCGACACCACCATCAACCAGGCCATCGTGTTCGCGAGCACGCAGGTCGAATGCGACGGCCTCGCCAACGATCTGCAGCAGGACGGCTTCAGCGCCGTTGCGCTGCACGGTGCGCTGAGCCAGGGCCTGCGCAATCGCCGGCTGATGGCGCTGCGCCAGGGCCAGGTGCAGATCCTCGTGGCCACCGACGTCGCCGCCCGCGGCATCGACGTCCCGACCATCACGCACGTCTTCAACTTCGGCCTGCCGATGAAGGCCGAGGACTACACCCACCGCATCGGCCGCACCGGCCGGGCAGGGCGCGACGGCCTGGCCGTGACCTTTGCCGAGTTCCGCGACCGCCGCAAGATCTTCGACATCGAGTCGTACAGCCGCCAGCAGTTCAAGTCCGAAGTAATTCCGGGCCTCGAGCCGCAGCAGCGCGCGCCTCAGTCGCGCCCGCAAGGCGACTTCCGCGGCCGCGACAGCCGTGACAGCCGTGACAACCATTCGCGCGACCGCAAGTTTGGCGGTGGTGGCGGTCATCGCGGCGGCCCGGCAGGCGGCTATGCGGGCGCCAGCGGTTTCAATGACCGCGGTCCGGCACGCGGCGGCCCCGGCGCACCGGCGCCCCGCGGGTTCCAGAACCGGGACAACGCAGGCTTCGGCGGCGGTCGCGACGACGCTGCCGGCTATGGCCGCAAGCCCGGCTGGGGCGACAGCGCACCGCGCGGCGGTGCAGCGGGCGCGGGTCGCGGCGACGGTTTCGCGCCTCGCGGCAACGCTGGCGGGCATGGCGGCGGCAAGGTGTTCGTGCCCCGCGACGCGCAACGGCGCGCATTCAAGCCAACCCGCTGAGCGCCTGCGGCCCGGAGGCCGCTGCGCACGCGGCAAAAAAGCCCGCCCTCGCGAGAGGGCGGGCTTTTTCTTTCCCGGGCGTTCAGGCCAGTGGCACGCTCGCTTCCTTGAGCACGCGCAGCACGAAGTGCGACTGGCTGTGGCGGATGCCCGGAATCTTGTAGAGCTTTTCGCGCAACAGGCGCTCGTAGTCGCGCGTGTCGCGCACCGCGATGCGGATGTAGTAGTCGTAGTCGCCCGAAACCAGATAGGCCTCCTGGATCTCCGGAATGGTGGCGAGCACGCGGCCAAACTCGTAGAGCGTCTCGTCGTTGTGGCTCTCCAGCGTGAGTTGCACGATCACCGAATCGTGGTAGCCGAGCTTCCCAGCATCCAGATCGACCGTGTAGCGCTTGATCACCTCCTGCGCTTCGAGCTTCTTGATGCGCGTCCAGCAGCTCGTCGGCGACAGCCCCACCTCGGCGCCGATCTCCTGCAGCGTCTTGCGCGAGTCGTGCAGCAGGACGCGCAGGATCGCCATGTCAAACCTGTCGAACAAATCTTCGTAGTTTTTCTTGTTTTGGCGATTGATCTTCATTGAATCGGCATAGTTGCTTGAAAGAACGAAGCAAATTCTGCACTGAAACCGGAAGAATCGGTGCATGCAAACTACCGCTCCCGTCCCCACGCTTCTTTCGCTGCGCAATGGCGCTGAAGCCCTGCTCGATACCCTGATCGAGTGCGGCGTCGACACGATCTTCGGCTACCCCGGCGGCGCCGCTTTGCCGCTCTACGATGCCCTGTACGGCGAGCCGCGACTGCGGCACGTACTAGTGCGGCACGAGCAGGCCGCAGTCCACGCGGCCGAGGGTTATGCGCGCAGCACCGGCCGCGTGGGCGTGGTGCTCGTGACTTCCGGGCCCGGCGTCGGCAATACGATCACCGGGCTGCTCGATGCGATCAGCGACTCGGTGCCCCTGCTGTGCATCAGCGGCCAGGTTGCGACGGCGGTGATCGGCACCAACGCGTTCCAGGAGAGCGATGCCTTGGGCATGTCGCGCCCCGTGACCAAGTGGAACCACCAGGTGCGCGCGGTGGACGAGATTCCGGCCGTGGTGCGGCGCGCCCTGCGCATCGCCGCCAGCGGGCGCCCGGGGCCGGTGCTGCTCGACGTGCCGAAAGATGTCCAACTCGCGGCGCTGACCGGCGAGCCGGCTTCGAGCCCATCGCGCTCCGGCCCGGACGCGCGCTTGCCGCCGCACGGCAGCCTGCAGCGCGCCGCCGACCTTCTCTCGACCGCGCGCCGGCCCGTTCTTTATGGCGGTGGCGGGCTCATCAACGCCGGCCCCGGCGCCTGCGAGGCCTTCGCGCGTCTCGTGCAGCGTCTCGACGCACCGTGCACGCTGACCTTGATGGGCCTCGGCGCCTTTCCCGCCTCCGACCCGCGCTTCCTCGGCATGCTGGGCATGCACGGCACGCTGGAGGCCAATCTCGCGATGCACGAGGCCGATCTCGTGGTCTGCGTCGGCGCGCGCTTCGATGATCGCGTGACCGGCAAGCTCGACGAGTTCTGTCCACACGCGCGCAAGATCCACATCGACATCGATCCGGGCAGCATCAACAAGGTGGTGCGGGTGGACGCGCCCTTGGTCGGCGACTGCGGCGCGGTGCTGGATGCATTGCTCGCCCTGCCGGCGCTCGACGGCCTCGCGCCCGAGCGTCTGGCTCCCTGGTGGCAGCGCATCCAGCGCTGGCGCGGGCAACGCTGCCTGGACTTCGCTGCGCGCCGCGACGCCATCCTGCCGCAGCAGTTGATGCGTTCGCTGCAGCGGGCCATCGCAGGCCGCGACGCGATCGTTTCAACCGACGTCGGCCAGCACCAGATGTGGGCGGCGCAGTACCTGCGCTTCGAGCGTCCGCGCCGCTGGCTCACTTCGGGCGGCGCCGGCACCATGGGCTACGGCCTGCCGGCCGCGATCGGCGCGCAGATCGCGCATCCGGATGCGCTCGTCGTGTGCGTGAGCGGCGACGCCTCGGTGCTCATGAACATCCAGGAGCTGTCCACGGCCGCGCAGCACCGAACGCCCGTGAAGCTCGTGCTCTGCAACAACGGCTACATGGGCATGGTGCGCCAGTGGCAGGAGCTGAACCACGGCAATCGGCTGAGCCACAGCTGGAACGAGGCCTTGCCCGACTTCGTTGCGCTGGCCAAGGCCTTCGGCTGGAGAGCGCGGCGCGTAGCGGATCCAACCGAACTGCCGGAGGCGCTGGCCGAGTGCATCGCATCCGAAGGGCCGTTTTTCCTCGACGTGCAGGTCGCCCCGCAGGAGAACTGCTTCCCGATGATGCCGTCCGGCCAAGGCCATCATCGCGTGATGCTCGCCAAGGACCGGTGGTACGAGGAAGACTGACTCCGCCGGCCGGAAAACCGTCACCGGTGACAATGCCGGTTGGCCGCGCGAAACGCAGCGCGCCAGCATCAACACTCGGAAAGAACCCCAAGGACCGACATGACCACAGCAAGCTACACCGACACCCGACTGCTGATCGAGAATGAGTGGTGCGACGCCGCGAGCGGCAAGACCCTGGACGTGATCAACCCCGCCACCGGCAAGCCCATCGGCAAGGTGGCCCACGCCGGCATCGTCGACCTCGACCGCGCGCTGGCCGCGGCGCAGCGCGGCTTCGAGGCCTGGCGCAGGATTCCGGCCAACGAACGCGCAGCCACCATGCGCAAGGCTGCGGCGCTGGTGCGCGAACGCGCCGCCGACATCGCCCGCCTGCTGACGCAGGAGCAGGGCAAGCCCTTCGTCGAAGCGCGCGGCGAAGTGCTGGCCGCGGCCGACATCATCGAATGGTTCGCAGACGAAGGCCGCCGCGTCTACGGCCGCATCGTGCCCTCGCGCAACCTTGCCGCGCAGCAACTGGTGATCAAGGAGCCGCTCGGCCCCGTCGCCGCCTTCACACCCTGGAACTTCCCGATCAACCAGATCGTGCGCAAGCTCGGCGCCGCGCTGGCCAGCGGCTGCTCCTTCCTCGTCAAGGCGCCGGAAGAGACGCCGGCTTCCCCGGCGGCGCTGCTGCAGGCCTTCGTGGACGCCGGCGTGCCCGCGGGCACGGTGGGCCTGGTGTTCGGCGATCCGGCCGAAATCTCGAGCTACCTGATCCCGCATCCGATCATCCGCAAGGTCACCTTCACCGGCTCGACCCCGGTGGGCAAGCAGCTCGCCGCCCTGGCCGGTGCGCACATGAAGCGCGCCACCATGGAGCTGGGCGGCCACGCGCCGGTGATCGTGGCCGAGGACGCCGACGTCGCGCTGGCCGTGAAGGCGTCCGGCGGTGCCAAGTTCCGCAACGCGGGCCAGGTGTGCATCTCGCCGACACGCTTTCTGGTGCACAACAGCATCAAGCAGGCCTTTGCCGAAGCGATGGTGAAGCACGCCGAGAGCCTCAAGCTCGGCGACGGCCTGGCCGAGGGCACCACGCTCGGACCGCTGGCCAATGCGCGCCGTCTCACGGCCATGGCCAAGGTGCTCGACGACGCGCGCGCCACCGGCGCCAAGATCGCCACCGGCGGCGAACGCGTGGGCTCGGTGGGCAACTTCTTTGCGCCCACGGTGCTGACCGACGTGTCGCTGGAGGCTGACGTGTTCAACAACGAGCCTTTCGGCCCGGTGGCCGCGATCCGCGGCTTCGACACGCTCGAGGAGGCGATCGCCGAAGCCAACCGCCTGCCTTTCGGCCTCGCCGGCTACGCCTTCACGAAGTCGATCAAAAACGCCCATCTGCTGTCGCAGCAGATGGAAGTCGGCATGCTGTGGATCAACCAGCCCGCCGCGCCTTCGCCGGAAATGCCCTTCGGCGGCGTGAAGGATTCGGGCTACGGCTCCGAAGGCGGCCCGGAGGCCATGGAGGCCTACCTGAACACCAAGGCCGTGTCGATCATGGCGGTCTAGCCGCCCTCAGGCGCGGCCGGATTCCGCCAGCTGCTTGCGCCTGGGATCGCCCTGGCGCGCGAGCATCCAGCCCGGGTATTCGGCCGGCAGCGCACTGACCTTGTCGAGCGCGGCGAGTTCGTCGCCGTTCAACGCGATGGCGGTCGCCGCAATATTGTCATCGAGCTGCTCCGCGCGCTTGGCGCCGATGATCACGCTCGTCACGACCGGCTGGTGCAGCAGCCAGGCCAGCGCGATCTGCGCCACGGAAACGTCCTTCGCCTGTGCGATGCCGCGCATCACGTCGATGCAGTCGTGGGCGCGCTCGACGTTCACCGGCGGAAAGTCGAAGGTGGTGCGGCGGCTGCCGGCCTCGGCCTTGAGCTCGCGGCTGTACTTGCCGCTCAGCAGACCGCCGGCGAGCGGGCTCCACACCATCAGGCCGACACTTTCGCTGTGCAGCAGCGGAACCAGTTCGCGCTCGAGGTCGCGGCCGGCCACCGTGTAGTACGCCTGCAGCGATTCGAAGCGCGCGAGCCCCAGCCGCTCCGAGATGCCGAGCGCCTTCATGATCTGCCATGCCGCCCAGTTCGATACGCCCACATAGCGCACGTGACCTTGCTGCACGAGGTTGTCGAGTGCCCGCACGGTTTCCTCGATCGGCGTCGCCGGATCGAAGCCGTGGATCTGGTACAGGTCGATATGGTCCAGCTGCAGGCGTTTCAGGCTCGCCTTCACGCCGTCCATGATGTGGTGGCGCGACATGCCGCGCGAATTGATGCCTTTGCTGCCGGTCTCGCCGAACACCTTGGTGGCGACGACGACGTTCTCGCGCGGCACCTGCAGGTTTCGCAGCGCCTGCCCGGTGATGATTTCCGAGCGGCCGTCGGAATAGACGTCGGCCGTGTCGATGAAGTTGATTCCGGCATCGAGCGAGCGGCCGATCAGGCGCTCGGCGTCGGCTTGTTGCAGGTCGCCGATCTGTCCCCAGATGCCGTCTCCGCCGCCGAAAGTCATCGTGCCAAGGCAAAGCTCGGACACGAACAGGCCGGTGCGGCCGAATTTTTTGTAGCGCATGTGCGGGACTCCTTGGCTTGCTTGCTGCGAGCGTGCAGCAGCATCAGTGTCGTCCTCGCCGGAAGGCTCGCGGTAGCCTGATCCTCTTCGTCTCTTGCCCGATCCTGCCCCAGCAATCCATGAAAAAAGCCCGCCATCGTTCGGATGGCGGGCTTTCATATGGTCTTGGTGGGCCCTGAGTGACTCGAACACTCGACCTACGGATTAAGAGTCCGCTGCTCTACCAACTGAGCTAAGAGCCCCTGATCGACATTTCTGTCATTCAGGCAATCCCACGATTATAGCCATAGAGCGAGACCGCTTCGCTCAGCCGCGCTCGAAAATACACGCGATTCCCTGGCCGCCGCCGATGCACATCGTCACCAGCGCGTAGCGGCCCTGGATGCGTTCGAGCTCGTACAGGGCCTTCACGGTGATCAGCGCGCCGGTGGCGCCGATCGGGTGGCCGAGCGAGATGCCGGAGCCGTTCGGGTTCACCTTGGCGGGGTCGAGACCCAGGTCCTGGCTCACCGCGCAGGCCTGCGCCGCGAACGCCTCGTTGGCTTCGACCACGTCCATGTCGGACGCCTTCAGGCCCGCCTTTTCCAGCGCCTTGCGCGAGGCCGGCACCGGGCCGATGCCCATGTAGGCCGGGTCCACGCCGGCGAAGGCATAGGCGACGATGCGCGCCATCGGCTTCAGGCCGCGCCGCGCCGCCTCTTCCTTCTCCATCAGCACCACCGCCGCGGCCGCGTCGTTGATGCCCGAGGCGTTGCCGGCCGTCACCGTGCCGTTCTCCTTCAGGAAGGCGGGCTTGAGCTTCGCCATGTCCTCGATCCGGGCGTCGAGGCGCACGTGCTCGTCGGTGTCGAACTGCGTCGGGCCCTTGCGGCTTTCCAGCGGCACCGGGACGATCTGCGTCTTGAAGTAGCCGTTCTCGATGGCTTTCTGCGCACGCTGGTGGCTGGCGAGGGCCGTCTGGTCCTGCGTTTCGCGGCTGATGCCCCACTTCTTCGCGACGTTCTCCGCCGTGACGCCCATGTGGATGTTCTCGAAGGGGTCGTGCAGCGCGCCGATCATCATGTCGACCAGCTTGGTATCGCCCATGCGCACGCCCCAGCGCGCGCTCAGCGAAGAGAGCGGCGCGCGGCTCATGCTTTCCGCGCCACCGCCGACCGCCACCTTGGCATCGCCGAGCTGGATGCTCTGCGCCGCGCTCACGATCGCCTGCAGGCCCGATCCGCAGAGGCGGTTCACCGTAAGGGCAGGGGTTTCCTGGGCGCAACCGCCTTCGATGGCGGCCACGCGGGCCATGTACATGTCGCGCGGTTCGGTATTGACCACGTGGCCGAACACCACGTGGCCGACATCCTTGCCGTCGACCTTCGCGCGCGCCAGCGCCTCTCTGGTCACCAGCGCCGCCAGCCGCGTGGGCGGCACGTCCTTGAGGCTTCCGCCAAAGGTACCGATCGCGGTGCGCACGCCACTCACAACAACCACTTCTTTCATGACGATTCTCCGGTGCAAAAGGAAACTTCAATGATGCCAGTCGAGCGTTTCCTGCACTGACGCCGGCGTTACCATGCCTGCCCCGGACAAGGAGCTGCGAAATGATCGAAACCAACACCATCCGCCATGTCGTGGTGACCGGCGCCGCCGGCGCGCTCGGTCGTGCCGTCGTGCAGCATTTTCTCGACCAGGGCGCGCGGGTGGCGCTGCTCGACCACCGCATGGAGCATCTGGTCAACACCTTTCCGGGACTCGACAACTCGCAACACCTGTTGCTGCAGGCTGACGTGACTTCGGCCTCGGCCATGGCCGAGGCCGCGACGCAGATCCTCGCGGCCTTCAAGCAGGTCGATGCGCTGGTCCACATCGCCGGCGGTTTCGAGATGGGCGAGCCGGTGCACGCGCTGAGCCGCGCGGCCTGGGATCGGATGATGGACCTCAACGCGTGGTCCTTCGTGGCCGTCTCGCAGGCACTGGTGCCGTCGATGATCGAGCACAAGGCCGGCAGCGTGGTCGCCGTGAGCGCCAAGAACGCGGCGCGCGGCACGGCCGGGATGGCAGCCTACATCGCTTCGAAGAGCGCCTTGCAGCGCCTGGTCGAGGCGGCAGCCGCCGAACTGGCTCCGCACGGCATTCAGGTCAACAGCATCGCACCCAGCGTGCTCGACACGCCGGCCAATCGCCAGGCCATGCCCGACGCCAGGCCCGAAACCTGGGTGTCGACCGCCGTGGCGGCGCAGACCATCGGCTTCCTGGCTTCGCCGGCCGCCGCCGCGCTGCATGGCCGGCACCTGACGCTGGACACCTGAAAAAAAGAAAAGGCCCCGGCGATGTGCCGAGGCCTTCGAGAGATGTTGGTGGAGAGGATGAGGATCGAACTCACGACCTCCGCATTGCGAACGCGGCGCTCTCCCAGCTGAGCTACCCCCCCAACGCGAAGCGAATTTTAACCAGAACCGATGCCCCAACGCAGAAGAAGCACCGATCGCATGGCCTTCGACGACCCCGCCTGGCTGGAAGCCATGTACAACAACATGGCGCGGGTGGCGGACCATCCGGCTTACCTCGGCCGCTGGGCGCGCGATTCCGCCGCTGCGCGCGACGCCTTGCCCGGCCGGCTCGACCTGCGTTACGGCCCCGGCCCCGGCGAAACGCTCGACCTCTTCCCGGCGCCCGTGCCCGATGCACCCGTGCTGGTGTTCATCCACGGCGGCTACTGGCGCGCGCTCGACAAGAGCGACCATTCCTTCGTCGCGCCCGCCTTCAACGACCGCGGCGTGTGCGTGGTCGTGCCCAACTACGCCTTGTGCCCCGGCCCGGCCGAGCGGCCGGTGACCGTGCCGGACATCGTGCTGCAGATGGTGCGCGCGCTCGCATGGACATGGCGCCACGTCGCGGCCTACGGCGGCGATCCCTCGCGCATCACTGTCGCCGGCCATTCGGCGGGCGGGCACATGGCGGCGGCGCTGCTGGCCTGCGACTGGAAGGCGGTCGCGCCCGATCTGCCCGCGCATCTGGTGCGCAACGCGCTCTCGATCTCCGGCCTCTACGACCTGCGGCCGCTGCAGCGCACGCCTTTCCTGGAAAACGTGCTTCGCCTGAGCGATGCAGATGTGCTGCGCGCGAGCCCGGTGCTCTGGTCGGCGCCTCCGCGCGGCCAGCTCTACGCGGTCGCGGGTGGCGACGAGAGCGCCGAGTTCATCCGCCACAACGCGTCGATCCGCGAGGCCTGGGGCCGCAACACCGTGCCGGTCTGCGAGCTGCTGCCGGGTCTGCACCACTTCAGCATCGTCGATGCCTTCGCCGATCCGGCGCACGCGCTGCACCGCTACGCGGCGCAGCTGCTCGAGGCCTGACTACATCAGCAGGTGCTCGCCCGCGTTGTCGCCGCCCAGCGTGACGTAGTTGACCTTGCGGATGTCCATGAGCTTGCGACCGCCCGCATAGCTGATGGAGCTCTGGATGTCCTGCTCCATCTCGACCAGCGTGTCGGCCAGCTTGCCCTTGATCGGCTCCAGGATGCGCTTGCCCTCGACGTGCCTGTACTCGCCCTTGTTGAAGTCGCTGGCCGAGCCGTAGTACTCCTTGAAGAGCACGCCATCGACCTCCACCGTCTGGCCCGGTGAATCCTCGTGCCCGGCGAAGAGCGAGCCGATCATCACCATCGAGGCGCCGAAGCGGATGCTCTTGGCAATGTCGCCGTGGTCGCGGATGCCGCCGTCGGCAATGATTGGCTTGGTCGCGACGCGCGCGCACCACTTGAGCGCCGACAGTTGCCAGCCGCCCGTGCCGAAGCCGGTCTTGAGCTTGGTGATGCAGACCTTGCCCGGACCGATGCCGACCTTGGTCGCGTCCGCGCCCCAGTTCTCGAGATCGATCACGGCCTCCGGCGTGCCCACGTTGCCCGCAATCACGAAGGACTTCGGCAGCTTCTTCTTCAGGTACGCGATCATGTTCTTCACGGTGTCGGCATGGCCGTGCGCGATGTCGATCGTGATGTATTCAGGTGTGAGTCCGAGGGCTGCCAGCTGGTCGACCGCGTCGTAGTCCGGCTTCTTGACGCCCAGGGAAATCGATGCGAAGACGCCTTTGGCGTGCATGTCCTTGACGAACTGCACGTTGTCGAGGTCGAAGCGGTGCATCACGTAGAAGTAGCCGTTCTTCGCGAGCCAGGTGCAGATGGACTCGTCGACCACCGTTTTCATGTTGGCCGGCACCGCCGGGATGCGGAAGCTGCGGCCGCCGAGCACGACGCTGGCGTCGCACTCCGCGCGGCTTTCCACTACGCATTTGCGCGGGAGCAGGAGGATGTTGTCGTAGTCGAAGATCTGCATGGCCAAAGCTCCTGTGAAGGTGAATTGAGCGCTTGGTTCGGCCGGGTTCTGCAGCGTCTTCGGGTCAATGAAAACAGGCGCAAAAAACCGGGCGCAAGAAACTTGGGCCCGGTGGCTGATTCTAGAGGGGGAGGCGTTTTAGTCCAGACGGACTTTCATATACCCCTCATATCGGTGCGTCCGTCTCGACTGAGCTCGGCCTCTCTTCGCCAGATCGAGAAGATCCTTGCGCGTTCGTTTCACCGTCTCCTCCTCATTCGTGCCCGGATCGGTGAACCGCTTCATTTCCGGATGATCGAGCACCTGGTGCACTGAAGGGCGCTTGGCGGGGTCTGGGTCCAGCATCTCGACGACCAGCTGATGCAGCGGGTTGTGCTGGCTCAGTTGCAGTTGCTCGAAGCGCTGGACCTTCGGAAGCTTTATGAAATCTTCGATCAACCTCTCGCCTTCGAGTGGTTTTTCATAGGGAAACGGACGATTCGGCACGTCGGGTCCTTTGCCGGGGACGCGCGGCGCAACGAACTCGCAGAGGATGACGCCCAACGACCAGATGTCGGCCTTGTACGTGATCAGGCCCGGCTTCTTCATTTTGCCTGTCTCAAGCTGCTCCGGCGCCGCGAAATCCGGCGCTGCGGTGCCGCTCTCCATCGAGGCCGCCATGGAGGTCTTGGAGGTACCGAAATCGCCCAGCAGCAGCTTGCCGTGCTTGTCGATGAAAAAGTTGTCGGGCTTGATGTCCAGGTGCATGACGCCGTTGTCATGCGCTTGCGCGACGCCTTTGAGCATGTCAGCGAAGGCGAGCAGCTTGACGTTCTGCGCACGTCTCGGATGGAGTTGCTTGTCGGACAATTCGGCTGTCTCGATTCGCCGAGTGAGCGTATTGGCATCCCCAAGCGGCGCATGTTCGAGCACGACCAGCGTGCCTCCATCGGGAGTTCGCACAGCGGCCTTGAGCCCAATGACATGCGACTCGCCGCCAGCGTTCACCTGTGCCTGCTCGTGTGCGCGGACCTCGTTCATGGCGACGGGTGTGTGCCTGGGCACGCCTTTCCTGTCTTTTACCTGGGCAAAGGCTTTGACCACGACATGGTCCCTGCCGTGCTCATACACATGGACGCTGCCCTGATGGTTGTCGCACAGTGCGTTTTCAGGTTTGCGGAAATTTTTTTCGTCGAGGCGCAGCGTGCTGTCGTCCACGAACGCGCGTTCGTCGATCAGGGCCTCTTTTTTTGACGGCATTTCCAACCTGCCGGGCCCTGTCAGCATGCCAACCATGCTGTCGACCGCGTGCTTGAAAGACCGGTCGATGGTCTGCGGAAGTTCGGCTGAAGCACGGACCCATTTTTCACAGAAGTCCTTTGCCATGTTGTAGTCCAGCGCCGCTGTGTCGCCGGAAGCGGCGGCACTCACGAAAGCCTGGAATTTCTTGATGCAGGTGACGTCACAGTGAAGCGCATCTTTCAACGGGTCAAGGTCCGACCCGGACAATTCGAAGAAGCTGCCTGCTTCCGACGTGGCCTGACGGGCGGCAGCTCTGATGGGCATCTCAGCGACGGCGCGCATCAACGCGTCGATTGTTTTTGCCTTGATCGAACCCGATGCTTCGATGGCATGCTGCAGCTCGTCCAACCTGGCGCCGACATTTGCCGATCCGGAGAAGCCGGGGATGCTTCCTATCTCATTTCTTATCCTGGAGAAAGCGAGCTTCGCGGCACTTTGGCGCGTGGCGTTGCGGTCGATCAGGGCGTTCCAGGCGCGCTTCGCCAAGTTCTCTTTGGCGCGGGTGGTCACGAAGAGAACAGCTTTTCTCTCGCCCGCCAAGTCGATCCTGTGGCCCAGCTTGAAGCCAACACGTTGGTTGTCCTTGAGCTTGAGCTGCTCGAGCGCTTGAAGATGCGTCCTTCCTTGTCCTCGTCCTTGAGTCCAGAGAATCGGTTTCTTGTCCATGGCAAATCCAGTTGTACTGAAAGAAGAGTCAGATGCGCAGCAAGGCGGCGTCCGGACGCTGCATTGGATGTCTCGCTTCGGTTTCGTCGTGTGCCAGATAGGCTCCCCACATCCTCGCGAGGGTCGCAAAGTTTTCGAGTGCGTCTTGCAACTGGTCGGCATCGAAGACGTCGACGTGCCATTCATAGAGAAGCACCAATCCGTTTTCGATGTCGCCCTGGCCCACCTTGACGCCGCCGCTTTCGCGCCACATGAGCGCATACGAAAGCAGACTGTCCAAAATTTCCGCGCGTCGCTCAGGCAAGGGCATCCCGATTTCAGAACTCAGCACAAGCCGCGTTGGCGCCTCGGCCCATTCGACGAGGATCGCCGTATCGTCTTCGAACCCCAGCGTCCAGCTCGTCTCGTCGTTCTGGATGAGGGCCGCGATGTCGGGAAGGCGCGGTGCGAGCTCGGTGAGGCGGTCGGTGACGGCCTCCGGCATGGAGAGGGTGGTCATGGCGGTTCTTTCGATTCGAACCCGCCTGAAACAGAATGCAGTCGCCCGCACGGCGGGGATGGTGCGGCTTTCTTAGTAACGGATCGCAGGAAACGATTCGCCCGCAGCTCGCAAGATTCGGATCGATGCGTGAAGAAATGCAAGGGCCGGTTCCTACAATGCACCATGCTCTTCGACGATCCCGCGCCCGAATCTCCCTTGCTGCACAACCTCAACCCCGAGCAGCGGGCCGCCGTCACGCTCCCGGCCGGCAATGCCCTGATCCTCGCCGGCGCCGGTTCCGGCAAGACGCGGGTGCTGACCACCCGCATCGCCTGGCTGCTGCAGACCGGGCAGGTGTCGCCCGGCGGCATCCTGGCCGTGACCTTCACCAACAAGGCGGCGAAGGAAATGATGACGCGCCTGACCGCGATGCTGCCCGTCAACGTGCGCGGCATGTGGATCGGGACCTTCCACGGCCTGTGCAATCGATTCCTGCGCGCGCACTGGAAGCTCGCCGACCTGCCTTCCACCTTCCAGATCCTGGACACGCAAGACCAGCTCTCGGCCATCAAGCGGCTGATGAAGCAGTACAACGTCGATGACGAGCGCTTCCCGGCCAAGCAAACCCAATGGTTCATCGCCGGCGCCAAGGAGGACGGCCTGCGCCCGCGCGACGTGGAAATCCGCAGCGAGGACGACCGCAAGAAAGTCGAGCTCTACCAGCTCTACGAAGAGCAGTGCCAGCGCGAGGGCGTGGTCGACTTCGGCGAGCTCATGCTGCGCAGCTACGAGCTGCTGCGCGACAACGACCCGGTGCGCGAGCACTACCAGCGGCGCTTTCGCCACATCCTGATCGACGAGTTCCAGGACACCAACCGCCTGCAATACGCGTGGATCAAGATGCTGTCGGGCAACACGGTCGAGGGCCGCTTCCTGCCGGGCGACAACAGCGTGATCGCCGTGGGCGACGACGATCAGAGCATCTATGCCTTCCGCGGCGCGCGGGTGGGCAACATGGCCGACTTCGTGCGCGAGTTCGATGTCGCGAACCAGATCAAGCTGGAGCAGAACTACCGCAGCTTCAGCAACATCCTCGATTCGGCCAACGAGCTGATCAGCCACAACAAGAAGCGGCTCGGCAAGAACCTGCGCACCGACCAGGGCCCCGGCGAGCCGGTGCGCGTCTACGAATCGACCAGCGACTTCGCCGAGGCGCAGTGGATGGTCGAGGAGATGCGCCAGCTGGTGCGCGACGGCATCGAGCGCAAGGAAATGGCGGTGCTCTACCGCAGCAATGCGCAAAGCCGGGTGATCGAAACCGCCCTCTTCAACGCCGCCGTGCCTTACCGCGTCTACGGCGGCCTGCGCTTCTTCGAGCGGGCCGAAATCAAGCATGCGCTGGCCTACCTGCGGCTGCTCGAGAACAAGGACGACGACACCAGCTTCCTGCGCATCGTCAACTTCCCGCCGCGCGGCATCGGCGCCCGCAGCATCGAGCAGTTGCAGGATGCCGCCCGCGCGGCCGGCCGTTCGCTGCACGACGCGGTGAACGCGGTGGGCGGCAAGGCCGGCACCAACCTGTCGGCCTTCGTCGCCAAGGTCGACGTGCTGCGCGAGCAGACCCAGGGCATGTCGCTGCGCGAGATCATCGAGCTGGTGCTCGACCACAGCGGCCTGGTCGAGCACTACAAGGCCGATCGCGAAGGCGCCGACCGGATCGAGAACCTGGAAGAGCTGGTCAACGCCGCCGAGAGCTTCGTCACGCAGGAGGGCTTCGGCCGCGACGCGGTTGCGATGCCGGTCGACGAGCTGCGGCAGTCGCCGGCCAGCCAGGGCCTCGACCCGAACCGCCCCGTCACCGACGAGCCGCTGGCGCCCGATGCCGAGACCGGCGAAACCATGAGCCCGCTGGCGGCCTTCCTGACCCATGCCGCGCTGGAGTCGGGCGACAACCAGGCGCAGGCCGGCCAGGACGCGGTGCAGTTGATGACCGTGCATGCGGCCAAGGGCCTCGAATTCGACTGTGTCTTCATCACCGGCATGGAGGAGGGCCTGTTCCCGCACGAGAACTCGATGAGCGACTACGAAAGCCTCGAAGAGGAGCGCCGGCTGATGTACGTGGCCATCACCCGGGCGCGCCAGCGCCTCTACCTCAGCCACTCGCAGACCCGCATGCTGCACGGTCAGACGCGCTACAACGTGAAGAGCCGCTTCTTCGACGAGCTGCCCGAGGGCGCGCTCAAATGGCTGACGCCCAAGAACCAGGGCTTCGCGCCCTCGGCCTTCGGCTACGGCGGCGGCTATGCCACCACCCGCGGCAGCGGCGGCGGATACGGCAGCAAGGACACCTTCGCCAGCCCGCCGGTGCCGCCGCAGAAGAGCGCGCCCGCGCACGGTCTGCGCTCGGGCATGCAGGTGTTCCACAACAAGTTCGGCGAGGGCACGGTGCTGGCGCTGGAAGGAAGCGGCGACGATGCGCGTGCGCAGGTGAACTTTCCGCGCCACGGCGTGAAGTGGCTGGCGCTGTCCGTGGCGAAGCTGACGCCGGTGTAACTACCGTTCTTCCGAGATTCAGTCAGCGTTGAAGCTGTCCCGGAAGGTGAACCAGGTCGAACTCAGCGACATCGCCGCCAGCACCAGCGCGCTGCCGATCATCAGCGCGCCGCCGATGGCCGAAGCGCCGTCGCCCATGCCGATCACGCCGACACCCACCAGCACCGTGGCCAAGAGACCGATGCCGATGCCCGCGACAAGGAACACGCCGAACCACGACAGGCAGAACATGGCATAGGCGCCAAAGTTGCGGAACAGCGCGACCAGGCTGAAAAACAGGCTCTTCACCGGCTCGACGTGGTGCCAGTGCACGAGCGCCGGCGCGTGCCACATCGCCAGCGACAGCGGCAGGTTGAGGGCCATGACGAGCAAGCGCGCAGTCTGGAAGTCGCTGCTGCCGACGATCTCGGGTGTGAGCGTCTCGTCCAGCAGGTAGGCGCGCGCCAGCTGGCCGCCGTCGATCAGCGCCGAAGCAAGCACGACCACGACGAAATAGACGGCCGAGACGATGCCCAGCACGACCATCGGCCGCCATTTGGCGCGCACGGCGGCCATGGCGGCGACGAACATGGCCGGCGCGGTAGGCTTCTGCGTGTCGTTGGCATGGGCGACCGAGGTCGCGACCATCAGGCCGAGCGTCATGAAGGGCAGCAGGATCGGCGCCAGCACGCTGCCGATGAAGGGCAGCTGCGAAGCGATCGAGATCGCCGCCATGAACAGGAAGAACAGCGAGATGAAGGCGAGCGGCTGCCGCCAGAAGGTCTTGAGCCCGAGGCGGACCCATTCGGCGCCGGTGCGCGCCGGCACGAGATTCAGTTTCATGGGATTGGCTCAGGCGGCCAAGGGTTCGGCTTCGAACGAGGAAAAGAGCGTGGTCGGCGCGAGTGCCCGCTGGCGCAGAACACGCTCGAAATGGGTCGGGTCATGGGCCTTGAGCATGCTCGCTTCCCGTGGCAGGTGGAAGTCCCACAGCCGCGAAATCCAGAAGCGCAGCGCCGCCGCGCGCAGCATGGCCGGCAGCAGCGCGCGCTCTGCGCCCGTCAGGGGCCGGACGGTGGCATACGCAGCCAGCAAGGCGTCGGCGCGGACGGCATCGTGCCGGCCGCTCTGCAGGTCGATCGCCCAGTCGTTCAGGCAGACGGCGAGGTCGAACAGCCAGCTGTCGGTGCCGGCGAAATAGAAGTCGAAAACGCCGGTCAGCCGCGGCGTCGCGCTGTCGGTGTCGAACATCGCGTTGTCGCGGAACAGATCGGCATGCACCGGGCCGCACGGCAGGGCGGCGTAGGCCGAGGACTGGGCGATATGGTTCTGGTAGGCGAGCTCTCTCTGCAAGAGGGCGGCTTGCGGGAGCTCGAGGTAGGGCAGCACCACTGGCGTGGTGTCGTTCCACCAGCGCAGGCCGCGCAGGTTGGGCTGCATGCGCGGAAAGTCGCGCGCGGCGAGATGCATGCGTGCCAGGAGGCGGCCCAGTTCGGCGCAATGCGCGGCCGCCGGCGCCAGCTCGCTTTTGCCCCGGAGCCGCTGCACCAGGGCCGCCGGCTTGCCGGCCACGGTGTGCAGAAACTCGCAGGGCGCGTTGGCGGGAATGGACAGCGCATGGCCGTCGGGCGGCGCCACGGCCGGATCGGCCACCGGTTCGGGCACCGGAATGCCGCGCGCCGCCAGGTGCTTCATCAGGCAAAGGTAATAAGGCAACTGCTGCGCCCCGAGGCGTTCGAACAGCGTCAGGACGAATTCGCCCGACGCTGTGCTTGCGAAGTAGTTGGTGTTCTCGATGCCGCCCTCGATGCCCCGAAGCGCGGCAAGCGGCCCCAGGCCGAGGCGCTGCACCAGCGCATCGGCTTCGTCGAACCCGACTTCTGTGAAGACCGCCACCGCGCGCTCAGAACTTGAGCACGTTCCAGACCCGCGGGCCATTGCCGCCGGTGCCGGTTTCGGACTGGCCCTGTCGGTCGCGTCCGCCATAGTTCGGCAGCACTTCGTAAGAGGGCACGTTGGCCTTCGGTTGCACGGTGATGCTCTGGGTCTGTCCGCCGTAGCGCACTTCGTCGACGGTGGCGCCGCTGTCTTCGACGCGGATGTGCTCGATCTTCTGGTTCTGGCGCGGCGAGGCCTGTTCCCGGCCCTGCTGGGTTTCGGGCGGCGGTGCGCTCTGGGCGTGAACGGCGGCCAGCGGTGCCGCGCAGGCCAGGGCGGCCAGCAGGGCGCCGCGAACGAACAGAAGAGTGGGGGAAGACATGATCAGGATTGTAGGCGCCACCCTCCGCGACAGGTGTAAGCCGGCGGCGATCTTCCCCGTCGTGCGGGAGCCCGCGCCCGGCACGGCAAAATGCTCCGGATGACCGACAAGAAAACGCTGCTGCTCGTCGATGGTTCGAGCTATCTCTACCGCGCCTTTCATGCAATGCCCGATCTGCGCGCCGTGCCGGGCGATGCGAGCAGCCCTGCCACGGGCGCCATCCGCGGCATGATCAACATGATGCAGGCCCTGCGCCGCGAGGTGCGGGCCGACTACGCGGCCTGTGTGTTCGATGCGCCCGGAAAGACCTTTCGCGACGACTGGTACCCGCAGTACAAGGCCAACCGCTCGCCGATGCCCGACGATCTGCGCAGCCAGGTCGGGCCGATCCTCGAGGTGGTCAAGCTGCTCGGCTGGCCGGTGCTGTGCGTACCCGATATCGAGGCCGACGACGTGATCGGCACCTTGGCCCGGACGGCGGCGAACCAGCGCATCGAGGTGATCGTCTCCAGCGGCGACAAGGATCTGAGCCAGCTGGTCGACGAGCACGTCACCATCATCGACACCATGAGCGGCAAGAAGCGCGACGTGGCGGGCGTGACGGCCGAATTCGGCGTGCCGCCCGGCCTGATGGTCGACTATCAGACGCTGGTGGGCGACAGCGTCGACAACGTGCCCGGCGTGGAGAAGGTCGGCCCGAAGACGGCCGCCAAGTGGCTGCTCGAATATGGCTCGCTCGATGCGCTGGTCGCACGCGCCGGCGAGGTGAAGGGCCAGGCCGGCGAGAACCTGCGCAAGGCCCTCGACTGGCTGCCCCAGGGCAGGCGCCTTGTGACCATTCGCACCGACTGCGAGCTCGACGGCCACGTCAGCGGCCTGCCGTCGCTGGATGCCATCGCCATCGGCGCGCAGCAGGTCGACGAGCTGAAGACCTTCTACGAGAAGTACGGATTCAAGAGCCTCGTGAAGACGCTGGAGGCGCACGAGGTCTCGCCCGAACTGATCGAGGAGAACAAGAAGAAGAAAGGCCCGGAAGGCGGCACCGGCCTGTTCGACGAACCGGGTTTCGAGGCCGCGGCCAAGGCTTCCAACCTGGCCTACGACACTCTCATGACCTGGGAAGCCTTCGACACCTGGCTCGCGAAGCTCCAGGCTGCCGAGCTGGTCGCGATCGACACCGAAACCACCTCGCTCGACGAAGTGCGCGCCGAGATCGTGGGCATCAGCTTCAGCGTGGAGCCCGGCGAGGCGGCCTACGTTCCGGTGGCCCACAACTATCCCGACGCGCCGGCCCAGCTGCCGCGCGATGAAGTGCTCGCCAGGCTCAAGCCCTGGCTCGAGGACGGCACGAAGAAGAAGCTCGGGCAGCACGTCAAGTACGACCGCCACGTGTTCGCCAACCATGGCATCGAGGTGCGGGGCTATGCGCACGACACCATGCTGCAAAGCTACGTGCTCGAGGTCCACAAGCCGCACGGCCTGGCCAGCCTGGCGGAGCGGCACCTGGGCCGCAGCGGCATCGACTACGAAGACCTCTGCGGCAAGGGCGCACACCAGATCTCGTTCAGCCAGGTCTCGATCGAGAAGGCCGCCGAGTACTCCTGCGAAGACTCCGACCAGACGCTGGACGTGCACCTCGCGCTGTGGCCGAGGCTCCAGGCCGACGAGAAGCTGCGCTTCGTCTACGAGCTGGAGATGGCTTCCAGCGAGGCGCTCTACCGCGTCGAGCGCAACGGTGTGCTGATCGATGCGCCGATGCTCTCGGTGCAGAGCAACGAGCTCGGCAAGCGGATCATGGCGCTGGAGCAGGAAGCCTACGAGCTGGCGGGCCAGCCCTTCAATCTCGGCTCGCCCAAGCAGATCGGCGAGGTGTTCTTCACCAAGCTGGGCCTGCCGGTGGTCAAGAAGACGCCGAGCGGGGCGCCGAGCACCGACGAAGAGGTGCTGGAGAAACTGGCCGAGGACTTTCCGCTGCCGGCCAAGATCCTCGAGCACCGCGGCCTTTCCAAGCTCAAGGGCACCTACACCGACAAGCTCGGGCAACTGGCCAATCCGCGCTCGGGTCGCGTTCACACGCACTATGCGCAGGCCGTGGCGGTAACCGGCCGGCTGTCGAGCAACGACCCCAACCTGCAGAACATCCCGATCCGCACCGCCGAGGGCCGGCGCGTGCGCGAGGCCTTCGTGGCGCCGGCGGGCAGCGTGATCGCGAGCTCCGACTACTCGCAGATCGAGCTGCGCATCATGGCCCACATCAGCGGCGACGAGTCGCTCCTGCGCGCCTTCACCGAAGGGATCGACGTGCATCGTGCGACCGCGGCCGAAGTCTTCGGCGCGGCGGTCGACCAGGTGTCGAGCGAGCAGCGGCGCTATGCGAAGGTCATCAACTTCGGGCTGATCTACGGCATGAGCAGCTTCGGCCTCGCTCGCAACCTGGGCATCGAGACCAAGGCGGCGGCCTCCTACATCGACCGCTATTTCGCGCGCTATCCGGGCGTGAAGGTCTACATGGACGAAACCAAGGCGCTTGCCAAGCAGAAGGGCTATGTCGAGACCGTGTTCGGCCGCCGCCTCTACCTGCCCGAGATCAATTCGCCGAACGGGCCGCGGCGCGGCGGTGCCGAGCGCGCGGCGATCAACGCGCCCATGCAGGGCACCGCGGCCGACCTCATCAAGCTCAGCATGGTGAAGGTGCAGGAGGTGCTCGATGCCGAGCAGCGGCGTACGAAGATGATCATGCAGGTGCACGACGAACTGGTGTTCGAAGTGCCCGAAGACGAAGTCGAGTGGGTCCGCACCGAGATCCCTCGACTCATGGCCGGGGTGGCGGCGCTCAAGGTTCCGCTCCTGGCCGAAATCGGCTTTGGCCCGAATTGGGACAAGGCACATTGATGGCTCTCCCCCAGGTCGGCTCACTCCGTGTAGCCTTCCACCCCCTCACCGGGGGCAACACCAGCGGCCCGGCAAAGCCGGTTCCGCGGTGTTCCTGGATCAACCCCTTTGCCTTCAGACAGGCTGCCAACGAATGAAGACCGCAAATATTTTCGCCCGCAAGACCTTTTTGGCCGGCGCACTCGTCATAACTTGTGCCTGCGCCTTTGCTGCTCCAGACGAACGCATCGCCACGCTGGCCGCGAAGGAAAAACCCGCGCTGCTCGAAACCCTCAAGCAGCTGGTCTCGATCGAGTCCGGCAGCCGCGATCTCGAAGGCCTGGACAAGATCGCCATCCTGATCGCCGACAAGTTCAAGGCGCTCGGTGGCCAGGTCGAACTGATCGATCCCACGGCCGATGCCTACCGCATGGAAGACACGCCGGAGAAGATCGGCAAGGTCGTGCGCGCCACCTTCAAGGGAACCGGCAGCAAGAAGATCATGCTGATCGCGCACATGGACACGGTCTACCAGATCGGCATGCTGAACAAGCAGCCCTTCCGCATCGAAGGCGACAAGGCCTACGGCCTCGGCATCGCCGACGACAAGCAGGGCGTCGCGGTCATCACCCACGCCGTCGCGTTGCTCAAGGCACTGAACTTCAAGGAGTACGGCACGCTCACCGTGCTCATCAACGGCGACGAGGAAATCAGCTCGCCCGGTTCGCGCAATCTCATCACGCGGCTGGGCGGCGAGCACGACGTGGTGATGTCCTACGAAGGCGCATCCGTCAAGGAAGACAAGCTGTCGCTCGCCACCGCGGGCATCGCCTCGGTGTCGCTCAACGTCACGGGCAAGGCATCGCACGCGGGCTCGGCGCCCGAGCTGGGCGTGAATGCGCTGTACGAGCTCTCGCACCAGATCCTCCAGATGCGCGACCTGTCCGATCCTGCCACCGGCCTGAAGATGAACTGGACCATCTCCAAGTCCGGCAGCAACCGCAACGTGATCCCGGCTGCGGCCAGCGCCGGCGCCGACGTGCGCGTGCTGAAGGTCGGCGACTACGACCGCATCGAGAAGCAGGTGCAGGAGCGCGTGAAGAAGCAGCTCATCCCCGAGGCGAAGGTCGAGATGAAGTTCGAGCGCCGTCGTCCGCCGCTGGAGGCCACCGACGCCTCGCGTGCGCTGGCCAGCCATGCGCAACAGGTCTACAAGGAGCTCGGTCGCAATCTGGGCGCCGACGACAAGGTCGCCGGCGGCGGCACCGATGCCGCCTTCGCGGCACTGAAGACGAAGGCGCCGGTGGTGGAGCGCTTCGGCCTGCAAGGCTTCGGCGCGCACTCGGCCGATGCCGAGTACGTGCTGATCGACTCTATCGAGCCGCGGCTCTACCTGGCGGCACGCATGATCATGGACATCTCGCGCGACAAGGTCGGGAACTAGGCCTCTTCTTCGATGCGCCTGCGCCACATCGAAGTCTTCAACGCCATCATGCTCACCGGCAGCGTGAGCGCGGCGGCGCGGCTCATCAACATCACGCAGCCGGCGGTCAGCCGCACGCTGCAGCATGCCGAGATACAGCTCGGCTTTGCGCTGTTCCAGCGCGCCAAGGGGCGGCTCACACCGACCACCGAGGCGCTGGCGCTCTATCCGCACATCGAGCGGCTGTTCGCGCAGCTCGACGAGGTGCAGCGGCTGGCCGCCAACCTGCGCCACGCCAGCGACGTGGGCGAACTGCGCATCCTCACCGTGCTCGCGCTCAGCTACGAGGTGCTGCCGCGCGCGCTCAAGACCTTCCGCCAGAAGCATCCGGGCATCGCCGTCACGGTGGAATCGCTGCACTCGCCGCAGATCATGTCGGCCCTGCTGCGGCAGGAGGCCGACGTGGGCTTTGCCTTCAGTCCCGCGGTCCACCCCTCGCTCACGCAGGAGACGCTGGCCGACAGCCGCATGGTGTGCATCGCGCCCAAGGGCATGTTGCCGCGCGCGCTGGTGCGCAACGGCTCGGCGGCGCTGCACGACCTGGTCAGCCTGCCGGTGGTCGGACTCGACAGCCGCGATCCCGTCGGCACCAGCCTGAGCCAGGCCTGCCGGCAGGCCGGCGTCGGCTTCCAGCAGGCGGTGGTCACGGTGCAGACCTACCACGCGGCGCTGGCGATGGCGCATCACGGGCTCGGCGTTGCGCTGGTCGACGGCTGCACGGCGAGCTCGGCCGACCGCGCCAAGGTCGACGTGCTGACGCTGGAGCCGCACATTCCGGTGCCGATCCGCGCGCTGCGCTTCGCGGACCGGCCCGACTCGGTGGCGGTGCGCGGCATCACGCGCTGCATGCGCGAGGCGATCGAGGGAATGGGTTAGGGGCGCAGCGCCTGCCAGACCCGCAGAGCCGAGCCGAAAGCCAGCGTGAAGCCCAGCGCCCCGTGCCCGGTGTTGAACAGCATGTTCGCGGGTGCCTTCGCCAGGCGGCCGATGATCGGTACGCCGGTCGGCGTGGCTGGGCGCATGCCGGTCCAGGGATGCAGCGCCTCCAGGCGGCTGGCCTGCGGAAATACGGCACGCGTGGCCTCGGCCAGCGTTTCGATGCGCGTGGCGGGGATGCTCGCATCGTGCCCCACGAGCTCGGCCATGCCCGCCACCCGCAGCCGCGAGCCGATGCGCGCGAACACCACCTTGCGCGCGCTGTCGGTCACGCTCACCCGTGGTGCGGCGCCGGGCGCCGGATCGACGTCGACCGTGATGCTGTAGCCCTTGAGCGGATAGACCGGCAGGTAGGCGCCCAGTTGACGGCCGAGCCGGTGCGAGGCAGTGCCCAGTGCCATGACGAAGGCATCGGCCTGCACGTCGCCTGCGTCGGTCCGGACCGCGGCCACGCGGGCCTTGCGAACATCGAAGCCGCGCACCTCGGTGCCCAGCATGAAGCGCACGCCGCGCGCACGCAGCGCGCGCTCGAGTTCGACGCAGACCTTGAGGCAGTCTGCGGCGCACTCGCTCGGCGTATGGATGGCGCCGGCCATTCGGGCGCGGTA
Organism: Variovorax paradoxus; assembly: GCF_018614915.1. GTDB lineage: Bacteria > Pseudomonadota > Gammaproteobacteria > Burkholderiales > Burkholderiaceae_C > Variovorax > Variovorax paradoxus_K. The sequence goes on along the minus strand of NZ_JAGGNU010000020.1, from coordinate 89,421 downwards.
GCCGGCCAGCGCGGGTTCGATGGCGATGCACTCCTCGGGCGTGACGAGGCGCTGCTCGCTGCCCATCGCCCGCTGCAGATCGAGCTGCCGGCGTGCGCCTGCCAGCGCTTCGGCACTGCCGTAGAGCACCAGTTTGCCGGTGGCGCTGAAGTCGCAATCGGGTGCCACGTCGGCCAACATCTCCTCGAAGGCGCTGCGGCTTTGCGCGGCCAGGGCCAGCAGCCGCGCCGTGGTGTCCTGCGAGCTTCGCCCGTTGCATGCCGCCAGGAAGGCCAGGCCCCAGCGCCATTGCAGCGGGTCGAGCTGCGGCCGCAGCTTGAGCGGGGAGGAGGGCGAGAACAGCAGCTTGGGCAGCTGTTTCCAGATCGAAGGGTCGGCCAGCGGCTGCACGTACGAGTAGCTCAACTGGGCGCCGTTGCCGCCGCTCGCACCGGCGCCCGGCGCGGCATGGTCGATCACGCTCACTTCGAACCCTTGCCGGTTCAACTGCCAGGCGGTGGCCAGGCCCACGATGCCGGCTCCCAGCACACACACGTGCATGACGCTCCTTCCTGTCGCTGCTTGTTGTAGGAAGCGCCGACTCTAGGCCGGCACGATGCACGCGGGAAATGCCAAAAGCGCCGCAGCCCATAGCCAAAGCTCATGCCCTCCACCAGCCGGCCATAACTTTTGGTCATGGGCATGGGTGCAAAAGGAATTGTGACCGCCGCATGAATCGTTCCTACACTCCGCAACACATTCCAATCACCGAAAGGGCTCGCATGAAACTATCCGCATTGATGGCCGCCGTTGTGCTGACCGCTGCCGTGACCGGCGCGCAAGCCGCCGATACCCTGGCCAAGATCGCAGAGTCCGGCAAGATCACGCTCGCCTATCGCGAGTCCTCGGTGCCCTTCAGCTACCTGGACGGCCCGAACAAGCCGGTCGGCTTCTCGGTGGAGCTGTCCAACGCGGTGGTCGAGGCGGTCAAGAAGAAGCTCAACAAGCCCAACCTGCAGGTGGCGCTGATGCCGGTGACCTCGCAGAACCGGATTCCGCTGATCCAGAACGGCACCATCGACCTGGAGTGCGGCTCCACCACCAACAACAGCGCTCGCGGCAAGGATGTGTCCTTCGCCATCAACCACTTCTATACCGGCACGCGCCTCTTGGTGAAGAAGTCTTCGAAGATCAAGAACTACGCCGACCTCGCCAAGAAGACGGTTGCCAGCACCACCGGCACGACCAACGCGCTGGTCATGCGCAAGTACAACACCGAGAAGAACCTCGACTTGGACATCGTGCTCGGCAAGGACCATGCCGATGCCTTCCTGCTGGTCGAGAGCGACCGGGCGGTCGCCTTCGCGATGGACGACATCCTGCTCTTCGGCCTGATAGCCAATGCCAAGAACCCGGCCGAATTCGAAGTGGTCGGCGATGCGCTGCAGGTCGAGCCCTACGCCTGCATGCTGCCCAAGGACGACGCCGCCTTCAAGAAGGTGGTGGACGACACCATCGTCGGTCTCATGAAGAGCGGCGAATTCGAGAAGATGTACAACAAGTGGTTCATGTCGCCGATCCCGCCCAAGGGCACGCCGCTCAACCTGCCGATGAGCCCGCAGCTCAAGGACAACATCAAGGCGCCGAGCGACAAGCCCGCGACCTGAACCGAGTCGGCCGTGACGCAGGTGGTAGGCATTCTCGGCGGCATGGGCCCGGCAGCCGGCGCCGACTTCGTGCGGCTCTTCGTGGACGCCTGTGCAGAGCACCTGCGCGCGCGCGGCCAACCGGTGCGTGACCAGGGCTTTCCGGAGCACTGGCTCGCGCAGGTGCCGGTGCCGGATCGCAGCGGCGCGCTCGAATCGGCCGCACTCGGCGCGCACCAGCCGCTGGAGCCGATGCTGCAGGCATTGGGCCGGCTGGCCGCGCTCGGCAGCCGGGCCGTGGCCATTGCCTGCAATACCGCCCATGCCTGGCATGCCACGCTGCAGGAGCGCTTTCCGCAGATCGAGGTGCTGCACGTCGCGCGCGAGGTCTCGGCCCATCTCGCGGCAGAGGGCGTGCGCGACGCGGCGCTGATGGCGACCGAGGGCACCTACCGGGTCGGGCTCTACGAACAGGCGATGGCCGACGCCGGCCTCAGCTGCCACCTGCCGCTGGCCGACGAGCGCCGGCTGCTCATGCACGGCATCTACGAAGGCGTGAAGGCCGGCGACATGCGGCTCGCCGAAGCCTGCTTCAGCCAGGTCGCCCGGCAACTCGCCGACCGCCACGGCGCGGTGGCCATCGTCATGGGCTGCACCGAGATCCCGCTCGGGCTGAAGGACTCGGCCGCCGTGGCGGGCCTGCGGCTGGTCGATCCGACCCAGGTGCTCGCCTCCGCGCTGGCAGTGCGGGCCTACGGCGGGGCACGGAACCTCGCCGGCTCTTCCTCCGTCTGATCGCCTACATTGCGGCCTGCGCATCGCAGCGCCTTCCTTGTCCGTCGATTCATCTGGAGTAATACGACATGCCTCAATTCGATACGGGTTCCGATCTGCGCGCCGAGTTCGACTCGCTCCGTCCTGGCGAAAGCACGGAGCAGGGCGCCACGCGCCGCACGGCACTCAAGGCGGCGATCGGTGTCGGCTATGCGGCCGCAACCCTGCCCATCGCCGCGCAGACCGCGATCAAGACCCCGTCCGACGGCCTCAAGGCCGGCCCCGTCAAGTACAGCGTCAACGGCTTCGACGTGCCGGCCTACGCGGCCGCGCCGGCCGGCAAGACCGGCTTGCCGGTGGTGCTCGTGATCCAGGAGATCTTCGGCGTGCACGAGTACATCGCCGACACCTGCCGCCGCTTCGCCAAGGCGGGCTACCTGGCGATCGCGCCCGAGCTCTATGCACGGCAGGGCGATCCGCGGACCTACACCGACATCCCGAAGCTGCAGGCCGAAGTGGTCAGCAAGGTGCCCGATGCACAGGTCATGGCCGACCTCGACGGCGCGCTGAAGTACGCCGCCGCCAACGGCGGCGATGTGAACGAAGCGGCCATCACCGGCTTCTGCTGGGGCGGCCGAATCGTCTGGCTCTATGCGGCCACCGGCAAGGTCAGGGCGGGCGCGGCCTGGTATGGCCGCCTGGTCGGCCAGCCGAGCGAACTCACGCCGAAGCATCCGATCGACATCGCCGCCAAGCTGGAGGCGCCGGTGCTCGGCCTCTACGGCGGCAAGGACCAGGGCATCCCTCTTGACACGGTTGATAAGATGAAAGCGGCTCTGGCCACCGGTACGCCGGCGGCCAAGGCCTCCCAGTTCGTCGTGTACCCCGAAGCGGGCCATGCCTTTCATGCCGATTACCGGCCGAGCTATGTTGCGGGCGCGGCCGAAGACGGCTGGAAGCGCACCCTGGCCTGGTTTCAGGCCAACGGTGTCGCCTAGAGAGCGGCATCGCCAGCCGCTTTCCACCGAAAGCCGTCCGATGGGCGGCTTTTACTTTTAATGAAGCAGTCATGAACCTGTTAGCCATCATCGCCTCGACCCTGGTCGCCGGCATCGGAAGTGTCTGGATCGCCGCGCTGCTGCTGCGCGTGGGCGTGAGGGGCGGCGCAGGCGCCGTGAATCCGCAGCATCTGCTGAGCCTGGCCGCCGGTGCGCTGCTGGCCACTGCTTTCATGCACCTCTTGCCGGAGGCCTTCGAGAGCCGCATCGAACCCGGCCTGCTGTTCGGCGTGCTGCTGTTCGGACTGGTCTTCTTCTTCCTGCTCGACAAGGCCGAGCTGTGGCACCACGGCCATGAGCACCACCATGATGGCGCGGCTGTAGAGGTGCACGGGCATGAGCACCACCACGATCACGCCCATTCGCATCCCCATGCCCCTGCGTCCAAGGGCGGCGGCTGGGCCGTGCTCACCGGCGACAGCGTGCATTGCTTCGGCGACGGCATCCTGATCGCGTCGGCCTTCATCGCCGACATGCGCCTGGGCCTGGTGGCGGCGCTCGCGGTGCTGGCGCACGAGATTCCGCACCACATCGGCGACCTGGTCGTGCTGCGCCAGAGCTCGCCCAACTCGCGCGCCGCACTGGTCAAGGTCTCGCTCGCCGGCACCATGACTGCACTGGGCGGACTGGCCGGTTGGTGGCTGATCGATCGGCTGCACGGCTGGCTGCCGTACTTCCTGGTGCTGGCGGCCAGCAGCTTCGTCTACGTTGCATTGGCCGACCTGATCCCGCAACTGCAGAGGCGCCTGGCTGCGCGCCAGACCGCCCTGCAGATCGCATGGCTCGCGGCCGGCATCCTGCTGGTCATGGGCGTGAGCCGGCTGGCCCACGGCGAGCACGAACATGCCGGCGACGCGGCGCACGCGCACGAAGAGCACGACCACAAGCACTGAAGGCGAGCACGAGGCGCCCTCCGACACGCGGGCCGGCGCCACGCGGCCACACTCGGGGCTGTTCAACGCGACCGAGGAGGCTCACACTTGGGGCTGCCTAACGCGATCCATCTGCCAAGGAGCCGATCATGACCAGCGCCGATCCCCCGCTGCGTTCCGCTGAAGCCAGCGACGACCTGACGGACGACGAACTCGACGACGAGCTGTCCGAAGAAGAGGCCCAGAACGAGGACGATGCCGAAGCGCCGGACGACCTGTCGGAGGAGACCGGCATCGATCTGACCGATGCCAGCGAGCTCGATGCCGACAACGTGCCGGCCGACGAGGAATTCGACCGCGTGATGCAGGCCCCCGACTGAAGCGCCGGGTGGCGTATGCGCGGTGAACTGGCCGAGCTGTTCGCCTTCCACATGCCGGTGTGGGAGATCGTCCTGCGCGGCAGCGCGATCTACTGGTTCCTGTTGCTGCTGTTCCGCTTCGTGCTGCGGCGCGATGCCGGATCGCTGGGCATCGCCGACCTGCTGTTCGTCGTGCTCATCGCCGACGCGTCGAGTAACGCGATGCAGGGCGAGTACCGCTCCATCGCCGAGGGCTTCGTCCTGCTCGCCACGCTGGGCGGCTGGAACTACCTGCTCGATTGGGCCAGCTATCGAAGCAAGATGGTCAAGCACCTGATGGAGTCGCCGCCCGAGCCCGTGATCCGCGACGGCAAGATGGTCTGGAAGGCGCTCAGGCGCAACCTCATCACCGAGGACGAGCTCAATTCCAAGCTGCGCGAAAAGGGGATCGAGTCGATGGACGCGGTCCGGCTCGCTTATCTCGAAAGCGACGGCCAGATCAGTGTGCTCGAGCGCTCTCGGCCGGCAGGGCGCGCCGGCGAGCAGCACGACAAGACTGCGCCGCGGCGTCCGGGCGCAGGCTGAGCTGCGCGGGCTTCAGTCTTCGAGCGTGAAGCCCACCTTCAGCGTCACTTGCCAGTGCGCGATCTTGCCGTCCGCCACGTGGCCGCGGGTCTCGGTGACCTCGAACCACTGGATGTTGCGCACCGATTCGCTGGCCTTCGAGATGGCGCGATGCACGGCGTCATCGCTGCTCGTCGGCGAGGAACCCGTGAGTTCGAGGAGTTTGTAGACATGGCTGGACATGGAGCGCTCCTGGGTGGGGGAACAATGGCTTTGCCCGGACGGGCACCGCACCGTTCATCATAGGCACTCGGGCCAGCCAATTCCCGCGCGACAGCACTCAAGCTACTTGGCGCCGCCCGTGTACTTGGTCACGCTCTCGGCCGTGACGTGGTAGCCGCTCACGCCCATCATCGAATCGTTGCGCAGGGTTTGCAGCTTGCCGGTGACCCACACCGTGTCCATGGCGCGGAACTTCGCACCGTGCCGCGGGCGCACGTGCAGGATCTGGTTGGCCGGCGGTGGCGGCGTGTGGATGCAGGCGCCGAAGTAAGGCACGAGCAGGAACTCGGTGACCTCGCCCTTGCTCTCCTCGAGCGGCACGATGAAGCCCGGGATCTTTACCTCGACGCCGTTCATTTCAGGATTGGTCGGCGCATTGTTCGAGACCTCCTGCATCTTCATGAGCAGGTCGTTGGCGCGCGGGTCGCCGTCCTCGAGCTTGCCGAGGTCCATGCCCTTGAACTCCTTCATCGGGTCCCAGTCCTTGGGCACCAGCTCTTCCCACGCGATGAGCCGCGGCTGGCCCGCCGCGGGCTTGGCGGCGGCGGCCTTGCCGCCGATCGGGTTGGTCGGCGAGGTCGCCTGCGGCGCGGGGTCGGCCGCGAAAGCCGCGGTCGCGGCGGCGGTGCACAAAGCGAGGAGCAGGGGGCGTAGCAGCATGTTCATCTTCAGATTCTGGGTGAGAGTCCGTCGGCCAGCGAGAGCCGATAAGCGCGCACGCCCGGCAGCAGGCTGGCCAGCCAACCGGCCGCCAGCAGGCTGGCGAGCAGTATCCATTCGTTCAGTGTAGGTTCGGTGAGGCGAAGCGCCAGGCCGAACTGGGCCTGCAGCCATGGCGAGAGCAGGGCGATGCCGAGCGCCGCGAAGACCGCGCCGATCGCCACGCCCAGCAGCGTGACCAGCGCGCCCTCGAGCGCGAGCAGGGCCAGCACGTGGCGCAGGCTGGCGCCCACCGCGCGCAGCACCGCGAGCTCGCGGCGGCGCTCGTTGAGGCTGGCCATCACCACCGACACCAAGCCGGCGAGGCTGACCAGCGCGACCAGCGCCGACATCAGCAGCAATGCGTTCTCGCCGATGCCGATCACGCTCCAGAGCTCGTCGAGCGCCACGCCCGGAAGAATGGCCATCAGCGCCTCGCCGGAATAGGTCGAGACCCAGCGCTGCACGCCGAACACCGCCGCGCGGTTCTTCAGGCCGACCAGCACCGCCGTCACGTTCTTGGGCGTGAGGTCGAACTTGCGCACCTGCTCGGCCGGAATCCTGACGCCCGGCATCGGCGCACCGCCCGCCCATTCGAGGTGGATGGCTTCCATCGCCGGCAGGCCGATGTGCACCGTGCGGTCGACCGGCGTGCCGGTGCGCGCGAGCACGCCCACCACGGTGAAGGGCTTGTCCGCGTGCTCGGCCACGTTGAGCTCGCCGCTGCCGTGCGCGAGCGTGATCTTCTGGCCCACGTGGTAGCCCAGCCGGTCGGCCACCTCGGCGCCGACGACGGCGTCGAAGAGCTCGGCGAAGGGCCTGCCTTCGCGAATCTGCAGCGGCTGGCGCTCGCCGTAGCGAAAGTGGCGGAAGTAGTCGGGCGTGGTCGCGAGCACCGCGAAGCTGCGGTGCGAATCGCCGAGCGAGAGCGGCAGGATCCAGTCCACGCCGGGATGTGCGGCCAGCGCCTGCACGCTCTTCCACTGCATGCTGTTGGTGGCGGCGCCGATCCGGAACACCGAATAGAGCAGGAGCTGCGAGGAGCCGGTGCGCGCGCCGACGATCAGGTCGGTGCCCGAGACCGAGGACGAGAAGTTCTCGCGCAACTCGGTGCGGATGCGCTCGACGCCGAGCAGCAGGAAGGTCGACAACGCGATCGACAGCACCGTGAGCGCGAGCGTGAAGCGGCGGTTCCAGGCGCTGCGCCAGGCGATGCCGAACAGCGCCTTCATGCGGCGGCTCCCGCGGCCGCGGCGCGATTGATCTCGGGCAAAAGGATGTGGCGGCCGAAGCGCGCCGCGATGCGCTGGTCGTGGCTCACGAACACCAGCGCGCTGTGGCTGGCCTGGCAGGCCGCGACCAGCACGTCGAGAAAAGCCTCGCGCCGGTCTTCGTCGAGCGCCGAGGTCGGCTCGTCGGCGATCACCACCTCGGGCTGGCCGATCAGCGCGCGCGCCGCCGCCACGCGCTGCTGCTGGCCCACCGACAGCAGCATGGCCTGGCGCTGCCACAGGCTGGCGTCCAGGCCCATGCGTTCCAGCAGTTGTTGCGCCTGCGCGCGCGCCGAGCCTGCGCGCGAGGCTTGTGCCATGCGCCGGGCCGAGAAGCGGCAGGGCAAGAGCACGTTGTCGAGCACGCTGAGGTAGGGCAGCAAGTTGAACTGCTGGAAGATGTAGCCGACGTGCGCGACGCGATTGCGGTCGCGCGCGCTCCCCGAGAGCGCGGCCCAGTCATGGCCCAGCAGCATCACGCGGCCCGCGTCGGTCACCAGCACGCCGGCCAGGAGCGACAGCAGCGTGCTCTTGCCGCAGCCGCTGGGCCCGTGCAGGAACACGGCCTCACCGGCTGCGATCTCGAGCCGCTCGATGTCGATGCAGGGCGCGTCGGCGCCGGGCCAGCCAAAGCGCAGCGACTCGACGCCGAGAACCGGGCTCACGGAAGAATCACTTGCTCCAGGCCAGCCGTGCATTCGGCCGTTTCAGCGTGCGCTTGAACTGGCCTTCCTGCGAGACGATCTGGGCATCGATCTGCCTGACGCCCTTGAAGGCGGCGAACAGGCCGACGTCGATGAACTTCGCGGCTGGCGCGTTGGTGCAGTTGAAGGCGAAGGTGCCGTCGAGATCGGCATGGCCTTCAGGCGCGCCGGGCTCGGCCTTGCCCAGGCCCAGCGCGGTCGATTGCAGAGCGATCGGCCCGAGCTTGCAGTTGGCTGCCGGATCGATCTTGAACAGCTGGTCGGCTGCGCGCAGCTGGGCCACGGCGGCCTCCGCGGCCTTCTTCTCGGCATCGGTCTTCGGTGCATGCTCGAAGCCGATGAAATTGTCGAGTGGCGATGCCATCGCGATCACGATCGCCGGCCCGTCGATCGCGACGTCGAGCTTGATCTGGCCGTGCACATGCGCGCGCTCTGCCTGCGCCATGGCAGACAGGGGTGCTGCCGCGAGCATGGCGGCCAGCACGATGCCTTCGATAGCTTGTTTGAAACTCATGCCTTCGCACCTTGCCGGGTCGGCAGCCCCGGCGTGTTGCTCCACTCGCTCCAGCTGCCGGCGTAGAGCGCAGTCGGCCCGAGCCCGGCGATCTGCATCGCGAGCAGGTTGGGCACGGCGCTCACGCCGCTGCCGCAGTGATGGACGACCGTTGCGGGATCCCGGCCCGCCAGCAGGGCTTCGAACTCGGCACGCAGCTGGGCGGCCGGCTTGAACTTGCCGTCGGGGCCGATGTTTTCGGTGAAGGGCCGGTTCAGGGCCCCGGGAATGTGACCTGCGATCGGGTCCAAAGGTTCAACTTCGCCGCGATAGCGTGCCGCGGCCCGTGCGTCGATCAAGGTCTGGCCGGCTTGCTCCAGACGCGAGACCACGGTCTGCGTGTCGGCCAGTGCGAGCAGAGGCATGCCGGCGACGAAGTTCGACTGGAAGCGCGCAGGCTCTTCGCGGTCGGTCACGGCCCCACCGGCGGCCTGCCAGGCCTGCAACCCGCCGTCGAGCACTGCCACCGCCTCGTGCCCGATCCACTTGAGCATCCACCAGAGCCGGCCGCAGTAGTTGGCGCCGTTGCGGTCGTAGACCACGGCCTGCATGGGGTTGGCGAAGCCGACGCTGGACAGCCAGGCAGCGAACTTCTCGCGGCTGGGCAGCGGGTGGCGCCCGCCCGAGGCGGGCGGCCCTTCGTCATGCTGCGCCACCGCCACCTCGCCGTGCGCGCCGGGAACGCCGTGCTTGGCGCTCAGGTCCGTGTCGAGATGGGCGTAGGCCGCGCCGGGAATGTGCGCCGCGCGGTACTGCTGGGCGCCGGCTTCGGGCTGCATGAGGTCGAAGCTGCAATCGAACACCATCAGCGCAGCGCCGCTCTTCTGCAGGGCCATGAGCTGGTCGGCGGAAATCAGGGTCGTGTACATGGAAGCTCCTTCAATGTTCCTCGGCCGGTGCCTTGGGCAGCGAGCGCTGGCGCAGCACGGTGGCCGCGATGCCGCTGGCGACGATCAGGGCCATGCCCGCCCATCCGGTCGCATCGATGCGGTCGCCGAACAGCAGCACGCTGTAGATCGCCGCGAAGACGATGCCCGAGTACTGCAGGTTCGCGACCACCAGGGTACCGCTTTCGGTCTTGGCGCTCGAATAGGCGTAGGTCATGCACAGCTGGCCCAGCGCTGCCAGCACGCCCACCGGCACGAGCCACAGCGCGTGGCGCCAGGTCCACTCGGCCCAGGGCGTGGCGCCGCCCAGCAATGTGGCCAGGCCGCCTGCCACCGCGGAGCCGACTGCAAAGTAGAACACCGTGCGCGCTTCCGGTTCGCCCGCCCTCGAGAGCGCCACCACCTGCATGTAGGCAAAGGCGGCCGTCAGGCCCGAGAGAAGTCCGATTAGGCCCGCGAAGCCCTGGTTGTCGCCGACCGTGGGCCTGAGCATCAGCACCACGCCGCCGAAGCCGGCGAGCACGGTGAGCACCAGCGGGCCCTGCAGCGGCGGCCGCGGTATCCGTCCGTCGCGGCCCGGCACCGGCACCCAGGCCAGGAGCGCGCCGCCGACCAGGAAGGCGGCGATCCAGACGCTGCTCATGTAGTTGAGCGTCATCGCGGTGGCCAGCGGCATGTGCGCGATCGCGTAGAACCAGGCGCCCAGCGAGAACACGCCGATCAGGCTGCGCCAGGCGTGCATGCCCGGGTAGCGCGTCGCCAGCGCGACGCCGCGGCTCTTCGCCAGCACCCAGAGGAACACGATGCCGATCAGTCCGCGGTAGAGCACCAGCTCGGCGCTCGTGAACCAGGCCGAGGCGATCTTCACGCACACGCCCATGGTGGCGAAGATCAGTGCGCCCAGCACCATCCACAAGGCTTGCACTTAGCGCATCTCGTGGCGGTACCACTCGTGGAACTGCTGCATGCCGTCTTCCATCGGGCTCTGGTAGGGGCCGCTCTCGTCGTCGCCGCGCAGCATCAGCGCGCGGCGGCCGGCGTCCATGCGTTCGGCGATCTCGTCGTCTTCCACGCAGGTTTCCATGTAGGCGGCCTGCTGCGCCTCGACGAATTCGCGCTCGAACGCGACGATCTCCTCGGGATAGAAGAACTCGACCATGTTGAGCGTCTTCTGCGGACCCATCGGATGCAGGGTCGACACCGTGAGCACGTGCGGATACCACTCGATCATCACGTGCGGGTAGTAGGTGAGCCAGATCGCGCCGTACTTCGGCGGCTTGCCCTCGCGGTACTTGAGCAGCTGCTGCTGCCATTTCTGGTAGACCGGGCTGCCTGCGCGGCCGAGCCGATTGGCCACGCCGACCGTCTGCACCGAATAGTGGCGATTGAATTCCCAGCGCAGGTCATCGCAGGTGACGAAGCTGCCGAGGCCCGGGTGGAAGGGGCCGACGTGGTAGTCCTCGAGATAGACCTCGATGAAGGTCTTCCAGTTGTAGTTGCACTCGTGCAGCTCGACGCGGTCGAGCGCATAGCCCTCGAAGTCGAGATCGGCGCGCGGGCCGAGGCTCGCGAGCTCGGCTGCGACATCGCGCTTGCGGTCGGTGACGTTCTGCTCGAACAAGAGGCCGTTCCACTCGGTCAGCGGATAGTTGTGCAGGTTGAGGCAGGGATCCTGCTGAAAATGCGGAGCGCCGATCAACTGGCCGGTGGTGCGTGGGTCGGCCGCGGCGTAGGTCCAGCGGTGCAACGGGCAGACGATGTTGCCGCCGGTGCGGGCGTCGAGCTCGCCGCGGTGCTGCAGGATCAGCGCCTGACGATGGCGGCACACGTTGGAGATCAGCTCCACGCCCTTGGGCGTATGCACCAGCACGCGGCCCTGCTGCTCCTGCGGCAGGGTGTGGTAGTTGCCCGGCTCGGCCACCGCGAGCCGGTGGCCGACGTAGCGCGGGCCGCCGGCGAAAAGCGTTTGCAGCTCGCGGGCGTAGAGCGCCTCGTCGAAGTACGCGGAAACCGGGAGTTGGCTCGAGGCCTGCTGCAGTTGAAGACTTAAATCAGACATGGGTGACCTGACCAAGCTCCCCACAGGGAGAAAAATAGAACGGAAGGCTGCCGTCGAAGAGCGGTGCGACGGCCCGATAAAAATGCCGGCGGCTGCCGGCTGGAAGACCTGGGATTGTACCCGTGGGCATAGGTTCCGGCCCCCCGCCCTAAAATGCCGGTTTCATCCTCGATCGCCGCATGCCCAAGGTGCCTCCCACTTCTCCGCCGGCCCCGCCTGCTTCTTCCGACACCAGTGCACTGCCCGCGAGCTACGAAGCCGGGCTTCAGGAACTCGAACAGCTGGTGACCGAACTCGAATCGGGGCAGTTGCCCCTCGATCAATTGCTAGGCAGCTACCAGCGCGGTGCGGTGCTGCTGGCGTTCTGCCGCGACAAGCTGCAGGCGGTCGAAGACCAGATCAAGGTGCTCGACGCGGGCGGCCTCAAGGTCTGGACGGCCGAATGACCGTCGCGGATGCCTTGCGCTGGGATGCCGGCCGCCTCGCGGCCTGGAGCGATCCCGAGCTCGCGCGCGTCGAGGCCGCGCTTTCGAGATGGGTCGGCGTCGATGCGCCGGTGCTGCTCGGCGACGCCATGCGTTATGCCGTGCTCGACGGCGGCAAGCGGCTGCGTCCCTTGCTGGTGTTCGCGGCCAGCGAGGCCGTGGGCGGCCAGGCCGAGGCCGCGCTGCGCGCCGCCTGCGCGGTCGAACTGATCCATGCCTATTCGCTGGTGCACGACGACCTGCCGTGCATGGACAACGACGTGCTGCGCCGCGGCAAGCCTACCGTGCACGTGAAGTTCGGGGAGGCCGATGCGTTGCTGGCCGGCGATGCCCTGCAGGCGCTGGCCTTCGAGCTGCTCACGCCCGATGGCGACGCCATCGCGCCTGCCGTCCAGGCGACCCTGTGCCGCCTGCTGGCCCGCGCGGCCGGCAGCCAGGGCATGGCCGGCGGCCAGGCGATCGATCTCGCCAGCGTCGGGCTGGTGCTCGACGAGGTCCGGCTGCGCGAGATGCACCGGCTGAAGACCGGCGCCCTGCTGCAGGGCAGCGTCGAGATGGGCGCGGCCTGTGGCGGCGCGATCGCGGCCGATGCGCTCGCGGCGCTGCGCGACTACGGCGCGGCCGTCGGCCTCGCCTTCCAGGTGGTGGACGACATCCTCGACGTCGTCGCCGATTCGCAGACCTTGGGCAAGACCGCCGGCAAGGACGCTGCGAGCGACAAGCCCACCTACGTGTCCCTGCTCGGCCTCGACGGCGCGCGCTTCCGGGCCCGCGAACTGCTGGCCCAGGCGCTGGCTGCGCTCGAGCGCAGCACGCTGGCCGATACCGGCGCGCTGCGTGCGCTGGCCCACATGGTCGTCGACCGCGACCGATAAGAAGAAGCTCCATGGCTCCGCTGCTCCCCACGATCAACGATCCTTCCGTCCTGCGGCAGTTCGACCGCGCCCAGCTCAAGCAACTGGCCGACGAGGTGCGCAGCTGCGTGCTCGACAACGTGTCGCGCACCGGCGGGCACCTGAGCTCCAACCTCGGCACGGTCGAGCTCACGGTCGCGCTGCACCACGTGTTCAACACGCCGCACGACCGGCTGATATGGGACGTGGGCCACCAGACCTATCCGCACAAGATCCTGACCGGCCGGCGCGAGCGCATGCCGACGCTTCGGCAGATCGGCGGCATCTCCGGTTTTCCGCAACGCAGCGAGAGCGAGTACGACACCTTCGGCACCGCGCATTCGTCGACCAGCATCTCGGCCGCGCTCGGCATGGCGATGGCGGCCAGGCAGAAGGGCGAGGACCGCCACTCGGTCGCGATCATCGGCGACGGCGCGCTGACCGCCGGCATGGCCTTCGAGGCGCTCAACAACGCAGGTGTCTGCCATTGCAAGCTGCTGGTGATCCTGAACGACAACGACATGTCGATCAGCCCGCCGGTGGGCGCGCTCAACCGCTACCTCGCGCAGCTCATGAGCGGCAACTTCTACGCCGCGGCCAAGAACGTGGGCAAGACCGTGCTGCGCGCCGCGCCGCCGCTGTTCGAGCTGGCCAAGCGCTTCGAGCAGCACGCCAAGGGCATGGTGGTGCCGGCCACGCTGTTCGAGCAGTTCGGCTTCAACTACGTCGGCCCGATCGACGGCCACGACATCGATTCGCTGGTGCCGACGCTCGAGAACCTCAAGCACCTCGAAGGCCCGCAGTTCCTGCACGTGGTCACCAAGAAGGGCCAGGGCTACAAGCTGGCAGAGGCCGATCCGGTGGCCTACCACGGGCCTTCCAAGTTCGATCCCGCGATCGGCCTGGTCAAGCCCGTCACCGCGCCCAAGCAGACCTTCACGCAGGTCTTCGGCACGTGGCTGTGCGACATGGCCGCGCAAGACGGCCGGCTGGTCGGCATCACGCCGGCGATGCGCGAGGGCTCGGGGCTGGTCGAGTTCGAACAGCGCTTTCCCGAGCGCTACTACGACGTCGGCATCGCCGAGCAGCATGCGGTCACCTTCGCGGCCGGCCTGGCCTGCGAAGGGCTCAAGCCGGTGGTCGCCATCTATTCGACCTTCCTGCAGCGCGCCTACGACCAGCTGATCCACGACGTCGCGATCCAGAACCTGCCGGTGGTGTTCGCGCTCGATCGCGCCGGCCTGGTGGGCGCCGACGGCGCAACGCACGCGGGCGCCTACGACATCGCCTTCATCCGCTGCATTCCCAACATGAGCCTGGCCTGCCCGGCCGACGAGGCCGAGTGCCGGCAACTGCTCTCCAGCGCCTTTGCGCAGAACCATCCGGTCGCGGTGCGCTACCCGCGTGGCGCGGGCGCCGGCGTCACGCCGGGGCTCACGCTCGATGCGCTGCCCTTCGGCAAGGGCGAAGTCCGCCGCGAAGGCAAGCGCATCGCGATCCTCGCTTTCGGCAGCTTGCTCTATCCGGCTCTGAAGGCGGCCGAGGCGCTCGATGCCACGGTGCTCAACATGCGCTGGGCCAAGCCGCTCGATGTCGAGCTGCTGCTGCGGGTCGCCGCCACGCACGACGTGATCGTGACGATCGAGGAGGGCGCCGTCATGGGTGGCGCCGGCAGCGCCGTGCTGGAGGCCTTGCAGGCCGCGGGCATCCAGAAGCCGGTGCTGCAGCTCGGCCTGCCCGATCGTTTCATCGAGCATGGCGATCCGGCCAAGCTGCTCGCCGGCATCGGGCTCGATGCGGCAGGCATCGAGCAATCGATCACGCAGCGCTTCGGCAATGCGGTCTCCGCAGGGAAAACCCCCTCCGGCGTCGTGTAAGCATTTTTTACAATCCCGCTCGACTGAAAAGTCAGCAACGCGGCCACAAGCTGTGTTCCGTTTTTTCCATGCACTCGGAGTCAATTCAATGGATCGTCGTTCCCTCATCAAAAACGCAGGCATCGCCGGCGTCCTCGCTGCCGGCATCGCGCCGGCGGTTCATGCGCAGGCGGCAGTGCGCTGGCGCCTGGCCTCCAGCTTCCCGAAATCGCTGGACACGATCTACGGCGGCGCCGAAGTGTTCGCCAAGGCCGTGAAGGCCATGTCGGGCGGCAAGTTCGAGATTTCGGTGCATGCCGGCGGCGAACTGATGCCCCCGTTCGGCGTGGTGGACGGCGTGCAGAACGGCTCGGTCGAGATGGCCCACACGGTTCCCTACTACTTCTACGGCAAGAACCCTGCCTTTGCCCTCGGCTCGGCCGTGCCCTTCGGCCTGAACTCGCGCCAGATGAACGCGTGGATGATGCACGGCAACGGCCGCAAGCTCATGAACGAGTTCTACGCCAAGTACAACATCGTGAGCTTCGCCGGCGGCAACACCGGCTGCCAGATGGGTGGCTGGTACCGCAAGGAGATCAAGTCGCCCGCCGATTTCAAGGGCATGAAGATGCGCCTCGGCGGCGGCCTCATCGGCGACGTGATGATCAAGATGGGCGCGGTGCCGCAGAGCATTCCCGGCGGCGAGATCTACCAGGCGCTCGAGAAGGGCACGCTGGATGCCGCCGAATGGGTCGGACCCTACGACGACCAGAAGCTCGGCTTCAACAAGGTCGCACCGTTCTACTACTACCCCGGCTGGTGGGAAGGCGGTCCGGAGGTCGACTTCTTCGTCAACCAGAAGGCCTTCGACGGATTGTCGGCCGAGAACAAGGCCATTATCGAAGCCGCTTCGGCGCAGGCAAGCACCGACATGCTGGCCAAGTACGACGCGCTCAACCCGACCGCGCTGAAGCAGCTGGTGGCGGCGAAGACCAAGGTGCTGCCGTTCTCTCAGGCTGTTCTGGAAGCATCGTTCAAGGCCTCGATGGAAGTGTTCGCCGAGAACGACGCCAAGAGCCCCGAATGGAAGAAGATCTACGCCGACCTGCGCGCCTTCCAGCGCGACCAGGTTCTGTGGTTCCGCTTCGCGGAGTCGCGCTTCGACACCTTCATGGCGTCGCAGAAGCTGTAAGTCGCTTCCGCTTTCTCTCCGCCCGTAAAAAAGCCCCGATTTCGGGGCTTTTTTTATGGGCTTATTTCTTGTTCTTTTCGAGCGACTCCAGCATCGCCTTCATGGGGTCCTCTTCCGCGGCGGGCGCCGGCGGCGCGGCGTTCTCCGCACCCGCGGGCGCGGAGGCATCGGGTGCCGGCGGAGGCACGGCAGTTTCCTCGCCCGGCATGTTGGCCCGCATCTCGGCCCCGATCTTGTCGAGGTCGATCGCCTCCGCCTTGTCGAGGCCGCTGGAGACGATGCCCGGGAAGGCAATGATCAATCCGACCATCACGATCTGGATCAGTACGAAGGGCACGGCGCCCCAGTAGATCTGCATCGTGCTGACCGGCTCGATCGTCTGCCGCGTCAGCCTGTCGGTGTACGCCTTCGTCGGCGCCACGCTGCGCAGATAGAACAAGGCGAAGCCGAAGGGCGGGTGCATGAACGAGGTCTGCATGTTGACCGCCAGCAGCACGCCGAACCAGATCAGGTCGATGCCCAGCGTGTTGGCCACCGGCGCCAGCAGGGGGACCACGATGAAGGACAGCTCGAAGAAGTCCAGGAAGAACGCGAGGAAGAAGATCAGCACGTTCACCAGGATCAGGAAGCCGAGCTGGCCGCCGGGCATGCCGGTCAGCAGATGCTCCACCCAGCGAGGTCCGTCCACGCCCTGGAACACCAGGCTGAAGATGGTCGAGCCGATCAGGATGAAGACGACGAAGCAGGACAGCTTGGTGGTGGTGTTGAGCGCCTGCTTCAAGAGCGCCATGCTGAGGCGCCTGCGCACCATCGCCATCACGAAAGCGCCCAGCGCGCCCATGGCGCCGCCCTCGGTCGGCGTGGCGACGCCGAGGAAGATGGTGCCCAGCACGAGGAAGATCAGCAGCAGCGGCGGAATCAGCACGAAGGTCACGCGCTCGGCGATGCGGGAGAGCAGGTTCAGGCCCGTCACCCGATTGACCACCGCGATGAGGAAGGCCAGCACCACGCCGACGCACATGGAGACGACGATGGTTTCGTCGGTCGCCACCGTGGTGACGGGAGCGCCGGTCCACCAGGTGTGGACATCGGCAATGTGCTTGGCGAAGAAGATCGCGGCTGCGGTCGACAGGGCGGTGAGCACCACCAGGGAGGGCAGGCCGCTGCTGCCGTTCTTCTCGCGGAAGGTGCGCGCCTCCAGCGGCAGGGCCGGCACCCACTTGGGCTTGAAGATGGCCAGCAGGACCACGTAGCCTGCGTACATGGCCGTCAGCATGAACCCGGGCACGAAGGCGCCCTTGTACATGTCGCCCACGCTGCGGCCCAGCTGGTCGGCCATGATGATCAGCACCAGCGAGGGCGGGATGATCTGCGCCAGCGTGCCCGACGCTGCGATCACGCCCGAGGCGAGCCGCCGGTCGTAGCCGTAGCGCAGCATGATCGGCAGCGAGATCAGTCCCATCGAGATGACCGAAGCAGCGACCACGCCGGTGGTGGCCGCGAGCAGGGCGCCGACGAAGATCACCGCGAGCGCGAGACCGCCGCGCACCGGGCCGAACAGCTGCCCGATGGTGTCGAGCAGGTCTTCGGCCATGCCGCTGCGCTCCAGGATCAAGCCCATCAGCGTGAAGAAGGGGATCGCCAGCAGCGTGTCGTTCTGCATGATGCCGAACAGCCGCAGCGGCAGCGCCTGCATGAGCGCCTCGGGCAGGAGGCCGAGCTCGACGCCGACGAAGCCGAAGAACAGGCCGCAGGCGCCGAGGCTGAAGGCCACCGGAAAGCCGAACAGCAGGAACACGATCAGGCCCGCGAACATGATCGGGGCGAAGTTCTGGGTAATGAATTCCATGATTGCCTTCGCGCTCAGCCTGCGTTCGTCTTGGTCTGGGCTTCGGCCAGCCGGCGGATCGACTCGGCCAGTTCCTCCTCGGCCGTTTTCTCGACATGCTTGTGGGTCGGATCGTCGATGCGCCCCTGCAGGAAGGCGATGCGCTTGATGAGCTCCGACCAGCCCTGCAGCATCAGCAGCGTGAAGCCGATCGGGATCATGGCGTACACCGGCCAGCGGATCAGGCCGCCGGCGTTGTTCGACATCTCGCCCGAGCGATAGCCCTGCAGGAAGAACGGAATGCCATACCAGAGGATGGCCAGGCAGACCGGCGTGAGAAAGAAGGCGAAGCCGATGATGTCGATCCAGATCTGCTTGGACTTGGACAACCGGCTCGAGACCACGTCGATCTTGACGTGCTCCTGGTTCAGCAGCGTGTAGCCTGCAGCAATGAGGAACGATGCCGCGAACAGGTACCACTGCACCTCGAGGAAGGCATTCGAACTCACGTTGAATACCTTGCGCACGGCGGCGTTGATGCCGCTGATGACGGTGGACGCGAGGATCAACCAGATGATGTATTTGCCGATCTGGGCATTGAGCCAGTCGACGGCGCGCGAAAATTTGAGCAGGCTATTCATGCTCTCCCCTGGGCGATGGAACACTGGATATGAAAGCACCCGGGTTGCAAGCTGCTGCCAACCCGGGTGGTTTTTGCGGAACGCGCGATTTTAGGAGGCCGGAGCTGCCCTCATGACCATGGCGCGATGGTGTATTCCCTAGGGTCCGTCGCCATAATCGACCATGCCCCCGTCGACGCCTTCGCCAGGCCTGCCTCATTCGATCGATTCACCCGACATGCGCCGGGCGGGCCGCGAACTGCTCTCGCTGGCCCTGATCGACGCGCGCAACCACACCTTGCATCTTCTTTCGCTCTACGAACAGGTGCTGGGTACGGCGACGCTGGCCGTGCCGCGCCAGGAGGGCATCGAGCCGCCGGTCTGGCTGGCCGGCCATATCGGCTGGTTCGCGGAATGGTGGATCGCGCGCAACACGCAGCGCGCCTTCGGCGCCGACTGCCCGGTGCGCCCCACGCGCCTGGCCTCGATCGAACCGCAGGCCGACGCGTGGTGGGATCCGTCGCAGATCGCCTGGGAAGAGCGCTGGTCGCCGGACCTGCCCGATCTCGCGCAGACCAAGGCCTACCTGCTCGACACGTTGGAAAGCACGCTCGAACTGCTTGAACACGCGGTCGAGACCGACACCGGCCTCTACTTCTATCGCCTGGCGCTGTTCCACGAAGACATGCTCGGCGAGCAATTGGTGGTGATGGCCCAGACACTCGGCCTGCCGCTGGGCATCGAGCAGGCGCCGGCGGCGGTCGTGCGCGGACCGCTCGTGCTGCCGGCCACCGCGTGGGAGCTGGGGGTGCCCGATGTCGGCTTCGCGTTCGCGCAGGAGCGCGGCGTGCTACCGGTCGAGGTGCCGGAGTTCGAGATCGATGCCCAGCCCGTCACCTGGAACCAGTACGTCGAGTTCGTCGACGACGGCGGCTACGACCGCGAGGACCTGTGGCATCCCGAAGGGCTCGAATGGCTCGAGCGGCAGGCCGAAGGGCGCCGCGGGCCGCGCCACGTGGTCCAGATCGGCGCGGCACGCCACGGCACCGGCGGCTCGGTGCTGCAGCAGCGCTTCGGCCGCACGGTGCGCGCGGCGGGCAACCACAGCGCGGTGCACCTGGCCTGGTGGGAGGCCGATGCCTGGGCGCGCTGGGCCGGGCGCCGCCTCGCGACCGAGGTGGAATGGGAGATCGCCGCCCACACCGCCGTGCGCCGCGGCTTTCGCTGGGCCGATGTCCACGAGTGGACTGCCGGCACGCTGAAGCCCTGGCCCGGCTTCCGCGTCGATCCCTGGAGCTGCGGCTCCGCCTTCGATCCGCAAGCGGTCTTCGGCCAGGCCCACGTGCTGCGCGGCGCGTCGCTCGCCACGCGGGCGCGCCTGCGCTCGCCGAAGCGGCGCGGCTTTGCCATGCCGCAGTGCGACGACGGCTTCTTCGGATTTCGAACCTGCGCGTACTAGGCCCGTGTCATCATGCAACGCTCAATACTGACCGAAAGGACGCTGCCGGATGGCTCGCGTGCGTGACCCTGCCGGCTACGACGGCCAGCGGGAGATGATTCTTTCCAACGCGGCGCAGCTGTTCGCCCAGCGCGGCTTCGCAGGAACCTCGATGAACGAGGTGGCCGCGGCCTGCGGCGTGTCGAAGGCCACGCTCTACCACTATGTGCGCGACAAGCACGACTTGGCGGTGCGCATCGCCGAAGAGCACGTGCAGCGCCTCGAGGCGGTGGTGCAGGAGGTGCTGCGCGAGCACCAGGCGCCCGAAGCACGGCTTGCCGAGCTCATCCGGCGCTTCGTGGCCGAGTACGCGATCGCGCAGAACGCCCAGCGGGTGCTGACCGAAGACGTGCGCTTCCTGCGCGAAGAGGACCAGCAGCGCATCCTGGACGTGGAGCGGCGCGTGGTTGCCGCCTTCGCCAGCACCATCGCGGAAGTGCGTGGCGAGGACGCGCAAAGCAAGCTCGGCAAGCCGATGGCGATGCTGCTGTTCGGCATGATCAACTGGATGTTCACCTGGCTCAAGCCCGGGCGTGAACTCGACCACGAGGCGATCGGCGTGATGGTGGCCGAGCTCTTCTTCGGCGGCGTGAAGGCCGTGACGCTTCCGGAGGCGCTGGAGGCCGATCAGCGGCATGCCACAATCCCCGGCACTCCCGCAGCGTAGACCTCACATGAGCATCAAGAGCGACAAATGGATCCGGCGCATGGCCGAGAAGAACGGCATGATCGAGCCCTTCGAGCCGGGCCAGATCCGCGAGCAGGACGGCCACCGAATCATCAGCTACGGCACCTCGAGCTACGGCTACGACATCCGCTGCGCGCCCGAGTTCAAGGTCTTCACCAACATCCACAGCACGGTGGTCGACCCGAAGAATTTCGACGAAAAGAGCTTTGTCGATTTTCATGGCGACAGCTGCATCATCCCGCCCAACAGCTTTGCGCTGGCGCGCACCGTCGAGTACTTCCGAATCCCGCGCAACGTGCTGACCATCTGCCTGGGCAAGAGCACCTATGCACGCTGCGGCATCATCGTCAACGTCACGCCCTTCGAGCCCGAATGGGAAGGCTACGTGACGCTGGAGTTCAGCAACACGACGCCGCTGCCGGCCAAGATCTACGCCGGCGAGGGCTGCGCGCAGGTGCTGTTCTTCGAGAGCGACGAGGTCTGCGAAACGAGCTACAAGGACCGCGGCGGCAAATACCAGGGCCAGCGCGGCGTGACGCTGCCCAAGGCCTGAGGCGTGGTTCCGGCCGGGTCCTACAAGGGGCCGCGAGCCGGGAGCGATTGACGGCCGCGGTGAGCGCGTACCATCCGTGCGTCAGCCGCCAAGGGCGGTCAGGAGAGCGTCATGAGATGGGAAGGCAACGAACAGTCCGAGAACGTGGAAGACCGCCGCGACGGCGGTGGCGGAGGCTTCGGGGGCCTGCCGATCGGCGGGCGCAGCGTCGGGCTGGGCACCGTGGCGGTGGCCTTGATCGCAGGCTGGATCTTCGGCATCAACCCGCTCACGCTCCTCGGATTGATGAGCGGCGGCGAGCCGGCGCCGCAGGTGCAGCAGCAGCAGGGCCCGGCGCCCAAGCCGCCGGCCAACGACCGCGAGGCTGCCTTCGTCTCGACCGTATTGCGCAATACCGAGGTGGTCTGGAGCGACGTCTTTCGCCAGAACGGCGGCACGT
Organism: Variovorax paradoxus; assembly: GCF_018614915.1. Taxonomy (GTDB): domain Bacteria; phylum Pseudomonadota; class Gammaproteobacteria; order Burkholderiales; family Burkholderiaceae_C; genus Variovorax; species Variovorax paradoxus_K. Next base: position 67,662 of record NZ_JAGGNU010000020.1, on the reverse strand, counting down.
ACAAGCCCACGCGCCTGGTCCTCTTCCGCGGCGCGACAGGCACGGCCTGCGGCACGGGCCAGTCGGCCATGGGGCCGTTCTACTGCCCCGGTGACCAGAAGGTCTACATCGACCTCGGCTTTTTCGATACCTTGAAGAACCAGCTCGGCGCGCCCGGCGTGTTCGCCCAGGCCTACGTCATCGCGCACGAGGTCGGCCACCATGTCCAGGACGAGCTGGGCATCACGGCCAAGGTCGACCAGGCGCGCAGCCGCATGAGCCAGACGCAGGGCAACGCGATCAGCGTGCGCGTCGAGCTGCAGGCCGACTGCTTCGCCGGTGTCTGGGCGCATCACTCGCAGGAGTCCAAGCAGTGGCTCGATCCGGGCGACATCGAGGCGGCGATGAACGCCGCGCAAAGAATCGGGGACGATGCCTTGCAGCGCTCGGCCGGCCGAGCCGTGGTGCCGGACAGCTTCACGCACGGGACCAGCGCGCAGCGCCAGCGCTGGTTCGGCGCCGGCTACAAGACCGGCAAGATCCAGGACTGCGACACCTTCGCCGCTCGCAGCTTGTAGTTTTAGCTATCAAAACAGGAGCAAAACCCGGAGTCACCGCACTGTCATCGCCGTTTTTTGCCGCAGTGCGACAATAGCCGGCTTCATGACAAGCTCCTTCTCCAATCTTTCCCTGGCCGAACCCTTGGCGCGCGCCGTCGCCGAAATGGGCTACGAGATCATGACGCCGATCCAGGAGCAGGCCATTCCGGTGGTGCTCGCAGGTCAGGACGTGATGGGCGCAGCACAGACCGGCACCGGCAAGACAGCAGCCTTCTCGCTGCCGCTCTTGCAGCGCATGCTCAAGCACGAGAACAGCTCGACCTCGCCGGCGCGCCACCCGGTGCGCGCGCTGGTGCTGCTGCCCACGCGCGAACTGGCCGACCAGGTGGCGCAGCAGGTCAAGCTCTACGCCAAGCACACGCAGCTACGCAGCGCCGTGGTGTTCGGCGGCATCGACATGAAGCCGCAGACACTCGAGCTCAAGAAGGGCGTCGAGGTGCTGGTCGCCACGCCGGGTCGCCTCTTGGACCACATCGAGGCCAAGAACGCGGTGCTCAACCAGGTCGAGTACGTGGTGCTCGACGAGGCCGACCGCATGCTCGACATCGGCTTCCTGCCCGACCTGCAGCGCATCCTCTCCTACCTGCCCAAGCAGCGCACCACTTTGCTGTTCTCGGCCACCTTCTCGCCAGAAATCAAGCGGCTCGCCGGCAGCTACCTGCAGAACCCGGTCACCATCGAAGTGGCGCGGCCGAACGAAACGGCCTCCACCGTCGAGCAGCATTTCTACAGCGTGAGCGATGACGACAAGCGCCGCGCGCTCAAGCAGATCCTGAAGCAGCGCGGCATCAAGCAGGCCTTCGTGTTCGTCAACAGCAAGCTGGGCTGCGCGCGGCTGGCGCGTTCGCTCGAGCGCGAAGGGCTCAACACCACTGCGCTGCACGGCGACAAGAGCCAGGACGAACGCCTGAAGGCGCTCGCGGCCTTCAAGGCCGGCGAGGTCGACCTGCTGGTGGCCACCGACGTCGCGGCGCGCGGCCTCGACATCAAGGACGTGCCGGCGGTGTTCAACTTCGACATCCCGTTCAACGCCGAAGACTACGTGCACCGCATCGGCCGCACCGGCCGCGCCGGCGCCTCGGGCCTGGCGGTGAGCTTTGCGAGCGGCGGCAACGATGTGCGCCTGGTGGCCGACATCGAAAAGCTGATCAAGAAGAAGATCGAGCTGGAGCCGGTCGAGTTCGAAGAAGACCGCCCGCGCGGCCGCATCAACGATGGCCGCCGCCACTGGCGCGACGAGGGCGAAGCCGGCGATGCGCGCGACGTTCTCGACCAGCCGCGCGAGCGCAGCGAAGCCCGTCCCCTGCGCGGCGGCGGGCGTCCACATCGTGCCCCGGCGGCGCCGCGCGATCCCTTCTTCGAGCAGCCCTACGAGACGCCGGAGCGCGAAGGCGCACCCGCGTGGGAGGCCGCCGCCAAGACCACGCCTTCGCGCGGGATCTCGAACAACATCAAGACCAAGCGCAAGGTGCCGGCGCTGTTCAAGACCGCCGAGCCGGGCTGAGCATGCTGGGCATCGCGAGGCTCAGGCCGCAGCGAGCGCCTTGAGTCTTGCCACATAGCTGTTGCGCGTGCCGGTGACGTGCGTGCGCATCAGCTCCTCGAAGCCGACGAAATCTCCCGCCCTGAACAGCGCCAGCAGCTTCGAGTGCTGCTCGAAGCCGTCGGCGTGCAGCACGTCCGCCGGCGCCGACAGATGCGTGCGCAGCGCGGCGATCTTGGTCGCCGACGTGGCGTAGGCCGCCTGCATGTACGGATTGCCGCAGTGCTCGAAGAAGGCTTCGTGCAGGCGCGTGTCGGCGCGCCCATAGCGGATGGCGTCACGCTCGCTGCGCGCGAGTTCCATTTCCTCGATGGCTGATTGCAGTGCCGCCGCGGTGCCGGCGGCATCGTGCTGGTACGCCAGTTGCGCCGCGCGCGGCTCCAGCAGGCAGCGGAATTCGCAGATGGCCGCGATGTCCGCCTCGTTGGGCTCGAACACGTAGCTGCCGCGTTGCGGGCGAACCACCACCAGTCCGGCCAGCTGCAGCTGGTTCAAAGCCTCGCGCACCGGGGTGCGGCTCACGCCGAAGGAACTGGCCAGCGACTCCTCCGGAATCATCTCCCCCAACGCGAACTCGCCGTCGATGATGGCTTCGCGCAGGCGCTGGGCGACCAGCGTGGCGAGGGATTTGGGTGCTTCGATCTTGAATCGGTTGGACAGGGACACGGCGCGGTGAAGGCTGTTGTGAACTCGGAGTGAGGCACTCAGGGGCTTATATCCGACCGCCGAAGGCAGCGAGAAGCCCGGGGAAATACTAATGCCTTAGTGCCTTACATACAAGATGATCGCGCCATCGTTCCAGCCTGAAGAACCATGACGCCCATCTCTCCTGCCGTCGTGCCGCCGACCCTGCTTGCGTTGCGCGATCAACTCGGCGCCTCCGCCGTGCTCTTCGGTGACGAGGTGCCGGAGCGCAACCGCAACGACTGGAGCACTCAGGCGCCGGCGCGCCCGCTGGCGGTGGTCCGGCCGCTGGATGCGGCGGGCGTCTCCGCTGCACTGAAGGCCTGCGGCGCCGCCGGCCTGCCGGTGGTGCCGCAAGGGGGCCTGACCGGCTTGTGCGGCGGCGCGCGGCCCGAAGACGGCTGGGTGGCGCTGTCGCTCGAGCGCATGGTCGGCGTCGAGGAGATCGACCCGGCGAGCGCCACGATGACGGTGCTTGCCGGCACGCCGCTCGAACTGGTGCAGCGCGCGGCGGCCGAGGCCGGCTTCTATTTCGCGCTCGACCTCGGCGCACGCGGTTCCTGCGCGATCGGCGGCAACCTGTCGACCAACGCGGGCGGCAACCGCGTGATCCGCTACGGCATGGCGCGCGAGCTGGTGCTGGGCCTGGAGGTGGTGCTGCCCGACGGCACGGTGATGACCAGCCTCAACAAGATGCTGAAGAACAACGCCGGCTACGACCTCAAGCACCTGTTCATCGGCAGCGAGGGCACGCTGGGCATCATCACCCGCATCGTGCTGCGCCTGCATCCCCAGCCGGGTTGCACCTTGTCGGCGCTGTGCGCCTTGCCCGACTACGAGGGCGTGGTGCGCCTGCTCGGCGCCGCGCGCGGCGGGCTCGGCCCGCTGCTCTCCGCCTTCGAGGTGATGTGGCCCGACTACTGGCAGGTGGTGACCGAGCGGGTGGGCGTGCGCGATCCGCTCGGCGGCCGTGCACGGCACGGGCACTATGTGCTGGTCGAAGTCCAGGGCACCGACGAGGCGATCGACGGCCCGCGCTTCCAGCGTTGGCTCGAGCGCCTGATGGAAGAGGGTGCCTTGGCCGATGCGGCGGTCGCGCAGTCGGTGGCCGACACGCAGTCGTTCTGGGCGCTGCGCGATGCCTGTGCGGAGTTCTTCCCCACGCTGGGCCCGCACGTTTCCTACGACGTTGGCCTGGCCGTGAAGTCGATGGATGCCTACGCCCGCGCCTGCAAGGCGGCGCTGGCCGCGCGCGTCCCCCGCTGCGAGAGCGTCTATTACGGCCACATCGGCGACGGCAACCTGCACCTGGTGGCGTGGGTTGCCGGCCTGTCGATCGAGCACCAGCCGAAGGAGGCGATGGACGAGGTGATCTACGGCCTGGTGCGCGAGTTCGGCGGCACGGTGTCGGCCGAGCACGGCATCGGCACCGTCAAGAAGCGCTGGCTGGACCATGCGCGCAGCGCCGAGGAGATCGCGCTCATGAAGACGCTGAAGTCGGCCCTCGACCCCGCGGGCCTGCTCAATCCGGGCAAGGTGGTCTGAGCGTGGTCCGCGTCCTCGTCGACCGCCTGTTCAAGGCCACCGAAGCGCTGCTGGCGGCCTTGCTGCTGGGCATGGTGCTGATGGTGTTCGGCAACGTGGTGCTGCGCTACGCGTTCAACTCGGGCATCCAGGTGTCCGAGGAGCTGTCGCGCTTCTTCTTCGTCTGGCTCACCTTCATCGGCGCCATCGTCGCGATGCGCGACGGCGCCCACCTGGGCATGGACGGCTTCGTCGGCCGCCTGTCGCGGCGCGGCAAGCTGGTCTGCCTGGCCGCCAGCCAGACCATCGTGCTGATCTGCTGCGTCATGCTGTTCTGGGGCACCTGGCAGCAGCACGAGGTCAATGCGACCACCAAGGCCCCGGTCACCGAGATGTCGATGATCTGGGTATTCGGCGTCGGCTACCTGACCAGCCTGGCGATCGGCGCCCATGCGCTGCACGCGCTGTGGCGCATCGCCGGCGGCCGATTGCGCGACGACGAACTGGTGCAGGTGACCGAGAGCGAGGAGATCCCGCACGACGCCGCACACCCTGGAGCGCGGCCATGACGATCGCCGTCTTCACGCTGTCGCTGCTCGGCGCCATGATGCTGGGCGTGCCGATCGCCTTCGCCCTCTTGATCTGCGGCGGCGCACTGATGGTCTCCCAAGGCCAGATCGACACCACCATCCTGTCGCAGAAGCTGGTGGAGGGCGCCGACAGCTTTCCGCTGCTGGCGATCCCCTTCTTCATGCTGGCCGGCGAGCTGATGAATGCCGGAGGGATCTCGCGGCGCATCGTCAACTTCGCGCTGGCCTGGGTTGGACACCTGCGCGGCGGACTCGGGCTGGTGGCGATCTTCGCTTCGGTGGTGATGGCCGCGATCTCCGGGAGCGCAGCGGCCGACGCTGCGGCCATCGGCGCGATGCTGATCCCGATGATGCGGCAGGCCGGCTACGACGTGCCGCGCTCGGCCGGGCTGATCGCCGCGGGCGGCGTGATCGCCCCGGTGCTGCCGCCGTCGATCGGGCTGATCGTGTTCGGCGTCATCGCCAACGTGTCGATCGGCAAGCTGTTCCTGGCCGGCATCGCGCCGGGACTGCTGATGGGCGTGTCGCTGGTGATCGCCTGGCAGTGGGTGGCCCGGCGCGACAAGGTGAGCGTGCAGCCGCGCCAGTCGATGGCTGCGCGCGGCCGCGCCGCGGTCGACGGCGTCTGGGCCCTGCTGATGCCTCTGGGCATCATCGGCGGCCTGAAGTTCGGCATCTTCACGCCCACGGAGGCCGGCGTGGCGGCCTGCGTCTACGCCTTCGTGCTCGGCGCCTTCGTCTACCGCGAGCTGAACGTGCGCCAGTGCTACGGGCTCCTCGTGGCGGCGGCCAAGAGCACGGCCGTGGTGGTGTTCCTGATCGCAGCGGCGCTGGTGTCGGCCTGGCTGATCACCACCTCCGACGTGCCGGCACAGGTGGCAGCGATGCTCGAGCCCTTCATGGGAAACAAGATCCTGCTGATGCTGGTGATCATGGTCATCGTGGTGATCGTCGGCACTGCGCTCGACTTCGCGCCCACGCTGATGATCCTCACGCCCGTGCTCATGCCGGTGGTCAAGCAGGCGGGCATCGACCCGGTGTACTTCGGCGTGCTGTTCATCATGAACAACGCCATCGGCCTGATCACGCCGCCGGTGGGCATCGTGCTCAACGTGATGTGCGGCGTGGCGAAGATCTCGATGAGGGACCTGATGCGCGGCCTGTGGCCCTTCCTCTGGGCCGAACTCTTCGTGCTGTTGCTGCTGGTGCTGTTCCCGGCGCTGGTGCTGGTGCCGCTCAAGTGGCTGAGCTGATTTTTCACACAAGGAGACCTACGATGCAGATCCATTCCCGCCTTTGCGGACTCGTTGCCGCGGCCCTGGCGGCCGGCCTTGCCGCCGGTGCCGCGCAGGCGCAGTTCAAGGAGCGCAACTTCCGCGTCTCCAACGGCGTGAGCAAGGAACACCCGATGGGCAACGGCCTCGCCAAGATGGGTGCCTGCACGCTCGAGAAGAGCGGCGGCAAGATGAAGATCCAGGCCTTCTGGGACGGCGCGCTCGGCAGCGATCTCACCGGCACGCAGAGCGTGCGCACGGGCTCGCTGGAGATGGTGATCACGTCGACCGCGCCGGTGGTCTCCATCGTGCCGGAGCTGGGCGTGTTCGATCTGCCCTTCCTCTTCAACACCGCCGGCGAGGCCGACAAGGTGCTCGACGGCAAGGTCGGCGACTGGTTCACCGCCAAGCTGCCGGCCGTCGGCCTGGTCAACCTCGCCTGGTGGGAGAACGGCTTTCGCCACACCACCAACTCGAAGCGGCCGATCAACAAGGTCGAGGACTTCGACGGCGTGAAGATGCGCGTGATGCAGAACGCCATCTTCCTCGACACCTTCAAGACCCTCGGCAGCAACGCCGTGCCGATGGCCTTCACCGAGGTCTATTCGGCGCTCGAGACCAAGACGGTGGACGGCCAGGAGAACCCCTTCACCAACATCGAGAACATGAAGTTCTACGAAGTGCAGAAGTACCTCACGCTGACCAAGCACGCGTACAGCCCGACGCTGGTGCTGTTCTCCAAGAAGATCTGGGACACGCTGTCGCCGCAGGAGCAGACCACGCTGCGCGAATGCGCGGTGCAGGGCCGCGAGGAGCAGCGCCGCGCCAACCGGGCGCAGGAGGCGCGCAGCGTGGACAACCTGAAGGCGAAGGGCATGGCGGTCAACGAGATCGCGCCGGCCGAGATGCAGCGCATTCGCGAGCGCTCGCGCGTGATCTACGAGCGCCATGCCAAGGCCATCGGCGACGAGGCGATCACCATGGTCAACGCCGAGCTCAAGCGCATCCGCGGCAACTGAGGCGAAGGGTCCCGCAATGAGTCTTTCCGGAAAAGTCGCCTGGGTCACGGGCGGCGGCAGCGGCATCGGGTTGGCCGGTGCGATCGATCTGGCGCGAGCCGGCTGCAGGGTCGTCATCTCCGGCCGCGAGGCGCCCAAGCTCGACGCCGCCATCGAGGCGGCCGAGCGCCTGGGCATGCCACGCGGCGCCATCACGGCCGTACCGTTGGACGTGGCGGACGCGGCGGCAGTCAAGGCGGTGGCACGGGCGATCGAGGCCGAGCTCGGCCGCGTCGACATCCTCGTCAACAGCGCCGGCGTCAACTTTCCCAAGCGCTACTGGTGCGAGACCGACGCGGCCACCTTCGAGCAAGTGCTCGCCGTCAACCTGAACGGCGCGGCCAACTGCACGCTGGCGGTGGCGAAGGGGATGCGCGCGCGCCGGGAGGGCACGGTGATCAACGTCGCCTCCTTCGCCGGCTGGCACTACGAATACCTGACCGGCCCTGCCTACACCGCCAGCAAGGCAGGGCTGATGGCGCTTACGCATTCGTTCAACATCGAGGAGTGCGTCAACGGCCTGCGCGCGACCGCGCTGTGCCCGGGCGAAGTCGCCACGCCGATCCTGAAGAAGCGGCCGGTGCAGCCCACCGAGGCGGACAAGGCCCGCATGCTCCAGGAGGCAGACCTGGGGCGCACGATCCGCTTCATCGCCGAGATGCCGCCGCACGTCTGCATCAACGAACTGGTGATCTCGCCGGTGTGGAACCGCACCTACGTCGCCGGCGAAGCGCTTCAGCGCAAGGCGGCGCCATGAGCCCGGCCGCCGCCGAGGGGCCGGTGGTGGCCGTCACCGGCGCCGGGCAGGGCATCGGGCGCGCACTGGCGCGGGCCTTCGCCGGGCAGGGCGCGCGGGTCGTGGTCTCCGACATCGACACCGCGTCCTGCACGGCCGTGGCGAACGAACTGCAAACCCTCGGCGTGCCGGCCGACGTGACGCACGCCGAGCACTGCACGGCACTGGTCGAGCGAACGGTGGCCGAGTTCGGCCACCTCGACGTGATGATCTGCAACGCCGGCATCATGCAGCTCAAGCCGCTGCTCGAACTCGACGGCAAGGACTGGGACCGCATGCTCGGCGTCAACGTGAAAGGCAGCTTCCTCACGCTGCAGGCGGCGGCGCGCCGGATGCTGTCGCAGCCGCCGCTGGCCGAGGGCCGGCCGCGCGGCAAGATTCTGATGATGGCGTCGATCGCCGGGCGCAGCGGCGCCGGGCCGATCGCGGCGGTGATACCGCACTACCGCGCGAGCAAGGCGGCGGTGATCAGCCTCACCCAGTCGGCGGCCGTCGCCTTCGCGCCGCAGATCACCGTCAATGCGATCTGCCCCGGCCTGGTGGAGACCGACATGTGGCAGCGCATGGACCGCGACTGGAGCGCGCTGCAGGGCGTGCCCCGGGGCCAGGCGTGGCAGCAGCGCGTGGCCGCCGTGCCCATGGGCCGGGCGCAGACCCCCGATGACGTGGCCGACCTCGCGATGTTCCTCGCCTCGCCGGCGGCCGACTACATGACGGGCCAGTCGATCAACATCGACGGCGGCCTGATGATGAGCTAGGGCCATGCATCCCGCACTGTCCCTGAAGGCGCTGCTCGCCGCCGGCCCGATCGTCCAGGCGCCCGGCGCCTACGACGCCCTGAGCGCGCGCCAGATCGAGCGCGCCGGCTTTCCGGCCATCTACATGACCGGCTTCGGCGCCACCGCGTCGCGGCTGGGCCAGCCCGACATCGGCCTGCTGACGCAGACCGAGATGACCGGCCATGCGCGCGACATGGTGCGCACCGTCGGCGTGCCGGTGATCGCCGATGCCGACACCGGCTACGGCGGCCCCTCGAACATCGAGCGCACGGTGCGCGAGTACATACAGTCCGGCGTGGCCGCCATCCACCTCGAGGACCAGGTGGCGCCCAAGCGCTGCGGCCAGATGGCCGGCATCCGGCTGATCGACGCGCGCGAGAACGAGCGCCGGCTGCGCTGCGCGGTTGCTGCGCGCGGCGACGATCCCATGCTGATCATCGGGCGCACCGACGCGCTGCCCGCCGCCGGCATCGACGAGGCGCTGGCGCGTGCCCGGCGATGGCAGGACGCGGGCGTCGACCTGGTCTTCGTCGACGGCATCAAGAAGATCGCCGAAGTCGAGGCGGTCGCGCGGCAGCTGCCCGGGCCGAAGATCGTCTCCATCGTCGACGGCAACGAGACCACTGCGCTCCGCGCGGCCGATCTGCAGGCCATGGGCTTCGCCGTCGTGCTGTACGCCGTGACGGCGCTCTTCAGTGCGGCGCTGGCCGTCGAGCAGGCACTCGCCCGGCTGCGGCAGGACGGCACGCCGCGCGATGTGCCCTCGCTCGCCTATGCCGACTTCACCCGCATCGTCGGCCTGCCGGCGCACCAGCAGCTCGACGCGCAATTCGGCGCTGAAAACTGAAACGCATTTTTCCCGGCCTCTTCACTTCCTCTTTGCGAAAGTCACGATCTTGAACACCGCCTCTCCCGTTCCCTATGCCGGCATCTGGCCGGCGCTGCTGACCCCGCTGGACGAGAAGCTCGGCATCGACATCCCGCGCTTTGCCTCCCATGCGCTGCGCCTGCTCGACGCCGGCTGCACCGGCGTGACGCCCTTCGGCACCACCGGCGAGGGCCCGTCCTTCAGCGTCGCCGAGCGCATGGACGCGCTGGCCGGCCTGGTGGCGCGGGGCGTGCCGGCTGGGCGCATCCTGGCCTCCACCAGCTGCGCGGCGCTGCCGGATGCGCTGGCGCTGACCCGCCATGCGGTCGAGCTGGGCGCCTACGGCTGCCTGCTGCTGCCGCCCTTCTTCCTGAAGGGCGTGCCCGACCAGGGCGTGATCGATGCCTACCGCTGGATCATCGACGGCGTCGGCGATGCGCGGCTGCGCGTCGTGCTCTATCACATCCCGCAGGTGGCGGGCGTGGGGCTGAGCCACCACGTGATCCGCACGCTGAAGACGCTCTATCCGCACACCATCGTGGGGCTGAAGGACAGCAGCTGCCGGCGAGAGGATTCGCTGGCCTATGCCGAGGCCTTCATGCCGCCGATGCAGGTGTGGGTGGGCAACGAGCCGGATCTCCAGACCCTGGCCGCGCGCGGCAGCCAGGGCGCCGTCAGCGGCATCGCCAACGTCATGCCGCGCCTGGTGCAGCGCCTGGTGAAGGGTTCTGGTGAACCGGCCGCCGATCAGCAGCGCGTGCTCGCGCTGCTCCAGATCCTCGGCGGCTACGGGCTCACGGCCGCGTTCAAGGGCGTGATGGCGCTGCTCGACGACGCGCCGGGCTGGATGCGCGTGCGTCCCCCGCTGGTGGCGCTGGACGCGGCCGAATACGAGCGCCTTGCGCTGCAGCTGCGCGCCTTCGGCATCGACCGCGAGCGGGACTGAGCGCATGGCTGCTGCCGTGGTCTGCATCGCGAGCTGGAATGCCGATCTCGTGTCGCGCATCCCGCGGCCGCTGGCGCGCGGCGAGACGCTGATCGCCGAGGGCTTCGAGATCAGCCCCGGCGGCAAGGGCTCGAACGCCGCGGTGGCCGCCGCGCGCCAGGGTGCGGCGGTGGCCGTCGTGGCCCGCATCGGCGACGACGAATTCGGCCGCATGGCACTCGGCCTGTGGGAGGCCGAAGGCATCGACAGGCGCCACGTGGAGATCGCCGTCGGCGAGCGCAGCGGTGTCGCGCAGATCCAGGTGTTCGCCGACGGCGACAACGCGATCGCGGTGTTCCGCGGCGCCGGTGCCGGCCTCGGCGCCGCGCATGCACGGGCCGCGGCCGGCACGCTGGCGACCTGCCGGGTGGTGATGGCTTCCTGCGAAGTGCCGCTGGCCTGCACGCTCGAGGCGTTCCGGCTGGCGCGTTCCCTCGGCGCACTGACCCTGCTCAACCCGGCGCCGGCGATGCTGTTGCCCGACGAGCTGCTGCCGCTGGTCGACGTGCTCACGCCCAATGAAGGCGAGCTGGCCGCGCTGGCCGGCCCGGCCGCGGCCTCCGTCGACGAGGCGGCGGCGTTGCTGCTGGCACGCGGCGTGGGTGCCGTCGTGGTCACGCTGGGCAGCGCCGGCTGCCGCCTCTACCGGCGCCGTGCGGACCCGCTGCACGAGCCCGGGCGCCGCGTGCCGGTGGTGGACACCATCGGCGCGGGCGACACCTTCACCGGGGCGCTGGCCGCCGCACTGGCGCGCGGCGAGCTGCTGCCCGCGGCAATGCGCTGTGCCAACGCCGCGGCCGCGCTCTCGGTGAGCGGCCGGGGTGCGATCGCCGGCATGCCGCGGTTGCACGAAGTGAATGCGCTGCTGGCCGGCCGCGCCGCCTAGCAGCGTCTCGGCCGCTCAGCCGGCCGGCTTCCGCGCCTGCGGGCACTGCACCTGGATCAGCTCGCGTTCCTGCGGCGTCGCGCCCATGCGTACCGCGCTGAGGCAGCGGCCCCAGACGCAGCCGGTGTCGGCGGCGATCAGGTCGGGCCGCGAGACCCAGCCCAGCGTCGACCAGTGGCCGCAGGCGATGGTCGCGTTCGCGCTCTTCCGTCCCGGCACATCGAACCACGGCATGAAGCCCTCGGGCGCAGTGTCTGCCGCGTCCTTGCTTTCGAACTCCATCTCGCCTTCAGCGGTGCAGAAGCGCAGCCGCGTGAGCGCATTGACGATCGCGCGCAGTCGCGCATGGCCGCCGAGCGTGTCGTTCCACTGCGCGGGCTCGTTGCCGTACATCTCGTGCAGGAACTCGCCGGACGCGGGGCCGCGCAGCACCGCCTCGACCTCGGCCGCGCAGACCAGCGTGTCCGCCACGCTCCATTGCGGCAGCACGCCCGCGTGCACCATCAGCAGGTCGCCGCCGGCCATCGTCCGGTGCAGGGCCATGGGCTGGTGGCGCAGCCAGTCGAGCAGGGCCTCGCTGTCGGGTGCCTGCAGGATGCCGGCCAGCGTGTCCTTGCGGCCGTGCTTGCGTGCGCCCTGCGCCACGCCGAGCAGATGCAGGTCATGGTTGCCGAGCACCGTTTGCGCAGCGCCGCCGTAGCGCTGCACGCGCCGCAGCACTTCGGCCGATGCGGGGCCGCGGTTCACCAGGTCGCCGAGGAACACCAGGGTGTCGCGGCTGGGGGAGAAAGCGATGTCGTCGAGCAGGCGCTGCAGGGGCTGGTCGCAGCCCTGCACGTCACCGATCAAGTAAAGTGCCATCTCCCCATTCTCTCCCGCATACATGGATGTTTTTTTGCTGGCCTTGCTGACCACGCTCAATGCGTTGTTCGCAATGTCCGAAATGGCCCTTTCCACCAGCCGTCGGGCGCGGCTCGCGGCGCTGGCGGAAACGGGGGACACCGGGGCGGAGGCCGCGCTCAAGCTGATGGAGGATCCGACGCAGTTCCTCTCCAGCGTGCAGATCGGGATCACCTCGATCGGCATGCTGAGCGGCATCGTCGGCGAAGCGGCCTTTGCGGCGCCGCTCTCGAGCTGGATGGAAGGCCACGGCATGGGCGCGGGTGGGGCGAGCTTCGTATCGACCGCCATCGTGGTGACCGGCATCACCTTCTTCACCATCGTGTTCGGCGAGCTGGTGCCCAAGCGCATCGGCCAGCTCTATCCCGAACCGGTGGCGCGCCACGTGGCGCGGCCGATGCGCGCGCTCGCCACGGCCGCCAAGCCCTTCGTGCTCTTGCTGGCGGGCGCCACCGCCACCACATTGAAGCTGCTGCGCGTCGATTCGAGCGCGGCCCGCGTCATGACCGAGGAGGAGATCTCCGCCAGCCTCGAGGAGGGGGTCGATGCCGGCGTGATCGAGATGCACGAGCACCAGATGGTGCGCAACGTGTTCCATCTCGACGATCGCCGGCTGAGCTCGCTGATGGTGCCGCGGGCCGACATCGAATGGCTGGAAGCCAGCTTCACCGTCGCGCAGAGCCTGCAGAAGGTGTCGGCCGCGAGCGCGCTCAACCTGGTGCACTCCTGGTACCCGGTGTGCCGCAATTCGCTGGATGACGTGGTGGGCGTGATCAGCGTCGCGCACCTGCTCACGCTGAGCCCGGCGCACGAGGGCACGATCGAGGCGGTGGCGCAGCCGGCCGTGTTCGTGCCCGAGACGCTGACCGGCATGGAGCTGCTCGAGCAGTTCCGCACGCGGGCCGGTCGGCTGGTGTTCGTGGTCGACGAATACGGCGTGGTGCAGGGCCTGATGACACCGCGCGATCTGCTGGAGGCGATCACCGGCGAGCTGCAGACCGCCGCCCATATCGATGCCTGGGCCCGCGAGCGGCCCGACGGCGTGTGGGAGCTCGACGGCCTGATGCCGGTGTCCGAACTGCGTGCGCGGCTCGGCATCCGCGAGCTGCCCGAGGAGGAGCGCGGCCGCTACAACACCGTGGCCGGGCTGCTGATCTTCGTGTCGGGCCACCTGCCGGAAGTCGGCGAAGAGATCGATTGTGCGGATTGGCGCTTCGAGGTCGTCGCGCTCGACGGCAGGCGCATGGACCGGGTGCTGGCCCGTCCCCTCGGCACGCCCGCCGCCCACGGCGCGGGCTGATCCGCATCTCAGCGCGGGTAGGGATGCGCCGGCCGCCACTTCCAGGGCGGCACGGGGTTGGTGTCGGCCCACAGGCCGGCGCGCCTGGCCTTGGCCTCGCGCTCGGCAAAGCCGTATCGGCCGCGCTCGGCCGGGCTCTGTTCGGCGGCATGGGCGCGTGACCACCAGGCCATGCCGGCGGTGAGCATGGCCAGGCCGACATCGAGCGTCTTCGGGCAGCGGGCCTCGGTGCAGGAAGCGGGCGCTACCCACACTTCGCAGACGCGGCGGTCGTAGCGGTCGGTCTGGCCGCATTCCAGCCGCGCGGTCTTGCGGTAGGCGATGTCCGCCAGCGCGCGCTTGGCGCGGCGGCCGTGGGGTTGCTTGAGTTCGGGCGCATCGACGGCATGAAGCCGCACGGTGACCTGGTGGTAGGCGCCGGGTTCGCCGCAGCGCAGCTTGAGGGTGTCGCCGTCGCTGATGGCGACCACGAGGCAGAGGAGGGCGGCGGCAGAGAGCATGGACCAAACGGGCGATGCTAACGCCGCGGCACGCCGGCTAACCGGTGCACGCGCTGGAGCTCGGCGATGTCGAGCTTCTGTGGCTCCAAAGCCCCGAAGGGCAGGCTTTGTGCATGATTTCCGCAAAAGTCGCTTTGGAAAGTAACTATTTGTGTGATTCAATCGACCCCCGGAGTGAGGACCAGTCGAGGGAATTCATGAAGAAACTGCTGAGCATCGTGTGCGCAACGGCCCTGGTTTGCGGATGTGCGACCCGCCCCCAGGAAGGCCCCGGTTCGGGTTCCGGCGCGGACTACGTCCCCATGGTGGCGCCGTCATCGGTCGAGAGCACCGTCTACGAGCAGGACCTGGCCAAGTGCCGCGCCAACGCGAAGAACGTGCCCTTCAAGGCCAGCCAGCACGACGACGCGCTGGTCGCAGTCAATATCGGCGTGATCAGTGCCGGTACATGGATCGGGTGGCCGACACTCACGGCCGCCGCAGTGGTCGGCGGCATGGGCGGCTTCAACTATTGGGTCTACACGCCCGAGCGCCGGGTCTGGCAGACCAAGCAGGAAACCGTGATGGCCAACTGCATGGCGCAGAGGGGCTACATCAACACCGACCCGAGCGTGCGAGTCACCTGGGTGCCGCCTTCGCAGCGAATGGTGGAAACTATTCGCCCCACGGGCCGCGACACCTACAACGTCGAGCAGCTGGCCAAGGCCCAGCGCTGCAATGCCCTGCCGGTCGCGACGCTGGTCGAGAAGGGCCCGGGCTTCGAGCGCCACACCGTGGCCTGCACCAACGGCCAGGTGATGGCGGTGCGCTGCGAGTTCGGCAACTGCCGCATGAGCCCGATGGCTGCACAGCGCAGCTAGGGCTGTTAAGGGGCGCTAGCTCACTTCTCGTCGCGCAGCCAGTACCACTTGTAGAGCACGCGCTGCCCGATGCGCCGGAAGGGCGCGAAGGCCGGCGACTCGACCAGCCCCAGCACGTTTGGGAAGGGCAGCGGCGACTTGTAGATCGGCAGCTCGAAGACCTCGCGCCCTGCATCCTTGCCGGCCACGCGTTCGGCCAGCCGCTTGCCGGCCCAGGTCGAGAACGAGACCCCGTTGCCGCCGTAGCCCACTGCGTACCAGATCTTCTTGCCGGCATCGGGCTGCGTGATGCGCGGCATCATGTCGTGGCTCACGTCGACCCAGCCCCACCACGAGTAGTCGATGGGGATGCCGGCGAGCGGCGGGAACTTGCGCGCGATGGCATCGGTGAGCAGCTTCAGGTGCACCGGGTCCTCGGCATCGGCGCCGCTCACCGAGCTGCGGCTGCCCAGCTGCAGCCGGTTGCCCTTGAGCAGCCGGTAGTAGAAGCGCAGGGTGCGCGTGTCGGTCAGGAAGGTGAGCGATCTGAAGTTGGTGGCCTGGAGCTCGGCCTCGGTCAGCGGCCGCGTCACCACCGAGTTCGACAGGATCGGCATGATCTTGTTCTTGAGCAGCGGGTTCAGCGCCTGGCCGGTGTAGCCGCCGGTGCACACCGCCACGCGCCGCGCGCGCACCACGCCGCCGGGCGTCTGCAGGTGGTGCACGCCGTCGATGGTCTGCCAGCCCTGCACCGGGCTCGAGGTATGGACCTTGGCGCCCAGCGCGCGCGCCTTTCGCATCAGGCCGAAAGTGAACTTGAGCGGATGGATGCCGACGCCTTCGGATTCGAACATCGCGCCGGCCGCCTCGCGTTCGTCGCAGTAGTCGCGGCGCACTTCCTCGGCCGTGAGCATGCGCGTGTCGTAGCCGAACTGTTCGCGCATCACGCGCGCCTCGGCCACCAGGTCGGCGACTTTCTCCGGACGGTGCGCGAGGTAGAGGTGGCCGCCATCGTGGGCATCGCAGTCGATCTGCGTCGTCAGCTGCCTGAAGTTCTCGAAGCCGCTGCGGATCTCGGCGTCGAGCTGCCTCGCGACATCGAGGCCCCAGCGCCGGATCCATTGCGAGCGCTTGAGCCTGCCGCTGGCGTTCTGGCCCTGGCCGCCGCTGCGGCTCGAACAGCCCCACGAGGCCTGGTTGGCTTCGAGCACCGTGGCCTGGATGCCGTGTTCCTGCGCGAGGTAGAGCGCGGTCGCCATGCCGGTGGCGCCGGAGCCGATGATCGCGACCTCGACGTCGATGTCGCGCAGCACCGGGCCGTCGTCCTCGGGCAGCGCGCCGGCGCTGGCGACCCACCAGGTCGGCGCGTAGGCGCGGCCGGCGCCCGGGTCGGGTGCCACCAGCGGGTCGTAGCGCGGGTCGTAGGGCTTGCGCGCCGGGGCGGCCTGCCCGGTGCCGCTGAACTGCGCGGTGCTGGTCATCGTCATGGCGCTTCCCTGCGGATCAGCCGGCTGCGGGCAGGTTGGGACGCGCCTTGCGGAAGACGTTCTTGAGCGCGATCTTTCCGTCCTTGAAGCTGAAGATGTCGACGCCGTCGGTCTCGATGCGGCTGCCGTCGGCGGCGGTACCGGTGAAGGTCCACTGCGAGGTGCCGAAGTCGCCAGAGACGAAATGCCGTCCGTTGATCCATTGCGCGTCGGGCACGGCCTGCCAGGCCGCGGCGAAGGCACGGCGCACGGCTTCGGTGCCGCTGTGGCGGGTGCCGCAGGCATCGGGGCCGGCGGCGGTCTGGAACACGCAGTCCTCGCTCATGAAGCGCATCAGCGCATCGACGTCGTGGCGGTTCCAGGCGTCGCTGAAGGCCTCGAGGGTGGCAATGGTCACTGTCACGCGGAGCTCCTGTTGTTCATGCAATAACTCGAAGCGTAGAGAGCCTGCGCGTGCAGCGATAGGGCCAGATGCAGGGATTCGACCGAGCCAGTGCGCCGCCCTAAACTGCGGTTCACCATGCCGAATCCCCGATCGATCCAGTGGGCGCAACTCTTCGCGCTGCCCGAGCAGCCCGGCCTGCCCTTGCAGGGGCGGCTGCGTGCGGCGGTGGTCCAGGCCATTCTCGAAGGCCGCCTGAGTCCCGGCGCGCCCTTGCCCTCGTCGCGCGAGCTGGCGGCCCTGCTGGGCCTGAGCCGCAACACCGTGACCTCGGCCTATCTGCAATTGATGGACGAGGGTTTTCTCGAAGCGCGCCCGCGCAGCGGGGTGTTCGTGGCGCATGACGCGCGGCCGCTCTCGGCTGCGCCGGCCGAGCCGCTGGTCGGGCGCAGCGGCCAGCCGGGCCAGCCACCGGAATGGTCGGCGCGCGTGCTGCGCTCGCTCGCCGACCGGCCCACGCTGTCCAAGCCCGACCGGTGGCGCGACTACCCGTACCCCTTCGTCTACGGCACCTACGACCCGCAGCTCTTTCCTACCGAGGATTTCCGCGAATGCTGCGCGCGCAGCCTAGCGCGTTCGCAGCTGCCACACTGGACGCCCGACTTCGAGACCGACGACGTGCCGGACCTGATCGAGCAGATCCGCACGCGCCTCCTGCCCAAGCGCGGCGTGTTCGCACTCAAGGAGGAGATCCTGGTCACGCTCGGCGCGCAGCATGCCTACTACCTGCTGGCCGATGCGCTCTTCGACGAGCACACGCGCGTCGGCCTGGAAGAGCCGGGCCATCCGCACGCGCGCAACAGCTTCGCGCTGCGCAATCCGAAATGGGTCGAGATCGACGTCGACGACGAGGGCCTGGTGGTCGATGCGCTGCCGGCCGCCGACTACCTGTTCTGCACGCCCTCGCACCAGAGCCCGACCACGGCCACGCTGAGCCTGGAGCGCCGCCAGTGGCTGCTGCGCAAGGCCGAGCTGCAGGACTTCGTGATCATCGAGGACGACTACGAGGCAGAGAACCTCTACGAGGGCACGCCGATGCCGGCCCTGAAGAGCCTGGACAAGACCGGGCGCGTGATCTACGTCGGCTCGGTGTCCAAGAGCCTGTCGCCCGCGCTGCGGCTGGGCTTCATCGTGGCGCCGCGCGCGCTCATCAAGGAGCTGCGCGTGATCCGCCATGCGATGGTGCGGCACCCCAGCGCCTTCCTGCAGCATGCCTATGCGCTCTTCCTCTCGCTGGGCCATCACGAGTCGCATGCGCGGCGCGTCAACCATGCGATGCAGGAGCGGCTCGCGCTGGCGGCGCAGGCGCTGCGCGAGCACCTGCCCGATTTCGAGTTCACGCTGCCGCAGGGCGGCGCCTCGATCTGGGTGCAGGCGCCGAGCTGGGTCGATGCGGCAGAGCTGTCGCTGATGGCGCGCAGCCACGGCGTGCTGATCGAGGCCGGCGACGTGTTCTTCGCCAAGCCGCCTTACCCGTGCCCCTTCTTCCGCCTGCGCCTGTCGTCGATCGCGGCGGCGCAGATCCACGCGGGGATCCGGGCGCTGGGGCTCGCGGTCGAAGAGTTGGCGCAGGCGCGCGGCGAAGCGCGGAGTTCGATAAACCGTCCGCACTGAACGCGCGGCGTCGCCCTGAGGCGGCGCACCGCCCGCGTGCACCCCGCACCAGAACAAGGGTAAGTCCCAGTCCACTGGCTCCATGCCCGTGGCGGCGCTGGTACTTCCTGGCCGGGGGCGATGGGTGCAAAGTCGCATCGAGATTCACCTACTGGAGAAATGAGATGAACATGCCCCGGCGTCTTGCCCTGCAATGCGCGGCCCTCGCGGCCGCGACGCTCTGCGGCGGCTCCTTCGCCCAGACCAAGGAGCTGACCTTCGCGCACCAGGACATGCTGGTGCCGCTGCGCCTGGTGATGGAATCCGGCGAGGTCGAGAAGGCCACCGGCTACAAGATCAACTGGCGCATGTTCGCGGGCGGCGGCGACGTGATTCGCGCCATGGCCTCGGGCGACGTGCAGATGGGCGAAACCGGCTCCAGCCCGCTCACCGCGGCAGCCAGCCAGGGCCAGGACATCAAGCTGTTCTGGATCTCGGCCGACATCGCCGACGCCGAGGCGCTGGTCGCGCGCAACGGCAGCAACATCAACAGCATGAAGGACCTGGCCGGCAAGAAGGTGGCGACGCCCTTCGTCTCGACCGCGCACTACCAGCTGATGGCCGCGATGAAGATGGACGGCGTGGACCCGAAGAGCGTCAACGTGATGAACATGCGCCCGCCCGAGATCGCGGCGGCCTGGGAGCGCGGCGACATCGACGCCACCTTCATCTGGGACCCGGTGCTGTCGAAGATCAAGGGGAACGGCAAGACCATCGCGACCTCGGGCAGCATCGGCAAGCGCGGCGCGCCCACCTTCGAAGGCATCGTGGTCAACGCCAAGTGGGCCGCCGCCAACGAGCCCTTCATGATCGCCTTCGTCAAGGCGCTCAACCGCGCCAACGAGGAATACAAGGCCACCGGCAAGAGCTGGAAGCCCGATTCGCCGCAGATCAAGGCGATGGCCAAGTGGACCAAGGCGAATCCGAACGACGTGGCGCCGGTGATGTCGCTCTACAGCTTCCCGACCATGGCCGAGCAGGTCTCGCCCACCTGGCTGGGCGGCGGCGCCGCCAAGGCCATGGCCGGCACGGCGGCCTTCCTGAAGGAGCAGGGCCGGGTGCAGGAGGTCAAGGCCGACTACAGCAACTTCGTCACTACCGCCTACGTCGACAAGGCGATGGGCAAGTAAGCAAGAGCGATCCGATGCCCACGCTCGACATCCGCGACCTCACGGTCAACTACGCCGTCCAGGGCGGCACGCTGCAGGCACTGGCGCCGGTCAACCTGAAGATGCACGACGGCGATTTCGTCGTCGCGCTCGGCGCCTCGGGCTG
Organism: Variovorax paradoxus; assembly: GCF_018614915.1. GTDB lineage: Bacteria > Pseudomonadota > Gammaproteobacteria > Burkholderiales > Burkholderiaceae_C > Variovorax > Variovorax paradoxus_K. The sequence goes on along the minus strand of NZ_JAGGNU010000020.1, from coordinate 47,680 downwards.
CGGCAAGACCACGCTGCTCAACAGCATCGCCGGCTTCCTGCCGCCTTCGACCGGCGAGATCCTGCTCGACGGCCAGCCCGTGGCCGGCCCCGGCGCCGATCGCGGCGTGGTGTTCCAGAAGCATGCGCTGATGCCCTGGCTCAACGTGCGCGACAACGTCGCGCTGGGCCTGCGCCTGGCAGGCGTGGGCAAGGCGGAGCGCGACCGCATCGCCGAAGAGAAGCTGGCCCTGGTGGGCCTGCAGCCTTACGCCGGCCGCGCCGTCTACGAGCTCTCGGGCGGCATGCAGCAGCGCGTGGGCATCGCCCGCGCGCTCGCGAGCGATCCGGCCGTGCTGCTGATGGACGAGCCCATGGGCGCGCTCGACGCCTTCACGCGAGAGCAGGTGCAGGAGATCCTGCTCAAGGCCTGGTCGAAGTCGAACAAGATGGTGTTCTTCATCACCCACTCGGTGGAGGAGGCGCTGTTCCTGGCCACCCGGCTGATCGTGATGAGCCCGAGCCCGGGGCGCATCTCGCACGTCTACGACGAGGTGCCGTTCTCGCGCCAGTTCCTCTCGCACGGCAATTCGCGCAAGGTGAAGTCCGAGCCCGAATTCATCCGCATGCGCGAAGAGGTCCTGGCGATCGTCCATCATCGGGAGGCCGCCCATGCCTGATGTCATCATCGCCTCGCCCACCGCCATGACGCCGCCCGCCGACAGCCCCGCGCAGCCGGCCGTCGTCGCCGGCCCGGCCAACGGCACGGGCACGGGCGCACCCAAGCTCAAGACCAGCGCCTTCAAGGTGCCGGGCGAAGGCTCGAGCGCGACCATCAGCGTGGTCACGGTGACGGCCCTGCTGGTGCTGTGGTTCGTCGTCACCAACATGGGCTGGGTCAAGCCGCTCTTCCTGCCCACGCCGCAAGCGGTGTTCCAGCAGTTCTACGAATACATGACCGGGCAGGCCAACGACAAGCCGCTGTGGCAGCACTTCCTGGCCAGCATGTTCCGCGTGTTCTCGGCCTTCCTGCTGGCCTGCGCGACGGCGATCCCGATCGGCATCGCGATGGGCATGAGCCGCGTGGCGCGCGGCATCTTCGACCCGCCGCTGGAGTTCTACCGGCCGCTGCCACCGCTGGCCTACCTGCCGCTGATCATCATCTGGTTCGGCATCGACGAGCTGCCCAAGGTGCTGCTGATCTTCCTGTCCTGCTTCGCGCCGCTGGCGCTCGCCGCGCGCTCGGGCATGCGCAGCGCATCGCAGGAGCAGATCAACGCCGCCTACTCGATGGGCGCCAGCTACATGCAGGTGATCCGGCACGTGATCCTGCCCTCGGCGCTGCCCGACATCCTGATCGGCATGCGCATCGCCATCGGCTTCGGCTGGACCACGCTGGTGGCGGCCGAGATGGTCGCCGCCAACATGGGCCTGGGGCAGATGGTGCTCAACGCATCGAACTTTTTGCGCACCGATATCGTGATCATGGGCATCATCGTGATCGGCGTCGTGGCCTACCTGTTCGACCTGCTGATGCGCTGGCTCGAGCGCCGGCTGGTGCCGTGGAAGGGACGCATGTAGCGGGCAGGCATTCGACTGCCCCCCGACGCGAGACTTGAGGGCTGGAAGAATGGCGGTTCGACGGTTCGATGTCTGCAACGGCGATGCCGACGGCTTGTGCGCCGCGGTGCAATGGCGGCTGCACGCGTCGGCGCCGGCGGCGCTCCTGACCGGCCTGAAGCGCGAGATCGCGCTCGTCGGGCGCGTGCTTGCGAAGGCCGGCGATGAAGTCAACGTGTTCGACCTGTCGATGCGGCTCAACCGGGACGCGGTGCAGCGCCTGCTCGACAGCGGCGTGTGCGTGCGCTACTTCGACCACCACGCGGTGGAGGACATCCCCGTGCATCCGCTGCTCGAAGCGCACGTCGACACCGCCAGCGAGGTCTGCACCAGCCTGCTCGTCGATCGGCATCTGGGCGGCGCCTTTCGCGCCTGGGCGCTGGTGGGCCTCTACGGCGACAACCTCGCCGCGGTCGCCGACCGGCTGGCGCTCGAGTCCGACGTCGACGCCGGCGACTGCGCGCTGCTGCGGCGGCTCGGGGTGGTGATCAACTACAACGCCTATGGCGACGAAGAGGGCGACGTGCACATCGCGCCGCGGCAGCTCTACGACATCATGGCGCGCTACCACGACCCGCGCGACATGCTGGCCCATGAGGCCGTGGTCGACGAGATCGACGCCCAGCGCCACGCCGACCTGCGGCAGGCCTTTCTCGTCACCCCGCTCTGGCAGGACGCTTGCGCCAGCGTGCGCGTGCTGCCGGACGCGCCGTGGAGCCGGCGCGTGCTCGGCTGCATCGCCAACGAACTCGCGAACGCGGAGCCGCATTGCGCGCATGCGGTGCTCAAGCAACAGGGCAAGGGCTATGCCGTCAGCGTGCGCGCGCCGCTGGCGTTGCCCTCGGGCGCCCACACGCTGTGCAGCCGCTTCGGCGGCGGCGGGCGGGCGCGGGCCGCCGGCATCGACGGGCTGGCGCACGAAGAGCTGGAGCGCTTCGTCAGCGCCTTTGCGTGCAACTGCTGGGGCACGGAGGCGAAATAGAGGGCGCGTTCAGGACCGCGCGGGAATGTTCAGGCCCCGCGCCACCGCCGGGCGTGCGACGAAGCTCTCCAGCACGCGCGTGACCTGCGGGAAGTTGCCGATCTGCACCAGCTCGCCCGCTTCATAGAAACCGATCAGGTTGCGCACCCATGGGAAGGTGGCGATGTCGGCGATGGTGTAGTCGTCGCCCATGATCCAGCGACGCCCGGCCAGCCGCCCGTCGAGCACGCCGAGCAGGCGCTTGGACTCTTCGACGTAGCGGTCGCGCGGACGCTTGTCTTCGTAGTCCTTGCCGGCGAACTTGTTGAAGAAGCCGAGCTGGCCGAACATCGGGCCGATGCCGCCCATCTGGAACATCAGCCACTGGATCGTCTCGTAGCGGCCGGCCGCGTCCTGCGGGATGAGCTGGCCGGTCTTGTCGGCGAGGTAGAGCAGGATCGCGCCCGATTCGAACAAGGCGAGCGGCTTGCCGCCCGGCCCGTCCGGATCGAGGATGGCCGGGATCTTGTTGTTGGGGCTGAGCGAGAGGAACTCGGGCGACATCTGGTCCTGCGTCGAGAAGCTGACCAGGTGCGGCTCGTAGGGCAGGCCGGTCTCTTCGAGCATGATCGAGACCTTGACGCCGTTGGGGGTCGGCAGCGAATAGAGCTGCAGCCGGTCCGGATGCGTGGCGGGCCATTTCTGGGTGATGGGGAAGGCGGACAGATCGTTCATGGGCGGATTCTGCCTTTGCTCCTCGCCGCGGCTCAGGCAAAGGCCGAAGCCCAGCGCTCGGCCATCGCCGGCGAATTGAAGCAGGTGGTGTCGCGCGTGGCGCTGCACACCGCGCGTTCGAGCAGCTGGATGTCGGCCTCGTGCTGGCGAGCGACGTGCGGGTCCTCGAAGAAGATCGCCTTCTGGCAGCGGCGCTCGAGCACCAGCTCGGCAATCTGCGCATCGCCGCCCAGCGGGCCGCTGAGATAGCGCTGGACCCAGGGCTGGTCTTTCGGCCAGCCGCGCGACCAGGCCATGTCGTTGAGGCGGCCGCCGGTGGTGCCGGTGCCGACGCGCGCGCGAAACCGGGACAGCAGATCGAAGTGCTCCGCCGCGAACTCGACCATGCGGTCCTTCAAGGCGTCGTGCGCGATCAGCGCGACGGTCTGCTGGTCGATCTCGAAGAGCCGGCGCTCCGCCTCCGAAGCGGCCAGGCCCGCATGCGCCCGCTCGACCGCCATCCATTCGATGGCGCCCGCCACCGTCGAGACGAAAGGCTTGCCGTGCACCACGCATTGGCGCTTGAGCGCCAGCGCCTCCGGATAGAGCGAGGACGGATCGACGGGGTCGATCAGGTAGATCACGCCGTCGAGCTCGCTGGCCGTCGCGAGGCCACCCGCGATGTGCGACACCAGCCGCATCACGCCGCCGTCCCGGCCGTCGGGGTAGCGCACCAGGCGCTCGTAGCCGGCCAAGAGGCCTTGCCGCATCAGCGCGTCGTAGGTGCCGCCCACTGCGTGCAGCTCGAGCTGCAGGCTGCGGATGCCCGCGTCGCTGGCCTCGATCCAATGGGCCAGCCCGCCGTTCGCGTCGCGACGGTGCAGCCGGCTGGCGATGAGTCCGAATCGCATGGCAATCACTCCTGTTTCGGCATGGCGCTTCTGCGTCGAAGCCATTATCGTGAGCGCCGGCCCACCATCCTCATCGACGACGCCATGCTCTTTTCGCCAGATCGCCATGAACCATTGAGCCCTATCGCTTGGGACGAAGCGCTCGCCCGCGAGAAGATCGCGCGGATCGTGGCGGAGACCGAAGCCCGCTTCTCGCCCGAGCGGCTGTGGCCGACGCATCCGCATGACAGCGCCGACCCTGCGCCTTCCTGCATGCTCTACTGGGGCGCATGCGGCGTGTTGTGGGCGCTTCGCTACCTGGAGGCGCGCGGCGCCTGCCGGCTGGAGGGCGACTACGCACCGCACGTTCCATCGCTGCTGGCGCCGAACCGGAAGGCATTGGCGGACTGGGGCGTGTCGGATTTCGGCAGCTACCTGATGGGCGACACCGGCATCCAGCTGCTGCGCTACTGGAACGAGCCTTCGGAGGCGACGGCCGACGAGCTGGCCCGCCTGGTCGAGGCGACCATCGAGCATCCGGCGCGCGAGCTCATGTGGGGTTCGCCGGGCACGCTGCTCGCCGCTCTCTTCCTCCAGCAGCGCACCGGCGACCCGCGATGGACCGGACTCTATCGGGCGACCGCGCGCAAGCTCTGGTCGCAGCTCGAATGGTCGCCGGCATTCGCCTGCCATTGCTGGACCCAGGAGCTGTACGGGCGGACCTCGACCTACCTGGACGCGGTGCATGGCTTCGTGGCGACGGCGGCGGTGCTCATCCGCGGCCGGCATCTGCTGGACGAGGCGGAATGGGCCGCGTGGCAACAGTGCATCGCGAACACCGTGCGGCAGACCGCGGAACGGGACGGCCCCCAGGCCAACTGGCGAGCGCACTGAACGCCGCGCCGCTGCGGGACTCGGCGACGAAGCTGCTCCAGTTCTGCCACGGCGCGCCGGGCTTCGTCATCTGCCTCGCCGATTTCCCGGACGCCTCGCTGGACGATCTGCTGCTGGCAGGCGCCGAAACGACATGGGCCGCGGGCCCGCTGCGCAAGGGCGCCAACCTCTGCCACGGAACGGGCGGCAACGGCTATGCCTTCCTCAAGCTCTACAACCGCTTCGGCGATGCGCGCTGGCTGGAGCGCGCGCGTGCATTCGCGATGCACGGCATCCGGCAGAGCGATGACGACCTGCTCAGCTTCGGCCATCTGCGCTACTCGCTCTGGACCGGCGACCTGGGCTTCGCGATCTACCTGTGGGACTGCATCCGCGGGACCGACCGTTTTCCCACGCTCGACGTGTTCTTCGCCGGCGAGTGAGCTCCTACGAGCGCACCCGCACCGGGCTGTCGTCCAGGTGCAGGTCGGCCACCTCGCCGCCGCGCCCGATCAGCCACGCGCAGAACGCCGACACCGCGCCCGCGAACAGCACGTACATGCAGATCTGCCAGGGCTCGCCGCCGCCCGACTTGAGCAGCGCGGTCGCGATGATCGGCGTGATGCCGGAGGCGAAGATGCCGGAGAACTGGTAGACGAAGGAGATGCCGGTGTAGCGCACCTTGGCATCGAAGAGATCGCAGAAGAGCGCGGCCTCCGGCCCGTAGACCGACGCATAGAGGATGCCGAAGGGCACGATGATCGCGAGCCAGATCAGGAACACGTTGCCGCCGCTGTGCGTCATCAGCCAGAAGCCCGGGAAGGCGGCGATGGCCGTGATCAGCGAACCCCACATGTACACCTTGGGCCGCCCCAGCCGGTCGGACATGCGGCCGAAGAAGGGGATGGTGAAGATCATCACCACCGCCGCCGCCATCACGCCCAGCAGCGCCTCGGTGCGGCTGATCTTGATCGTGCTGGTGAGGTAGTTGATCGAGAACACGCCGAAGATGTTGAAGAACACGCCGTCGATGTAGCGCGCGCCCATGCCCTTGAGCACATTGCCCGGATAGCGCCTGAGCATGTCCATGAAGGGAATGCGCAGCTCGGCGTTGCGCGCCTTCACGGCCGCGAACTCCGGCGTCTCCTGCACGTTCAGGCGGATGTACATGCCCACCGCCACCATCACGCCCGAGAGCAGGAAGGCGATGCGCCAGCCCCAGGCGAGGAACTGCGCGTCGGTCAAGAGGAAGGACAGCAGCGCCACCACGCCCGAGGCCAGGCACAGCCCGATGGCCAGGCCGATCTGCGGCAGCGAGGCGTAGAAGCCGCGCTTGTCCTTCGGCGCGTACTCGTAGGCCATCAGCACCGCGCCGCCCCATTCGCCGCCGAGCCCGATGCCCTGCGCCACGCGCAGCAGCAAGAGCAGGATCGGCGCGGCGATGCCGATCTGCGCATAGGTCGGCACCAGCCCGATCAGGAAGGTGGCCACGCCCATGATCATCAGCGTGATGATCAGCATGCTCTTGCGCCCGATCTTGTCGCCGAAGTGGCCGAAGATCACGCCGCCCAGCGGCCGCGTGACGAAACCCACGGCAAAGGTGGTGTAGGCCAGCAAGGTCGATACCACCGGATCGCTGCCCGGAAAGTAGAGCTTGTTGAAGACGATGCCGGCCACCACCCCGTAGAGGAAGAAGTCGTACCACTCGATGCTCGCGCCCACCAGCGCCGAAACCACCACCTTTCGAATCGCCTTCTCGTCGGTTGCACTCATGTGTTTGTCTCCAATGAAGTGTCGTTGTGGATGCTGCGGAAAGAAAAATCAGCGGACGTTGCGGGCGTCCTCGCGAATCAGGTCGACGGCCTTCTCGGCCATCATCACGGCCGGTGCGTTGGTGTTGCCCGACACCAGCGTGGGCATGGCCGAGCAGTCGATGACGCGCAGGCCGCCCACGCCATGCACGCGCAGCCGCGCATCGACCACGGCCAGCAGGTCGTTGCCCATGCGGCAGGTGCCGCTGGGATGGAAGATGGTGGCGCCGTTGTTGCGGCAGAACTCGAGCAGCTCGGCATCGCTCGCCGCATCCGGCCCCGGCTTGACCTCGCGCTTCACGTAGGGCCGCATCGCGGGCGAAGCGGCGATGGCGCGCGCCGCCTTCACGCCGGCCACCGCGGTCGCGCGGTCGAGTTCGGTCGCGAGGTAGTTGGGCTGCATCTCGGGCGGCTCGGCGGGGTCGAGCGAGCGGATGCGGATGTGGCCGCGCGACTCGGGCCGCAGCTGGCAGATCGAGAGCGTGAAGCCCGAGTAGGGATGCACCTTGCCGCCCGCCATGTCGGCCGAGAGCGTGGCCACGTGGAACTGGATGTCGGGCGTGGCGGCGACCGGCCGGCCTTCTGCGTCGGTCAGCGCGCGCATGAAGCAGCCGCCCTGGTTGATGCCGATCGCCAGCGCGCCGGTGCGATGCAGGAGCCACTCCATGCCCAGCTTGGCCTGGCCCAGCCAGGAGTTGAGCTGGTCGTTGGTGGTGATGGGTTTCGTGCACTCGTAGCCGAGGCGGATCTGCAGGTGGTCCTGCAGGTTCTCGCCGACGCCCGGCAGCTCGTGCACCACCGGCACGCCCCGCCGTTCGAGCAGCGCGCGCGGGCCGACACCCGAGAGCTGCAGCAGTTGCGGCGACTGGATCGCGCCCGCGCAGAGCAGCACTTCGGCGCGGCAGCGCACGGTCTTCACCACGCCGCCCTGCAGGTAGCGCACGCCGACGGCGCGCCGCCCTTCGAACACCAGGCCCGACGCGAGCGCGTTGGTTTCGATGCGCAGGTTGGGCCTGTTCTTCGCCGGCTCGAGATAGGCCTTGGCCGTGCTGCAGCGCCAGCCCTTGTGGGTGGTGAGCTGGTAGTAGCCGGCGCCTTCCTGCTCTGCGCCGTTGAAGTCCTCGGTGCGGGGCACGCCGATCTGCTGCGCGCCGTCGATGAAGGCCTCGATCAGCTCGTGCCTGGCACCGATGTCCGACACCTTGAGCGGTCCGCTCGCGCCGTGGAAGGCATCGGCGCCGCGCTGGTTGCCCTCGGACTTGATGAAGTAGGGCAGCACGTCGTCATAGCCCCAGCCTGCGTTGCCGAGCGCGGCCCAGTGGTCGTAGTCCTCGCGCTGGCCGCGGATGTAGATCAGCCCGTTGATCGCGCTCGAGCCGCCCAGCGTCTTGCCGCGCGGCCAGTAGATGCGGCGGCCGTTCATGTTCGGATCGGGGTCGGTCTCGAAGCGCCAGTTGTAGGTGGGGCTCCACATCGTCTTGCCATAGCCGATGGGCAGGTGGATCCACAGCGAGCTGTCGCGCGGCCCTGCTTCCAGCAGCAGCACGCGCGTCGCCGGGTCTTCGCTGAGCCGCCCGGCCAGCACGCAGCCGGCCGAGCCGGCGCCCACGACGATGAAATCGAACTCTTCTTCTTCAACAGGCATTCGGGCTTCCGGCAGTGGAACAATCGCTCCGGCCCGCCGATGCTAGGCGATGGATTTTCGGAACGCAACGTTCCACTTTAGAGGTTTACCCGTATGACGCGTCCTGCGCGCACTGTTGTTTCCAAGGTTTCGAAGGCCCCCGCGCCGGTGGTCGAAGAGCCGGCTTCGGGCTCCTCGGCCGAGCGCAGCCTTCGCCTCCTCGCCCTGCTGGCCAACGAAGGCCGTGCACTGACGCTGGCCGACCTGGCGGCGCAGCTGTCGCTGCCCAAGGGCACGGCGCATCGCATCTGCACGCAGCTGCTGGCCACGGGCTTTCTGGCGCGCGACGTGGACGAGCGATCGTTCAGTGTCGGCCCGGCGTTAAGGCAACTGGCCTTCGACACGCTGAACCACGGCGTGGTGCGAGGGCTCCGGCACGAAGTGCTGTCGGAGCTGGTGCGGCAAGTGGGCGAGACCTGCAACTTCACGACGCTCGATGGTGCGCAGGTGCTCTATCTGGATCGGGTCGAGGCGCAGTGGCCGCTGCGGCTGACGCTCGATGTGGGCTCGCATGTGCCCTTGCATTGCACCGCGAGCGGCAAGCTGTTTCTGGCGCAGATGGTGAAGAAGGAACGCGATGCGCTGATTGGTCAACTGACATTGACACGCATGACGGCGAACACGATCACCGATGCCGGCAAGCTGCGGGCGGAGTGCGAGGCGATCGCGAAGCGCGGCTATTCAAGCGATCGCGAGGAGTTCATCGCGGGGCTGGTGGCAGTGGCTGTGCCGGTGCTGGATGCGGCAGGCAAGGTGCGCGCGGCGATCGCGGTGCATGCGCCTACGGCGCGGATGACGATGGAGGATGCGGTGAAGAGGATTGGGGGGTTGAGGGAGGCGGCTTCGCGGATGACGGGGTTGCTTTGAGCGTTGGATTCGGCAACTGGTCCTTGATCGGGCTGATCAAGGCACAAACATGCTCCAAGGCGTCTCGCCTTCCCCCAACGATCGCCGTCTCGTGATCTCATCCAGCGCCTCGCCCGCCTCGAACCGCCTCACCATCTCCTCCGGATCAAACACCACCCCCATGAAGTTCTCCTCATAGGCCCCGCTCGCAAAGAAGCCGGCAACTTCCTCGGCGCTCTCGAACACATCGTGCTGCAGTTCCAGCCGATGCCCATCCGGATCCTTGTAGTAGAGCGAAATGGTTGGCCCGTGGTTGATGCACCAGTACGGCTGGATGTCGAGCGCGCGCAGTCGTCGATAGGTGGCAAGCAGTTCGCCCAGCGAGTCGTAGGTGAAGGCGATGTGCTCCAGCCCCGTGTGCGCATCGCCTTCATGCCCGACATCGGGACGCGCGATGAGTCCGATGCGGTGGTGTTCGTCGTCGTAGGTCAGAAAGCTCAGCATCTCGTTGCCGAAGGCCACGCGCGCTTCCAGCACCTTCAGGTACCAGTCGCGCGAGCGTTCGAGATTCGATACGCGCAGCACCACGTGCGCGAGCTTCACGGGGCGGATGGCGGTCGCGCTCGTGTCGGGGAGTTGTCTTGTCGTGCTCATCGTCATGGTCTGTCTCTCTCGGGTTCGTTGATCACTCGGTTCTCGATCGCGCCGATGCCTTCGATCTCGACGCGCACGAGGTCGCCGGCGCGCAGATAGTGCGGCGCTTCCATCAAGCCGCCGCAGCCGGCCGGGCTGCCGGTGGCCAGCACGTCGCCGGGCTCCAGCGTGAAGGCGGTCGAGAGCTCGGCCACTATGGCGCCGATGCGATGGATCATCTCGGCCGTGTTGCCGTCCTGGCGCAGCTCGCCGTTGACCCAGGTGCGGATGCGCAGCGCGTGCGGGTCGGCAATCTCGTCGCGCGTCACCAGCCAGGGGCCGAAGGGTCCGTGCGTATCGAAGGACTTGCCCAGCGTGTGCGTCGGTGCGCGCAGCTGCCAGTCGCGCACGCTCATGTCGTTGACGACCACGTAGCCGGCGATCACCGTGTCCGCGTCTTCGGCGCGCACATGGCGGCAGCGCCGCCCGATGACGACGCCGAGCTCGCCTTCGTAGTCGAACTGATCGGAGACGAAGGGCTTGTGCACGGGGTCGTAGGGGCCGGCGATGCACGAGACCTGTTTGTTGAACCACACCTGGCCACTGCCGCGCACGATGCCGGCCTTGGCGGCCTCGGCCAGATGCGAGGCGTAGTTGCCGCCCAGGCCCAGGAACTTCTGCGGCTTGGGGATGGGCGCGCACAGTTGCACCTGCGCCAGCGGCAGGCGAGGGCCGGCGGCGGCGGCGCGCCGCATCCAGGCCAGGCCGTCGTCGCCCCGGGCCAGCAGATTGCGCAGGCTGGTCGGCGCGCCGGGCTGGCCCGACACGTCGGCGATCTGGTCGCCTTCGACCGCGCCGATCTTCGTGGCGCCGTCGTGGCGAAATGTGGCGAGCTTCATGGGCTGTTGTCTCCGTGACTCGGTTTTCTTGATTCCGATAATGCGGATGGAACGACGGCCCGACAATTGGCTTTGGACGAACGCATCGTTCTCTGGGTGGAACGTTCTGCAGGCAATCATTCCGCCAAGAAAAAAGGAGCACGCCCGGATGGAAGACCTCAACGACCTGGTGTTCTTCGTCAAGGTGGTCGAGCACCAGGGCTTCAGTGCCGCGAGCCGGCAGCTCGGCGTTGCCAAGTCGCGCCTGAGCCGCCGCGTCTCGTTGCTCGAAGAACGCCTGGGCGTGCGGCTGCTTCAGCGCAGCTCGCGCCGCCTCGCGCTGACCTCGGTGGGGCAGCTGTTCTACGAGCGCTGCCAGGCCATGGTCGCGCTGGGCGAATCGGCGCACGAGGTGATCCAGGAGGCGGTGTCGCAGCCGCAGGGACTCTTGCGCGTGAGCTGCCCGATCACGCTCGCGCAGTTCTGGCTCACGCCGCTGCTGCCGGCCTTCATGAGGGCGCATCCCAAGGTGCGGCTGATGCTCACGGTGAGCAACCGCCGCGTCGATCCGCTCGAAGAGCAAATGGACGTGGTGCTGCGCGTGCGCAGACCGCCCTTCGAGGATTCGAGCCTGGTGGTGCGGCAGCTGGGCACGACGAACGACGTGCTGCTCGCGAGCCCGTCCCTGATCGACGCCCGCGGCGAGCCCGGCGACCTGCAGGCGCTCGCGGGCTGGCCCACGCTGTCGCTGCCCGCCGAGGGCGAGCGGCATTTCTGGCTGCTGCGGCGCGGTACCGAGACAGCCGAGCTCGCCCACGAGCCGCGCCTGGTCAGCGACGACATGTTCGCGCTCAAGCACGCGGCGCTCGAGGGCATGGGCGTCGCGCTGCTGCCCGAGATCATCTGCCGCGACGAGCTGCGCGACGGAAGTCTGAAGCGCGTGCTGCCCGGCTGGGCCTGCACCGAGAGCGAGATCCAGGCCGTGTTCCCGACGCGCCGCGGCATGCTGCCGGCAGTGCGCGCGCTGGTCGACCATCTCGCGGCGCACCGGCCGGCCGCTCGTTAAGATTCGCGCGGCAGCGCGCGGGAGCGTCGCTGCCGCCACGCCTCACCAAGGAACCCCAGTGACCATCAACCTGCAGACGCTCAAGTGCGGCGAATGCGGCAGCGGCGTGCTCCGGCGCTCCGGGCTCAACCAGTACACCTGCGCGCATTGCGGCTCGATGTCGATCGTGGAAGACGACGTGTCCGATCGGCTGGAGCGCGTGCTCGAGCAGGTCAAGGACGAAGCCGGGCGCCGGCTGGCCGCCGAGCACTCGGCGCGCCAGCGGCACGTGGTCAAGTCGATGGCGATCGCCGCGTCGGCGATCGTGGTGCTGGTCACGGTGGTGTTCGCGGTCACGGCCTTGCTCGTCGGCGGCAAGGAACCGGCCGGCACCGGAACGGTGGCCGCGGCATCGACGGCGCCGCGCGCAATTCCGGTCGACGGGCTCAAGTTCGATCCGCCGCGCCAGGTGCTGGTGGGCAGCGGCAGCCCGGCCCGGCCCCGGCTGCTGGTGGTGGCGCGCAACGAGACCGGCGTGGCGCTCGAGCGGCCCAGCGTCAAGGCGATCTTCTACGACGGCGACAGCCGCATCGGCGAGGGCAGCGAATCGCTGCCGATCGGCACGCTGGCGCCCGGCGAAACGGCGCCGGTGCTGATCGACCTGCCGAGCGACCGCAACGTCACGCGCCAGGAGGTGCAGGTGGCTGCGCTGTCGGCGCCGTACCGCAGCGTCGAGGGGCCGCGCCTGCAGTTCACGCGCGTGCGCCTGGTGCAGCAGCAGGACGAGCTGCGCCTGGTCGGCCGCATCGTCAATGCGCGCAAGGACACGGCCATGCTGACCGGCGTCGAGGTGCTGGCCACGCTCTACGACGACGCCGGCGCCATCATCGGCTTCGGCCGCGGCTTCTCGCAGGCCAACGAGATCAAGCCGGGCGAGCGCAGCGCGGCGGACGTGCGCATCGAGCGCCTCGGCAACCGCCAGGTGCCGATCGCGGCCTGGGACTACCGCATCGACTACAACTTGAGCGAGCACGAGCAGCAGGGCCGCACGCGGGTGCTGAGTGCGGGCCGCGTGATCCGAACGGCCGGAGGGCCGGAGATATTCCATCCCTCGATGCGGCTCGGCAGCGAGGATCTGCTGGCCGACGAGGCCGAGCGCTTCGACCTCGCACAGATCGAACTGCTGGCGCTGGTGCCGGCGCGCAACGTCACCCAGCGCCCGGTCTATCTGGCGGAAGTGGTCAACCGCAGCAGCGAGGCGATTGCGCTCGCCCCGAGCGCCGTGATCTCGCGCTACGACGGCAGCAAGCTCGACGGCACCACCGCCGTCGCCGGGCCGGCCTACCTGTACCCCGGCGAGCGCTTTCCGGTGCTGCTGGAGCCGCGCGAGACCGACCGCATCTCGTCCACGCGCGTCGAGTGGAAGCCGATGCGCCGTGCGGCCCTGCCGGGCCCGCGCGCGCCGTTGCAGGTGCGCATCGATGACACGCGCGCGGCGACGAGCAGCGTGCTGGTCAACTTCAGCCGGCGCTACAGCTACAAGTACGTCGAGGTCAGCGGCACCGTGGCCAACCCGGGCCAGGCCATCGTGCGCAAGCCGCGCCTCTGGGTGAGCCTGCGCGATGCGGACGGCAAGCTCGCCGGCTTCACGCTGCTCGACAACCTGCCGGCCATCGCGCCTGGCGAGAGCGTGCCCTTCCAGGCCAAGGTCGACCAGTTCGGCCGCGACTTCGCGAGCGTGGACACGCTCTACCAGAGCGACTGACCGCAGGCCGTTCAGGCTTCGAAGAGCGGCAGCAGCTTCAGCCTTTGCACCTTGCCCGAGGGCCCGCGCGGCAGCTCGTCGACAAAGCGGTAGTGCACGGGCGACTTGTATCGGCCCAGCGTGCGGGTGCAGTGCTCGCGCAGCTCGGCCTCGGTGCAGGCGCTGCCTTCGCGCAGCATCACGGCGACGCCGATCTCCTGGCCGTAGTGGCGGTCGGGCACGCCCACTGCAGCGGCGTCGCGCACGGCGGGGTGCTGCAGCAGCGCCTCGTCGATCTCGCGCGGCGCGATGTTCTCGCCGCCCTTGATGATCAGTTCCTTGATGCGGCCGGTGACGAAGAAGAAGCCGTCGGCATCGCGGTGCCCGAGGTCGCCGGTGCGAAGCCAGCCGTCGGGCGTGAAGCTCGCGCGCGTCGCTTCCTCGTTCTTGTAGTAGCCGAGCATCACGTTGGGGCCACGGATCGTCAGCTCCCCGGTGCTGCCGTCGGGCAGCTCGGCCAGCGCCTCATCGACCACGCGGGCCTCGCAGCCGGAGGCGCGGCCCACCGAGCCCAGCTTGCGCGCGGCGGCGTCCAGCGGATTCGAGAACGCAGGCGCCGCGGTCTCGGTGAGGCCCATGGTCTCGACGATGCCGATGCCGAACAGCTGCTCGAAGGCGCGATGGTGCTCGGGCGGCAACGCGGCCGAGGCCGAGCGGCAGAAGCGGATGTGCGCGGTCTGCGCGCGCGGCGGCGCCTCGCCTTCGAGCAGGTAGGAGATCATGGTCGGCACCACGTTGATCCAGCTGCACTGCGTCTGCGCCGCCTGCTCCCAGAAGCGGCCGGCGGAGAACTTCGGCGGCATCGCCAGGCTGCCGCCGTGCGCGAGCGGCGCCAGCATGGTCACGGCGAAGGCGTTGATGTGATAGAGCGGCAGCACGGCGAGCACGCGGTCGGCGGGGCCGAGTGCGTGCTCGGCGCTGATGGCGTGCGCATTGGCCGCGAGGTTGCGCTGGCTCAGCATCACGCCCTTGGGCATGCCGGTGGTGCCGGAGGTGTACATCAGCAGGGCCACGGCGCCGGGCTCGGGCGGCGGTGCCTCGGCGGCGGCCGCTTCCGCTTCGCCCGGCAGTGCCGCGGCGTCCGGGTCGACCACCAGCAGCGCCACCGGACGTCCGAGGCCGTCGAGCATGGCGCGCACGCGCGCTTCCCATTCGGGTGCGACGCAGACCACGCGGCAGTCCGAATGCGCGAGCACGTAGCGCATCTGCTCGGGTTGCGAGAGCAGGTTGACGGGGTTCACGCACAGGCCGGCGTGCATCGCGCCCAGCAGCACGCGCAATGTCTGCAATCCATTGGGCATGACCAGCGACACCGTGTCGCCCGGCCGCGCGCCGTGCGCGTGCAGCACGGCCGCGACCATGCGGCAGCCGTGGGCCAGTTCGGCGTAGTGGAGGGGCGTGCCGTCCTGCGTCGAGATCGCGTACACCGCCTGCGGCCGGCGCGCGGCCTGCTGCTCGATCAGCGCGTGGACGGTCGAGACTTCAATGCTCACGCCGCACCGTGCTTCGCGAAGAAGGCGCCGAAGATCTCTTCCTCGCTCGGCACCCGTTCTGCAATCGGCCGCGAGACGCGCGTGATGTTGAGGTAGTGGCGGTAGTTCATGTTGTCCGAGAAATTGTTCTTGCCCCAGGTGCCGCAGCCCATCGACAGCGAGAAGGGCAGGCCGTTGTCGAAGCTGCCGCCGGTGGCGATGCAGTGCGCCTGGTCGACGATCACGCGCGAGACCGGCAGCGTGAGCCCGAGCTCGAGCGCGCGCTCGGGCCTGGTGCTGTGCAGGCCGACCGAATGGCCCGCGCCCTCGTAGGCGTAGATGCGCTCGACGATGGCGGAAGCCTGCTCGAAGTCGCGCGCCGCATAGATCGCCAGCACCGGGCTCAGCTTCTCGCCGGAGTAAGGGTGTTCGTGGCCCACGCCGTCCTCGGCCACCATCAGGATGCGCGGGTTGCGCTGTGCGATCGCGAGCCAGGCCTGGCGACCGGCGGCGTCCTGCGCAGCCGCGCGCTCGGCGATCTCGCGCGCCGACTTGCCGATCACCGCAGCCGAGAGCTTGCCCTCGGGCCACATCAGCGCCTGCAGCGCCTTCTTCTGCGCCGCGTCGAGCATGACCGCGCCGCGCTCTTGCAGTGCCGCGAGCATGGCCGTGCGTGCCGCGTCGACGATCACCAGGCTGTTCTCCGACGAGCAGCTGGTCGCGTTGTCGAAGGTCTTCGACAAGACGATGCGCTCGGCCGCCTGCGCCGGGTCGGCCGTCTCGTCGACGATG
The DNA here is from genome assembly GCF_018614915.1 of Variovorax paradoxus. GTDB lineage: Bacteria > Pseudomonadota > Gammaproteobacteria > Burkholderiales > Burkholderiaceae_C > Variovorax > Variovorax paradoxus_K. The sequence continues at coordinate 31,679 of NZ_JAGGNU010000020.1, read as the reverse complement.
CCGGCCACGTTGCCGGCGCCGACTCCGAAGGCCGGCGTGCCGCTGGCATAGGCCGCGCGCACGTTGGCCTGCGAGCCGGTCGCCACCACCAGGTCGCACAGGCGCATCAGCTCGGCCGTGGCCTGCTTGTTGACCGGTGCCGGCAAGAGCTGCACCAGGTCGCGCGGCGCGCCGATGCGGTCGAACTGCGCGTGGATGAACTCGATCAGCCGCGCCGCGGTCGACCAGCCCTTGGGCGAGGGCGCCACGATCACCGCGTTGCGGCCCTTGAGTGCGTTGATGATCTTGTTGGCCGGCGTTGCGCCGGGATTGGTCGATGGCGTGATCGCGCACACGACACCCACCGGCCTAGCGATCTCGACGATGCCGCGCGCCGGGTCTTCGGCGATCACGCCGACCGAGCGCGCGCCGCGCAGGTCGCGCAAGAGGCCGAAGGTCTTGCGGTAGTTCTTGCGCACCTTGTCTTCGACGTTGCCGACGCCGGTGTCGGCCACCGCCAGTTCCGCGAGCTCGCGGTTGCGCTTCGGTTCGATGATGGCCCAGCCGGCGGCGACGACTGCGGTATCGACCTGGTCCTGCGACCACGTTTCATAGATGCGCTGCGCCGCACGAGCCCGAGCCACGAGGTCGGTGATGGGGGAAGAGGAATGTTCCATGCGTCAATCCACTTTGATGTTGGCTTCCTTGGCGAGCTTCGACCAGCGCACGAGCTCGACGCTGACCACCTTGCCCAGCTGCTCGGGCGTGCCGCCGACGCCTTCGCTGCCCTGCGCCAGCAGCTTCTCGCTGATCTCGGGCTCGCGCACGACGGTGTTGATCACGCGGTTGAGCTTGTCGATGATCGGCTTCGGGGTCTTCGCCGGCACGAAGGCGGCGTACCAGGAGTCGACCTCGAAGTCCGCGATGCCGGCCTCCTGCATGGTGGGCACGTTCGGGAAGGCGGCGCTGCGCTTGGCCGTCGACACCGCCAGCGCCTTCAGCTTGCCGGCCTTTACGAACTGCGCGGCGGCGGGGATCGACACCCACAGCAGCGGCACCTGCCCGCCCATCACGTCGGTCACGGCCGGGCCGCCGCCGCGGTAGGGGATGTGCGTCATCTGCGTGCCGGTGCGCAGCTTGAGCAGCTCGCCGGCCAGATGCCCGGGAGAGCCGTTGCCCACCGTGGCGAAGGAGAGGCTGCCGGGCTTGGCCTTGGCCAGCGCGACCAGCTCGGCCACCGTGTTGGGTTTGAAATCGATGTTCGCGACCAGGATCTGCGGCAGCGAAGCCACCATGCCCACGGGTTCGAAATCCTTCTGCGTGTCGAAGGACAGCTTGGGATAGATGGCCGGGTTGATGGTGTGCGAGGAGAGCGTGAAGAGCACCGTGTAGCCATCGGGCGCCGACTTGGCCGCGATCTCGGTGCCGATCGAACCCGCCGCGCCGCCGCGGTTGTCGATCAAGACCGGCTGCCCCAGCAGCGCCGCGAAGCGCTCCTGCACGATGCGCGCGATCACGTCGGTGCCGCCGCCGGGCGGGTAGGGAACGATCAGCTTGATCGGCTTGGTCGGGTAGTCGGTGCCGTTCTGCGCCTGCGCCGCGAAGGGCGCCGCGAGCGTTGCGGCGGCCAGGACGGCGGTGCGCAGCCAGGGGGCGAAACTCATCATTCCAGTCTCCTTCTCTTGGGGGTGAACGTCGGCTGATGCGTGATCGGCTCCGGGTCGACCCGGTAGCCCAGCGTGGCGCTGGCATCGCGCGCACAGGCCATGACCTGTTCAGCGAGCCCGCGTGCCTGGGTGCGCGCGAAGCGGATCGAGGGCACGCTCATGCCCAGTGCGGCGACCGCTTCGCCCCGCGCGTTGAAGACCGGCGTGCCGAGGCCGCAGACGCCGAGCCGCCACTCCTCGCGGTTCTCGGCATAGCCGCGTGCGCGCGTGCGCTCGAGCTCGGCATGAAGCGCGTCGAAGTCGGTGATGCTGTTCGGCGTGTGCGCCACCAGGCGGCCGAGGCGCCGCTTCAGCGCCGGCACGTCCAGCCGCGCCGCCGCGAGCAGCGCCTTGCCCGATGCCACGCAGTAGGCGGCGGCCCGCCCGCCGATGCGCGAGTAGGCGGCCACCGGCAGCGGGCTGTCGAACTTGTCGAGGTAGACGATCTCGGCGCCGTCGAGCGCGGCGAGGTGGATGGTCTCGCCCGTGGCCTGCGCCAGCGTCGCGAGATGCGGGCGCAGCAGCGCGCCGATGTCCGCCACCTCGGCCACCTGCGCGCCCAGTTCGAACAGCCGGAGGCTGGGGCGGTAGGCGCTGGTCGCCGGGTCCTGCACCGCCCAGCCGCAGTTCACCAGCGTCTGCAGCGTGCGGTGCGCATTGCTGCGCGCCATCCCGAAGGCCTGGGCCAAGTCGGTCACGCGGCAGTCGCGCTGCTGGCGCACCATCCATTCGATCGCGGCGAGGCCCTTGGCGAGAGTGGAGTCCATGAGGTCTGGAATATGTGTTGTTCTAATTACTGGAACAACGTTCGGATATATGGAACAACTCTAGGGGCCCCGCGCATTGCTGTCAACCGGGGCGGCCCAGGGGCGCGGGGCCGAGTCCCACCGTGCAAAGTTCTCGAAATGCGAGCCTTTGTAGGTGAAAAGACCCCAGGGTTAGACCAAAGTCGTAGTCGGTTCGGCCCGGCAGTCGGCACACTCGCGCCCTTGTCTCCGGACAGCCACTCCAACCGAGCGAAGGAATGCGATGGAAGCGATGCACTGGCACTACATAGGCGCCCTGGGCGGCGTGATCGGCATCGGCTGGCTGGTGGTGGTGCCGATGTACCGCGGCTGGAAGCCGCTGAACAAGCGGATGACCGACCAGCTCAGGGAGACCACCACCCTGCTGGCCGTGCTGGAGTGCGATCGCCTCGATCGTTCCGCACCCCGTTCGTCGTGGCGCTCGACGAGCATTCGCTAGCGCTCCCAAACCTTCCCACCCCCGCGTAAACGGCCGACCGTCGCCGCCCTGAGTCCAGGAGCGGCCGGTCGGCCAAGTCACGTCTGGGCCGGCGATTTCCGGGGTGAGTACTTTCGTAGGCGTTTTGTCCTGCCATCCGGGTGTGAAAAAGGGGCGGTCTGTCCCGCGCAAGTAAGGGCGCAGCGCTCATGTCTCCAGTTGTTCGATTTTCTACATTGGACCCCGAGCAAGACGTTCAACCGGTAAATCGAATGGACGCCTCGACGAAAAAACCACTGGGAGAAATGCATGCGGTTTTCCGGATACCTGTCGCATACGTTCGCGGATTTGTTGAGGGAGGAGGCGGGTGCCTCGCTCATGGAATACGCGATCGTGGGTTTTCTGGTTTTGGTGGTCTGCATGCTTTTGTTGCTCGCGCTGGAAAAGCAGAGCTAGGTATCGCCACCTGAATTTTCAAATTGATCAGAAAAAAATGACCATGCAGGAATTTCACGCACTTCTCGAACTTCTGGCGATGCTGGCGACCGACCCGCGCACCGCTGTCCTGTTCGCGCTGCTGATCGTCGCTTCGGTCAGCGATTACCGCAGCTACAGGATTCCGAATTGGCTCACATTCGGCGGTGCCGCCTTCGCGCTGATCTACAAAACGGTGATCGCCGTGTCGCCGCCAACGGCTTTTCTGCTGGCATTCGGGGGCCTCTTTCTCGGCTTTCTGGTCATGCTGCCGCCGTATGCGCTGGGTGTCATGGGCGCGGGCGACGTGAAGCTGATGGCGATGGTCGGTGCATTTCTTGGCATCCACGAAACATTGCAGGCCGTGCTTTTTGCTTTTCTCGTAGGTGGAATAGCGGCGCTTGGGTTCGCAATCATCAAGGGAAAGCTGGGGCGCATGCTGCACAACGCGAAAAACGCGGTGTACGGCCTGGTGGCGTCGGCCATGGTCGGCGCCAAGCCCGAGGCGCGGATCTACGCAGGCCAATCGGTCGGAAAACTCCCGTACGGCATATGCATCAGCCTCGGAACGATGGGCTATGTGCTGGGCCGGCAATTGGGCTACGCATAGCTGGTGCGCCGCTTTTGGCAATCAATTTAGGGGCAAGCAATGAGAAATATCAAGGCATTCGGTCTTCTGATTCTGGCCATCCTGACCGGCCTGGCAGCCGCCGTCTATGCGTCGGGCTGGGTATCACGGCAAGGGAGCATTTCTTCCAACAAGGTGGTCGTGGCCGTGGTCGATATCGAGCTTGGCAGCAAGATCAATGCACAAATGCTCTCGAGCGTCGATTGGCCGAGCGGGTCCGTGCCGGTTGGCGCTTTCAATGAACTCAAGGACGTGCAGGACCGCGTCGCCAAGGTCAGCGTGCTGCGCGGCGAGGCCATCCTCGAAGGCAAGCTCGCACCGGTGGGCACCAAGGGCGGGCTCTCGGCGGTCATCGCCTCCGGCAAGCGGGCGATGACGGTGCGGGTCAACGACGTGGTCGGCGTCGCCGGCTTCGCGCTGCCCGGCAACTACGTCGACGTGATGGTGAACGCCCAGCAGGAGAAGGCCAAGGGCGAGGAAGGAAAGCAAATCAGCAAGACGGTGCTGGAGCACGTCCTGGTGCTCGCCGTGGCGCAGGAGGTGGGCCGCGACGAAACCAAGCCCAAGGTGGTCAGCGCCGTGACGCTCGAGCTGTCGCTAGAGGACTCCGAGAAGCTCGATCTCGCCCGCAGCGTCGGCACGCTGTCCCTGGTGCTGCGCAACCAGACCGACAAGACGAAGGTCGTCACCACCGGCATCACCAAGAGCCAGCTCTTCGGTGAAAAGGAAATCCTGCCCGTGGTCGCGCTGGCCGCACCTGCAGCGGCCAAGCCCAGGGCGATCGTCGGCAAGCCCGCGGTCGCACCGCTCGCCGAATGCGTGGAAGTGATCCAGAGCTCCGGCCGAGCCCTCAATTGCTTCTGACCAAAGAACACAGAGGAGAAGTTCAAGTGCACAACCACCACAAGTCGCTGGTGCTGCTCGCAGCGCTGGCATTGACGGGGCCCTCATTCGCGGCCGACGACTCGCCCGTCACTCCGGCGCCTACCCCCAGCGCAAGCAGCTCCGGCACCAAGCGCTGCACATCCGTGATCCAGGACGACCGCCCGACCTACGTGACGCTCGGGAAATCCACTGTCATACCGCTGGACGTGCGGGTCGCCCGCATCATCGTGAGCGGCCAACCGCCGAGCAGGGCTCCTGCACCGAGTGCCGCCGCGACGGCCGCACCTGGGGCGGCACCAGCGCCTGCGCGCCCCGCCCCTGCGACCCAAGCGAATGCAGGCGACGGCGTGGCCGACATGGAAGTCATGCTGCTCAGCCCCACGGATCTGTTCTTCAGGGGAAAGGTCGCGGGATCGATGAACGTGATCCTGCAGAACGCGCAGGGCGCCTGCTTCATCAAGGACATCATCGTCTCGATCGATCCTGGCGCGCTGCAGGCGAAGCTGGCCGAACTGATGCCCGAGGAAAACCGCATCAAGGTGCGGGGCGCCGAAAGGGCCATCGTGCTCACGGGCGAGGTCAGCGATGCGCTGAAGCTGGACGACGTGATGAGCCTGGCCACCTCCTACGGCGACGGCAAGAAGGTGGTCAACCTTCTTCGCATCACGACGCCGCAGCAGGTCATGCTCGAAGTCAAGATCGCCGAGGTCAGCAAGACGCTGCTCGACAAGCTCGGCTCGAGCATTGCTGCGCAAAGATTCACCAACGGCGCGACCAACACCTATACGCTGATCTCCAGCTTCCTGAGCGGAGGCGGTGCATTCGCGGAAGCGCTTCGCGCCGGCAAGACGGCGATCTCGCTCGACGGCCAGAAGGACGATGGCCTGGTGCGCGTCCTGGCCGAGCCCAACATCATGGCGATCAGCGGACAGCAGGCCAGCTTCTTGTCGGGCGGCAAGATCTTCATCCCAGTCTCTCAGAGCCAGAGCGCCGGCGGCGTCCCCACCGTCACGCTGGAAGAAAAGGAATTCGGCATTGGCGTGAAATTCATGCCCACCGTGTTGAACGGCGGCCGGGTCAACCTGAAGATGGTGTCCGAGGTCTCGGATCTGTCGCAGACCGGTTCGCCATTCACGACGGTCAGTGGCGTGACTTCGGTGTTGCCGTCGCTCACCGTACGGCGAGCCGACACCACCGTGCAACTCAACGACGGTCAAAGCTTCGTCATTGCCGGCCTGATCAAGAACAACGTCACGGAAACGATCAAGCGCTTCCCGGGGCTCGGCGAGGTGCCGGTGGTGGGTGCGCTGGCTCGCAGCACCGAATTCCAGAACGACCAGACGGAGCTGCTGTTCGTGATCACCCCGCGTTTGGTCAAGCCGTTGGCCGAGGCGCCCAGGCTGCCCACGGACAACCACGTCGTGCCCAGCCGCGCGGAGGTTTATTTCAACGGTGCGCTGGAAAGCTCCCAGCCGGCTCCTTTCCCTCCCGCTTCAGAACCCAAGTAAAGAGGACGTCATGACCAAGCTTCCCATTGCACTGCTTATTGGCCTGTTAGCAGGCTGCTCATCGATGACTCCCCATTACGACGCGCGCTTTGGTGACGCCGTTCGGGAAGCAAAGAGAAAAATGATCATCAACCCGGACGCTGGTAAGAATCCTGATCCGGCAGCCGGCTTGGATGGGAAATCGGCCCGGGAGTCGATCCTTCTTTATCAGGGCACCTACAAGGCGCCGCCGCCAGCCGTCAATGTCATCAACATTGGAGGCGCCATCGGTGGTGCCAGGTGAATGCGACAAAAGGCTGCCAAACAGCCGCCATCTTAACGAAAGGAGTTGACGTCGACAATTATCAATACTTCTGCCGCTATGTCATCTAAATCATATTCATCAATTCATATTTACAGGTACCAAAATGAACAATCTCATGAACTCAATCCGCTCCTTCGCCAAGAAAGAAGAAGGCGCGCAAGTCGTAGAGTACGCGCTCATTATCGCAGTAGTGTCGATCGTGCTGGTGATCGCGCTGGGTGACGAAACCTCGGGACTCAGGTCCTCATTTGCTACCCTCGTTGCTCGCCTGACAACTTGCTTTACCCCTGGCGCCACCTGCACGTAATTCAACGAATTGCTCAATAAGAGATGCAGCGCATCTCTTATTGAGTCCACAACCAGAAAATCTATATGAATCTCCGCTACCAAAAAGGCGCGCAGGCGGTGGAATTCGCATTAATTCTGCCATTCGTGGTGTTGATCATGTTCGCCATTCTCGACTTTGGAATAATTGTTTATAACAAGGCGATTATTACCAACGCGAGCAGGGAAGCCGCTCGAAGAGGAATAATCTTGAGCGCCGCTGCGTGGGATGCCAATGTCATAAAGCAGGTGGCATGTAATTATGCCAAGGACTCGCTTATTACGGTCAGCAGTGGAACACGCACCGCCACCTGTACCGGTACTGCGGATCCGACCATAACTGTGACCCCTGTTATTGCGCCCGCCTTCAACACACCTGTGACGGTGGATATCACCTATGCGGTGACAGGCTTTTCGTTAGGCACGTGGTGGTCACTGGGTACCGGTCCGACAGCAGTCGGAAGTGCGTTGACCCTGACCGCGTCGACGCAAATGAATCACGAATGAGGTGCATCATGAAAAGGCAAGAAAATGGATCGATTCTTGTTTTGATGGCCGGGTTAATTCTGGTGCTGGCCGGATTTGCTGTACTCGCCATAGATGTCGGAAGAATTTATATCGTCCGAAACGAAATGCAGAATGTTGCAGATGCAGCAGCATTGGCTGGCGCAAACTGCCTGACAAAGCAAACTCTCGCGGGCTCTACATCGGAATGCACAAGCAGCCCGGCCACAGCTCTTAACTGGGATATAGCCGTTGCCAAGGCAACTTCGCAACTGGGGCTTAACTCGGCCGCAAATTTACCCATTTCGACGCTGGACTCGGGTCATCAAATCAATGCCGGGTATTGGAATCTCCTGTCGGGAAATGCATCTGGTGGGACGCTGTCGACGACCTTCACTCCCATTACAGCCAACGATAAACCGGCCGTGAGAGTTGTAATCACAAAAGACATCGGTCAAAACAATGGCCCTATTGTCATGCTAACCAGGATGATATTCGGCGGTGGAGCGGATGTGCCCATGACAGCCCGGGCCGTGTCAGTCGTTTCATCGCCTAGCACCGTATCGCCGGGAAGTCTCATTCCCCAAGCCATAAACAAATGCATGTTCGATCTTTATTGGGATTCGACTACGGGTTCACCCAAGATTGCGACTGCAACTACATTGAATGGTGTGCCGCAGGTGATTGGCGAGCCTTGGAGAATCAGGATCGGGTCGTCATACCATTATGGAACGTGTGAATCTGGTCAATGGACTTCATTCAAGTTGGATGTCAATAGTGCCAGCGCTATTAAAGAGCTGATTAATAACGGCAATCCAGATCCTATCAATATAGGAGATCAAACTTGGATAGAGCCCGGAACGAAAGCGTCGAACTACAACGATCTCGATAGCAAATATCCGACGCCTCCGGGGGCAGATGTCACAGTGGCAGTTGTTGATCAGGCTTCCGGATGGAGCACAAATTCACAAACACCCGTTGTTGCCTTTGCTGGTTTTCACATCGACGATGTCCGTGGCGGGAGCGATAAATACATAGAAGGCCATTTTATCAAGAGCACTGTCGCGAGTGGCTCGAGTGGCATCGGGCCCTATTACGGAACTTATACACCGCCGCGGTTGGCGCAATAAAAGGGTACGAAATGAAGATAGCCATCATCTCGCCCAACAGGCACCACCTCCAAGACATGAGCAAGGTGCTCGAGGCTCACTCGCACACTGTCGTGCTTTTCGACGGCGGCAAGACCCGCATGCGGCTGGTTGCCGAGCAGGAGCAGCCCGACCTCATGCTGGTCGACGGCATGTGCTGCGACCCGAACGAGCTCGCGCTGGTCGAGTACATCACCACGCACCATCGCAAGATTGCGATGATCCTGCTCTGCGCGAGTCAAACGCCCGAGTTCCTGATCAATTCGATGCGCGCCGGCGTGCGCGAGGTGCTTCCCTCGCCCGTTTCACCCTTGGCGCTGGAGTCGGCGGTCAGTCGCCTGGCCGCCAAACTCGTCGGCCAGCAAGGCCAGACCTCCGGCAGAGTATTAGCGTTCATGGCTTGCAAGGGCGGCAGTGGTGCGACCTTCATCGCGACCAACTTGGGCTATCAGCTCGCAGCCGAGGGCAAGTCGGTGCTGTTGATTGATCTGAATCTGCAGTTTGGCGAAGCGCTTTCCTATGTGCACGACGGCCGACCTGGTTCGACGGTGGCCGATGTCGCGCACGATATCAGCCGGCTCGACCCTTCCTTTCTCGCGGCGAGCACGGTGAAGATCGCGCCCAACTTCAGCATTCTTGCGGCGCCGGAGGACCCCGCCACGGCAATGGAGGTCAAGGCGGAGCATGTGGACGCGATCCTTAACGTCGCGGTCGCGCACTATGACTTCGTACTGCTTGACGTCGAGCAGACGCTCACCACGCTCGTGATCCGCGCGCTTGACCGCGCTCATCGCATCTATCCGGTCCTGCAGGCAACGCTTCCCGCGATCCGCAATGCCAACAAGCTCATGAGCGTCTTCAAATCGCTTGGGTACCCGGCGAGCAAATTGGAGCTGATCGTGAATCGTTTCGACAAGGGCGGCGAGATCAGCCTTGCCGACGTTCGCCGCTCGCTGGCGGACTTCACGTTGCTAACGATTCCTGATGCCTACAAGGAAGTAAACAACTCGATCAATCGCGGCACGCCGCTGGTCGACATCGCGCGTTCCAATCCCGTGAGCAAGTGCATTGCCGATCTGGCTCTTTCGCTGAGCCCCCGCCAAGAAGAAAACGCCAGCTTCTTCGTTCGGCTGTTCAAGAAGGGTTGACTCCACTCTCAAGCAGCCGCCGCCGTCCTGCTCAGCTTTGTCACTCGCTTAAACCAAAGGTGGTTTCCATGTCATTCAGAGAGAAACTCGACGCCGTAGAGATTGAGCCCATCGTCCGATCTCAGATGCATGCTGTCAACGAGCAGCCTTCGGTCGCGACCAGTTCCTACAAGACGCTCAAGGGCAAAATGCACCTGAAGTTGCTCGAAAAGTTTGATCTCGCGGCACTTGAAACACTCCCGCCCGAGGTGCTGCGCCAGGAGATCGCGACCATGATCACACGTCTGCTCGAGGAGGAGCAGACCGCTATCAACGATATCGAGCGCCGCACGTTGATTCGCGACATCCAGCACGAGATGCTGGGTTTCGGCCCGATCGAGCTCCTGATGGCGGACCCATCCGTCTCCGACATCCTGGTCAACAACCACGATCAGGTGTATGTGGAGCGCCGCGGACGGCTCGAGCTCACCAACGTCACCTTCACGGACGAGAAGCACCTGCTGCGCATCATCGACAAGATCGTCTCGCTGGTTGGCCGGCGCATTGACGAGTCGAGCCCGATGGTCGATGCGCGCCTGCCCGACGGCTCGCGGGTCAATGCGGTAATTCCGCCGGTAGCTCTGGATGGCCCGATGATGTCCATTCGGCGCTTCGCGCACGTTCCGCTGCGGATGGAGAATCTCGTCAACGATCTCAAGTCGCTGACACCGCAGATGGCCCTCATGCTCGAAGGCCTCAGCAGGGCAAAGGTCAACATGCTGATCTCGGGCGGCACGGGTGCCGGCAAGACCACGCTGCTGAACATTCTTTCGGGCTACATCCCCGAATCGGAACGTATTGTCACCATCGAGGACGCAGCCGAGCTCCAGATGCAGCAGCCGCATGTGGTGCGCATGGAGACGCGGCCCATGAACATCGAAGGGCGTGGAGAAATCACCCAGCGCGCGCTGGTGCGCAACGCACTGCGGATGCGGCCCGACCGTATCGTGATCGGTGAAGTCCGGGGCGCCGAGGCGGTCGACATGCTGCAGGCCATGAATACCGGCCATGAAGGATCGCTCACGACCATCCACGCCAACACGCCTCGCGACGCGCTGTCGCGGCTCGAGAACATGATCGGCATGGCAAATCTCAACCTTCCGCATAAGGCGGCACGGCAGCAGATCGCGTCGGCGATTACGGTCGTGATCCAGGGCCTGCGGTTGATTGACGGCAAGCGCAAGATCACAAGCATCCAGGAGATCACCGGTATGGAAGGTGAGGTGATCACGATGCAGGAGATCTTCGCTTTCCGGCAGACCGGCGTTGGCCCAGAAGGCGAGGTGCTGGGACATTTCGCAGCGACCGGGGTACGGCCCAAGTTTGCGGAGCGGCTTCGCACCTTTGGAGTCTCTCTCCCGGATTCGATGTTCGATCCTGGCAAGCATTACGAGTGAAGGAGGTGGAGCATGCTGCAGAACTTCGCAAGTAACTCCTTCACGGTCATCGCGGTGCTGGTGTTCATCGCCGTGCTGCTGCTGCTGGAGGGGCTCTACCTGATCTGGAAGGCCCAAAACGGTCCGGAAGCCACGAAGATCGACAAGCGACTTCGGGCGCTCTCTGCGGCGAGCGACATCGGCGTGCAGGCGCAGCTCCTGAAGCAGCGCCTGCTCAGCGGCGTACCGGCGTTCCAGCGGCTGCTGCTCAATCTGCCACGGGTGCACCATCTTGACCGCCTGATCCTGCAGGCCGGCTTGGACTGGACTGTGTCCAAGCTGCTGTTCTACATCGTGATTTCGGGCTGCTTGAGCTTCTTCGTTGTTAGCAGCTTCTTTCACGCGGGCCTGCTCGTGAGCCTGGGGGCCGCAGTAGGGCTCGGTGTCCTGCCACTGCCGTATGTGCAGTACAAGCGCAACAAGCGTATGTCCCGCTTCGAGCGCCAAGTGCCCGAGGCGCTCGACCTCCTGGTGCGCGCGCTGCGCTCCGGCCACTCATTCTCGTCGGGACTCCAGATGATCGGCGAGGAAATGGCCGAGCCCATTGCCAATGAGTTCCGCATCGTCGCCGACGAGGTGAACTTCGGCGTGTCGCTCAATCAGGCCCTCACCAATCTAAGTGAACGGATCCCTCTTACCGACTTGCGCTACTTCGTGGTGGCGGTCCTGATCCAGCGAGATTCGGGCGGCAACTTGACCGAAGTGCTGGGCAACCTCAGCCGCCTTATCCGCGAGCGGCTAAAGATGATGGCCAAGGTCAAAGTTCTCTCGTCGGAAGGGCGGCTCTCGGCCTGGGTCCTGGGCCTGATGCCCTTCGTACTGGCAGGGATCATGAACATCTTTAACCCCAAGTTCATGTCGCCTCTGTGGACGGATTCGATCGGCATCTCGATCCTCCAGTACATGCTCAGCTTCATGGCCGTGGGTGTCGTAATTTTGCGCAAGATCATCAGGATCCGCGTCTAGAGGAGCGAAGAATGCAATTGCTGTTTCCAGTGCTCGTTTTTCTGGCTGTGATGCTTGCGATCGCCGGCGTCTACCTTTGGCTCGCGCCCAGCAAGGCGGAGCAGCGCCTGCAGGCGATGATGCATCCGACGGGCGGGCCGGAATGGACCGAAACGGTGGTGAAGATTGTCGGGCCCTTTGCCCATCTCTCATCGCCGACCGCCAATGGGGACGCGTCTCCTTTACGGCTGCGCTTTCTGAATGCGGGCATTAAGCACTCGGACGCCCACCTGGTGTTCTTTGGCTCCAAGACACTGCTGCCTTTGATTTTTGCGGCCGTACTGGCGATGGCGCTCCGGACCACGAGCCAAGTGAGCGGCATGACGCTCGTGCTGTATCTGGCGTTGGCGGCGCTGCTCGGATGCTATCTGCCAAACATCGCGCTCAATTGGATGATCAAGAAACGCAAGCGGGAGATCTTCGAGAATTTTCCCGATGCGGCCGATCTGATGCTGGTGTGCGTCGAGGCTGGTCTCGGGCTTGATGCGGCTCTGGTCAAGGTGACAGAGGAAATCCGCGTAACAAGTGAAGCGCTGGCCGAGGAACTGCACTGGACCAACCTCGAGATGCGTGCCGGCAGCACCCGCGAAAAATCGCTTCGCAACCTCGCATTGCGAACCGGTGTCGAGGAGATCGCGACCTTCGCCACCATGCTGACGCAGGCAGACAAGTTCGGGACCAGTGTCGGCGAATCGCTGCGAGTGTTCTCAGACGATCTCCGGCATAAGCGCCAAGTGCGTGCGGAGGAGCTGGCAGCCAAGGTGCCGACCAAGATGCTGTTCCCGCTGGTTCTTTGCATTTTTCCATCGATCATGATGGTGATCCTCGGGCCCGCGCTGATCCAAGTTGTCAGGACTGTGATGCCAATGCTGACGGGCAGTAGGTGAGTGCGCGGACCCCGGTCAACTTGCGAGCCAAGCAGGCGGCGGTGCTCGCATAGGCCACTGTGCTGCATTCCCGTCCTGCGTATTCCGGACGCAGGGAATGGCCTTCTTTTGGCGTGCTTACGCAGCTGCTTTATTCAGCTGGTGCTTCACCGCATACACATAAAGCTCGAGCCGATTGCTCACCTCGAGCTTCTGGTAGATCGAAGTCAGGTGGTTGCGCAAGGTGTGCTCGGTGATGAAGAGCCGCTCGGCCAGCGACTTGTTCGATGCGCCGCTGCCTTCGACCACCGCGTGGATGATCTTGCGCTCCTTGCAGGTCAGCGCGGCCTGCTTTTCCGCTTCGGGGTCGAGCCTGTGTGCGCGCTTCGAATCCACGAACTCGGTGAACACGCGGCTCATCGTGTCGTGGTCCACGCACAGCTCGCCCTTGTGCATGCGTTCGATGGCCAGCAGCACCTGCTCCGCCGATGCATCCTTGCGCAGCACGCCGCGGGCGCCGCCCAGCACCGCCAGGTCGAGGTTCTTCTGCTGGCGCTCGCCGGTCAGGATCAGCACGCGCGACACCGCGTTGGACAAGAGGCCCGGAAGAATGTCCAGGGCGCATTTGCCGCCCAGGTCGAGGTCGAGCACGATGACGTCGGGAATCACATGGTCGACCTGCTCGAGCGCTTCTTCGCAGTTTCTCGCCGTTCCGACGACCTGCATCCGTGGGCTCTCCCCGTCGATCAGTCTCGAGAGTCCCCAGAGCATGGTCTGGTGATCGTCAACGAGCATGACGCCGATGGGTCTTGTGCTTGGCTGCATCTTCCTTCTCCTAGATGGGTATGTCGACGCGCACCGAGGTGCTGCCGTTCGTTCCTTGCCAGACCTGCGCAGTCCCGCCGAGTGCGGTCGCGCGTTCCGTGATCGACCGGGGTTGAAATCCGATCCGCTGCGCGCCGTCGGCGTCGTTCTCGATGCGGATCCTGAACAGGCCGTCCGCGCATTCCACGCGGACGGCGCCACGTTGCGCGAGCGTGTGCTTGCAGATGTTGTTCAGGCCCTCGCGCACGATCTGCAATACCTCTGCGGCCAGGCGGTCGTTCACGTTCAGCTCGCCCTGCACCCAGACCGCGATGTCGATGCCGTAGAAGTCCTTGACTTGCGCAGCCTGCTGGCGCAGGCCCATCAAGAGAACCTGCTCCGTCTTCGGAAGGCCGTTCCTGACCGTGCCGGCGTAGCGGCGCAGCTCGCCGACGACCTTGGCGGCCATGTCGGCCAGCTTGTCGAGGTCGTCGACCAGCGGGTTGTCGGCGGCAGCCTTGTTGCGCAGCGCGCTCAGGCCCATCTTCAACCCGATGTAGGGCTGGATGGCCGTGTCATGGAGATCGAGCGCGATCTTCTGGCGCTCCTGCGTGGCCGCATCCGAAGCCATCCGGTCCAGCAGCTCGATGTTCTCGATCACCGGGAAGGCCTGGGCGCCGATGTGGCTCAGGAAGAGCGCCTCGGTCTTCCTGAAAGCATGCCGGCTGGAAAACACGAACAGCCGGCCTTCGCCCTTTCTGAGCGACACCGGCGCACTGATGAACGATCGGGCCTCCAGCAGTTCGGCCAGCCTGGCGCAGGCCGGCGCGCCGTCCTTGCTCCACCTTCCCTTGGCACTGTCGTAGGCCGCGGTGCTGGCGAGCCAGGGCAGGGCCGGCCAGTGCGGGCGCCGGTAGGCCACGATGCGGTCCTGCGGAAGGGCCATGAGCGGCGCCGCTGCTTCGGCACTGATCCATTCGGCGTTGAGCGAATGCTTCGCGTCCCCCGCCCGGACGGTGCGCAGGAAATGGGCGCCGGACTCCTTGTCCCGCACGACCAGCAGGCTGCAGCTTCCCTGGAAGAACGCCAGCGTCTTCTCCAGGATGCTGGTGACGGTGTGGCCGACCCCGAAGCGCGGGTTCGATACCCGGCCGACCTCGCGCAGCAGCGCCAGCCGCCGCTTCAGCTCGACCTTCGAGCCGCCCCAGTGGATGCTCATGTAGCCGAACGCCAGCAGGAAGGTGGCGCGCAGCAGCAGGCGCGGGAGGTCCTGTTCGGTCATCGACCCCAGGCCGCAGGCGGCGAACACGGCCACCGAAGCGAGCGTGACGCGCGCCCCCTCCTCGAAGCCCCAGCGGAAAGAGGAGGTGAGGATCGCGAAGAAGAAGAACAGGAAGAAGAAGCTGTGGATGCCGTCGGTGAAGAGAACGATCAGGCCGTACCAGCCGACGTCCAGCCAATGGATCCACCTGCTTTGCGAGAACGGCGCATCGAGTTGCGAAAAGAGGTAGACGGCGAAGCTGTGCAGGATGTAGCCGACGAACAGGAGCCAGGTGAATCCGCCGACGCCCCGCAGGCCCGACGGATCGACGAAGACCGCGAGCAAGGCCGAGACGGACAGCACCAGCCGCATCCTCGCCACCATGCGTGCGTCGGCGCCATCCGATGCCAGGCTGACATCGATCTCGTTATTCCTGTCGCGCCAGTGCAGAAGCATCGGGCGTCTCTCCTCGCGTAAGCTTGTTGGCTGTGAAACATTCACAGATTACTACTTTTGTAAGCATGTGCAAGCAGTGGTAAACACCTGCCCGCTGCGTCGTTCGCGCAGGAAATCACGCTCTTCGCGAGGAAAGGACTGTGGCGCCGCCGCTCAGTGGCGGTAGTACCCCGCCATCAGGGCAATTACCTCGTGAAACACGGCATTGCCTACCGAGGCCGCGAGATCGAGCACATGGCTGCGGCTGTAGCAGGGGCTCAGGTCGAGGCCGACGCCGATACCGGCGATCTCGATGCGGCCGGCCTGTTCATGGCGCGCCACCACGTCCTTGAGATGGTGGTCGAGGTAGTGGGCATCGTTCGCGAGATGGGTGGCGCTGTCCATCGGCGAGCCGTCGGAAATCACCAGCAGGCGCTTGTGTTCCTCCACCCGCGCATCGAGCCTCGCGCAGGCCCAGTCCACCGCCTCGCCGTCGAAGCCTTCGCGGAACAGGTCGCCCTTCAGCAGCGCCGCGATGGCGGGGCGCGCGCGGCGCCAGGGCGTGTCGGCATCCTTGAAGACGAGGTGGCAGCGCTCGTTGAGGCGGCCTGGGTGGGCAGGCTTGCCGGCGCGCAGCCAGTCGCGCTGCGCGCGGCCGCCGTTCCAGGCGCCGGTGGTGAAGCCCAGGATCTCGCTGGCGACGCCGGCCTGTTCGAGCGCGCGCGCCAGCACGTCGACCAGCATCGCGACCGATTCGGCATGCTCCTTCATCGAGCCCGAGCAGTCGATCAGGAAGGACACCACGCAATCCGCCGCGGGCTCCAGGCGCTCGGTGCGGAACAGGCGCCGCTCGGCCGGCGAGGCCACGAGCTGCGCGAGCCTGCGGCCATCGATATGGCCTTCTTCCTGGCCGCCGTCCCAGCCGTCGCGCGCGGGCTCGGCCAGGAGCGCGCGCAGCTCGCGCGCGAGCCGTGCGATGTTGACGCCTTGTGCGGCGATGCGGCGGTCGAGCTTCTCGCGCAGCTCGGCCAGCAGCTCCTTGCGCACCAGCGATGCGGGCTCGTGCTCGCGGTCGTAGGCGGTGGTGAAGATGCGGTAGGCGCCGCCGGCATCGTCCAGCAGCGGGCTGCGGCCCGACACGGCGGTGGTGAAGCGCTCGATGATTTCCTGGTCCATGTCGGCGACCAGGCTGAAGACGCTGCGCTTGTCGTCGGTTTCGGCATCGCGCGCCTCCTCGTCCTCGCCGTCGGGCGAATGCAGCATCGCGGCCACGGTGTGCGCGATAGCGCGTGCGTGCACCGCATAGGCGGCCTGGTCCGCGCGGTCGCGGCGCAAGCCGGCGAGCGCATGGCCGATCAAGGGCGAAAGCGCGAAGCGCGTGGCCTCCAGCATGTCCTCGGTTTGCTCCACCACCTGCTGGCCGGCGACGCGTGCGCGGCAGATCTGCGCCACCGCGTAGAGCAGCAGGCCGCGCGCGGTGTCGGTCAGGCCCGAGTGGTGGAAGGAGAGCGACCACTGTTCGTGGCGGTGCCGCAGGTTGCGCTGCATGCCGGGCATGGCCTCGGGCGCGAGCGACTCGACGCGGAACTGCTCCAGCATCTCGAACACCATGCGTTCCACCGGTTCCTCGGGTCGAAGCTGCTCGTGCAAGGCAGCATCGGACGCGGTGAGCCGTAGCGCGAGCCCGTCGGCCGTGCCGCGAAAGGACGCGAAGTCGTCGCTGTCGGGCGAGGGATGCAGGTGCGGCGCGAACCAGGGCAGCGGCTGGCGGCCGCGGTGCAGGCGCCGGCCGCGGAAGTGCAGGTCGGGCTCGCCGCTGTAGGCGCGGACCAGCGCCGCGCAGAGCTCCGCAACCTGCTCCTCCTGCCTGGCTCGCTGCTGCGCGTCGCTCACCGGCCGGCCCTCAAGTGCCCGACAGCTGATGCGACTCCTTCAACTCCATGTCGAAGCAGCGCTGGAAGTATTCGGCGACCAGCGGCCGCTCGGCCTCGTCGCATTTATTGACGAAGGACAGGCGGAACGCCAGCGCCGGGTCGCGGAAGATCTCGAGGTTTTCGGCCCAGGTGATCACGGTGCGCGGCGACATCAGCGTCGACAGGTCGCCCGCGGCGAAGCCCTTGCGCGTGAGATCGGCCACCGCGACCATCGAGCGCACCATCGTGCGCCCCGCATCGTTGGCGAGCGAGGGCACGCGCGCCTGCACGATCGCGATCTCCTCGTCCGCCGGCAGGTAGTCGAGCGAGGCGACGATGTTCCAGCGGTCGATCTGCGCATGGTTGAGCCGCTGCGCGCCGTGGTAGAGGCCGTTGAGATTGCCCAGGCCCACCGTGTTGGCGGTCGCGAACAGGCGGAAGTACGAGTGCGGGCGCAGCACCCTGTTCTGGTCCATCAGCGTGAACTTGCCACCCTGCTCGAGGATGCGCTGGATCACGAACATCACGTCCGGCCGACCGGCGTCGTACTCGTCGAAGATCAGCGCCACCGGCCGCTGCAGCGCCCAGGGGACGATGCCTTCCTGAAACTCGGTGACCTGCTGGCCGTCGCGCAAGACCACGGCATCCTTGCCCACCAGGTCGAGCCGGCTGATGTGGCCGTCTAGGTTGAGCCGCACGCAGGGCCAGTTCAGGCGCGCCGCCACCTGCTCGATGTGGGTCGATTTGCCGGTGCCGTGCAGCCCCTGCACCATCACCCGGCGGTCGCGCATGAAGCCGGCCAGGATGGCCAGCGTCACGTCGGGGTTGAAGCGGTAGACGGCGTCGATCTCGGGCACGTGGTCGTCGCGTTCGCCGAAGGCCGGCGCCATCAGCTCGGTGTCGATGCCGAAAACCTCGCGCACGCTCAGCATGCGGTCGGGGCGAAGCGCTGTCGTATCGCTCATGCGTTCTTCCGTTCGAGCACGCGCTCGGCGTCTGCATCGGCGTCGATGCGCGCCAGCGCCTGCGCGGCACGTTGCAGTGCGGGCAGCAGCTGCTTGGCCTTTTCCATGCCGAGCCGCATCACCGGCGCCTGCACCGCCACGCAGAGGTTCGAAGGGCCGTCCGCGCTGGGCACCAGTGCGGCGATGCACAGCAGGCCGGGCAGGAACTCCTCGTCGTCGAAGGCGAAACCGTCCTTGCGCACGCGCTGCACCTCGCGCTCGATCTGGTCGAGGTCGGTCAGGGTCTTGGGCGTGTAGGCCTCGAGCGGCGCGTTGGCGAGCAGGCGCCGCCGCTGCGCGGGGCTCATCTGCGCCAGGAAGATCTTGCCGCTGGCCGAGCAGTGCACCGGCACGCGCGAGCCCGGGTGCAGGTAGAAGCGCAGCGGCGCCGCGGTCTCGACGCGGTCGAGGTACACCACTTCGCTGCCTGCGAGGGCGGTGAGATTGCAGCTCTCGCCGATCTCCTCGACCAGGTGCCGCAGCACCACGTGGCGCGCGCCATGGTGGCTGTCGTTCAAGAGCAGGTTCTCGGCTAGGCGCCGCAGCCGCGTGCCGATGCCGTAGAGCCGGCTGTCGCCCTCGCGGCGCAGCAGGCCGGCGGCTTCGAGCTGCTGCAGCATGCGGTGCAGCGTCGGCTTGGGCAGGCCGGTGGCTTCCACCAGGTTCTGCAGCGCATAGCGCTGGTCCTTGGCCGCGATGACCTCGAGCAGGGCGAACAGCCGCATCGTGGGCGTGTCGCCGTTGAGCTCAGCGGCGTCGGATTTCAGACCGTTGTTGACGACTTTCATGGCCGCAGATCATAGTCTGTTTACAAAAAATAGGACAAATCGTCCCGATTTTTAGAATTTCGTTTGACGCCGGCCGGGCGCAGTCCTATATTTCGCCGATACGAATTCCGGAACCGCCCGTTCCGACTTTCGAGAACCGAGCCGCCATCCACGATCCCAGGAGACCTCTTCCATGACCCAGCAACCCCCCGCCACGCCCGCCCGCGCCGCCGTCACCGGCGTGCAGAAGATGACGCCTTCCGAGGCTTTCGTGGAGACCATGGTCGCCAACGGCGTGACCGACATCTTCGGCATCATGGGCTCGGCCTTCATGGATGCCATGGACATCTTCGCGCCGGCCGGCATCCGCCTGGTCCCGGTGGTGCACGAGCAGGGCGGGGCGCACATGGCCGACGGCTATGCGCGCGTCTCCGGCCGCCACGGCGTGGTGATCGGGCAGAACGGCCCCGGCATCAGCAACTGCGTGACCGCCATCGCGGCGGCCTACTGGGCGCACAGCCCGGTGGTGATGATCACGCCCGAGACCGGCACCATGGGCATGGGCCTCGGCGGCTTCCAGGAAGCCAACCAGCTGCCGATGTTCCAGGAGTTCACCAAGTACCAGGGCCACGTCGTCAACCCGAAGCGCATGGCCGAGTTCACGGCGCGCTGCTTCGACCGCGCCATTTCCGAGAACGGCCCGACGCAGCTCAACATCCCGCGCGACTACTTCTACGGCGAGATCCAGTGCGAGATCCCGAAGCCGATGCGCGTGGAGCGCGGCGCGGGCGGCGAGAACAGCCTGGCCGCCGCGGTCGAGCTGCTGGCCACCGCCAAGTTCCCGGTCATCCTCTCGGGCGGCGGCGTGGTGATGGGTGATGCGGTCGAGGAATGCAAGGCGCTGGCCGAGCGCCTCGGCGCCCCGGTGGCCAACGGCTACCTGCGCAACGACTCCTTCCCGGCCAGCCATCCGCTCGCGGCGGGCCCGCTCGGCTACCAGGGCTCGAAGGCGGCGATGAAGCTGATTGCGCAGGCCGACGTGGTGCTCGCGCTCGGCTCGCGCATGGGCCCCTTCGGCACCTTGCCGCAGCACGGCATGGACTACTGGCCGAAGGACGCGAAGATCATCCAGGTCGAAGCCGACCACACCAACCTCGGACTGGTGAAGAAGATCACCGTCGGCATCCACGGCGACGCCAAGGCCGTGGCCAAGGCGCTGCTGCAGCGCCTGGACGCCAAGAAGCTCGCCTGCGACGCCACCAAGGCCGAGCGCGCCGCGAAGATCAAGGAAGAGAAGGACGCCTGGGAGAAGGAACTCGACGGCTGGACCCACGAGCGCGATCCCTTCAGCCTCGACGCGATCGAAGAGGCCAAGGGCGAGAAGACGCCCACCGGCGGCAGCTACCTGCATCCGCGCCAGGTGCTGCGCGAGCTCGAGAAAGCGATGCCGCCGCGCGTGATGGTCTCGACCGACATCGGCAACATCAACGCCATCGCCAACAGCTACCTGCGCTTCGAGGAGCCGCGGAGCTTCTTCGCGCCGATGAGCTTCGGCAACTGCGGCTACTCGCTGCCGACCATGATCGGCGCCAAGTGCGCGGCGCCCGACCGCCCGGCCGTGGCCTATGCGGGCGACGGCGCCTGGGGCATGAGCATGGTCGAGATCATGACGGCCGTGCGGCACGACATTCCGGTGACGGCGGTAGTCTTCCACAACCGCCAGTGGGGCGCGGAGAAGAAGAACCAGGTCGACTTCTACAACCGCCGCTTCGTCGCCGGCGAGCTGGAGAGCGAGAGCTTCGCCGGCATCGCCAAGGCGATGGGCGCCGAAGGCATCGTGGTCGACAGGCTGGAGGACGTCGGCCCGGCGCTGAAGAGGGCGGTCGACATGCAGATGAACGAGCGCAAGACCTGCGTGATCGAGATCATGTGCACGCGCGAGCTCGGCGATCCGTTCCGCCGCGACGCGTTGTCCAAGCCGGTGCGCCTCCTCGACAAATACAAAGACTACGTCTAAGCGGCGCTGCAAACGTCGCCATGACTTCAGCGCCTCTTGTGGCCGAGCTCGCTCCGGCGGCCGCGCACCCCCGCCTCGACGCCCTGGTCGCGCGGGCGCGGGAGCGCGCCAGGACTGCGCGGCCGCGCATCGGCCTGGTCCATCCCTGCGATGCCGCTGCGCTCGACGCGGCGGCGCGCATCCTCGAAGCGGATCTCGCGCAGCCCGTGCTGATCGGCCCGCGCGAGGCGATCCTGCGCGCGGCCGATACGGCCGGCATCGATGCCGGCCGCTTCGAGATCATCGACTGCAGCGACACGCCGGCCGAGAGCGCGCGCCGCGCGACCGCGATGGCGCGGCAAGGCGTGGTCGGCGCGCTGATGAAAGGGTCGCTCCACACCGACGAGCTGATGTCGACCGTGGTCGACAAGCACATCGGCCTGCGCGGCGAGACGCGCATCAGCCACATCTTCCTGTTCGACCTGCCGCGCTATCCCAAGCTGCTGGGCATGGCCGACTGCGTGGTCAACATCGCGCCCTCGCTGGATGCCAAGCGCGACATCCTCGGCAACGCGATCGGCCTCTTGCGCAAGCTCGGCATCGGCGAGCCCAAGGTCGGCATCGTGGCCGCGGTGGAGACGGTGAATCCGGCGATCCCGGCCACCGTCGACGCGCAGGCGCTGGTGGCGCTGGCCCGCGCGGGCGCCTGGCCCGGCGCGCTGGTCGAGGGCCCCTTCGGCTTCGACAACGTGATCTCGGCCGAGGCGGCCCACGTCAAGAAAATGGAGTCCCGCGTCAGCGGCGATGCCGACCTGCTGCTCGTGCCCGACCTCAACGCCGGCAACATGCTCTACAAGAGCTTCACCTACATCGGCGGCGGCGAGTGCGCCGGACTGGTGCTCGGCGCCCGCGTGCCGATCGTGCTGACCTCGCGCGCGGACTCGCTGCCGTCGCGCATCGCCTCCGTGGCGCTGGCTGTACTTGCTGCGCAGGACGGCTGAGCCGCATGGCTTTGTGGCACGATTCGGCCCCTAGTGAGCTGGCTTGTGACAGGCCTCTATGCGCTGGTTGCGCTGTTTAGTTGAGAGGCAGAGTGCGGCCAGAGCCGCCTCTCAAGCCTAAAGAGATCTGGTCGCTGCGGATCCGCCTGCAGCTTGCAGGAAAGCTCCGGGACTTGGCCTTGGGTGGCGGATGCTCAGCTCCGATCTGCCAGTCATCTCTTTCCCCGATCCAGGTGATGCTGCTCACGCACGCGATCGATGCAATGAACCGGGCCGCCGCCGCCCACGGCGGGCAGGCCGACGCGAACCCGGCTGAGGACTTCGGCTTCATGCACTCGCGGGACCTCGCCGATCCCGACGGCCACCTGTGGGCCGCGTTCTGGATGGATCCCGCGGCGACGCCACCTGCCGGCAACACGTGAGGTGATCGTGAAATCTGAAGAGAAGGTGAAAGGTCCGATCTACATTACGTCAGGCCGACATCCGAACATGCGAGAGGAGAATCATGAGCAAAGTATTCGTCAACATTGGACTTAGCCTCGATGGCTACATGGCACCGGAAGGAATGACCATGGGCAAGCCTGAGTACAAGAACTGGGGCGCTAAGTGGGGTGCGCTGATGGCCTGGATCCTCAATCAACAGTACTTCCGCGAGAACCTCAAGCTCGGACCAGGGGGAGAGACCGGCCCGGTCAATGACCTGCTTCGCAGCACCACGGAGCGCATCGGTGCCAACATCATGGGCAAGCGAATGTTCGAGCAAGGCGAGCGCGCCTGGCCAGAGGAGGCTCCGTTTCACACACCCGTATACGTTCTTACCCATGAGAAACGCGAACCGTGGGTGCGCCCCGGTGGGACGACCTTTTACTTCATCAATGCCGGGCCAGAGCGTGCTCTAGAGCTGGCTCGGGAATCCGCAGGCAGTCGTGATATTCGTATCGCGGGTGGAGCGGATGTGATCCAGCAGTACCTGAACCTGGGTGTCGTCGACGAGCTGGA
Organism: Variovorax paradoxus; assembly: GCF_018614915.1. Lineage (GTDB taxonomy): Bacteria > Pseudomonadota > Gammaproteobacteria > Burkholderiales > Burkholderiaceae_C > Variovorax > Variovorax paradoxus_K. The sequence goes on along the minus strand of NZ_JAGGNU010000020.1, from coordinate 8,321 downwards.
AATCGCCTTGGCACCCGTGTTGTTCGGCGGCGGGCGGCGTCTCTTCGAGAACCTACGCGAGCCCGGGCCGCAGTTTCGCATCGACAGGGTTCTTGATGGTCCAGCCGCCACACACTTGCGCTATGTGCGTCAGTGAGGGCGGCCTAGCAACCGGTTGCAGCGGACGGTCCGCTGCGTGGCCCGCCGCTGAACCGGAGCGTTAGCAAGCCTCTGATCTGGGGCCCGTCAAGAGGCGACGTCCACTTCCGGCCGGCCAAGACCAGACATACGAAGAGTGGGCGAAAAACATGGACATTGACACGTCTGCAACTGCGCACGGCTCATTGCCTGCGCTACGCACAGTCACGGAACTTCGCTCGCTGATTGCCGAATGCGGGCTAACCGCCTCGCAGGGGGATAGCCACCAGGTGTCGGTGGGGGAGTGCTCTCACTTCGTATTTCGTGAAGATGGCCATGGCTCGTTCATACTCACCGCCGACGCAGAAAACGTCGACGCCATGATGGCGGATGCAAGACGCGTCTCTAGCGCGTTCGCTGCTCACAACGTCGAGCATCTTTTTGAGGTCTACGGACCGAATGAAGCCTTGGCCGGCACGTTTAGGTACCCGGCTCAACACGCATGACAGGCGGCCTACGGCCAGGAGCCGCCGCTCGGCCACGGTGCCAAGTTACGGTCGGTCGGCGCCGCTTGCGACCCATACCGGCTGCACAGACTTTTCCAAAGCGGCCGCTCGAATCACCGGAAACTCAGGTCAGAACTTCCGCAACAGACGCGGAACCGATATCAGCGCAGCGACGCCAAGTGCGCGGCCAGCGACTCGATCTCGGCGTTGCTGAGGTCGGCAAGCAGCGGATCCGGCTTCGCGGAGGATCCGTGCGACCGCGTGCCGCTCCGCATCAACTGCAACGACCAGGTGGTGTAACGCACTTTTTGCCCTGCGAGCCGTGCCGTGCCGGAGTTCGTCCCCTGCAACGCCGGACCGTGGCAGCTGGCACATCGCAAGCGATCCGCCAGTGCGCGGCCGGCTGCGCTGCCGGACGATTGCGCGGCGGGAGGGGGCACCAGTGCCGCATAGTGGTCGGCGAGGTCGTCGACATCCTGCTCGCTCAACTCCGCGGCGAGGTTCGCCATCACGGGGGCAGTACGTTTTCGCTCGCGGAATGCACGCCACTGCGCAATGAAGTAGGCCTTTGGCTGCCCTTCGAGCAGCGGCACCGAGGCGTGGACCGTTTCGGTAGACGAGTGGCAAGATGCGCAGCGTGCCGCGGAGAGCCGTGCGCCGGCCACCACGTCGCTGGCGGCCCTACCGTGCGCGACCAGCAGGCAGCCCAACAGCGAAGCGGCTGCAGCTGCGTGTCGAGCACGAGCGGTGATCATGTCGAGTGCTCCCGGGCCGAGCACCAGATGGTCGGCGTTCGCATTTCAACGAAGAATTTGTGAATGGTCAGACTGTAGCCAGTACGAAAGCCCGCGCGAAGCGCTTTGCGGCAAAACTGGAGAGTCATACGAACTTCCGGTGTTGGCCGGGATGAGTCCTTCAGCCAACAAGGATAAGCACCGGCTTCGCGCCCTTGTTGCCGGTCATCGCTGAGCCACCACTGACGCCCTGCGAGCAGGATTGGAGACCATCGCGGTGCAGGGCTCGGGGTTTTTCCTTTTTTGTCGGCCTCAACTTAAAGGCCAACCATAACTGTCGCACGTCGAATCCGAAGCGACGCTCCATGTCACTTTCTGGATCAATTCGCGTGCTCCTCGCTGGCAGGGAGCTGGGCATGGATCGTGCACTCTGTGCCAAGGCCGGCGAGCGGATCTGGCCCAGGCCGGTGAAATGCCGTTGGACATGAGTGCCTACAGCGAAGCACGCGACGCGTGCGGCGGCGATTCCCTTTCAATCTCAAGTGCTTTTCATGATGATGTTTTCCCAACGATGCGTTTCTGCGCTGATGCTTTCGGTGCTCCTGTTCGGCTGCGGTGGCGGCAGTGGCGGCGGCGGTACTCAAGGTGGTGGCTCGGCCGGCAGCAGTGGTAGCCGAAGCGGTATTGGCGTCAGCCAGGGTGACGATAGCCAAAGTGGCGGCGGCACAGGTGGCACAGGTGGGACAGGTGGGACAGGTGGCACAAGTGGGACAGGTGGGACAGGTGGGACAGGTGGGACAGGTGGGACAGGTGGAGGTGTTTCGCCCGATGCGGCGACCGTCGCGTTGGTGACCAAGCTCGGCAAGCCCGCTCGGGTGCTGGTCGGACTCGGTGCGGGCAACACCCTCGCGCAGATGCAAAGCCAGGGCATTCGTCCAGACATCGTGGACGCCTATCTCGTGGGCGTTGGCGCAGGCGCCTGGCCCAGCTGGAACAGTCCCGATGGGGCGTACATCACGTACACGGCGCAGGCCGTTCAGGCCTACGGCGCGATTCCGATGTTCACGCTGTACCAGATGGCGCAGAACGGCGAGGGAAGTCTGAATGGCATCACCGACGCGACTTTCATGAACAACTACTGGGCGCAGGTCCGGCTGATGTACCAGCGCATTGCAGCCCTCGGTGCGCCTGTTCTGATCAACCTCGAGCCGGACTTCTGGGGATTCGTTGCGGCGCAAGCGCCGAATGGCGACGCGACGCGAATGCCAGCCGTCGTGAACAGCCAGCCTGAATGTGGCGGGTTGCCGAACACGGCTGCAGGCATCGGCCAATGCTTGGTGCAGATGGGCAGGCAGATCGCGCCCAAGGCGCTGATGGGGTTCCCGCCCGCGTTCTGGAGCGGCACCTCTGCCGCGGTCGGCGCGCAGATGCGGGCGGTCGGGGCACATCAGGCGGACTTCATCGTCGCCCAGACGAGCGACCGCGACGCCGGCTGCAGGGAAGTCCCGTCGCCTCCCGCGGAATGCACGGGACGAAGCGGTCCTTTCTATTGGGACGAAAGCAACATCGCCAGCCCGAACTTCCACGAATCCCAGCGCCAGATTGCTGACTATCGCGCTGCCCTGGGCAATGGGCTGCCGATCCTGTGGTGGCAGACGCCGATGGGCGTGCCGTCCGCCACGCCTGGCGGCACCGACCTGCACTATCGCGACAACCGTGTCGACTACATGCTGCGCAACACCCAGGAGTACGCCGACATCCACACTTTCGCGCTCGTCTTCAGCTCAGGGGGAGCCCATCAAACCTCGATCAGCACCGATGGTGGCCAATTTTCCCGTCTGTCGGCTCAGTACCTCGCACGAGGGGGCGCCACCTTGAAGTAGCGCGCCGCTTTCTTCGGGAAAGTGGCTGAAGGCGCGCGGGCACTCTTATGCGCGATTTGAGACGGAGACGCCGATGCGACAAGCGACATTGAGCGTCGCCGTTGCGATCAACGCCAGAGCCGCAAAGCGCTCGCTGGCTACCACGGCCTCGCGCCATGCGTGGAGTTCTGCAAGCGCTGCCAGGATTGAGCGACCCCTATGTTGTGATCACTGGGCGGTCCGGACTCTTTCAGCACTTTCACGCTCGCCTTGTTCACGCGCCGCCTGCTCGGCCGCTTTCACGCCTGGCAGCCGATTTGACAAGGCGGCTGGCAATAGCTACCAGCTCTTGGAGCCATGAGCGCCCGCCGTCGGCCACAAGCGGATTTTCTGTACGGCTCTTCAACTCTCGACGAGGCGCCGTCTTCCACCTCAGCCTTCTGTAGAGTGCGCTGAAATCCGTTCAACTTCGTCCCTACCACTCAAAGCTATGACGCCTGAAGAAAGCAAAAACAATCAAAGGATTCTCGACGGGGTTGAGACGCTCGGTGGCGGCTACGTGTGGGACGCCGAGGTGTTTGCCGTCACGCTGATGGATGTGGCTGTGGAAGACGATGCGGCGACCCCGCTTTGCGACCTGCGCGGTGTCCAGCAAATCGCGCTCGACGCCTCGGGCCTCTCTGACGCGACCATCACGGCATTGGCAGGCATCCCTGGGTTGCAGTCGCTTGTGCTCGCACGACGGAGGTTAACCGAGGGTCAGCGTAGCGAACTCAGTCGATTCGTCCCCGAGATTATCGAAGTTGCCGACTAGGGCAAGTTGCGGCCATTTCCCGACATTCGCCTTGCAACTCGCGATGTCTGCTTCAGGCTATGCGGTCGTCGAGCGAAGCGCCGACATCGATCCTCGCAAGAGCGGCCCGTTCAGCCGCCGCCTGGAAACTGCTTGCCAAGTTTGGTGTAGATTGGCAGATCTCCTCGGCCGTTAGCGTCCATCGATTTGCAGTGACGATCGGCAGCGAACGTAACGCATTGTCTACTTCGAACGTGGCATCTCGGCGGCCCGGCTTTCCGATGGCCAAAGCAGTCGGCAAGCCGCTTCAGGCTACGCCTCACCCACCTCAACGCGCAGAGGGTGAAGGAAGACTTACCCCACTTCCTGGGCAACGTCCCAACCGCTTTCCGCCCAGGGCTTCGCCCGGTATGCTTCGCCTATTTCCTCGCGCTCCTTTTGAACGTTTGCTGGGAGTTCAATGGACGATGTCGCACGCTGGTTACGGTCGCTCGGTCTCGATTCCTATGCGGGTGCTTTCGGAGCGCAGCACATCGGGATGGACCTGCTCAACGCTCTGACGGATTCAGATCTCAAAGAGCTCGGTGTCTCTTCCCTTGGCCATCGAAAACTGCTTCTGCAAGCAATTGAGGCGCGTGCGACGAGCAAAGGCGACAGCGCCGGTGAAATCACGCACGTACCCGCGGCTCGCGTCCCTGACGCGGAGCGTCGACAGTTGTCCGTCATGTTCTGCGACCTGGTCGATTCAACCGTTTTGGCAGGAAGCCTCGACCCTGAGGACTTTCGAAGCATTCTTCGGACCTACCACGATGCGGTCGTCCGAAAAGTCGCTCCATTCGATGGCTTCATCGCTCAGTTTCTCGGTGACGGCGTGCTCGTCTATTTCGGCTACCCCCGTGCGCACGAGGACGACGCCGAGCGTGCAGTCCAAGCAGCGCTCCAAGTGGTTCAAGCCGTCGACGCCCTGAAGCTGCACATTGATGTGAAACTTTCAACCCGCGTCGGCATCGCCACCGGCGCGGTTGTCGTGGGCGAGATCGGTGCCGGCGCGTCGACCGAGCCTAGCGCCACAGGTGACACACCGAATCTGGCAGCGCGCCTGCAAAGCATTGCGCGCGCCGGACAAGTGGTGATTGCGGGGAGCACCCATGAACTGGTGGGAGAGGTGTTTGAGGCACAAGACCTCGGCCCCCAGCAGCTCAAGGGATTTGGTTCTCGGGTCTCAGCTTGGCGCGTGCTTCGAGAGCGCGTCGTGAGCAGCCGGTTCGAGAGGCAGCATGCCCACGGCCTCAGCGACTTCATCGGCCGCGACCGCGAACTCTTGATCTTGCTGCAGCGCTGGGCAATGGCTAGTGCAGGCAAGGGGCAAGTCGTCGTGCTTTCGGGCGAGCCCGGGATCGGCAAATCACGGATCTGCCAAGCATTTCGCGATCGCCCATCGACCGAAGCTGTTTCGACCGTCGTCATTCAATGCACGCCGCACTACCAGGGTAGCCCGCTCTATCCTGTGATGCAGCACCTGGAGCGCGCCGCTGGCCTCACTGCTGCGGGCGGGGATGCTTCTGATCCAGAAGGCGCGCCGAATCGCCTGTTGCGGAACGTGCAGGCTGCACAACAGTCGAAGCTGACAGTGCTGAACGACCTTTGCAAACTACGTGCTCCAACTCGCCGAAGCGCAGCCCCTCGTAATACTCATCGAGGACATGCACTGGGTCGACTCCGCAACGGAAGACCTGGTAACGCTACTTGTTGAACGACTGCGTGCGGCCCGCGCGCTGATGCTGATCACTACCCGTCCTCGGTATCAGCCGACATGGGTCCATGCGCCCCACGTCACCACGCTATCCTTGGGTCGTCTCAGCCAGGGTGAGTGTGCCTTGCTCGTGCGGGCCGTGGTTGGGCGTCGCTCCTTTCCACCGGAGATCGAGGAGGAGATCCTTCTCAAGACCGATGGCGTTCCTCTTTTTGTCGAGGAGCTGACAAAGATGGTCGTTCGCTCGGAGTTGCTGGAGGAGGGCGAGGGCGGATTTAGGTTGAGGCGGGCTGTCACCTCATCGCTGGCCATCCCATCGACCCTGCAAGATTCGCTGCGTGCTCGCTTTGACCAGTAGGGCGCCGCCAAAGAAGCAGCGCAAGGAGGGGCGGCCATCGGGCGCGAATTCCCTCGAAGCCTCCTTGTTGCAATGGAGGTCTGCGGCGCGCATCTGGATAGCGCCCTTGACGAGCTAACCCGTTCCGAGCTGGTCTACCGACGAAGCAGCGCGTCCGATGAGGTCTACACGTTTCGGCATGCCTTGATTCGCGACACCGCCTACCAAAGCATGCTCAAGACTCAGCGGGCAGTCCGGCACGGCCAGATAGCAAGGGCCATCGAGCAGACCATACCGGGGACTGCCACCGCGCAGCCGGAACTCTTAGCCCTTCATCACCAAGAGGGTGGCAACCACGCGCAGGCGTATGCGTTCTGGTCAAGAGCTGCTGGACTGGCTGAGTCCCGCTCAGCAGGCCGTGAAGCGGCCTCTCACTGCCGAGCAGCCCTTGCGCTGCTCCCCAAGCTCGGTGAACGAGCGCCTAATGCCGGCGCGGAGCTGGACCTTCTGATGAGCCTTGGCCGCGCGCTGATGCAGACTGAGGGATACCGATTCCCAGAAACGCGTCACTGCTACCAACAAGCCCAGCGCCTGGCGGCTTCACTGGGTGAGCTCGACAAGTACGTGGCAGCGAGCAACGGCGTCGCTCCCACGATGTTTCGACCGGACGCTTCGCCGACGTCATCGAGATGTTCGAGCGAATCGATGCCACGGAATTGTCCAAGCTCAACCGCATGAGCCAGGTGAACCGATCGACCTATCTTGGTATCGCCAGGTTGCTCCGCGGCGAGCTACTCATCGCTGCGACGCACCTGGGTGACGCGCTCCGCAACCTCGAGATGGTGGAGGCCTCGGACAGACAATTCATTGCCGAAGCAGCGCCGGAGATCCCGATCCTTGCGTACACCGCGCGGCTTCGAGTGATGCAGGGCCTCTTGGACCAAGCCGACGCGTGCGTGATCAGGTCCCGCGGGGTCGCCGAGGAAAGCGGTCACGCGGCTACGCGCGCTTGGGCGCTACAGATGGAAGCCTTCGTTTCGGCGTTCCGGGGCGACACCCATCGAACCGCCTCCGCGTCGAGCGAAATGCTGCAGATCTCCAGGAAATTGGGGATCAAGACGAGAGCCGCTTCGGGCGTGTTCTTCGGTGGACTGGTCCTGGTCGCGCAGGGACGTGCGGGTGACGGCGCCGCGATGCTGGCGGACGGCTATGCGCAATGGGCCTCCGCCGGCGGAACGTTTCACTGCACGGAGTACGCCTCGATCGCAGCGCACGCGCTGCTGCGCGCCGGCCTGCGCGACGAAGCGCTTAGATTTGTAACCCTCGGCGAGCAGGTGCAAAGTGAGACTGAGGAGCGCCACTTCAGCGCGGAACTGGTTCGGCTGCGCGGATGCCTCGCTGAACACGATCCAACCGTCACTGCGCGGCTGTTCCTCGAAGCGATCGACATCGCCGAGCGACAGGGCGCAAAGCTCTTCTCGCTGCGGGCTGCCACTGACTTGGCGCTTCTGTATCGCGACGCGGGGAGGGAGGCCGAAGCCGTCGCGCACTTGGCGCCCGTGTACCAGTGGTTTACGGAGGGTGCGGACTTTCCGGATGTTGGTCGGGCAAGGGCGTTCCTGGCGGGCTGAAAAATACCGCGGCATCGTAGTCGCTCGCAGCGAGCGAAAGACTTACACCACTTCCCGGGGCATCAACTCGGAGCGGGCCCAATGGCCGGAATGAGCTCCGGTGTTCATTCTTGTCTGCTTAACGACTCAGACCGGCCATCACCCAATACTGTTCGTTTACGGAGAAAAGCTGCCTGATGGGTTTGTTGGCGACCATGGCCGCACGCCGGAGCGCCGGACAATTTGTATAGGGGCACCTGGCGGCCCTGAGAACAAGCGGGGCGCGAAGTCCACGGGGACGCGAGTCGGAGCGGTCCGGTCGTGACCCGCGTACGGTGAGGTGCGTCGTTTGACCATCCGCGGAGAACGCCGATTGAGGGTCCTCGTTGCGCGAATGCTGCCGCTGGCCTGGAGCAGTTCACGGAACCAGCGTCGTCGCTTTTTGGGCCTCGCTGGGGGGAAAGGCCCCGGAGTGGGGCTGCGTACGTCGCAGGAGTTCTACGTGTCCTTTGAAGGACAGCTCGGCATGAGGTATTCGCTGGTTGGAGGCCCCTTGATGCAGCAGCCATCTCACCGCGTAGTGCGCCAGCACCCAGCCGTAGAACTCTT
>NZ_JAGGNU010000019.1 GCF_018614915.1 Variovorax paradoxus | reverse complement strand
CATGCTGCTTGACGCTATCCAGTCTGAGGAACCCGGGGCCTTAAGCATCAGCGCCATGTCTTCCTGAAAAAACGCAGCATGCTTGTCCTGAATGCGCTCTTGCGTTCGTTCTCTAGCACCGCAATGACGATCCACTTCGCGGGATCTTGCGGTAGCCTGGCGCCCCTGCGGCAATGCGAAGAAGCCGACGCGCGGACACGGACCGCACCTACATTCCCCACGCCTGAGCCGGGGCACCCTGCCCCTTTCATTCGGAGAACAACCATGGCCGACGACAAGACGAAGGTGGGCGGCCAGGACCGCAAGCGGATCAATGTGAACGAGGACTACGAGGTCAGGGACTGGGCGACAGCGCTCGGCGTCACGCCGGACGAACTGCGCAAAGCAGTTGCCGCAGTTGGCGACCGGGTAGATAAGGTCAGCGAGTACCTGAAGAAGTGAGGCCGCCATGCCAGCCAACCAGTGAGGCGGGCGCCGTCGACAAGAAGGCCACCTACCGCTGAGATCCGGCGCCTCCGGTCTGGTGACATCAAGAGCTCAACGCTGCGCAAAAGGCAAGGAACTCTTCCAGTTCCGTTGACTTGTCGAAAACCGCAGTCGCGCCCATCAACCCGGCACGCTCGCGCATGAGAGGCGTTGCATAGTTTGAAAGTACAACCACCCGAACATTGGGGCGCTCCTGTCGGAAATGCTTGAGTACGCCGAATCCCGAGCCTTCACGAAGAAGGAGGTCGGTGACCACGAGCTGAAGCTCGCCGGTGTATGACTTCAGCCACTCTTTTGCTTCCATCTCCGTCTCCGCGACCGCGATGACCTCTGCTCGCCCGAGATCCTCGATTGCGGGTATGAGGTGGGTCCGAATAATCGCGCTGTCTTCTACTAGAAAGGTGATGACCGGCATGGCCTAGTGTGCGCTGGGGATTTGAGCCGGGAGACTGATGGTCCTCGCGCTCAGGGCATGTCGGTCTGGCGGAGCATCCGTTGTAGGGTTCTACGCAGAGTCGTTTGGTTTGCGAGCCTCGATCTCATCCGTCAGTTGCTCGTTCACCTTGTCGAGCTTGTCAGTGGCTTCGCCTAGCTGCTTCTCAAGATTCGCGGCTTGTTCTGTCGCCAAGCCGAGATCCTCCGGCGCGCCCGAAGGAACCGTTTGATCCAGTACAGTGTGGACAAGGGCGAGATCATCCGCAATCTGCTTGATCTCTTCGGTTGCTTCCCTGTTCTTATCCAACGCGCTTGCCAAGTCAGAGGGCTTGGCGGTCTTCTTCGCAGTGCTCACCGTTCCTCCAGGGATGTCGAAGCCTGAAGAGTATCACCCGCCGGCCGCGCGACGTAACTCCGGCGGCGATCTGGGGGGTTGTGCGTTGCCATCTTGGACGGCGGCGGTTCGGGCGTTGCCATCAGTCGATCGGCGGGGTACTGCAGGCCGAAGCGCCCTTCCACGAGTTCGAAGTTCGGCGCGGCCTCGTCGCCCGACTCACGCTCCGGCGGCCGGCGGATGAACGGCGCCATCTGCGCGGGGTAGACGTGCAGCCCACCGGGCGGCGGCTCCCAGTCGAGCGGCAGGGTGATGCCGAACCGTTTCTCCAGCTGCTTGCGGCGCTTCTCGGCTTGGTAGTGGCTGCACATGCCCAGGAAGTTTCGTGGCCTACGAAGACGGGCGCGAAATCCACACCGCCAGCGGCGCAGCCAACACGCACACGACCAACAACCGCATGGAGATGACAGCCATGCTGCGCGCCTTGATGTGGCTCGGCGAGCGGCCCGGACGCATCCACAGCGACAGCCAGCTGGTCGTCTTTGGAATCAACTCATGGTGCAAGGCCTGGCAGCGTCGCGGATGGCAACGCAAGGACAAGGGGAAGGGCTTGGTCCCTGTCGTGAACGCCGACTTGTGGCAAGTGATGGTCATCGCCCGCATGCCCCAGCATCAGATTCAGTGGGTCAAAGGTCATGCCGGGATCTTGGGCAACGAGCGTGCCGATCAACTCGCCGAGGCCGCATGCAGGGGAATGACCGTATGACGATCGGCCGCGGACCGACGCTAAACCTTTCGCCAATGCACGATGCCAACCGATGCGGCGTCAAACTCGGCCAGCAACCGAGCCATTTCCTTGATCTTCACTTGCATGGCCATAGCGTCGTAGGTAACTCGACCCGACATCACTTCGTTCAAGGCCGCGTCGTAGTCATTCGTGGCCGCCCTCCACGCCTTGTATGCGGCTTGAAACTCTGCTTGATCTGCCATCACAGTCTCCGGGTGAGGCCGCGTTCACCATGACCGCGTCAATCCTCCCCCGCGTTGTACGACACCGTGACGCGCCTGGCTACTGCGGAATGGACCGCAACCGCTTCGATGCGGAGGTCCGCCCTGCTCTCACTGAGATCCCCATCGGCCATCGCGGCATCGCGTTTGACCGGATCGAGCTGGATGCCTGGCTCGACGCGTATATTGCCGAGCGTGGACGCCCGAGTCGCGCAAGGAAAGGAGAAACACCATGCGAACTCGGACAAAAGGGATCCAGCTCTTCGGGAGCGATCGGATCGTCAACAAGCAGTACCTCGGCCAAAGGATCTTCCAGCGGCTCGGCGCGCTCTCGCAGGACGACGCTGAAGCCTGGCTTCGGCGCCGACAGCTCGAGATCGACGACGAGCGGGCAAAGCAACTTCGAACAGGCGCTGATCGCTTGTGGGCAGATGGGGCGGCAAAGTACCTGATCGAGTGCCGGCAGCGCGGAGTGCGCTCGCTGGACACCATCGGCTACCACGTCAAGATCCTGCTGCCCTACATCGGCAGTCTGCCCATGGGCGACGTGTGCAACGACTCGCTGGAAGCGTTCAAGGCAGAGCGCATCGAGGACGACGGAGCGAAGAACTCCACCGTCAATCGAAGTCTTGAGGTGGTGCGCACGGTGATGAACCGAGCGGCTCGCGTGTGGCGCGACAACGGAAGGCCTTGGCTGCCGTCGCCGCCGCTGATCGAGATGCTGGATGAAGAAGCGCAGCGGAGGCAACCCTATCCGCTGTCATGGGCAGAGCAGGCGAAGCTGGTGCCGGTGCTCGCGCCCCATCTGCAGCGGCCGGTGCTTTTCGCGCTCAACACGGGCGCACGCGACGACAACGTGTGCGGTCTGCGATGGAGCTGGGAAGTACCGGTGCCGGAGTTGGAGCGCAGCGTCTTCGTCATCCCGGCCGCGGAGTTCAAGGGCAAGCGCAATCATGTGCTGGTGCTGAACGATGCAGCCTGGAAGATCGTCGAGGAATGCAGGGGCCGCAACGAGGAGTACGTTTTCACGTTCAAGCCGCCAGGCAAGGACAAGAAGCGCACCCGCATCGGGACGCTGAACAACAACGGTTGGCAGCGCGCACGGGCATCGATCGGGCTGGAGAAGGTGCGGGTCCACGATCTGCGCCATACCTTCGGCCAGAGGCTGCGGGATGCGGGAGTGGCTGAAGAGGACCGCGCCTTACTGCTGGGGCATGCGATCGAGGGGATGCCGCAGCACTACGCTACGGCAACGGTTGGCAGGCTTGTGGAGGCCGCCAACAAGGTGAAGCTCACCTTCGATCGCACGACCTTGCTGCGGGTGGTGAACGGATGAAGAGGAAAGTCGCGCAGAAACTCGCGCAAAAAGAAAAAGGGTTAGGGCGCGCTAACGTCCTAACCCTTTAAGAGAGTGGTGCGGCTGGCAGGAATTGAACCCACGACCCCTTGGTTCGTAGCCAAGTACTCTATCCAACTGAGCTACAGCCGCACAGCTTGCGATTATAGCATCCCCCTGCGGCACCCGATTGCTCGGCAGCGAAAGATGAGTGCACTCGGTCGTGAAAGGCTCGGGCCATGGAGCAACGAACCACAAGTCTATGTCGGCTCCAATGACTTGGGCGAATGTGCGTGGGCGCCACCCTCTGCCAGCCGAAACGCCGGTGCGCAATGGCCCATTACAGCGTTAGTACTAGCCAAAAATGTGAACTAATTCATGACATGAAGTTCACATGAGCACTGCACCTACAGCGCCGATGAGCCGACTGGCGCTAAAAACGGTTTCCATTGACTTATCAGATGGGGGTTCCGATGTTCAGCTTTTTTCAGCCCAATCGAAACGGTCACCTCAGGCGAGTCATGTCGCTCCTCGAAGAAGCCCATCTCGCACGTATCGAGCATCAGGCTGCCGCTGAGCATCATGGAGCTTTGGCCCGGATGTATTCCGAACGTGCCAAGAGACTGGAGCGCGAGCTCTACGGCTCTGCACAGTTGCCGTTGGGCGAAGCCTCGGCCAAGAGCCAGGACGAGAAGGCGGTTCTCTATGCCCTGGATCCAAGCCGCCGGCTCGAGACACAGGCGAAGGCCTGAATGCGGGCTGCACGGTAGTTTGGTCGACAGCTTCGCTGGAAGTTGGCCGAGATGCATGCAGGCCGCACGCTCGGCAAGCGAACCGTCGTGAAGCGCCCCATCCTCCATGGAGACCGCCGAGGACCATGGGCGGTCTGACCACATTTCGCGGCTGCTCACTCGGTCGGCTACGCGGTGCGTTGACGAAATCCGAGGCCCTGCCTTGGACCGCATGAGTCTCGGACTTATTTTCTGTCGCGCAGCCCTTTGACTCCGAACTGCTCGGCGCAATGACCACAGCAGAAGAAGAGTCCGTTCGCTTCCAAGCCGTGGCCGATGATGCGTACTTCGCAATGCTTGCAGGTCGGCGCCAGGGCTTGTATGGCGCATTCGAAGCTATCGAAGGTGTGCGTGTGTCCCTCCTGGATAACCTGGAACGCCTTGTCATAGTCATTTCCACAGTTGTCGCAAATGGCCATAAGGGATCCTTCCGGATACTGGCTGCAGGGAACCACCACTATGGGAATTTCCTGAGGAAGGAAGCGTAGGACACGGCTGTTCCCCCGTCGCACCCGAGCAGCTGCCGTGGGCCGGAGTGCACCTACGTCCGGGGGCGGCATGCGCCGACCGCTGCGTTTGCCTGCGTCGTCAGGATGAATGGATCGATACCTCTGCAAGGAGCAGCCATGGTCGAAGAGCGAGACCCCACACACGATCCGATCAGTGGGCGCGGAACCCATGCCGCTGACGTGAACCCCGTCGACCGCGCATATCCCGGCGAGGAAGCGGACTACTGGCGCAATGCCTACGCCGAGGAGCCTTACTACGAGAAGGGCCGCAACTTCGACGACTATGCAGCGGCCTACGAGTTGGGCTGGACCAGCTACATGGCTCATGGCGGCGAATTCGACATCGTCGATCGCGACGTCGCCAACGACTGGCTGGTTCGCAAGGGAGTTTCCAGCCTGTCCTGGGATGAGGCACGCCCGGCAAGCCGCGCCGCCTGGCAGCGTGCGCACAACAAGGCGACCTACATGTCCGATGGCAGCGCAAGTTCAGGGCAGATCATCGAGACGCTGAACGATCTGCTGGAAAACGCGCGCGACGGCGAACTGGGGTTCCGGGAGGCAGCCGAGCACACCAAGACACCGCAACTCGGCGCGCTGTTCGGGCGCCGTGCCGAGACGTGCCGGCAAGCGGCCGTCGAGTTGCAGAAGGAGATTGCCAAGCGGGGCGGAACCGAGGATCGAGGCGGTACCGTCAGTGGCGCGGCACATCGCGTCTGGGTGCATATCCGCGGGCTCTTCGGCGGCGCCAGCGACGACACGATGCTCACCGAGTGCGAGCGCGGCGAGGATGCCGCCGTGGCGCGCTATCGCAAAGCGTTGAAGCAAAATCTTCCGGCGGAACTCCACGCCCTGGTCCTGCGCCAATTCGAGGGCGCCCAGCGCAACCACGACATGATCAAGATGCTTCGGGACCGGGCCCAGGCGAAGACGAAGGCGCAGACCGACTCTGATGTCTAGACATGTCGGCGCGGGTTCCCTGCCCCTGCCCCTCGTCACCCCGCAGGCGCAAAGAGCGCCCTCAATGCGAGATGCGTGGGCAGGTACAGGCCGACCGGAAATGCCAGCATCAGGAAGGCGAGCCAGACCAGCGGCGGGACGCGCCGCTGGAGCTTGACCGGCCCGCGCACCCAGTTGATGTTTTCATGAGCCGGCGTCGTCACAGAGTAGGTGAGCGGCAGCACGATCCAGGCGAGCAGGGTCTGGCCGGCCAGTGCGCGCGCGTCGTAGCCCAGCTCGTGCAGCATCCAGATCAGCACGGCGGGAACCACGACGTGGAACAGCGACAGTGCGCGCACGAAGCGCGGCTTGCGTGCATCGAACATGTAGCCCGCGAGATCGGTGACGCGCAGGCCGAACAGCAACCGGCAGAAGTAGCTGGCGCTCCACAAGAGTTCCGGCAACAGCACCGCCAGCGCCATCATGCTCACCAGCAAGGCGCTGTCGAGCCACAGCGCGATGCCGGTGGTGATAAGTGCGATGTCGGAGAACCAGAGAAAGTTTCGCCAGCCCCATACGACCGCGTAAACGGGCAGGATCACCGCCAGTTGCACGGTGTAGGCGATCTTGATCCACAAGGCGATCTCCGAATCCATCACCTCGCCTACGAAGGTCATACGGCGTCCTCGCCGGCGCGCTGCAGGCGCTCATGCACATCGCGCGGCTGCGCCAGTCCGAGTCGCGCCAGGGCCTCGCGCTGTCCCCCATCGGCCGGCGCGCCCAATAACCCCTGCGCCGCGCGCAGCGCCAGGATCGGCTTGTTGGCGGACCATGACTTCAGGCGACGCAGGCCGCGCGCCAGACGCTGCTCGACCGGCGTGAGGTCGGTGCCGAAGGGGTACTCCGGAAACAGGCCGTCGGCACGGAACGTCGCCAGCGCCTGCTCCAAGCGCTGTGGGAGGTTGTGCGCACGATCGCCGGACGGCGCGAACGCCGGCTCGAGCTTGCCGGCGCGCTTGGCGGCATCGGCGAGCGCGGGCTGGAAGCGTGCATCGGCGATCGCCAGCATCGCCGCGATGCAGTCGCGATCACTCCTGCCGCGCAATTCGGCGACGCCGTACTCGGTGACGACGACGTCGCGCAGATGCCTCGGCAAGGTCACGTGGGCGCAGTGCCAGCGGATGCTGGTGTCGAGCCGCCCGCCGCTGTCGTCCGTGCTGGACAGCGCGATGATCGCGCGCGCGCCATCGAGCGCGTGCGCCTGCGTCACCATGTCGTGCTGGCCGCCGACGCCGCTGACAACGCTGCCCTCCTCGAGCGTGTCCGAGGCCACCTCGCCGAGCAGCGTCGCGATCATTGCGTTGTTGACGAAGCGCGCATGCCGGCGCTGCGCTCGTTTCAGCGTTTCGTCGCCGAGCAGGCTGTTGGTGCAGGAGACCGCCGTCATTGCAATATCGGCGACCGCTTCGTCATCGAGTTCGCGCAGCGCCTGGTAAAGCGCCCGCGAGCCGAAGAAGAACGCGGCGTGCACGACCGGGCCGCGTTCACCGTGCGGCATGGTCACACGCCGCCGCAGGATGCCGGCGCGGTACAGGTCGAGGAAGCCGTCGACCAGCATTTCGGAGTTGCCGTACAGCCCTTCGGAAAACGGCTCCAGTTCCCGTTGCCGCTCATCGAGCGCCTGCGGCGCCACAAGCGCCGCCAGCGCGGCGCGAAAGACGCTTGGCCGCTGGTGACGCAGGATCAACGCGTGCGCGACCGCATCGCCGATGGAGCCGATGCCGATCTGCAGCGTGCCGCCGTCCTTGACCAGGCTCGCGATGTGCAGGCCCGCGGCGTGATCGGCCAGCGACACCGCCGCCCGAGTGGGGGCGAACAGCGAGAATTCATAGGCGGATCCCTCCAGCACGAAATCGAAGGCCCGCGCCGGCAGTTGCGCATCGCCGCGCATGAAGGGCAGCTGCAGGTTGACCTGTCCGACGACCGCGACGCCCTCACCCTGCGCGCGCCGCGCCTGCAGCGACGGCAGGACGTCCAGCGTCACATCCGGGTTGCAGCTCAGTGAGTACTGTGCGGCGTCGCCGCTGCCGCGCCGCGCGACGAGCTGGGCGAGCACATTGACGCCGCGCTGCAGCACCTCGCGCGCAACGTGGGTGTAGTTCAGGCTCGCGTAGGCGCGCTGCGCCGGCACGATGTCGAGCCACGCGCCCGGACGCAGGTAGAACTCGGTGACCGTGATGTTGGCCGGCAGCTCGCCGCGGCGCAATGCGCCGGCGTAAGCCAGCTCAGGGTAGTCGCCAAACAATCGATCGACGATCGGGTCCACCAGGCGCTGCTGCAGCAGCGGCAGATCGCGCGGTATCTCGGGCGTGAGCCCGGTCAGGATATGGAGCTCGATGTGCCGGTCACGCAGGGCATGGTCGAACAAGGCGTTCGCGACATGGTTCGCCTTGCCGAGCCCGAGCGGCAATGCAAGCACCACGCGCCGGCCGACGCGCTCGAGGATTGCCTGCACGCAGCTCTCGAGATCGCTGTACTCGGCGGGCCGCAAGGCAGGTGCACCAGCCAGCATGGGTCATCCCTGCTCGTCATCCGGCTGGCTGGAGGGGGAGAGTTCGCTCCACCCCGGATCGGGTGCGAACCGCGCACCGTGCTCGCGCTCGAGTTGCCGCAGCCGCTCGACGACCTGCCGGACACCGAATGCGCGCGCGTGTTGCAGCGGCCCCCCGCGAAACGGCGCGAACCCGGTGGCGAAAACCATCGCGCCATCGATAACGCGCTCGTCCGACACGACCCCGCTTCGCAAGCACGTCACGCAGGCATTGAGTAGCGGCAGGATCAGCCTGTCCTGAAGCCCGCCATCGTCTTTCCCCTCGCCTTCGCTGCCGGCGGCTTTGCGAACCCGGCCATGCTCGTATTCGTACAGCCCGTGCCCGGTCTTCTTGCCCAGCTCACCGCGGGCCACCTTGTCGCGCAGCCACTGCGGTATGTCCGGCAGCGGCTGCTCGACTTCCGCCTTCAGCCGCTCGGCCACGTCCAGGCAGATGTCCAGCCCGACGTAGTCGGCCAGCTCGATCGGCCCCGTCGGCATGCCGAAGTCCGTGGCCGCCGCGTCGATCGCTTCGGCCGATTGGCCCTCGTCGAGCAGCACCAGCGCTTCCATCAGGTAAGGCATCAGCGCACGGTTGACGAGGAAGCCGGGCGCCGAGCGCACCGGCGCGGGTAGGCGATCGATCGCCGCGACGAACGATCGCGCCATGGCCAGCACGCCGCTCGTGCAGCGCTCGTGCGCGACCACCTCGACGAGCTCCATCTTCGCCACCGGGTTGAAGAAATGCAGGCCCACGAATCGTTCTGGCCGCGCCAGGCCTGCGGCGAGCGGCTCGAGCCGGATGCTCGAGGTGTTGGTCGCGAGGATCGCGTCCGCGCGCATCAGCGGCTCGACACGCGCGTAGACCGCTTGCTTGATTTCGAGCTTTTCCGGCGCCGCCTCGATCACGAGATCGGCCTGCACCACGCCGCGCGACTTGAAATCGGGAATCAGCCGGTCCTGGGCACGTTGGCGCTCAGTGCCGTGCGCCTCGGTGTCGAACAGCGCGGCGGCGCGTTTGACGAGGGCGCCCAACCGCTCCTTCGCCGTGTCCTCGACCGTGACCGTGCAGCCCTTGAGCGCACACCATGCGGCGATGTCGGCGCCCATGGCGCCAGCCCCCACCACGTGCACGCGGCGAATCGCGCGCGTGTCCTCGCGGCCGAGCGACTTGAGATGTTCGCGCAGGAAAAATACGCGCATCAGGTTGCGCGCCGCGGGCGTGCCCAGCAGGCGCAGGAACGATTCACGCTCGGCATCGAGCATGGCCAGTCGGCTGTCGGCGTGCCGGCGCCACAGCTCGATCAGCGCGAACGGCGCCGGGTAATGCTCGCGCCGGACATGCTTCGCGGTCTCGGCCTCCATCTGGCGCGCCAACAAGGCACGCGCCGGCGCGATCGACATCAGCGCGCCCTTGGAGGCGCCGCCGCTGCGATGAGGAAGTTTGCCGTCGGCCGCCGTCCGCACCGCCTGCGCGATATGCCGCTCCTCGCAGACGACGTCGACGAGCCCGATCGCACGCGCCTTCTCGGCGGTGATGGGCTTGCCCTTGAGCATCAGCGGCATCGCCTCGGTCGGTGCGACCTGCGCCGTCAGCCGTGCCGTGCCGCAGAGCCCCGGGTGCAGGCCCACCCGCACTTCCGGCAAGCCGAGCATCGCGTCGGTCCGGGCGATGCGCCAGTCGCAGGCCAACGCCAGCTCGAGCCCGCCGCCCAGGCATTGGCCGTGGACGACGGCAATGGTCGTGAAGGGCAGCGCATCGATGCGATCGATCAATG
This sequence comes from Variovorax paradoxus, assembly GCF_018614915.1. Taxonomy (GTDB): domain Bacteria; phylum Pseudomonadota; class Gammaproteobacteria; order Burkholderiales; family Burkholderiaceae_C; genus Variovorax; species Variovorax paradoxus_K. The sequence continues at coordinate 118,478 of NZ_JAGGNU010000019.1, read as the reverse complement.
CATGCGCGCTGCGCAGCCGAGCCTCGGCGGCCGCCGCATCGGTCATCTGCTCCAGCATGCGCAGGTCGGCGCCGGTGGCGAAGCCGCCCGCCTTGACCGATCGGATCACCAGGGCGCGCGGCCCGTCCCCATGCGCCTTCTGCAGCTCATCGAGCGCGCCGCCAAGCTCGTCGAAGAACTCCTCGTCGAAGGTGTTCGCGCGCGCGCCGGCCTTGTCGAGCAGCAGCCACACGATGCCGTGCTCCGCGTCGTGAAGGCGCAGGTGCCGGAAGGCCCGGTAAGCGGGACCCGGATGCGCGACGCCGATCTCCAGCGGCGGCTCGATGAAGCCCGTGGCGAGGCGCGCCTTCATGGCGCCGCTCCCGGCAGCGCCTCGATCAGCATCGCCCCGCCCTGGCCGCCGCCTATGCACTCGGTGGCGATGCCGCGCCGCAGGCCATCGCGGCGCAGCGCATGGATGAGATGCAGCACCAGCCGCGCGCCACTGGTGCCCACCGGATGGCCGAGCGCGATGGCGCCGCCATCCACGTTGAGGCGCTCGTGCGCAATGCGGCCGGCCGGCTGCGCGAGGCCGAGCACATCGTGGCAAAAGACTTCATCCTCCCAGGCCTTCAGGCAGGCGAGGACCTGCGCCGCGAACGCCTCGTTGATTTCCCACAGCTCGATGGCATCGAAGGACAGATCGTTGCGCTCGACCAGTGGCGTCGCCGCCAGCGTGGGACCGAGGCCCATGATCGACGGATCGAGCGCCGCCCATTCGCTGTCGACAATGCGCGCCAGCGGCGAGATGCCGTGCTCTTCGACGCTGCGCTCCGACGCGAGCACGAGCCAGCAGGCGCCGTCGGTGATCTGGCTCGAATTGCCGGCCGTCACCTGGCCGAACGGCGGCTCGAAGGCGCTCGCGAGCCCGGCCAGCTTGTCCGGCGTGGTGTCCGGGCGCACGCCGTCGTCATGATCGAACACCTGACCGTCGCGGTCGCACATCGGTTCAATCTCGCCCAGCCAGCCCTGCGCCTGCGCGTGCGCGAGACGGCGGTGACTCTCGGCGGCGTAGCCGTCCGCTTCGCCGCGCGTGACGCCGAAGCGGTGCGCCAGCACCTCGGCGGTCTGGCCCATGTTCAGGGCTGTCACCGGATCGGTCAGGCCGCGTTCGAGGCCGACCACCGGCACCAGCCAGCCTGGATCGAGCTCGGCGAGCAGTCGCACGCGCTGGGCCGGCGAGTGCGCCTCGCGCCAGCGTCCCAGCCAGCCGACCGCGGCCTCGCGAACCATCAGTGGCGTGCGGCTCAAGGCCTCGGTGCCGCCGGCGAGCACCAGGTCCATCCGGCCCTCGGCGATGGCGCGAAACCCGGCGTCGAGCGACTGCATGCCCGAGCCACAGTTGCGATGCACGGTCCACGCCGGCATGTTGGCGCCGCAGCCCAGGCGCAGCGCCGCCACGCGCGCAACGTTCATCTCGTCCGCAAGCTGGTTGGCGCAGCCGAGGATCACCTCGTCGAACGCCGACGGCGCAAACGGTTGGCGCAGCAACAAGGCTCGCCCGCATTGGACCGCCAGGTCCGCGGGCGTGAACGGGCCGGGCTTGCCGCGTGCCTTCAAGAACGGCGTGCGCGCGCCGTCGGTCACGTAGACAGGCCGCTTCGGCGAGATCAGGTCAGGCCTAGGCATGCTGGACGCTCCTTTGCGGCCGTTCATGGCCGGCCCGGCGCTGGAACAGCTCGCCCGCGGCGAAGTCGTCGACCTGGATCGCCGCACGCACCGCATCGTCCGCGTCGCGAACCTGCGCCGCTTCGCCCGGCGTGAGCACACCCGCCGCCATGGCTGCAGCCCAGGCGTCGCCAAGGCCGGCCTCGGCCGCTTTGCGCAGCATGGGGGCAACCTCATGCGCAAGGACGAAGGCGCGCTCGACACGCTCGATGCCGTCCCGCCGGCAGCCGCGGAAGACGCCGTCCGTGATGCGCTCGCGTGCGGCGTTGTGCTGCATCAGAAGCTCGGCGCAGGCATGGGTCACCCGGTCCGCCGGCCCGCGCTGGCGCACGCCCCAGGGCAGCGTCACGGCCCGGAGCAATGCGGCGAGCGGCCGGTTCGGGAAATTACGGATGAACCCGTCGAGCGCCGTTTCGATGCGTGCCAGGCTGCTGTCGCAGCACCGCTGCACCAGCATGATGTCGTCGTCCTGGCGGCCTTCGTCGATGAAGCGCTTCAGCACCGCACTCGCGAACAGCAGCTCGGACAGCATGTCGCCCAGCCGTGCGGACAGCGATTCGCGCCGCTTCAGCGCACCGCCGAGTGTGAGCAGCGCCACCTCGCTGGCCAGGGCGAGAGTGGCGCAGTGGCGCCCGAGGCGGCGGTAGTACCGCGTTTCGGGCGCCCCGCGCCGGCCGCGAGGCGCCGGGCCGAGCCGGCCCCCGGACCAGCTGCGCGCGAATGCGCGACCCAAGGTGGCCGCCACGTGGCGCAAGTGCCGCGCCGCCGCGTCGGCGAAGCGCTCGCGCGCCTCATGCTCGTCGGACTCCTGCAGCGCACGCATCTCATCGAGCAGGTGCGGATGGCATCGGACGGCGCCCTGACCGAAGATGATCAGGCTGCGCGTCAGCACGTTGGCGCCTTCGACGGTGATCGCGACCGGCAGCGCCCGGTAGGCACCGGCGAGGTAGTTGAGCGGCCCATCCATGATCGCCTTGCCGCCATGAATGTCCATCGCATCGTTGACGGCCACGCGCATGCGCCATGTCGCGTGGGCCTTCACGATGGCCGACACGATCGCCGGCTCGTGCCCCTGGGCCAGGCCGCTGCAGATGAAGCGCCGCACCGCGTCCAGTTCGTAGGCAATGCCGGCGATGCGGCCCAGGCGCTCACGGACCCCCTCGAACTTGCCGATCGGCACGCCGAACTGCTCGCGCACGAACGCGTAGGCGCCCGTGGCGGCGGCCGCGAGGCAGGCGCTGGCGGCGGAGAGCGAGGGTAGCGAAATGCCGCGCCCCGCGGCCAGTGCGCTCATCAGCATCTGCCAGCCCTGGCCGACCCGCTCACGCCCGCCGATCACCCAATCCAGCGGAACGAAGACATCCGAGCCGGAGGTCGGGCCGTTCTGGAACGCCTGCATCGCGGGCAGATGCCGGCGCCCGACCTGGACGCCGCGCGTTCGTGTCGGAATGAGCGCCAGCGTGATGCCGAGATCCTCCTCACCGCCCAGCAGGTGGTCCGGATCCTCGGCCTTGAAGGCGAGCCCCAGCAGTGTGGCCACCGGCGCCAGCGTGATGTAGCGCTTGGCCCAGGTGACGCGCAGGCCGAGCACGCGGTGGCCCTCATGCACGCCCTCGCAGACGATGCCGCGGTCGCGCATGGCGGCGGCGTCCGAGCCGGCCTCTTCGCTGGTGAGCGCGAAGCAGGGAATCTCGCGTCCGTCGGCCAGCCGCGGCAAGAAATGCGCTTTCTGCGCGTCGGTGCCGAAGCGAAGGAGCAACTCGCCCGGACCGAGCGAGTTGGGGACCATGACGGTGACGCCGGCGGTGATCGAGCGCGTCGAGACGCGTTTGACCACCTCCGAGTGGGCGTACGCGGAAAAGCCCAGGCCGCCGTATCGCTTCGGAATGCTCATGCCGAAGAACTTGTGGCGCTTCAGGAAGGCCCATGCCTCCTGCGGCAAATCGCCGTCTTCGCTCACGCGCCAATCGTCGACCAGGGCGCAGAGCTGCTGCACCGGCCCGTCGAGGAATGCGCGCTCCTCTGCGCTCAGGCGCGCCGGCGGCAGCGACACCAATTGGCTCCAGTCGGGATTGCCCGAAAAAAGCGCCGCGTCCCACCAGACGTCACCGGCGGCAAGCGCCTCCTGCTCGGTGGCAGACAGCACGGGCAGGGCTCGGCGGGCCCGATCGAACAAGGGGCCCGCGAGCAGCGTGCGCACCGGCCCGCGTGTCATCGCGCACCGTCAATGGCCCGCCTTGTGGCGGGCCCGCGTGCGCGCGGCCTTCTGGGCGGCCTCGGAGCGTTCGGCCGGACCCTTGGTCCGCACCGCCTTGCGTGCCGCGGCCGAGCGCTCGCTCACGGTGCGCTCGCCAGCGGCGGCCTTGGCCTGATGGGACAGCGCCTTCTCCGACACCGCCGACTGGCCTTCGCGTCTCAGCGCAGTGGTGGTCGCGCGCGACCGCTTGGGCGACGGCTTGGCATTCGGCTTCTTCTCTCCGGCCTCCAGCGCGCGCTGCGCGCCACGGCGGGTCTTCTCGGAAGCTTCTCCTTTCTCGGGCGGCGGCAGCTTGACGCCGGCGCGCCGGGCCTTCGACAGGCCGATCGCGATAGCCTGGGCAGCGGAACGCGCGCCATGCTCGCCCTCGCGGATGTGCTCGATTTCCTCGCGCACGAATTCCCCGGCCTGGGTGGTCGGCGCCTTCCCTTCACGCTTGTCGCGCCGGGCTCGCTCGATGGTCTTTTTCTCTGGCATGGTGACCCCCATGCAGTGGATTTCCGTGGTATTCCGATGTCGGAATCGGTGGGTTCACACCCGCAGCCGATTCATGGCGAGATGGTCGGCGCTGGCGCCGATCTGACTGTCGGCATTTCTGCCGAAGGGCCGTAGGAAGCGACGGCGCGCAGCTTCTCTTCTGTCGTCACTTGGAAGTGGATTCAGCTCGCCGCTTCGCGGTCACTGTAAAGATCACGGCACCGACCGCAAGCACCGCAGTACCCAGAACCACCGAGCGGATGGGCAGGCTGAAGGCGAGCAACGTGCAGCCAAGCAGCCCTCCAGCCGCGATCCATTTCGGGTACGTCCTCTCTTCGCGGGCCAGCGTAAGCGCGGAGGCATTGGCAATTCCGTAATACGCGAGAACGGCAAACGAACTGAACCCAATCGCCCCGCGGACATCCGCGATCATCACAATGGCAACCACCAGTGCACCGACCGCCAGCTCTGCCCTGTGGGGCACCTTGTGGCGTGGATGGACCACCTCGAAATAGGCTGGCAAATCCCTTTTCGAGGCCATCGAAAATGCGGTACGGCTGACGCCTGCAAGCAGTGACAGCAGCACTCCCAGACATGCGACCGTTGCACCAATGCGGACCGCGGGCGTCAGAAAAGCCAGGTCGCCCCGCCCCACCGCGACCACCAGCGGCGCCGAGGATTTGGCCAACTCCTGCGCATCCACCGCAACGAGAGCGCCCATGGCAACTGCCGCGTACACCAGCAACGTGATGCCCAACGCGATCGGAATCGCGCGGGGAATGGTCTTCTTGGGCTCGATAACTTCCTCACTGAGCGTAGCGACCCTGGCATAGCCGGCAAAGGCAAAGAACAACAGACCGGCTGCCTGCAGAACTCCGTAGGCGCCGGGTACCTGGAGCGGCCAGATTCTTTGCGCATCGGCTTGCCCTCCAAGGACCGAAGCGGCAACAACGATTGCGAGAGCCGCGAGGACAAGGCGGTACGCTCGATACCCAAATAGTTGACGGTGGTGAGCGCAACCACCGCGCCCACGGCCAGCGGTTGTGCAAACTGCGGCGCTGCATAGAACCCGAAGGTCAGCGCCATGGCCGCACAGCTGGCAACCTTTCCCACGACGAATCCCCAGCCGGCGAGGAACCCCCAGAAGCGCCCGAGCCGACGGTTGCCGTACACGTACGCGCCACCGGACTCCGGGTACAGCGCAGCAAGTTGCGCTGAAGAGATGGCGTTACAATAGGCAATGGCGGCGGCAAGCAGGAGGCCCAGTAGCAGCCCGGTGCCGGCCGCCGCGGCGGCCGGCGCAATGGCCGCGAACACGCCCGCGCCGATCATCGAGCCCAGTCCAACAACGACCGCGTCCGCGGTGCCAAGCCTGCGCGCCAAGCGGCTCGGTTCGCCCGCCGGCTTTGTCGACTGCTCAGTCCTGCTCATGCGCTGGCGAGGTCTTTGGAGAAGCCCCCTTGGCGGCGGGGCAAACAGGGGTGTGCTGGTAGGCCGTCCTGGGCTTGAACCAGGGACCAACGGATTATGAGTCCGCTGCTCTAACCAGCTGAGCTAACGGCCCGCACATCCGGGATTCTAGTGGGCGCAGGGCGGCGCTATTTACGATGGCTCAGAGCGTTGGTGACCAGCCGCGACGTGATGTCGACGATCTGGATCATGCGTTCATAGGGCATGCGCGTCGGACCGATCACGCCCAGCGTTCCCACCACCTCGCCGTCGACCTCGTAGTTCGCACTCACGATCGACAGATCGTCGAAGGGAACCACCTGGCTTTCTCCACCGATGAAGATACGCACGCCTTCCGCCTTGCTCGACACGTCGAGCAGGCGCATGAGCTGCGCCTTCTGCTCGAACAGCTCGAACGCACGGCGCAGATGGCTCATGTCGCCCGAGAAATCGGTGACGGCCAGAAGATTCCGCTCGCCCGCGATCACCACTTCGTCCTGGGCTTCGGTCAGCACCTCGGAACTCACCTGGACCGCGGCTTGCATCAAGGCAGCGATCTCGCCGCGCAGTTGCTCCATCTCGGATTGAAGCCGGTCGCGCACCTGCTCGATCGAGAGACCCGCAAAGTGCGTGTTGATGTAGTTGGACGCCTCGACCAGTTGAGACTGTGAATAGTCGACCTCGGGGAAGATCACCCGGTTCTGTACGTCTCCATCGGGCGACACGATGATCACGAGCAGGCGACGGTCGGAAAGCCTCAGAAACTCGATCTGCCGGAACACAGACGCGCGCCGGGGTGCCATCACCACGCCGACGAACTGCGACAGGTTCGACAGCAGGTTCGCCGCGTTCGCGATCACCTTCTGCGGCTGATCCGGCGCGAGACTCGGCGGCGTGAACTGCTCTCGCTGGGCGGTCAGCATGGTGTCGACGAAAAGCCGGTAGCCGCGTGCAGTCGGAATGCGGCCCGCGGAGGTATGCGGGCTGGCAATCAGCCCGAGCCCTTCGAGGTCGGACATGACATTGCGGATCGTCGCGGGCGAAAGTTCCAGCCCTGAAGCGCGGGAAAGCGTACGGGAGCCCACTGGCTGCCCTTCGGCGATGTAGCGCTCGACCAGCGTCTTGAGAAGCAACTTGGCGCGATCGTCCAGCATCGACTGATTTTAATGTTGTAATTTGTACATGACATCCAGCTTTCGCCACGTGGCCCTGATAGGTAAATACCAGGCTACGGGCGCGCGGGCGCAGCACAGCGCGCTGGACGAGGTCATGGAAGGCATCGGCGCCTTCCTCGAAGCGCAGGGCTGCGAGGTCTTTGTCGAAAAGCAGCACGCCGACGAGATGGCGCAGAGCGGCTATGCAGCGCTGACGGTCGAAGAGATCGGCCAACGATGCGACCTGGGCCTGGTGGTCGGTGGCGACGGGACGATGCTCGGCATCGGGCGTCAATTGGCGTGCCATGGCGTTCCGCTGATCGGCATCAACCGCGGTCGCCTGGGCTTCATCACCGACATTTCGCTCGACAACTACCAAGCGACGCTGATTCCGATGCTGGCCGGCGAGTACGAGGAAGACCATCGCAGCCTCATGCACGCCCAGGTGATGCGCGAGGGCGTGTCGGTGTTCGATGCACTTGCCATGAACGACGTGGTGGTCAATCGCGGCGCCACCTCGGGCATGGTGGAGCTGCGGGTCTCGGTCGGCCGCCACTTCGTGGCCAACCAGCGTGCCGACGGAATGATCATCGCCTCACCCACCGGCTCCACGGCGTACGCGCTGTCGGCAGGGGGCCCGCTTTTGCATCCCGCGGTGCCGGGATGGGTGCTGGTGCCCATTGCGCCGCACACGCTCTCGAACCGTCCGATCCTGCTGCCGGATGCCGACGAGGTTCTGATCGAGCTGGTGGGCGGCCGTGACGCGAGCGCCAATTTCGACATGCAATCACTGGCTTCTCTTGTCATCGGCGACCAGGTCGTGGTCCGCCGCTCCGACTACCGCGTGCGCTTTCTGCACCCGAAAGGCTGGAGTTACTTCGACACATTGCGCAAGAAGCTGCACTGGAACGAAGGAGGTTCCTGACATGGCATTGCGCCGCATCGCCCTGCGCGACTTCGTGATCGTGCGCGCTCTCGAGCTCGATCTCTCCACGGGCTTCACCGTCCTCACCGGCGAAACCGGCGCGGGCAAATCGATTCTGATCGACGCGCTCCAGCTGGCGCTCGGCAACCGGGCCGATGCCGGTGCCGTGCGCGAAGGCGCCGAGCGGCTCGACGTGAGCGCAGAGTTCGACACCGATCCCACACTGGCCGCCTGGCTGGACGAAGGTGGCTTCGAGGCGGGCGACGCCCTGCTTCTGCGCCGCACCGTCGACCTCCAAGGACGCAGCCGCGGCTGGATCAACGGCAGCCCCGCCACGGCGACCCAGTTGCGCGAGCTCGGCGACCGGCTGCTGGACATCCATGGCCAGCACGCGTGGCAGAGCCTCACCCGGCCCGAAGCGGTGCGCGGCCTCCTCGATGCCTACGCCGGTGTCGGCACCGCGGCCCTCGAGAGCGCCTGGCAGAACTGGCGGCAGGCGATCGCTGCACTCGACAAGGCGCGCTCGGCGCAAGACTCGCTGCAGCGCGAGCGCGAGCGCCTGCAGTGGCAGGTGGGCGAGGTGACGAAGCTCGCGCCGGGCGCCGACGAGTGGGAGGAGCTTTCGGCCAGCCACGCACGCATCTCCAATGCGCAGGCGCTCATCGAGGCCGCCGAGGGCGCATGCAACGCCCTGGAAGACGACGACAGCGGCGCGCTTGCCGCGCTGAGCCGCGCCGTCACGATGCTGCAGAACTGCGAGCACATCGAACCGGATTTCAAGGCGCTGGGCGAGGTTCTGGCATCGAGCGTCGCGCAAGCCTCCGACGCCGCGCACTCGCTGCATGGTTATCTGCGCCAGGCCGACACCGATCCCGAGCACCTCGCCGAACTGGACGAGCGCATGGGACTCTGGATGTCGCTCGCCCGCCGCTACAAGCGAACGCCGGCCGAGCTGCCGTCGCTGCTGGCCGGCTGGCAGTCCGAACTGCAGGCGCTGGACGCGCAGAGTGACCTCGAAGCCCTCGAGCGCACCGAACAAGTGACGCAGCAGGCATACATGAAGGAAGCCAAGGCGCTGGGCAAGGCCCGCAAGCAGGCGGCGCCGCGGCTGGCGCAGGCCGTGACGCAGGCCATGCAGGGCCTCGGAATGCAAGGCGGCCGCTTCGAGGTCGCGCTCGAGGCACTGGCCGAGCCGGGCCGGGCCGGGCTTGAAGACATCGCCTTCCTCGTGAGTGGCCACATCGGCAGCACACCGCGGCCGATCGGCAAGGTGGCCTCGGGCGGCGAACTCTCGCGCATTGCGCTGGCGATCGCGGTCACGACCAGCCAACTCGGCGCGGCACAGACACTGATCTTCGACGAGGTCGACGCGGGCGTCGGCGGCGCCGTGGCCGAAACCGTCGGCCGCCTCATGAAGCAGCTCGGCCGCGACCGGCAAGTGCTGGCGGTCACGCACCTGCCGCAGGTGGCTGCCTGTGCGGACCACCACCTGCTGGTCGCCAAGCACCAGACGAGTGCCAAGAGCCAGGATGGCATTCGCACCGAAAGCGGCGTCTCGGTGCTCGACGACGACACCCGGACGCGCGAAATCGCGCGCATGCTGGGCGGCGAGCGCGTTTCGCAGACATCGCTCGCGCACGCGCGCGAGATGCTGGGCAAGAAGACGCCGGAGACCTCGTCGTGAGCCTGGAACTCGTGCTCATCACCGGCATGTCCGGATCCGGAAAGTCCGTTGCCTTGCATGCCCTCGAAGACGCCGGCTATTACTGTGTCGACAACTTGCCGCCCGAGTTGCTTGCGCCTTTCATTGCGCTGCAGCGGCAGCAGCAGACACCGCGCGTCGCGATCGCCATGGACGTGCGCAGCGGCGTGTCGCTGCCGCTCGTTCCCCAGCAGCTCGACGGCCTGCGGCGCGACGGCATATCGCTGCGCTCGCTCTTTCTCGATTCGACCACCGACGCCCTGGTGCGCCGCTACTCGGAGACCCGACGCCGCCACCCCCTGTCGCGCCAGGAAGGCCGAACCGATTCCCCCGAGCAGCAGCGGGCGCTGATCCAGGCCATCGAGCTCGAGCGCGAACTGCTGGCCGACCTGCGCGACGGCGCCGACGTGATCGACACCAGCATCATCCGTCCAGCCCAATTGCAGAGCTACATCAAGGCACTGATCGCAGCGCCGGAGAGCGCGCTCACGCTGGTGTTCGAATCCTTCGCGTTCAAGCGCGGCGTGCCGCTCGATGCCGACTATGTGTTCGACGTGCGCATGCTCCCCAATCCGCATTACGTGCCCACGCTGCGCCCGCTGACCGGTCGCGACGCGGCCGTGATCGACTGGCTGCGCGAGCACGACGACGTGGCCCGCATGTACGGCGACATCGAGCAATTCCTCGACCGCTGGCTCGACGCGCTGGCGCGTGACCATCGCAGCTACGTCACCGTGGCCATCGGCTGCACCGGCGGCCAGCACCGCTCGGTCTTTCTCGTCGAGCAGCTGGCGCGCAGCTTCGGCGCACGCTGGGCCGCGCTCAAGCGGCACCGCGAACTCGACGGCGCCTAGAACTCCTAGGCCAGCAGCAGCTTGCGCACGGGCGCCGGCAGGCCGAGCGCCGACCATTGGCCGGCCTCGAACCAGCCGCCGGCGTCGTTGAGAGGCCGCGCGGCCGCACATTCGACCGACACGGGATGCAGGTGCAAGTCCTTGTGCGTGAGCACATGGACGAAAGCCGCGTCGTCGCGCGCGGTCCTGCGATCGTCGGGCAGCAGCTCATCCAGCAGCGAGGCCCGGCTCTCATAGACAGGCAGGCAGTAGAGCCCCGCCCAGATGCCGCGCGAGGGACGTTTCTCGAGCCACACACGACCGCGGGTGTCGCGCGCCTGCAGCATCCACAGCGACTGGGCGCTGCGCCGGAGCTTGCGTGTCTTGACCGGGAATCGCTCCGGTGCGCCCTCTCGTCGCGCCGTGCACAGCGCACTGACCGGACAGATCATGCAACTCGGCTTGCGCGGCAGGCAGACGGTGGCGCCCAGGTCCATCAAGCCCTGCGTGTAGCGGGCGATGGCGCGCCGCTGCGTCGCCGGCGGCAGCAGCTCCGTCGCCATGGTCCACAGGGCGCGCTCCTGTGCCGCGGACGAAAGATCGCCCCCGAAAGCCAGCACCCGCGTGAGCACCCGCTTCACGTTGCCATCCAGAATGGCGACCCGCTCGCCGAAGCAGAAGGCAGCGATCGCGGCAGCCGTGGAGCGGCCGATTCCCGGCAGGGTCTGGAGCTCGGCGGCCGTGCGCGGAAACGCGCCGCCGAAGCGCGACGCCACCTCCTGCGCGCAGCGATGCATGTTGCGCGCACGGCTGTAGTAGCCCAGGCCGCTCCACAGGCCGAACACCTCGTCCTCGGTACCGGCGGCGAGCGCCTGCACTGTCGGAAACCGTTCGAGAAAGCGTGCGAAGTAGCCCAGCACGGTCGATACCTGCGTCTGCTGGAGCATCACCTCGGAAAGCCAGACGCGGTAGGGATCTTGCGTGTTCTGCCACGGCAGCTCGCTGCGCCCATGGCTGCGCTGCCATCCGACGATATGCATCGCGAAGCAGGACGCCAGTTCCTGCGCCGCGAGTCCAGAATCTTCAGGCGGCACTGAGTTCGTTGCGCGCCGCGGCGGCACTGGGCGCTTCATTGCTCGTGAGCAGCGCGGTGAATTCGCGCAGTCGCGCGTGCAGTTCGGTGAGGCCGCTTTCCTGGGCTGCGAGTTCGGCGAGACGCTCATCGAGATTGCCCGCCGCGCCCTGAATGCGCTCGACTGCCTCTATGCGCTTGGTGAAATTGCGGCGGCGTTCCTTGAGCTGCGCATCGAGCTGGGCACCGGCGCCCTTGCTCCAGCGCTCCACCTCGGTCATGGCGGCTTCGTTGACCACGCGCAGCCGGCTCGCCAATGCGCGGACCAGCTTGTCGCAGAAATCCGGCTGAGCCAGCTTGAGCAGATTGCCGATGCCGAGATAGTGGATGTGGCTGCGTTCGATCTGGCTCAGCTGCTGCTCGAAGCCCGTCAGGTCGGGCTCCGCCGGCGCCTGCAGCGCGAAGCCATGTTCGGCGTTGAGCTGGCGGAACGTGGCGTGCAGCATCGACTGGATCTCGGCGGTGGTCGCCTGCACCTCGCGCAGGTTGTTGCGCAGCGAATCGAAGGTTTCTCCGTACACCTTGCGCACGTTGAACTTGATGCCCGGGCGCTTGAGCGCCGAAGCCAGGCGGCCCATGTCGGCCTTGAGTGCGGTGCTGCCCAGCACTGCATACACCTCGCGCAGCAGCTTGCCCTGCACCGAACGCAGCGCCAGGATGCGCGCGTTGCTGCCTTCGAATTCGGTTTGCTCCTGCTCGATGCGGCTTCGCATATGGCGGATGACCGACACGTTCTTGCCGCGCAGGCCCTGCAATTCCAGCGCCTGCTCGGAAAGATCGCGTTGGCGCACCTTGAGGATGCGCGCGGCTTCGGCCTGCAAGGCCGTGATGCCCGCATCGACGGCGAGTCGCAGCATCTTTTCGCGCTTGCCTAGCAGGCCCTCGCCCAGCACCGCCTCGAGCGCGGGGAGGCGGCTCGCCTGAAGCAGCGGCACATCGCGACGGATCTTGGCCTGCAGCCCTTTTTGCGCCGACACCGGCAGCACCTGCGGCAACGGTACGCCGAGCAGTTCGGCGGCGCCCTTGCGCTGGCGCTGGATCTGCGCGTCGATCTGCGCCGGCGTGCTGAGGGTGTCCCACATGGTGTCGATCTTGTTGAGCACCACGATGCGAGTTTCGCCTGCGTCGCTTTCGGTGATCAAGTGCTCGCGCCAAATGGCGAGATCGGAGCGCGTCACGCCCGTGTCCGCCGCCAGGATGAAGACCACGGCGTGCGCCTGCGGAATCAGGCTCACGGTCAGTTCGGGCTCCGCGCCGATCGCATTCAATCCCGGCGTGTCGAGAATCACCAGACCTTGCTCGAGCAGCGGATGCGGCATGTTCAGCACTGCATGGCGCCAGCGCGGAATTTCGACCCGTCCCTCGGCATCGGGCACCGGGTTGTCCTCGGGCGTGTCATCGCTCCAGAAGCCCAGGGAACGCGCCTCGGCCATCGGCACCCAGCGGACTTCGGCCACCTTGTTCATCGTCTGCGACAGCTGCTCGGCATCTTCGACGTCGATCGGGATCTCGGTCCAGTGCTCGGGCTTGTCGCGCCAATGGGCGAGCGAATACGGCTCCAGGCGGGTTTCGATCGGCAGCAGCCGCAGACTGGGGACATGCGCAGCGTCGTACCCGAGCTCGGTCGGACACATCGTCGTGCGTCCCGCGCTCGCGGGCATGATGCGGCGCCCATAGGCAGCGAAGAAGATTGCGTTGATCAGCTCGGATTTGCCGCGCGAGAACTCGGCGACGAAGGCCACCATGACCTTGCTGGTGCGCATCTGCGATTCCAGGTCGCGCAGACGCTCGGCCACGCTCTGGTCGAGTAGCTCGTTCTCATCCAGCCAGTGCGAAAGCCATTTGAGGCGGTGCGCGAAGTTGCGTCGCCAGGCACCATGCTGGTCGAATTGCTGATTGAAGGAACGTGTCAAGGGCGGCGTAAAAGTTACTTACAAAATATAGCACCCACTGGGGCTGCCACGTCATCCGGCCCCAGAGCTTTCAGTACTTTTGACATTTTGGGCAGAAATAAGTGGAGCGTTGGCCCTGTCGCATCTGCCGGACGGGTGTTGCACATACGCGGCATGGCTCGCCGGCACGGCCGTAAACAGTTGCTTCCAGCTGGAAGTATCCACTCTGGCCGTCGACATTGGAGAAGTCGCGCAAGGTGCTGCCACCGCGTTCGACGGCCCGTGCCAGGATTTCCCGCACCGCGGCATGCAAGCGCACGGCGCGCGGCCGGCTGATGCGCGACGCCGACGTCGTCGGGCGAATGCCGGCCAGAAAGAGCGCTTCCGACGCATAGATGTTGCCGACGCCGACCACCACGTCGCCCGCCAACAGCACCTGCTTGATCGGCGCCCGGCGGCGCCGCAGCCCGGCGTGAAAGGCATCGACATCGAAGGCCTCGCCCAGAGGCTCCATTCCCAGGCCGCCCAACAGCTTGATCGCCAGCGGCGCAGCCTCGTCCGGTGCATAGACCACCGCCCCGAAGCGCCGCGGGTCGTTGAGACGCAGCGTGCCGCGGCTGGTCACCAGATCGAAATGATCGTGCGTGCCGGGCGTAGGCAAGGCCGCATCGAAGCGCAGGCTGCCCGACATGCCCAGGTGCATCAGCAACAGGCCGGCATCCAGATCGACCAGCAGGTACTTGCCGCGCCTGCGCACGGCGCGCACCGTGCGCCCGACCAGCGCGCCAGGCTCGACGGCCAGCGCCCAGCGCAGCGGCTTGCCGATGCGCACCGCATCGATGCGCGCACCGGCAATGCGATCGGCGAAGCCGAGCCGCGTCACTTCGACTTCAGGTAGTTCAGGCATGGACGAAGGCTGACATGAAAAGACGCCGAGGCCGAAGCCCCCGAACGACCATCGTTCAGGAGCCTGGATTATTATGGTTCGATGACCCCTCCGCTCCGCCGATCCCGCCTCGCGGCGGCCGCGTTCTTGACCCTTGCCGTGCTCGCCGCGCAAGCGCAGCCCGAAGCGCCGGCCCCCGCAGCCCCCACCAGTCCGGCTCCCATCATCGAACCGGCCGCGCCCCCTGTCACGACGCCGGCCGCTGCAGCCCAGCGCGATGAAAAAGCCCTCGCTTCGGCGCTCACGGCGGAGCTCTTCTACGAAGTGCTGATGGGCGAGTTGACCGCGCGCACCGGCGATCCGGGTTCCGGCTACGCGCTGGTCCTCGATGCCGCGCGCAGATCGCGCGACGGCAAGCTGTTCCAGCGGGCGGTCGAGATCGCGCTGCAGGCACGCTCCGGCGATGCCGCATTGACAGCCGCCCGCGCCTGGAAAGAAACGCTCCCCGAATCGCGCGAAGCGCGGCGTTTCGAGCTGCAGATCCTGATCGCGCTGAACCGCATCGGCGAAACAGCCGACCCGCTGCGGGCCGAATTGGCCGCGACACCGCAGGTGGAACGTCCCTTCCTGATGGCTGTGATCGCGCGCAACTACGCGCGAGCCACCGACAAGAAGCTCGCCGCTTCCGTCGTCGAACAAGCGCTGGCCGACGAACTCAAGAGCCCCGCGACCGGCGGTGCGGCCTGGACCGCGGTCGGCCGCCTGCGACTGGCGGCGGGCGACACCTCGGGTGCGCTCGAGGCCGTGCGAAGAGGCCAGGAAGCAGACCCTTCCTCGGATGGCCCGGCCCTGCTGGCGCTGGAATTGATGGATCCGAGCCAGCCCTTGGCCGAGCCGCTGGTGAAGCGCTACCTCGCCGGCCCCAAGGCATTGCCGGAGCTGCGCGTCGCCTACGCGCGAGTGCTCGTCGAGGGGCGCCGCTACGAAGATGCCAGCGCCGAACTCGCGGCCCTCACCGTGGCACGTCCCGAACTGCCCGAACCCTGGCTGCTGCTCGGCAGCCTGCAGACACAGGCACGCCAGGATGCAGCGGCCGAAACCTCACTCAAGCGCTATGTCGGAATGGCCGATACCCAGCGCGACGCGGAGGCGCGCAGCCGTGGCCAGACCCAGGCCTTCCTGCTGCTGGCGCAACTGGCGGAGCGGCGCAAGGATTTCGCGGGTGCCGAACACTGGCTGGGCCGCATCGACAGTACCGACGATCTGGTGGGTGCGCAGACGCGCCGCGCGGCATTGCTGGTCCGTCAAGGCAAGCTGCCTCAGGCGCGCGAACTGGTCCGCACCCTGCCGGAGCGCAATGCGGACGAGAAGAAGCAGAAATTCCTGGCAGAGGTCCAGTTGCTGCGCGATGCCAAGCAGTATCAGGCCGCCTACGACATGCTGGTCCAGGCCAGCACGGCCACGCCCGACGACACCGACCTGATCTACGACCGGGCCATGGTGGCCGAGAAACTGAATCGTCTCGACGAGATGGAGCGCCTGCTGCGCCGCCTGATCGAGCTCAAGCCCGACAACCAGAACGCCTACAACGCGCTCGGCTATTCGCTGGCCGATCGCAAGGTCCGGCTGGAAGAGGCGCGCACGCTGATCAAGAAAGCGGTGCAGCTGGCGCCGGAGGATCCGTTCATCGCGGACAGCCTCGGATGGGTCGAGTTCAGGCTCGGCAACATCGACGAAGCGATGCGTATCCTCGAGACCGCCTACAAGCGCCGGCCCGACCCGGAAATCGGTGCACACCTCGGCGAAGTCCTCTGGGCCAAGGGCCAGCGCGATCGCGCGCTCTCCATCTGGAAGGAAGCTCACCTGGTCGACTCCGACAACGAGACGCTGCAGGAAACGCTCAAGCGCCTGCGCGTGAAGCTTTGAACCGCCGCCTGGCATTGAGCGCCGGCTGCGCCGGCGTATTGCTGCTCGCGGGCTGTGCCGGTCCTGCCGGGCTCGGCGCCGGCCGAGCCGGCACGGAAGGCTGGAGCGGCCGGCTGTCGCTGCGCATCGACAGCGAGCCGGTGCAAACCTTCTCCGCCTCCTTCGAGCTGCGCGGCGCGCCACATGCCGGCGACCTCATCCTCACGAGCCCGATCGGCAGCACGCTGGCCCAGCTCCACTGGTCCCCGGGCGAGGCATTGCTGAAGAACGGCAGCGAGACGCGCCGTTTCGATTCGGTCGACGCGCTGATCGAAGCCGCAACCGGTGCGGCGATCCCGGTCGGCGCCCTTTTCGGCTGGCTGGCCGGGCGTGACGACCGCGTGCCCGGCTGGCGCCCCGACTTGTCCCGGGTCGGCGCCGGACGCCTGCAGGCCACCCGTGACGCGCCGCAGCCGCGGGCCGATCTGCGCATCGTCTTCGAACGCGCATGAAGGCGCTCTACGATCTTCCGGCGCCGGCCAAGCTCAATCTCTTTGTGCACATCACCGGCCGGCGTGCGGACGGCTACCACCTGCTGCAGTCGGTGTTCATGCTGATCGACTGGTGCGACACGCTGCATGTCGAAATGCGCAGCGACGGCGTGCTCAGCCGCGAGGACCTCACGACCGCGCTGCCGGCCGACGACCTAGTGCTGCGCGCCGCGAAGGCGCTGCAGGCCTTCGCGCAAGCCTCGCAGGGTGCCCATATCGGCATCGCCAAGCAGGTGCCGGCCCAGGCTGGCATGGGCGGGGGCTCTTCCGATGCCGCCACCTGTCTCCTGGCCCTTAATCGCCTGTGGGGCCTGAAGCTGCCGCTATCGAAACTGGAGCAGATCGGCCTCTCGCTGGGCGCCGACGTGCCCTTTTTCCTGCGCGGGCAGAACGCCTGGGTCGAGGGAATCGGCGAAGAAATCACGCCGCTGGAACTGCCGCCGGGACGTTTTGCCGTCGTCAAGCCGCCCGAGGGGCTGGACACCCGTCTGATTTTTGCAGCGCCCGATCTTCAGCGCGCTACACCCGCTGCTATAATCTCGGGCTTTGCTGCACACAGCGGAGCTGAAGCCCCAAGTTTCAGCTTTGACTTCGGTCATAACGACCTGCAGCCGGTTGCCGAGCGGCTTTGTCCCGCGGTCACCGAAGCCATCGAATGGCTCGGTCACCAAGGATTCAAGGCTCGGATGACCGGCTCAGGGAGTTCGGTGTTCGCAGCGATGCCGCACGAAGCGGAACTCGCCGAGGCGCCCTCGGGCTGGCAGGTTCGCAAGTGCAGCAATCTGGCCGTTCATCCTCTCGTGGGTTGGGCGGGCTAAAGGATCAGAGCACTTTTGTGATCTGATGCGACATATATCGGTTGACGACCTTGGTCGTCGACCCGTGTAGGGGAGTCGCCAAGCTGGTTAAGGCACTGGATTTTGATTCCAGCATGCAAAGGTTCGAATCCTTTCTCCCCTGCCAAATCTTCAATTGCACGTAGATTGGCGGCCCCCAAAAGGGCCATTTCGCATTGCCGGATGCATTTTGCCGGGACGCTCATGCAGGTTCACCACCCTGATTTCATGGTTTTCACCGGCAACGCCAACCCAGGCCTTGCCGCAGAGATCGCGCAGCATCTGGGCACCTCGCTGGGCGCCGCCCGCGTCGGCCGCTTCTCCGACGGCGAAGTTACCGTCGAGATCAACCAGAACGTGCGGGCGCGCGACGTGTTCGTCGTTCAGTCGACTTGCGCGCCGACCAACGAGAACCTGATGGAACTGCTCATCATGGTCGACGCGCTCAAGCGCGCTTCGGCCGAGCGCATCAGTGCGGTGATTCCCTATTTCGGCTATGCGCGCCAGGACCGTCGCCCGCGTTCGAGCCGGGTGCCGATCTCGGCCAAGGTGGTGGCCAACCTGCTCGAAACCGTGGGCGTGGCCCGCGTGTTGACCATGGACCTGCACGCCGACCAGATCCAGGGCTTCTTCGACATCCCGGTCGACAACATCTATGCGTCGCCGGTGCTCTTGGGCGACCTGCGCCAGCAGAACTACGAAGACCTGATCGTGGTCTCGCCCGACGTCGGCGGCGTGGTTCGTGCCCGCGCCCTGGCGAAGCAGCTGAATTGCGACCTCGCGATCATCGACAAGCGCCGTCCGCGCGCCAACGTGAGCGAGGTCATGCACGTGATCGGCGAGATCGACGGCCGCAACTGCGTGGTCATGGACGACATGATCGACACCGCCGGTACGCTGGTGAAGGCGGCCGAGGTCCTGAAGGAACGCGGCGCCAAGAAGGTGTATGCGTATTGCACGCACCCGATCTTCTCGGGCCCCGCCATCGAGCGGATCGCCCAGGGCAGCGCGCTCGACGAAGTGGTCGTGACCAACACGATCCCGCTGTCGGGCGGCGCGACGGGCTGCACCAAGATCCGCCAACTCTCCGTGGCGCCGCTGATCGCTGAGACGATCCAGCGCATTGCCAAGGGCGAGTCGGTGATGAGTTTGTTTTCGGACCAAGAAAATCTCTTTTAGAGATTTCGCCAAAACTTGTTCGGGTTTGAAAAACCGTCAGGCTCGAAGAGCCTGATCTGAGCAAGAAGCGGGCTCTCTTCGAGGAGCCCATGTTGAAACCGGAGTCGCACTGGTCGCGGTCGACTTCCACAGGAGTAGTTATGAAATTCGTCGCTTATGAGCGCGCCAAGCAGGGCACGGGTGCGAGCCGCCGTCTCCGCATCACGGGCAAGACGCCCGGTATCGTCTACGGTGGCGATGGCCAACCCCAGTTGATCGAGCTCGATCACAACGCGCTGTGGCATGCCCTCAAGAAGGAAGCTTTCCATTCGTCCATCCTCGAGATGGACCTCGCCGGCAACACGACCAAGGTCCTGCTGCGCGACGTGCAATACCATCCGTTCCGCCCGCTCGTGCAGCACGTCGACTTCCAGCGCGTCGATGCCCGCACCCGCATGACCGTCAAGGTGCCGCTGCACTTCAAGGGCGAGGAAGAGTCCACGGCCGTCAAGCTCGACCACAATCTCGTGAACCACGTGATGAACGAACTCGAAGTCAGCTGCCTGCCGGCCGATCTGCCCGAGTTCATCGAGATCGACCTCTCCGGCCTCACCAAGAACGCCACGATCCACGTCAACGACATCAAGCTGCCCAAGGGCGTGAAGTACGTGAGCCACGGCAAGGTCAACCCCGTGGTCGTGTCGGCCGTGCCGCCGCTGGTCGCCGAAGAGCCGGTGGCTGGTGCCGAAGGTGCCGCTCCCGCAGAAGGCGCACCGGCTGCTGCCGCCAAGACGGACGCCAAGGCCGCACCCGCGAAGAAGAAGTAATTTCCTCGCAGCGCTCGCCGCCGACGGCCCGCCTCGTGCGGGCCGTTCTTCTTTTCGCAGCCACGGATAATCCGGCTTCATGATCAAGTTGTTCGTCGGCCTGGGCAACCCGGGCTCGGAATACGAGGCCACGCGGCACAACGCCGGCTTCTGGTGGATCGACGCGCTCGCGCGCGACCGCAAGCTCACGCTCTCGCCCGAACGTGCCTACCACGGCCTGGTTGCGCGCATGCAGGTGGGCGGGCAGCCCGTGTGGCTGCTCGAGCCTCAGACCTTCATGAACCTGTCGGGCAAGTCGGTCGCCGCGCTGGCCCGCTTCTTCAAGATCGAGCCGCACGAGATCCTGGTGGTGCACGACGAACTCGACGTGGTGCCCGGACAGGCCAAGCTGAAGCTGGGCGGCAGCCACGCCGGCCACAACGGCCTGCGCGACATCCATGCGCAGCTCGGCACCGGCGATTACTGGCGCCTGCGCCTTGGCATCGGCCATCCGGGCGTGAAGTCCGAAGTGGTCGGCTGGGTGCTGAAAAAACCGCTGAAGGAACAACGCGAAGCGATCGACGACGCGATCGCCCGCACGCTGCACGCCTTTCCGGCACTGGTGGCCGGTGAGATGGACAAGGCGACCCTGCTCATCCACACGAGCAAGCCGCCGCGCCCCAAACCGCCGCGGCGCGAGCCGGGCGACGGGGGCGCACCCGCCGCGGGCTAGCGGAAATGTGAACCAGGGGAGAGAAAAAAAATGAGACAGTCACCAGCACCGATCGCCGCCTTCCTGATGGCGGCCTGCGTTCAACTGGCACCGCCCGCAGCCCACGCCGGCACCGAAACCTGGCGCTGCGGCAACACCTACACCGACCAGCCGTGCCAGGGCGGCAAGGCGATCGATCCGGACGACGCACGCGATGCGGCGCAAAGGCGCGAAGCCGACAGTGCCACGCGCGAGGCCCGAACGGCGGCCGACCGGCTGGAACGAGACCGTGTTCGACTCGAGGCCGCGCAGGGTGGCCGCGCAGCGACGCTGATCGACAACAAGCCGTCCAACGCGAAGCCGGATGCGTCGCCAGCCCCCGGCGTCGCGCTGAAAAAGAAGAAGAAGGATCCCGGCTACTTCAGCGCGCACGACCCTGTGGCGACGGCGAAGAAAAAGGCCGCGAAAAAGTCGGCCAAAAGCTAGGAAGCGGCCTTGGCGGCCGTGAGCCGCTGGAACTTCTGCCACAGGGTCTCGCGCGTCTCCAGATGCGCGGGATTCTTCGGGATGCAGGCCACCGGGCACACCTGCACGCACTGCGGCTCGTCGAAGTGGCCCACGCACTCGGTGCACTTGTGCGGGTCGATCTCGTAGATCTCCACGCCCATGTAGATCGCGTCGTTGGGGCACTCCGGCTCGCACACATCGCAGTTGATGCATTCGTCGGTGATCATGAGGGCCATGGCGCCGATTATCCCGTCCCGGGCATGGTCGTTGCGTCTGTCGGGTTATGCTGCCCCCCGCCCTATGAGCCTGTTCCTCTTCAAGCGCTTCCTGACCTTGATCGCCACCTTGATCGGCGCCTCGGTCATCGTCTTTCTCGTGCTCGAAATCCTGCCCGGCAACGCCGCGCAGATGCTCATGGGCCCG
Source organism: Variovorax paradoxus (assembly GCF_018614915.1). GTDB lineage: Bacteria > Pseudomonadota > Gammaproteobacteria > Burkholderiales > Burkholderiaceae_C > Variovorax > Variovorax paradoxus_K. Next base: position 97,166 of record NZ_JAGGNU010000019.1, on the reverse strand, counting down.
GACGCCTCGCCCGACGCAGTGGCGGCGCTGGCCACCAAGCTGGGTCTCGACCAGCCGGCCTGGACCCGCTATTGGCACTGGATCGGCGGCCTCCTCTCCGGCGAGCTCGGCGACAGCTATGCCTACAGCTCGCCCGTGCTCGACCTGATCCTCGAACGCCTCGCGCTGACCGTGCCGCTGGCCCTGCTTGCGATGGCCTTCACCACCGTGCTTGCGCTGTTCGTCGGCGTGACCGCCGCGGCGCGGCACAACAAGCTCGGCGACGTCGGGCTGATGGGCCTGACGCAGGTAGGCATCGCCATCCCCAACTTCTGGTTCGCGATCCTGCTGATCCTGGTCTTCTCGGTGCAGTTGCAATGGTTCTCGGCCGGCGGTTTCGAAGGCTGGGAGGAAGGGGTGTTCGCGGGACTCAAGGCGCTGCTCCTGCCCGCCCTGTCGCTCGCCGTGGTCCAGGCCGCGATCCTGGCGCGCATCACGCGCTCGGCCGTGCTCGAGGTGATGCGCGAGGACTTCGTGCGCACCGCGCGCGCCAAGGGCGTTTCGCAGCGGGCGGTGCTCTGGACCCACGTGCTGCGCAATGCGCTGATCCCGGTGATCACCGTGATGGGCATGCAGTTCTCGGAGCTGCTGGCAGGCACCATCGTGGTGGAGAACGTGTTCTACCTGCCGGGGCTGGGCCGGCTGATCTTCCAGGCCATCAGCAACCGCGACCTGATCGTGGTGCGCAACTGCGTGATGCTGCTGGCGGCGATGGTCGTCATCGTCAACTTCGTGGTCGATGTGCTCTATGCCGTCATCGACCCGCGCATCAAGGCCAGCGACATATGAGTGCGCTTCCTGCCCAAGTCCCGAGCGCGGCCGCCTTCAAGGTGCCCGGTTTCTGGCGCCGCGCGCTGCACCACCGCAGCTTCACCATCGGCGCCGTGCTCACGCTGCTGCTGATCCTGGCCGCCGCTGTCTCGCTGGTCTGGACACCCTGGTCGCCTTACGAGATGGACATTGCCAACAAGCTCAAGCCGCCGACGGCAGCGCACTGGCTGGGCACCGACTCCTTCGGACGCGACGTGGCCTCGCTGCTGCTGGTGGGCGCGCGCGCGTCCATCCTGGTGGGCGTGATCGCGGTCGGCATCGGCCTCGTGGTCGGCACCGCGCTCGGCCTGCTCGCGGCAGCGCGGCGCGGCTGGGTGGAGGAAGCGATCATGCGCTTCACGGACTTCTCGATGGCCTTTCCCGCCATCCTGTCGGCCATCATGATGACGGCGGTGTTCGGCGCCGGCATCGTCAACGCGATCATTGCCATCGGCATCTACAACATCCCGACCTTCGCGCGCATCACGCGCGCATCGGCCAACGCGATCTGGTCGCGCGAGTACGTGGCCGCCGCGCGCGCCTGCGGCAAGGGCGCCTTCGCGATCACCATGCAGCATGTGCTCCCCAACATCTCGGCCGTGCTGATCGTCCAGATCACGATCCGCTTCGCGATCGCCATCCTGGCCGAGGCCGCCCTCTCCTATCTCGGTCTGGGCACGCAGCCGCCGCAGCCCTCCTGGGGCCGCATGCTCAGCGAAGCCCAGACGATGATGTTCCAGGCGCCGCTGCTCGCGGTATTCCCGGGCCTGGCGATCGCTCTCGCCGTGCTCGGCCTCAACCTTCTGGGCGACGGCCTGCGCGACCTGCTGGACCCGCGCCTCGCACGCGCCCGCTAGACCGCCACCATGCCCCTGCTCGAAGTCGACAACCTCCATGTGCAGCTGCAGACGCAGCGCGGGCCCGCCGAGGCCGTGCGCGGCATCGGCTTCACGCTGGAACGCGGCGAGACGCTGGGCATCGTCGGCGAGTCCGGCTGCGGCAAGTCGATCACGGTGCAGTCGCTGATGGGCCTCCTGCCGGCCAGCGCCAAGGTGACGGGCAGCATCCGCTTCGACGGCACCGAACTCGTCGGCTTGCCCGAGCGCGCGATGTGCGAGATCCGCGGCAACCGCATCGGCATGATCTTCCAGGAGCCGATGACGGCGCTGAACCCGGTCCACACCATCGCGCGCCAGGTCGGGGAGCCGCTCCGGCTGCATCGCGGCCTGTCGAACGCCGACGCGCGCAAGGATGCGCTGGCGCTGCTCGACCGCGTCGGCATTCCCGATGCCGCAGCGCGCCTCGATGCCTACCCGCATCAGTTCTCGGGCGGCCAGCGCCAGCGCATCGGCATCGCGATGGCGCTGGCCTGCGGCCCCGACCTGCTGATCGCCGACGAACCGACCACCGCGCTCGACGTCACGATCCAGAAGCAGATCCTCGAGTTGATCCAGAGCCTGGTGGCCGAGCGCGGCATGGCGCTGATCCTGATCTCGCACGACCTGGGCGTGATCGCGCAGAGCGTCTCGAAGATGCTCGTGATGTACGGCGGCAGTTTGGTCGAGAGCGGGCCGACCGCGGCCGTGTTCGCCGAACGTGCCCATCCGTATACACAAGGCCTGTTCGCTGCACGGCCCGCGCTTGGCGCAGCGCGCGGCCTGAAGCTCGCGACCATCAAGGGCAGCGTGCCGGAGCTGGTCGACCTGCCGGCAGGCTGCCCCTTCGCGGGCCGCTGCCGCTTCACCATCGACGAATGCCACGCGACGCGGCCACCGGCCACGCAAATGCCGCACAGCCACCAGGTGCGCTGCATCCGGCTCGACCACGTGCTGGCGGAGGCAACGGTCGCATGACGGCGGCGCCCTCCACTGCCCTGCTCGAGGTCGATGGCCTGGTGCGTCACTACACGCTGCCGCGCGAGCGCCTGTTCGGACCGCCGCCGATGGTCAAGGCGCTCAACGGCGTCAGCTTCAGCCTGCGCCCGGGGCAAAGCCTGGGCATCGTCGGCGAATCGGGCTCGGGCAAGTCGACCATCGCGCGGCTGGTGATGGCGCTCGACAAGCCGACCTCCGGCACCGTCAAGCTGCTCGGCCGCGACCTCCACGCGCTGCCCAGGCACGAGCTGCGTGCCGCGCGGCGCGACGTGCAGATGGTGTTTCAGGACCCATACGGCTCGCTGGACCCGCGCCAGACGGTGGCGCGCATCGTCGCCGAGCCGCTCGAAGCGCTGGCTGAAACCAGCCGCGCCGAGCAGCGCGAACGTGCCGGCGAATCGCTCGCCGCCGTCGGCCTGCGCAGCACCGACCTCGACAAGTACCCGCACGAGTTTTCCGGCGGCCAGCGCCAGCGCATCGCGATCGCGCGCGCATTGATCACGCGGCCCAGGCTGATCGTCGCCGACGAGCCGGTGAGCGCGCTCGACGTCTCGGTCCAGGCGCAGGTGCTGAACCTGATGCAGGACCTGCAGCAACAGTTCGGCATCAGCTACCTGCTGATCAGCCACGACCTCGCGGTGGTGAACCACCTGTGCGACGTGGTCTGCGTGCTGCACCGCGGGCTGGTGGTCGAGCAAGGCGCGCCGCAACATCTGTTCGCTCATGCGGAACACCCCTATACCCAAGCCCTGCTCGCTGCGGTACCACGCGCAGAGCCCGCAGCAGCGATGCAAAGCCAAATGCTTGCCGCCGGCGAGGCCGCTCGCGCATGATGTAACGACTTTTTTCTTCTTCTCAGCCTTTTGCCTGGAGCCCTGACCATGTTGAAACGCCGCACCCTTCTGACCACCGCTGCACTGGCCACCGTGCCGCTTGCGCTGCCGCAGGCGGCGCTGGCGCAGGGCCGCAAGGATTCGATCGTGCTGGGCATGGGGCTCGAGCCGCCGGGCCTGGATCCGACCGCCAATGCGGCTTCCGCCATCGGTGAAGTCGTGCTCTACAACGTCTTCGAAACGCTCACCAAGATCAACGCCGACGGCAGCGTCACGCCGCTCCTGGCCGAGAGCTGGGAGGTTTCGCCCGATCTCAAGACCTATACCTTCAAACTGCGAAAAGACGTCAAGTTCCAGAACGGCGAGCCGTTCAATGCACAGACGGTCAAGTTTGCGTTCGAGCGTGCCGCCGGCGAGAAGAGCACCAACAAGGACAAGCGCACCTTCGCCAATTTCTCGGTGCAAGCGGTGGATGAATCAACCGTGGTGATCCTCAACAAGGAAATTGATCCCGACCTGCCTTTCGTACTGGGCCAGGCAACATCCATCATCGTCGAGCCCAAGAGCGCAGACACCAACGCCACCAAGCCTGTTGGCACAGGCCCGTACAAGCTGGACAACTGGGCCCGCGGCTCGTCACTCACGCTGAGCAAGTGGAGTGGTTTCCGCAGCCCCGCTGCAGCCAAGGTGAACAGGGTGAGCTTCCGTTTCATCTCCGATCCGGCCGCACAGGCAGCGGCGGTGCTGGCCGGCGACGTCGATGCCTTCCCGCGCATCGCGACGCGCGTCGTGCCCCAGTTCAAGAACAATCCGCAGTTCCAGGTGAGCCTCGCGGGCTCGCGCGCCAAGACCATCCTTGCCATCAACAACAAGAAGAAGCCGCTGGACGACGTGCGGGTGCGCCGCGCCATCCTGGCCGCGATCGATCGGAAAGCAGTGATCGAGGGTGCGGTCGATGGCTTCGGTGTGCCGATCGGCAGCCACTACGTGCCGGGCGCCGCGGGCTATGTGGATACCACGGGGGTCAATCCCTTCGACATTGAAAAGGCCAAGAAACTGCTGGCCGAGGCCGGCGTCAAGACGCCGCTCGAGCTGACGATGACGCTGCCGCCGCCACCCTATGCGCGCCAGGGCGGCGAAGTCATCCAGGCGCAGCTCGCCAAGATCGGCATTCAGGTGAAGGTACAGAACGTGGAATGGGCGCAGTGGCTCAGCAACACCTACGGCGGCGCGCACAACTACGACCTCTCGATCATTTCGCATGTCGAGCCCTTCGACCTCGGCAACTACGCCAAGCCCGACTACTACTGGGGCTACGATTCGAAGGCCTTCAACACGCTGTTCGACAAGATCAAGACGACGGCCAATGCGACCGAGCGCAACAAGCTCCTGGGCGACGCGCAAAAACTGCTCGCTGCCGACGCCGCCAATGGCTTCCTCTACCAGCCCCAATGGCCTACCGTGGCGAAGAAGGGCGTGAAAGGACTCTGGAAAGAGATGCCGATCTTCGCCAACGATCTCTCGGCACTGTCGTGGTCGTGAGCAAGCGTCTCCACGATCTGTCCGCACAGGAACTCGCCGCCGCCTACCGCGACGCCAGCCTCTCGCCGGTCGAAGTCACGCAGGCCGTGCTCGACCACATCGCGCGCTGGGAGCCGCATCTGCAGGCCACCTGGCTGCTGCGCCCCGAAGCCGCGCTCGAACAGGCGCGCGCCTCGGAGGCGCGCTGGCGACGCGGCGAGCCGCTCGGTCCGCTCGACGGCGTGCCGACGACGATCAAGGAGAACATCGCGACGCGCGGCGACCCGATGCCGGCCGGCACCGCCGCCGTCGAGCTCAAGCCCGCCGCGGCCGATGCGCCGCCGGCCGCCCGCCTCAAGGAGGCCGGCGCGGTGGTCGTCAGCAAGACCACGATGCCCGACTACGGGATGCTCTCCTCCGGCCTCTCGAGCTTCCACACCCTGGCGCGCAACCCCTGGAACCTGAGCAAGACCCCTGGCGGGTCGAGCGCCGGCGCAGGTGCCGCCGCCGCGGCCGGCTACGGCCCGCTGCACATCGGCACCGACATCGGCGGCTCGCTGCGGCTGCCGGCCGCCTGGTGCGGCATCTTCACCCTCAAGCCCAGCCTGGGCCGGATTCCGATCGATCCACCCTACATGGGGCGTGCCGCCGGCCCGATGACACGCAGCGTGGGCGATGCGGCGCTCATGATGCAGGCCCTGGCTCGGCCCGACCTGCGCGACAGCATGAGCCTGCCCGCGCAGGACATCCCATGGTCCGGGTTCGACGTCGCCACGGATCACCTGCGCGGCCTGCGCATCGGTCTCCTGCTCGACGCCGGCTGCGGCCTGGCCGTCGAGCCCGAGATCGGCGCGGCGGTCGAGCAGGCGGCACGGCTCTTCGAGCGGGCCGGCGCCGACATCGAACCGATGCAGCCTTTCATGTCGCAGGCCATGCTCGACGGCATGGACCACCTGTGGCGCATGCGCTCGCTGGTGGACATGAATGCACTCCCGTCGGAGCAGCGTGCGAAGGTGCTGCCCTACATCCGCGAATGGGCGGAGAGTGCATCGGACTTCAGCGGCGAGCACGTGTTCCGCGCCTTCAGCCAGTTCCACGCCACGCGGGTCGCTGCGGTGGCGGCCTGCGCGAAGTTCGATTACGTGATCTCGCCCACCGCGCCGAACTCGCCGGCAGCCGCGGAACTGCCCTCGCCCACCAACGATCCGCTTCGGCCGCTGGAGCACATCGGCTTCACCGTGCCTTTCAACATGTCGGAGCAGCCGGCCGCGTCGATCAATTGCGGCTACACCAGCGAAGGCTTGCCAATCGGGCTGCAGATCGCAGGGCAACGCTTCGACGATCTCGGCGTGCTCAAGGTCGCGCGCGCCTTCGAGCTGATACGGGCGCCGCAGCGGCCCTGGCCGGAACCGCCGGCCGGCTGATCCGAGACGCTGCCGGCGCGCAACTCAAACGAGATGCGAAGCCAGCAGCTCGCGTGCGCGCGCGACGAAATCCGTTTCCCCTCGCCGCGCGGGCAGGAGGTGAAAAGCCACGCGCGGCAGCGCCGGCAGCCCGTGCGGCGGCGCCAGCCGTGCCACGCCCTCGCACAGCGCCGATTCGTTGAGGCAGGCGACGCCCAGCCCGGCTGCGAGGGCGGACTGCAGGCCGGCCACGCCCGAAGCCACGTGGGCCACCGAATAAGGCACTCGCCGCTTCTGCAGCAGTTGCACCGTGAACTGGTGCAGCGAGCAGGTGTCGGGCAAGACCAGAAGCCGCAGCGGCTCGCCGCGCGCGAGACGCAGTCCGGCCGCGCCCATCCACGCCAGCGATTCGCGGCGCAGCGCCGGCGCATCCGCCCTGGTCGCACCGTGCGCCGCGCCGGAGATGCGCATCGACAACGCCACATCGAAGTGCCCCTTTGCATACCCGGCCTCGATTGCTCCGCTCTTGAGAACGCTCACGTGCAGATGCACCTGCGGGTAGTTCTCGCCGAGACGGCTCAGCAGCCGGGTCAGGTCGCCCGGCCTGAAATAGTCGGTGACCGCGAGACGCAGTTCGCCCTGCAGCGTTTCGCCGCGCATGTCTCTAAAGGCTTCGTCTGAAAGTGCCAGCAGCCGATGCGCATGCGCCAGCAATCGGATGCCCGCCGCCGTAGGCGCCACGCCGGCCTTGCTGCGCGTCAACAGCGACTGGCCAGCCCGCTCTTCGAGCTTGCGCATCTGCTCGCTGACGGCGGATTGCGACAGGAAGACCTGCGGCGCCGCAGCCGTGAGGCTGCCCGCCTCGGTGACGGCGACGAAGGTGCGGAGTTGATCGAGGTCGAAGGCCTGCATGCGGCAATCCATTCGTGAAACAGATGGAAGTCATCATATCTTCCCGCTTTTCCGATTCATTTGATCTTTCCACAATACCCTCACCAACCACCGAAAAGGAAAGCGCCATGCCTCACATCGTCATTCATCTCTCCGGCCAACCCGACGCCCAGCTCACCCGCCGGACTGTCGACACGGTGGCCGAACTGACCCAGAGCGTGCTCGACAAGAAGCTGCCTGTGATCGCCATCACGGTGCAGTACATCGCCGACGACGCCTGGTTCATCGGCGGCCGATCGCTGGCCGAGCTCGGCAAGTCGGCCTTCCATCTGGACATCAGCATCACCGACGAGACCAACACCAAGGCGGAGAAGGCCCGCTATGTGCGCGAGGTCCATGCGGCGATGGCGGCGCTTCGCAAGAACCTGCACGAGGTGTCGTACGTGCACCTGATCGACGCGCGCGCCGCGGCCTACGGCTACGGGGGACTCACACAGGAGTACCGGCATCAGAAAGCGGGTGTTTGAAGCCCCCCGGGGCAGCCCGGCGGCGGCCGCGCCGGCAGAATAGGCTTTATGCAAGACAGCCTCGGCAACCCGGTCAGCCTGACAGACGCCACCAGCCTGCGCGCGGTCAACGACTTCGTCGAGGGCTTCATCGCCTGCGAGGCGCGCGCGGTCGAGGTGCTGGCCGCCGCGGAAGACCAGAGCCCGATCGTGCAGGCCTATTGCGCGACGCTGCACCTGTTCGCCGAGTCGCGGGACGCCGTCTCCAACGCACGCCCCTTTCTCGAACGCGCGCAAGCCGGCGCAGTCCGCGCCAGCCCGCGCGAGCGGCGCTACATCGCGGCGGTCGCGGCCTGGACCGAAGGCGACATCGCCCGCGCGATCGAACTGCACCAGGAGCAGGCGCGCGAACATCCGCGCGATCTGGCGTCCCTCAAGCTCGGCCAGTACCACTGCTTCAACATCGGCGACTGCCCCGGCATGCTGCGGCTCGCGTTGGCTGCGCTGCCCACGGCTGCCGACGTGCCTTATCTGCACGGCATGGCCGCCTTCGGCTACGAGCAATGCCACTTGATGCGCGAAGCCGAAGCCAGCGCGCGCCGCGCCATCGCGATGCAACGCAAGGAGCCTTGGGCGCACCACGCGCTCGGCCATGTCATGCTGACCGAGGGCCGGCTCGCCGAGGGCCTGGCCTTTATGCAGGAGGTGAGCGACACCTGGGTCGAGCTCAATTCCTTCATGGTGACGCACAACTGGTGGCACGTGGCGCTGTTCCTGATCGACCTGGGCCGCGACGACGAGGCGCTTGCGACTTACGACGAGCGGGTGTGGGGTGTGGTCAAGGACTACTCGCAGGACCAGATCGGCGCAGTGTCCTTGCTCGCGCGCTTCGAGCTCGCGGGCATCGATGTCGGCGAGCGCTGGCAGGAACTGGCCGGCTACCTGGTGCGGCGGCTCGACGACCACGTGCTGCCCTTTCTCGATCTGCAGTATCTCTACGGACTGGCGCGCGCCGGACGGCCCGAAGCCGAGACCCTGCTGCGCAACATCGAAGCCTACGCACCGCGGGCGCCGGCCTCGACGCGTGCGGCTTGGCAGCGCGTCTGCGTGCCTGCAGCCCATGGCCTGTGCGCCCACGCGCGCGGCGACTTCGCCGCGACGATCGAAGGTCTCGGCCTGGCGCTGCCGCGCCTGATGGAGATCGGCGGCAGCCATGCCCAGCGCGACCTGTTCGAGCAGGTATACCTCGACGCGCTGGTTGCAGGCGGCACCACCGCCACGCTGACCAGCGCCCAGGGCATCCTGCAGCAGCAACTCAACAGCCAGCCGCAGTCGCTGCGGCTGCGCCGGTTGGCCGATACGATCTACGCGGCACTGGGCTTGCCGGACCTGATGTCCAATGCAGGGCACTGAGCTTCAAAGGAGTATCTGCCGTGCCTATCGAACTCTGGTTTGCCTTCGTCGCCGCTTCCGCGGTACTGCTCATCATCCCGGGGCCGACCATCCTCACCGTTATCAGCTATTCGATGGCGCACGGCCGGCGCGCCAACGTGCCGCTCGTCGCGGCCGTTGCACTCGGCGATTCGACCGCGCTGGTGGTCTCGCTGCTCGGCCTCGGCGCGCTGCTGGCCACGTCCGCCTTCTGGTTCACCGTGGTCAAGTGGGCCGGCGGCCTGTACCTCCTCTACCTGGGCATCAAGCTGCTTCGCGCCGGAGTGTCGGCCGCCGAACTGGCGGCACCGGCCGCGCCCGGCTCGCGCTGGCGCCTGTTCGCCAACACTTACCTGGTGACGGCGCTCAATCCCAAGGGCATCGTGTTCTTCGTCGCCTTTTTGCCGCAGTTCATCCTGCCGGGCGCAGAGCTCACCCGGCAACTCTGGATCCTTGCCGTCACCTTCGTCGCCATGGCGACGCTCAACGCGTCGCTGTACGCCGTGTTCGCCGGCTCGGCGCGCCGCCTGCTCGCATCGCCTCGCGCCCAGCGGCGTTTTCATCTTGCCGGCGGCTCGCTCCTGTCGGCCGCAGGTGTGTGGGCGCTGCTGGCGAAGCGTCCGGCCTAGGAGGCAGGGCGGCAGAAGCCGTAGAAGTTCTGCCGCCCAGACTCCTGGGACCGCTCAGTCAGTGCGCGGTCCGGTCATGCCACCAGCGGCTGTAGTCCTTGTCGGTCAGGAGCGTCCACAGCGCCAGCGCCAGGACGACGAGACCGGTGATGACCGCCGTCAGCATGGCGTCGGCATTTCCGTTGAAGCCGAGCGCCCAGGGCGAGATCATCAGCCACAGGCCCAGCGCCGCTTCGATCCACTCCTCCCACGCCTGCGGGATCAGCATCGCGCCGAAGGCCGCGGCGATGAGCGCCACGCCGACGATCACCGCGTTCGGCATGGCGGAAGCAACGCCGGTGTAGCCCAGGATCCAGGGCGAAAGAGCCAGCCAGAGACCCAGCGCACCGTTGACCGGGTCTTGCCAATGCTTGAGTTGCATCATGTCGTACCTCCAGCCGGCAATAGGATGCCGGCTTCCTTTGGAGCTGTCTGCGCGGCCGAGGTTCCTGCACGTAACGACACGCAAAAATGCGCCGAAAGGAGCATCATCCTGGGTGACGAACCCACGGTGCAGGCTCGGTGCGAGGCGGAACGTGGCAAGGCTCAAAAAGCTCCTCTGGATCGGCGCAACGCTCGCCGGGGTGGGTGCGTTCGTCGCATTCGCGGTGGACGAGCTGAAGACATCGCGGCTGCAATCATCACTGTGGCACGACCAGGCCCGCGACGCGCGTTTCAGCGTCGACGCCGGCGCCAGCGATGCGATCCGCTTTCCCAATAGCGGGCCCTACGACGAGCGCATGGGCTACCGCCAGCTGCCCCGTTATATCGAGCGCCTCCAGGGCGCGGGCTACGTGGTGACCCGGCAGGCGCGCATGTCGCCACGGATGATCGAACTGCACGAACGCGGCCTCTTCGTACCCTACGGCGAAAAGAACCAGGCCGGCCTGACGGTCAGCGACTGCCGCGCCCAGACATTGCTGCGCTCGCGCGTGCCGGAGCGCGTGTATGAACGCTTCGAGGAGGTGCCGCCGCTGCTGGTCAATGCCCTGCTCTTCGTGGAGGACCGCCACCTGCTGGACGCGCAGCCGCCGCAACGCAATCCGGCGATCGACCCGGAACGCTTCGCCAAGGCAGCGTTCGAGCAGATGCACCGGGTGCTCGACGTGACACGCCCGGCCTCGGGCGGCAGCACGCTGGCGACCCAGATCGAGAAATATCGCCATTCGCCCCAGGGCCGCACCGCATCGGTCGGCGACAAGCTGCGCCAGATGGCCTCGGCCTCGCTGCGCGCCTACCAGGACGGCGACGACACCCTGGCGCGGCGCCGCCAGATCGTCGTCGACTACCTCGACACCGTGCCGTTGGCTGCCAGCCCGGGCATCGGCGAAGTCCATGGGCTGGGGGATGGCCTTTGGGCGTGGTACGGCCGCGATTTCGACGAGATCAATCGCCTGCTCGCCGACAACGGCGAAGAGAGCGCGCCATCGAACGGGGCAGCACTGCGCCGCCAGGGGCTGGCGTTCAAGCAGGCCTTGTCGCTCATGATCGCGCAGCGCCGTCCCTCTCAGCATCTGCTCGGCAGTGGCGAGCGCCTGACTCGGCTGACCGACAGCTACTTGCGCTTGATGGCCGAAGCGGGCCTCATCTCACCCTCGCTGCGCGATGCGGCACTGGAAGCCCCGCTGCAGCGCCAATCCGGACTGCCGGCGGCGCCGCGGCCGAACTTCGTGCAACGCAAGGCGGTGAACGCGCTGCGGACCCATGTGTCGACGCTGCTCGGCGTGCCACGTGCCTACGATCTCGAACGCCTTGACCTCGATGCCGAAACCAGCCTGGACAACGAAGCGCAGGCGCTGGCCACGAACATGCTCGTCGGCCTGCGCACGCCTGCGGCGGTGAAGTCGGCAGGCCTCATCGGCCATCACCTGCTCGATCCGGGCGCGAACGCCGGCCGCCTGATCTACAGCTTCACGCTGTACGAGCGCGGCGCGCATGCGAACCTGCTGCGCGTCCAGGCCGACAACATCGACCAGCCCTTCGATCTGAACCAGGGCGCCCGCCTGGACCTCGGTTCGACGGCCAAGCTGCGCACGCTGGTCAGCTATCTAGAACTGGTCGCCGAGCTGCACGAGCGCTGGGCCGGGCTCGATACGTCCGCGCTTTCTGCCTTGAAGCCCGGCGATCGCGATCCGCTCGGCACCTGGGCGCGCCAGTACCTGCTGCGCACCAAGGACCGCAGCCTTGCCCCCATGCTGGAGGCGGCAATGCAGCGCCGCTATTCGGCCAGCGAGGGCGAGGCCTTCTTCACCGGTGGCGGCCTGCATCGCTTCGAGAACTTCGACCGCACACATGCCGGCGCCTCGATGACGGTGCAGGAGGCTTTCAAGCATTCGGTCAACCTGGTGTTCATCCGCTTGATGCGCGACATCGTGCGCCACCGGATGTTCGGCGCTGCCAACGACGGCCAGCGCCTGCTGCAGGACCCGACGGACCCGCGTCGGCGCGAGATGCTCGCGCGCTTTGCCGACCGCGAAGGCTCGGCCTTCCTGACGCGCTTCCATCGCAAGTACAAGGGCAAGTCGGCGGCCGAGGCCGAAGAGCTGCTGCTGCGCGGCATGCGCCCTTCTGCGCCTCGCCTCGCGAGCGTGCTGTTCACGATCGAGCCCGAGGCCGGCGATGCGCGGCTCGACGAATTGCTCGCGAGCCGGCTCGGTCGCGGTGCCGGCTCGCCGCGCGCATTGCGCGCGCTGCGCGACACCTACGCGGGCTTGTCGCTCGCCGACCGCGGCTACGTGGCGCGCGTGCATCCGCTGGAGCTCTGGCTGGTCGGCTACCTGCGGCGCCATCCCGGTACGACGCTGGCCGAGGTGCTGGACGCGAGCCCGCGCGAACGCCAGGAGGTCTATGCCTGGCTCTTCAAGACCCGTCACAAGAGCGCGCAGGACCGGCGCATCCGCGAGCTGCTCGAGCTCGACGCCTTTGCAGAGGTCCATCGCTCATGGCAGCGCCTGGGCTACCCGTTCGAGACGCTGACGCCCTCCTACGCGAGCGCGATCGGCGCTTCGGGCGACCGGCCGGCAGCCCTGGCGGAACTGATGGGCGTCCTGGTCAACGACGGTGCGCGCATGCCGACGCAGCGCGTCGGTGCACTGCACTTCGCGCGCGACACGCCCTTCGAAACGCGGCTCGAGCAACGCGGCCCGGCCGCACTGCAAGTGCTGCCGCCCGAGGTGGCGGCGACCGCGCGTCGCGCGCTGTTCGAGGTGGTGCGCGAGGGGACCGCGCGGCGCCTGAAGGGCGCGCTGGTGGGCGCTGACGGCCGCGCGTTCGAGATCGGCGGCAAGACCGGCACCGGCGATCACCGCTACGAGCTGCGCGGCCGCAGCGGCCAGGTGATCGCCGAGCGCAAGATCGGCCGCTCGGCCACTTTCGTCTTCATGATCGGCGACCGCTATTTCGGCACCATCCTCGCCTATGTGGGCGAGCCCCATGCCGCGCACTATCGCTTCACGAGCGCGCTGCCGGTCCAGCTGCTGAAAACGCTCGGGCCGCAGCTGCTGCCGGTGCTCCAACGCAACGCATGCGGCGACACCGCGCGCTCATGATTTCCTGAGATGGCGGCTCTGGTCGTAGGTCGGCTGCGGCGGCAGATCGGCCAGGTGCGCCGTGTCGGCCCAGTCGACGATCTCGATCTGCGCAGGCATCGCGGCGTCGGCGATGCGGACGCGGTTGAAGCCGGCATTCGGAATCTCGCTCTGGCGCGGACCGTTCAGGCCCAGCCCGCGTGCCGTGCGCCAGACCAGGTCGAGCACGCCGCCATGCGTCACCACCAGCACCTTCTGCCCCGCATGGGCGGTGGCGATGCCGCCCAGCGCGTCGATGATGCGGCGATGGAACTGGCGCGGCGATTCGCCTTCGGGCATCGCATGGTCCTCGCGGAACTGGAGCCAGTCTTCCCAGGCGCGCGGATGCAGGCTCTGGATCTCGTCGGCACGCATGCCTTCGACGATGCCGAAGTGCTGCTCCCGCAGCGCGGCCGAGGTGACGACCTCGAGCTCGAGCTGGCGCGCTGCCGGCGCCGCGGTCTGCTGCGCGCGCATCAGGTCGCTGCTGATCAGCTGCTGCACGGGCTCGCGTGCGAGCCGCAGTCCGAGCCGGCGCGCCTGCTCGTGGCCGATGTCGTTGAGAGGGACGTCGATGTGGCCCTGAAAGCGGAGTTCGCGGTTCCAGTCGGTTTCGCCGTGGCGGATCAGGATGAGTTCGATGGACATGGTCTGGCCTCCATTGTCCTCGCAGCAGATGTCAGGCTTCCGGCAGCCGCTTCTTCGCGGAGAATTCGCCGATGTCCCGTCTTGTCCTGTTGCCCGGCCTCGCCTGCGATGAGCGCCTGTGGGAGGCTCAGCTGCCTGCCCTGCCCGCCACCCTCGACGTGCACGTGAGCGATGCCCACATGCGCCACGAGCGCATCGAGACGATGGCCGAGGCCGTGCTGCGCGAGCATGCCGGCCCGCTGATTCTCTGCGGCGCCTCGATGGGCGGCATGATCGCGATGGAGGCCGCGCGCCAGGCACCGGAGCGCATCGCCGGCCTGGCGCTGCTGGGCACCAATGCGCGGCCGGAGACGCCCGACGTGTACGAGCTGCGCGAATCGGCGATCGAGCTCTTCGAACAGGGCGAGGCGCGCGACGTGATCGAGTTCAACGCCGGCTTCGCCTTTCATCCGGCGCAGGCCGGCAACCAGGCGCTGGTGCGTCGCTACATCGAGCTGGTGCTCGATGCCGGCGCACAGCAATTGATCCGCCAGAACCGTGCGCTGATGCAGCGCCCCGATGCGCGAGCGCACCTGGCTTCCTTGCGCTGCCCGGTGCTGGTGGTCTGCGGCGACGGCGATCGCTTGACGCCGCCCGAATGTTCAGAGGAGATTGCGCAGATCGTGCCGCATGCCGAGCTCGTGTGGGTGGCGGACTGCGGCCACATGCTGACCATGGAGAAGCCCGGCTTCGTCAATGCCGCGCTCGTGCCGTGGCTCGAGCGCTTGCTGCGCAACGGCTAACTCAGCTGCCCGCCGCTTTCGCGCACGTCCTCGCGCACTGCGAGCGAGGTGGCGACCGCAATGCGCAGCGCGGCGATCACGGTGTCGAGCGCCATACTGGGCAGGCCCGGAAAACGCGCCGCCTGCTCCGGCAGGTAGGGGATGTGGATGAAGCCGCCGCGCATGCCAGGCACCGGCCGCGTCGCGATGCGGTGCATGAGCCCGAAGAAGAGGTGGTTGCAGACGAAGGTGCCGGCCGTGTTCGACACCGAGGCCGGCACCCCGCCGGCGCGCAGGTCGCGCACGATCGCCTTGATCGGCAGGCTCGAGAAGTAAGCGGCCGGCGCGCCCGCCACCACGGGCTCGTCGATCGGTTGGCAGCCCGCGTTGTCGCAGATGCGGCCGTCGTCGATATTGATCGCGACGCGCTCGGGCATGATCTCGCTGCGCCCGCCGGCCTGGCCGATCGCGAGCACCAGTTGCGGCCGCAGTTCGTCGATGGCCGCATCGAGTTCCCCGAGCGCAGCGCCGAACACGCAGGAGATGCGGCGCGCGTGCACCACGGTACCCTCGCAGCGCCAGCCGTCGAGCGCGCGCACCGCTTCCCACGAAGGGTTGAGCGCCTCCTTGTCGAAGGGCTCGAAGCCGGTCAGCAGCAGCTTCACGTTGCAGCGACCGCGATGCCCTCGGCTGCGAGGCGCTCGCGGATGCGCCGCGCGAAGGCCAGCGCGTGGGCACCGTCGCCATGCAGGCAGACGGTCTGTGCATTGACGCCGACAACCGTGCCGTCGATCGCAGTGACCTTGTGATCGCGCACCAACGACAGCGTCTGCGCCAACGACTGCTCCTCGTCCTCGATCAGGGCGCCGGGCCGGCTGCGCGGCACAAGGCTGCCGTCGGGCATGTAGCCGCGATCGGCGAACACTTCCTCCACCGGCTTCAGGCCGGCGCGCTCGGCGGCGCCGATCATGCCGCTGCCCGCGAGTCCGAAGAAGCGCAGGCCGGGGTCGAAGCGCCGCACCGCCTCGCAGATCGCCTCGGCCAGAACAGGGTCCTTTACGGCCTGGTTGTAGAGGGCGCCATGCGGCTTGACATGCGCCAGCGTGCCGCCCTCGGCCTTGACGATCGCCGCCAGTGCGCCCACTTGGTAGAGCACGCCGGCGACGATCTCCTCGGGCGGCAGCTTCATCTCGCTGCGGCCGAAGTTTTCGCGGTCGGGGAAGCTGGGGTGGGCGCCGATCGCCACGCCGTTGTCGATGGCCCAGCGCACGCACTGGCGCATGGTCTTGGCATCGCCCGCATGCCATCCGCAGGCAATGTTGGCCGAGCTCACGAGGTGAAGCAGCGCTTCGTCGTTGCCGCAGCCTTCGCCGAGATCGGCGTTGAGGTCAATCTGCATGGTCATGCCTCCCGCCGAGCCGCCTGGAGGGCGGCATGCGCCCCCTCGGGGGGCAGCGAGTACACGAAGTGACGAGCGTGGGGGTTCATAGGTCTCCTTGGGGGGAATTCTGCGCCGCCGTGCGCCAGCCTGCAGAGGCCAGGGCTTGCGCCACCTGCGCCAGGTAGCGTTGCTGCTCGGCCCAGGCCGCCAGCGCCGCGGTAGCGTCGACCTGCATGAGCCGCAGCCGGCCGTTGAGCGGCGCCCGCGCGAGCTTCCAGAGGTCGGCCCGGATGACGACGCCGATGCGCGGATAGCCGCCCGTGGTCTGCGCATCGCCCATCAGGATGATCGGCTGCCCCGAGGGCGGCACCTGGATCGTGCCGGGGATGACAGCCGAGGACAGCATGTCTGCGTTGCGCTTGCGCTTGAGCTCGGGTCCCTCAAGCCGGTTGCCCATGCGGTTGCTCTGCGGCGTGATACGCCAGGGCTCGCGCCACAGCAGCTCGCGCGAAGCCAGGGTGAACTGCTCGAACTCCGGGCCGGGCATCACGCGCAGCAGCAGCGCGCCCTCGTCGTCGTGCTCCCATTCGGGCGCGCGCAGCCCGAAAGCACGCCGGGCCATCTGCGCCGCGTCCAATGCCGGCTGGCCCAGGGGCAGCCGGTCGCCCTTCTTGAGCGCTCGGCCCAGATGACCGCCGAAGCCGGCCTTCAGATCGGTGCTGCGCGAACCGATGACCAGCGGCACATCGATGCCTCCCGCGACGGCCAGCCAGCTGCGCAGCCCTTTCTTGGGGCTCCATTGGTTGGCGCCGGCCAGCTTGAGCACCTGGCCCGCTGCCACCGGCACGCTCCAGCAGGGCCATAGGGGCGCGCCGTCGAGTCGTGCGCCGAAGTCATCGCCGGCCAGCGCGATGCGGGTGGTCGATTCGAATCGGATTTCGCAACCGCCCATCGTGAGCTCCAGGCCGGCCGCGCCCTCGGCATTGCCGACCAGCCGGTTGGCCAGCGCGAGCGCCAGCGCATCGAGCGCACCACCGGGACAGATGCCGCGCTGGCGATGGCCGTAGCGGCCCAGGTCCTGCACCGAGGCCAGCATGCCGGGACGCAGGATCGAGAGATGAGCGCTCGGCAAGGTCACGCCTCGAAGCTCTCCACGAGAAAGCGCACGCGGTCGCCGGGCCGCAGCAGGGTCGGCTCGTCCGCGCGCGGATCGAAGAGCTCGAGCGGGGTCCGCCCGATCAGTTGCCAGCCGCCGGGCGACACCAGCGGATAGATGCCGGTCTGCTCGCCGCCGATGCCGACCGAGCGCGCCGGCACCGCCACGCGCGGTTCGGCGCGGCGTGGCGTCGCGAGCTCGGGCGCCAGCCCGCCCATGAAGGCGAAGCCCGGCAGGAAGCCGAGCAGGTAGACCACGTACTCGCCGGCGCTGTGGCGCCGCACGACCTCGGCCGGCGTGAGGCCGGTGTGCACGGCCACGTCGGCGAGGTCGGGCCCAGCCTCGCCGCCATAGGCCACCGGAATCTCGATCTGGCGTCCCTCGATCGAGGCCGCGGCCAGCTGCGGCCACGCGGAAAGCACCTGCATCTCGAGTTCGGCGGCGTCGACCTGCTCCGGATCGAACAGCAGGCTCAGGTTGTTCATGCCGGGCAGGACTTCGTGGACGCCGCGCCATTGCAGGGCCTCGCTCGCCAACGCCCAGATCAGCTGCTGCTGCGCCAGCGTCGCCGGCGGCGGTAGTTCGCACAGCAAGGCCGCATCGCCCAGGGCATGCAGGCGCGGAAGCGTCATTCGCGGCCGAGGCTCCGCACCTTGGCCATCAGGCTGTCCTGGACGTTGCGCGAGACGAACTTGTCGACCTCGCCACCGAGCATCGCGATCTCGCGCACAAAGGTGCTCGAGATGAACTGGTACTTGTCGCTGGGGGTGAGGAACACGGTCTCGACGTCCGGCATCAGCGAACGGTTCATGCCGGCGAGCTGGAATTCGTAGTCGAAGTCGGTCACCGCGCGCAGGCCGCGCACCATGGCCTTGCCGCCGCGCGCGACGACGAAATCGCGCAGGAGCCCCGAAAAGCTTTCGACGGTCACCTGGTCGCTGAAGGGCTGCACCGCGGTGCGGGCCATGTCGATGCGTTCCTGCAGGGTGAACAAGGCCTTCTTGTGATGGCCGGCCGCCACCGCGACGATGACCTTCGAGAACAGCTGGGTCGCTCGCCGCACCACGTCTTCATGGCCGAGCGTTATGGGATCGAAAGTGCCGGGGTATACCGCGATCACGTTGCTGGACATGGTGGCTTCCTCCTCGTGCAGTTGATGCGGTCTGATTCGGCGGATTATGCAGTGCTGTCAGTCGCAAGTACCAAGAGATGCGCGTGCACCGCGCCGGCCTTGAGGTGGCGATAGACATCGAGCCCCAGCGCGGCCAGTTCCTCGTCGCCCCAGCGCCGGGCGGCTTCGAGATAGATCACGCCCTCGGGCAGCACCGCATGGGCAGCGGCGCGCAAGGCGGGCTCGTAGAGCGCCGGGTTCTCGAAGGGGGGATCGAGGAAGACCACATGCGCGCTGCCGGCCGGCGCGCGCTCCAGTGCGGTGATGCCGTTGCCGCGCTCGATACGCACCGTGTCGGCCGCCAGCTTGGTCTTCAGCGTCTGCAACTGCAGAACGAGCTCGGCGTCCTGGTCGCACAGCAGCACCGAGGCGGCGCCGCGCGATGCGGCTTCGAGGCCCAGCGCACCGGTACCGGCGAAGGCGTCGATGCAATGCCAGCCCGGAAGCTCGCCGCCGCCGGCGCCCGCGAGGCTAGCGAGCCAGTTGAACAGCGTTTCGCGCACGCGGTCGGGCGTGGGACGAAGGCCGGGCTTGTCGGCCACGGCGAGGCGCGTGCGCCGCCACTGGCCGCCGATGATGCGGATGAAGTGGGGCGCTTTTGCGAGCTTGGACGGTGCAGCGCGCTGGGTTCTGGGGGTCGGTTTCACGCGCACAGCTTAACGGCAGCCGCGCGCGATCTTTCCTCTTTCACGGCTTGCCGCCCACCACCACGGTCACCATCCGCTCGGGCTGGAGCTTGCGCGCGAACGCGGCCTTGACGTCGGCCACGGTGACGGCGCTCATGCGCGCGGTCCAGGTCTCGAGATAGTCCAGCGGCAGATCGTTCCATGCGATGTTGGACACGTTGCCGAGCAGCTTGCGGTTGCTGTCGAGCAGGAGCGGGAAGCCGCCGATCAGGTTGTCCTTGGCGGCCTTGAGCTCGGCCGCGGTCGGCCCCTCGGCGACGAACCTGGCGACCACCTCGCGCGCGACCTTCACCGCTTCGGCGGCCTGGTCGGGCCGGGTCTGGAAGCCGATGCGGAAGGAACCCGCGTGCAGCCCCGGCGAAAAGCTGCTGTAGACGCTGTAGGCCAGGCCGCGCTTCTCGCGCACCTCGTCGGTCAGGCGCGAGACGAAACCGCCGCCGCCGAGGACGTAGTTGCCGAGCATGAGCGCGAAATGGTCCGGGTCGCTGCGCAGGTAGCCGGGCTGGCCGATCCACACGTGAGCCTGCGCCGAATCGAAGGGCAGGCGTTCATCCTTCGCCGCAGCGAGCGCAGCGACCTGCGGCACGGGCGGCAACGCGGCGCAGCCGCCGGCCTCCGTCGCCGCGGGCAGGCGCGACAGCAGCGCGCTCGCAATGGCTTCCGCCTGCGGGCGCGTGACCGCGCCGACGATGCTGAGCTTGGCGCGGCAAGGCAGGACGAGCCGCTCGTAGCGCTGGCGCATGGTGGCAACGTCGATCTGCGCCAGCGTGGCCTCGGTCGTGTCCTGGCCATAGGGATGCGTGCCATAGACGGCCTGCGAAAAGGCGCGGCCGGCGATGGTGGCGGGCTTGGTGTTGGCCTCGCGGATCGAGGCGTTGAGCCGCTCGCGCTCCCGCTTCCACACGTCTTCGGGGAAGGCGGGTTCGCCGATCTCGCGCGCGGCCAGCCGCACCGCCTTGTCGAGCAAGGCCGGCTCGGACAGCGTGCGCAGCGAGAAGCTCATGCGGTCGGAGCCTGCGTTGGCATCGAAGTTCGCGCCCAGATCGGCCCAGGCTTCGCCGAGCGCGTTCTCGTCCATCGCCGGGTCGCTGCCGCTGGCCCGCGTGCCCTTCTCGACCATGCCGGCCGTCACGCCCGCCAAGCCGGCCTGCGCCGGCGGATCGCGCCGGCTGCCGGCGTCGAAATCGACCTGCACGTCGACGATCGGCAGCGCGTTGGTGGCGGCGAGATAGATCTTCGCGCCGTTCGGGAGCGTCCAGTGCTCGATCGGAATGGCGGCCTGGGCGCCGGCACCGATGAGCGCCGCCGCGGTCGCCAGCACGGCGCGCAACACGAACTTGTTCTTGAGAGTCGGCATGAAGCGAGACCTTTCAGCGCAGTTCGCCGGCAGGCGCTGCAAAGCCGCGCGGGCGGCGATTCGGATCGGGGGGCAAGGGCCGCAAGGCGGCGGCGGTCAGTTGGTCGTCGCCGAAATACTTGGCAGCCACCGCCTGCACCTGCTCGGCGGTAACGGCCTGCAGCCGCGCGATGATGCGCGCGCTGGCGTCGAGCGGCAGGCCCTGCACCCAGTTGCTGCCGAGCTCGCGCGCCTGGGACATCACCGAGTCGAGCTTGTAGGTTTCGCTGGCCACCCACTGGGTCTTGACGCGCGCCAGTTCGGCCGCGCCGATGCCCTCGCGGGCGACCAGCGCCACCTGCGCGCGCAGCGCGGCCTCGACCGCTTCCGCGCTCTTGCCCGCGGCCGGCACCCCGTCGAGCACGAAGAGTTGCGGGCCGCGGCCGACGAAGCCCGAATAGGCGCCGGCCGAATCGGCCACGCGGTCCGGGCCCTGCGTCAGGGCGCGGTCGAGCCGCGCACCGGGATAGCCGTCGAGCACTGCGGACAGCACGACGAGCGCGTAGGAATCGCTCTCGCCGTCGAACTGGTCGGTGGCCGGTATCTGCGGCACGCGGAAGGCGAGCGAGACGTAGGCCTGCTCGGCCGGCGCCTTGAACTCGATGCGGCGGATGCCGCGCTGCGCGGGCTCGGTGCGCGGCTTGCGTTCGGGTGTCGCACGGGCCGGAATGCGGCCGTAGTACTTCTCGGCCATGGCGCGCACCTGGTCCACATCGACGTCGCCCGCCACCACCACGGCGGCATTGGCCGGCACGTACCAGCGCTGAAAGAAGGCGCGCGCGTCGGCCGGCGTCATCGCATCGAGGTCGCTCATCCAGCCGACGATGGGCCGGTGATAGGGCGAGGCGGTGAAGACGATGGCGTTCTGCTGCTCGCCGAGCAGCGCGCGCGGCTGGTCCTCGGTGCGCAGGCGGCGCTCTTCCTTGACGACCTCGATCTCGCGCTTGAACTCGGCGTCGGGCCACTGGTTGTTCGCGAAGCGGTCGGACTCCAGCTTCATCACCTGCTCCAGCTTGTCCGCCGGGATCTGCTGGTAGTAGCCGGTGTAGTCGCGCGTGGTGAAGGCGTTTTCGCGCCCGCCGAGCGCGGCCACGCGACGCGAGAACTCGCCGGGCTTCAGCTCCTTGGTGCCCTTGAACATCATGTGCTCGAGCACGTGCGCCACGCCCGAGGTGCCGTCGACCTCGTCGATCGAGCCGACGCGCATCCAGAGCATCTGTACCGCGGTCGGCGCGCGCCGGTCGGGCTTGACGATCAGGGTCATGCCATTGGCGAGGGTGAACTGTCGGGCTTGGGCCGCAACGGAAGCGGCGGGCGAAGTCTGCTGCGCAAATGCGGGCAGGACCGGCAGCGCAAACAGCACCGAGGCCAGCACCGCACCAGACGCAGCGCGGCGTGGCGAGGGGTGTTTCATAGAATGGCTCGGATTGTAAAAACACCCCAATGTTCAGTTTCTTCAAGAAAAAACCGCCGGCCGAGAGCCCTGCCGCAGCCCCGGCGCCTGTGGCAACGCCCGCCACGCCGCCCGCGGAGCCGCCGCCTGCCAAGTCGGTCTTTTCGCCTTCGAGCTGGTTCGGCGGCAAGCCGGCCGCGGACGAAGCACCACCCGCGCCGCCGCCGGTCGCCGCGCCCGCACCGCTGCCCGTCGAAGCCATGCCCGGCGAGCGCAGCGGCTGGCTCGGCAAGCTCAGGACCGGCCTGCGCAAGACCGGCAACAGCATCACCGCGGCCTTCGTCAATGCGCAGATCGACGATGCGCTCTATGAGGAGCTCGAAGCCGCGCTGCTGATGGCCGATACCGGCGTCAAGGCCACCGAGCACCTGCTCGAAGACCTCAGGCGCCGCGTCAAGAGCAGCATGGCGACCGAGGCTTCGCAGGTCAAGCTGCTGCTGGCCGACGCCATCGCGGACCTGCTGCGCCCGCTGGAGAAGTCGCTGGTGATCGGCGAGCACACGCCGACCGTGATCATGGTGGCCGGCGTCAACGGCGCGGGCAAGACCACGTCGATCGGCAAGCTCACCAAGCACCTGGCCAACGAAGGGGCCTCCGTGCTGCTGGCCGCGGCCGACACCTTCAGGGCCGCGGCGCGCGAGCAACTGCTGGTCTGGGCCGACCGCAACACGGTCGAGATCGTGAGCCAGGAGGGCGGCGACCCGGCGGCCGTGAGCTTCGACGCCGTCAACGCCGGCAAGGCGCGCGGCAAGGACGTGGTGCTGGTCGATACCGCCGGCCGGCTGCCGACGCAGCTGCACCTGATGGACGAGCTGAAGAAGATCAAGCGCGTCGTTGCCCGCGCCGATGCCAGCGCGCCGCACGAGGTGCTGCTGGTGATCGACGGCAACACCGGCCAGAACGCGCTGGCGCAGGTCAAGGCTTTCGACGAGACGCTGGGCCTGACGGGCCTGGTCATCACCAAGCTGGACGGCACGGCCAAGGGCGGCGTGCTGTGCGCCATCGCTCGCGAGCGGCCGGTTCCGGTCTACTTCATCGGCATCGGCGAGAAGCTGGAGGACCTGGAGACCTTCAAGGCGCGCGAGTTCGCGCAGGCCCTGATGGGCTGAAGTCGCCGGTTCTGGCATCATCTTTCGGGGGCCCGGAGCCCGCCAGGAGACTGCCATGCACACCGCCGACACGCCCTTGCCCGGCATCGACCGCAAGGTCGACCGCCTGCTCGCCCACTACGGCGAAAGCCACCAGAACCCGACCAACGAGGCGATCCACCTGATCGCCATTCCCGCGATCATGCTGAGCATCGTCGGCCTGCTGTTCGCGCTGCATCCCTGGGTGGCCTATGCCTTCGTCGCGGCCAGCCTTGTCTACTACGCGACGCTGCGCTCGCCGGCTTTCCTGGCCACGATGCTGGTCGGCACCGCGCTGCTGCTGGCCGCAGTGCATGCGATGGGGGATCTTGTGCTGCCGGTTTGCGCCACCATCTTCGTCGTGGCGTGGATTTTTCAGTTCGTCGGCCACAAGATCGAGGGCAAGAAGCCGTCCTTCTTCGAGGACATTCAATACCTCTGGGTGGGGCCGCTGTTCGTGCTGTCGCGCCTCTTTCTGCGGCTCGGCGTGCGCTGGTAGACGGGGAAACCTTCCCGACCTACCGGAATCAGACACCGTTCCCATGCAAATGCGGACGGCGCTCTAATAGACCGTACCTATCAACCCCATTGGAAATGGGTGGGAACCCTAGGCTTAGCACTCCCTCAAACCGAGTGCTAATATGCCCGCCAATGAAGGAGTTTCCCCAATGACAACACTGTCCGGAGCGTCTGCCAACCAGCTTGCCGTCGCCAATCCGTGGTCGATGGTGCCTCCGCTCGGTAATCTGGATGCTTACATTTCGGCCGCCAACCGGCTGCCGCTGCTCACGCTCGAGGAAGAGCAGGGGTTTGCGCGCCGCTTGCGCGAGCACAACGATCTCGAAGCGGCCGGTGCGCTGATCCTCTCGCACCTGCGTCTCGTGGTCTCGATTTCCCGCCAGTACCTGGGGTACGGGCTGCCGCACGGCGACCTGATCCAGGAGGGCAACGTCGGCCTGATGAAGGCCGTGAAGCGTTTCGACCCCGACCAGGGCGTGCGGCTGGTCAGCTATGCGATGCACTGGATCAAGGCCGAGATCCACGAGTACATCCTGAAGAACTGGCGCATGGTCAAGGTCGCGACGACCAAGGCCCAGCGCAAGCTGTTCTTCAACCTGCGCTCGATGAAGCAGAGCTTCAAGGCCGATTCGGCCGCCGGCGCAGGCGACACGCACCGCGACACGCTGAGCGCCGACGAGGTTTCGCAGATGGCGACCCGCCTGAACGTGAAGCCCGAAGAAGTGCTGGAGATGGAAACGCGCCTGTCCGGCGGCGACGTGCTGCTCGACCCGAGTCCTTCGGACGACGGCGACGACGGTTTCGGCCCGATCGCCTATCTGGCGGACGCCTCGCAGGAGCCGACCGCCCAGCTCGAATCGCGGCAGCGCGACCGCCTCTCGACCGACGGCATCTCGACCGCGCTGGAAGCGCTGGACGAGCGCAGCCGCCGCATCGTGGAAGAACGCTGGCTCAAGGTCAATGATGACGGCTCGGGCGGCATGACGCTGCACGACCTGGCTGCGGTGTACAGCGTGAGCGCCGAGCGCATCCGCCAGATCGAGGTGGCGGCCATGAAGAAGATGAAGAAGGCGCTGGCGGACTTCGCCTGAGACGCTTCGGCTTCGAGACCAGGCCCGGCCCCGCGCCGGGCTTTTTCATTGCGCGATGCTCGCAGTCACCGGCGCACCTGCCCTCAGGACTTGAGCAGCGCCTTCACGTCCGACACCATCGCCGGCACGCCCGCGCCGTAGCGCGCGTAGAGCCGCAGCCGCCCCTCGGGGTCGTAGACGAAACTGGCCGCCGAGTGGTCCATCGAGTAGCTGGTCGGCGTCTTGCCTTCGACCTTCTTGTAGTAGACCTTGAAGTCCTTGGACAGTGCCTGCAGCTGCTCGGTCGTGGGAATCAGTGCGACGAAGGCCGGATCGAAGGCACCCATGTAGGCCTTCATCACTGCCGGCGTGTCGCGTTCCGGATCGACCGTGACGAACAGCACCTGCAGCTTGTCGCCGTCGGCGCCCAGCTGCTGCTTGACCTGGGCCATCTCGCTCATGGTCGTGGGGCAGACGTCGGGGCATTGCGCGTAGCCGAAGAACAGCACCACGACCTTGCCCTTGAAGTCGGCCAGCGTGCGCGCCTTGCCGTCGGCATCGGCCAGGGAGAAGTCCTTGGCGTAATCGGCACCCGTGATGTCGACCGCATTGAAGCTGGGCTTGGACTTGGTGCAGGCCGCGAGATTCACGCCCGCAAGCGCTGCGACGCCGGCCCAGGCCGCCATCCTCGCGATCAATCGGAGCGCACGACGCTTGTTCATGGAATGGGTCATCGGACGTAGTGGTCGACCAGGAGCGCAGCGAACAGCACGCTCAGATGGATCAGTGAAAAACGGAAGGTCTTGCGCGCGAGCGCGTCGGAGTACTTGCGCCACAGCGCGAAGGCGTAGCCGGTGAAGCCGATGCTCACGCCGATGGCGACCGCCAGATACAGCCAGCCGCTCATGCCGTAGATGAAAGGCATCAGGCAGGCTGCAAAGAGGATGAAGGTGTAGAGCAGCACCTGCAGCCGCGTGAATTCGTTGCCGTGCGTGACCGGCAGCATCGGCAGGCCCGCCTTGCGGTAGTCCTCGACGCGGTACAGCGCGAGGGCCCAGAAATGCGGCGGCGTCCACAGGAAGATGATCAGGAAGAGGATCAGCGCCTCGGGGCCCACCTCGCCCCTCATCGCGGCCCAGCCCAGCACCGGCGGCATCGCGCCGGAGGCGCCGCCGATCACGATGTTCTGCGGCGTCAGCGGCTTGAGGATCACCGTGTAGACCACCGCGTAGCCGACGAAGGTGGCGAAGGTCAGCCACGTCGTGAGCGGGTTCACCGCGAACCACAGCACGGCCGAACCCGCCGCGCACAGGGCCATGGAGAACACCAGGGCCTGCCGGTCGCTCAACTCGCCGCGGGCGGTGGGCCGCCACGCGGTGCGCTTCATCTTCGCGTCGATGCCCTTCTCGACCAGGCAGTTGAACGCCGCCGCTGCGCCGGCCACCAGCCAGATGCCGATGCAGGCCAGCGCGGCGCGCTGCAGGTCGGCCAGGCCCGGCACGCCGGGCACCGCGAGCACCATGCCGATGAGCGCGCAGAACACGATCAGCTGCACCACGCGCGGCTTGGTCAGCGCATAGAACTGGCGCAGGACGCTGGCGGCGCTCGGGCTGTGGATCGATGCAGGTGTGGTCATGCGACCTCCATCTTGCCGCGGTGCGCGCGAGCACCCGCGGGCACAGCCGTGCGCTCGGGCCGGCTCTCGCACAGTGCCCAGGTCAGCACCACCGCGAGCGCGGCGGCGCCGCCGGTATGAAGGACGGCCGCCACCAGCGGCCATCCGAGAAGCACGTTGCCGAGGCCGGTGGTCAGCTGCAGCAGTGCCAGGCCGGCGAGCCATTTGGCCTGCGCGCGCAGCGGCGCGACGCGGCGCAGCTGCCAGACCAGCACGCCGAGCGCGACGAACACCAGGTAGGCCATCAGCCGATGGACGTAGTGGATGGCCGTCAGCGCCGCGAAGTCGATCGGCGTGCCGCCGGCCGACTCGCCGAGCGAACGCCAGATCTGGAAGCCCTGCGTGAAGTTCATCGGCGGCCACCAGCTGTTCTGGCAGGTTGGGAACTGGGTGCAGGCGAGCACCGCGTAGTTGGTACTGACCCAGCCGCCGAGCGCAATCTGCAGCACGAGCAATGCGGTCACGGCGACGAGCAGCTTGCGCAGCATCGGCGGTACGGCCGTGGGCAGGCGTTCGGCCGCGGCCTGCCGGTAGCGCACCGCCTGGATGCACAGCAGCGCCAGCAGCACCACGGCGCCCATCAGGTGGAGCGTGACGATCGCGGGGTAGAGCTTCCAGGTCACCGTCAAGGCCCCGAAGGCGCCTTGCAGGCACACCCAGGCCAGCGTCGCGGCCGGCCACCAGGCACTGAGCGGCCTTTCCCGCGCATGCTGCGGGTCGTGCCGCTGGCGCCAGCGCGCGCGCCAGGTGGCGGCGGCGAGCGCGAGGATCAGCACGCCGACGCCGGTGGCCAGGTAGCGATGGACCATTTCCACCCAAGCCTTGCTGTGCGTCACCGGACCGGTCGGCTGCGCCGCCTCTGCCATCGCGATGTCGTGGCTGGCGCCGAACGGACTGGCATTGCCGTAGCAGCCGGGCCAGTC
Organism: Variovorax paradoxus; assembly: GCF_018614915.1. Taxonomy (GTDB): domain Bacteria; phylum Pseudomonadota; class Gammaproteobacteria; order Burkholderiales; family Burkholderiaceae_C; genus Variovorax; species Variovorax paradoxus_K. The sequence goes on along the minus strand of NZ_JAGGNU010000019.1, from coordinate 69,658 downwards.
GGGACAGCCCAGGCCCGAATCGGTGAGCCGCGTGAAGGCGCCGAACAGGGTGAGATCGAAGGTCAGGAACAGCGTGAGAACGGTCAAGGCGTAGAGCCGCCGGGCCGGCCCGGCGCCGGCGTTGCGCCACCAGACCCAGGCGAGCGGGCCGAGGGCGAGCAGCACTCCCACGCCCATGAGCCAGGCGATCGGCGTGAGGTCGTAGAGCGAACTCGTTTCCATGACGATCGGCTAGCGGCCCGGCTCGTCCCACGACGCCGAGGCGCGCAGGAGGCGGTCGAGGTCGCGCTTGGCCCGGCCGGCGCCTTCGGCATCCATGCGGGCGGGGAAGCGCATCATCCAGTTGCCGATGGGATCGACCACGTACAGGTGCTCCGCCAGCGCATGGCCGGGCGTCGGCGCCAGCCACTGGGCGAGTTGCGCCGCCGGCACGCGCAGCACGGTCGCGCCGCGCAGGCCGTTGTCCAGGCGCGCGGGCACGGGCGCGGCATCGCTGACCAGCCAGACGCGGTCGAGCCGCTCCTTTTCGCGACCCAGGCTTTCCCGCAGCTGGCGTTGCAGATAGAGCTGCTGCTCGCACAGCGCATCGCAGGACGCATCGGCCACGGCGACCAGCAGCCACTGGCCCTTGAGCGTCGACAGGCGGACGGCCGCACCCTCGCGCGTGGTCGCGACCAGGTCGGGCAGGCTGCGCTGCGGATCGATGAGCTCGCCGTAGACGCGCCGGCCCTCCGGCCGGATCACGTAGTAGGTGAAGTACGAAGCGATCACCGGCGCCGCGCAGCACAGCATGACCAGCACCATCTTCCAGCGGCCAAGCACGGTACGCCGGCCCTCGACGCCGTCCAGCGCCTGGCGCGGCGACGGCATCGAGTGCACGGTCAGGCCGAGTGGCTCGTCAGCTGTGACGGAGGCGGCGCGCGCGGCGGTAGGGGGCGATGAATTGAAACCAGACATAGAGGAATACGACGAGGGCCGCGAGCCCGAACCACTGGAACGCATAGCCGTAGTGTTTTTCGACACCCAGCGCGGGGGCCGGCCAGTCGCGCTGCAGACCCTCGGAAGCCGGCCCGGTCTGCTGCAGCGAGACATCGGTCCGCAGGGGCAAACCGGTTTCGGCGCGAAACGCTTCAAGGTCGAGATTCTGCCGGATGGGCGAAGACCCCGCGGCGGTCTGCGTTGCCGGCTCCGGCCCGGCCTTGCCCAGATCGAGCAGGTGCGAGGGCGGCGCAGCGATCCGACCGGTCACTTCGACCAGCCCGGCCGGCGTCTCGACCGGCGCCAACTGGGTCCGATCGGTGAAATTGCGCTGCACCCAGCCGCGCTGCACCAGCACGGTCTGCTCGCTGCCTTCGATGGCGAAGGGCGTCAGCACGTAGAAGCCCGGCACGCCATGCATCTGGCGGTTGTCCAGGTAGACGGTGTGCGGCGCCAGCCAGAGCCCGCGCAGCCGCACCGGCCTGTGCATCGCGGAGGTGGCCTTGTCGAGTGCCAGGAAGGCCTGTGCGTCGATAGCCGGCAAGCGCTTCTGCGCATCGATTTCCGCCTGAAGCGCCTCTTTCTGCGCAGCACGGGAAAGCTGCCAGCGGCCCAGCGAAGCGGTCGCGGCGAAGGTGAGCAAGGCGGCCGCCGTGATCAGCCAGAAACGTCCGCGGCGCGCGCTGCGCACCGGGGGCCGAAAGTCATCGTTCAAGTCAGGGGACGGGTGGGGCCGCCGATAATGAGAGTCATGAAATACCTTGTCGGCCTCGCCTTCGTCGGCATCCTGGCCAGCCTCGGATTTGCGCTGTTCTTCATGCTCCGGGACGGACGCGAAGGGCGCGCCAAGAGCGGCGGCATGGTGCGCGCGCTCACCGTTCGGATCGGCCTCTCGGTGGTTTTGTTCCTGTGCCTGCTGGCGGCCTGGAAACTCGGCTACATCCAGCCGGGGGGATTGCCGGTCGGCAAGTAGGTTGTGCTCGTTCCACAAGCGCCATGAAAAAAGCGCCTTTCGGCGCTTTTTTGTCGTGCCGTCCCGGATGCTCAAAGCCAGTAGACCAGGAAGTAAAGGCCGAGCCACACCACGTCGACGAAGTGCCAGTACCAGGCGGCACCTTCGAAACCGAAGTGGCGCTCCGGCGTGAAGTGGCCGCTGCGCAGCCGCAAAGTGATGAACAGCAGCATCAGCATGCCGATGAACACGTGCAGGCCGTGGAAGCCGGTCAGCATGAAGAAGGTGGAGCCGTAGGCGCCGGAGCTGAGCTTGAGGTTCAGGTCGGTGTACAGGTGGTGGTACTCATAACCCTGCACGCTGAGGAAGCTGGCGCCGAGCAGGACGGTGAGCCACATGAAGCGCACGGCCTGGGCGCGGTGGTTCGCGCGCAAGGCATGGTGGGCGATCGTGAGCGTGACACCCGAGCTCAGTAGCAGCGCCGTGTTGATGGTCGGCAGCCAGAACGGTCCGACGGTCTGGAAAGGCTCGACGATGTCGCCCGGCGAGCCCGTGGCGCCTGCGGCCACGGTAGGCCACACGGCCTTGAAGTCGGGCCACAGCAAGGCGTTGTCGAGGCTGCCGAGCGCGGGCAGCGCGTGCGTGCGGGCCCACCACAGCGCGGTGAAGAAGGCGCCGAAGAACATCACTTCGGAGAAGATGAACCAGCTCATGCTCCAGCGGAACGAGAGGTCGACCTTGTGGCCGTACTGGCCGCCTTCGCTTTCGCTGATCGACTGGCGGAACCACACGAACAGCGTGCCGAGCCACAGCAGCATGCCCGCCGCCAGCGACCATGCGCCCCATTGGTGGCCGTTGATCCACTGGGCGGCGCCGAAGATGACGAAGAGCAGGCCGGTCGCGGCCATGACCGGGTAGGCCGATGGCGGGGGCACGAAGTAGTAAGGCGTGGTGCCGTGGGCGGTTGAACTCATTTCAGGTCCTGGCTTTCTTCTCTCGATTCAAATCAGTGGGGCAGGCGTCTTGGTCAGGGCGCGACGACGAATTTCACCAGCAGGATCAGGCCGACGACGAACACGACGACCGCGACGAAGCCGACGGCGATGATGTGCAGCGGCGTGAGCTTCTTGATGTCTTCCTGGTAGTCGCTGTTCTTGCGCACGCCGAAGAAGCCCCAGGCCACCGCCTTGACGGTGCGCCAGATGGAGCCCTTGCGCGGTGGTTCGGTGATGGTCATGAGCGCGGCTCCGCAAGCGATGCCGCGGCGTTGGCCGCCACGGGTGCGGCGGGCGTCTTGCCGCCGACTTCGAAGAAGGTGTACGACAGCGTGATCGTCTTGACGTCCTTGGAGATCTTCGGATCGATCACGAAAGCCACCGGCCACTGCTTCTTCTCGCCCGCATCGAGCGTGTACTGGTTGAAGCAGAAGCACTCGAGCTTGTTGAAGTACGGTGCCGCCTGCTGCGGCGCGTAGCTCGGAATGGCCTGCGCGGCCATGCGGCGGTTCTGCACGTTCTGGAACTCGTACATCACGGTGTTGAGCTGGCCCGGATGCACCTGCATCGAGCTTTGCGCCGGCTTGAAATCCCAGAGGCCGCGCACGTTGGCGTCGAACTCGACCGTGATGGTGCGGCTGGTATCGACCTGCGTGTTGTCGGGCAGGCGGACGTTCTTGCCGCCGCTGGCACCGCCCGGCACCTCGAGCTCGGACAGCGCCAGGATATTGATGCCGGTCATCTCGCAGATGGCGCGGTACATCGGCACCAGCGCATAGCCGAACGCGAACATGCCGGCCGCGACGACGGCCAGCTTGCCGACCATGCGGACGTTCTCGCGGCGGATGCGTTGACCGATGCCCATGCGTGGCCCTTCAGCGTCCGAACCAGACCATGCGGACGATGAAACCGATGAAGAACAGCACCGCGATCGAGGCCAGCGTGAGCCCCATGCGACGGTTATTCCTCTTTTGTTCAGGCGTCATCGCGCAATGCCTCTCAGCCGATCACCTTGGTGGCGGTCGGATCCAGCTTGGGCGGGTTCTCGAAGGTATGGAACGGCGCGGGCGAAGGCACTTCCCACTCGAGGCCTTCGGCGGCTTCCCAAGGCTTCTGCGACGCCTTCTCGCCCTTGCCTTGCATGGTGGGCAGCACGACGAAGACAAAGAAGTAGACCTGCGCCAGGCCGAAGGCGAAGGCGCCCACCGAGGCCACCGCATTGAAGTCGGCGAACTGCATCGGGTAGTCGGCATAGCGGCGCGGCATGCCGGCCAGACCCAGGAAGTGCATCGGGAAGAAGGTGATGTTGAAGGAGATCAGCGACCACCAGAAGTGGATCTTGCCGCGCGACTCGTTGTACATGACGCCGGTCCACTTGGGCACCCAGTAGTAGAAGCCGGAGAACATGCCGAAGAGCGAGCCGGCCACCAGCACGTAGTGGAAATGCGCCACCACGTAGTAGGTGTCCTGCAGCTGCGTGTCGATCGGCGCGACCGCCAGGATCAGGCCGGTGAAGCCGCCCATGGTGAACACGAAGATGAAGCCGACGGCGAACAGCATCGGGGTCTCGAAGGTCATCGAGCCCTGCCACATCGTCGCGATCCAGTTGAAGATCTTCACCGCCGTCGGCACCGCGATCAGCATGGTCGCGTACATGAAGAACAGCTGGCCGGTCAGCGGCATGCCGGTCGTGAACATGTGGTGCGCCCAGACGATGAACGACAGGATCGCGATCGACGAGGTGGCGTAGACCATCGAGGCGTAGCCGAACAGGCGCTTGCGCGAGAAGGCCGGCACGACCTGGCTGACGATGCCGAAGGCCGGCAGGATCATGATGTAGACCTCGGGGTGGCCGAAGAACCAGAAGATGTGCTGGTACATCACCGGGTCGCCGCCGCCGGCGGGGTTGAAGAAGCTGGTGCCGAAGTGGCGGTCGGTCAGCGTCATGGTGATGGCGCCGGCGAGCACGGGCATCACTGCGATCAGCAGGTAGGCGGTGATGAGCCAGGTCCAGCAGAACATCGGCATCTTCATCAGCGTCATGCCGGGGGCGCGCATGTTGAGGATGGTCACGATGATGTTGATCGAGCCCATGATCGAGCTGGCGCCCATGATGTGCATCGCGAAGATGCCGGCGTCCATCGAGGCGCCCATCTGCAGCGTGAGCGGGGCGTAGAGCGTCCAGCCTGCAGCGGGTGCGCCGCCGGGCATGAAGAAGGAGCCCACCAGCATGATGGCCGCCGGGATCAGCAGCCAGAAGCTGAAGTTGTTCATCCGCGCGAACGCCATGTCGGAGGCGCCGACCTGCAGCGGAATCATCCAGTTCGCGAAGCCGACGAAGGCCGGCATGATCGCGCCGAACACCATGATCAGCCCGTGCATGGTGGTGAACTGGTTGAACAGTTCGGGGTTGACCAGCTGCAGGCCGGGCTGGAACAGCTCGGCGCGAATCAGGAGCGCGAGCACGCCGCCGACCATCAGCATGGTGAAGGAGAACAGCAGGTACAGCGTGCCGATGTCCTTGTGGTTGGTCGCGAACACCCAGCGGCGCCAGCCGGTGGGCGCTGCGTGGTGTTCGTCGGGGGCATGGTCGCCATGGCCGTGGGCGTGACCGTGGGGGTCGAGGACTGCGCTCATCTTGGTAATTCCTTGCAAACTCTTCGTCGTGGCGTCGCGAGTGGCGCGGGCTTACTTGCCGCGCTGGGCCAGCACTTCGGCCGGCTGCACCAGTTGACCCGTCTTGTTCGACCAGCTGTTCTTGGTGAAGCTCACCACGGCGGCGATGTCGGTGTCGCTCAGCTGCTTCCACGCCGGCATGGCGCCGTTGTTCGCGCCGTTGAGCACGATGTGGATCTGCTTGTTGTGATCGGCATCCACGACGACGGCCGAACCGTCGAGCGGCTTGATCGGGCCTGCGCCCTTGCCGTTGGCCTGGTGGCAGGCTGCACAGTTGGCCGCATAGACCTTCTCGCCGCGGGCCAGGATTTCCGGCAGCGCCCAGACCTTGTTCGGGTCGTCCTGCTTGGCTGCCGCTTCCTTGCGCTTGGCGTCGACCCAGGCGGTGTAGTCGCCGGCCGAGACCACCTTCACGTGGATCGGCATGTAGGCATGCTCCTTGCCGCAGAGTTCCTGGCATTGGCCGTAGTAGTCGCCCACCTTCTCGGCGCGGAACCAGGTGTCGCGCACGAAGCCCGGAATCGCGTCCTGCTTGAGACCGAGCTGCGGCACGGCGAAGGCATGGATGACGTCGTTGGCGGTCGTGATGATGCGCACCTTGGTATTGACCGGCACGACCATCGGGTTGTCGACCTTGAACAGGTAGTCGTCCGGCACGTCGCCCTTGGCGCCGGCATCGGACAGCGCACGCTGCGAGCTGTCGAGCGTCGAGATGAAGGCCAGGCCTTCGCCCTCGCCCTTGATGTAGTCGTAACCCCACTTCCACTGGTAGCCCGTGGTCTTGATGGTGAGGTCGGCGTTGGTGGTGTCCTTCTGGGCCACGAGCACCTTGGTGGCCGGCAGCGCCATCAGGATCACGATGATGAAGGGCACGATAGTCCAGATGACTTCGACCACCACCGATTCGTGGAAGTTGGCAGCCTTGTGGCCGACCGACTTGCGGTGCTTCCAGATGGAATAGAACATCACCGCGAACACGGCGATGAAGATCACGGTACACAGGACCATCATCACGGTGTGCAGGAAATGCTGCTCCTGCGCGATCTTGGTGACACCGATCGGCAGATTCAACTGACGCACCGACGGGCCGCCGGCGAGATCGTTGACCGCGTGCGCCGCGCCGCTGAATGCCGCGCCGGTCGCCAGCAGCAGATTCGCCGGCCAGTTCTTGTTGCGCCAAATGCTCTTCATCGTGTTCACTTCTTCATTTCCAGTTAACCCACCGGTCCCACTCACGGTGCCGCACTGCACGAGGCGCCTTCAGGCGCCGCGCAGTGCCATGCGAATCTCGCGCGCCAGCGCCGCGCGCAACTCCGGGCGTACATAGCGCCCCACCCTGACCGAACGACCCTGACCCGAAACCTCGATCAGCGAACGATCGCTGGCCTGCGGCTCGATCCGCACCTGGTGCGGCAAGAATTCCGTGCGCTCGTAGTTCCCACCGTTTTCGAGCTCGACCACCAGCCGGCCACCCTGCAGCGCGATCTTTTCGCCATCGGTCGCATGCCGCGCATAGAGCACGAAAGCGAAGCCCACGGCGGCCAGTTCGAGCCACGCAAAGGGCAGCACGAGCGGTGCGCCATGCAGCCAGAAGACGATTCCGATGGCGAGCGACACCGCGCACAGGGACGCATACAGCCAGCAAAGCTGGCTCGGCGTGACCGAGCAGTTGCGCTTCAGAAACCAGTGGATGCTCTGGCCTGACACAGTGGCAAAACGAAACACGGAATTCGACACGGGCGAGTTCAGCAAATCGGTGCGCCGAAACGTTGTCAAACCCATGTCAGACAGGCCTCGATCACGGGACAATCCCGGGAGTTCACGCAGCGCCGGATTGTAGCGGGTCGAGGAAGCGCGGCTCAGCCGCCCGGACGGCCGCGCTGGAGCATCGAGCGCATCTCGCGCAGCGAGACCGCGCTTTCGGCCGCCAAGGCCACCCGCGGCGCGGGTTTGAACGCGTGCCCGTAGATGATCTCGAAAGTCAGCGCGATGCGGCCGCCGCCCTCCGCGGAAAGCGCGAAATCGGGCAGCGCGCGGCTGAGCGTCCGATGCCAGGATTTGCCGCGCAGTCCGGGAAAGCGCGCCGGGTGGAGGTTGCGCCCGAGCGTGCGCAGCTCGGCGAAGGCCGCCTCGGCGGTGGGCCAGGTGAGCACGACGCGCTCCATGTCCATCACGGGCTCGGCGAAGCCGGCGCCCACCAGCATGTCGCCCCAGTCGTGCATGTCGGTGAATTCGTGGCTGGGCGGAGGCCAGCCGAAGCGATGGTGCAGCACGCGCAGCTCGCGCAGGGTGTCGGGGCCCAGGCAGGAGAACATCAGGAAGCCGTCGGTCGCCACCAGGCGGTGCCAGCGGGCGATCAGGGCCTGCGGATCGGCCGCCATGTGCAGCGCCATGTTGGCCCACAGCAGGTCCACACCTTCTTCGGGCGGCGCCTCGAAGCTCGGCTGCGCGCCCTGCCAGCGCCGCGCGCTCCACCAAGGGGCGGCGAGCGCCTGGCCGGTGGCCGCGACCAGCGACGCTTCCGGCTCGATCACGAAGGATCTGGCGTCGCGGTAGCGGCGTGCGACCTGCGCGTGCGCCTCGAGGCCGCCGCGCAGCGGCGCCCAGTCGGCCCAGCTGCGCGGCCGGGCCTTGATCCATTGCAGCCGCTCTTCCATGCGGCGGCCGATTTCCTCGTGCAGCCATGGCGAACCCACGGCTGGCGCGAGCCGGCTCCAGCGTGCGGCCGCCCTGGCGTCGATGGTCGGCGGGCGCTGGGCGGGGGCTGTGTCCATGGGGCGCTCAGTATATTGAGCCATGTTCAAGCCGCGGGTCCAACGTCTTTTCTCCTCCTTGCACGAGCGCCTGCCGAGCCAGTGCGCCGTGTGCCGCGCCTGGCCCTCGCGGCCGGTGTGCAACGGCTGCGTGACGCGTTTCGCGCCGCCCGCCGCGCGTTGCGCCACCTGCGCGCTGCCGATGCCGGCGGGTGTTGCGCAATGCGGCGACTGCATCCTGCGCCCGCCGCCGCTGGACGCCTGCCTGGCGGCTTGCGCCTATGCCTGGCCGTGGCCGGACTGCATCGCCCGCTTCAAGTTCCGCAGCGACGCGGGCTGGGCCGCGCCGTTCGCGACGCTGCTGCGCAGTGCACCCTGGGTCGAACCGGCCCTCGAGCAGGCCGACCTGGTGCTCCCGATTCCGCTGGCGCCGGTGCGGCTGCGCGAGCGCGGCTTCAACCAGGCGCACGAACTGGCACGGCGGCTGGCGCCGCGCAAGGTCGATGCCATACTGCTGCTGCGCACCCGGGAAACGCCGGCGCAAAGCGGCCTGAGCCGGGCCGAGCGGCTGCGCAACCTGCGCGGCGCCTTCGCGCTCGAACCCCTGCGGGCGGCCGCCGTGCAGGGGCGGCGCATCGTGCTGGTGGACGACGTCATGACCAGCGGCGCCTCGCTCTTCGCGGCGGCGCAGGTGCTGCGGACCGGCGGCGCATTGCACATCACGGCGATCGTGCTGGCACGCACCGACCTGCCGGGCTGAGGACAATCGGCGCCATGTTCCATATCGTCCTGGTCGAGCCCGAGATCCCGCCCAACACCGGCAACGTGATCCGGCTCGCCGCCAATACCGGCTGCACCCTGCACCTGGTCGAGCCGCTCGGTTTTTCGATGGACGACCGGCTGCTGCGGCGCGCCGGCCTCGACTATCACGAATACGCTGAAGTGCGGCGCCACGGGAGCTGGCAGCTGCTGCTGGAAACCGAGCGTCCGGCACCCGAACGCATGTTCGCGCTCACGACGCGGGGCACGCGCACGGTTCACGACGTCGCCTTCCGTCCCGGAGACTGGCTCGTTTTCGGGTCGGAGACCCGCGGGCTCGCGCCGGAACTGCGCGAAGCCTTTCCGCTGCCGCAACGGCTGCGGCTGCCGATGCGCGAAGGCCAGCGCAGCCTGAACCTGTCGAACGCCGTCGCGGTGACGGTCTTCGAGGCCTGGCGGCAGAACGGCTTTGCCTGAGCGCCGCCCTCAGCGGAAGCGGCGCACCACCGATTCGGCGACACAGGCCGGCTTGGGTACGCCTTCGAGCTCGATCGTGGTCTCCCAGACCATCTGGAGGCCCTCACCCGGAATCGGCTCGGCACTCAGCAGCTTCATACGTCCGCGCAGCCGCCCGCCGACCGGCACCGGCGTCATGAAACGCACGCGGTTGAGCCCGTAGTTCACGCCCATGCGCGACTCGACCACGTCGAAGGCGGTCTCGTAGAAACGCGGCAGCAAGGAGAGGGTCAGGAAGCCGTGCGCGATCGGCCCGCCGAACGGCCCGGCCTTGGCCCGCTCGACGTCCACGTGGATCCACTGGTGGTCGCCGGTCGCCTCGGCGAACTGGTTGACCTGCTCCTGCGTGACGGTGATCCAGTCGCTCACGGCGACTTCCTGGCCGGCGCAGGCGGCGAGATCCTGAAGGGTCTGGAAGGTTTTTTTCATGCGTTTCACTCTATCCGGCCCATGGTGCGACCGCTGTAGCTGGAGCGACAGGCTCAGGCATCGAGCCAGGCACGGATCGGCTCCCATTGCTCGAGATCGCGCTGCACGCGACCCGGCGCGATGTCGAACAGCGTGAGCCCGCGCGCCGCCAGCTGCACGTAGTTCTGCGTGTCGCGCAGCTCGCCCAGCACGGGCACGCCGAGGCCGTCGACGAACTCGCGCAGCCGGTCGGCCGCCAGCGTGCGCCCGTCGACGCGCATGCCGACGATGCCGATCCGGGCCTTGCCGGCGTGGCGGTGGGCCAGCAGCCTGTCGAGGAAGTCGCGCGTGGCGTAGATGTCGAAGATGCTCGGCTGCAGCGGCACCAGCACCTTGTCGGCCACTGCGACCACGTCCTTGAAGCGCGCACCGTGCAGGCCGGCGGGCGTGTCGATCACGGCATGCGTGGTGCCGCGCGGCGGCCGCACGACGTTGCCGTCGTCCGATGCCTCCCAGGTCCTGATCTCGCGCGCCTGCGGGGTGCGCAGGCCAAGCCAGAGCCGGGAAGACTGCTGGCGGTCGATGTCGCCCAGCATCACCGCATGGCCGCGGCTTGCGAAATAGCCCGCAATATTGGTTGCGAGCGTGGACTTGCCGACCCCGCCCTTGGGATTGGCGACCAGGACCACCGGCATGACAGGCTCCTCGGATGCGAAAGACAGGCGCCATGGTAGCCGCGCGCCGGAGTGCGCTATGTTCGGTGCCCATGACGACAACAACAGGCCCGGGAAGCCGCCCCACCAGCATCTACCTGCTCGCCGCCCATCCGCATTGGCGCGATTCGCGCGCCAACCTGGCATTGCGCGAGGCCGCGCGGCAGGTGGGCGGCGTCGACGTCAACGATCTTTATGCGAGCTATCCCGACTACGCGATCGACGTCGAGGCCGAGCAGGCCCGCCTGGCCCGCGCCGACCTGCTGGTGCTGCTGCACCCGATTCAGTGGTACTCGATGCCGGCGCTGCAGAAGCTCTGGCTCGACGAAGTGCTGAGCTACGGCTGGGCCTACGGCGGCGGCGGCTCGGCGCTCGAAGGCAAGGACTGCTGGCTGGTCGCGACCACCGGCGGGCCGGAGAAAAGCTACCACCCGCAGAGCTACAACCGCTACTTCTTCGACGCCTTCCTGCCGCCTTACGAGCAGACCGCCGCGCTGTGCGGCATGCGCTTCCTGCCGCCGCTCCTGTTCCACGGCGCGCGCAGCGCGACCGACGAAGAACTGGTCGCGCATGTCGAGGTGTTCAGCGACCGGCTCGCGTCCTACCCGAATTGGCCCGAGCTGGAGGACATGGAGGGCTGCCCGAGCTGCGTGGTGCCCGCCACCGACCGGCCGCACGAACACGAGGAGGCCTGAGCATGGACCATGCGCCGGCCTGGCTCGTCAACTCGCTGATCTATCTCGGCGCCGCCGTGCTCGTGGTCCCGCTGTCGAAGGCGCTCGGACTCGGCGCGATCATCGGCTACCTGGCGGCCGGCATCTTCATCGGCCCCTGGGGGCTGGGCCTGGTCAGCAACGTGGAAGACATCCTGCACTTCGCCGAGTTCGGCGTGGTGCTGATGCTGTTCCTGGTCGGCCTCGAACTGGAGCCCAAGCGCCTGTGGAGCCTGCGCCGGCCGATCTTCGGCTGGGGCTCGGCCCAGGTGCTGGCCTGCGCTCTCGTACTGTTCCTGGTCGGCTGGGCGGCCGGCGCGAGCTGGCGCGTGGCGCTGGTCGCGGCGCTGGGGCTCGCGCTGTCCTCGACCGCGATCGCGCTCCAGGTGCTGGGCGAGCGCAACCTGCTGCCGACCGCGAGCGGCCAGGCCGGCTTCTCGATCCTGCTGTTCCAGGACGTGGCGGCGATCCCGATCCTCGCGCTCTTGCCCCTGCTGGCGACCGGCTCCGGCACCGGCGTCGCCATCACCGGCGCCGAGCGCGCACTCGAAGGCCTGAAGATCGTCGCGGTCATCGGCGGCATCGTGCTCGGCGGCCGGCTCGCGCTGCGGCCCTTGCTGCGCTGGATCGCGCGCAGCAACACGCCCGAGATCTTCACCGCCGCCTCGCTGCTGCTGGTGGTCGCGATCGCGGCGCTGATGCAGTTCGTCGGCCTGTCGATGGCCCTGGGCGCCTTCCTGGCCGGCGTGCTGCTGGCAGAAAGCGAATACCGGCGCGAGCTCGAAACCGACATCGAGCCCTTCAAGGGCCTCTTGCTCGGCCTGTTCTTCATCGCAGTCGGCATGAGCATCGATTTCGGCGTGCTGATCGCCCAGCCGGGGCTGATGGCGCTGGTGGTCATCGGCTTCATGCTCTTCAAGTTCGGGGTGATCTACGCGCTCGGCAAGCTGATGGGCGTGCCCTACCAGGAACGGCCGGTGTTCACGCTGCTGCTCGCACAGGGCGGCGAGTTCGCCTTCGTCGTGTTCCAGGCGGCCGGGCCGAACGTGCTGCCGCCGGGCGTCGCATCCTTCCTGATCGGGGCGGTCGCGCTCTCGATGCTGATCTCGCCGCTGCTGCTGGTGGCGCTCGACAAGTGGGTGCTGCCGCGCTACAGCGCGCAAGGTCCGGTCGGGATGGACGAAATCTCCGAGCAGCAGGACGCCAAGGTGCTGATCTGCGGCTTCGGCCGCTATGGCCAGATCCTCGGGCGCATGCTGAGCGCGCAGGGCCTGAAGCTCACCGTGCTCGACCACGACCCCGACACCATCGAGAGCCTGCGCGAGTTCGGCTTCCGGGTCTTCTATGGCGATGCGACCCGGCTCGACCTGCTGCGCACCGCCGGCGCCGGCACCGCGAAAGTGCTGGTCGTCGCGGTCGACGGCATCGAGCAGTCGCTGGCCATCGTCGATCTCGCGCGCGAGCATTTCCCCAACGCGCGCATCGTGGCGCGGGCGCGCAACGTCGGCCACCTGTTCCAGTTGCTCGACCGCGGCGTGGAGACCATCGAGCGCGAGCTGTTCGAGTCGTCGCTGCGCAGCGCGCGCTCGGTGCTCGAAGGGCTGGGCTGGCCGGCGCACGAGGCGCGCGAGGCCGCGATGCGCTTTCGCCGCCGCAACATCCAGCTGATGCACGAGATCTACCCGCACTACAAGGACCGCGCCAAGCTGATCGCGGTCTCCAAGGAGGGCCGCCAGCAGTTCCAGGAGCAGCTGGCGCGCGAGCGCGAAGAGCGGAAGAAGCACGCCGGCCGCGACTGGGACTTGGCCGCGGAGGAGGAAAAGCGGGTTCCCTGAGGTCTATGCGTCCAGCTTCAGCAGCCGCACCGCGTTGCCCTTGAGGATGCCGGGCATCACCTCGGGCTTGAAGCCGGCGTCCTCGAAGTCCTTCATCCAGCGGTCCGGCGTGATCAGCGGGTAGTCGCTGCCGAAGAGGATGCGGTCCTTCAACAGCGTGTTGGCGTACTGCACCAGCTGCTTCGGGAAGTACTTGGGGCTCCAGCCCGACAGGTCGATCCAGACGTTGGGCTTGTGCGTCGCCACGCTGAGCGCCTCGTCCTGCCAGGGAAAGCTGGGGTGCGCCATCACGATCTGCATGTCGGGGAAATCGATCGCCACGTCGTCCAGGTGCATCGGGTTGCTGTATTCGAGCCGCAATCCGCCGCCGCAGCGCATGCCCGAGCCGATGCCGCTGTGGCCGGTGTGGAACACCGCCGGCAAGGCGTACTCGTTGATCACCTCGTAGATCGGCCAGGCCATCTTGTCGTAGGGGTGAAAGCCCTGCACCGTCGGGTGGAACTTGAAGCCCTTGACGCCGTGCTCCTCGATCAACCGCCGCGCCTCGCGCGCGCCCATCTTTCCCTTGTGCGGATCGATGCTGGCGAAGGCGATCATGATGTCGCTGTTCTTCTGCGCCGCCTCGGCGATCTCCTCGTTCGGGATGCGGCGGCGCCCCAGGTTCGACTCGGCGTCGACCATGAACATCACCAGCCCGATCTTGCGCTCGCGGTAGTAGTCGATGCTCTCCTGGATGGTCGGGCGGCGGCTCGACCGGAAATATTTGTCGGCCGCGCGATCGTATTCCTCGCCGTAGTTGTCGAAGGGATTCCAGCAGCTCACTTCGGCATGCGTGTGGGTGTCGATGGCGATCAGGTTCTGATGGTCCATGGCTCTTGTCTCCAATGCGGGTAAATACCAGTGTCCAGCGGCGAAGTGCGGCTTGAATTAGTTATTTTCCATAACCATAATCGATCATGCTCCAGAGCGCAACCATGACCCATTCCACCGACCTCGAACTCGATATCCGCGACGACATCGCCATCATCCGCCTCGCCCGCGCAACCAAGCGCAATGCGCTGTCCGACGCGCTGATCCTCGCCTTGCGCGACACCTTCCAGAACCTCCCCTCCACCGTGCGGGCCGCCGTGATCGACGGCGCAGGTCCGCACTTCTGCGCCGGCCTCGATCTGTCCGAGCTGAAGGAGCGCGATGCCGGCCAGGGCCTGCGCCATTCGCGCCTGTGGCACGCGGCGCTGGAGCTGGTGCAGCACGGCCCCGTGCCGGTGATCGCGGCGCTGCACGGCGCCGTGGTCGGCGGCGGGCTCGAGCTCGCGAGCGCCTGCCACATCCGCGTGGCCGACACCACCACCTTCTACGCCCTGCCCGAGGGCTCGCGCGGCATCTTTGTCGGCGGCGGCGGTTCGGTGCGCATCCCCAAGCTGATCGGCGCCGCGCGCATGACCGACATGATGATGACCGGCCGCGTCTACAACGCCGAAGACGGCGAGCGGGCCGGCTTCGCGCAGTACCTGGTGGCCGAAGGCAGTGCTTTCGAGAAAGCGCTCGAACTCGCGAAGCGCGTCGCCACCAACGCGCCCCTGACCAACTACGCGCTGATGCACGCGCTGCCGCGCATCGCCGAGCAGCCGGCCGATCACGGCTTCTTCACCGAGGCGCTGATTTCCGGCATCGTCCAGAGCGCTCCCGAGGCCAAGGAACGCGTGCGCGAATTCCTCGAGGGCCGCGCGGGCAAGGTGAGCAAGGAATGAGCGCTGTCCGCTACCGCCCCTTTGCCTTCGGCGTGCACGAGGTTCGCCTGCGCGAGGGCGCGCCCGGCGTGCGCTACCTGGAGGCCGCCGAGCCGCTGAAGGACTACGCGGCGCGCATCACCGACCGCCTGATCCACTGGGCCGAAACCGCGCCAGAGCGCAGCTTCATGGCGCGCCGCGAACAACTGCCCGACGGCAGCACCGGCGACTGGCAGCACCTCAGCTACGCGCAGGCGCTGCAGGGCGCGCGCAGCATCGGGCAGGCGCTGCTCGAGCGCGGCCTCGGCGTCGAGCGCCCGGTGATGATCCTCAGCGAGAACAGCCTCGAGCACGCGCTGCTGGCGCTCGGCTGCATCTACGCCGGTATCCCCTACTGCCCCGCATCGCCGGCCTACTCGACCGTCAGCCAGGACTACGAGAAGCTGCGCCACGTCGTCGACACACTCACGCCCGGGCTGGTGTTCGCCAGCGACGCGCAACGCTTCGGCCGCGCCATCGC
The DNA here is from genome assembly GCF_018614915.1 of Variovorax paradoxus. GTDB lineage: Bacteria > Pseudomonadota > Gammaproteobacteria > Burkholderiales > Burkholderiaceae_C > Variovorax > Variovorax paradoxus_K. Next base: position 54,110 of record NZ_JAGGNU010000019.1, on the reverse strand, counting down.
CGCCGTGGTGCCGCCCGAGGTCGAGGTGGTGCTGCAGCAAGGCGAGCTGGCAGGCCGCGCCGTCACCGCTTTCGACCGCCTGCTCGCCACGCCCGCCACCGCGGCGGTCGATGCCGCGATGGCCGCCACCGGGGCGGACACGATCACCAAGTTCCTCTTCACCTCGGGCTCGACCAAGATGCCCAAGGCAGTCGTCAACACGCAGCGCATGTGGTGCGCCAACCAGATGCAGATCGCCCAGTCGATGCCCGCGCTGGCCGAGGAGCCGCCGGTGCTGGTCGACTGGCTGCCGTGGAACCACACTTTCGGCGGCAACCACAACGTCGGCATCACGCTCTACCACGGCGGCACGCTCTACATCGACGACGGCAAGCCCACGCCCGCACTGATGGGCGAGACGCTGCGCAACCTGCGCGAGATCGCACCCACCGTCTACTTCAACGTGCCGACCGGCTTCGAAGCCATCGCGCACACCATGCAGACCGACGCGCAGCTGCGCAAGACGCTGCTGTCGCGCGTGCGCATGTTCTTCTATTCCGGCGCCGGGCTGGCGCAGCCGATCTGGGACAGCCTGCATGCCACCCAGGAGGCCGAGGTCGGCGAACGCATCGTCATGGCGACCGGCCTGGGCATGACCGAGTCGGGCCCGTCGGCCATGTTCGTCAACAGCCCGGACGTGCGCGCCGGCGATGTCGGGGTGCCGACGCCCGGCATGACGCTCAAGCTGATCGACGTCGACGGCAAGACCGAGGTCCGCTACCGCGGCCCCAACGTCACGCCGGGCTACTGGCGCTCGCCCGAGGCCACTGCCGAGGCTTTCGACGAGGAAGGCTTCTTCTGCACCGGCGATGCGGTGAAGTGGATCGACGAGAAGGACATCCACCGCGGCCTGCGCTTCGACGGCCGCATCGCGGAAGACTTCAAGCTCGCGACCGGCACCTTCGTGAGCGTCGGCCCGCTGCGCGCGAAGATCATCGCGGCCGGCGCGCCCTACGTGCAGGATGCGGTGCTGACCGGCCTCAACCTGAAGGAAGTCGGCGCGCTGCTCTTTCCCACGCAGAAGGTGCGCGAGCTCGCCGGCCTCGGTGCCGATGCCACGATGCAGCAGGTGCTCGAGAGCGCCGCCGTACAGGCGCACTTCCAGCGCGTGGTGGACGAACTCGCGAAAACCGCCACCGGCAGCGCCAACCGCATCGCGCGGGCGCACCTGGTCGTGGAGCCGCCCTCGATCGACAAGGGAGAGGTCACCGACAAGGGCTCGATCAACCAGCGCGCCGTGCTCAAGCACCGCGCCGACACGGTGGACGCGCTGCATGCCGGCACCCTGACCTTCACGTTGAAACCCCAAGGAGACAAGCCATGAAGATCGAAGGACAAGCCGCGCTCGTCACCGGCGGCGCATCGGGCCTGGGCGAAGCGACCGCGCGCGAGCTCGCGCGCCTGGGTGCCAAGGTCGCGGTGCTCGACCTCAACACCACCTTGGCCGAGAAGGTGGCGGCCGAGATCGGCGCGGAATTCGGCGACGGCCGCGCCGTGGCCTGCAGCTGCGACATCACGAACACCGACAGCGTCAACGCCGCGCTCGACAAGGCCGCCGCCGCGCACGGCCCGGCGCGCATCCTCATGAACGTGGCCGGCATCGGCAGCGCCAAGCGCATCGTCGCCAAGGACGGCAACCCGGCGCCGCTCGAGGACTTCGTGCGCGTGGTCAACGTCAACCTGGTCGGCGCCTACAACATCAGCCGCCTCTATGCGGCGCAGTGCGCGAAGCTCGATCCGCTGGAAGGCGGCGAACGCGGCGTGATGCTGTTCACCGCCTCGGTCGCGGCCTTCGACGGCCAAGTCGGCCAGCAGGCCTACAGCGCCTCGAAGAGCGGCCTGGTCGGCATGACGCTGCCGATGGCGCGCGACCTGGCGCAGCACGGCATCCGCGTGTGCACCATCGCGCCGGGCCTGTTCGCGACGCCGCTGCTGAAGGAGCTGCCCGAGGCCATCCAGCAATCGCTGGCCGCCTCGATCCCCTTCCCGCCGCGCCTGGGCAAGCCTTCGGAGTTCGCCGAGCTGGCCTGCCACATCGTCGCCAACGGCCACCTCAACGGCGAGGTGATCCGCCTCGACGGCGCGCTGCGCATGGCGCCGCGCTGAGCCCTGCTCACTGACACAACAAAGGAGACATCGCCATGCAACACCGTCGTCACTTCATGCACACCCTGGGCAGCGCCGCCATCCTGGGCGCCCTCTCGCCGCTCTCGGCCCTGGCCCAGGCACTGGACCAGGTCAAGATCATGTACGGCTTTCCCGCCGGCAGCGCCGGCGACAGCGTGGCCCGCCGCGTGGCCGAGAAACTGGGCGGCACGCCCTACAGCAAGAACCCCGGCTTCGTGGAGAACAAGCCCGGCGCAGGCGGCCGCATCGCCGTGGAGACGCTGAAGAGCTCCCCGGCCGACGGCTCGGTACTCACGCTGGCCCCGGTGTCGGCGCTCGCGGTCTATCCCTACATCTATCCCAAGCTCAGCTACAAGCCGGAAGACGTCACGCAGGTGTCGATCGGCGCCATCATGTTCCACGGCCTGGCGGTCGGGCCCGCCGTGCCGGCCGAAGTGAAGACGCTGAAGGACTTTCTGGCCTGGGCCAAGGCCAACCCGGCGCAGGCCAACTACGGTTCGCCGGGCGCAGGCTCCATGCCGCACCTGCTGGGCGCGCTCTTGGGTCTGCGCTCGGGCGTGGAACTCAAGCACGTGCCCTATCGCGGCACCGTGCCCAGCATCACCGACCTGGTAGGCGGCCAGGTCGCCGCGGCCATGAACCCCAGCGGCGACTACCTGCAATACATCAAGGCCGGCCGCGTGCGCGTGCTGGCCACCTCCGGCAGGAAGCGCTCTCCCTATCTGCCCGACGTGCCCACCTTCACCGAGTTGGGCTACCCGGACGTGACCTCGGAAGAGTGGTTCGGCTTCTACGCGCCCGCCAGGACGCCGCCCGCGACCGTCGCTGCGGCCAACGCCGCGATCACTGCCGCGCTGAAGGACAAGTCGGTGATCGACGCCTTGGCCCTGGTCGGCCTGGTGGCGAACGGCAGCACGCCGCAGGAAATGGCGGCCGATCAGAAGGCGGAATACGAGCGCTGGGGTCCGCTGGTCAAGCAGATCGGTTTTACTGCAGAGTCCTGAGCATGGCAGCACTGCGTTTCGGTGCGCTCAGCCTGGCCGCGCTGCGCGTCGTGGCGCCAAGATGATCTCCGCCTCCCGATGAACTTCCAGCCCCGCCCCGACGAAGTCCGCTTCCTGCTCCAGACCGTGCTCGGCGCCACGCCGCGCCTGCGCGCGCTCGCCCCGTTTGCCGAATTCGACGGCGAACTGCAGGCGCAGGTGCTCGACGAAGCGGGCAAGTTCGTCGCCGAGGTCATCGCGCCGATCAATCGCAGTGGCGACGAAGAAGGCTGCCGCTTCGCCGACGGCGAGGTGCTCACGCCGCCCGGCTTTCGCGCCGCCTACCAGGCCTTGAGCGAGGGCGGCTGGCTCGCGCTATCCGCCGCGCCCGAGGACGGCGGCCAGGGCCTGCCGGCCGTGCTCGAGGCGGTCCTGTTCGAATGGCTCAGCGCGGCGAACCACGGCCTCACCATGGCGCCCGGCCTGCTGCACGGCGCGTACGAATGCCTCAGGCACCACGGCAGCGAGGAACTGAAGCAGCGCTACCTGTCGAAGATCGCGAGCGGCGAATGGCTTGCGACGATGTGCCTGACCGAGGCGCATGCAGGCAGCGACCTGGGCCAGGTGCGCACCCGCGCCGTGCCGCAAGGCGACGGCAGCCATCGCGTGTCGGGCGGCAAGATCTTCATCTCCGGTGGCGAGCACGACCTGACGGAGAACATCGTCCACCTGGTGCTGTGCCGCCTGCCGGATGCGCCGGCCGGCCCCAAGGGCTTGTCGCTGGTGCTGGTGCCCAAGCGGCTGCCCGACGGCACGCGCAACGCGGTGCACTGCGAGCGCATCGAGGAAAAGATGGGCCTGCACGGCAGCCCGACCTGCGTCATGCGCTTCGACGAGGCCACCGGCTGGCTGATCGGCGAGCCGAACCGCGGGCTGGCCGCGATGTTCGTGATGATGAATGCGGCGCGGCTGCACGTCGCGCTGCAGGGCATCGGCCTGCTCGATGCGGCCTGGCAGAAGGCCGCGGCCTATGCGCAGGAGCGGCGCCAGATGCGCGCGCCCGGGCCGGCGCCGGCGAGCCGCGGCAGCGAAGCGGCCGACCTGATTGCCGAGCACCCGGCGATCCGCCGCATCCTCGACACGCAGCGCGCCTGGGTCGACGGCGCGCGGCTCGTCGCCTACCGCACTGCGCTGCAACTCGACATCGCCCGGCACGACGGCGACGCCAAGGCCAGGGAACGCGCGCAGCGCTGGTGCGCACTGGTCACGCCGGTGCTCAAGGCGGCCTGCACGCAGCAGGCTTTCCACGGCGCCAGCGAATGCCTGCAGGTCTTCGGCGGCCACGGCTACGTGCGCGAATGGGGCATCGAGCAGGTGCTGCGCGATGCGCGCGTGACCATGATCTACGAGGGCACCAACGAGATCCAGGCCATCGATCTGCTGGTGCGCAAGGTGCTGCCGGACGGCGGCGCCGGCATGTCGGCCCTGCTGCTCGAACTGCGCGACGAGCTCGACGCCGCGCGCGACATCGAGGCCGATGTGCAGCGCCGGCTCGCCCAGCTGCGCTACCTCGGCACCACGGTCGTCATGGCGGCAGCGGCCGACGCCGCGCTGCCCTACGAAGTGGCCGACGACTACCTGCGGGTCGTGATGCTCGCGATGCTGGCCTGGGCCTGGGCGCGCATCGAGCGGGCGGCGCCCGGCGAGCCGCGCTGGTCGCAACCGGTCGCGGCCTTTCGCCGCTGGGTGCTGCCGGAGTTCGAGATGCGGCTGGGCATCGTCAAGCGCGCCTGCGAAGCCGTGACGCTCACGCGGCCTGCCGCCTAGGCGACGTCCGCGGGGAGCCCAAGCCAGTTACGCTCCGATCATGGCAACGACCCGCAAGAAATCCACCTCGACGGCCCTCGTTCCGCCGCCGCGCGCCGACCGGCTCGACACCCGCGTGCTCGAAGCCCTGGTCGGCTACAACGCGCGGCGCGCCTGGCTGGCGGTGAGCATGGTGTTCGCGGAGCGCATGGCCGCCTATGGCTTGAAGCAGGTGGACTTCTCGGTGCTCTCGCTGCTGGCCCACAACCCGGGCGCTACCTCGCGCCAGCTGTGCGCCACGCTCGACATCCTGCCGCCGAACCTGGTGAGCCTGATCTCCGCCATGGACAGCCGCGGCCTGATCGAGCGGCGCCCCCACCCGCACGACGGCCGCGCCATCGGCTTGCACCTGACCCCGGCGGGCGAAGCCCTGGTGCGCGACGCGGAGCGGACGGTGGTCGAACTGGAGGCCGATGCCAGCGCGCGCCTCACATCGCGCGAGCGCGAGACGCTGATCCGCCTGCTGCAGAAGATCTACCACTAACCGGGTAGCCAGCCAGCCGGCGGCCGCCGGCGGAACTTCAGAAGCGTTCCGTCAGCACCAGCACCTGGTGCGCCGCGCCCACGATCACGGCCGGGTTCGGGTAGTAGAGCTCGCCATCGATGTCGTTGCGGGAGAAGGCGTTGCGCGCTTCGAAGTAGCGCGCCCGCGCCGCTTCGAACACCTGACGCCGCCAGGAGGGCTGCGCGGCTTCGATGCGGGCCCAGTGCTGGGGCGTGAGCGTGGGGCACAGCGGAACCGGGGCGGCACGCTCGCGCAGCAGCAGTTCGCGCGCCTCGCTCGTGACGGGGTCGAATTGCAGCGCCTTTTCGCGCCGGCGCGCAAGAAGGTTGGAAAGAAGCGTGGCGGCGAACAGGCTGAACAGGGCGAGGACGACGGCAAAGTCCATGGCGTGTCAGAAAAAGGCGTGAATACCGATCACCAGAACTTCCACCACGGCGCCGCGGCCGAGGAGCCCGGCGGCAGCGGCTGCAGCCCGGTGTCGCGAATGCGACGGCGCTGCTCGGCCTCGAGCGCCTGGGCCATGCGATGCGCGAGCTGGTCGCCTTGCATGGCACGGATGCGCCACTCGGCGGCAAGGCTTTGCAGCTCGGAATCCTCGAGTTTGGCGGGCGTCGTCATCGATTCGGACATGCGCGAAATTCTGCCCATGCGGCGAAATCGCGGCAATCGTAGAGCTTTGCATTACATCGCCGCGTAGGCCTGTTTTCAGGCCCGCATCAGGCGACGAATCCGTCCCAGCTCAGCTTGATGCCGGTCAGCAGCATGCCCAGGTAGACGAAGCGGTAGAACCACACGGCATCGATGCGGCGCGCGATCCGGATGCCGAGCCACACGCCGAGCGGCGCGAGCGGCAGCAGCACCAGCGAGGTCGCCATGTTGCGCCAGTCGAGCAGCCCGAGCCACGCATAGGGAATCCACTTGCTCAGGTTCACCACGAAGAAGAAATAGGCCAGGGTCGCAGTGTAGGCCAGCGGCGTGAGCCGCAGCGGGATCACGTAGGCATTGACCGGCGGCCCGCCCGCATGCGCGATGAAGCTGGTGAAGCCGCCGATGGCCGTCAACACCGCGCCGGCGGTCCTGGACGGCGGCGGATCGTCCGCCCGCGGCGGGAACAGCATGCGCTGCGCCAGGAAGAGCAGCGTGAAGATGCCGACGATGCCGGCCACGGTGTGCGCCGGAAGCACCCGGAACAGCAAGGTGCCGACCACCGTGCCCACCAGGCCGAACGGAATCAGGAAGAAGAGCAGCGAGCGATCGAAGTCCCGGCGGAAGGCGGCGAGCCCCAGCAGGTCCATCAGCAGCAGCACCGGCATCAGGATCGCCGCCGCCTGGGGCACCGTGACGGCCAGGGCCAGGACGGGCACCGCCAGCGAGCCGAAGCCGGCGCCGAAGCCGCTCTTGCTGACGCCGAGCATCAGCACGGCAGGAACGGCGACCGCATAGAAATGCGGGTCGGTGATGATGGGGAGGGCCATGGGGGAGAAGAAGCAGGAAGACCGGCCCTGCGGGCGGCTGCGGCTAGGGTATCAGGATGCGCCGCGTCAGCCCGGCTCGCCGCGCACCTCGGCCACCATGCGGGCCAGCCGGTCGGCATCGGTCACGACCAGGGCACGGCCCTCCTTTGCCAGCAGGCCCGCTCGCACCAGCAGGTTGAGCTCGCGCGTGACCTGCTCGCGATTGGTACTGATCTGGCTGGCCAGCTCCGCATGGCGCGGTGCGGGCTCCAGGCGCGCGCGGTTGTCCACGACGCCGGCGGCGCGCGCCATCCGCAGCAGTTCGGCATGCAGGCGGTTCTGCACGCCGAGCGTGCTGAGATCGATGACGCGCTCGGACAGCTGCCGCACCAGCCGTGCCAGGCCGCGCATCACGCGCTCGGCCACCAGCGGCTCGTCGCGCAGGAGCGCCATGAAGGCGGCCCGCTCCAGGCTGGCGACCACGCACGCCTCCAGCGTCAACACATCGGCGGAGCGCGGCCCGCCGTCGATGGCGGCGATGTCGCCGAAATGCTCGCCGACGCCGCAGTCGCGGAAGGTGACCTGCCGGCCGTTGGCAGAGTAGGTGGTGATGCGCGCCCTCCCCGACACCAGGAAATAGACCTCGCCCTCGTGCTGCGAGCGCAGCATGAGCGGCTTGTGCGCAGCCACGCTGTGCCAGCGGCAGGATTGGGCGAGCAGGTCGAGGCGGCCGTCCGACAGTCCTTCGAACAGCGGGATCTTTCGCAGCGCGAGGCTGGAGCGGTGCGGGGAAGAGTTCATGCAGGGCAGCCCGGGGCGCGAATTATGCGCGGGTGCCGCTTCGGGCGCCTCTCGCAGCGGACCGGCGTTCGGATTGAAAAATCGTGTGCGCTTACGCACATCGCGACGAGCGGCCGGAATCCACACTGCATTCCATGGTGGCAGCGATTCCCGCAGCCGCCTGCAGCAGTGAAAGGAACTTCCACCATGCAAGCCAAGCAAATCCTGGGCATCTCCGCCTTTCTTCTCGCCGGCGCCGTGTCGGCGCAGACCGTTCCGGCCGAAGCCTGGGTCGGCGCGCCGATCGCGACCACCGGCACGATGAGCCGCGGCGAAGTCACGGCCGAGCTGCAGCGCTCGATGGCGACGCCTCGCACCCCGTCCGAGCAATGGGTCGGAACGCCCGCGACCGCATCGATCGCCGTCGGCGCGATGAGCCGGGCCGAAGTGCTGGCCGACCTGAGCCTCTTCAACAAGGCCGGACTCCGCGACTATGCGCGCTACGACAGCCCCGATGCCGCCGGTCCCGGCTACGCTCGCCGCCTGGCCGCATACCGGCAGGCACGCGACAGCGACGCCTTCGTGGCCGAGGTGCAGCGCATCGAAGGCATGCGCGGCAGGGCGATGGCCAGCACGCGCGCGGCCAGCCCGGCGGCCGAGTGATGGCGCGCCGCCGCCGCAGCGCGAGCTGAACGCCGGGCGCCCAGGCCGGCCCCACGTGCACCGTGGCGGCCTCGGCGCCCTGCGGGAGACCGCGGTCCTAGCCTTTCACGCACACCACCTGCTTGAGCGTGTACACCACGTCCACCAGGTCCTTCTGCGCCTCCATCACCGCGTCGATGTCCTTGTAGGCCATCGGGATCTCGTCGATCACCTGGGCGTCCTTGCGGCATTCCACGCCCTTGGTGGCGGCGATCTGGTCGGCCACGGTGTAGAGCTTCTTCGCCTTGGTGCGGCTCATCGCGCGGCCGGCGCCGTGGCTACAGCTCATGAAGCTCTCGGGGTTGCCCTTGCCGCGCACGATGTAGCTCTTGGCGCCCATGCTGCCCGGGATGATGCCGAGCTCGCCCGCCTTCGCGCTCACCGCGCCCTTGCGGGTGACGAGCACGTCTTGGCCGAAGTGCGTTTCGCGGCTCACGTAGTTGTGATGGCAATTCACCGCTTCCAGCTGCGCCTCGAAAGGCTTGGCGACCACCTTGCGCGCGGCCGCGACCACGCGCTGCATCATCACTTCGCGGTTCGCGCGCGCGAACTTCTGGGCCCAGCCGACGGCGCGCACGTAATCGCCGAAGTACTTCGCGCCTTCCTCGAAGTACGCCAGGTCCTGGTCGGGCAGGTTGCGCTGGTGCTGTTCGGCGTCTTTCTTCGCGAGCTCGATGAAATGCGTGCCGATGGCATTGCCGACGCCGCGCGAGCCCGAGTGCAGCATGAACCACACGGCGCCCGCCTGGTCGAGGCAGACCTCGATGAAGTGGTTGCCGCTGCCCAGCGTGCCCAGGTGCTTGTGGTTGTTGGTGTTCGCAAGGCGCGGGTAGTCGGCGCACAGCGCCTCGAACTCCGGCGCGAGCTGCGCCCAGGCGGCATCGGTTTCGTCGGGCGGCGTTTCCCATGCGCCCTTGTCCCGGCCGCTGCGCCGCGAATTGGAGCCGTGCGGCACGGCCTTCTCGATCGCGGCGCGCAGCGGCCCCAGGTTGTCGGGCAGGTCGGCGGCCTGCAGCGTGGTCTTGCAGGCCATCATTCCGCAGCCGATGTCGACGCCGACCGCGGCCGGGATGATGGCCCTGAAGGTCGGGATCACCGAGCCCACGGTCGCGCCGATGCCGTAGTGCACGTCGGGCATGGCCGCGATGTGGTGGAACACGATCGGCAGGCGCGCCGCATTCTCCAGTTGCTGCCGCGCCCCGTCCTCGACCGGCACGCCGCGGGTCCACATCTTCACCGGCACGCCATGCTCGACCGGATGCTCTTCATAATTCTTCCGTTGCATGTCTTTTTCCCTGAGAAGGCTTGCCGTTCATTGTCCTCAGGTCCGCCGTTCCATGAAGCACTTCGACACCGACGCCACACGCGCCGCATTGGCTTTCCCCCGCCTCATCCCCGCCTTGCGCAACGCGTTCGCCGGCGAAGCCAGCGTGCCGCCGCGCCACGTGCACACGATCGAAGCCGGCACCGACCGCGGCACGGTGCTGATCATGCCGGCCTGGAGCGCGGCGGGCTTCCTCGGCATCAAGACCATCAACATCTTTCCCGGCAACAGCGCGCGCGGCCTGCCCGGCCTGCATGCGACCTATGTGCTCTACGACGCGCACACCGGCGTGCCGCTGGCGATGATGGACGGCAACGAGATCACCGCCCACCGCACCGCGGCGGCCTCGGCGCTCGGGGCTTCCTTTCTCGCGCGTGCGGATGCGCGGCGGCTGCTCGTGCTCGGCACCGGCCGCGTCGCGCGCCTGCTGCCGGCCGCGCTTGGCAGCGTGCGGGCGATCGATGAGGTTCGGGTGTGGAACCACCGGCCCGAGGGCGCCGAAGCGCTGGCCGCGCAATGGCGCAACGAAGGCTGGAACGCGCAGGCCGCGACCGATCTCGAAGCCGCCGTGCGCGGCGCCGACATCGTGAGCTGCGCGACGCTCGCCACCTCGCCGCTGGTCAAGGGCGAGTGGCTCGCGGCCGGCTCTCATCTGGACCTGATCGGCAGCTTCAAGCCCGAGATGCGCGAGGCCGACCCGGCCTGCTTCGCCGGCGCGCGGACCTTCGTCGACACCGACGAAGCACTCTCGAAGGCCGGCGATCTGCTCGATGCGATCGCGGCAGGCACGCTGGCGCACGACGGCATCCAGGCCACGCTCGCCGAGCTGTGCCGAGGCACACGCGGCGGGCGCGCCGACGACAGCGAGCGCACCGTCTTCAAGGCCGTCGGCAGCGCGCTCGAAGACCTCGCGGCCGCCACGCTGGTGTGGCAGGCCGCGGAGCCGGCCGGATAGCGCCTGCGCTGGCCCTTCGCCTCAGTCTCAATCCAGCGAGACCTTCGCCTTCTTGATCACGTCGCCGAAGCGCCGGGTCTCGCTCTGCACGAACTGGTTGAACTGCTCGCGCGTGGTCGGGAAGGGCTCGTAGCCGAAGCTCTTGAACTTCTCCTGCACGTCGGCCTCGGCCAGGCCCTTCTCGATGTCGCGCTTGATCTTGTCGGTCACGGCCGCCGGCAGGCCTTGCGGCACCGCGATGGCGTTCCAGCCGATGACCTCGAAGCCCTGCGGGCCGCCCGATTCGGCCACGGTCGGCACGTCGGGGAAGGCAGCGACGCGCTTCGGTGCGGCCGCCGCCAGCAGGCGCAGCTTGCCGGCGCGCTGCAGCGGCCCGGCCGTGGCGCTGGTGCCGAGCGCGAAGGCGAGCTCGCCGGTCGAGACCGAGGTGTAGAGCTGCGTGGTCTCCTTGTAGATCACGTGCTCCATCTGCGTGCCGGTGGCCGATTCGAAGAGTTCCGAGCCCAGGTGCACCGGGTTGCCCACCGACCAGGAGCCGTAGTTGAGCTTGCCGGGGTTGGCCTTGGCGTCGGCGATCAGGTCGCCCACCGTCTTGTACTTGCTGTCGGCCGGCACGGTGAAGAAGAAGTAGGTCTTGAACAGCGGCAGCAGCGCGTCGAAGTCCTTGGCCGGGTCGTAAGGCAGCTTCTTGAACAGCGCCGGATAGGCCGCGAGATGCACGTTATCGAGCACCAGCAGGTCATGCCCGTCCTTGGCGCCGCGCTTCCAGGCATCGATGGCGATGAAGCCGTTGCCGCCGGGCCGGTTCTCCACCACCACCGGCTGGCCCCAGGCGCGCGAGAGCTTGTCGGCCAGGAGGCGTGCCACGCCGTCCGGACCGCCGCCGACCGGAAAGGGCGTGATGATGCGCACCGGCTTGGTCGGGAACTGCTGCGCGCTCGCGCTCGCAGGCAGCAGACAGGCGGCAGCGAGGGCCGCGACGGCCATCAAGGATCTCAACATGGGAAGTCTCCGCGGTTGTTGAAAGAAGCGCGAATGCAGCTTCACTCGACGGCGGCGCCCGAGACCTGGGCCCGGGCAGGCGCACCCGCTGCCGCCAGCAAAGCCAGCAGCAGGCTGCGTCGAGCGAGGCGCATCAGACGCGCTCCAGGATCACGGCGATGCCCTGCCCGACGCCGATGCACATGGTGCACAGCGCATAGCGGCCGCCCTGCTTGTGGAGCTGATTCACCGCGGTGGTCGCCAGCCGCGCGCCGCTGGCGCCCAGCGGATGGCCGAGCGCGATCGCGCCGCCGTTGATGTTGACGCGCGCGTCGTCGTCCTTCAGGCCCAGCAGGCGCAGCACTGCGAGCCCCTGCGCCGCGAAGGCTTCGTTGAGCTCGATCACGTCGATCTGGTCGAGCGTGAGGCCGGTGAGCTTCAGCACCTTTTCGGTGGCGGGCGCCGGGCCGATGCCCATCACGCGCGGCGGCACGCCGGCGGTGGCCATGCCGACCACGCGGGCGCGCGGCGTGAGGCCGTACTTGGACGCATGCGCCTCGTCGGCCAGCAGCAGCGCGCAGGCGCCGTCGTTCACGCCGCTGGCATTGCCGGCCGTCACCGTGCCGTCGGACCGCACCACGCCCTTCAACTTGGCCAGCGCTTCGAGGCTGGTGTCGCGCGGATGCTCGTCCTTGTCGACCACGATCGCCTCGCCCTTCTTCTGCGGCACGCTGACCGGCACGATCTCGGCATCGAAGAAGCCCGATTCCTGCGCCGCCACGGCGCGCTGCTGCGAGGCCAGCGCCATCTTGTCCTGCGCCTCGCGCTCGATCTTGTAATCGGTCGCCACGTTCTCTGCCGTCTCGGGCATCGCGTCGATGCCGTACTGCGCCTTCATGAGCTTGTTGACGAAGCGCCAGCCGATGGTGGTGTCGTAGACCGCGTTGGCGCGGCTGAAGGCGCTCTCGGCCTTGGGCATCACGAAGGGCGCGCGGCTCATGCTCTCGACCCCGCCCGCGATCATCAGCCCGGCCTCGCCGGCCTTGATGGCGCGCGCCGCGCTGCCCACCGCGTCCAGGCCCGAGCCGCACAGGCGGTTGATGGTGGCACCGCCGAGCTCCAGCGGCAGGCCCGCGAGCAGCGCCGACATGCGCGCCACGTTGCGGTTGTCCTCGCCGGCCTGGTTGGCGCAGCCGTAGAGCACGTCGCTCACCGCCTGCCAGTCGACGTCCTTGTTGCGTTCCATCAAGGCGCGCAGCGGCACCGCGCCGAGGTCGTCGGCGCGCACGCTCGACAAGGCGCCGCCGTAGCGGCCGAAGGGGGTGCGAACGGCGTCGCAGATGAAGGCTTGGTTGGTCATGGTGTGTCTCTTTGAAATGTCAGATGTCACATGGCGATCGGCAGGCCGACCAGCTTTTCCAGTTCAGCGTGTTCGAGCCCCTCGACCTTGTCGATCAGCTTCAGGCCCGACGGCGTGCATTCGAGCGTGGCGAGATCGGAATACACGCGCTTCACGCAGCCGATGCCGGTCAGCGGATAGCTGCATTGCGCGACGATCTTGCTCTCGCCCTTCTTGGTGAGCAGGTCCATCATCACCCAGGTCTGCTTGGCGCCAATGGCCAGGTCCATCGCGCCGCCAACCGCGGGAATCGCGCCTTCCTCGCCGGTGCTCCAGTTCGCGAGGTCGCCGGTGGCCGAGACCTGGAAGGCGCCCAGCACGCAGATGTCGAGATGGCCGCCGCGCATCATCGCGAAGCTGTCGGCATGGTGGAAGTACGCGCCGCCCGGCAAGAGCGTGACCGGCTGCTTGCCGGCGTTGATGAGGTCGTAGTCCTCTCCGCCTTCGGCCGGTGCCGGGCCCATGCCGAGGATGCCGTTCTCGCTGTGCAGGATGACCTCGCGGCCGGCCGGCAGGTGGTTGGCCACCAGCGTCGGCTGGCCGATGCCGAGGTTGACGACGGCGCCGTCGAAGATGTCCTGGGCAACCCGCGCGGCGAGCTGGTCCTTGGTGCGGCGTGTGTAGTTGCTGCTCATGCTCATGCTGCCTTCTTGAAGCCGCCGGCTTGCGTCGCCACGCGGTCGATCTTGACGATCTGATGAACGAAGATGCCCGGCGTGACGATGCCCTCCGGGTCCATCTCGCCGAGCTCGACGATCTCGTGCACGGTGGCGATGGTGCGCGCCGACGCCATCGCCATCACCGGGCCGAAGTTGCGCGCGGCCTTGCGGTACGTGAGGTTGCCCCAGCGATCACCCTGCTCAGCCTTGATCAGCGCCACGTCGCCGCGGATCGGATACTCCAGCACGTATTCCTTGCCGTCGATCTCGCGCGTTTCGCGCTCGCCGGCCAGCTGGGTGCCGAAGCCGGTCGGGCAGAAGAAGGCGCCGATGCCTGCGCCGGCGGCGCGGATGCGCTCGGCCAGGTTGCCCTGCGGCACCAGTTCGAGCTCGAGCTTGCCGGTGCGGTAGAGGCCGTCGAACACCTGGCTGTCGGCCTGGCGCGGAAAGCTGCAGATGATCTTGCGCACCCGGCCGGCCTTCAGCAGCGCCGCCAGGCCGGTCTCGCCGTTGCCGGCGTTGTTGTTGACGACGGTGAGGTCCTTGGCACCTTGCTCGATCAGGCCGTCGATGAGCTCGCCGGGAATGCCGGCGGTGCCGAAGCCGCCGATGAGCACCGTGGCGCCGTCGGGGATGCCGGCCATGGCATCGGCGACCGAGCGCGCGATCTTGTTGATCATGGAATCTGTCTCCGGGGGTGGAAAAAAGGCGGAACACCTCGGCTGCAGAAATGTTCGCATACCGAACAAGTGTTCGTATAATGAATTCTAAAGAGGAACGACCCGGATGGCAACCCACAAGAAAAGCACCCCGCCGACACCGGGCGACAGCTACGTGCAGTCCTTCGCGCGCGGCCTGCAGGTGATCCGCTCCTTCAGCGCCGGCGCGCCGCGCCGGACCTTGAGCGAGGTGGCCGCCGCGAGCGGGCTCACGCGCGCCGGCGCGCGCCGCATCCTGCTCACGCTGCAGACGCTGGGCTACGTCGACTGCGACGGCAAGCACTTCGCGCTGACCCCGCGCATCCTCGATCTCGGCTTCGCCTATCTCTCGTCGATGCCGATCTGGAACCGCGCCGAGCCGGTGATGGAAGCGCTGGTGCAGCAGGTGCAGGAGTCGTGCTCGGCGGCCGTGCTCGACGCCACCGACATCGTCTACGTCATGCGCGTGCCGACGCACAAGATCATGCGCATCAGCCTCGGCGTGGGCTCGCGCCTGCCGGCCTACTGCACCTCGATGGGTCGGCTGCTGCTGGCCGACCTGGACGACGACGAAGTGCGCGCGCGGCTCGAAGCCTCGACGCTCGAAGCCCTCACGCGCCACACGCTGACCGACATCGACGCCCTCTTCGCCAAGGTGCTGCAGGCGCGGCGCCAGCGCTGGTGCCTGGTCAACCAGGAGCTGGAGGAAGGCCTGGTCTCGATCGCCGCGCCGATCGTCGACCGCGCCGGCCGCATGGTGGCCGCGCTCAACATCAGCGGCCAGGCCAACCGCACCAGCGCGAAGGTCATGCAGGAGACGATGCTGCCGGCGCTGCTGGCCGCGGCGGCGGAGATTTCGAGACTGCTCTGAGGGCAGCGGCTAGGGGCCTGTCAGTGCATCGCCACCGGCCGGATCCGACCCGCCATGCCGGCGGTGCCGAAGGCCTCGAAGCGATCGATGCAGAGGTCACGCGCGGCGGCCGTGGCGTCCTTCAGGAACTTCCGCGGATCGAACTCGCCGCGCTCGCGGCCCATGGCGCGGCGCATCGCGCCCGTCATCGCCAGTCGGATGTCGGTGTCGATGTTGACCTTGCGCACCCCGTGCCGGATGCCCACCTGGATTTCCTCCACCGGCACGCCGTAGGTTTCCTTGATCTCGCCGCCGAACTCGCGGATGACGGCCAGCCATTCCTGCGGCACCGAGGAGGAGCCGTGCATCACCAGGTGGGTCTGCGGAATGCGCGCATGGATGGCCTTGATGCGGTCGATCGCCAGGATGTCTCCGGTCGGCTTGCGGCTGAACTTGTAGGCGCCGTGCGAGGTGCCGATCGCAATGGCGAGCGCGTCGACGCCGGTCTGCGAAACGAAATCCGCCGCCTGCTGCGGATCGGTCAAGAGCTGTTCATGCGAGAGCACGCCCTCGGCGCCGCTGCCGTCTTCCTCGCCGGCCGTGCCCGACTCCAACGATCCGAGGCAGCCCAGCTCGCCCTCGACCGAGACGCCGACCGCGTGCGCCATCTCGACCACCCGGCGCGTCACGCCGACGTTGTAGTCGTAGCTGGCCGGCGTCTTGGCGTCTTCCATCAAGGAGCCGTCCATCATCACGCTGGTGAAGCCGGAGCGGATGGCCTGCATGCACATGGAGGGGCTGGCGCCGTGGTCCTGGTGCATCACGATCGGGATCTCCGGGTACATCTCGACGGCCGCTTCGACCATCTTGCGCAGAAATGGCTCGCCGGCGTATTTGCGCGCGCCGGCCGAGGCCTGCAGGATGACCGGGCTGGAGGTCTTCTGTGCGGCCTGCATGATGGCCTGGATCTGCTCCAGGTTGTTGACGTTGAATGCCGGCACGCCGTAGCGATGCTCGGCGGCGTGGTCCAGCAGTTGACGCAGTGAAATCATGGCCATGGGAAGAGCTCCTGTGGAGATGGACTCGGGTTGATCGGGTCGGGGGTTCTCGGGGTTCCGAAACTCAGGCGGTCTCTTCCACGCTGGCCCGGGAAGCGGCCGCCAGCAGGCGCCGGGCGCGCTCGGCCACCACCTCGGCGGTGAAGCCGAAGAGTTTGAAGAGTTCGCCGGCCGGCGCGGATTCGCCGAAGCGGTCGAGCCCGATCACGTCGCCCTCTTCGCCGACGAACTTCCACCACAGGCCGGTGCTGCCGGCCTCCACGGCCAGGCGCGGCAGATGGCGGGGCACCACCGCGTGGCGCCAGGCCGCGTCCTGGCGCTCGAACACATCCATGCACGGCACCGACACCACGCGCGCCGCGATGCCCTCTTGCGCCAGCAGCGCGGCGGCTGCCTGCGCGATGCTCACTTCGGAGCCGCTCGCCAGCAGCGCCACGCACTCCGCTTGGGGACGCTGGAGCACGTAGGCGCCGCGCGCGATGGCCTCGACGCGATCGCTGCCGGCGCCGGCATGCGGCAGCGCCTGGCGGCTCAGCAGCAGGCAGCTCGGCCCGTCGGCGCGGCGCAGCGCCTGGCGCCAGGCCACGGCCGTTTCGGTGGCGTCGGCCGGGCGCCAGACATCGACGCCGGGGATCAGGCGCAGGCTCGATGCATGCTCCACCGGCTGATGCGTCGGCCCGTCCTCGCCGAGCCCGATCGAGTCGTGCGTGAAGACGTAGACCACCGGCAGCTTCATCAGCGCCGACATGCGCACGCCGTTGCGCGCGTAGTCGGAGAAGCTCAGGAAGGTGCCGCCGAAAGGACGCAAGCCGCCGTGCAGCGCCAGCCCGTTCATGATCGCCGCCATGCCGAACTCGCGCACGCCGTAGTGCACGTGATTGCCCGTGCCCTCGCCCTTGAGCGCGCGGTGTCCCTTCCAGTCGGTCAGGTTGGAGCCCGTGAGGTCGGCCGAGCCGCCGATCAGTTCCGGCATCGAAGGCCCGAGCTCGTCGAGCACCTGCTGCGATGCCTTGCGGGTGGCGACCGTGGCCTGCCGCTGCTCTGCGTTCGACACCGCCGAAGCCAGCGCCGCCTCGACCTGCGCCGTGAGCGGCGCGTCGACGCGATGGCGCCGCAGCAGCTCGCGCGCCAGCGCCGGATGTTCCTGCGCATAGGCGGCGAAGCGCGCCTGCCAGTCCGCGTGCAGCGCGGCGCCCGCCTCGCGCGCCGACCACGCGCGTGCAATCGCAGGCGGCACCTCGAAGGGCGCTGCATTCCAGCCCAGGGCTTGCCGCGTCAGCGCGATCTCGGCTTCGCCCAGCGCCTCGCCATGCGCCTTCGCCGTGCCCGCGCGATTCGGCGAGCCCTGGCCGATGCGAGTCTTGCAGCACACCAGCACCGGCCGGTCGGCGTCCATGGCGCGGGCGATGGCCGCGTCCAGCGCCGCGGCGTCGTGGCCGTCGACATCGCGCAGCACCGTCCAGCCATAGGCCTCGAAGCGGCCCGGCGTGTCGTCGCCGAACCAGCCGCGGACCTCGCCGTCGATGGAGATGCCGTTGTCGTCGTAGAAGGCCACCAGTTTGCGCAGCCGCCAGGTGCCCGCCAGCGAGCAGGCCTCGTGGCTGATGCCTTCCATCAGGCAGCCGTCGCCGAGGAACACGTAGGTGCGGTGATCGATCACCGTGTGGCCGGGCCGGTTGAACTCCTCGGCCAGCAGCTTCTCGGCCAGCGCCATGCCGACCGCATTGCCGATGCCCTGCCCCAGCGGCCCGGTGGTGGTCTCGACACCGGGCGTGACGCCGACCTCGGGGTGGCCGGGCGTGCGCGAGTGCAGCTGGCGAAAGCGCCGGAGCTCCTCGATCGGCAGCGCATAGCCGCTCAGGTGCAGCAGCGCATACAGCAGCATCGAGCCATGGCCGTTGGAGACGACGAAGCGGTCGCGGTCGATCCATCGGGGCTCGGCCGGATCGTGCCGCAGGCGATGGCGCCACAGGGCCTCGGCAATGTCGGCCATGCCCATCGGCATGCCAGGGTGGCCCGAATTCGCGGCCTGCACCGCGTCCATGGCCAGCACGCGGATGGCGTTGGCGCACTGCGTGCGCAGGGCCGGGGTGTCAGTCGTCATGGCGGGTGTCCTGGTCATCAGATGGCATAGGCTTTCTTGCGCCGCTCCATGAGGCGCAGGATCATCGGCGTGAAGATCAGCTGCATGGCGAGCTCCATCTTTCCGCCCGGCACCACGAGGGTGTTGGCACGCGACATGAAGGAGTCGTGCAGCATGCTCAGCAGGTAGGGGAAGTCGAAGCCGGTCGGGTTGGCGAAGCGGATCACCACCAGGCTTTCGTCCGGGCTCGGAATGGTCCGCGCGATGAACGGATCGGAGGTGTCGACCACCGGCACGCGCTGGAAGTTGATGTGGGTGCGGGTGAACTGCGGGCAGATGAAGTGCACGTACTCGTGCATGCGGCGCAGGATCACGTCGGTCACCGCTTCGGTGGAATAGCCGCGCGTGCTCTTGTCGCGGTGCAGCTTCTGGATCCACTCCAGGTTGATCACCGGCACCACGCCGATCAGCAGGTCGACGAAGCGCGCGATGTCGACCTTCTCGGTCGTCACGCCGCCATGCAGGCCTTCGTAGAACAGCAGTTCGCTTTGCGGCAGCGTCTCCCATGGCGTGAAGGTGCCGGGCTCCTGCTCGTAGGGCGCGGCCTCCTGCGCATCGTGCAGGTACTTGCGGCTGCGGCCGACGCCCGATTCGCCGTAGTCGCGGAACAGCGCCTCGAGCTCGGCGAACAGGTTGGCGTCCTCGCCGAAGTGGCTGAAGTTCCGCTGGCCGGCCGACTCGGCCTCGGCCATCATGACCCGCATGGCGTTGCGGTCGTAGCGGTGAAAGCTGTCGCCTTCGACGATCGCCGCCTTGACGCTCTCGCGGCGGAAGATGTTCTCGAAGGTTCGCGTGACCGACGTGGTGCCGGCGCCGGACGAGCCGGTGATGGCGACGATGGGATGCTTGGCTGACATGGTGGCCTCTGGGAGATTAAAAATTCGTGCGGCGGCCGAAGCCCCCTCAGGCCGCGGCGGCAAAGAGGCCGCGCTTGCCGAACAGCGGCGCCTGGTAGGTGTCCTGCGGCTCCTCGCTGTGGTACGCCTCCACGCGCGCCACTTCGTCCGACGAGCCGAAGACCAGCCCGATGCGCTGGTGGATCGCCTCCGGCTGCACCGCCATCAGCCGCCGCCGGCCGGTGCTGGCCATGCCGCCGGCCTGCTCGATCAGGAAGGCGATCGGGTTGGCCTCGTAGAGCAGCCGCAGGCGCCCCATCCGGCCCGACTCCTTGCTGTCGCGCGGGTACATGAAGACGCCGCCGCGCATCAGGATGCGGTGCGTCTCGGCCACCAGCGAGGCGATCCATCGCATGTTGAAGTCGATGCCGCGCGGGCCTTCCCGGCCGGCCAGGCACTCGTCGACGTAGCGCTTCACCGCCGGCTCCCAGAAGCGGCTGTTCGATGCGTTGATCGCGAACTCGCTGGTCTGCGCGGGAATGCGCAGGTTGGGGTGGCTCAGCACCCATTCGCCGAGTTGCGGATCGAGTGTGAAGGCATGCGTGCCGTTGCCCAGCGTCAGCACCAGCATGGTCGAGGGACCGTAGATCGCATAGCCGGCGCCGACCTGCTCCGTGCCGGGCTGCAGGAAGTCCTCGGGCGTGGCGTCGGCCTCGGGCGTGGGCGCACGCAGGATCGAGAAGATGCTGCCCACCGCCACGTTGACGTCGATGTTCGACGAGCCGTCGAGCGGATCGAACAGGAGCAGGTACTTGCCGCGCGGGTGCTGCCCCGGCGGCAGGTACGGCGCCTCCATCTCCTCCGACACCATGCCCGCCACGTGGCCGCCCCACTCGTTGGCGCGCAGGAACATCTCGTTGCTCAGCACGTCGAGCGTCTTCTGTTCCTCGCCCTGGACGTTGCGGCTGCTGGCGCTGCCGAGAACGTCGCCCAGTGCGCCCAGCGCCACCTTGCGCGAGATCGCCTTGCAGGCGAGCGAGACGTCGGTGATGAGCGCATTGAGCGCGCCCGTGGCCCCGGGATGGCGGCGGCGTTCCTCGATGATGTACTGGGTCAGCGTGGCCTTGCCTGCAATGGGCATGATGGTCTCCTAGTCGTTTGTGATTTCTTCGCGGATGGCGCGCGCGCCGAGCACGGTCAGCAGCAGCTGCTGCGGCGTCGCGACGTGCCACGCCGGCGCCGAACCGGCAGCGATTCCGGCCACGGCCGCGCGCCCGCCATAGCCCCATGCCACCAGCGCGGCCGGGCATCCGGCCGCGTGGGCGGCGAGCAGGTCGTGCGGGCCGTCGCCCACCATCAACAGCCGCTCGGGCGCGATGCCCAGTTGCCGCGCCGCAGCCAGCAGCAGGAAAGGCGCCGGCTTGCGCTGTGTGGCCGCGTCCGCGCCATGCACGCCGGCCAGCAAGGGAAGCAGGCCGGCCGCGCCCAGCACGGCGCGCGCCAGCGGCGTCGGCTTGTTGGTCACCACCACCATCGGCAGCGCCCGGCGCAAACCGTCGACGAGCTCGGCGATGCCCTGGAACACGCCGCCGAACTGCAGCGGCGCAGCGAGCGTGGCGGCATCGAAGTCGCGGCGCAACCGGGCGCGCAGCGCGTCGCCGGGCGCGATGCCGTGCTGGCACAGGGCGTGCGCGATCAGCGCGTCGGGGCCGTCGCCGATCCATGCGCGCACGCTGTCCAGGTCGAAGTGCTCCAGGCCGGCCTGTTCGAGCGCGGCGTTCAGGGCCGCGCGGATGTCCGGCGCGCTGTCGACCAGCGTGCCGTCGAGGTCGAAGGCAATGGCGTCGATGGCGTGCAGGTCCTGCGTCATGCGACGGCTCCTGCCTGCCGCCCCGCCAGCGCCCGGCTGCGGATCGACGCGATGGCCTCGCGATAGCGGCCGCCGCCGAAGACGGCCGAGCCCGCGACCAGCGTGTCGGCGCCGGCGGCGGCAATGCGCTCGGCGTTGTCGGCCTTCACGCCGCCATCGATCTCCAGCCAGATCTCGCGACCGGTGGCATCGATGCGGCGGCGCACGGCCTCGATCTTCGGCAGCACGCTCTCTATGAAGCTCTGGCCGCCGAAGCCGGGATTGACCGACATCAGCAGCACCAGGTCGAGCTGGTCCAGCACGTGGTCGAGCACCTGCAGCGGCGTCGCCGGATTGAGCACCAGCCCGGCCTTGCACCCACTGGCCGAAATCAGCCGGACCGTGCGGTCGACGTGCTCGCTGGCCTCGGGGTGGAAGGAGATGATCGACGCGCCGGCCTCGGCGAACATCGGAATCAGCGCATCGACCGGCTTGACCATCAGGTGCACGTCGATGGGCACGGTGGCATAGCGCTGGATGGCCTGGCACACGAGCGGCCCGACCGTCAGGTTGGGGACGTAGTGGTTGTCCATCACGTCGAAATGAATCAGGTCGGCGCCGGCTTCGATGACCGCCGTCACTTCCTCGCCGAGGCGCGCGAAGTCCGCCGAGAGCAGGCTGGGTGCGATCCGCAGGGTGCTGTTCTTCATCTGCATCATTGCCCCAGGTAGAGCGCCTGCACGGCGTTGGGCGGCGGCGCCGCGGTGGCGATGCGCGTGAGTTCCTCCACGCCAAGATCGCCCAGGCCGGGCAGCACCAGGCCGGCGCCGCTGAAGTCGCCGCCCTCGGTCCAGAAGGTGGGCGTGACCAGCGTCCACAGGCCAGCGCCGAGGGCCGAGTGCAGCCCGTTGACGGAGTCCTCGATGGCGATCGCGCGCTCGGGCGCCACGCCCAGCGTGTCGAGCGCCAGCAGATAGATGTCGGAGGCCGGCTTCTTCGCGCGCACCTGGTCGCCGCAGGCGATCACGTCGAACATCGACAAGCCTTCGGCACCCAGCGTCGCCTGCAGCAGCGCGTCGATGTTGATGGCGGTCGTGGTGCTGGCGATCGCCAGCCGCAGTCCGGCACTGCGGGCCTCGCCCAGAAAGCGCGCCACGCCGGCGCGCAGCCCGATGCCGCCGCAGCGTGCAATGTCGGTGTAGTGCCGCGTCTTCGCCGCGTGCAGCTCCGGCACCCGCTCGTGCAGGCGCCGCTTCTCGGCGGCGCTCGACGGCAGCGCATCGATGTAGCTCCCGAGCCGCTCCTTGCCACCCGTGACCGCGAGCAGGGACCGGTACTCCGCCTGCTCCCAGTGCCAGGCCAGGCCGAACTCCTCGAAGGCCAGGTTGAAGGCCATGCGATGCACTTCCTCGGTGTCGGCCAGGGTGCCGTCGACGTCGAAGACAAGGGCTTCGATGCTCATGCTTGCGCTCCTTCGGGCTGCGCGGCCCCGGCCGGTGGATTGAAAACGCGGCTCGCCAGGATGTCCTGTGCTTCCAGCATGCAGAGCTCGTCGCGCGTCAGAACCCGCTCGCTGTCGAACAGGCGCGTGGCATGGCGCAGGCGGATGCGGTCGAGCGCGTTGCGGATCGAGCGCGCATTGGCGAAGTGCGGCTGCCGCCGGCGCAGGCTCACGTAGCGCGCGAAGCTGGCGGTCGCGGCCTCGTCGAAGCTGTAGTTCAGCCGCCCGAGCATCAGCTGCGCGATCTGCATCAGCTCGGCCTCGCTGTAGTCCGGGAAGTCGATGTGGTGCGCGATGCGCGACGCCATCCCCGGATTGCTGCCGAAGAAGGTGTCCATGCGGTCCTTGTAGCCCGCCAGGATCACCACCAGGTCGTCGCGCTGGTTCTCCATCACCTGCAGCAGGATCTCGATCGACTCCTGCCCGTAGTCGCGCTCGTTCTCCGGCCGGTAGAGGTAGTAGGCCTCGTCGATGAACAGCACGCCGCCCATCGCCTTCTTTATCACTTCCTTGGTCTTGGGCGCGGTGTGGCCGATGAACTGGCCCACCAGGTCGTCGCGCGTGACCGCCACCAGGTGGCCCTTGCGAACGTAGCCCAGCTGCTTGAGCACCTCGGCCATGCGCATCGCCACCGTGGTCTTGCCGGTGCCGGGGTTGCCGGTGAAGCACATGTGCAGCGAAGGCGGCTGCGACTGCAGCCCCTCGGCCTGGCGCAGCCTGTCGATCAGGAGCAGCGCAGCGATGTCGCGGATGCGCCCCTTGACCGGTGCCAGGCCGACCAGCTCGGCGTCGAGCTGGTCGAGCAGCGCCTTCACGCCCGAGGACTCGAAGAGCTGCTTCGGCGCGGTGGCGGTGATGGGGGACTCGGTGGCATCCATGCGCGGCTCCGGCGGTGGGGTCGTCGGCGCCCGGCTCAGTACCGGCTGCCCTCGGGCCGTGCCTGCGCGGCATAGCTCTCGATGCTGTAGCGGATCGTGCGGCCCGGCTCCTCGGTGCGGATCAGGCGGAAGCCGGGCTCGTTCGCCGGCCGGTTGACGATGAAGGACATCACCACCGATTCGGTCCCGTGCGTGGAGTCGAAGGCCGTGACGCGGATGTAGTACTGGGCGAAGGTCTTGCGGCAGGCCTTGAGCTCCAGCATGACGCCGGCCGGGTCCTGGATGTCGAACATCGGGTTGCCGAACATCTCCCAGAAGGTGTTGCGCGGATGCGGGTCGTCGGTGTATTCGATGCCGATGGCCCAGCCCTTGCCGAGGCAGTACTCGACCTGGCGCGTGATCTGCTCGTCGCTCAGGTCGGGCAGGAAGGAAAAGGTGCCTTGTGTGATTCGCATGTCTGGTTCTCCTCGGAGCGGACGGGTTCAGGCCACCGACGGCGTGGGCACGTAGTCGGAGGTGTCGGTGGAGGCGTAGTTGAAGGAGATCTCGCCCCAGGTGTCGAGCGCCGCCGCCAGCGGCGTGCACCACCTGGCCGCGTCGCGCAGGATCTGCGGCCCCTCGTTGGCGATGTCGCGGCCTTCGTTGCGGGCCAGCACCATGGCTTCGAGCGCCACGCGGTTGGCCGTGGCGCCGGCCTGGATGCCCTGCGGATGGCCGATCGTGCCGCCGCCGAACTGCAGCACCACGTCGTCGCCGAACAGGTCGAGCAGCTGGTGCATCTGCCCCGCATGGATGCCGCCCGAGGCCACCGGCATCACCTTGCGCAGCGCACCCCAGTCCTGGTCGAAATAGATGCCGCGCGGCAGGTCCACCTGGGTGTGCGTGTCGCGGCACACGTTGTAGTAGCCCTGCACCGTCATCGGGTCGCCCTCGAGCTTGCCGACCGCGGTGCCCGCATGGATGTGATCGACGCCGGCCATGCGCATCCACTTGGCGATCACGCGGAAGCTCACGCCGTGGTTCTTCTGCCGCGTGTAGGTGCCGTGGCCGGCGCGGTGCAGGTGCAGGATCATGTCGTTCTGGCGGCACCAGTGGCTCATCGACTGGATGGCCGTGTAGCCGATCACCAGGTCCACCATCACGATCACGGAGCCGAGCTCCTTGGCGAACTGCGCGCGCCGGTACATCTCTTCCATGGTGCCGGCCGTGACGTTCAGGTAGCTGCCCTTGACCTCGCCGGTGGCCGCGCTGGCCTTGTTCACCGCGTCCATCACGAACAGGAAGCGGTCGCGCCAGTGCATGAAGGGCTGCGAGTTGATGTTCTCGTCGTCCTTCATGAAGTCGAGACCGCCGCGCAGACCCTCGTACACCACGCGCCCGTAGTTGCGCCCGGACAGGCCGAGCTTCGGCTTGGTCGTGGCGCCCAGCAGCGGGCGGCCGAACTTGTCGAGGCGCTCGCGCTCCACCACGATGCCGGTCGGCGGCCCGGGGAAGGTCTTGATGTAGGCGACCGGGAATTTCATGTCTTCCAGCCGCGCCGCGCGCAAAGGCTTGAAGCTGAAGACGTTGCCGATGATGGAGGCCGTCACGTTGGTGATCGAGCCTTCCTCGAACAGCGACAGGTCGTAGGCCACGTAGCAGAAGTACTGCCCCGGGTTGTTGGGCACCGGCTCGACCTTGTAGGCCTTGGCGCGGTACATGTCGCAGGCGGTGAGCCGGTCGGTCCACACCACGGTCCAGGTGGCGGTGGACGATTCGCCGGCCACGGCCGCGGCCGCCTCGATGGCATCCACGCCGTCCTGCGGCGTGATGCGGAACAGCGCCAGGATGTCGGTGTCCTTGGGCTGGTAGTCGCCGTCCCAGTAGCCCATCTGCGCGTACTTCAGCACACCGGCCGAGTAGCGCTTCTTTGCATCGGTGATCTGCGTTGCTTCGTTCATGTTGCCCATGGAGTGCCTCGTGAGATGAAAGGGTTTCGTGCTGTCCGATGGGTGGAATCTAGGCTTGTTGACCAATTAAGAAAAATTAAATCTTTTGACATTCACATTTGCCAAACCTAATATCGCCCGATGCCTCTTTCCAAGCACGCCAGCTTCAGGCAGCTCGCGACCTTCCATGCGGTGGCCCGGCTCGGCAGCGTCTCGCTGGCGGCCGACGAGATGCACCTGACACAGCCCGCGGTGTCGATCCAGATCGGCACGCTCGAGGAATCGGCCGGCACGCCGCTCCTGCAGCGCACCGGCCGCGGCATCCGCCTGACGGAGGCGGGCGAGCTGCTCGCCGCCTATGCCGGCCGCATCCTCGACCTGTGGCGCGAGGCCGGCGAGGAAATGGCCACGCTGCAGGGCGTGTTCTCGGGCACGCTGCGGGTCGGCGCCATCACCACGGCCGAATACCTGCTGCCGCCGATCCTGGTGAACTTCGCCAAGGAGCATCCGAAGGTGAAGGTCAAGCTGCAGGTCGGCAACCGCGACGAGATCGTCCGCATGCTCGCGGGCCAGGAGATCGACATCGCGATCATGGGTCGCCCGCCCGCCGAGCTGAAGACCGATTCGAGCGCGTTCGCCAAGCATCCGATGGCCTTTCTCGCCGCGCCCAGCCATCCTCTGATGGCCACGCCCAAGCCGAGCCTGGCCCTGCTGTCCGACACGCGCATGCTGGTGCGCGAGCGCGGCTCGGGCACGCGCACCTCGGTCGAGCGCTTCTTCAAGGACAACGGCCTGCCGCTGCGCATCGGCTCCGAGCTGTCGAGCAACGAAGCCATCAAGCAGATGTGCGCCGCGGGCTTCGGCATCGCCTTCTTGTCGATGCACACCTGCGTGCTCGAGATGAACGCCGGCATCCTGGCGCTGCTGCCGGTGCCGGGCAATCCCGTCGTGCGCGACTGGTACGTCATGCATCTCGCATCCCGGCAGCTGCCGCAGGTGGCGCTGGCCTTCGAGGACTACCTGCGCGTGCATGGGCAGGCGCAGATCCAGCAGCAGCTCGGCGCGCTGCCGGCGGTGCGCAAGCCGGCGCGCAAGCGCAGCGCGCAGCGCGCCTGATCGGCATCGATCCGTTCACGCACCCAGCTGCATCCGCAGGCCGACCCATACCGCGCGCGGCGCGCCGGGCGCGACGAACTGTTCGTTGCGCCACGCAGCTGGTGGCGACACGGCGCCGCCGGCATCGAAGCCGTTGCGGCCGAGCTGGCCCGCGCTGGCGTAGCGCCGGTCGAACACGTTCGCCACCTTGGCGAAGAGCTCGAAGCGCCGGCTCAGCTTCCAGCTCGTCGTGAGATCGAGCAGCGCATAGCCGCCGAGACGGCCGCTGCCGTTGAATTCGGCCCCGTCGGGCAGGTGGGCGCCGTTCTCGTTGCCGCGCACGAACTGGCGCGAGTAGGTCCGGTACTGGGCGCCCACGGTCCAGTCCGGCGTGACCCGCCAGTCGACGTTGAACTTGAGGCTGTGGGCCGGGAGCCCGGGCAGCCGATCCCCGCGGCTGACCGCGATCTCGCCTTCGCCGCTGCAGGCCGGGCTGGTCTCGGCGCTGCTGTTCGATGCGGACACCAGGCAGGCCGGCGAGTCGTACCTCGCTCGCAGATAGCTGTACGACAGGGACCACTCGACGCGCTCCATGCGCTGCCCCAGGCCGAGCTCCACGCCCTGGCGCAGGGTGCGCCCGAAGTTCGTGAAGTAGCCGCGCGACAGGCCGCTGCTGACGAACAGCAGATCGTCCTTGTTGACGGTGCGGAAGACCGAGGCGTTCCAGCGCAGGCCGGACGCGAGCGTGCCTCTGAGGCCGGTCTCGAAAGTCTGCGACACCACCTGCTTCAGCGGTGGATCGGACTGCAGCGCGTTCGGCAGCACGCAGGGGTTCAAGGGATCGGAGCAGCCCAGCTCGATCGGGCTCGGCGCGCGGCTGCCCTGGCTCCAGCCGCCGTAGGCCGTGAGCTGCGGCGTGGCCTGCCAGGTGAGGCCGAGCGCGGGATTGAACTTCCTGTAGCGGCCTTCTGCGTCGAGCTGCGTGGGAAGCCCGAGCAGGGCCCGCCCTTCGTCGCGGGTGGTCACGCGGGTGTCGTTGTAGCGGCCCGAGAGGCTGAGCTGCAGCTCAGGCCTGAGCGTCACCAGGTCGTAGAAGTAGAGGCTGGCCGTGCGGGTCTTGCCGGCCAAGAGCGCATCGACTTCGGCTTCCTCCTGCGGCACCACCGCACGGCTTGCGTCCAGGAAGCCTTCGGCTTCGGTCTGCATGAAGCGCGTGCGGGCGCGGTCCACCGAAGCGCCGAAGGTGAACCGGTGAATGCCGGCGCTGAGGGTCGACTGCAGCGCCACGCCTTCGCCCTGCTGCCGGGTGCGCGTCCGGTTCTCCACGCCCGATGCCTCGACCTCGGGCGGATCGAAGGCGTCGTTGAGGTCGCCGTTCAGCGTCGAATAGCGCGAGCGCCGCGTGTACGCGGTCATCGAGATCGTCTGCACGTCGCTCACCTGGTAGCTGGCGTTGAGCGTCAGCATCGACATCCGGTTCTCGGTCCGGTCCGGCCGCGTGTAGACCTGCCTGCGGTTCTGCAGGAGCATGGACTCGGGCAGCAGGCCGTTGCCCACCAGGGTGTTGTCTCCGTGGGTGAAGCTCAGGTCCCACGAGAGCTTGCCGCGGTCCTGCCCCACCTTGGCGAAGAGCTGGCGCACGCGCGACGGAGAGTGGTCGCGCCAGCCGTGCTCGTTGAGGCCGTCCAAGGCCAGGAACAGATGGCCGTCGTCGCCCAGCTTGCGGCCGTGCGTGAGCTCGGTGCTCACCCGGCCGAAGGAGCCGGCCTGCAGTTCGAGCTCGGTGCCCGGATGCGTGTCGCCGCGCTTGGTCTGGATCGACAGCGCGCCGCCCAGCGTGTTGAGCCCGAACAGGGGGTTGGAGCCCGGCAGCAGCGTGATGCTGGAGATCGCGGCCTTCGGGATCAGGTCCCAGTTCACCACGTCGCCGAAGGGCTCGTTGATGCGCACGCCGTCCTGGTACACCGACAGGCCCTGCGGCGTGCCGAGCAGCGGGCTGGCGCTGAAGCCGCGGTAGTTCACGTCGAGCTGGAACGGGTTGCCCTGGATCTCGTTCACGCTGACGCTCGGCAGCTGGGTGGACATGAAGTCCGGCAGGTTGAGGCTCTGCGCGCGGCGCAGCCGCTGGTCGTCGGCGGTCTGTACGTTGGACGGAATCTGGTCCTTGGGCACTTCGATGCCGGGCACCGGCGTCGTTCCGACCACTTCCACGGTCGGCAGCGCCGGCGCCGGCGCCGGTGCTGCCTGGGCCTGGGCCTGGGCCTGGGCCTGGGCCTCGGCCTGCGTTTGGGCGCGGCCCGGCGTCGGGCAAGCGGCCACCAGGGCCAGCGCCAGCAGGCCCATCTTCTCCCCCCTCGGTCGATGCATCGGCGAAGCTCCTCAACTGCCGGTGCGCGCGAGGCCCAGCTTTTCCACGGTGGCGCGCTCCTGCGCGAAGATCTCGCGGCAGGACTGCGCGTAGGCGTCCGGCCCGAGGTAGTCGATTTCCTGGTCGTACTTGGCGAGCTCGTCCTTGAAGCGCGGATCGAACATCGCCTTCTTGAAGGCGTCGTGCAGCACCGTGACCACGCCCGTTGGCAGGCCGCGCGGACCGGCCAGGCCGAAGGGCGACTTGGCCACGATGTCGAAGCCGAGCTCGCGCAGCACCGGCACCTCGGGCCAGCGCTTGGAGCGCTCGGCGCCGAAGGTCGCCAGCAGCCGCAGCGTGCCCGTGTCGACCGCCGGACCGAAGCCGGTGGAGTTGACGCCGGCCATCACCTGCCCGCCGGCAATCGCGTTCAACTGCTCGGCCGTGCCTTTGTAGGGCACGTGGATGTAGCGCAGCCC
The DNA here is from genome assembly GCF_018614915.1 of Variovorax paradoxus. Lineage (GTDB taxonomy): Bacteria > Pseudomonadota > Gammaproteobacteria > Burkholderiales > Burkholderiaceae_C > Variovorax > Variovorax paradoxus_K. Next base: position 24,674 of record NZ_JAGGNU010000019.1, on the reverse strand, counting down.
GCGGGCGGTGAACAGCTCCTGGAGCACCATGTGCGGCGTGGTGCCAATGCCGTTGGTGGCGATGGTCAGCTCGCCGGGATGCGCGCGCGCGAATGCGAACATGTCATCGAGCGAACGCACCGGACTGCCGGCCGCCACCAGCACGCCGAAGGTGACGCTGGAAACCTGGAGGATCGGCGTCACGTCGCGGATCGGGTCCCAAAGCACTTTTTGCGTGTGCGGCACGCGAAAGACCGTCTGCGGCATCTGGGCGATGGTGTAGCCGTCGGGCCGCGCCTGCTGCAGCACCGGCATGGCCAGCGTGCCGCCCGCGCCGCCGCGGTTTTCCGTCAGCACCGGCTGGCCCAGCGAGACCGAGGCCAGCTCGGCCAGGAGCCGCAGCGAGATGTCGGTCGCGCCACCGGCCGGCCAGGGCACCCACAGGGTCAGGGCGCGCGAAGGAAAGAGGTCGGAAGAAGAAGCCAGCGCGGCGCCCAGCGGCGACGCACCGAGCGCCAGCGCGGCCGCCTCGCGCAGCCACCGGCGCCGGTCGCAGCAGCGGCGTTGAAAGCTCATGTCCCACCTCCCCGCTTCGTCAAGCCGCCGAAGCCGCGCTGCGGGTCGTAGCCCCAGCAGGCCAGGCCGAAGAAGACCACCAGGCAGCCGAGCACGATCCAGGGCGCGAGGCCGGGGTCCTTGCCGTAGAGCGCGAAGCGGATCCACTCCACCGCATGCGTGAAGGGATTGAAGTGCGCCAGCTGGTACACCCATTCGGCGCCCGATTCCTGCAGCTTCCACAGCGGATAGAGCGCGGTCGACAGGAAGTACATGGGGAAGATGACGAAGTTCATCGTGCCGGCGAAGTTCTCGAGCTGCTTGATGTGCACCGACAGCAGCAGCCCGAGCGCGCCCAGCATCAGCGCGCCCACCACCAGCGCCAGCAGCGCGTGCAGGCCGGCCAGGGACAGGAGCGGCAGCTCGGTGCCGATCAGGGCGGCCACGATCACGAAGGCCAGCGCCTGCAGCACCGACAGCAGCGCGGTGGCGCACAGCTTGGAGAACAACAGCCAGGGCCGCGGCAGCGGCGCGGTGAGCAGCAGGCGCATCAGGCCCATCTCGCGGTCGTAGACCATCGCGAGCGAGGACTGCATGCCGTTGAACAGCAGCACCATGCCGACCAGCCCCGGCACGATGTAGACGTCGTAGGGGATGTAGGTGTCGTAGGGCTCGACGATGGCCACGCCGAAGACGTTGCGGAAGCCGGCGGCGAACACCGCCAGCCACAGCAGCGGGCGCACCAGGGCCGACACCAGTCGGCCGGTCTGCTGCGAGAACTTGAAGAGCTCGCGCAGCACGATGGCGCGCATTGCCTGCAGCGCGTGGCCCAGCCCGCGCCGCGCCGCCGGCGCCGCGCTCTCGCCGTCCACGGCGGCCTCCGGCGTCTTCAACGTGCGGCCTGACATAGTTTCTCCGGCGCATCGGCGCCCAGCGTGTCCAGCACGTTGCGCGGATGCAGGATGCCTTCGGCAGGTGCCTGCGAGATCACGCCTTGCCCGTCGCTCAGCAGCATGGGCTGGCGCAGCTGGCCGTCCCAGGCCCGGAAGCTCAGGCCCGTGCCCTTGGAACCGTCGAGCGAGGCCTTCGCGAGCGCCTGCGCCCATGCCGCATTCGGCCCCTTGGGTACGGCGATGGCCGCGGCCGTCAAGGCCTTGCCGGCCATCCAAGCGGCCCAGTCCTGCGCCGTCATCGGTCGCTTGGCGGCCTTGGCAAAGCGGCGGGAAACCTGCGGCGCGCCGTAGCGCTCGAACTGCGCGTGCCAGGCCAGCGCCACCAGGCCGCCGTCGCCCACCACCGGCCGCGGCAGCACGGTGCGATAAGGCAGCGTGCGGGCGAATTCGCCGTCGCTGTCGACCACCCACACGGCGTCGTAGCTGCTGCCGGCCGTCAGCAATAGCGGGTTCGCGAGATCGCGCTCGCGCGGATCGGCCGACAGCTTGAAGGGCTTGCTGCCCACCAGCTGCAGCCCGTAGCGCTTGATCGATGCCTGCGCCGTGGCGGCGCGCGTCGCGTCCTGCGGGCTGCTGCCCACCAGCAGCAGCAGCTTGCTCCATTTGCGCGACACCAGCGTCTGCGCCAGCGCATCGCTGCGCATGCGTTCGCTGGGGATCAGATGGAACAGGCGGCCGCGGCAGTCCTGCTGGCGCAGCCGGTCGGAGGCATCGCTCAGGTTCAGCACCGGCAGCTTCACGGCGTCGGCCACCGCCAGCGTCCATTCGGCGGGCAGGTCGGTCAGCAGCACCGCCGCACCGCCCTTCTCGGCGGCGACGGCGGCCGCGCGCGCGGCCTCGACCGATGCGGCCTCGGCGCTGCCGAGGGCCACTTCGACGCCCGCCGCTTCCAGCTCGAACTGGGCCTCGTCGAGCGCCACCTGCAGGCCGTCGGCGAGCGGGCCGCCTGGATGTCCCAGGTAGGCGCGCTCGAGGCGCGAGCGCTCCATGCGGGGATCGTCCGCGAGCGTGATCACGGTCGCCTTGAGGGCGGCCGCGGCAGCGGGCACCGGCGCGATGAACGCTGCCGCCAGCCAGGCACCCGCATGCCGGAAACGCAGTGCGCGCTGCCTCATTCCACGATCACGAGCCCATAGGGCACGCGCCCGACGGGAACGCTCTTGATCGCCTTGGCGCCGGCGACGTCGACCACCGTCACGTCGTCGGAGAGCCCGTTGACCACATACAGCCGCGCCTGCGCCTTGTCGAGCGTGACGTTCCATGCACGCTTGCCGACCAGCACCAGCGAGCTGACCTTGCGGCTCGGCACGTCGACGAAAGCGACGTGGTTGGCGCGGCCCAGGCCCACGAAGGCCCGCTTGCCGTCCTTCGCGATCTGGATGCCCACCGGCGTGATGTCCTCGGCGCGCGCGCCCTTGACTTCGAACTTCAGGGTGTCGATGACCTCGTGCGTGGCGGTCGAGACGATGCTGACGCTGGCGCCCAGCTCGTTGGTGACCCACAGCTCCTTGCCGTCGGGCGTGATCGCCATGCGCCGCGGCCGCTTGCCGACCCGGATGTTCTTCAGCACCTTGCCGCTGGCCGTGTCGATCACGTGGACCAGGCTGGCGACCTCCGAGGTGACGTACAGGATCTTGCCGTCGGCGCTGACCTTGACGCCCTCCGGCTCCGCGCCGACCTTCACCGAGCGCAGCTTCTTGCCGCTGGCCGCGTCGATGAAGCTGGCCTCGCCGGCGTCCTCGTTGGAGACGTAGATCACCTTGCCGTCGGGCGAGAGATCGAAGGCCTCGGGCTCGTCGCCCAGCGCGATGCGCCGCAGCGACTTGCCGCTGGCGGGATCGATCAGGTCGGCCTGGTTCGAATCGGTGCACGCCACCATCAGCTGGCGCTCGGGCGTGAGCTGCAGGTGGCGGGCGCGCTTGCAGGTGGGAATCGTGCCCTTCACCGCCAGCGTCCCGAGGTCGATCACCGTCAGCGCGCTGTCTTTCTCGCTGGAGACGTAGGCAGTGCCCTGCGCCAGCACGGTACCGCTCGCGGCCGCCAGCGCCAGGGCGCTAGCGGCCGCGCGAAGCAGCGCGCCAAGGGACGAAGAAGAAGTTTGCGGCATTCGATGTCTCCATTTTTTTGTTCCGGATCCGGTTCGATCCTGTCAACCGGTACGGGCGATGAAGCCGGCCTCCAGCGTCGCCCCGCCGAGATGGCCGCTCACCTCGGCCGGCGTTCCATCCGCCAGCAGCTGGCCCTTGTGCAGCACGAGCACGCGGTCGGCCTCTTCGGCTTCGTCGACCCGGTGCGTGGCCCACAGCACGCACACGCCGCGCTCGCGCACGTCCGCGCGCAGGGCCGCCAGCAGGTCCTGGCGCGATTTCGGATCGAGGCCGACCGTGGCCTCGTCCATCAGCAGCACCGCCGGGCGATGCAGCCCCGCGCGCGCGAGCTCGACCTTGCGCCGGTTGCCCCCGGACAGCTCGCGCACCTTGCGGTTCAGGTCGGCATCGATGTTCAGCCGCTCGCAGGCCGAGGCGATGCGCTCGTTCGCCAGCCGCCGCGGGAGGCCGTGCAGGTCGGCCTGAAACAAGAGGTTTCGCCGGATGCTGAGATCGAGATCGAGCGACATCTGCTGGAACACGACGCCGATGTGCCGCAGTGCCGACGTCGCCGAACGCCGCAGCGAAAAGCCGGCCACCTCGACCTCGCCCTCGTCGGCTGCGAACATGCCGGTCAGCACCTGGAACAACGTCGACTTGCCGGCGCCGTTGGGCCCCAGCAGCGCCACGAACTGGCCCGCCGGGACGCTCAGCGACAGCGACTGCAGCGCCGTGTGCGCGCCATAGCGCTTGGTGAGGTCGATGGTTTGCAGCATGGAGGCCGAAGGGAGTCGTCGAGCTGTTCCGAGTGTCAACAAAGGTATCTGTCCTGTCCCATTCAACCGCAAAAATTGTGCCTCTCTATGACGAGGGTTTTCACTGCGACCGTCCCTACTCGTTTGCGTGCGCGAGCGCCTTCGCGCCGCCCGAAGGGCCGCCATGCGCACTTGCTGCGAGACACTTTGCGTCAAATTTGGACGCGCCAGACTTTGCACGCGCGCTGCGATCCGCCACAGGCGCTTGCTCGCGAGACACGCGCCGCTCGGGATTTCCCTAGGTCCGATCGCCCTCGCAGGGCTCGCGAATGCGCCGCGCCGGAGCGAGCATCTCGGGGAGGCGCGCGCGCCCTTCGCAGCGAAGCCCGGGCGGCATGCAGGGCGACCGCGCGCGATCCCGGCGGGCATGGATGTTGCGGTCGGCAGCCTTCGTCAAACCGATCGAAAGATCGAGGGCTGATTGCCGATCGTGTTCGATACCCACCGTCAAATGTGAGGAGACATATATGAAGCTTTCCAGACAGATCGTCGGCCGTCTCGTACGGCATGTCGGTGTCGCGATGCTGGCTCTTCCGGCCCTGGCTTTTGCCAATGCCGACGTAGAGAAAAACATCGCGAACTCGAAGAACTGGGCCATGCAAGCGGGCGACATGTTCAACCAGCGCTACAGCAAGTTGAACCAGATCAACAAGAGCAACGTGAGCAAGATGCAGGTCGCGTGGACCTTCTCCACCGGCGTGCTGCGCGGCCACGAGGGCTCGCCGCTGGTGGTCGACGGCACGATGTACCTGCACTCGCCGTTCCCGAACAAGGTGTTCGCGGTCGATCTCGAAACCCAGAAGATCCTCTGGAAGTACGAGCCCAAGCAGGACCAGGCGGTGATCGCCGTGATGTGCTGCGACACGGTGAACCGCGGGCTGGCCTATGCCGAAGGCAAGGTCTTCCTGCAGCAGGCCGACACCAACCTGGTCGCGCTCGACGCCAAGACCGGCAAGCCGGTGTGGACGGTGAAGAACGGCGACCCGAAGGCCGGCTCCACCAACACCAACGCGCCCCACGTCTTCAAGGACAAGGTCATCACGGGCATCAGCGGCGGCGAGTTCGGCGTGCGCGGCTTCCTCGCCGCCTACAACATCAGCGACGGCAAGCTGGCCTGGAAGGGCTACAGCACCGGGCCGGATGAAGAGATGCTGATGGACCCTGCCAAGACCATGACCTGGACCGACGGCAAGCTCGCGCCGGTCGGCAAGGACTCGTCGCTGAAGACCTGGCAGGGCGACCAGTGGAAGATTGGCGGCGGCACCACCTGGGGCTGGTACAGCTTCGACAAGGCCACCAACGCGGTCTACTACGGCAGCGGCAACCCGTCGACCTGGAATCCCGCGCAGCGCCCCGGCGACAACAAGTGGTCGATGAGCATCTGGTCGCGCGACGTGGACACCGGCAAGGTCAACTGGGTCTACCAGATGACGCCGTACGACGAGTGGGACTTCGACGGCATCAATGAAATGATCCTGGCGGACATCAACGTCAAGGGCAAGCCGACCAAGGCATTGGTGCACTTCGACCGCAACGGCTTCGGCTACACGCTGGACCGCGTGACCGGCGCGCTGCTGGTGGCCGAGAAGTTCGACCCGAAGGTGAACTGGGCCACGCACGTCGACATGAAGACCGGCCGTCCGCAGGTGGTGGCCAAGTACTCGACCGCGAAGAACGGCCCCGACGTCAACACCAAGGGCATCTGCCCGGCGGCGCTGGGTAGCAAGGACCAGCAACCGGCCTCCTACGACCCCAACACCAAGCTCTTCTACGTGCCGACCAATCATGTCTGCATGGACTACGAGCCGTTCAAGGTCGAGTACACGGCCGGCCAGCCCTACGTGGGCGCCACGCTCTCGATGTATCCCACGCCGGGCAGCCACAGCGGCATGGGCAACTTCATCACCTGGGACGCAGGCACCGGCAAGATCGTGCAGAGCAAGTCCGAGAAGTTCTCGGTCTGGAGCGGCTCGCTGAACACCGCGGGCGGCATCTCCTGCTACGGCACGCTCGAGGGCTACCTCAAGTGCGTCGATGCCAAGGACATCAGCAAGGAGCTGTTCAAGTTCAAGACGCCCTCGGGCATCATCGGCAACGTGTTCACCTATGAGCACAAGGGCAAGCAGTACATCGGCGTGTTCTCGGGCATCGGCGGCTGGGCCGGCATCGGCATGGCCGCAGGCATCGACCCCGAGAAGAGCACCGAGGGCCTCGGCGCCGTCGGCGGCTACAAGGAGTTGAGCCAGTACACCGAGCTCGGCGGTTCGCTGACCGTGTTCGCGCTGCCGAAGAACTGAACCCGCACCGCACGCCCGCGCCATGCGGGCCGGGAGAGCACTCCGCTGGAGCGCTCTCCCCTCTACTTTCTTTCAAGACCGGAGACACAGGACCCATGAAATTCCGTACGTCAGCGTTGCTGCCTTCTCTTCTCCTCCTGGCCGGCGTGGCCTGCACCGTCGCCGTGGCCGCAACCGATCCCGCACCGTACAAGGTCACCGAGGGCTACAAGGTGGACCCCGAAACGATGAAGGGATTCCGGACCTGGCGCTCCGCCGCCTGCGACCGCTGCCACGGCCCGAACCAGGAAGGCATGGTCGGCCCTTCGCTGATCAACAGCCTGAAGACGATGAAGAAGGACGAGTTCGTCAAGGTGGTGCGCGACGGCCGCCTCGACAAGGGCATGCAGAGCTTCGGCAACAACCCGGCGGTGATGGACAACATCAACCAGCTCTATGCCTACCTCAAGGGCCGCTCCGACGGCGCCATCACGCGCGCCCGGGTGGAAGAAAACAAATGACGGTCCGACGGCTCGCCGCCATGGCCCTCGCCCACGGTGCTCGCCTGCGGGCGGGCCTCCTGGGCGCGGCATGCTGCTGCGCGCTGCTTCCGGCCCTGGCCCAGGAGACGCCGCCGCGCAAGGCGCTGCGGGTCTGCCAGGACCCCAACAACCTGCCCTTCTCCAACACCAAGGGCGAGGGCATCGAGAACCGCATCGCCGAGCTGTTCGGCAAGTCGCTGGGCCTCCCGGTCACCTACTACTCGTTCCCACAGCGCCTGGCCTTCTTCCGCAACACGCTGCGTTTCAAGTTGCCGGGGCAGGACTATCCCTGCGATATCGTGATGGGCGTGCCGGTCGGGCTCGACGAGGTGTCGGTCACCAAGCCCTACTACCGCTCGACCTACGCGCTGGTCTTTCCCAAGGGCAAGGGCATGGACCACGTGGCCTCGGCGGAAGATTTCCTCAAGCTCGATCCGGCCAAGCTGAAATCGCTTCGCATCGGCATCTACGACCGCTCGCCGGCCTCGCAATGGCTGAACCGCCACGGGCTGCTCGAGCAGGGCGTGCCGTACAAGCTCATGAGCGCCGATCCCGCGCAGTACCCGGGCGAGATCGTCGAGAAGGACCTGGCCGAGGGCAAGCTCGACGTCGTGGTGGTCTGGGGCCCGATCGCCGGCTTCTTTGCGCGGCGCGTCAAGACCCCGGCCCTGGTCGTGGTGCCGCTGAAGTCCGAAAAGGGAATCCGCCTCGACTACCAGATGGCCATGGGCGTGCGCTACGGCGAACGCGAGTGGAAGCAGCAGGTCGAGGGATTGATCGAGTCCAAGGCGTCCGAGATCCAGGCCATCCTCAAGGAGTACGGCGTTCCGCTGGTCGATGCATCGTACGGGGCGCCCACCAACTGAAGAGGACATGATGCGCTTCGCCATCGCCGCCTCGCTCTGCGCCCTGCTCGTCTCGCCCCTGGCCTCGCGGGCCGAGGTCGACCGGCGCGACTTCTCGCCCGCGGAGCGCCTGCTGTTCATGACGCCGCAGCTGCAGGGCCTGCAGGCCCCGAACCAGCTTCGCTACACCTTCAGCAAGACCGGCAGCTTCGAGGGGGGCTTCGTCGACAGCGTCACCGTGGCCCTGAGCGCGAAAAGCGACGGCAGCTGCTGCGACGCCAAGGGCGCCTTCCTGAGCGGAGCGCGCAAGCTGCAGACGCCCGAGGTGACGGCCGCCGAAGGCAATCCCGTGCTGCTCTACTTCCTCGAGTACGACGTGCGCGAGATGAAGCGGCTCACGCAAGGCTCCGAGTACCACTTCCGCAAGCGCCTGCGCATGGCGATCTACCAGAAGGCCGAAGTGCACGAGGTGTCGCTGCGCTACCAGGGGCGCATGGTCAAGGGCAAGGAAGTCGTGTTCGAGCCTTTCCTCGACGATCCGAACCGGCCGAAATACGAGAAGTTCGCGCGCAAGAGCTACCGCTTCATGCTCTCGGACGCCGTACCCGGCGGCGTCTACGGCATCCGCACGCAAGTCCCGGGCGAAGGCTTCGCGGCCCCGCCCCTCGTCGTCGAAGAGCTCTACATCGACGGCGCCAAGGCACCGGCGCGCTAGCGCTTGTTTTTCGAATCTCCAGCCAACGCCATGAAACACCTCCTGCGTCTTCTCTGCCTGTGCGGCCTTTCGATGGTGGTGCCGGGCGTTGCGCTCGCGAACGACTTCCCCACCGTGGACCGCGTGCTCTATGTGCAGGAATGCATCGCCGCCAATCCCGGCCACGGCAGCTTCGAGATGACCAACAAGTGCTCCTGCGCGCTCGACGCGCTCGCGAGGGAAGTCAAGTACGCCGACTACATCGAGATGAGCACCGCGACCAAGGCCACCACCATCGGCGGCGAGCGCGGCGGCTACATCCGCGATTCGGAAAAGCTGCAGGCCGAGATCAAGCGCTACCGCGCGCTTCAGGCCAAGGTCAAGAAGGCCTGCTTCATCGGCACGGCCGCGGCGCCCTGAAGGGCGGGCGCTTCGCATCGCCATGGGAGGCCTCGCGACATCCACGCGCAGCGCATGGCCGTGCAGCCGGGCATGCCGCGGCTTCGCGGCCGGGCTGTCGCTTTGCACCTCGGCCTGGGCCACGCCCTTCGCCTACATCACCAACCAGGGCAGCCACGACGTGTCGGTGATCGACCTCGCCTCCGAGCAGGTCGTGGCCACCGTTGCGGTGGGCCGGTCGCCGGCCGGCGTGGTGGCGGCGGCCCGCGCCGGCCGGACCTTCGTCTCCAACCCGGACAGCAAGAGCGTCTCGGTCATCGACATGCGCCAGCAGAAGGTCGTGGGCACGCTGGCGGCCGGAGACGGGCCGGTGGGGCTCGATGTTTCCGGCGACGGCCGGCGGCTGTACGTCGCCGACTGGTACGGTGCCCGGCTCCTGGTGTTCGACGCGCGTGACGCCGGCTCCGCCGCGCAGCCGCTGGCCTCGATCGCGGTCGGCCGTGCACCGGCCGGCGTGGCCGCGCATGGCGACGGCAGCACGGTGTTCGTGGCCGAGCGCGACGACGACAGCGTCGCGGTGGTCGACAGCGCCGCGCAGCGGGTGCTCGCGCGCGTGACGGTCGGCAGCCATCCTTTCGCCCTGCTCCACGACGCCCCGCGCCAGCGGCTCTACGCGCTCAACGTGCAGAGCGACGACATGTCGGTGATCGACGTGCGCGACCTGCGCCGGCCCGCCGTCGTCGCGACCGTGAAGGTCGGCAAGGCGCCCTACGGCGCGGCGCTGGCGCAGGACGGCGCGCTGCTGTATGTGACCAACCAGCACGACGGCAGCGTCAGCGTGCTCGACGCCGCCTCGCTGCGGGTGCTGCGCACGCTTTCCGGCTTCGCCTATCCCGAGGGGATCGCCGCCCATGGCGACCGGGTCTACGTCGTGAACTGGATGGACGACAACGTGCAGGTGCTGGACGCCGGCAGCGGACGCAAGCTCAAGACCATCGCCACCGGACAGAACAGCCGCGCCTTCGGCGCCTTCATCGGCGCGCCGGCCGAGCCCTGACGATTTTTTTACAACCGACCACGGACTCATCCATGCCGACACATCCTCCCGGCCGACGGGCCTTCTCCCTCCTTCTCGCTGCCCTGCTGCTCGCCGCATCGGGCAGCAGCCTGGCCCACGGGCCGACGCGCCAAAAGGTGAGCGAGAAGCTCACCATCGAGGCGCCGGCCGACGCCGTCTGGGCCAAGATCAAGAACTTCAACGCCCTGAAGGAATGGCATCCCGCGGTGGCGGACAGTACTGCCGACAAGGGCAACGCCGTGGGCTCGGTGAGGACGCTGAAGCTCAAGGACGGCGGCACGCTGGTCGAGACGCTCGAGTCCTACGACGACGCGCAGATGAAGTACAGCTACCGCGCCAAGGACGGCGGCGCGCTGCCGGTGACGAACTACACCGCCACGCTTTCCGTCGTGGCCGATGGCGGCAAGTCCGTCGTCGAATGGCGCGGCGCCTTCTACCGCGGCTACCCGAACAACGATCCGCCGCCGGACCGCAACGACGAAGCCGCGCTCAAGGCCGTCACCGGCGTCTACCGCAGCGGGCTCGGCACGCTCAAGAAGATGATGGAATCTAAATAGCCCGGCCGCCAGGCAGACGACCATGGGCTTCGAAGAACAACTCCAGGACTGGCGCAGCCTCGCGCTGCGGCTCGAAAGCGAAGTCGCGAAAGCGGTGATCGGGCAGACGCAGATCATCCGGCTCATCAACGTCGCGCTGTTCGCGCGCGGCCACGTGCTGCTCGAGGGCGATGTCGGCGTCGGCAAGACCACGGTGCTGCGCGCCTTCTCGCGCGCCATCGGCGGCGACTTCGAGCGCGTCGAAGGCACGGTCGACCTGATGCCGGGCGACCTGGTCTATCACACCTACGTGGATGCCGAAGGGCGCCCGCGCATCGATCCGGGGCCCCTGCTGCGCCATGGCGAGCGCCTGGTCACCTTCTTCTTCAACGAGATCAACCGCGCGCGGCCGCAGGTGCAGTCGCTGCTGCTGCGCGCCATGGCCGAGCGCACGGTCTCGGCCTTCGATCGCGAGTACGGCTTTCCGCACATGACGGTGTTCGCGGACCGCAACAAGGTCGAGCGCGAGGAAACCTTCGAGCTGGCATCGGCGGCGCGCGACCGCTTCATGTTCGAGCTGAACATGCCCAGGCCCGCGGAGCGCGCCATCCGGCAGTCGCTGGTGTTCGACACCGCCTTCCACGACACCGAGCAGCTGCTCGAGAAGGTGGCGCCGGCCATCCTGCCCTGGGACCGGCTCAACGCCGTCGCCGCGCAGGTGCAGCGCAGCGTGCGCGCGAGCGAGACCATCGAGCGCTACGTGCTCGACGTATGGGAAGCCAGCGAGACGCCGCAGAAGTTCGGCATCCGGCTCGACGGCGTCGACATGGACCGGCTGATCCTCGCCGGCGCCAGCCCGCGCGGCATGAGCGCCCTGCTGCGCGCCGCGCGCACGGTGGCCTGGCTCGAAGGGCGCTCGCACCTGGAGCCGGCGGACCTGGCGGCGGTGCTGCCCTCGGTGCTCGGGCACCGGATCTTCTTCACGCCGGTCTATGAACTGCGGCGGGCCGAGCTGTCGGAGGCGCTGGTGACGCAGATCATGGACAAGATCGCCGCGCCCTGAGGCCATCGAGCCCGCGATGGACCATGTCGACGAATTCCACTACCAGCTGCCGCGCCGGTTCGGCGGCTGGCGGCCGGGCGCGCAGCGCGGCCTGAGCCAGGGCAGCGGGCAGGAGTTCGCCGCCCACCGGCGCCTGTTCGACCACGCCGATCCGCGGCGCATCGACCTGCGCGCGAGCGTGCGCGATGCCCGCGGCGACTGGCTGGTGCGCGTGCAGCGGCTGCGCGTGGCCATCCCCGTGCACGTGGTGGTGGATGTCTCGGCCTCGATGCATTTCGGCGCTCTGAAGCGCAAGCTGGACGTGGTGGCCGATCTGGTCGAGGCGCTGGGCTACAGCGCCTTTCGCGCCGGCGACGCGGTCGGGCTCCTGGCCTTCGACCACCGCGCACGCGAGGACCTGTTCGTTCCGGCACGCCACGGCCGCGGCAACGGCAGCCTGATGGCGCGGATGCTGCGCGACTGCCGCGCGGCGCCGGGCCGGCCGCCGGCGGACGCCAATGGCCTGGCGGGGCTCCGGCGCGCGACCGAGCGCCTGGTCGGGCGCGGCGGGCTGGTGTTCCTGGCATCGGACTTCCACTGGCCGGTCGCCGCGCTCGGCGAACTGCTGGCCCAGTTCGCGCCGGCCTGCGTCGTGCCGCTCCTGGTCTGGGACCCGGCCGAGACCGAGCCGCCGCCGGCACGCGCGCTGGTGGCGCTCAGCGACTCGGAGACCGGCGTGCGGCGCAGCCTGTGGATGCGCGAATCGCTGCGCACGCGCTGGCGCGAAGCCGTCGCGGCCCGGCGCGCCGAGCTCACGGCCCTGTTCGACGCGCAGGGCATGCCCGCCTTTCACCTGCATGGCCGCTTCGATGCCGAAGCGCTCACGCGCTACTTCATGGAGACGGCGGCATGAAAGCGGGGGGTCGCGCCATGCTGCTCGCGCTGGCGCTGGCGTCCACAGCCCTGGCGCCGGCGCGCGCGGCGGACCCTGCCGCAGCGGGCAGCGCCGCCACGGTCGAGCAGCCGCGCAGCTTCGGCTACGTGCTGGGCGACCTCATCACGCAGCGCGTGCTGCTCGAGCAGGCCGGGCGGCCGCTGCAGCCCGGCGCGCTGCCGGCCGCGACACGGGTCGACCTCTGGCTGGAGCGCAGGCCCTCGCGGATCGAGACCGACGCCGAGGGACGGCGCTGGCTGGCGATCGAGTACCAGCTCATCAATGCCCCGCGCGCGCTGGGCGTCATCGCGCTGCCGGCCCTGGCGCTGGCGACCGCCTCCGGCCCCACGCTCGCGCTGCCGGCATGGCCCGTCAGCATCGGGCCCCTGACGCCGCCCGACGTGTTCGGCCAGGGCGATCTGCAGCCGCTGCGCCCGGACCGGCCGGTGGCAGCGCTTGCTACCGGGGCTATCGAGCGGCAGCTGCGGCTCTCGCTCGGCGCGCTGCTGGGCGTGGCCGCGGCCTGGCTCGCGTGGTGGCTCTGGCGCAATGCGCGCGAGGCACGGCGGCTGCCCTTCGCACAGGCCTGGCGCGAACTCCGGCGCCTCGACGATCCCGAGGGTGCGCAGGCCTGGCGCCTGCTGCATCGCGCGCTGAACGCGAGCGCCGGGCGCGTGGTGCACGGCGCGGGCCTCTCCCGGCTGCTGGACGACGCACCCTACCTGCGCCCGCTGCAGCCGCGGCTGGAAGACTTCTATCGCGAATCCACGCGGCGCTTCTTCGCCGCCGACGCCGCCATGGCGCCGCCGGACGCCGCGTTTGCGCTCAGGCCGCTGTGCCGGGCGTTGCGCGATGCCGAAAAACGCCATCGGCATTGAACCGGCCATGCGCTTCGATCTCGCCCAGCCCTGGATGCTCGTCCTGCTGCCGCTCGCGCTGCTGCCGCTGCTGCGCCGGCGCAGCGACACGCTGGACTTCCCCCATCTCGCCTGGCTGCCGCCCGACCGCGTCGGCCGCGTCGCGGGTTTTCTGTGGCGCGGCTTCGCGGTGGCGGCCATGGCCTGCACGGTGCTCGGGCTCGCGGGCCCCGGGCAATCGGGCGCGCAGGTCCAGCGCACCGGACGCGGCGCCGAGGTGCTGATCCTGATGGACCGCAGCAGCAGCATGGACGCCACCGTCCACACCAACGGCCTGCAGACGGCCGGGCGGATGTCGCAGGAGCCCAAGGCCAAGGTCGTGCGCGAGCTGCTGAGCGATTTCGTCGCCAAGCGGCCCGACAACCGCTTCGCCTTCATGACCTTCAGCACCGTGCCGGCCGCCGTCGTGCCCTTCACGCAGAAGACCGACACGGTGCAGGCCGCCCTCGCCGCCACCGCCATCGGCCGCGGCCTGCCCGAGACCCGCATGGGCCTTGCGCTGCTGGCCGCCATCGAGGAATTCGAAGGCCGCGCCTACTCGGGCAGCCGCGTGATCCTGGTCGTCTCCGACGGCGGTGCCCAGCTCGACGAGGCGACGCGCCAGCGCGTCAAGGCCGGGATGGCGCGCGAGAAGATCGGGCTCTACTGGATCTATGTGCGCAGCGGACCGAACTCGCCCAATCTCAAGACCGAGACGGCTTCGGCCTACGGCCTCGGCGAAGAGCTGGCGCTGCACGAGTTCTTCAAGACACTGGCCACGCCCTACCGCCTGTACCAGGTGGACGACTCCACGGCCATGGCCGCCGCCATGGCCGAGATCGACCGGCAGCAGAACTTCCCGCTGACGATCCACGAGCGCGTGCCGCGGCGCGACCATGGCGCCGCGCTCTATCTCGCGGCCATGCTGTGCTGCGCGGGCCTGCTCGCCTGCCGGGCGCTGCAATTGCAAAGCTGGCGCAGAAGCCCATGAAGCGGCGCACGGTCCACCTGGTCTTCGGCGTCCTGGCGCTCTGCTGCGCGGGCGCCGCGCTGGAGCGGGGAATCCGCCTGCGCCAGACGATGGCCATCAACGCCGAGATCGCCCGCATCGCCACCGCGCCGCCGGCCCGGGAGGCAGCGGCCGCTCCCCTTTCCTCTTCGGCGCGCGAGCTGCAGCTCGCGCGGGCGCTGGCGCTCGCCAAGGCCGGTGCCCACGACGAGGCGCAGAAGGCCTACGCCGGCCTGATCCAGGGCGGCGCACGCGATTCCGTGGCACGGCAGGCGCTGTTCAATCTCGGCAACATGTACCTGCGGCAGGGCCTGGCGCAGGAGACCGGCGCCCTGCCGCTGTTCGAGCTGGGCAAGCAGCGCCTGCGCGATCTGCTGCGCGCCGCGCCCGAGGACTGGGATGCGCGCTACAACCTCGAGCGCGCGCTGCGGCTCGCGCCCGAAGACCAAGAGGCCTTCTCCGCCGAAACGCAACAGTCGGTCGAGCAGCGCCGGGTCCGGATTCCGGGCTTCGTCGCCGGAGACCTGCCATGACGCGCCTGGCCCGCATGGCCAGCGGCGGAAACTGGCCGCTGGCGCTGGCTCTGCTGCTGCTGGCATTGGCCGTCTGGCCGCCGCGCGTGCAGCTGCAGCGCCCGGTCTTCAACTGGCAGGTCAGCTTCGACATCACGCAGAGCATGAACGTCGAGGACGTCGAGCTCAACCATGCCGCCGTCAGCCGGCTCGCACTGGCGCGCGCGGCCATGCGCGAAGTGCTGGGTGCGCTGCCCTGCGGCTCGAAGGTGGGCTGGAGCGTGTTCGCGGACTACCGCTCGGTGGTCATCCTCACGCCGGTCGAGGTTTGCAGCCACTACGAAGAGCTGCTGGTGTCGCTCGAGCGCATCGATGCGCGCATGCGCTGGGCCAACGCCAGCAACGTCAGCAAGGGCGTGACCTGGGCCGTGCGCGGCGCCAAGGCCATCGGCCCGGACACCCGCTTCGTCTTCATCAGCGACGGACAGGAATCGCCGCCGCTGCGCACCAACGACACGCCGCCGATGCTCGACATCCAGCCCGGCGAGGTGAAGGGCTGGCTGATCGGCGTGGGCGGCGACGTGCCGGTTCCGATTCCCAAGACCGACAGCAGCGGCCAGCCCGCGGGCTACTGGAAGGCCGAGGACGTGGTGCAAGGCTCCGCCATCGGCGGCGCGCAGAACCACGAACATCTTTCGGAGCTGCGCCAGGACCATCTGCGCTCGCTGGCCGAACTGGTCGGCGTGGACTACCGGCGCCTCGACACGCCGGACGCGCTGATGACGGCCATGCTGGACCCGCGCTTCGGGCAGGCGCAGCGGACAGAGGCCGACCTGCGCTGGATTCCGGCCCTGCTGGCGCTGCTGCTGCTCGCCTGGCGCTTCGCGCCGGACCTTCGCCCGGAGTCCGGCCGGCGGCCGCTGCGGCAGCGGCATCCGTCGGGGGTCGCG
This sequence comes from Variovorax paradoxus, assembly GCF_018614915.1. Classification (GTDB taxonomy): domain Bacteria; phylum Pseudomonadota; class Gammaproteobacteria; order Burkholderiales; family Burkholderiaceae_C; genus Variovorax; species Variovorax paradoxus_K. The sequence continues at coordinate 8,572 of NZ_JAGGNU010000019.1, read as the reverse complement.
CGAGCTCGCTCCCTGGGCAATGGACTTGCATAGGCTGTTGGCCATATTGAAGGACCCGGCGAGCGAAACCTACACTTTCGGCACCCCCGGGCATGCCATTCGGCGAAGCGTACGAGCAGCAGCATCGCCCGCCGACTCGTCTGCGCCGCACATTCGAGTCGTCCCCACTGCGGCAATTCAGTTGGAGATCAAGCCATGGAAGATCCAGTTCCTTCGGCCGCGCGCCGCGCCCGCAGATTCGCGCGTCGGGCGGCCGCCTGCGCCACGGCAGCCGTCGGATTGATGGCGGCATCAGTTGCCGCATCGGCCGACCAGAACGAACGCGAGCATGACGAGCGTGGATCGCGGAACAAGGCGCCGACGCTGCTGGCGACGCCACCGCTGTACTGGAACAACCTCCAGAGCTTCATCTGCTCGGTCGCGAACGTGGGCACGGCGCCTCAGGAAGTCAAGGTGACCATGCACACGGAATTCAGGTTCATCGGCGGCGGGGCCCCCCTCCCGGACAGCGTCACGATCATCACACTGCCGCCGGGGCCGATCCGGTCCTTTGGGTTCAGCGTCCCGAGGGTGGTGCCCTTTCCGACGGGGAACTGGTGCATTTTTGAATCGGCAGACACCAGCGTGCTGCGGGCGAGTGCCGCGATTCAGGATGGCAGTCGAATTCTCAGCACCATCGTGGCCAGATGAAGCCCGCCGATAACCGCAATTCAGATGGAGACCCAGTCATGGAAGACCTATCTTCTCCGGCAGCACGACGCACCAAGCGCAGCTTCGCGCATTGGATCGCCGCCGCCTTCGCCACGGCGGCCATCGGGTCGATGCTGACGCCGATCCCCGCATCGGCCGACCAGAACGAGCGCAACGGCGGCAAGCGGGCGCCGACGGTCCTGGCGACGCCGCCTTTCTTCCTGGAGACCAACCAGATCGGCTCATGCACGCTCGTGAACCTGGGCACCGTCCCGCGGGACGTGACCCTCACCTACCACACCGAGGAAACGCAGTCGGACGGCACCCCGACGCCGGATCAAGTGACCACCTTCACGATCGAGCCGACCCTGGACCGCGCCAGGCAATTTCCTGCCTTCCCTCCCAGCAGGTCCCTCACGCCGGTGCCGGCCTACTGCAAGTTCGAATCGGCGGACACCAGCCTGCTCAGGGGCGGCGGTTATGCCGCCACGGACGGCGTCCTTGGCAGTGCTGCCCGGGCCGTGGCGGCAGAGTGAGCTCATCGTGTTCGGCAATCCGAAGTTCGCAACGCCTGTAGTCACGAGGGTCCCGATGCCGGCAATGTCCGGGTAAGCCCTAGAGGGTCTTGGACGCAAGCCATGGAACCAGGGGGAGGATCGAAGACCCTAAGTTCCATCCTCGCTTCTCCAAGGTCGACCACCGACCTTTTGCCCTGACCGGAAACGGCCAGGGCTTTTTCATGGCCGGTGGCAGTCGATGCGAGACAAAGCGCCCGGCAAAAACGGGGCAAAGCGCCCATGACAAGCAAGGCTGCAAATCGGAAGCTCTCCTGGCGGGGGAGCAATGCTGGATGGGCTCGCTTGCGCCCCGCTCCTTCGCCAGCGGACAGGAGCAGAGATGAGCATCGGTACGTTCATGGGCCTGGTTGTTCTGGGCTCCATCCTCGCCGTCGGATGTGCAGCCTTGGAGTGCACCTCGGGTCGGCTGAACAAGCTCGTCGTCTCGCTCCTGGTGCTCTTCATGCTTGCGCTCGGCATCTACCTGCTCTCGCTCGACGACGTGGCCGACGCGATCGCGGCGAGCAACGAGCTCACGCGCCCGGCGTGACGGCGGCGCCGAGGCGGCGGGAATTGGCGGGATCGCGAAACACCAGCGGATGCTCGACCGGCGCCGCGGGATCTCGCGCGGCCGCGCGCTGCACGGCCTCCACCACCCGGTGATGCTCGGGGCTCTTCACGCACACCGGATCGGCGGCCGCCGCGTCGTTGGCCAGCAGGTAGGCCTGGCAGCGGCAGCCGCCCAGGTCCTGCTCGCGCTGGTCGCAGCTTGCGCAGGGCTCCTTCATCCAGCCGGTGCCGCGGTAGCGGTTGAAGCCTTCCGAGTCGAACCAGATCTCGCGCAGGCCCTCTGCCTTCACGTTCGGGAATTCGAGGCCCGGCAGCATCCTGGCGGTGTGGCAGGGCAGCGCGGTGCCGTCCGGCGCCACCGTGAGGAACATGCTGCCCCAGCCGTTGACGCATTTCTTGGCCCGGCCCTCGTGGTAGTCGGGCGCGACGAAGAAGATGCGCATGCGCTCGCCGAGCCGGGCGCGCCAGGCATCGGTCGTCTGCTCGGCGCGCCGCAGTTGTTCATGCGTGGGCAACAGGTGGTCGCGATTGACGAAGGCCCACGAGTAGTACTGCGTGTTCGCGAGCTCGAGGTACTCGGCACCCATCTCGTGCGCCATCTCGATGATGCGGTCGATGTGGTCGATGTTCATGCGGTGGATCACCACGTTCATCACCATCGGCCAGCCCTGGTCCTTGATGGTCTTCGCCACCCGGTTCTTCAGCTCGAAGGTCTTGGTGTGCGAGAGAAAGTCGTTCATCTCGCGCGTGGAATCCTGGAACGACAGCTGCACGTGGTCGAGCCCGGCGGCCTTCAGGGCGGCTGCGCGCTGCGCGCTCAGGCCGACGCCGGAGGTCAGCAGGTTGGTGTAGTAGCCCAGGCGCGCGGCTTCGGCGACGATGATCTCCAGGTCGTCGCGCAGGAGCGGCTCGCCGCCCGACAGGCCGCACTGCACGGCGCCGAGCTCGCGCCCCTGGCGCAGCACGCGCAGCCAGTCCTCGGTGCCGAGCTCGTTCTCCTGCTGTGCGAAATCGACCGGGTTGAAGCAGAACACGCAGTGCAGCGGGCAGCGGTAGGTCAGCTCGGCGAGCAGCCACAGCGGCGGACCGGGGCGAGGCGCGGCGCTCGTCATGCGTCCCAGCGCAGCCAGTTCTGCTGCGCCGCCATCTCGACGAAGCCGCGCACCTCGGGTTCGAGCCCGGTGGTGTCGAAGGCGCGCTCCAGGTCGGCCACGATGGCCGCGATGCTGCGCTCGCCGTCGCAGCGCTTCATGATCTCGCCCGCGCTGCCGTTGAGCCGGACCATGCCCTCCGGATAGAGCAGCACGTGGCAGTCCTGCGCCGGCTCCCATTGCAGGCGAAAGCCCGGGCCGACACGCGGCCTGCTGTCGGGCGTCAGCAAGATCTTGTTCTCGCTCATGCGGCGGTCACTCCGTAGCGCGTCGCCATGGCATCGTTCATGGCCCACAGGATGTCGAGCTTGAACTGCAGCACCTCCAGCGCGCGCTCCTGCAGGGCGCGCGTGTCGAAGTGGTCGAGCGTGATCGCCAGGCCCTGTTCGACGTCGCGCCGTGCCTGGCTGACGCGGTTGCGAAAATAGTCCAGGCCGGCCGCTTCGATCCAGGCGTAGTGCGCGGGCCAAGTGGCCAGGCGCTGCTTGTGGATCTCGGGTGCGAAGAGCTCGGTGAGTGACGAGCACACCGCCTCCTGCCACGGCGCCCGGCGCGCGAAGTTCACGTAGGCATCCACCGCGAAGCGCACCGCCGGTACGACGTGGCGCAGGTCGCGCACTTCCTCGCGCGCCAGGCCCACGGCCTCGGCCAGGCGCAGCCAGGCCTCGATGCCGCCTTCGTCCTTCAGCCCGCCGAGCTCGAAGCCGTCGTGGTCGAGGATGCGCTGCACCCAGCCGCGGCGCACTTCCTGGTCGGGGCAGTTGGAGAGCACCGCCGCATCCTTGATCGGTATCGCGATCTGGTAGTAGAAGCGGTTCGCCACCCAGCCGCGGATCTGCTCGGGCGTGGCGCGGCCGCTGTTGAGCATCGCGTTGAACGGATGGTGGATGTGGTAGCTGCGGCCGCGCTCGCGCAGCCGGGTCTCGAATTCCTCGCGACTCCAGGGCGGCGCGCTTTTCTCGCTGTCTGCGGCCGGATGGAACCGGGCCTGAATCCTGTCGGCAAGCATGGTCGGCGGCTCGATTTTCTTCAGAGGTGGATCGTCATCCCGTCCTCGCAGGCCTCGATGCCGGCGCGCCGCAGCGCGGCGTGCTCGTCCGAGTCCTCGTCGAGGATGGGGTTGGTGTTGTTGATGTGGATCAGCATGCGCCGCGTTCCTGCGGGCAGCCGGCCCAGCCAATCGATCATGCCGCCCTCGCCGGACTGCGGCAGATGGCCGATCTCGCGCGCGCGCTTGGCGCTGACGCCCAGGCGCACCATCTCGTCGTCGGTCCAGAAAGTGCCGTCCACCATGACCGCGTCGGCATTCGCCATGGCATCGAAGACCGGCGGCGTGATGGCGCCGAGGCCCGGCGCATAGAACAGGCTTCTGCCGCTGCGCCGGTCATGGATGGTGACGCCGATGTTGTCGCCCGCCACCGGATGCTCGCGGTGCGGCGAGTACGGTGCGGCCTTGCCGCTCAGGGCCAGGGCGCGAAAGCTCAGGTCCGGCACGCCGGGCACCTCGAAGGCATGGCCGTCGAGCGCGATCGGATGGCGCGCCACGCCGCAGTAGTGCGACAGCACGTTCAGCACGGGATTGCCCTGGCTCAGGTCTTCCGCGACCGGGTCGGTGCACCACAGCGGCAGCGGCGTACCGCGCTCGCGCAGCATGAAAAGGCCGGTGGCATGGTCGACCTGACCGTCGATCAGCACCACGCCCGCGATGGCGCTGTCGCGCAGCTTGCGCGCCGGCTGCAGCACGGGATTGCCGCGGATCTGCTCGAGGATGTCGGGCGAGGCATTGAAGAGCACGCCATCGTCGCCGGTGTCCGGCCGCACGAAGATCGAGGATTGCGTGCGCGGCTTCGCTCGCAAGCTGCCCGAGCGCACGCCCGCACAGTTGCGGCAGTTGCAGTTCCACTGCGGAAAGCCGCCGCCGGCGGCCGAACCCAGGACCGTGATGCGCATCGAGGCGAAAGAAAATAGAAGAAGGCGAAGGGCTCGAAACAACCCGCCCCGGAAAGATGCCGGGGCGGGTCGTTACGAGGAGCGCAGCTCAGCGGGCGCTGACGTACATCGTGATCTCGAAGCCGAAGCGAAGATCAGTGGCCGTCGGGGTTTCCCATTTCATAGGGTGTCTCCAAAAGGTTGCGCAGCGCCGGCCGGCGTCTGCGGGGACAGTGGGCGTCCCACGCATATCTTGGACCCCGCGGCCCTCGTGCCCCAGCCATGAAATCATGAATCGCACTTCATGATTTTCATGAATAGCGCCAGCCGGGCCGCCGCGTACCATGGCCCTCGTGTCCTCCCCCGGCCCATGCCCCGCCCGCTCCCTTCGCCCCGACTCGCCGCCCTGGCGTACCCATGCATTGGCGGTGTCGCACGGGCATGTGCTGCATGTAGAGGAAAGTGGCAACCCGCACGGCCTCTGTGCCGTGGTCCTGCACGGCGGGCCGGGCTCGGGCAGCTCGCCGCTCCTGCGCAGCTTCTTCGATCCGGCGCGCTACCGCATCGTCAGCGTCGACCAGCGCGGTGCCGGGCTGAGCCGTCCGCGCGGCGCGACGGCGCACAACCGCACGGCCGATCTGCTGGATGACCTGCAGCGCGTGCGCGAGCAAATCGGCGTGGCGCGCTGGCTGGTGGTCGGCGGCTCCTGGGGCGCCACGCTGGCGCTCGCCCATGCGGCGCACGAGCCGCAGGCCGTCGCGGCCTTGCTGCTGCGCTCGGTGTTCCTGCCGCGCTCCGAGGACATCGAAGCCTTCTTCCAGGACACGGCCCGCCGGGCGCCTGCCGCCTGGGCCCGCTTCGCGGCCGTGGCGCCGGCCGACCAGCGCCACGACATGCTGGGCTTCCTGGCCCGCAGCCTGGGCGGCCCGCCGGAACTGCAAGCCCGCGACGACGCGGAGCCGCGGCGGCTCGCGCTCGCCTGGTGGCGCTGGGAGAAGACGCTGGCCGGCGCTTCGGCTGCAGCTTCCCTCGAACCCGAGGGCGAGGTGCTCGACGCGCTGGTGGACCGCTACCGCGTGCAGAGCCACTACCTCGTCCACCGCTGCTGGCTCGACGCACCGCCGCTGCTGGAACGCCTGGCCGCGCTGCCGCCGGTGCCGATGCTGCTGCTGCACTCGCGCGACGACCGCGTGTGCCGCCCCGAGGCTGCACAGGCGGTGCACGAGCGCCTGCCGCAGAGCCGGCTTTGCTGGGTCGACGACGCAGGCCACGACCCAGCGCATCCGGCGATGGCCGGCGCGATGGCCGCCGCGCTGGACCACTATGCGCTGCACGGCCACTTCGGCGACGGACCCGCGCGATGACGCTGCGCCTGAAGATCAACCTCCTCGTGAGCCTCTTGAGCCTGCTGTTCGTTGCCGCCATGCTCGCCCTGCAACTGCGCAGCATGCGCGAATCGGTGCAGGAGGAAGTCGTGGCGGCCAACCGCGTGGCGGCACAGTTGCTGAACCGGACGGCGCGGCTCTACGCGGCCCAGGGCACCCCGGCGATGCTGGCCTTCCTGCAGGATGTCGGCCGCGTGCGCTCCAACGACATCACGCTGCTCGACGCGCATAACCAGCCGCTGTACAGCTCGCCGACCTCCGTCTACAAGGCCGGCCGCGATGCGCCGCAATGGTTCGAGGACCTGGTTTCGCCGCCGCCGACGCAGCTGTCGATCGCCTTTCCGGACGGCACGCTCGTCGTGCGTTCCAATGCCTCGCGCGCGGTGCTCGATGCCTGGGACGGCACGGTGCTGCTGATGCTCAGCGCGCTTGGGCTGCTGGCGATCGTCAACGCGGGCATCTTCTGGCTCGTGGGACGCGCGACACGCCCGTTCGCGGACATCGTCGGCGCGCTGAACCAGATCGAGAGCGGGCGCTTCGACGTGGCGCTGCGCGCCCTGCCCGGCACCGAGGCGGCGGCCATCGGCGCCGCCTTCAATCGCATGGTCGGCATGCTGCAGCAGCACATCGAGACCGAACGGCGCGCCGTGCGGGCCGAGACCCGCCTGTCCGAAAGCCGCGAGCTCGGCCGCTGGGTCGACCAGAAGATCGAGCAGGAGCGCCGGCTGATCGCACGCGAGCTGCACGACGAGCTGGGCCAGTCGGTCACCGCGATGCGCAGCATGGCCATGTCGATCGCGCAGCGCATGCAGTCGCTCGACCCGCAGGCCGAACAGGCGGCGCGGCTGATCGCCGACGAATCGGCCCGGCTCTACACCGCCATGCACGGCATCATCCCGCGCCTCACGCCGCTGGTGCTCGACAAGTTCGGGCTGGTGGCGGCGCTGGAGGACCTGGTCGAGCGCACGCGCACCAGCCATCGCGAGGTCGTCATCGACTGCCGGGTGGAGCTCGACCGCGCACCGGTGGGCACCGACGCCGCGCTGGTGCTGTACCGCACCGCGCAGGAAGGCATCACGAACGCGCTGCGCCACGGCCAGGCGCGGCACATCGTGCTCGCCTTGCATGGCGACGAAGAAACGGTGAAGCTCTCGCTCACCGACGACGGGCGCGGCCTGCCCGGCCCCGATGCCGCGAGCCAAACCAGTGCCGGCCACTACGGCCTGCGGTGGCTCACCGAGCGGATCGAAAGCCTGGGCGGCGAATTGCGCCTCGAACCCGCCGCCCCCAGCGGCGCCCAACTGACAGTGCGGCTGCCATTGCCGGCGGCCGCCGCGGAGAACCCATGAGCTCGAGCCCACAAGCGATCCGTGTGATGCTGGTCGACGACCATGCGCTGGTGCGCATGGGTTTTCGCATGCTGCTGGCGGACGCGCAGATCGACGTGGCGGCTGAAGCCGACACCGGCGAGCAGGCCTGCCAGGACTATCCGCAGGTGCGGCCCGACGTGGTGGTGATGGATCTGTCGATGCCCGGCATGGGCGGCCTCGAAGCCTTGCGCCGCCTGCTGGCCCACGACCCCAAGGCACGGATACTGGCGCTGTCGGCGCACGAGGACACCGCCCATCCGCGCCGCGTGCTGCGCGCCGGCGCCCTGGGCTACCTGGCCAAGCGCAGCGCGCCGGATGCGCTGATCGCCGCGGTGAAGGCGGTGGCGCGCGGCGAACGCTACATCGACGCCCACACGGCGCAGGCGCTGGCGACGGCGCAGATCGAGGGCGACGCCAATCCGGCCGAGTTGCTCAGCGAGCGCGAGTTCTCCGTCTTCATCCAGCTCGCGCGCGGCATGACCGTGGCGCAGATCGCCGCCACGCTGAACCTCTCGGTCAGCACGGTGGGTTCGCACCTCTACCGCGTCAAGCAGAAGCTGGGCGCGATCAACCAGGCGGAGCTGACCTGGGTTGCGTTGCGTTGGGGATTGATTCAGGTTTAGGGCTGGACATCGTGGTCGCGCCGCTTGCGGGGAGAGGGGCCTGACTTGCTCCCTCCCCCTCTGGGGGAGGGTTGGGGTGGGGGCACTGGGCGCTTGTTTTGGCGTTGCGCTTGTTGTGAGGCAGGAGCCGGGATATCGCCCTGACCTTGCCCCCGAAAAACGTACCCCTTGCTGAGTGTTTCAATGCAAGCAAGGAGAACGGAAATGACGAAGACAGCAAGAGCGCGCTACACGCTGGAGTTCAAGCAGGAGGCGGTGCGGCTGGTCGAGGGCGGCCAGAGCATCGCTGCGGCGGCG
>NZ_JAGGNU010000001.1 GCF_018614915.1 Variovorax paradoxus | reverse complement strand
CAAGAATCGAACGCTACACTAGATCGGTTGAAGAGGACGAGATGCTCAAGAGCACATGGACATATGTAGCGCTCGGTTTCATTGTTGCCACCGCAGGCAGCGGGGCCTACTACTACATCACTCATACGCAGGTCGAACAACAAGTGCCTCCCACTGCGGCCGCTCCTCCGCCTGTAGCGCCATCAGCGCCCCAGGATAATGAAGCAAAGCGCAAGAGCTTGGAGGGCATAGGCAGCATCAAGAATCTCAAGCCCGTTCCACTGCAACCGGCTCCTCAGCGGTAAGCGGTGTTGGAGGTCGTATGGGTTTCTTCGAGCAGTTCTTCGCTTGGCTCAACGGGCAGTTGGCCACCTACGTGAGTGCGAATGCGGCGCGGGTCGCATCCGCAATCGAGCCCGCGGCGGTAACGCTCGCAACCATCTACGTGATGATTTGGGGCTATCTCTCGGTTACTGGACGAATCCAAGAACCGATCTGGGACGGCGTGAAGCGCATCCTTGTGATCGGCTTCGTGCTCGGCATCGGCCTACGACTCTGGACGTACAACGATGTTGCTGTCGACACCTTCACCAGTGGGCCTGACCAGCTTGCCGCCGCCATTCTCGGATCCGCCTCAACCCTGTCCGTTGTGGACCAGATCTGGATCGATGGAAACTTGGCCGCGGAGCAGTTGCTGAGCAAAGGAAGCGTCCTCAACGCAAACTTTGCCTACTACCTCGCAGGGTTCCTCGTCTATTTTCTCGTCGGCCTGACCCTCGTCGTGACCGCCTTCTTACTAGCGCTGTCGAAGGTAGCCCTCGCATTGATCCTCGCATTGGGGCCGATCTTTATCGTGCTCTTGTTCTTTGATGCGACCAAGCGCTTCTTCGAGGCGTGGTTAGCACAGCTCGCCAACTACGCCCTTGTGACGATCCTTGCAACGCTGGCGGCGGCACTTTTGCTAAGCGTTCTCCGCTCGTACACTAAGAACGCCGCATCGCTTGGCGGCGCAATCACCATTGCCGAGGGTGCGAGAGTATGCATCGCCTCAGCACTGATCTTTCTTGTAATGCGCCAAGTAATGTCAATCGCTGCGGGCCTGGCAAGCGGCGTAGCACTGAGTTCGTTCAACGCGGCCAGCGGCCTTCTTAACTGGGCAATGGGCGGTGCCAAGCGCACCAGTTACGAATTCAGTCGGGGCGTGCTCGACGGCTTGCGGCGCGAGCCAGGCAGTCGCTGGGACTCTTTCCGTCGCCTGGCGGGAAACCGCGTCGGCGCCGTGGCCTCGATCGGTCGTATTGGCACATCACGCCGCGGCGGCACCTTGATCCCGCGCGAGCAGGTCATGCCCACCCACGCTCGGCGTGAATGAAGCGTGGGAGCGCCCGATGAAGCTCATGGTCACCCTGTTCGCGCTGGCTCTGGTCTCTGCCTGTGGCACCCGCCCGCCCCTGCCACCGGAGTGCGAGGGGCCACTGACGCCGATCGACGCCTCAACAGGTGCTGCCAACTCGGGAGCGGTCAATGAACCGGGACGCCGCACTTGAGAGCTACCTGCTCGAGGCACAGAGCTGGGAGCTTGACCGCGCGCGTCGGGCGGAGCGATCAGCCAAGATCGCCTGGATCGTCGCCACATTGGCGGCTGTCATCGCGGTGCTCGCAGTCGCCGCCGTCAGCGGCCTCACGCCGCTGAAGCAACCCGTTCCCGTTGTCATCAGAGTGGACAGCAGCAGCGGGATAGTCGACATAGTTCCCACCTACGAGGGCACGACCGACATCGAGCAAATCGTGACGCGCAACTTGCTGCAGAACTACGTCATTGCCCGCGAGCGCTACTTCTATGGCACGGCGGAGGCAGACTATGAACTGGTCGCTTCGCAGAACTCACCCCGCCTCAATCAGGAATGGGCGGCACTGTGGGCCACCAACAACCATGCTTCGCCCTTGAACGTCTACAAGGACGGCACGACCATCCGCACCCAGGTGCGCTCAGTCACCTTCCTCAAGTTGGAGAGCGGCAAGGACAAGCTGGCCCAGGTCCGGTTCACCCGGTACACCCGCGCGGGCGGCACCGGGGAGGAACAGACAAATCACTGGGTGTCTACCATCGAGTTCGCCTACGTCCAGCCCTCCAAGGATGACAAGTGGCGCTCGCTCAACCCGCTGGGCTTCCGTGTCCTCGAGTACCGGCGCGAGCCCGAGGTCCTCGCCGCTGCGGGCGTCGTCACCGGCAAGCAGGACGCGCGATGAGGTGTTTGCGTTCGCCCTGGCAGATGACGCTCGGCGCGAGCCTGGCGTGTCTGCTGTGCGTCGCGGCGCCGGTCACGGGCGCCGCGACGGTGCCGCCGATCGGCAAGGTGGATGCCAGGGTGCGAGTCGTTGCCTACAACCCCGACGACGTGATCACGCTGCACGGCTACGTCGGCTACCAGATCCATCTGCGTTTCGCCGAAGGCGAGGAGTTCGTGAACCTGGGTTCGGGCGACAACGCCGCCTTCGATGTGGGCGCCGAACGCAACCACTTCTTCATCAAGCCGAAGGAGGCTAAAGCCTCGACGAATCTAACCGTACTGACCAACCGGCGCGCCTACCATTTCGACTATGTCGTCTCCGCCAACGCACCCACGGGCGCGGCGGCACGGCGAATGGTCTATTCAGTCCGGTTCACCTATCCCGAGGACGACGCCCGAGCCGCCGCGGCGGAGGCGGAACGCCGCCGCACCGAGGCTCGAATGAGCCAGGCGTCGATCCGCCCACGCAACACCAACTACTGGTTTTGCGGCAGCGAGTCGCTCAAGCCCATGGGCGCCTATGACGACGGCGTGCAGACGCGGCTTCGCTTCCAGGCGCGCGCCGAGTTCCCGGCCATGTTCGTGCAGAACGACGATGGTTCCGAGTCGCTGCTGAACTTCAACGTGGAGGACGACGAGGTCGTCATCCACCGCGTGGCGCGCCGCTTCGTGCTGCGCCGGGGCAAGCTGGCGGGCTGCGTCGTGAACCAGTCCTTCGCCGGCGGCGGCGCACGCACCCCGACGAACACCAACGTGCCGGGCGTGCAGCGCACAACCACGGGAGAAGGGCCATGAGCTGGCTTGACCGCACACGTCGCGCGGACCCTCCTTCGCAGGCTGAACCCGACGACCTGCGGCGAGGCGACGAAGGCGCCGGCGAAACGGATCCGGACACCGGCGAGATCCTCCCAGTGCGCCGCACATCTGATCGCTCTGCCCCGCGCGACGACGCCGGCGGCGCTACAGTTCAGGGCGAACGCGCCATCCCCTCGGTCAACCGCGAGCGATCCATCCAGTCGAGGATCAGCGGCTCCTTGGCCCTGGGCACCATCGTCCTGCTGGGTGCCGGGTTCCTCTTCTGGTACTACAACACGCAGTATTCCAAGAGCCGCGAGGCCGAGGACGCTGCCCGGAAAGCCGCCGCGGTCCGTGCCGGCGGCGAGATGAAGGTGCCGCCACTGGGGCGCATCGAAACGCCCAAGGCGCCGGCGGATCCGGTCGCTGTGTCCGGCGCGGGAGCGCCAACCGCGCCTCCTCCAGGAGCATCGGCCACCACCGGCGGCCCGCCACAGAAGACGCCCGAGCAACTGGCCCTGGAGCGTCAGTTGGGTGCACCCGTCCTGCGGCGTTCGCAGATGCTGCAAGGCGCCGGCGGGTCCTCTCCGTACGCGCTCGCAGGCGCAGACCCGATTGCGGTCCCGGTTGGCACGCCGGGCGCCATGCCGAACGTGGCGCAATGGCTCGGCGCCATCCAAGGCCCTGGCGCGACGGACGCGACCGGCGGCGGCAGTTCCCTGGCAGCAAACCTCAAGCCGACGCCGACCCCGGCGGTGACGGCCCAGACACTCCCCACCCGACGCCTACTGCTGCCCAAGGGAGCCTTCATCGACTGCACGCTCGAGACGGCGATCGACTCGACCTACGAAGGCATGACCACCTGCATTGGGGCCAGCGACATTTACGGCGCCGACGGCAAGGTCGTGCTCCTGGAACGCGGCACCAAGTATGTGGGCGAGCAGCGTGGGTCGCCCCGGCAAGGCCAGGGGCGTGTCTTCATCGTCTGGAACGAGGCCCGTACGCCCACCGGCGTCGTGGTCCAGCTCGCCTCGCCGGGCACGGATGAGCTCGGCCGCAACGGCCTGCCCGGCTTCGTGGACACCCATTTCTGGGATCGCTTCGGTGCGGCCATCCTGATCTCGGTGATCGACGGAACGATGCAGGCCATCGCCGGCCACCATCAAAGCGGCACCAACGTCGGCAGCGGCGGCGGCGTTGTGCTGGGTCCGCAGGGTAGCCGGGACGTGATCACGGAGGTCCTGCGCAGCACCGTCTCGATTCCTCCCACAGTCATCAAGAACCAGGGTGAGCGCATTCAGATCCTGGTCGCCCGCGATGTGGACTTCAGGAGCGTCTATGCGCTTCGAAACGACCCGGCCAAACCTTGACCGCGAGCCCGACTCGGCGACAGGCAGCTTGCAGCCGCCAAGTCGGCCTGCGCATGTTGCCGCGCCTGCGGACCCGCCCTCCTCGCTCGCCCTCTTTCTCGGTCCGCTCAGCCGGCTGCTGGACGATCCCGAAGTGACGGAGATCTGCATCAACGAGCCGGGCGCCGCCTTCGTGGAGCGGCAGTCCGGTTGGACGCGCGAGGAACTACGGTTCGCGAACTTCGACTGGTGCATGTCCATCGCCAAGCTCGTGGCCAACTTCACGCGGCAGCGCATCTCGGCCAATGAGCCGCTCCTGTCCGCCACCCTTCCCGGCGGCGAACGGATCCAGATCGTGCTGCCGCCGGCGACCCTGGACCGGACCGTCTCGATCACGATCCGGCGTCCGTCCAACGTTCTCTGGACCCTGGAAGAGCTGGAGAAGCTGCGCCTCTTCGAGCCGACTCGCAACCTTCCAGCAACCCAGGCACGGCGACCCGACCTGGAGCAAGTGTCGGCAGAAGACCGGGAGCTGACAAGCCTCCTCGCGCGCCGGCAGTTCGTATCCTTCCTGCGTCGCGCCGTCCAGCTGCGCAAGAACGTCCTCCTGTCCGGCGCCACCGGCTCCGGCAAGACCACCGTCAGCAAGGCGCTGATTCTCGAGGTGCCTTCCGAGGAACGTCTCATCACCATCGAGGACGTCAAGGAGCTGTCGCTGCGCAACCAGCCCAACCACGTGCGGCTCTTCTACTCGCAGGGCGCCCAGGGGCAGGCTGAGGTCACGCCCGGCCAGCTGCTGGCCAGCGCCAAGCGGCAGCGCCCCGACCGGGTGTTCGTGTCCGAGCTTCGCACCGGCGAAGAGGTCTACGACTTCCTGGTGGCCGTGAACACCGGCCACCCCGGCTCCATCACCAGCGTGCACGCCGACAGCGCCGAGATGGCCTTCGTCGCACTGGCGCAGCTCATGAAGCGCAGCCAGGCGGGCCAGGGCATGAGCACCCGCGAGGGGGTGGAGCTGGCCCAGATGAGCGTGGACATCGTCGTGCAGTGTGCGAGAGATCGGCAGGATGGCCGGCAGCGCCGCATCGTGCGGGAGATCTGGTATGACCCTGGCACCAAGCTCCGAGAGTTTGCCTAGCCCCTTCAAGATTGCGGTCGCGCTGCTGGTGGCGGCAATAGTCGGCCTGTACGTCGCCGGCTATGCCTTCCTGATGGCGATGAAACTGCCGCCGCAGAATGCAACGCTCCTGACCATCCATCAGTACTGGGAGGCCTACGGCGACCGGCCGGACGTACGCCGTACCCTCATCGCGACGCTGTGCGGCTCGCAAGGCCTGATGCTGGGCTTGGTCGGCGTGGCCATGCTGCCCCGGCGTCGCCCCCTGCACGGCGATGCCCGGTTCGCCGCTCGGCGCGAGATCGAGCAAGCGGGCCTGCTCAACGAGAACGGCATCATCCTCGGGCGTCTGGGCCGCCGCTACCTGGTCCTGCCTGGCCAGCAGGGCGTCGAGCTCGAGGCACCGCCGCGCAGCGGCAAGGGCGTTGGCGTGGTGGTGCCCAACCTCCTGAACTGGCCCGGCTCGACCATCGTCAGCGACATCAAGGGCGAGAATTTCATTCGCACGGCGGGCTTCCGCCAGGCCCATGGGCAGGAGGTTCACCTGTTCGATCCCCTGTCCGAGCGCGAGTGCTCGGCCCGCTGGAATCCGCTGGGCTATGTGTCCGACGTGCCCTACCGCTGCATTGACGACTTGCAGCGCATCGGCACGATGCTGTTTCCTGATCCGCTGGCCAGCGATCCATTCTGGACCTCATCGGCGCGATCCCTTTTCCTGGGCATTGCCCTCTATCTCTTCGAGACCGAGGGCGCCACCCGCACCCTGGGCGAAGTACTGCGCCAGGGAATGGCCAGCGACGCCGAAGGCTTCCAGAAACACTGGAAGCGAGTGATCGACGCCTGCGACCGCGCGGGCTACCCGCTCTCTCAGGAGGCCGTCCAAAGTCTCTACGACGTGATCGACCTGGCACCGACCACGGCTTCCAGCATCCGCAAGACTTTCACCAGTCGGCTGGACCTGTGGCTCAACCCCATGATCGATGCGGCCACCTCGGCCAATGATTTCGATCTGCACGAACTGCGCAAGCGCGCGATCTCAATCTATGTGCAGATCAACCCGGACAACATCGCCCGGCTGCAGCCCCTGCTGAACCTGTTCTTCCAGCAGGCAATCGGCCTGCAGACGCGGGAGCTGCCTGAGAACAACCCGGCGCTTCGCCATCAAGTGCTCCTGATGCTCGACGAGTTCCCGGCGCTCGGGCGCATCCCCGTCATCGCCGAGTCCACCGCCTTCCTGCCCGGGTACAACGTGCGCACGGTCGTCATCGTGCAGTCCAACTCGCAGCTGATCGAGAAGTACGGCGTCGAGGGCGCAAAGTCGATCCGCAAGATGCTGGCCGCGCGCATCGTCTTCCCGCCCAAGGAGTACGACGATGCGGAAGCCATCTCGCGCGAGCTCGGCACCTACACCGTACAGCAGAAGAGCGTGAGCCGCCCGATGTGGGGCGGCTCGGGCGGGGCGGGCAAAGCGCCGACCGTGAGCATCAGCGAGCAGCCTCGCCGCCTGCTGCTGCCCCAGGAGGTCAAGGAGCTGGGCGCGACCCGGATGATCCTCTTCTACGAGGGCCTGCGCCCGGTGCTTGCGCACCGCATCTTCTACTTCCGCGACAAGTTCTTCGCCAGGCGCGAGCTGCCCCCACCGCCGGTGCCGAAGCTGGACGTGGACCAGTCCGGTCGCGCCATCGCGGCCGCTCGGACGGCAGTGCCCGACGACGAAGACCCCGCCGCGCCAGCGAATCCCGGATCGATCACCAACGCCACGCCGCAAGGCGGTGGCTCTGTACTCACGAAGGAAGGCAACACCATGGCCAACGCTGTTCTGAACGACGACTTGAAGCTGGACGACTTCTCGTTCGACTTCGACGACGTGGAGATTCCCACCGAGAAGCTCAGCGACGAGGACATGAAGCGCCGGGCCGATGAGTTCATGGCGCGGCTCCTGGACTGAAGACACGTCGCGTCGGCTCGGACAGCCTGAGCGTCAAACATGACAACACGCACCCGAAAGGAACCGCGATGTCCACAAACCATCGCTCCGAAAACCCTCCAACCAACGCCGCGAGCAGCGCCTCTTTGGACTTCGCCGGCTTCGTCCAGGGAGATGCACCGCCTGCGGGCCTCAGCCATGCCCGAGCGCCCGACGCCATCGAGCGCCGCTACCTGCGCGTCAACGATCGCTACTTCTTCCCGGATCGCACGCTCGCCTTCATCGACGACGGCGGACGCATCCGCGTGCGAACCGAGAACCGCGAGGTGCTGCATAGCGTCGTGGCCATCGCGGAAGCGCGCGGCTGGCGGGTAATCGAGCTCAAGGGGACCGAGGCCTTCCGCCAAAGCATGTGGCGCGAAGCCGCGTTGCGCGGCATCGAGGCCCGAGGCTACGAGCCAACTGAGGCTGAAATCCTTCAGGTGCAGCGTGCGCTGAAGAAGTGGCAGCCATCGCCCGAGAAGCGACCGGGTGCGGGGCCGCAAACGACGTCACCGGACCGCGAAGCAGCAATCGCGCGCGAAGGAGCCGCGCCCGCCAAGCCCGGTCGCGATGCCGGCGGTCATCCGACCGGCGCACCGCAAGATAGTCGGTCGCTGCGCGAAGGCCCGAGACCGCCCGTCAGAGGCATGCTCGTGGCGGCGGCCGCCGCACCCTACCAGTTTGACCCAGCGCAGCGCATGTCCTTTTATGTGATGGTTCGCACGGAAGTCGGCGATCGCACGATCTGGGGTACGGACCTCGAGCGCGCGCTCGCCGAGTCGACCTCGCAGCCGCGCATCGGCGACCAAGTAGTACTCACGCAGCATGGCACCAGTCCGGTCCATGTGCGCGTGCCCACCCGCAATGCAGCAAGTGAGCTGATCGGCGAGAAGAAGATCGTCGTGCAGCGCGCCCGCTGGAGCGTCGAGACACCGGATCACCTCCGCGCGATGGAGCACCGCGCCACGCTCGTGCGCACCGGGGATCTCTTGTCCGCTGCGGCTCTGGGCCAAGACCCGGAACTGGCCACGGCGGCGGCGGGTCTCAAGCTGGCCGAGCAGTACGCCCGGCGTCTGACGACCGACCAGACTTCCCAGGATGGCCTGGTGCAGCTGATTCGCGAGCGGATGGCCCACGCGTTGGAACAAGGCCGGGCAATCCACCTACCGGACCGCCGCATGCGCCCCACGCCCATGCATCTGCGCCAACGCACGGTCCGGCGCCGTGAGGAACCGAGCCATGAGCGCTTCTAGGCATCGTTGGGGCCCTCGGCTGAGGTTCTCGGCCCTTGCAGCAAGCCTCACCTTCGCACTGATTGCGCCTCGCACCGGCCTTGCGCAACTGGCGCCGCCCGCTCCCGCGCCTACACAGGCGACCTCGTACTCGGGCGGGTTCACGCCCGGCCAGGCGCTGCCGCTGGTGCTGGACACCATCCGAGGCACGCTCTCGATGCTTCTGGTCGCGGCCTACTCCTTCACCAGCCGGCCGGTGGCCACCGCTCTGCGAGACGCCCAACGCCGCGGCGTCAAGGTGTTCGTGGTGGTCGATGCCGGCGAAGCGGCCAAGAGTTGCTCCGCCGCCCGCTTCCTGGCAATCGAACGGGTGCCGGTCCGCGCGAATGCGCGCTATGCGCTGCAGCACAACAAGTTCATCGCGGCGGATGGCACCGCCGTGCAGACCGGCAGCTTCAACTACACGTCCTCGGCTTCGGAGCGCAACGCCGAGAACGTGCTGGTCGTGCGCAACGCGCCGGCGCTCGCCGCGCAGTGCGGTGCAGCGTGACGACGGCTGTGGGACGAAGGTATCTAGCTGCCGCCGGTGTACTGATTCATGGCGAGCCCACCCGATCCCGCGGCCATGTCCCGAATGCCCCAGGTGCCGGCCCGCGCGAAACCCCAGGCGTCGACCAAGGTCTGGTCGATCTCGGATGGCTCGCTGGAAGCGCTTAAATGGGTCGGCCTGCTGCTCATGGCGGGCGACCACGTCAACAAGTACTTGCTGCATGAGGCGAGCCCGGTCCTCTTCGCGCTGGGACGCATGGCGATGCCGCTGTTCGGCTTCGTTCTCATGGTCCACCTGGCGCGGCCCGGCGCGTTCGAGGCCGGCATTCACCTGCGCGTCATGAGGCGCCTGGCGATCTTTGCGCTGCTGGCGACACCGGCGTTCGTCCACCTGGTCGGCTGGTGGCCGTTGAACATCCTGGCCACCCTATTGCTGGTAACGCTGATCGTCTGGCTGCTTGAGCGGGACGGCAGAGCCGACCGCGCCGCGGCACTGATCGCCTTCTTCATGGGCGGCGCGCTGGTGGAGTTCTGGTGGCCAGCGCTGCTGTGCTGCCTGGGCGCCTGGGCCTTCCTGCGCAGGCCCAGCGGACTTCGGCTGCTGCTGTGGACTCTGGCGACGGCTTCACTCGTCATCATCAACGGCAACTTCGCCGCCTTGGCCGCCCTGCCCTTGATCTGGAGCGCGAGTCAGGTCGACATTCCGATCCCACGCAGCCGCTGGGTCTTCTACGCCTTCTATCCAGCGCACCTCTCGCTGATCGCCCTCGCGCAGCAGCTGATGTGAACGGCCCGACGGCGAGGGTGATGGACCGCTGGCAGCTTGATCCTCTGCAACAACCCGCCACTTGACGCGCTGGACATTGATTTCCGACTCGGGTTAGCAAGCTTCTATAGCTCGCGGTCGACATGGCAGCGCATGAGCCTGAGTTCCGTCCGCATTGCATCACCGTTGTCCACATACTTGCGCGCTGCAAGCAACCGCACCAAAGGACGCGCGCGTCCGAATTTGGCGCCCAGTCCGAGGACATGCAGATAGAACCGCTGCTCCACGTCGAGCGCGCTCCTCGCGCAGTACACGCCGCCCTCGCATTCCAGGAGGATAGCTAGAAGGGCGCGAGCGACGCATAGGCAAGATTCGAGGCACGGTTCGATGTGCGGCCGCGGACATGTCGGAAACCTTGGCCTTGTGGCCCGTCACGCGCTGGGCGGCTGCCTGCATCTCGTCGGCCGTCACCTTGCCGTCTTTGTTTGCATCCATGGCCTCGAACATTTGCCGGGCACCGGCGGCGTGTTCGTTGGCGGACACGAGATGGTCGTGGTTCGCGTCCATTTTGGTGAATTCCGCCGCGGCAGGGTTCGACTTCGCCTCGGCTGCGGCTGCCTGCAAGGCGAACGCGAGGCTGAGGAGGCCGGCGGCAGCTGCTGTGAGAGAAGTATTCATGCGATGTCCTTCACCTATATGCTCACAGCAATGATTGACGCGGGGCCCCGCGGGCGAACGTTGGAATGGTTCCCAAGGCCGGCCGCGCAGCTGCCCCATGCAGCCGTCAGTGCCTCACCGACGCTCGACGACGCCCCTGCAGATACGAATTGCAATCGCGATGACGCTGGTGGATCTCGATGGCGTGTTCCCTCCGCGCGCTGACGACCCGATGCCCTTGAATCTCGGCGACTCGTGCACGACGCCGTGCGCTACCTGCTCCAGCGCTCCGGGCTGCTCAAGATCGCACGCATGAACCGCGACGAGCACGCCACTTGTCTTTCAATTTTTCAGGTGACGTGATCGACGGACACGCCACGATCCCGCATCATCTCTTCGATATGTCGCAGCCGCAGCGGATAGGCCGCATACCAGCGCACGCAGGTAAGCATCACCCCCAGCGGATAGTGCATTCGCTTGATCACCTTGCGTAGTGCCTGCCTTCGTCCAGTCGTCAGTGCCGCTTCACCTACCAGCGTCGGCCTATTGCGACAGCGCCCGGCGCACGTTGCTGAATCGCCGATCAAATTGGGGCTTGGCATCTAAAAAGGAGCCGAGGCAGCTGATGAATGGTGCAGTGCAGCAAAAGCTGCCTAGCATGAGCGTGCCATGGCCCTTTCTCTTTTTGCAGCACGCGCCCTTGTCGTCGACTATCTGAACGGTCGTACCCTTCCGGATCGACTTCAAGAAGCAGTTGTCCGTGCTGTCGAAAGCAGGTTGACCGGCGGAGAAATTCCCGTGCTCAATAAGGACTTGTGTGAGCAAATCGACAGCCAGGCCGGCGAGCTTCGTACGGAGCAGGGAGCCTTTCCCCCCACGTAGTTCGCCTGCACGAACATCGGCGAATGCCGGAGGGACCGTCCTCCTGGCTAAATGCGCCTCAGGTATTGCGGGCTCTGTCGCAATAGGCCGCAGACGCTGTTCCGTCGCTCATAAAGTCAGCGAGTAGAACTGGCTGGCCGCAGACGTTCGTCTTTCCGGGCGATCAAGGCGGCTCTTGCGGATCATGTGCATGAGCTCGATGCCCGCGAGGATGATGCGCGCGCAGTGGAACGACTTGAAGCCCATCATCGGGCGAACGACGCGCTTGATCGCCTGGTGGTCCTGCTCGACGCAAGTATTTGATCTGACGCAGCTCGATTTCCGCTCCGGAGTCGGCACGCTCTGGATGGCGCGGGTTGGCCCCGCTCTTGTCGATGGTGATCTGTTCGGGCACCCCATGCAGACCAATGGCTCGCTCCAGAAATTGCCGAGCAGCTGCGTGGTCTCGCTTGGCACGCAGCAGAATGTCAATGGTATCGCCGTCGTGGTCGACCGCCCTGTACAGGTATTTCCACTGGCCGGCGACCTTGATGTAGGTCTCGTCCATACGCCAGCTCATGCCTACCGGTCGCTTGCGACGTCGAAATGCGGCGGCCAGCACCGGCAAGATCTTGATCGCCCAGCGCTGGACCGTGGCGTGGTCGACGCACATGGATGGTCGGAAAGGACGCGGACCCAAATATGGGCTTCGCGATCGTCACTTCCCAGACCAGCGGGCCGTGAGTCATGCCGCACTCCTCGAGGAGCCTGATTCCGATGAAAGACACCGCGGGCTGACCATGCCCGCGGTCCGGCCGGGCCGCTACCGCTCGGCGCCGCCCGGCGCTAGTATTGCCGCATGCAACGCTTGCTCATTGCGCTGGGCGTGCTCCTCGTCGTCGCGGGCCTTGCCTGGCCCTGGCTGTCGCGGCTGCCGTGGGGGCGCCTGCCGGGGGATTTCTCGATCGAGCGCGAAAGTTTCAGCTTCCATTTTCCGCTGATGACCTCGCTGATCGTGTCGATCGTCCTGAGCCTCGTCCTCTGGTGGTGGTGGCGCAAGTAGGCCTCGATCCCTCAAGGCGGGTTCTCCCTGAAGATCACGTTGCTTTTTTCCCGAGCCCTGCTGCCGATGTGGGCGCATGGGAGTGAAGCAGCGTGCAGATCACACGCACCTGCTTCTGGATGATCTTTGCCACTTCAACGCGCCGCGAGGGTCCCAGACGGCTCGATATGGCTGCCACGCTGATGGCGGCGATGGGGTTCTTTGGCGGGAACGCGACGCCCACCGCTGCCGTGCCCGGCGTCGCGGCGCTGTCCAGAAACGAATAGCCCCGGGCCCGGCTTTCGATCACGGCCGCGCGTACGAAGCCAGGATCCAGGGAGCCGAACTTCGCATAGTGCGGGCCACTGGCCTCGACGATACGATCTGCTTCGGCTTCTGGCAGCGCGCTGAGGATCGCCAGCCCGCCTGCGCCCACCCCCATCGGCCGGCGGATGCCGACATCGAGCGTCAAGGCCTTGATGGGGTAGTCACCCAGCGCGCGGCTCGTGCAGATCGATTCGGAGCCGCGCCGCTCACTCAGGTACACCGTGTCCTGCGTCTGGTCGGCGATCACCTGAAGCGCTTCGTCACACAATTCGCTCAGGTGATAGCTCGGCTGTGCCAGCAATCCGAGTTCATAGAGCAGCGGACCGAGATGGTACTTGCGCGTCAGCGGGTTGCGATACACAAGTCCTTCCAGTTCTAGGCGCTGCAGCATGCGAAAACAGGTGGACATCGGCAAACCACTGACGCTGACGACGTCCGCGATGCGCATTCCCCGGCGTCCGCGCGAAGCAATCACGCGCAGCATGCCCACCACCCGCTCGATGCTCTGGGTCCCGCTTCTCGCGTTCTGTTCCCGCGCTTCGAGTGGCGTGGAAGTGGCGTCCGCGCCGGTCGCGCGCTTGCTGGGTTGTTTGCTTTTAGTTTCCACGATGTGGCAGTAATTGGGGTTGCACCCGAACGGGATCGAAGGTGTCGCAAATATAGTCGTAGGCATCGAGAACTATCAACTGCCACATGGTGGAAGTCGGACGGAACTGCTCATGCCCCAAACGATGACTGAAAAGATACTGGCGCGCGCCGCCGGCAAGAAGAGCGTGAAGCCGGGGGAAGAGATCACGGCGCGCCCGGACTTCGTGATCACCTACGACTTTCCCGGATACACCGACGTGTTCTTCAAGGAGACGCGCGAGGACTTCGGCATCGAGAAAGTGTCCAGTCCGGAGCGTTTTGTCCTCTTCATCGATCACATGGTTCCGGCCACGGCGCCGAAGGAAGAGGAACTGCACAAGGTTACCCGTGCCTGGGGCAAGGAACAGGGCGTGCCCGTCTACGAGCGCGAAGGCATCGGCCACCAAGTGGCGGCCGAGTTGGGCTATGCGACGCCGGGCGCCTTTGTCGTGCACTTCGATGGCCACGTCAGCCAGTTGGGCGCCTTCGGCACCTTCGCGTTCGGGGCCCGCAAGGGCGTGATCGAGTCCTTCGTGACGGAGAACATCACGATGACCGTCCCCGCCACCGTGAAGGTGGAACTGGTCGGCACCCTTCAGCCCGGCGTGATGGCGCGTGATGTGTTCCACCATATGGTGCGCGTGATGGGGCCGGCTTCCTGCTGCTTCAAGGCGGTCGAGCTCTGCGGTCCCGTCATCGACCAGTTGAGCATCGAAGGCCGGCAGACCATCTGCGGCCAGGCGATGTTCCTGGGCGCAACCACCATGCTCATTGCACCCGATGCGAAGACCATGGCCTATGTGGCGGGCCGCTCGAGGGTGGATCTGGAGCCGGTGCATCCCGATTCCGATGCCCTCTACGAGCGCATCGTGACCATCGACGTGTCCTCGCTCGAGCCCATCGTCGTGGTGCCACCCAGCCCGGCGAACACGCGCGACCTCAAGGACTACATCGGCGTGGAGGTTCACACGGGCTACCTCGGTTCGTGCGCCAGCGGCCGGCTGGAAGACCTGCGCGTGGCGGCCGAGGTGCTGCGCGGCCGCCGCATCCAGCCCGGCTTCCAGCTGCACGTAGTGCCGACCTCCAAGGCCATCATGGTGGCAGCGGCACGCGAAGGCCTGATCGAATGCCTGGTGGAAGCCGGCGCCTTCATCAGCTCGCCCAGCTGCGACTACTGCTTCGGCCGGATCGCAACGATGAGCGATGGCCAGCGCGCCGTATCCACCGGCACGCTGAACACGCCGGGCCGCATGGGCAGTGTCGATTCGGAGATCTACATCTGCAACGCGGCCGTGGTGGCGGCGTCGGCGCTGGAAGGCCGCATCGCCGATCCGCGCCCCTACCTGGCCGAAGCAGCCACAGCCGCGGGAGCCGCCGCATGAGCCTCGCCAACCTGCGTGGCCGCGCGGCCTGGGTCTTTGAAGAAGACGACTACGACATCGACCTCATCATCGGTGTGCGCAACATCAAGATCACCGACGTCTCGGAACTCGCCGCGTTGGCGATGTCCGACTACGCGCCCGACTTTGGCAGCACTGTGCAGAAGGGCGACGTGTTGATCGGCGGCCGCAACTTTGGCTACGGTCATCCGCACTATCCCGCCATGCGCGCCATGCGGCACTTGGGAATCTCTTGCGTGATCGCGGAATCGTTCTCGCCGGGATTCTTCCGGGGCGAGATGAGCATGGGCTTTCCGCTGGTCACCTGCCCCGGAATCCGCGCCGCGGTCAGACGAGGAGACGAGCTGGAAGTGAACTGGGACACCAACGAAGCGAGCAACGTGCGCACTGGCCAGAAGTTGCCTCTGCAGCCTTTCTCCGCATCCGAGCGCGGCATGCTGGATGCGGGCGGTCTGATCCTCTATCTGAAGGCCCGCATCGCGGGAACGAACAACGCCGAGGCGCACGCGCCCTGAAACGAGAGGCGCCTAGTGCGCCTCGCAAACTTCTCTCAATCATTTATGCCGCGGCCCGCCTCGGGCAAGGGCACGCTTTTTCTGGAGAACGAGATGACTTCAAACCGCCAGGCGCTGCGCCAGCGCATCACCAACGGGCCGACCTTCTGGTTTGGCGGCGCACAGGACGCCTTGTCGGCCCTGCTCGTCGACCAATCGAACTTCGATGGCGTCTTCAGCACGGGCTTCGGCATATCCGCCTCATTGCTCGGCCAGCCGGACATGGAGTTGTACACACTGAGCGAGAACGTGGCCACCGTCAATCGGATGGTCAATGTGGTGCGAAAGCCCGTCTTCGCCGATGCCGACACCGGCTACGGCAACGTGCTGAACGTCGGGCGTACCGTGCGCGAATTTGAGAAGGCCGGTGTCGCCGCGCTTTCGCTGGAAGACCAAGTCAGCCCCAAACGCTGCCCGGCCGCGGCGACACAGTCGATCGTCGTATCGATGGAGGCGGCGGTCACGCGCATCAAGGCCGCGGTGGACGCGCGTCAGGACGCGGACCTGCTCATCGTCGCGCGCACCGACGCAATGGATTCCGGCGAGGCCCTCGAGCGCGCGGCCCGCTATGCCGAGGCCGGCGCCGACTTGATCCAACCCATTTCGCGTACCTTCACGAGCTACCAGCAACTCGTCCAGTTGCGTGAGGTGTGCGGTCGCCGCCTGTCGCTGCAACTCATGGCCGGCACTTGGATGACGAAGCTGAGTCGAGCACAGATCGAGAATGTCGCGGCCTTCGCCACCTATCCCATCGCCAGCCTACTGAGCATGGTGCACACGGTACGCAGCAACCTGCAGGAGCTGGCGCGCCGCCGCTCGGGCGACTTTGACGATCTGCCTTTCGAACAGACGACGATGGCGGACTTCAAGGACATCATCGGCTGGCATACCCTCGAGGAACGGCAAGCCCATTACGAAGCCGGTGCGGGCCACTGACACTGCTGCTTTCCCTCCTAGCCCGAAACATCCCTTTCCTCTCCTCCCTGCAAAAAATCAGGAGCAAATATGCGTACTTTCAAACTGATGGGCCACCTCGTCGTGGCTGGATCTCTGGCGCTGGGCTTCGGCGCAGCGATTGCACAAGGCAGCGCCTATCCGGCGAAGCCGATCCGACTCGTCGTGCCGTATCCGCCCGGCGGCGCCACCGATGTGGCGGCGCGCATGCTGGGCCCTCGCCTTCAGGAGGAGCTGGGCCAGACCATCGTGGTCGAGAACCGCCCTGGCGCCGGCGGCAACATCGCAATGACCTCCGTGGCGCAAAGCAGCCCCGACGGCCACACCCTGGCGATGACGCTGACAGGCATGCTGTCGATCAATCCGGTGATCTACAAGAAGGCCGGATTCGCCGCTTCCGACTTCGTGCCGGTCGCACAGGTTTCGCTGGCGCCGCTGCTGCTGGTCGTGCCGGAAAATTCGCCGTACAAGAACGTGCAGGAACTGCTGGCCGCCGGCAAGAAAGCCGGCAAGGACGGCCTGGCCTATGGTTCGGCCGGTGCGGGCGGCCTGTCGCACTTGGCCTCCGAATCGATCAACGCGCACGCGGGCGGCAACTTCGTGCACGTGCCCTACAAGGGCGGCGCACCGCTGGTGCAGGCGCTGATGGCCAACGAAGTCGCGTGGGGCCTGCTGGGTACGGGCGATGCGCGCGGCTTCGTGCAATCGGGCAAGTTGCGCGCCATCGGCGTGTTGCGCAACGGCCGCTCCGAGCTGTGGCCGGGCATCCCCACGCTCACCGAGCAGGGCGTGCCAAGGGGCGTGGACTTCGACGTGTGGTTCGGCGTGGTTGCGCCGGCCAAGACGCCGGCACCCGTGGTGAAGCTCCTGAACGAGAAGATCGCGCAGATCGTCGCCGAACCGGCTTTCCGCAAGCGGTTGAACGAGCTCGGCGGCGTGGCGCCGGTCACCGGCAACAGCACCGCAGATTTCGCGGAGGTGCTCAAGCGTGAGCTGGCGGTGCTGCCCAAGGCAGCGCAGGCGGCGGGCCTGCAACTCGACTGACGCTCGTCCTGATGACGAGGGCTTACGTGCAGATTCCCATCCAGACCCGCTTGGCCCGGTGATTACTATCCAAATCTGACCCAGACAACCTAGACATGATGGTCGCTCGATAGGCGAAGGAAGGCTCGTCGCCGGTATCGGACACAGCGCCACAAAATGCACCTAAACCGAGATTGCCCCAAGAAGCAACGACCTACCGAACCGACTCCCGCAGCAGCCGACGCAGCACCTTCCCCGTCCCGCTGGCCGGCAGGAAGTCCCGGAACTCCACCTGTCGCGGCACCTTGTAGTGGGACATGTTGTCGCGCGCCCAGCGCAGGAGCTCGTCCTGGTCGAGCCCCTTCGATCCCGGCACGATGAAGGCCTTGATGACCTCGCCCTTGTCCGCGTCGGGCACCCCGATCACCGCGACCTGCCCCACGTCCGGGTGCAGGATCAAGATGGACTCGACCTCCTCCGGGAAAACGCTGAAGCCCGATACCTTGATCATCTCCTTCACGCGCCCGATGAAGGTGAGATAGCCCTGGGCGTCCATCTTGCCGATGTCGCCGGTGTGGACCCAGCCGTCGCGCAGCACCTCGGCCGTCGCGTCCGGCCGGTTCCAGTAGCCATGGAACACGCCGCGGCTGCGCACGGCGATCTCGCCGCTCTCGCCGATCGGCAGCTCGCGGCCGTCGGGGTCGAGGATCTTCAATTCGACGCCCCGGCCCGGAATGCCGTTCGTTCCCCAGCGCACCGCATCGCGGGGCATGAGCACGTCGTTGGTGTGCGTCTCCGAGAGACCGTAGCCCGCCTCATACACCAGGCAATCGTTGGCGAAGGCCCTCCAGCGCCGGGCGAGTTCCTCCGTGAGCTTGATGCCGAAGCTCGTGCTCATGGTGGTGTGGAGCGAGGACAGGTCGAAGCCTTCCGCGCCCGGTTCGTTCATGGTCGACACCAGCATCGGCGCCATCGCGTACCACCAGCTCACGCGATGCCGCTCGATGGCCTGGAGCACTGCCAGCGGGTCCATCCGGTTCAGCAACACCACTGTTGCGCCCGAGTAGGCCGACATCGTGACGCCGCAGATCATGCCCGCGATGTGATACAGCGGCGCGACGGCCAGCATCACGTCCTCGCCGCGGATGCGGAACATCTCCTGCCCCACGGCCGTCTTGTAGAGTGCATTGCGGTAGCTCAGCATCGCCCCTTTCGGCATGCCCGTCGTGCCGGAGGTGTAGGTCATCAGCGAGACGTCGTCCATCGACAGCTCGACGGCGGGCGCCACCGGATTCGCGCGCGTCACGATCGAATGGAAGTCGATGGTGCCGTCAGGCAGCGGCCCGCGCGCGGCGACGTCGTCGGGCACGCGCAGGGTGGGTGCCTCCGGAAGAAAGTCCGCGTAGCGCACGCTGAACACGTGCGGCACCTTCACCCGGTCAGCCACCGACTGCACGATCGGCACGAGGTGGTCGGCCGCCACGATCGCCATGGCGCCGAGGTCGCCGACCTGGTAGGCGAACTCATGCGCCTTGAACATCGGACTGCACGGACTCACGATCGCGCCGAGCTTCTGGATGCCGAAATGCGCGACCAGGTACTGCGGGCAGTTCTGCATGAACAGCGCCACGCGGTCGCCCTTCGAAACGCCGCGCTCGTGCAGCGCCTGGGCGAAGGCGTCGCTGTAGCGGTCGAGCTCGGCATAGCTGATCTCGCGCCCGTACCACACCAGTGCCGTCTTGTCGGGCTCGCGGCGGGCATGCCCGCGCAAATACTCGTGAAGCGGCTTTTCGCCCTGAAGGTAGTCGATGTCGTCGTTCATGTTCTAGAGACCCAGCGCGTGCTTGGCCATGATGTTTTTCTGAACCTCGGTGCTTCCGCCATAGATCGTCATCGCACGGCAAAAAAGATAAGTCGCGACAGGCCCGAGCGCATGCGCTGGTCCGATCAATGCGTCGTCGTTGTGGCCGAACAGCGGGCCGGGCTGGTAGCGCAGTGCATCGGGCCCGCAGGCCTGCACCAGCAGTTCGGTGATGCGCTGAGCGATCTCCGTGCCGCGG
The DNA here is from genome assembly GCF_018614915.1 of Variovorax paradoxus. Lineage (GTDB taxonomy): Bacteria > Pseudomonadota > Gammaproteobacteria > Burkholderiales > Burkholderiaceae_C > Variovorax > Variovorax paradoxus_K. Next base: position 33,911 of record NZ_JAGGNU010000001.1, on the reverse strand, counting down.
ATCTTGATGAAGGACGACTTGCCCGGCCCGGCCGGCGCACCGGCATGCATGTCCGACAGCGTGCGCAGCAATCCGATCTCCAGCGCCTTGAATTGCACCTCCACCGCGCTGACCTCAGCCATGAACGACGGGTCGTCGGCCAGCCGGCGCCCGTCGCTGCGCACCTCCGATGCCACCCGGCGCAGCTTCTGCAGCTCCTGCGTGATGAAGCGCAGGTTGGCGTTCTCCACGCGCTCGTGCTCCAGCAGGAACTTGGCGTAGGTCCAGCCGCGGCCTTCCTCGCCGATCCGGTTGTGCTTGGGCACCTTCGCGTCGTTGAAGAACACGGCGTTGAGGTAGTGGCGCCCGTCCATCATGCGGATGGGCTGCACCTCGACGCCCGGCGTCTTCATGTCGATCAGCAGAAAGGAGATGCCCTGCTGCCGCTTGGCCTCGCGGCCCGTGCGCACGAGACAGAACATCCAGTCGGCATGGTGCGCGAAGGAAGTCCAGATCTTGTGGCCGTTCACGATGTAGTGGTCGCCGGCGTCCTCCGCCGCCGTCTGCAGCGCAGCGAGGTCGGAACCCGCGCCGGGCTCCGAGTAGCCCTGACTCCACCAGACCGAGGAGTCGCGAATGGCGGGCAGGTGCTCGGCCTTCTGCTCGGGCGTGCCGAAGGTGTAGATCACCGGGCCCACCATGGCGGGGCCGAAGACTTGCAGCTCGGGGCAATGCATCTCGCCGGCGATCCGGTTGAAGATGATGGTCTGCATGGCGCTCCACGCCTGCCCGCCATGCTCGCGCGGCCAGGCGCCGGTGAACCAGCCCTTGCGCCCGAGGATCTTCTGCCAGCGCATGTAGTCATCGCGTTCGAGGTGCCTGTCAAGCCGCACCTTCTCGCGGATGTCCTGCGGCAGTTCGCGGGCGATGAAGTCGCGCACCTCCGCTTCGAAAGCCCGCTCTTCAGCGGAAAGATTCAGGTCCACGCCGTGCTCCCTGCTCGTCGGGTTCAGGCCTGCGCGTGGCGCTGCAGGTGCCAGCTCATGTCGCCGAAGGTCACGCCGATCATCGACAGGCGCTTGAAGTAATGGCCGACGGCGAGTTCCTCCGTCACGCCCATCGCGCCGTGCAATTGCACCGCCTCCTGCCCGACGCGCCGCGCGGTGCGGTCGATCTCGATCTTGGTGGCCGACAGCGCCTTGCGGCGCGCGGCCGCATCGGCCTCGCCGAGCATCAGCGCGCCGTACAGCGCCATGGAGCGCGCCTCGTCGAGCGCGATGTACATGTCGACCATGCGATGCTGCAGCGCCTGGTTGGTGCCGATCGGCCGACCGAACTGCTGGCGCGTCTTGAGGTAGTCGAGCGTCATGTCGACCAGCGTGCTCATCGCGCCCACGGCCTCCGAGGCGATGGCGGCAATCGCCTGGTCGATCACGAGTTCCAGGGCCGGATAGGCCGCGCCCTCTTCGCCCAGCCGTCGCGAAGCATCGACGCGCAAACCTTCGAACACCAGGTCGGCGGCACGACTGCCGTCGTGAGTGGCATACGGGCGCACTTCGAGTCCCGGGGCCTTGGCATCGACCACCAGCGCTGTCAGTCCGCCGCTGTCCGACGACCCGCCGGAGGTGCGCGCGATGACGACGTAGAGATCCGCCGCACCGCCGCCATGGACGAACGACTTTCGCCCGTCGATGCGATAGCCCTCGCCGTCGCACCGCGCGGTGGTCTCGCAGTGCGCGAGTTCGTAGCGTGACTCGGGCTCCGCGTAGGCCAGCGCCATCTTGTGGGCGCCAACCATCATCGGCTGCAGCCATTGCGCCTTCTGGTCAGCGCTGGCGAGCGCCGCCATCACACCGCCCGCGAGAACCACATTGGCCAGATAGGGCTCCAGCAGCAGGCCGCGGCCGATGCCTTCCATCACGATGCCGGTGTCCGTCGCGTCGCCTCCGATGCCGCCATCCTCCTCGCTGAAGGGTACGGCGAGCCAGCCGAAATCGGCGTAGCTGCGCCAGCAGCGTTCGTCGTGGCCGCTGTCGCTCGCGACCAGCTTGCGGCGGTGCGCGAAGTCGTATTCCTCTCGCACGAAGCGCTCGACGCTCTCGCGCAACTGGTTCTGTTCGGGGGTGTACTGGAGATCCATGGGAGTCTGGAAGTTGACGTTGAAACGTTGAAGATTCGGATGGCGGCTCAGAGCGCGAGGTAGCGCTGCTGCACCTGCGGATTGCGGTCGAAGTGCTCCCAGTCGCCCTCGAACACCACGCGGCCGGTGTCGATCACGTAGACGTACTGGGTGCAGCGGCGGGCGAACCAGATGTTCTGTTCGCACAGCAGCAGCGCCACGTTGCCTTCGATGCAGGTGCGCACGACGTCGCGCGCCATCTCCTCGACGATGATGGGCGCGAGCCCTTCGGTCGGCTCGTCGAGCAGCAGCAGGCTCGGGTTCGCCGCCATGGCGCGCGCGACCGCCAGCAGCTGTTGTTGGCCGCCGCTGAGCTGCCCGCCGTAGCGCTGCTGCAGTGGCGCCAGCATCGGGAAACGGGCAATGATGTCGGCCACCGGCACGGCGGGCCGCGTTGGGGAAGCACCGTAGCGCGCGATGGCGATGTTCTCCGCCACCGTCAGGTGCGTGAAGATGCGCCGGTCCTCAGGCACCAGAGAAAGCCCCATGCGAGTGCGTTGGTGCGTCGGCACGCCGTGCAGGTCCTTGCCGTCGAAGCGCAGGATGCCGCGCACGCGCGGGCCGGCGTTCATCACGCTCTTCAGCAAGGTCGACTTGCCCGCGCCGTTGCGCCCGAGCAGCGCGACGCGCCGGCCGGCCTTCACCGAGACCTGCGCGCCGTGCAGGATGTGGCTGTCGCCGTAGAAGGCGTCGAGTTCGCGGATTTCAAGCACCGACCATCTCCTTGCCGAGGTAGACCTCGCGAACCTTCGGATCGCCACGCACTTCGTCGACCGTGCCGGTGGACACGACCTCGCCGTAGTTCATGACCATGATGCGGTTGGCGAGCCCGAACACGACGTCCATGTCGTGCTCGGTCATCACGACGGTGATGCCCCGCTCCTTCTGCGTGCGCGAGACCAGTTGCGCGATGTCCGCACGGTCGCTCGGCGACATGCCGGCGGTGGGCTCGTCGAGCATCAGGATGGTCGGCCTGCCGGCCAGCGCGATCACGAATTCGAGCCGCTTCTTGTCGCCGTGCGACAGGAAGCGCGCAGCCTCCCCCGCGAGCGTGTGCAGCTTGACGTCTTCCAGCAGCGCCATGGCTTCGTCCCGCACCTCCGTCGACGGCGCGCAGCGCCAGCGCGAACCCAGCGGCTCGTGCCGGTATTGCCGACGCGCCTCGACCGCGGCGATCACGTTGTCGAGCACGGTGAAGTCATGGAAGACGCGCGCCACCTGAAAAGTGCGGCCGAAGCCTTCGCGCACGCGGTCGTGCGCGGGCAGACGCGTGACGTCCTTGCCGCCGAAGTGGATGGTGCCGCCGTTGGACGGCACTTCGCCGGTCATGACCTTGAACATCGTGGTCTTGCCCGCGCCGTTGGGTCCGATGATGGCGAAGACCTCGCCGGCCGCGACGGACAGGCTCACGCCGTGCAGCACCTCGATGGGGCCGTAGTTCTTGTGCACGCCCTCGACGCGGAGCAGCTCGGCGCTCATCGTGCGCCTCCCGCTTCCAGCTTGGCGACGGGGGACACACGCGCATCCTTGGCCGGCTCCGCAGTCGCAGGCCCGCGCGGCTTGCGGCCCCACAGCCGCTCTTCGACATTGCGCCAGAGGCCGACCGCACCATTGGGCGCCAGCAGGATGATGGCGAGCAGCCCGGTGCCGACGATGAGTTCCGACAGCCCGACCAGAGTACGCGTCGCATAGGTGATGGTCGCGAAGAGCCCCGCGCCGACGACCGGTCCCCAGAAGGAGCTGACGCCGCCCAGCAGCGTGTTCAGCATCGGTTGCGCGGAAGCCAGCCAGTGCACTTCCTCGACCGTGACGATGCGTGACCACGGCGCATACAGCGCACCCGCCACGGCGGCAACGGCGCCGGAGATGACGAAGGCGGCAAGCCGGTAGCGCGCGACGTTGGTGCCCATGAAGGCAGCGCGCTCCGCGTCCTGGCGCACCGTCTGCAAGGTGCGGCCGAAGCGGCTGTGCAGCAGCCACCAAAGGAAGGCGGTGATCAGTACCGTCGCGACCAGCAGGAACCAGTAGTAGGCGTTGGAGCTCGCGAGATCGATGCGAAACAGGCCGAAGTCCAACGCGGGACGCGGGATGTCGGTGATGCCGTCCTCGCGGCCGAGGAAGGTCGAGAAGCCGATGATGAGCCTCAAGGCTTCGGCCAAGGCCACCGTCAGCACCGCGAGGAACACCCCGCTCATGCGCCTCAGCGCCAGGACGCCGATGACCCATGCCGCGATCGCGCCCAGCAGCGCAGCGCCTGCGAGCACGCCGAGAAAGGGCACGCCCGCGATGTGCCGCAGCGCCAGCGCCGCAAGGTACGCGCCGATGGCGAAGAAGCCCGCGTGCCCGAAGGACACCAGCCCCGTGTAGCCGAACAGGATGTTCCACGACAGCGCGAAGATCACCTGGATCAGCACTGTGCCCACCACGTACAACGGCCCGGCATTGACCCACAGCGGCAAGGTCGCCAACACACCGACGGTCGCCACACCCAGCACCTGCCACACGCCGCGCGAAATGCGCGGGCGGTGCAGCGCACCCGATCCGTGGGATTCGGCGCCGGCCTCGGCCTGCGCACCGACGGCGGGAAACAGGCCGCTGGGCTTCCACAGCAAAAAGCCGGCCAGCACCACGTAGATCGCGAGGCCCGGCACCGACGGCAGCAACACCGTGTTGAGGCTCTGCACCAGACCCAGCACCAGCGAGCCGATGAAGGCGCCGCGAATGTTGCCGAGGCCGCCGATGATCACGGCAAAGAAGGCATACATCAGGTACGAATCCCCCAGCCCCGTCGACAGGCTCTGGTTGGGCAGCAGCAAGCCCCCCGCGAGTCCCGCAAGGAAGAAGCTCGCCATTACGCTCAGCGCGATGCCGAAAGACACGTTGAGCCCGAGCACGCCCGACATCCACGGATCGGCCGCCAGCGCCTGCATCAGCTTGCCGAACCACATGCGGTGGATCGCAAGTTCGAGCACGATGTAGACCACCAGTCCCGCCGCGATCACGAAGATCTGGTACGCCGAGAAGAACATGCCGAACGGATTGAGCGGCTGGTCCAGTCCCGGCGGCGGGTTGACCGAGAAGAAGTCCACGCCCCAGATGAGCTTGGTGACGCCCGTGCAGACCATCATCAGCGCGAAGGTGGCGATGAGCACATAGTGCGGATCGACGTTGCGCAGCCGGCGCAGCACGAGACGGTCGGTCACCAGTCCCAGCAGCGCCACGACAACGCCGCCCACCAGCGCGGCGAGCAGGAACATCCAGAGCGACTGCACGTCGCGCCCCATCACCGAGTAGGCGGTGTAAGCGCCGATCATGAAGAAGCCGCCCTGCGCCATGTTGAGCAGGCGCATCAGGCCGAAGATGAGCGTCAGGCCCGCGGCGACCACGAAGATCGCCATGCCGAACGCCGCGGCATTGAACACCGCGAACATGAGTTCATTGACCACGCTCAGCCCTCGTACTTCTTGCCCGGCGTCGCGGGCTCGACGATCTCGGTTTCGTCCAGCCGGACCACCTGCTCCAGGCCGTAGCCCGGCACGGCGTCGCGCGCGCCGATCTTGGCGAAGTAGAAGGAGCCGATGCCCTGGTGGTCCTCCTTGCGGATGCGGTAGGGTCCCGCCGCCGTGTCGAACTGCAGGCCTTCCAACGCCTGGATCACGGCGTCCGTCTCGGTCGAGTTCGCCTTCTTCACGGCGTTGAAGATGGCGAGCGCCGAGCGGTGCGAGGCCTGCACGATGCCTGGCACGAAGGGCGTGCCGGTCACCTTTACGATGTACTCGCTCAAGTCCTTGCTGACCGGAAACTGGCTCTTGAAGGGCTCCAGTTCCGGCGCCCAGAAAGTCACGCCCCACAGGTTCTGCGGCGTGGATTTCTGCATGGCCTTGGCGATCATCAGTTCCGTGCCGGCTTCGCCGATGACCTTGAACTTCTTGTCCATGCCCACCGCGCGGCCCTGCTGCAGCAGGCTCACGCAGGGCGCCGCGGTGAGGCCGATGAACAAGCCCTCGGCGCCCGAGTTCATCAGGTTGTTGATCTCGATCTTGTAGTCGGCCTTGTTGAGGCTCGCGAACACAGGCTCCTGCACCTTGACCTTGCGCCCCGCCTTGGCGGCCGCCTGTTCGACGCCGGCCTTGAAGTAGCGCGCCACGTCGCGGCCGTTCTCGCTGTCGGGCGCGATCACGGCCCACGTCTGCACGTCGGTGAACTTGCTCGTCATCAGGTTGCCGATGCCGCCATAGAGCATCAGCGCGTTCGACGACAGGCGGAAGAAGTTGCGGCTGAAGTTCTCGTGCGTCACCGACATCACGCTCGGCGCGGGTGCCACCACCACGCTCTTGAGCTCGCCGAGGATGGACGCGATCGCCAGCGCCATGGGCGACTGGCCCGCGCCGATCGAGACGTTGACGCCCTCTCCCGCCAACTCGCGCACCGCGCTGACGGCACCGGCGCTCGTGAACTTGTCATCGCGGACCACGATCTCAATCTGGCGGCCGAGCAGGCCGCCATTGGCATTCCATTGCAGTTGCGCTGCCTTGATGCCGTTGAGCCAGGCGGCGCCAGCCTCGGCCCCGATGCCGCTCATGGGCAGCATGGCGCCGATCTTGACAGGCGTGCCCTGGGAATGGGCGAGAGATGAGAACCGCGTGCCGACGGCGCCCAGCACGGCGGCCGCACTCGCGGCCTGGATGAGGGTTCGGCGCTTCATTGATGTCATGGCTGTGTCTCCGCGTGGACGTTCACATCGAGATGGCTTTGCCGGGCGATGGCGGCTCGGCCACGTCGGCTTCTTTGTAGGCAATGGCGTCGACGATGCCGTAGCCCGGATCGGCGTCGCGCGCGCCCACTTTGGCGATGTAGGCGGTGCCTAGGCCCTGGTGATCTTCCTTGCGCACGTGGTACGAGCCCACGGCGGTGTCGAAGGTGAGGCCCTCCAGCGCGGCGATGACGGCATCCGTTTCGGTGCTGCCCGCCTTCTGGATGGCGTTGAAGAGCCCGAGCGCGCAGCGGTGACTGGACTGCACGATGCTCGGCGGGTTCTTGTCGCCGGTGAGCTTCACGTAGCCTTCGTACAGCGGCGTGCTCAGCGGGTTGCGCTTGCCCGCATCGGTGCCTGGCACCCAGTAGCTGATGCTCCACAGGTTGGCCGGCGTGGACTTCTGCATCGCCTTGGCGATCATCAGCTCGGTGCCGGCGTCGCCGATGACCTTGAACTTCTTGTCCATGCCGACCGCACGCCCCTGCTGCAGCAGGCTGATGCACGGTGCGGCCGTGAGCCCGACGAACAGGCCCTGCGAGGGCGCGTTCATGAGGCTGTTGATCTCGACCTTGTAATCGGACTTGTTGAGGCTGGCGAATACGGGGTCGAGCACCTTCACCTTGCGGCCGGCCTTCGCGGCGGCACGCTGCACGCCGATGGTGAAGAAGCGCGCCATGTCGCGACCGTTCTCGCTGTCGGGCACGATGCACGACCACGTTTCCACTTCCTTGAAGCGGTCGGTGAGCATGTTGCCGATGCCGGCGAAGGCGATGTAGGCGTTCCAGGACAAGCGGAAGAAGTTGCGCTGGAAGTTCTCGTGCGTGAGCGACATCACGGTCGGGCACGGCGCGACCATCATGGCCTTGAGCTCGGGAAGGATCGGCGCCGTGGCCAGCGCCATCGGCGACTGCGAGCCGCCGATCAGCAGGTTGACGCCGCTGCCGGCCAGCTCGCGTGCGGCGGCGACGGCGCCGGCGCTGGTGAACTTGTCATCGCGCACGACCAGTTCCACCGTGCGCTTGAGCACACCGCCCTTTGCGTTCCATTGTTCAGCGGCGACTTTCGCGCCGGCCAGCCAGGCCGCGCCGGCTTCGGCGCCGATGCCGCTTATCGGCAGCATCACGCCGATTCGCACGGGCCCGGACTGGGCTCGGACGGTCTGCAACGCGGGCAAGCCCAGCACGCCAACGGCGGCAGCGGTGGACTGGAGGAAGTGGCGCCTCTTCATAGACATCGATGTCTCCATGGTTGACGCTTCGGGAACTCCGTCGCGTGACATTTGTTATAACAGATGGCAATTTACGGCCATGCACGAAAAGCAGTACTGGCGAAAACCCTCATGCGAAACACTAGGCGAGCACGGACACAGCGCGGATCGGCCACGCCGAAGCATTTGTGGAGACGAAGAAGGCGCCGCCGCGCTCAGCGCACGCAGCAGCGCATCAGCACAGAGCGCAGCCAGCGGTTGGCGGCGTCGTTGTCGGTACTGGCGTGCCAGTACATGTAGGCATCCATCGACGACAGCGGCACCGGAAAAGCCATCACCTGGTTGCCGAACTGCCGGTTCGCCATGTGCGCGTAGCTCTCCGGCATGGTGAGGACCAGGTCCGTCTCCGACACCGTACGGCAGGCCGCGAAGTAGAACTGGCAGCGCAACGCGACCTGGCGCTGCACGCCCATGCGGCGCAGCTCGATGTCCTCGAAGCCCGGCCCTTGGCGGCGCGAGGTCACGAGAATGTGGCGCTGCGCCAGATAGGTATCGAGGTCCACCGACCCATGGATGGCGGGATGCCCCTTGCGGGCCACCACGGCCATGCCGTCGACGCTGATGCGCTTGACCTTCACGGCCTCCGACAGGGGCAGAAGCACATCCACCGCCACATCCAGCGTGCCGGCAGCCAGTTCGCTTTCCAGGCTGCGCCGGTTGGCGCGCACGCCGGACACCTCAACCTCGGGCGCCTCGATGGCCAGGGCGCGCATCAGCGGCGGCATCACGGTCGACTCCATGTAGTCGCGCAGGCCGATCACGAAGCGCTTCTTCGCAATGGCCGGCTCGAAGCTCTGCGTGTCGTTGAGCAGCGAGCCGATCGACTGCAGCGAGCCGCGCAGCGGATCGATCAGGCGCTTGGTGAGCGGCGTGGGCACCATCTTGTGGCCCTGCCGCTCGAACAAAGGGTCGTTGAAAAGATCACGCAGCCGCGCCAGCGCGTGGCTGATGGCGGGCTGCGTCAGGTGCAGCTTTTCCGCCGCCTTGGTGATGCCACCTTCGGTGTAGATGGTGTCCAGCACCACGAGCAGGTTGAGATCGACTCTCGAGATATGCATTCGCTGTATCCAGGTCCATTCCAAGCGTTCATTGGCTTACGCGCACCGCTGCCCTTAGGCTGTCTCCTGAGAACGCGCACCATCATGCCGCGAGATGACCCTTGCGCGCATTCACCGAGGAGACAAGCCCCATGATCCCTTTGATTGGCCCGCCGCCGCGCGGCCCCCTGGCCTCATGAGCGACGAGTTCAGCGGAACGACGCAAGTCCAGGAGCGGCAGCGCTTCGACGAGGCATCCCTGCGGCAGTGGTTCGCCTCGCATGTCGACGCCGACGCGGGCAACGGCTTTCGCGTGTCGCAGTTCAAGGGCGGGCAGTCGAACCCGACCTTCCTGGTCGAAGCCGGCCAGCGCCGCTACGTGGTGCGGCGCAAGCCATCGGGCGAATTGCTGCCTTCCGCCCACGCGGTGGACCGCGAGTTCCGGGTCATGAAGGCGCTGGCCGATACCGACGTGCCGGTCCCGCGCGTGCATGCGCTGTGCGAGGACGACAAGGTCATCGGCACCTCGTTCTACGTCATGGACTACGTGGATGGCCGCATCCTCTGGGACCCGAAACTGCCCGACGCGAGCAATGACGAGCGCACCCGCATCTGCGACGACATGAACAGGGTGCTGGCCGCGCTGCACGAGGTCGATGTCCAGGCCGTGGGCCTCGGCGACTACGGGCGCACCGGCAACTACATCGAGCGACAGATCGCGCGATGGACCCGACAATACCGGGCGAGCGAGACGGAACGCATCGAAGCGGTGGAAAACCTCGTCGAGTGGCTGCCGAAGCACATGCCGCCCGAGACGGCGACACGCATCGTCCACGGTGACTTCCGCCTCGACAACCTCGTGTTCGCGCACGACGCGCCGAGGGTCATCGCCGTGCTCGACTGGGAGCTGTCGACCCTGGGCGACCCGATGGCCGACTTCGCGTACCACTGCATGGCGTGGCAATTGCCGCCGCCATTCCGCGGAGTCGGCGATCTCTCGCGCGTGCAGCTGGCGGCGCTGGGGTTGCCGTCCGAAGAGCGCTACCTCGCGCGCTACTGCGAGCGCCGGCGGCTGCCCGCGGTGACGACGGCAGCGTGGCGCTTCTACACGGCCTTCAACCTGTTTCGCGCGGCAGCCATCGCGCAGGGGATCATGGGCCGGGCCCTGGCGGGCAATGCCTCGAACGCCCATGCGCTGGAGGCCGGGAAGCAGGCCCGGCAACTGGCGGAACTGGGCTGGCAGCGCGCCGCAGAGGAATGATCCGGGGATGCCGCCTGTCCTTGCACCCCCTCGCTTCCGTGGACTGCGCGTCGCGGTCTCCGATGATGAGGCGGCGGCGTCGGTCTTCGGAAGAATCCTCGGCGCGCCGGCCGGGGCGCCGGCGTCGTCCGGAGACCCGCAGCGCGGCTCCCGCTTCCTGTTCGATGACCAGTGGATCGAGATCCGCGCCGCTTCCAGCAACACGCTGGACCTGCGGTGCGACGACCTCGACAAGCAGCGCACGCACCTGCAACGGCTCGGCATCGAAGCGCTCGACGGTTCGGCGCTGGGCTGCGCGCCCTGCCTGCGCGTCGATGCAATGGACACCGGCGCCTGCACAGTCGACCTGCGTGACAACGCCCCTCAGCAAGACCGCGCTTCTGTGGACTGCATCGCACGCCTGTGCGGCCTGGAACTGGCGGTACGGGCACCGGAACGCGTGGCGCTTCACTGGACGCAACTGTTCCACGCGCAACCCTTCCGCGATGAAGACGGCGTGCCTTCGCTCAGGCTCGACCGTTTCAGCCTTCGCTTCGCCTCGACCGCGGACGGACGCATAGGCGTGACTGCACTGGATTTCGCCACGACCGCATTCGAAGCCCTTGTGCGCAATGCGTCGTCGCAAGGCTTCAGCGTCCGAAGCGAAGCCCATCACGCCGCGTTCACGGCGCTGGGCATCGCATTCAGGCTTCGCTCGGATCGATAGAAGCCCGTCGCAGGCTCAGCTGAACGATTGGCCCTCGGCCACCAGCTTCTGGATCAGCGGCGCGGGCTGCCAGAAGCTCGCGTCGTCGCGCGGGTTCTTCGCGAAGCGCTTCATTGCCTCGGCCACGTTGTAGAGGCCGGTCTGGTTGGCGTAGTGCATCGGGCCGCCGCGCCAGATCGGGAAGCCGTAGCCGGTGAGGTACACCATGTCGATGTCGCCCGACTTGGAGGCGATGCCGTCCTCGAGGATGTGCGCACCTTCGTTCACCAGCGAGAAGACCAGGCGCTGCACGATCTCCTCGTCGGAGATCTTGCGCGGCGTGATGCCTTCGTCCTTGCGGTGCTTTTCGATCAGGTCGAGCACGACCTGGCTCGGGATCGCATCACGCTTGCCGGCCTGGTAGTCGTACCACCCTGCCCCGGTCTTCTGGCCGAAGCGGCCCAGCTCGCAGAGCTTGTCGGCCGTCTTGCTGTACTTCATGTCGGCGCGCTCGGTGGCGCGGCGCTTGCGGATCGCCCAGCCGATGTCGTTGCCCGCCAGGTCGCCCATGCGGAACGGGCCCATGGCAAAGCCGAACTTCTCGATGGCGCGGTCGACCTGCTGCGGCGTGGCGCCCTCGTCCAGCAGGAAGCCAGCCTGGCGGGAGTACTGCTCGATCATGCGGTTGCCGATGAAGCCGTCGCACACGCCGGAGACCACCGCGGTCTTCTTGATCTTCTTGGCGATCGCCATCACGGTGGCCAGCACGTCCTTGGCCGTCTCCTTGCCGCGCACCACCTCGAGCAGCTTCATCACATTGGCCGGGCTGAAGAAGTGCATGCCGACCACGTCCTGCGGGCGCTTGGTGAAGGCGGCGATCTTGTCGACGTCCAGCGTCGAGGTGTTGGACGCCAGGATGGCGCCGGCCTTGGCGACGCGGTCCAGCTCGTTGAACACCTTCTCCTTGACGCCGAGTTCCTCGAACACGGCCTCGATGATCAGGTCGGCGTCCTTCAGGTCGTTGTAGTCGAGCGTGGTGGACAGCAGTGCCATGCGCTCTTCGTACTTCTCAGGCTTGAGCTTGCCCTTCTTGACCTGTGCTTCGTAGTTCTTCTTGATGGTGGCGATGCCGCGGTCGAGCGCCTCCTGCTTCATCTCGAGGATCTTGACCGGGATGCCCGCGTTCAGGAAGTTCATCGAAATGCCGCCGCCCATGGTGCCGGCTCCGATCACGCCGACCGACTTGATGGCGCGCCGGGGCGTGTCTTCCGGCACGTCGGGAATCTTGCTCGCGGCGCGTTCCGCAAAGAAGGCGTTACGCAACGCGGCGCTTTCCGGCGTCCACACGAGTTCGGTGACCGCGGCGCGTTCGTAGTCCACGGCCGCGTCGAATCCCAGGCGCACCGATTGCGCCACGCAGTCCAGGCAGCGAAGCGGCGCGGGATAGTTGCGCGAACTGGCCGCGATCATGTTGCGGGCGAACTGCAGGTAGGCCTCGGCGTTCGGATGCTCGACCTTGAGGTCGCGGGAGCGCGGCAGCGGTCGCACTTCCGCCTTGGCGCGCGCCAGTTCGATCGCGGCGGACACGACGTCGTCCGGGACGATCCGGTCGAACAGCTTCTGCGAAGGCATCGCGGCCAGCACGTCGCTCATCACGGTGTCGCCGGTCACGATCATGTTGAGCGCGGCTTCGAGGCCGATGAGGCGCGGCAGGCGCTGCGTGCCCGTGGCGCCGGGCAGGATGCCGATGCGGACCTCGGGCAAAGCGACCTGCGTGCCGCTTTGCACGACGCGGTAGTGGCATCCCATCGCGAGTTCGAGCCCGCCGCCCATCACGACGCCATGGATCGCCGCCACCACCGGCTTGCTGCAGCCTTCGACGAGACGGATCACATCGACCAGATCGGGCGCCGCCGTCGCCTCGGGCTTGTTGAACTCGCGGATGTCGGCGCCACCACAGAACGCGCGCCCCTGCCCCGTCAGCACGATTGCGCGGACCGCGGGGTCGTCCTGCGCGCGAGAGACCGACGCCGCGATGAAGCGGCGGTTGCCCAGGCCCAGGCTGTTGACGGGAGGGTTGTCCATCGCGACGACGGCAATGCCGTCGCGCACCTCGTAGCTGGCTGTCACGAATGTTCCTTTCGGCGTTGATGCGAACCGATGTTCACGCACGCGCGGTGCGGCCGCATCAACAAGCCGCATGCGGCGGATGAAAAGCCTTCATGCGCCAGGCGCCTCGGCGTGCCCGAGTCGAGGCACCATCAACGCATTCCCATTCCGCCCTGCGCACCATGCCCCTCCTGAACCGCGACAACCTGCAGCAATGCGTCGGCCAATCGATCGGCACCTCGTCCTGGGTGGAGGTGCCGCAGTCGCGCATCGACGCCTTCGCGGACTGCACGGAAGACCGCCAGTGGATCCACATCGACGTGGAGCGTGCGAAGCGCGAAAGCCCGTTCGGCGCGCCGATTGCGCACGGCTTTCTCACGCTCTCGCTGCTGCCGATCACCTCCTACGAGCTGCTGGGCGGGCTGAAGCCCACCAAGTCCGTCAACTACGGGCTCGACAAGCTGCGCTTCATGTCGCCGGTGCCTGCGGGCTCGCGCGTGCGCAACCACATCAAGCTGCTGGCCGCCGAGCCGCGCGAGGACGGCTGGACGCTGCTGCGCACGGAGAACACGGTCGAGATCGAAGGCCAGCCCAAGCCGGCGCTGGTCGCCGTCTCGCTCGGCCTGTTCTCCTGGTCCTGACCGGGGCCTCTTCCACCAATCCTTCACTGAAGTTCAACACCATGCAATTCGAATACACGCCCAAGGTCCAGGACCTCCGCACCCGCCTGCTCGCCTTCATGGACGAGCACATCTATCCGAACGAGAAGCGCCGCGAGGAAGAGGCCCACCAGTCCTACCTCAACGCACAGAAGGGCGGCAGCTACACCACCCTGCCGCTCATGGAAGAACTGAAGCCCAAGGCGCGCGCCGCGGGCCTGTGGAACCTATTTTTGCCCGAAGCGGGCCATGGCGCCGGCCTGACGAACCTCGAATACGCGCCGCTGTGCGAGATCATGGGCCGCCGCTACTGGAGCGCAGAGGCCTTCAACTGCAGCGCGCCCGACACCGGCAACACCGAGGTCATCGCGCGCTACGGCTCGCCGGAGCAGCAGGAGCGCTGGCTGCGTCCGCTGCTCGACGGCGAGATCCGCTCCTCCTTCGCGATGACGGAGCCGGCCGTCGCCTCGTCGGACGCAACCAACATCGAGTGCAGCATCCGCCGCGACGGCAACGACTACGTGATCAACGGGCGCAAGTGGTACATCACCGGCGCGATGAACGAGCGCTGCAAGCTCTTCATCCTCATGGGAAAGACCGACCCCGACAACGCCGACCGGCACCGCCAGCAGTCGATGATCGTCGTGCCGCGCGACACGCCCGGAGTGACCGTGCTGCGCGACATGGCGCTCATGGGCCACTACGACGCACCCTTCGGCCATCCCGAGGTGCTGTTCGAGAACGTGCGCGTGCCGGCGTCGAACCTGCTGCTGGGCGAAGGCCGCGGCTTCGAGATCGCTCAGGGCCGCCTCGGGCCGGGGCGCATCCACCACTGCATGCGCATGATCGGCATGGCCGAATCGGCGCTGGAGATGATGTGCGAGCGCGTGGTCTCGCGCGTGGCCTTCGGCAAGCCGCTGTCCGAGCAGGGCGTATGGCGCGAGCGGATCGCCAAGGCGCGCATGCTGATCGACCAGACGCGCTGGATGGTGCTGCACGCCGCGTGGCGCATGGACACCGCCGGCAACAAGGTGGCGGCGAAGGAGATCGCGATGATCAAGGTCATCGCGCCGAACAACTGCGTGCAGGTGATCGACGACGCCATGCAGGCCTTCGGCGCGGCCGGCCTGAGCCAGGACACGCTGCTGACCTCGTTCTACGCCTACGCGCGCCACCTGCGCGTGGCCGATGGTCCGGACGAAGTGCACCGCAATGCCATCGCCAAACATGAGCTGGCGGGGTACCGCGCACCGGCCGCGGCGCGCTGAGCCGGGTCAGTTCACCGCCATCGAGACGGCAGGGTCGCGCAGCATCCGCCGCAGCAGCTTGCCGCTTTCCGAGAACGGCAGGCCGTTGCGGAAGATCACGGTGCGCGGCACCTTGTAGTGCGACATGTGCTGCAGGCACCATTCGATGATCTTCTGGTCCGCGCGGTCGGTCTGCTGCCCCGCGCGTACGCGAGCAGCGGCTTCGTCCTTCAGCACGACATAGGCTTGCACAGCCTCACCCCGGTCTGGATCGGGCAAGCCGACGACCGCCGCCTGGCGCACGTCGGGATGCATGGCGAGGATGGCTTCGACCTCTTCCGGAAAGACGCTGTAGCTCCACACCTTGATCATTTCCTTGGTGCGGCCCAGGAAGGTCAGGTAGCCCTCGTCGTCGATGACGCCGACGTCGCCGGTGCGCAGCCAGCCGTCGAGCTGCATGGCCTGGGTCGCCTCGGGCTGCAGCCAGTAGCCCTTGTAGCGAATGGGGCCGCGCAGCAGGATCTCGCCGCGCTGGTCGGTGGGCACGTCGCACCCCGTCTCCGGATCGACGATGCGCAGTTCCACGCCCGGCGCCGGCTTGCCGTTGGTGCCCCACTTGATCGCATCCGGCGGCATCAGCGTGTCGCAGGTGTGGGTCTCGCTCAGGCCGTAGCCGGCCTCGTAGACGAGGCAACCGTTGGCGAAGCGGCTCCATCGCCTGGCGAGCGATTCGGTGAGCTGCACGCCGAAGCTGGTGCCGACGGTGGTGCGCAGCGACGACAGGTCGTAGGCCGCAGCGTCGTCACAGGCCATCGCCGATGGCAGCGAAGGCGCCATGGTGTACCACCACGTCACGCCGCAGGCCTCGATGGCCTGCAGCACGGCCGTCGCGTCGAAGCGATGCAGCAGCACGACGGTCGCGCCGCAATAGATCGGTAGCGCCAGGCCGGTCATCATCCCGGAGATGTGGTGCAGCGCGACATCGGCGAGCATCACGTCGTCCGCGCCGATCCTGAAGCTGTCGGCGCTCACTGCTGTCTTGTAGAGCGCGCACTCGAAACTGATCATCGCGCCCTTCGGCAGTCCGGTGCTGCCCGAGGTGTAGGCCATGAGGGAGACATCGTCCATCGCGATGGTGTCGACCGGCGTGAAGGCGTCGGCCTCGGCCAGCGCATCCGCGAAGTCGATAACGGAGCCCGGCAACGGCGGCGCCGGTTCGTGCCGCAGCCTGATGTTGGGCGGAACGTCGATGGCGAGCGTCGCCGGGAGCATCTCGCCGTAGCGCACCGCGAAGAGGTGTGCCACGGTGCGCAGCGCGGTGGAGCCCAGCACGACCTTGAGAAGCTCCTCACCTGCCACGATGGCGCTGGCATCCAGCTCGGTCAGCTGGTGTTCGAGTTCGTAGGCGCGCGCGTCGGGGTTGCAGGGGCTGACTATCGCGCCGAGCTTCTGCACCCCGAAATGGGCGATGAGGTATTCCGGGCAGTTGTGCAGGAAGAGCGCGACCACTTCGCCCTGGCCGATGCCCCGGTCGCGCAGGCTCTGGGCGAAACGATCGCTCAGGTCGTCGAGTTCCGCGTACGAGATCCGGCGTCCGTACCAGATCAGTGCGGGCTTGTCGGGCGTACTGCGAGCGTGCAGGCGCAAATACTCATGCAGCGGCCGAGGGCCGTGGCGGTAGGCGATCATGCTGACGTGTCTCCGAGTCGGTCTGCTCGTCCGGGTTCGGCCCTCTGCGAGCCCCCGGTTCTCCACGATCATGCGGCCTTGCGCCGGAAGCGGCAAGCGCGTCTCGATGAATATTGAGCATGCAGATGCATTTCCCTGCTGCATGGACCCGAGAGCGATTCCCCGCGCCGTTGCGGGGCCATCCGCCTGGCGCGGCGCGTCAGGCGATCTGGCTGGCCGCCCGGCGGGTCGGCTTCACGGCCTGTGCCGAAGCCTCTGCACTGCGTTCGCGCAGATAGGCGAGGATCGGCGCCGAGGTGCGCTCGATCTCGTCGTGGATACCGCGTCGGGCCACTTCCCCATCGTGCTTGCGGAGGCCGCGCATCACCATGTGGTGCGGATGCTGCTTGCGCGGCTGTCCCAGCGCACGCGTCTGAAGCGCCTTCATGAGCGGGCCGCACTGCAGCCACAGGCTTTCGACGATACGCTGGAGCACGGGCATGCCGGCCAGCGCATAGACCGCCATGTGGAAGCGCTCGGACTCGAGCAGTTCGCTGGCCGCGTCCCCCGCTTCGCGCAGGGCGGCCATGCGGTCGTGGATGGCTTCGAGCTTCTTCACGTCGTCGCTGCCGGCGTGCTGCGCGGCGCGCGCCGCGGCTTGCCCTTCGAGCATGAGGCGAAGCTCCCGCACCTCGGTGAAGCGCTCTTCGCTCATCACGGGCACGCGCACCGAATGGTGTCCCACTTGCTCGAGCGCCTGCTCGGAGATCAGCCGCGCCAGCGCCTCGCGCACCGGTGTCGGGCTGATGCCCATCTCGGCTGCGAGATCCCGCAGCTTGAGCTTTTCGCCGGGCGCGAACCGGCCTGCCTTGAGGTCGCGGCACAGACGGCTGTAGGCCTGTGCGTTGAGGCTGTCGCGGGTGAGGATGTCTTCCATCGGAGGGGGAGGCATGCGGGTCGCACACCTGTTTCAAATAGCGTATATGTTATTTCAACGATGCTGTTCTTATCAACGACCGGTAAAGGCGGGAGCGCGCTTTTCGAGGAAATGCGCCACACCTTCGCGGAAATCCTCGCTCGCGAAGGATTCCTGCATCTCCTCGTCGGCGCGGCGCCAGGCGGTGTCGAGGTCCTGGAACAGGCTGTCGTACACCTGCCGCTTGATGACGCCGATGGAGCGCGGGGAGGCGTTGTCGGTCATGTCCCTCGCAATCGCCTGGACCGCTGCGAGAAAGCCCTCGACGGGCAGCGCCTTGACCAGACCCAGCGAAGCGGCCTCGGCCGTGACCAGCGTGCGCGCCGACAGCAGCAGGTCGAGCGCGTCGGTCGGGCCGACCAGCCGCGGCAGCATCCACGAGATGCCGTGCTCCGCGATCAGCCCGCGCTTGGCAAAGGCCGTGGTGAGCTTCTGGCCTTCGGCCATGTAGCGGAAGT
The DNA here is from genome assembly GCF_018614915.1 of Variovorax paradoxus. GTDB lineage: Bacteria > Pseudomonadota > Gammaproteobacteria > Burkholderiales > Burkholderiaceae_C > Variovorax > Variovorax paradoxus_K. The sequence continues at coordinate 15,630 of NZ_JAGGNU010000001.1, read as the reverse complement.
CGCAGAACACCGCCATGCACAGGCCGATGCCGGCGATCGGCCCGTTGATGGCCGCGAAGATGGGCTTGCGCACGCGCAGCAGATAGCTGAAGCGCCAGGCGTAGTTGGCTTCGATGCCAGCGGCCGCGGGCGACGCGGGCGGCGGCGGAATCGTGGTGTCGGCGGCGCCGGCCGCACCGGCTTCGAGAATGTCCATGTCGGCCCCGGCGCAGAAGCCCCGGCCCGCGCCGGTGACCACGATGGCGCGCACGACCTCATCAGCCTCGGCCGCTTCGACGGCTTTGCGGAACTCGGTTTCCATCCGGTGGGTCCACGCGTTGAGTCGGTCCGGCCGGTTCAGCGTGATGATCAAGACGCGGCCCTCGGTCGCGACGGTGATGTCCTGGTAGGTCATGAATGCTCCCCCGACGGTCAGGCTTCGCCGCCGATCGTGGCGCCGCCGTCGATGACGATGGTCGTGCCCGTGATGAAGCGCCCCGCGTCGGAGCCCAGCAGCAGCGCTGCGCCGGCGATGTCCTCGGGGTCGCCGATGGCGTTGAGCGGACTGGAAGCCAGCGCGGCGGCCAGCGTCTGCGGGTTGTCCCACAGCGCCTTGGCGAAGTCGGTCTTGATGAGACCGGGTGCAATGCAGTTGGTGCGCACGCCCTGCTTGCCCCATTCCAATGCGAGGTTGCGCGCGAGTTGCATGTCGGCCGCCTTCGAGATGGCATACGCGCCCAGCACCCGCGAGCCCGTCAGGCCCGCGATCGAACTGATGATGACGATCGACCCGCCGCCCCGCTCCGCCATGCCCGGCGCGACGCGGTTGACCAGCCAGAGGTTGGAGCGGATGTTGACGTCCATCACCTTGGAGAAGGCCTCGTCGGTGATGCCCGACATCGGTCCGTAGTAGGGATTGACGGCCGCATTGCACACCAGCACGTCAACCGGCCCGTAGGCCTTCTCGGTCTGGTCGACGAGCGCAATCACCTGCTCCTTGCTCGAGATGTTGCAGGCGATTGCCGTGGCTTCCAGCTCTTCGCCGCGCAGTTGCTCGACCACGGCGTTGCAGGCGTCCACCTTGCGGCTCGTGACGACGACGCGGGCGCCCGCGCGCGCATAGGAGATGGCGATGGCGCGGCCGATGCCGCGCGACGAGCCGGTGACGATGGCGGTCTTGCCCTTGAGAGAAAATCGGTCCATGGCGGGCTCCTTCAACGGTTGACGAACTTCGGCGCGCGCTTCTCGACGAAGGCGCGGGCCGCTTCCTGGTGGTCTTCGGTCATGCCGCAGCGGATGTGGCGGATGGCCTCGTGGTCGAGCGCCTGCGCCAGCGTGGCGCCCTGCTCAGCCGCGTTGAGATTGGCCTTGATGTGGCCGAGCGTGATCGACGGGCCATCCGCCAGCTGCTGCGCCAGCTTGCGGCCTTCGGCGTCGAGTTCGCTTTCGGGCACCACGCGCGTGACCAGCCCGAGCTGGAGCGCCTCGTCCGCCTTGAGCACGGGCGAGAGCAGCGCAAATGCGCGCGCGCGCTGGCCCAGCAGCTTGGTCAGGAAATAGGTGCTGCCGAAATCGCCCGAGAGACCGACCTTGGCAAAGGCCGAGGTGAGCTTGACCGTGTCGCTCGCCAGCAGCAAATCGCACGCCAGCGCGAGTGACAGGCCCGCGCCGGCCGCGGCGCCCCGCACCACGGCGATGGTGGGCTTGGGCATCTCGTGCAACAGCCGCGAGCACTCCATGTGCTCGCGCAGCTGCAGGGTGCGGGATTCGAGCGTGTGCCGGGTCGCATCGTCCTCGGCCATCGCCTTGACGTCGCCGCCGGCGCAGAAGGCACGCCCCGCGCCGGTCAGTACCACGGCTCGAACCTCGTTGTCGACCGCGGCGCGCCGCAGCGCCGCGAGCAGCGCCTCGGTCATGGGAACGGTCAAGGCGTTGAGGCGTTCCGGCCTGTTCAGAGTGAGCATCAATACGCCCGTTTCGAAGTGTTCGATGAGTTCGGTGGTCAAGTGCGTGTCTCCATTTTTGCCTGTGTGTCGTTGAGATTCTTCAGATGGCTCCTTCGGCCTGCAGCGCGGCGATCTGGTCGGTCTGGAAGCCGAGCCACTGCTGTAGCACCTCGGCGTTGTGCTCGCCCACGTTCGGCATCGCGCGTTCGATGGCGAGCGGCGTCGCCGACAGATGAATGGTCACGCCCTGCACGGGCACGGTGGCGTCGCCGAAGGGAATGTCCGCGATGGCGCCCCGGTGGCGCAGTTGCGGGTTGTCGATCACCTCGTCGATGGTCGCGACCATGGCGCAGGGCACGCCCTCGGCTTCGAGTCGCGCGACGATCTCGTCGGCGCCGTGCGCGAGCATCCAGTCAGCCACGATGCCTTCGACCGCGTCGCGGTTTTCGAGGCGTGACGCCATGGAGACGAAGCGCGGGTCGTCCAGCAAGGCCGGTCCTTTCATTGCGCGCACCACGCGCGGGAACATGTTGTCGTCCCCGCCCACCATCAGCACGTAGCGGCCGTCGCCGGTCGCAAAGGTGTTGGACGGCGCGACGAAGCGGTCGCGGCTGCCGACGCGCGTCATCGTGGTGCCGAAGAGCTTCTGCTGGGGGATCGCCGTCATGAGCATCGATGCGGCGCTCTCCAGCAAGGACACGTCGACCAGCTGGCCCAGCCCCGACGCATGCCGGGCATTGAGCGCAGCGAGGATGCCGAGTGCGGTGTACATGCCGGTGGTGTAGTCGCACATGAAGGAGCCGATCATGGTCGGCGGGCCGTCCTCGGCGCCGGTCATGTCCATCAGGCCGCTCATGGCCTGCGCGACGCCATCGAAGCACTGCTTGTGGGCGAGAGGCCCATCCTGGCCGAAGCCCGAGATGCGCGCCATCACCAGCCGCGGGTTGAGTGCGTGCACCGCCTCCCAGCCCAAGCCCATCTTCTCCATCGTGCCCGGGCGGAAGTTCTCGACCAGCACGTCGGCCCGGGCGATGAGATCGCGCAACACCTTGAGTCCGCTATCGCTGCGCAGGTCGATCGCCAGGCTCTTCTTGTTGCGATTGACGATGAAGGTGTAGAGGCTCTGGCCGTTCACGGCCGGCGACGCGCGACGGGCGTATTCGCCCTCGCCGGGGGGTTCGATCTTCACCACCTCGGCGCCCATGTCGCCGAGCATCATGGCGCAATAAGGCCCGGCGATGAAGCGCGAGAGATCGAGTACGCGCAGTCCGGCAAGCGATGTCATGGGCGGTGGCCTTGTCTCATGTGATTTCTATATTTGTTATATCATATTTAAACCTGGCCTCGTTGGGCGAGCACAAGGAGACAAACGTTTTGACCACGACATACCTGCGACTTCGCCAGCTCTGCCTGGTGGCCGCGCAACTGGCGCCGGTGGAGGAAGACCTGTGCGCCGTCTTCGGCGTGAAGGTCTGCCACCGCGATCCCGAGGTGGGGCAGTTCGGCCTGCACAACGCGCTCATGCCCTTCGGCAACAGCTTCGTCGAGGTCGTCGCGCCGCTGCGCGAAGGCACCACGGCCGGGCGCTACATCGAGCGCCGCAAGGGCGATGGCGGCTACATGGTCATCCTGGACAGCGAGTCGCTGCCACGCTGGCGCACGCACGTCGATGCCATCGACGTGCGCATCGCGGCGCCGCTGGCAATCGGCGACTATGAAGGCATGCAGCTGCATCCGCGCGACACGGGCGGTGCGCTGCTGGAGATCAACACGACGCTGAACGGCGCGGACCTGACCGGTCCCTACTGGCCCGCCGGACCGGACTGGCGCGATGCCGTCTCGGAAGTTCGCGTGCGGGGCATCATCGGTGCCGTGCTGCAGGCGGACGACCCTGCCGCGATGGCTGCGCGCTGGGGTCGCATCCTCCAGCGGCCCGTTGAACGCGGCGATGGCGACTGGCACCTGCGGGTCGACAACGCCACGCTTCGTTTCATCGCATCGCGCGACGATCGCGGCGAAGGTCTCGCAGGCATCGAGCTGGCTGTGCGCGACGCATCCGCGATCCGCAACACAGCGGAAGCGCGCGGGCTCTCCACCGACGCCAGCGGGGTTTCGGTCGGCGGCGTCCGCTTTGCGCTGCATTCACAAGACTGACGGAGACACTAGATGGAACTGGCCTTTTCGAAGGAAGAGCAGGCGTTTGCCCATGAAGTGCGCGCCTTCATCACCGAGAACCTGCCGTGCGACATCTCGCGGCGCGTGGAGCACGACCTGCACCTGCATCGCGAGGACTTCATGCGCTGGCAGCAGATCCTCGGCCGTCGCGGCTGGCATGCCTACACCTGGCCGGTATCGCAAGGCGGGCCGGGCTGGAACGCAACGCAGCGCTACATCTTCGAGACCATCAGCGCCGAGCTGAACTGCCCCACCATCCAGCCCTTCGGGCCGCGCATGGTCGGCCCGGTGATCTTCAACTTCGGCAACCAGGCGCAGAAGGAGAAGCACCTGCCGGGGATCCGTGCATCGACCACGTGGTGGTGCCAGGGCTACTCCGAGCCGGCATCGGGATCGGATCTCGCGTCGCTCGCCACGCGCGCAGAAGACCGCGGCGACCACTACCTCGTCAACGGTCAGAAGATCTGGACCTCGTACGCCCACTACGCCGACTGGATGTTCTGCCTCGTGCGCACCAGCCGCGAGGCCAAGGCGCAGCGCGGCATCTCCTTCCTGCTGATCGACATGAAGTCGCCCGGCATCGTGGTGCAGCCGATCTCGATGCTCGAAGGCACGCACTCCTTCAATGCCGTCTTCCTCACCGACGTGAAGGTGCCCAAGGCCAATCTGGTGGGGGAAGAAGGCAGCGGCTGGACCTATGCGAAGTTCCTGCTCGAACACGAGCGGGTCGAGAATTCGAACATCGGCTTCTCTACCTTCGCGATGCGCCGCCTGCACCGCATCGCGGCGAGTGTGCGCCATCGCGGCCGCCCGCTCATCGAAGACCCCGTGTTTCGCGCGAAGGTGTCGGCCATCGAGACGCAACTGAAGGCGCTCGAAGTGACGACGCTGAGGGCGCTGTCGACCATGGGCACGGGCAGTTCGCCGGGGGCTGGGCTGGCCTCGGCGCTGAAGATCCGCGGCACCGAGATTGGCCAGCGCATCACCGAGCTGATCTTCGAGGCCGTGGGGCCCAACGGGCAGGTGCTCGACCCGGCCCAGATGCGCGGCGAGGGAACTCTCGAAGGCATCGAGGCGAGCGTGCGCGGCGCGGCGCCCAATTACTTCTGGCGGCGCGCGATGTCGATCTACGGCGGCAGCAACGAGATCCAGCGCAACATCATCGCCAAGCAGGAGTTGGGCCTCTAGGGAGACGCTGAACAATTGATCGATCCCGGCACGGCGTATGCATGCGTGAGAGGACCACGTTTGAGGGCATGACGGACATGAGCCAACGCAGTTTTGCCAGCGCCGAATACGCATTGAAGAAGAAGCGCACTCGTCGCGAGAAGTTCTTGGCCGACATGGAGCGCGTTGTGCCTTGGGCGCGCTTGATCGGCGTGATCGAGCCGCTGTACCCCACGAGGGGGCGCGTCGGCCGCCAGCCGATCGGCGTCCCCAGGATGCTGCGTATGTACTGTCTGCAGCAGTGGTACGGCCTGGCCGACGAGGCGCTGGAGGACGCGCTGTACGACAGCCAGGCGCTGCGCGACTTCGTGGGGATCGACCTGTCGCGCGAGTCGGTGCCCGACGCCACCACGCTGCTGAAGTTCAGGCGACTGCTGCTGGACAACAACCTCACCAAGGCCCTGTTCGAGGAGATCAACGCCCATCTTGCCGAGCAAGGTCTTCTGATGCGCGCGGGCACCATCGTGGACGCGACCATCATCGCGGCGCCCAGCTCGACCAAGAACGAGGGCAACGCGCGCGATCCCGAGATGCACCAGACGAAGAAGGGCAACGCATGGCACTTTGGGATGAAGGCCCACGTCGGCGTCGATGCCGGGTCGGGTCTCGTGCACACGGTGGTCGCCACGGCGGCCAACGTCCATGACGTGACCCAGGCCGGCGCGCTGCTTCACGGCGAGGAGACAGTGGCCTTCGGCGATGCCGGCTATCGGGGTGTCGACAAACGCGAAGAAGCGCAGGGCCCGAAGTGGCACGTGGCGATGCAACCGGGCAAGCGCAAACAGCTGGACCCGCAGCGCAAGTGGGCGCGGCTGCTCGAGAAGGCCGAGCAACTGAAGGCGAGCATCCGGGCCAAGGTCGAGCACCCGTTCCACGTGATCAAGAACCTGTTTCGTCACAAGAAGGCGCGCTACAAGGGCCTGGCCAAGAACGAGGCGCAGCTGTTCAGCCTGTTCGGGCTGGCCAACCTGGTCATCGCCAAGAGGCCGCTCCTGCGCGTCGCAGCCCGAGGTGCGTCTTGAACAGCGCAAGTGGCCTCGAACGAGGCGCAAAACCTATGCGGCGAAGGCCGCGCATCGCGAAGTTGACGGATTTCTCGGCTGCATTCCTTCGTCATCTCCTCAACTCTGGCTGCGATGCTCATAGTTCAGCGTCTCCACAGGCCAAGGCGGCCCGGCGGGTGTTCCTAGCGAAGAAGATCTCGCGTTCGTCACCATGCTCGGCGCGCCATTGCCGGATACGGCGTTGCAGCGTGCGAAGCACCGCCTAGTCGAAGCGTTCGGGATGGCGGCGTTGCAGTTCCTCGAGCACCGTCACCGCCATCAGCGCGGGCGCTGATTCCAGCATCGACACGACCTCGGCATCCCACACTTCGCCCAGCGGATCGGCGCGCGTGCGCCAATGACGCGGCGATTTCTGTGAAGGCAATGACACCATCGATTCGATGCGGCGCGCTGTCGCCACACTGACGCCCGTCTTGGCTGCAGCAGCCTCCTGGGTGTGCCTGCCGCGCAGTTCCTTGTACTTGGTCACTTGAAGATCCGTTATGCGTTTGCCGGGCACCGTGGCTGCCTCCTTCAGAGGCAAACCACTTTAGAACCCGACCGCAAACGCACCCCGGGCGCGTGCGTCAACCGCTCACGATAGTTGTCGTCGACCGCTCAAGATAATTGTCGCTGGCCACCAGCTCCGTGTTCACCGCCTGGTAGGCGCGCTGCCGAGCCCGTTCGATGAGCCTCACCACCTCGGCGAACGAGGCCTCCAGGTTTGCGTGCACATCCTCCGTTGTAGACACGGCGTGCGACTTTACGGCCGGTTTGCGGGTACTCATGCTGGCTGGTCTGCGACCCAAAGCCCATCGCGTAGGCCTTCAGCCTCTCTCTTGGTGGCCAGGGTGTCGGCACTGATTTCCTCTGGGACACGCAGTCCAGAAACAATCTTGTGGTGAGTGGTGTGCTTCATTCTCGGAATTGTCCCGTAATCGCAGGGATCGATCGGTTCCCGGGTCCATCCGGAACAACAGCACCCTGTCGATGACCGCAGTTCCTCCTGCACGGAAAGGAATCGGCCATGCCGCAAGACAGTCCTTCGCCAGCGGCACAATGAGGGCCTGACGGCCGCGAATCGCGCTGCGGCTCACCGGACCTGCCGCCCCGATGTCTTGGCGTTAGTGCGCTCCAACGCTCGGCTTCTGGTCGGCTCTCTCCAGCGGTCAGCCATTCGCTGCGCATCGGTCTGAACCGACGGCATGCGTGCAAGGTAGCGCTCCACCTGGCCGGCCAGCTCGCCTTCGCCCTGCCTTCGAAGCACATCCGCCGTTGCGCGCCAGTCCGCCGCCACCTCCTGCCGGGTGCTCTGCATCGCCTCCTTGCCGGCATCCAAGGCGCCCAGCCCCGATCTGAGGATCTGGAGCACGCTGCCCAGCTTTGCGCGCATGAAAGTAGAGGTCTTGGGCGGCTGACGCCTGGCCCGCTCGCTGGTCGCCAACTGCCCGAACGCCCTAAGCGCGCGGAGCCGATGATGGATCGCATCGCGGTGCGGCTGCCGGATCTGGCCCCGCACCTGTCGCGGCGTCGCATTGGCCGCCACGCCCTGTTCGCGCATCAGCGCGGCGAACTGTTCTCGCCATTGCCGCAGCGTGTCCTTGCGGATGTAGAGGCGCTTGCCGGGCTCGAACTCGTGCTCGCACTTGACCACCAGGTGCACGTGCGGGTGCGGCTGGTCGGTGTGCAGCACCATGGCATAGCGGTACTGCAGGGCAAAGTTCTCACGCGCGAACACGCGCGCCGCTGCCAGCACCTTCTCCGCAGGCGTGCCAGCTGGCATAGACAGAACGATGTTGTGGACGAGCTTCGCACGGGGATCCTTCTGGTCCTCGGCCGGCTTGGGCTTGTATTGGCTTCTGCAAAGTTCCAGCTGCCAGTCGGCCACGATCTCCTTGGCGGCGGCTCGGCCCTGCAGCGTCAGCCCCTCGTCGGTTTCCACCGGCAGCTTGCCGTGCCGGGCGATGTAGCGCAGGTGCGCGTCGACTCCACCAACGTCCCGCCCACCGCCAGAGACCTTGACCATCACCTCGGGCGTGCGACCCACCGTGCGCTGGATCTGTGCGATCTGTTCGGCGCCGAAGCGCAACGTGCCACTCGGTCCTCGCCGACCGTAGCTCACGATGTCCAGCGCCATGTCACGCGCCTCGCCGGCCGCCCCACGGCGGCTTCGCCCCAACCGCACCATCTGTTTAGGCATGGCCCATCTCGCCGCTGGTCTCCCAGCTGATCAGGTTCCGGCGCACGACGGCGGCCGTGGCTTCGCGCGCCGCCTCGATTTCGCGCCGGGCCAGCGCGATCGCATCACGCAGTTCAGACGCCAATGACTCCGAAAAGGTGTTCGGCATGCCGAACCTTCGAAGCTGCCGCCCGAGCGCAGCCAGTTGCGCACCGGTCGCCTTGATCTGGTCCAACTCGTTCGGCGGCAGCACCGCCGAGCCACGAACATGGTTGTGGATCAGCATGGCCAGGTAGCTGCCGGTCTTCATCCCACGGGCACCGGCCCGCTCTGCCGCCAACGTTCGATCGCCGCTGCGAAGCCGCACCGTAATGCGATCCTCTGCAACACCGTCGACGGTCGAATCACGCGCGACCCGTTGCTCGCCCGATTCGCGCGCCACAGGGCTGTTGGCCTTCAGCACTTCGTCGACCAGTTGGGCGAGCAGACCCGACTCGCTGAGCTGATGGCGGGCGGCCAGCGCGGCAAACCGCGCCCTCGTATCGGACGACACTCTGGTCCCCATCACGCTCGATCGAGAGGTCTTCATCATTGCAACGCCATGGCTGTTAACAATGTCTGACGGCAGTCTATCCTGCCCTCAAAACGAAACAAGGACTCCGAGTTCGGCACGCCGAACATTCAGCGCCCTCCCACGCTCCCGCCCTGAGTTCGGCATGCCGAACTCGGATCGAGTCACGCCCTCAGTCGCTTCACGCAAGCGCCGCCATTGCAGACAAAGCCGGGCCCGACTTTGTCTGACACATATGCTTCCCAAGAGTGTGGAAAAATTGCCATTCCACCAATTGAGACTAAAGTCCAGGGTTCCATCACTCCATCGAATCAAGCAATGGCACAGAGTTACAAGCAACTTCAAAAGCAGATCGAAGCCCTTCAAAAGAGGGCGGACAAGCTGAAATCACAAGAAGTCGGTGGCGTGGTGGACCGCATCAAGGTCGCCATCGCGCACTATGGACTGACGGCCGATCAGCTGGGCTTGGGCGCGGCACCCGCCGCCCGCAAGGCAACGGCAAGCAAGAAACCAGCCGCGTCGTCCTCTAGCACAAAGTACTCGGACGGCATGGGTCGATCCTGGGGTGGCCGTGGACCGCGGCCGCAGTGGCTGCGCGACGCGTTGGCCACTGGCAAGACGCTCGAGGACTTCACGACAGGCGCTGCGTCGCCAAAGGCGGCCGCCAACACCAAGAGCAAAGGCAACGGCAAAGGCAAGCGCAAGACCCAGATCCGCTTCCGCGACCAGGCCGGCAACACATGGAGTGGCATGGGCCCGCGTCCGCGCTGGCTCAAGGAAGCTTTGGCCGCGGGCCAGCCCGTCGAGCAACTGACCACCTGAGCGCGGCGGCCTCGGTTCGGTATGCCGAACGCCGGGGTTGCCCCGCAGAGACGAGGGTATGCCGGTGCCCCTGCCGACCTGGGATGAGGTTCCTTCTTTCGAGGAAACCTAGTCTGGTCTTGCGCAGCGAGCGGCCACAAGGGCTCCCGGAGACAACCCTCCCCTTCGCCTCCTTTCTCCTTCTGCTTCGCGCGAGTGCGATCACAGGGACGCCAGTTCCTCTGGCTGCCGCATCTCCTTGCCGAGGATGAATTCGAAGGCTTCACCCGCATGCCGGGCGGCGGTGAAGATCGCACTGCGGTCGTTGCGCAGCACTTGCAACCAGCTGTCCAGATAGGCCGCGTGCCCTTCGATGGTGGCGTCCAACAGGCCGCAATGGCCGAGCACGAACGCCGAGCCGAGCTCGGCCACCAGTTCCTCGAATGCATAGGCGTCGTCGCCGAAGCGCTTTCCGAACGACCGGTTCAGCCGGCTCGGGTGCCCGCTCCAGTGAACCAGCTCGTGCAGTGATGTCGCGCAGTACGCCTCGGCGCTGGTGAAGCGCGCGGGCAAGGGCAGGCGGATCTCGTCGAGCGCCGGCAGGTACATGGCGCGTTCGAAGCCATGGCGGACCGTCGGGTTGCAGCCGCCCATGAGACGCAACGCACCTTCTACAGGTCCCGTCGGGTATGTCGCCGGGCCCGTGCACAGCTCGAACACCGGGCCGGGCAACCCATCGATCTGCGCCACGTTGAACACCCAGAACGGCCTGCACAGCAACATCGTCCGGGTTTTGCCCGGCTCCTGTGGGTCATCATCGTCGGATCCATTCGGTTCTTCCGCGGCAGCTCGTCCGGACCGAGGGGCCTTGCGCTCGAAATGGGCGCACATCACCGCGCGCTCGCCGCGCCGCACCTGCGCACCCAGCGACGCCGCCTGCCTGTAGGTCATCCATACGTTGGTGCCGTAGCCCTGCTCGATCGCCTCGTCCCAGAGGATCAGGACATTGGCGCCGCGATAGGTGGCGCCGGTCTTGCCGTTGCGCGGTGCGCCGCGCGAGGCCGCCCGCGTCCAGCGTTCGCGAAACACATGAGGACCCTGCTCGAGCATCGCGATGATGCGATCGGTGATGACCTGGCGCACGTCCGTGCGGCCCGAGCCCCTCGATATGGATGCCCGGCTGTTCACCGAGGCTGCTTTGGGTGAGTCCTCGGGGGGTACGGGGGGAACGCCCGTGGCTGCAAGGGTGTCCGGATGGCGTTTGCCGATGGAAGAAGGTGCGTGCATGGCTGGGCCTTTCTGCGGGGCGTGCCGCGGTGGTTGAAGATCTGCTTTCGGAGCCGCCTCGACGCATGAAGAGCGAGCCGGAAGGGCCGATGTCCAGGGACCGCCCGGAGGCCGCAGCCGAGCGCAGCGAGGACCGGGTGAGGACGGTGGCGAAGCCCGAAGCCCTGGACAGCGGACCGTGCGAGCTATGCGTCGATGAAGAGGCGGCTTCGCAAGCGGATCCCGCAGCGGCATGCCTCGCGCACCCCACAGCACGCAGACGCGCGCCGCTCGCTGTCACTGGGCAGTGCGCTCCCCGCTGAGTTGCCTGGAAGGCTGCGCAGCAGTCCCGAAGGGGATGAGCGAGAAGCGAAACCTGGAAGGGAACGTCCTGCCCTAGGCAGGCAGCGCCAGGCTCTTCTCAATCGTCACGATCTTCCTGAAGATGACACCATCGCGCGACATGCAGCCTGGAACCCAGCCACGGCACGCGTCTCCCCGCCTCTGCAGCAAGAACAAAGCAATCTGAGTCGGATGGAGAATGGCTAAAATGGCTAACAATCCACAGACCCCGCTCCTATTCCTATGCAAATCAGTGCCACTGACGCCAAGAACCGGTTCGGCTACTACATGGGCCAAGCCGAGCGCGAGCCCGTGCAGGTCATGAAGAATGACCGTGTTGCGGTTGTGATGGTCTCGGCCGCCCGTTACGCCCAGCTTGAAGCGTTGGAACAGAAAAAGACGCTTGGCCAGCGCAAGCGTGAATTCAACGAAACCTATGCCGAATGGATCGCGGCTCAGAACGGTCTCATCGAGCGGGTCGGCGTTTTTGGCGAAGAGTACCGCCCCTGGTGAAGCCTCTGCGCGATGGCTCAGTTTGACGTCTACGCCAATCCTTCTGAAACCCAGCGCGGCGAGATCCCGTGGATGGTGGACATCCAAAGCGATATCCTCAACAAGCTCCAGACCCGTCTCGTGATTCCGCTGGCGCTGCGCGCGCACATGCCGGCTGCGATGCCCCGGTCTCTGTGTCCGCGCATCAGTTGGAACGGATTGGCGCTGGTTGCGTTGCCGCACCTGGCTGCGCCCTTTCGAGTCACCGATCTGGGCCCCGGGCAGGGCAACCTGCGGACTCAGGCGAGTGACTTCGTGGCCGCACTCGATGCGGTGATCAGCGGGATCTGACTCGAGGCCCTACCGTTGTTCATGCTCCGGGCGCTGCTGCGCCGGGAGACAATCTTGCAGCATCCAAGGATGCTCCGAGCTGTGCAATACTTTTCCATTGCCCAAGTTGCTGGGCAAAACGCCTGCGCAGGCAAAGCCGGATCTCACAACGGCACGTCGAACAAGAGCTGCCACGACGAGAAAAACGATAGGTGGCTCCTGCAAGTGAACATGCCGTAACGTGGGCCGCGTAAATGCCCACGGCCATATTCCAGAAGCCCGCCGCGAGCGGGCTTTTTCATGCGCGCCTGAGCTGCCAGGACTGCTCTCAGCTGGGCTGGCGCTCGGCGCAGACCGCTGCAACGTACAACCTGAACGCGAACGTGGTGCACCAAGCCGCTGTACGTCGTGCAGCGGATCGAAGCGCACAGCCTCGGCCGGCTGGAACTCAGGTGGCAGTGCTTGTTGCGCTCTTCCACCTGGACTGGTGGGCCGGCCTTTCCAGGTCGGCGCGCGACTGCCATACTGCGCGATAAGTCCTGGATGTTGCGAAGCCCCTTCGCTCTCGCCGCTCTTGCCGTTCTCGCGCTATCGCCATGGCTCGCGAGGCCGGTTGCTTGCGCCCCTGCCGAGCCTGGGGATGAGATCGTGGCGGTCTCGGCCGCGCCCGAGCCCGAGCCTCCCACCATCGCAAGCGCAGACTGGGAAGGCCTGCGGCGCGACACTTGGTACTTCGTGGGTTACCAGGCCGCGACTGTCGCCGTGCTCTACGCGCTGCCCGAGGAGATAACACGCTTCGACCGCGACAACGCCAGCTACGGCAAATGGCGCGACAACGTCACGAACCCGGCCTGGGACAAGGACAATCACTTCGTCAACTACGTGCTCCATCCCTATTGGGGTGCGGCGTACTACATCCGGGCCCGTGAACGAGGCCTGGACCGTTGGCAGTCACTGGGCTACTCCGCCTTGCTCTCGGTCGTGTACGAGTTCGGCGCGGAGGCCTTGTTCGAGCCGGTCTCCTACCAGGATCTTGTCATCACGCCCCTGGTGGGCTGGCTGGTGGGGGAGTACCTGTTCTCACCCATCCGCGAGTCGATCAAGGCTAAGCCGGGCGAACCCGACAGCATGGACAAGGTTGCGCTGATCCTCACCGACCCTTTGGGCGCGCTCAATGGTCTGACCGATCGAATCTTCGGTGTCGAAACCCAGCTCAGCCTGGCGCCGATGCGGCCGATCGGTCCGTCAGGACCCGCGGCGGCGGCCGCGCTTGCCGGGAGCCATGGCGGATGGCCAGGGCCGCACCGCCCAGGCCCGAAAGCGGTGAGCTGGGGCCTGCAACTGCAGGTGCGCTGGTAGCACGAGCATCGACCCCCCGCCGTTTCCGCGCGACGGGTACGAGTTCATCTGCACAGCGCCAAAGGCGTGGCCGGAGATCAAGCCGACCGCCTGGGAATGCGCGCGGTGAAGGGTGCGACCGGTTGCTCCGCGAGTGCGTAAGTCGAGCGGCGATGGCGCTCCGGTTCTTGGACTCACAATTCGCGTGGGCGCTTGGCCGCAACGCCTTCGCGCCCGTTCTCAAAGGGTCAAAGGGTGCAGGTAGTCCAGCTCCAAGCGGACAGCGACAGGCCGTCGGCGCCACAGCTGCCTCGACACCGGCGTGTCGCCGCCAATCTACGTCAGCCCGCAGCCCCTTCAGGATCAGTGCACCGAGCACGGTGAACACCAACGTCCAGAAGCCCTTGGTGATGTGGTGCTGGTGCTTGATCCCAGCACTGCTTCGCCCAGGGCGTGCGATACCCGAACACCGCACGCCGCCCATATCGCCGCCAGTACGCGTCGCCGCCCCGGTACTTCTGCTTCAGTCGCTCGAAACGTTTTGCCACTGCTTTGTCGCGAGTTGTCGTCATGCCTTCAATCGTCGAGGGTGGATAAGGTGACGTCACGTGGACAAGGCTGTGAATAACCGGCGATCTTCCGGAGCGGCGTGTGGGAAAACCGGCGCCGCTAGCCGCGTTCTTGAGCGGTTCTCGCCCGGAAGATAGTCAAAATCGGCCAAGCTGGCTGGGGCAGAGGGATTGCCGGATTCCCGCGGGCGCAGTGGCAGCGTGGAATGCATTTCCGCCTCTGAGCGCTCGCGATGCGCACCTACTATCCGGCCCTTCATCAACCAAAACGAACAAGCAATGTTAAGAGTATCGATTGAACTCGGCAAGGCAATTGACGTCGCTCATACTGACAACATCATTGAGATCGGCGGCGTCGGCAAGCTGATCTTCAGCAAGGGCTCCGTCGAGTGGCAGTCGTCCCCCAATTCGAGGAACCAACGGACCTTTACCTGGAAGGAGTTCCGCAAGGTACTCGAAGGCAACGGCTCACCGGCCGTCGCCAAGAAAGCTGCCGGGAAAGCGGGACCTGCCGTGAAGAAGGTGGGGCTCGCGAAGCGCACCAAGGCTTCGAAGCCGGTCTCGAAGTAGAAGCCCCATCCATAAAAAAGCCCGCTCTATGCGGGCTTTGCTGTTTCTAACATGCTGGATACGGCGCGCCGATCTAAGCAGTTCGCGTGATCAAGATATTGGGATTCCCGACTCTCGCCGTTGTTCCGCTAGGATCCCCACGCATCCTCCTCACAGGGGCGAAACTTGATCTAGCGCTGCACCTCTTCCCCATATACGATTTGCCGGTGGGGCACGGATCGCCCTATTCGGGCTGGCCACCTAGTCAGCGGAAGAGGAGCGGAGCCATGTCTTTGACATTTCGGACGGTGGTTGGTTCTGCACTCGTTGGCCTTCTGTCGGCGTGCACCACGGCGCTCTGGCACCCATGGATCGACAAACAAGTTGCCGGCCCGTCGGCAAGCCCGCGGCAGGCGCGCCTCGTCTCACTGCGCATTGTCAAACCCCCGCCCTCCACGCCAGCGAAGATTGCACGGTGGTGTGGCTACTGGCATGGTTGGTTCGGGTACTCCAAAGAGTTCGACATGAAGATCGTTTTTGCGCGCATCGAAGGCGACGAGGCAATCATTCAATACTCATGGGCCACAGCCAACGCCCAGAATGTCTCGATTCTGCGAGGCAAGTTCTCGGGCGATGAAGTAGAGATGAAGCTACCGGTGGGCGGCCACCTCAGCATACGCTTACGGCCCAACGGCAACGAAATGGAAATAGTTCAGCGCACTGGGCGGGGAGAGATCGCGCTTGAGTTCTACGGACTCCTAACAACCAGAACCGGACAAAGAGTATCTCGTTGAAAACTAAGGCAACGCTGATTAAGTTCACC
>NZ_JAGGNU010000018.1 GCF_018614915.1 Variovorax paradoxus | reverse complement strand
GAGCTAAGGGGATACCCCTTATTTATTCACAGGTCGGGCTCATGTTTCCTCGCCAGTGATCCTCATGTCCTTTTCGGAAGGTCAATGCCCGGCGCGCCGTCGTCGCGACGGGCGTCTTGCTCGTAGACCCAGGGCCCCATCCACGGCCACCTGGTGCCTGCCCACATCCTCGCCGCGGCTCTCACGTTCGGCAACGATCTTCATAGAGCAGACGTCTACCTCGTTCGCGGGGCGCGCGTTGTGTACTGCATAGGGGCGGTTTTTGCCCTTCCTCAGGAGACCCCACTGTGAGCCTCAATCGTTTGATTTTCTTCAAATGGGCTGCCGCCGGTGCCGTGGCGGCCGGCGCACTTTTCGCCGCGGCATCAGCGAATGCCCAAGTGAACTGGTCCGTTGGCATCAGTGCTCCGGGCGTAGCGATCGGCGTTGCCGAGCCCGGCCCGGTGTACTACGAGCCCGCGCCCGTCTATTCGCGCCCGGCGCCGATCTACTACCAGCCGGCCCCTCCTGTGTACTACCGCCCACCGCCGCCGGTGTATTACCGCCCGGCACCGGTGTACTACGGGCCGCCCGCGCAGGGCTACTATGGACCAGGCGAGCGCTGGCGCCACCGTCATCACCATCGTCGTGACTGGGATGACCGAGGCGATCGAGACTGAGTCCACTCGCTGATGAGAGCGGAGAACGCGTCAGGCGTCGCGCTCCTCAATCCAGTGCGTGCCCTCGCCGTAGGTCTCATTGCCGGCCGCCATGGCCTGCTCAAGGGCCCAACGGTTCTCGGGCGTGTCGGGATGCCACAGCCCGCCGCCAGGGTGCACCGGCACGCCCACGACGGTGAGCTGTTCATCGTCTTTCGCGATCCCATCGGACCAGCGTAGTCGGATCTCGTTCATGGGGGCCTTCCTCCGATCTCTGGGTGTCGGCACACTGCCCTGATTTGAGACTGTGAGGCCGCCCCATGGCAAGAGCGCGTAAGCCGGTCAGACGAGACCCGATCACCGACAACGGTG
Organism: Variovorax paradoxus; assembly: GCF_018614915.1. GTDB lineage: Bacteria > Pseudomonadota > Gammaproteobacteria > Burkholderiales > Burkholderiaceae_C > Variovorax > Variovorax paradoxus_K. Next base: position 145,806 of record NZ_JAGGNU010000018.1, on the reverse strand, counting down.
TGAGCGATGAGTGGGATGTGTTCGTGCACACGCAAGGCGCGACCGGGCGGGGCTTCCCAGAACGCCACAGTCTGTGCGGGATAGAACTGCGAGGGCAACTCACGGCAGGCCTGAACGGAGTCACCGCGTTCGAGTTCATGCTCACGCCGAAGTCGGAAAAGGAGCTGAAGACCGCCACGGCGGTCGGCAGCATCAACAAGGTGAAGCCGTCAGTAAGCGGCTTGGTGAATCTCAGTCCGGAAGAGTTCGCTGCTGCGCTCGCACTTACGGCTTCAGGCCGGCCAGTGCATTTCCGCTTTTCCGTGGATAAACCGCGGTACGGATGGGCAACGATCTTCTCATTCGCTATGGGCTTGAAGCCCATCGAATAGACGAACTCGCGCCTGCGCGACATCTGCGCAACTCGTCTCTGCGCCCCTAGGCAACTCACTGCAAAACCATGACGGGTGGACGCCCTAAGTCGTTGATTTAAAATAACATTATTCGCAGCGGGCAGGCTACGAACCAAGGGGTCGTGGGTTCAATTCCTGCCAGCCGCACCATCATCAGGAAAGCCCGCAACGAAAGTTGCGGGCTTTTTTTCATTTGGAGCTTTCTGCGATGAGCAAAGCATTCACCAAAGAAAACGACGCGGACGACCAAGACGGCTTGGTCGCCGCAGCGCCGCTTCCCGCCGGAGGCAAGAACTACATCACCCCGCAGGGCTACGCGCGCCTGCGTACCGAGCTTCTCGAGCTGATGGACGTCGAGCGGCCCAAGGTCGTGGAGGCCGTGCACTGGGCGGCGAAGAACGGCGATCGCTCGGAGAACGGCGACTACCTCTACGGCAAGAAGCGGCTGCGCGAGATCGATCGGCGGATCCGCTTTCTCACCAAGCGGCTGGAGGTGGCGGAGGTGACGGACCCTTCGGTCCACCACGGCCGCGATCAGATCTTCTTTGGTGCCACGGTCCGTTACGCTGACGAAACCGGTGAAGAGCGGGTCGTGACCATCATGGGCATCGATGAGGCCCAGAGCGCGCAGGCGCAGGTGAGCTGGATTTCCCCCATCGCCAGGGCATTGCTGAAATCTCGGGAAGGGGATGTGGTCAAGCTGGCGACGCCGGGCGGCGTGCACGAGATCGAGGTGTTGGCGGTGAGCTATCCACCGCCGGCCGCGGCTTAAGGCGCCGGAACCGTCCGCGCGGCCGCGAGCACCGATGGCGTGCGCCGCGCGGCCCGCAGCACGGACTCGAGGTGCGTGCGGTCACGTACCGCGATCACGAAGCGCAGATCGGTGGAGTCCTGCGGGGTTTCATCGGCCATCTCCACGTGCGTGATGTCGGCTTCCGCGTCCGCCAGCGTCGCGGCGACGCGGGCCAGTACGCCCTTGTCGTTGCGCACGGCGATGACGACGCCAGTCTCGAAGGTCCGGACCGGGTCGTCGGCCCATTCCACGGCAAAAAACCGCTCGCTGTCCTTGTGGCGCAGCCGTTGGCCGACGCCGCACGCTTCGGTGTGCACGACCAGGCCTTCGCCATGGCCGAGGTAGCCCACGATGGGGTCGTCGGGAATGGGGCGGCAGCAGAGCGCGAAGCGCACCGAGGAGTTCTCGCTTCCATCCAGCGTGACGGCCCCTTGCGAGACGGCTTCGTGCGCGGTGAAACGCTCGCGGCTCAACATCAGCGCGTCGGGCTTCTCGCCGCGCTCGGCCAGGAGCGCCATGAGCCGCTTTGCAACGATGCTGGCGATGCGCTTGCCGAGGCCGATGTCGGTCAGCAGTTCCGAGCGCGTGCGGTTGCCGGTGAATCGCAGCAGCTTTTCCCAGATCTGCTGATGCTCTTCATCGTCCTCGGGCAGGTTGCCTAGACCTTCCGCGCGCAGCGCCTGGGCCAGGAGCTTCTCGCCCAGGCCTTCGGATTCGGCATGCGCCAGGGTCTTGAGGTAGTGGCGGATCTTGGAGCGGGCTCGCCCGGTTCGCACGAAGCCGAGCCACGCGGGATTCGGCGTCGAGACCGGCGCCGTGATCACCTCGACCACATCGCCATTCTTGAGTTCGGTTCGCAGCGGAACCTGGTCGCCGTTGATGCGCGCGGCCGAGGTGTGGTCGCCGATGTTGCTGTGGATGGCATAGGCGAAGTCGACCACGGTGGCCCCGCGGGGCAGCGCCAGGATCTGGCTCTTGGGCGTGAACACGTAGACCGCATCGGGAAACAGGTCGACCTTCACGTGATCCCAGAACTCGGCGGCATCACGCGTTTCATCCTGAATGTCGAGCAGCGACTGGAGCCACTTGGCGCCCAGCCGGTCGCTGGTCGCCGCGCTGGGCTCGGCCGCCTTGTAGAGCCAGTGGGCGGCCACGCCGGACTCGGCCACCACGTGCATGGCTTCGGTGCGCAGCTGGAACTCGACATTGACGCCGGCCGGACCTACCAGCGTGGTGTGCAGGGACTGGTAGCCGTTGAGCTTGGCGATCGCGATGTGGTCCTTGAACTTGCCGGGCAGCGGCTTGTACATCTGGTGCAGGATGCCGAGCCCGGTGTAGCAGGCGATCACGGTGGGCACGATGAGACGGAAACCGTAGATGTCGGTCACCTGGGCAAAGCTCAGATGTTTTTCTTCCATCTTGCGATAGATGGAATAGAGCGTCTTCTCGCGGCCCGCCATCCGCACGCTCATGCCAGCCGCCGCGAAGGCGGTTTCGAGTTCCTGCTGCACTTTTTGGATCAGGTCGCGGCGTCGGCCGCGGGCCTTGGTGACCGCTTTCGAGAGGATCGCATAACGCCAGGGCCGCAGATGGCGGAACGACAGGTCCTGCAGCTCCCTGTAAGTTTGGTTGAGTCCGAGCCGGTGCGCGATAGGCGCATAGATTTCGATCGTCTCGCGCGAGATCCGGGCCCATTTCTCGCGCGGCGCATCGTCGAGCGTGCGCATGTTGTGCGTGCGGTCGGCCAGCTTGACGAGGATGACCCGGACGTCGCGCGCCATGGCGAGCAGCATCTTGCGGAAGGACTCGGCCTGGTTCTCCTCGCGCGTGTTGAACCGGAGCTTGTCCAGCTTGGTGAGACCGTCGACCAGCTCTGCGACCGGTGCGCCGAAGCGTTCGATCAGCTCCGACTTGGTCACGCCGCAATCCTCGATCGCGTCGTGCAGCAGGGCGGCCATCAGGGCCTGCGCGTCGAGCTTCCATTCGGCGCATTGCGCCGCCACGGCGATCGGATGCGTGATGTAGGGCTCGCCGCTGTTGCGCAGCTGTCCCAGGTGCGCCTCATCGGCGAAGCGGTAGGCGCGACGCACTTGTTCGACGTCTTCGGCGCTCAGATAGTCGAGCCGGTCGGTCAGCGCGGCGAAGCTGGCGGCAGCCGCATTCAACGCCGCCGGACTCGGCCGTGGCGTGCCTCGAGGGGCATCTGACTGGGACTTGACAACCACGCTCATGACTTCACTTTAGCGTGGCAGGCGATTCGACGCGTCCGGGCATAAAAAAAGCACCGCAAGGCGGTGCTCTTTGTTGCATGCGTGCGTCAACTCAGCCGGGTACCTTCTTGAGCATCTCGATGCCGATCTTGCCCTCGGCGATCTCGCGCAAAGCCGTGACGCCGGGCTTGTTCTTGCTCTCGATCTTCGGCGCATGACCCTGGCTCAGCATGCGCGCACGGTAGGTGGCGGCCAGCACGAGCTGGAAGCGGTTGGGGATGTGTTGCAGGCAGTCTTCGACGGTGATGCGGGCCATTTGGGTCTTTCGGCTTACAGGTGAGCGGGATCAGGGAATGTTCAGCGCGGCGAAAGTGTCGGCACGCGCCCGGCGCTGTGCGGAATACCGAAGCCGCTGAGCGTGGACGATCGCCTTGAGGTCGAAAAGCGCGCGCTCAAATAACTCATTGATTATAACGAAGTCGAATTCGCTGGCACGCGCCATCTCCTGCGCGGCGTTCTGCAGCCTCAGTTCGATGACTGCGGCGCTGTCTTCCCCGCGCCGCTCGAGCCGGGATCGCAGCTCTTCCCAGCTCGGCGGCAGGATGAAGATGGTCACCGCGTTGGCAAAGGTTTTCCGGATCTGGAGCGCGCCCTGGAAGTCGATCTCGAGGATGACGTCCGCGCCCTGAGCGATCCGCTCCTCGATCGCCTTCTTCGAGGTGCCGTAGCGCTGGCCGTGGACATGTGCCCATTCGACGAAGGCGTCGGAGGCGACCATGGCGTCGAACTCCGAATGCGAGGCAAAAAAGTACTCGCGACCATGCTTTTCCTGGCCGCGCGGAGGGCGGGTGGTGTGCGAGACCGACGGCTGCACGGCGGAGTCGAGCTCCATCAGGGCCTTGACCAGGCTCGATTTGCCGGCGCCGCTCGGCGCTGCGACCACGAAAATGTTGCCGGGGTAGTCCATTCGCTGCTTCTTTATTCGATGTTCTGGACTTGCTCGCGCATCTGCTCGATCAGCACCTTCATGTCGACGCCGATGCGTGTGAGCTCGAGCGTGGCCGATTTGGAGCCCAGGGTATTGGCCTCGCGGTGCAGTTCCTGGATCAGGAAATCGAGACGCTTGCCGATCTCGCCGCCTTTCTTGACGAGCCGTTCGATCTCGTCGAGGTGCGAGTTCAGGCGCGTCAGCTCTTCGGCAACGTCGATGCGGATCGCAAAAGACGTCGCCTCGGTCAGCGCGCGGTCCTGTGCCGCTTCCGGCGGCGTGCCACCGGAGAGGCCCATGGCCTCCTGCCAGCGCTCGAGAAAGCGGGCGCGCTGTTGCTCGACCAGTTGCGGCACCAGCGGCAGCGCCTGAGCGACCAGCTTGCGCAACTGGGCAAGATGATCCTGCAGCATTCGGGCAAGGCGGGCGCCTTCGCGCTCGCGCGCCGAAACGAGCGCCTTGAGCGTCTTCTGTGCAAGCTCCGTCAGCTCGGAGCCCCAATCGCCCTTCGCCAGGGTGTCGCCCGCCGCTAGGCGCAGTACGTCCGCCACGCTGAGTTCTCGGGCAGCCGGCAGCCAGGACTTGATGCTGTCCTGCACGCCATTGAGGCGCTGCAGCAGCTTGGTCGAGGGTTCGCCGACACCCGCGGCGCCGGCACTCTCGATCGCGGCGCGCAGCTCGACCTTGCCGCGCTTGAGCTGTCCGGTCAGGAGTTCGCGCAAGGCCGGCTCGTGTTGGCGCAGTTCCTCGGGCAACTTGAAAGTGAGGTCGAGAAATCGGCTGTTGACCGAACGAATCTCAACTCCGAGCCGGCCCGCGCCATGGGGTCGCGCCTCGGCGTCGGCGTGGCTGCCCGAGGGGCCGCTCTGGCCACTGGCATAGCCGGTCATGCTGTAAACTGGCATTGCGCCTCGCTGTGAATTTGTGTGTACGCACCGAGACGACGGCACGGCGTTCGCTTGCCGCACCATCGCCTTCGGGCGAAACTCCCGGATTATGTCAAAGGTCAAACCTTCGCCCCTGCTGCCTGACACGGTCATCGGCGGTTATCGCGTGGTGCGCCGGCTTTCTGCCGGCGGCTTCGGCGTTGTCTACCTCTCCGTCGACCCGAACGGCCAGCAGGTGGCCATCAAGGAATACCTTCCTTCCTCGCTGGCAACCCGGGGCACCGGCGAACTCGCGCCCCAGGTTCCACCCGAGAAGCTGTCGCTCTATCGATTGGGGCTGAAGAGCTTTTTCGAGGAAGGGCGCTCGCTCGCGCAGATCTCGCATGCTTCGGTGGTCAGCGTACTCAACTTCTTCCGCGAGAACGAAACCGTCTACATGGTCATGAACTACCTGGAAGGGGCCACCCTGCAGGATTTCATCGTGACCGCGCGGGACCTGAAGAAGCAGAAGGTCTTCCGCGAGTCCACCATCCGTTCGTTGTTCGACGAGATCCTGCGCGGCCTGCGCATCGTGCACCAGCACAAGATGCTGCACCTGGACATCAAGCCGGCCAACATCTTCGTGACGGACGAGGACCGGGCCGTGATGATCGATTTCGGCGCCGCGCGCGAAGTGCTCTCCAAGGAAGGCAACTTCATCCGCCCGATGTACACCCCGGGCTTCGCCGCCCCGGAGATGTACCGGCGCGATTCCTCGATGGGCCCCTGGACCGACATCTACGCGATCGGCGCCTGCATCTACGCGTGCATGCAGGGCTACCCGCCGAACGACGCCCCGCAGCGCATCGAGAAAGACCGGCTCGGCCTGTCGCTCTCGCGCCTGCGCGGCATCTACTCCGACAACCTGATCGAAGTGGTCGAGTGGTGCATGTCGCTCGATCCGCTTTCGCGGCCGCAGTCGGTTTTCGCGCTGCAGAAGGAGCTGAGCCGCGAGGGCGAGCGCCGCTACACCAAGCTCACGGTGAGCGAGAAGGTCCGGCTGTCGATCGACAACATGCGGTCCTTCGAAAAGAAGGGGTTGCCGAAGGCGGCGGCGCCGACGACACGTCCGGCATGATGGCACCGTGAAATTCTCCGTCTTCCAGGTCAGCCGCAAGGGTGGCCGCCTCAAGAACGAAGACCGCATGGGCTATTGCTACACGCGGGAATCGGGTCTCTTCGTGCTGGCGGACGGCATGGGCGGACATCCCGAAGGCGAAGTGGCCGCCCAGCTGGCGCTGCAGACCATCGCGGCCCTCTACCAGCGCGAAGCGCGGCCGATCGTCAAGGACGTCAAGGCTTTCCTGACCGCGTCGGTGATGGCCGCGCATCAGCAGATCATGCGCTACGCTGGCAACAAGGGCATGCTCGACACCCCGCGCACCACGGTGGTCGCCGCCGTTTTGCAGGGGACCACTGCCACCTGGATCCATTGCGGCGACTCGCGGCTCTACGTGGTGCGCGACGGCGAGCTGCTCACCCGCACGCGCGACCACTCGCACGCCGAGCGGCCGCGCGCCAACGCCGGGCCCGAGATCGTCAACCGCAACCTGCTCTTGACCTGCTTGGGCTCCCCGACCACGCCGCTGTTCGACATTTCGGCGCCGCTGCAGCTGCAGCGCGGCGACCGCATCATGCTGTGCTCGGACGGCCTCTGGGGCGTGCTGGACGAAGCCCTGATCGTGCGCACCCTCTCCTCCGGCAAGCCGGTTTCCGATGCCGCGCCCGACCTGGCCGAGATGGCGCTGCGCAACGGCGGCACCCACAGCGACAACGTGACGCTGATTGCGCTCGAGTGGGAAATGCCCGAAGCGACGGGCCAGGCCCGCGGCGTGTCGACCGACAGCATCAGCGACGGCGTGTTCGCCTCGACCATCCAGGCCGGCATGCCTTCCGACAGCGAGCTCGACGACCTCGACGAGGACGCGATCGAACGCTCGATCGCCGAAATCAACGAGGCGATCCGACGCTCCGCTGCGCGCAAAGGCTGATTTTTCTCCCTTCATTTTTCGCTCCACATGACAGTTTTCGTACGAAGCGGCGGCCGTGCCGCCGATCAGCTGCGCCCCGTGCGCATCACGCGCGGTTTCACCATTCACGCCGAGGGCTCGGTGCTGATCGAGTTCGGCCAGACGCGCGTGCTGTGCACCGCCTCGGTCGAGGAAAAAGTACCGCCGCACAAGCGCGGCAGCGGCGAAGGCTGGGTCACGGCCGAGTACGGCATGCTCCCGCGCGCCACCCATACCCGCAGCGACCGCGAGGCCGCGCGCGGCAAGCAGAGCGGCCGTACGCAGGAGATCCAGCGCCTCATCGGCCGCTCCATGCGGGCCGTGTTCGACCTGGCCGCACTGGGCGAGCGCACCATCCATCTCGACTGCGACGTGCTGCAGGCCGACGGCGGCACGCGCACGGCCGCGATCACCGGTGCCTTCGTGGCGGCGCAGGATGCGGTCGACAAGCTGCTGGCCGCGGGCAAGATCGCGGCGTCGCCCATTCGCGGCCACGTGGCGGCGATCTCCGTCGGCATCGTGGAGGGCACGCCCCTGCTCGATCTCGAATACATCGAAGACTCGGCCTGCGATACCGACATGAACGTGGTGATGACCGGCGCCGGCCATTTCGTGGAAGTGCAGGGCACGGCCGAAGGCGCGGCCTTCTCGCGCGAAGAGATGAATGCGCTGCTTCTGCTGGCGGAAAAGGGTATCGCCGAATTGACTGCGCTGCAGGCGCAGGCATTGTCCAGTTGATGAAACTGGTCCTGGCCTCCAACAACGCCGGCAAGCTGGCCGAGCTGCAGGACTTGTTTGCGCCGCTCGGCGTCGAACTGGTGCGGCAATCGGAACTCGACGTCGGCGAGGCCGAGGAGCCCTTCCTCACCTTCGTCGAGAACGCGCTGGCCAAGGCACGCCACGCCGCGGCGGCCACTGGCCTGCCGGCCATTGCGGACGATGCCGGCCTTTGCGTCGAGGCCTTCGGCGGGCTGCCCGGCGTGGCCACGGCCTACTACGCCACGCAGTTCGGCTTCGAGAAGGGCGACGCGAACAACGTGCGCGCGCTGCTCGAGCAGATGGCCGGCATCGAAGACCGCCGCGCCGCGCTCGTCAGCACGCTGGTGGCGCTGCGCCGTGCAGACGATCCCGAGCCCTTGATCGCGGTGGGCCGCGCCGCCGGCGAGATCGTGCGCGAGCCCATCGGCGAGAACGGCTTCGGTTTCGATCCGGTCATGTGGCTGCCGCAGTTCGGCAAGACATTCGCCCAGTTGCCCACCGAAGTGAAGAACGCCAACAGCCATCGCGGCCGGGCGGCGCGCGCGATGCTGGCCCTGATGCGGGAGCGGTGGCTGTGAGCCTGGTCGTCGTTCCGATCGCGAGCGGCGCGCAGGAGCGCGCAGGCGCGGCGGCCCATGCCAACGACGTGCTGCATCTGATGCGCCCGGGCGCGCTGCAGCTGTCGGCGCTGCCGCCGCTGTCGCTCTACGTCCATCTGCCCTGGTGCCTGCGCAAATGTCCGTACTGCGACTTCAACTCGCACGAGTGGCGCGGCGGCGACGGCGACGCGGTGCCGGAGCAGCGCTATCTCGACGCACTCATCGCCGACCTCGACGCCGCACTGCCTCTGATCTGGGGCCGCAGCGTGCACACCATCTTCATCGGCGGCGGCACGCCGAGCCTGTTCTCGCCGGCCTCCATCGACCGCCTGCTCGGCGACCTGCGCGCCCGGCTCAAGCTCACGCCCGACTGCGAGATCACGCTGGAGGCCAACCCCGGCACGTTCGAGCGCGATCGCTTCCGCGCCTACCGGGCGGCGGGCGTCACGCGGCTGTCGGTCGGCGTGCAGAGCTTCAACGACGAGCACCTGAAGGCGCTCGGCCGCGTTCACGACCGCGCGCAGGCCATCGCGGCGGTCGAAGAGGCCGCGCTCGCCTTCGACACCTTCAACCTCGACCTGATGTACGCGCTGCCGGGCCAGACCCTGGAAGGCCTCGACGCAGACCTCGACCAGGCGCTGGCCTTGGCGCCGCCGCACCTCTCGGTCTATCACCTGACGATCGAGCCCAACACCTACTTCGCCAAGTTCCCGCCGGTGGTGCCGGAAGACGACATCGCCTATGCGATGCTCGACCGCATCACCGAGCGCACGGCGCTGAGTGGCCTGGAGCGCTACGAGATCTCGGCCTACGCGCGGGCCGGCCATCGCTGCGCGCACAACCTCAATTACTGGCAGTTCGGCGACTACCTCGGCATCGGCGCCGGCGCGCACAGCAAGCTGAGCTTTGCGCACCGCGTGGTGCGGCAGGTGCGCTTCCGGGAGCCGCGCCTCTACATGGACAACGCGGTGGCCGGCCACGCCGTCGCGCAGAGCGATGAGGTCGCTATCGCCGAGCTGCCCTTCGAATTCATGCTCAATGCCTTGCGGCTGAAGGAAGGTTTCACGCTGGCGCAGTTCGGCGAACGCACCGGGCTGGCCATCACGGCCATTCAGCGCGGGCTCGAAGAGGCCGAGCGCAAGGGCCTGGTCGAACGCGATCTCGCGCGCGTCTGGCCGACGGCGCGCGGCTTCGACTTCCTGAGCGATCTGCAGGCCATCTTCCTCGCCGACGCCTGAGCACCATCATGTCGAACCGAACAGCTCCGGAAGAAACCCAGCGCAGATCGCGCGGACGTCCCAGCCCGGAGCAGGCGGTGGCGCTGCGCGAGTCCTTCCTCGCTGCGGCGCTGAAGTCCTTTCTCGAGAACGGCTATGCGGCCACCAGCATTGAGGCCATCGCGCGCGATGCGGGCGTCGCCAAGATCACCATCTATCGCCAGTTCGAGAACAAGGAGGCCCTGTTCCGGGAGGTCGTGCACCGCGCCGTGAGCAGCGCGCGAGACACCATGCAGGCCACGCTCGTGCGGCGCGGCACCGACGAGCGGCAAGTCCTGGTCGACCTGGTCGAGCGCATGTACCTTGGCGCGACCGAGCCGAAGACGCTGGCACTGATGCGGCTCGTGATCGCGGAAGCCACGCGCTTCCCCGAACTCGCGAAGTCGCTCTATGCCGAGAACAGCTACGTGCTCGCGCCGGTGGTCGACTACCTGGCCGAAGCGCACCGCACCGGCACGCTGTATGTCCCCGCACCCGAACTGGCGGCGGTGCAGCTTTCGACCCTGGCCTTCGGCGGCGTGCGCTTCTTCATTTCGAAGCCGCTCGCCGGGCCCGAGGAGCGCCGCATCTGGGCCGAAGGCATCGTCGACCTGGTGATGCGCGGCTGGACGCCGGCTCCATCCGGCGGCTCGCGTAAGGAGCCCGACGCAGGCAGCGACTAAAATCGCCCGCACGCCCTCGCGCAAAGCGAAGGCGACCTCGGAGAGTTGGGTGAGTGGTTTAAACCAGCAGTCTTGAAAACTGCCGACGGGCAACCGTCCGTGAGTTCGAATCTCACACTCTCCGCCAGGCTAAGAGCGGCTCATTCGCCTCACTGAGCGGGCCGAATACTGGCGTCCTTGATGATCTTGGCGTAGATCGCTGCGTCGCTGCGCAGCAGCTTCTGCACTTCCTCGGGCTTGCCGCCGGCCACCTGCAAACCCAGCGCCTCGATCTTGGCAGTGACGTCGGGTAGCCGCAGGATGCGGTTGAGCTCGTCGGAGAGCTTCTGCACCACGGGCGCGGGCACCGCAGCCGGCACGAACACGCCGAACCAGCCGTAGGGGTCGAAGGAGTGGTAGCCCAGCTCGGCAAAAGTGGGCACGTCGGGCAGGCCATGCATGCGCTGCGTGCCGGTGACGGCCAGTGGCCGGATCGATGCCAGGTGCGGCCGCGCCGACGCGCTGTCGATGAAGGCCGAGGGCAGTTGCCCGCCGACCAGGTTGGTGACCAGCGGCGCCGCGCCGTTGAAGGGCACATGGGTGAGGTCCAGGCCGGCCTGCATGTTCAACAGCGCCCCCTGGATGTGCGACGAGGTTCCCGCGCCGTAGCTGCCGTAGCTCAGCTTGCCCGGGTTGGCCTTGGCCATCGCGATGAACTCCTTCAGGCTCTTGGCCGACGAACTCAGCGGCACCGCGAACATGCTGGGGCTGCGCGCGACCAGCGTCACCGCCGCGAAATCCTTCAGCGGGTCGTAGGGCAGCTTCTCCATCAGCGAGGGCTGCTGGATCAGCGCCGTGATGCCGATCAGCACCGTGTGGCCGTCGGGCGGCGCCTTGGCCACCTGGTTGTTGCCGATGGTGCCGGCCGCGCCGGCCTTGTTCTCCACCAGGACCGGCTGTCCCCAGGCTTCATTGAGCTTCTGCGCGACGGTGCGGGCCAGCGTGTCCGTCGCGCCGCCGGCCGGATAGGGCACGATGAACTTGATCGGCTGGCTGGGGTAGGCGGCCTGCGCCAGCGCCGCGGCGGGCGCAAGCAGGACCAGCGCGCCGAGCATGCAGGCGCGGCGGAGGCGGGAAATCTTCATGGCGTGTCTCCTGGTGGTTGTCGTCGATGCTCATTGCGTCGCCTCGCGCACCATGTTGCGGGCGATCACGATCTGCTGGATCTGGCTCGTGCCCTCGTACAGGCGGAACAGCCGCACGTCGCGGTAGAAGCGCTCGATGCCGTAGTCGGCGATGTAGCCGGCGCCGCCGAAGATCTGCACGGCGCGATCGGCCACGCGGCCGCACATCTCGGAGGCGAAGAGCTTGCAGCACGAGGCCTCGGTCGAGACGTCCAGGCCCTCGTCGCGTTTGCGCGCCGCATCGATCACCATGCTGCGCGCCGCGTAAATCTCGGCCTTGCTGTCGGCCAGCATGGCCTGCACCAGCTGGAACTCGGCGATGCGCTGGCCGAACTGCTCGCGCTCGACGGCGTAGTCGAGCGCGTCGCGCAGCATGCGCTCGGCCACGCCCACGCAGATGGCGGCGATGTGGATGCGGCCCTTCTCCAGTACCTTCATCGCGGTCTTGAAGCCCTGGCCTTCCTTGCCGCCGATCAGCTGCGAGGCCGGCACGCGGCAATTCTCGAAGATCACGTCGGCGGTGTGCGCGCCGCGCTGGCCCATCTTCTTGTCGCGCTTGCCGATGCTGAGGCCCGGTGTGCCCGCTTCCACGATGAAGGCGGAGACGCCGCCCGCGCCCTTGTTGGCGGGATCGGTGCGCGCCATCAGCGTGAAGATGCCGGCGTGCGGCGCATTGGTGATGAAGCGCTTGGTGCCGTTGACGACGTAGTGGTCTCCATCCCGGATCGCCGTGGTGCGCAGCGACGCGGCATCCGAGCCGGCACCGGGCTCCGTCAGTGCAAAGGACGCGATCAGTTCCCCCGTGGCCAGGCGCGGCAGGTACTTCTTCTTCTGCGCCTCGGTGCCGTCGAGCAGGATGCCCTGCGAACCGATGCCTACCGTGGTGCCGAAGAGCGAGCGGAAGCAGGGCGAGGTCTGGCCCATGGCCAGCATCACCATCACCTCTTCCTCCATCGTCACGCCCAGGCCGCCGTACGCCTCCGGCACGGTGAGGCCGAAGAGGCCGAGCGCCTTCATCTCGCGCACGAGCTCGTCGGGAATCTCGTCGGTCTCGGCGACCGCGGCTTCGGCGGGCACGAGGCGTTCGCGCACGAAGCGCTCGACGGCGTCGACCAAGGCATCGAGGGTTTGCGGGTCGCGGATCATGTCTTGTCTCTCAGAGAGTTTCTTCGGTGCCGAGGACGGCCGTGGCCTGGCTGGACAACATGCCGCCATTGCCGTGCGCAATCGCCGTCCTTGCGTTCTTCAGCTGGCGTTCGCCGGCTTCGCCGCGCAGCTGCCGCACGGCTTCGATCAGGGCAAAGATGCCGTACATGCCCGGGTGCACGCAGGACAGGCCGCCGCCGTTGGTGTTGACGGGCAGCTTGCCGCCGGGCGCAATGGCGCCGTCCTGCACGAAGCGTCCACCTTCGCCCTTGGGACAGAAGCCCAGGTCTTCCAGGAACAGGATCGTATTGATGGTGAAGGCGTCGTAGAGCTGCACCACGTCGATGTCCTGCGGCCTCATGCCGGCCATCGCGAAGGCTTCGCGGCCCGATTGGCTGGCAGCGGTGACCGTGAGGTCCGGCATCGACGAGATCTGCCGGTTCCACACGGCCGTGGCGTTGCCCAGCACGTACACCGGCTTCATCGGCAGGTCCCTGGCGCGCTCGGCGCTCACCAGCACATAGGCGCCGCCGCCATCGGTGACCAGGCAGCAGTCGCGCACGCCGAGCGGGTCCGACACCCTGCGCGCGTTCAGAACCTCCTCGCGCGTGAGCGCATCGCGCATGAAGGCCTCGGGGTTCAGGCGTGCCCAGGCGCGGGCCGCGACCGCCACGTCGGCCAGCTGCTCGCGCGTGGTGCCGAATTCGTGCATGTGGCGCGAGGCGGCCAGCGCATAAGCCGACACCGGCAGCATCGGCTCGTAGGGATGCTCATAAGGCTGCGGATCGAGGAAGCGCCGTGCCGCCACGATCTGGCGGCGGCCGTAGGTCGCGCTGCGCTGCGCGCTGCCGTAGCACACGAGCACCGCGCTGCACTGGCCCGAGCGGATGGCCTGCATCGCGGGCAGCAGGTGGGCGATGAAGCTGCTGCCGCCCAGCATGGTGCCGTCGACGTAGCGGGGATTGAGACCGAGGTACTCGACGACGGGCATCGCCCACATCGCGGCCGAGGCGCTGGCGGTGCACAGGCCGTCGATGTCGCTCATCTTCAAGCCGGCATCGGCGACGGCCATGCGGGCCGAGCGCGCGAGCAATTCCATGTCGGTGAAGCCGGGCGTCTCGCCGCAGCCGAAGGTGGCGACGCCGGCGATGGCGGCGCTGCCGCGCAGCGCTTTCAGTGGATTGCTCATGCCGCCGGTCCTTCGATTGCGTCGAACAGCACCAGGCCCCGTCCGTCCTGCAGATGCACCCGCGTCTTCACGCGCTGGCCGATGCGCACGGCACCGGGCGCGAGGTCGTCGACGCGGCTCATCAGCCGCACGCCTTCGTCCAGGTCGACCAGGGAGACGTTGAGGTCGCCGCCATCGGCGGGCTTGCGGCGCACCGTCGTCACGGCGTACACCGTGCCCGTGCCTTGCGGCGTCGTCCATTCGAGCGCAGCGCTGCCGCAATGCGGGCAGGATTCGCGCGGAAAATACACATGCTTCGTGCACGCCGTGCAGCGCTGGATCAGGAAGCGCCCGGCATCGAGCTCGCGCTGGTGGAAGGCCTGCACGCCCTGGGCCTCGTTCATCGTGTCCTCCATCACACCGGGTCCCAGCAGAACACGTCGCCGGAGCGTTCCAGGCCATGGAAGCTCGCCTTCAGCGCCGGCAGCGCGTGTGCAGCCACCGACTGCGGCGTCCAGCCCTCGCCGCGGTGCACGGAGCGCACCGGCCGCGGCTGGCTCATCAGGAAGATCTCGTTGTTGCGCACCGCGAAGATCTGTGCGTTGACCTCCTTCGCGGCGTCGCTCGCCAGGCACACGGCCAAGGGCGCGATCTTGGCCGGCGTCATCTGCTTGAGGCGCTCGACCCGGGCCTGCTCCTCTGGCGTTTCGGTCGGGATCGAGCCGATCATGCGGCTGTACGCGAAGGGCGAGATGCAGTTGGAGCGCACGCCGAACTTCTGCATGTCGAGCGCGATGGACTTGGACAGGGCCGCGATGCCGAGCTTGGCGGCGGAATAGTTGGCTTGGCCGAAGTTGCCCACCAGGCCCGAGGTGGAGGTCATGTGGACGTAGCAGCCGCTCTCCTGTTCCTTGAAATGCGGGGCTGCGGCGCGGCTGACATGGAAGCTGCCGTACAGGTGCACCTTGATGACGGCATCCCACTCCTCGGCGCTCATCTTGTGGAAGAAGCGGTCGCGAAGAATGCCCGCGTTGTTCACGACCACGTCGATCCGGCCGAAGGCCTCGACGGCGGTGCCGACGATGCGCGCGGCGCTGGCCGCTTCGGAAACCGAATCGGTGTTGGCCACGGCCTTGCCGCCCGCGGCCTCGATCTCGTCGGCCACCGACTGTGCCGGGCCGGCATCGCTGCCTTCGCCCGCGACCGATGCGCCGATGTCGTTGACCACCACCTTCGCGCCTTCGCGCGCCATGGCCAGGGCGATGTCGCGGCCGATGCCGCCGCCGGCGCCGGTGACGACCACGACCTTGCCGGCCAGCATGGGGGAATTGCTCATGAGTGCTCCTATCCTTGTTCGTTGCCCGGCCACTGGAAGGCCGGCGCCTGCTTGGCCAGAAAGCGCTGCACCGCCTCGCGGTGTTCCTGCGTACCGAAGGCCAGCGCCTGGCCGTTGGCCTCGGCATCGAGCAGCTCGGCGAGCTCGCCGGCGTCGGACAGCGCGCGCTTGATCAGGCTCACCGCCATGGGCGATGCGTGGGTGAAGCTGCGCGCCAGGGCCTGTGCGCGCGGCAGCAGCTGCTCAGGCGCGTGCAGTTCCATCGCGATGCCGATCTGCAACGCCTCCGGCCCCTGCACTTCGCGCGCCGACAACATCAGCTCGCGCGCGCGCTGGGCACCGACCTTGCGCGGCAGCGTGTAGAAGGCTGCGCAGTCGGGCAGGAGCCCGAGGCGCAGAAAAGACATGCAGAAGCGCGCCCGCGGCGTCGCCACGATGAAGTCCGCTGCCAGCGCAAGGCTGAAGCCGGCACCGTAGGCCGCGCCGTCCACTGCCGCGATCACCGGCTTGTCCAGCAGCACCAGGTCGCGCAGCCAGTGGTGCAGCTTCAGCATCCGGTGGCGCCAGCCCTCGCCGTCCATATCCGCGCTGGCAATGCCGCGCAGATCGCCGCCGGAGCAGAAGTGGCCGTTGGCGGCGGTGAGCACCAGCGCGCGCACTTCGGCATCCTGCCGCACCTCCGCCAGCACGGCCGCGAGCTCGTCGCGCAGCACCAGGTCGAAGGCATTGCGGTTCGCCGGATTGTCGAAGCTGATGGTGGCAACCCCATCCTCGCGCGCGAAGCGCAGCGCCTTGTAGCCGCTCATGGGGTGTTCTCCTGCGCGCGCGAGCGGTGCGCCTCCTGCAGCTCGCGCCAAAGAATCTTGCCGGTGCCGGACTTGGGCAGGCTGTCCAGGAATTCGACGATGCGCGGCGCCTTGTACACCGCCATGCGCTGGCGCGCCCAGTCGATGACGGCCTGTTCGCTCACCTCGGCACGGAAGCCGGGCTTGAGCACGACGAGGGCCTTCACCGCCTCGCCCCGCTTGCCGTCGGGCACGGCGATCACGCAGGCCTCGTGGATGGCGGGATGCTCGTACATCGCGCTCTCCACCTCGGCCGGCCAGACCTTGTAGCCAGAGGCGTTGATCATTCGCTTGAGGCGGTCGCGCAGGAAGAAATAGCCCTCTTCGTCCACCATGGCGAGGTCGCCGGTGCGGAAGAAGCGCTGGCCCTCGATCTCGATGAAGGCCTCGCGGTCGGCCTCGGGCTTGCGCCAGTAGCCCTTCATCACCTGCGCGGCATGCGTGACCAGCTCGCCCACTTCGCCCTGCGGCAGCTCCTCGAGCGTCACGGGATCGACGATGCGCGAGTCCACG
This sequence comes from Variovorax paradoxus, assembly GCF_018614915.1. Lineage (GTDB taxonomy): Bacteria > Pseudomonadota > Gammaproteobacteria > Burkholderiales > Burkholderiaceae_C > Variovorax > Variovorax paradoxus_K. The sequence continues at coordinate 129,020 of NZ_JAGGNU010000018.1, read as the reverse complement.
CCTTGCGTCGGAATGCCCAGGCACTGGCGCTTGCCGCGCAGAAGCGGATTGCCGTGCAGGAAGGACGCGGTCTCCGTCAGCCCGTAGCCTTCGTTGTAGTCGAGGCCGTGGCGTTCGGCGAGCATGGCCGAGACGGCCTCGGGCATCGCCGCGCCGCCGCCGGAGAGTAGGGCGAGGCTCCCGAGCTCGCGCCGTTGCGCCTCCGGGTCGGAGAAGAAGTCCAGCAGCATCGCCGGCGGCGCGGTCCAGACGGTGACGCGGTGCCGCTCGATCAGCCGCGCCGCCACGGCCGGGTTCCAGCGCGGCATCATCACGGCCGTGCCGCCGAGCACCAGCGGCATGTTCATGCCGTTCTGCAGGCCCAGCATGTGGAACAGCGGCGCCACCGCCAGCACCACCGACTCGACGTTCAGTCCCTTCCACACCTGCGATGCGGCGAGCGAGGCCAGCACCGTGCGGTGCGTGTGCATGCAGCCCTTGGGGTGGCCGGTGGTGCCCGAGGTATAGGGCAGCATCGCCAGGTCCTCGGGATCGGTCTCCGACGGGACGAGCGGCAGCGCGAGGGCGAGCGCTTCCTCGAAGCCGTGCAGCCGCGCATCGGTGAGCGGCTGGCGCGGCGCGGCGACCCAGTCGGGCAGCTCGTCCGCCGCGCAGTCCGGTGCCACTGCATCGCTGTAGGCATGCACGACCACCGCATCGAAGCGCTCGAGAGCCAGTGCGGGAAGCAGCTCCTGCGCGGCGAAGGCCACGCGCGCGCCGCTGTCCTCGGCGTAGTAGCGAAGCTCCGCCGCCTTGCTCATCGGATTGACCGGCACCACGACGGCGCCGGCGCGCAGGACGGCCTGGAAGGCGACCACGAACTGCGGGCAGTTCTGGCTCAGCAGCAGCACGCGATCGCCGCGGCGCACGGCCAGCCGCTGCTGCAGGTAGGCCGCCATCGCATCGACACGCTGCGCGAGCTGCGCATAGGTGCTCGCCCCGCCGCAGTACACGATGGCGGGCTTGTGGGGGTAGCGCCGCGCCGCCACGTCCAGGTACTCGGGCAGCGTCGCATGCGGCACGTGCAGCTCGCGCGCCACGCCCTTGGGCCAGAACGCGAGATGCAGATCAGGGCGGCTCATTGCTTCTCCAGCGCCCGGGCGATGATTTCCTTCATCACCTCGTTGGCGCCGCCGTAGATACGGCCCACGCGCACGTCGGCGTAGAGGCGCGCGATGGGGTACTCGTTCATGTAGCCGTAGCCGCCGTGCAGCTGCAGGCATTCGTCGACGATACGGCAGCAGGTGTCGGTGGTCCACCACTTGGCCATGGCGGCCGTGGGCACGTCCAGCTCCCTCTTCATCAGGCGCGCCATGCAGTCGTCCACGAAGGCGCGCGCCACCGTCGCCTGGGTCTGGCATTCGGCCAGCTTGAAGCGGGTGTTTTGCATCGCGAGCAGGGGCTGGCCGAAGACCTGGCGGTCGCGCACGTAGTCCAGCGTGTCGTCGATCGCGCGCTGCATGCTGGCCACCGCACCGACGGCGATCAGGAGCCGCTCCTGCGGCAGCTGCTGCATCAGCTGCGCGAAGCCGCGGCCTTCCTCGCCGCCGAGCAGGTTCTGCGCCGGCACCGGCGCGTCGTCGAAGAACAGCTCGGCCGTGTCCAGCGTCTTCTGGCCCAGCTTGTCGAGCAGCGCGCCGCGGCGAAAACCCGCCTGGCCTTCCGTCTCCACCATCAGGAGCGAGATGCCCTTGGCGCCGGCGCCGCCGCCGGTCTTCACCGCCACGCAGACCAGGCCCGCATGCAGCCCGTTGGTGATGAAGGTCTTGGAGCCGCTGACGCGATAGAGCTCGCCGTCGCGCCGCGCCTGCGTCTTGATGCGCTGCAGGTCGGTGCCGGCGCCGGGCTCGCTCATCGCGATGGCGGCCACCAGCTCGCCCGTGGCCATGCGCGGCAGCCAGCGCTGCTTCTGCGCTTCGCTGCCGTAGGCCAGCAGGTAGTGGGCGACGATGCCGCTGTGCACGTTGTTGCTGAAGCTCTGCGCCATGGCGCTCATCTGCTCTTCGCAGATCACCGCCTCGTGCAGGAAGCTGCCGCCGCCGCCCCCGTACTGTTCGGGGATGCTGGCGCACAGCAGGCCCGCGGCGCCGGCCCGGCTCCAGATCTCGCGGTCGGCGTGGTGCTGCGCGCGCCAGCGTGCCTCGTGCGGCACGCACTCGCGCTGGAAGAAGCGCCGCGCGGTGTCGCGCAGCATCTCGAGCTCTTCGCTCATCCAGGGCCGTTCTGGCATCTTCACGGCCGGCCGCCTCCGCAGACCAGCACCTGTCCGCTCACGTAGTTCGACTCGGGAATGCAGAACAGGTAGACGGCGCCCGCGGCTTCCTCGGGCATGCCGCCGCGGCCCAGCGGGATCATCGCTTCGGCGTTCTTCAGGATCTGCGGGTTCACGCCCACGCGGATCTTCTGGCCCTCGATGTCGATGCTGGCTCCGGCGCTGGCATCGGCTTCGGTCAGCCGCGTCCTGATCAACCCGAAGGCGACGCTGTTGACGTTGACCTTGTAGCGGCCCCATTCCTTGGCCATGGCCTTGGTCAGGCCGTTGATGCCGGCCTTGGCAGCGGCGTAGTTGGCCTGGCCCGCGTTGCCGTACACGCCCGAGGTGGAAGAGATGTTCACCACCTTGCGGAACACCTCGCGGCCTTCGTCGGCTTCCTTCTTCGCCATCTCGCGGATGAAGGACGACGCCGCGCGCAGGATGCGAAAGGGCGCCGTCAGGTGCACGGCCAGCATGGCCTCCCACTGGTCGTCCGTCATCTTCTGCACCACGTTGTCCCAGGTGTAGCCGGCGTTGTTGACGACGATATCCAGGCCGCCATAGCTTTCCAGCGCGGTGCCGACGAAGCGCTCGGCGAAACCGGCTTCGGTGACGCTGCCGGCGCAGGCCACGGCCTGGCCGCCGGCGGCGACGATATCGGCCACGGTCTTCTTCGCGGGTTCCGCGTCCAGGTCGTTGATGACGACGCGGGCGCCTTCGCCGGCCAGCTTCAACGCGATCTCGCGCCCGATGCCGCGGCCGGAGCCGGAGACCAGTGCGACCTTGCCTTCGAGTTTCTTGCTCATGAACATGTCCTTGGTATCAGGGCCAGACGATCAGGGCTTCGCCGCTCAGCCTGATCAGTCCATCCTGGTTGGTGGTGGCCAGCTGCAGGCGGGCGCAGCGTCGGCCGGCATCCTCGTATTTCTCCGTGACCTTGCCGGTGCAGGTGATGCGCTCGCCGACCTGCGTGATGGCGGCGAAGCGCACATCGAGCGAGCGGATCGCGGACTGCGGCACCCAGTTCGTCAAGAGCCGCCCGAGCCAGGCGGCCGACAGCATGCCGTGCGCGAACACGTCGGGCATGCCGGCCGATCGGGCAAAGTCGGTGTCGACGTGGATCGGGTTGTGGTCGCCCGATGCGCCGCAGTACAGCGCGAGCGCGAGGCGGCTGATCGGCGGCAGCTCCAGCGGGGGGAGGGTGTCGCCTTGCTGCAGTGTGTCCCAGGAGGGGAGGGCTTGGGTTGTCATGGTTGAAGGCCTTTGGGTTGAGCGCAGGGGGCGGGCCGAGGGCGGCGGGTGGCCAACTCCGTTCATGTCCCCCGGGGCGGGCTTCGCCCGTCCCTCCTCCTTTACTTCACTGCGTTGGCCACCCGCCACCCTCGGCCTGGACACGTTGCGCGTTCTCAGCCCCCGAACACCCCAGGCGTGTCCAGGATCAGGCCGGCGGGGCGCGCTGCGCAGCGAAGTAAAGGGGGAGGAGGCCGCAGGCCGACGGAGGACATGAGCGGAGCAGTGCGCCCCGCCGGCCTGATCCCGCCCCGGAACCAGGACCGTTCTGAAGTCCAGGGCCGTCTCAGCCATTGCGCACCACCGTCACACAGCGCAGCTCGGCCACCAGCTCTTCGCGCTGGTTGCTGACGCGCGTCTTGCGCACCACGAATTCCAGCGCGCCGTTCTTCTTGTCATAGATGTCGTCGATGCGCTGCGCGAAAGTCAGGGTGTCGCCCGCGCAGGCCATGGTGTGGTACGTGAAGCTCTGCTCGCCGTGCAGGATGCGGCGGTAGTCGATGCCGAGCAGCTCGCGTATCGCGGCCGGGTTGGGCGATTCCATTTCGAGGCAGAACAGGAAGGTGGGCGGCACCAGCAGCGACCGGTAGCCCGCGGACTGCGCTGCGGCCTCGTCGCTGTAGATCGGATCGATCTGGTCGGTCGCCTTGGAAAAAAAGCGCAGGCGCCCCTTCTCCACTTCCACGCTGAAGGGCGGCAGCGCATGCCCGATGTAGCTTCGGTCCAGCATGCTTCGTCCTCAGACCGCCTGGTAGAGCGTCACCACGCAGGCGCCGCCCAGCCCCAGGTTGTGCTGCAGCGCGAGCCGCGCGCCTTCCACCTGGCGCTGCTCGGCCTGGCCGCGCAGCTGCCACACCAGCTCGGCGCATTGCGCGAGGCCCGTGGCACCCAGCGGGTGGCCCTTGGACAGCAGCCCGCCGGAAGGATTGGTCACGACGCGACCGCCGTAGGTGTTGTCGCCCTCGACGATGAAGCGCTCGGCGGTGCCCTCGGGCGTGAGGCCCAGCGCTTCGTAGGTGATCAGCTCGTTGGCGGTGAAGCAGTCGTGCAGCTCCACCACGTCGAGCTCGTCGGGCCCGATCCCCGCGGCCTCGTACACCTGCTTCGCGGCCGCTGCCGTCATGTCGTAGCCGACGACCTTGCGCATGTCGCCGCTCTCGAAGCTCGAGGGCGTGTCGGTGGTCATGGCCTGCGCCGCGATCACGACGCCCGTGTCCAGCCCGTGCTTCTTCGCGAACTCGGCCGAGCAGACGATGGCGGCCGCCGCGCCGCAGGTGGGCGGGCAGCACTGGAAGCGCGTCAGCGGATCGAACACCGGCGCCGAGGCCATGACTTCGTCCAGGGTCAGCGTCTGCCGGAACACCGCCAGCGGATTGCGTGCCGCGTGCTGGCGCGCCTTCACCGAGATGCGGCCGAAGGTATCGCGGCGAATGCCGTACTGCGCGATGTAGTCGCGGCCCGCGCCGCCGAAGAACTGGGCTGCGCGCGGGGCCGCGGCGTCGTAGCCCTGCTTCTCGGTCATCGCCCCGGCGAAGCGCGCCATGGGCGAAGGGCGGTCATCCCAGGCACCCTTGAGCGCGCCGGGCTGCATCTGCTCGAAGCCCAGCGCGATCGCGCATTCGACCACGCCGCTCTCCACCGCCTGCCGTGCGAGGAACAGCGCGCTCGATCCGGTGGAGCAGTTGTTGTTGAGGTTGAAGACCGGGATGCCGGTGAGGCCCACGCCGTAGATCGCGGCCTGTCCGGCGGTCGAGTCGCCGTAGACATAGCCCACGTAGGCTTGCTCGACCAGGCCGTAGTCGACGCCGGCGTCCTGCAGCGCGAGGCTGGCGGCGCGCGCGCCCATCACGGTGTAGGGCTCGCTGGCGCCGGGTTTGGTGAAAGGGATCATGCCCACGCCGACCACGTGGACGGGGCGCTGCATACGCGTCATGAAGAAACTCCTGGATGGCTGAGACCGTGAATGAGAGTCTGCGGCGCTGTCGCCCTGCGCTCAATCGCCGAAGAGACCAAATGCATTGGCGGAAACGATCAGGCGCCGCGCGTGAGCTCGCGATAGCGAAAGGTGCCCATCGCCTGCGCCGCGAGCCGCCCGTCGGCATCTTCGATGCGCGCTTCGCAGAAGCAGACGGAGCGGCCGCCGCCCGTCGCGCGGCCGGTGGCGACGAGGCGCCCCGTGGCCGGCTTCATGAAGCCCACGTGCATGTCCACCGTGACCACCTCGCGCGCATAGTCCACGCGCGACAGCGCCGCGTGCGCCATGGCCGCATCCAGCAGCGCCATCAGCACGCCGCCATGGCCGGCGCCGTGGTTGTTGAGCATGTGCGGCTGCAGCTCCAGCGATATCACGGCCTCGCCGGCTTCGGCACGCTCGCGGCGGATGCCCAGGTGCGCGATGAAGGGCACGTGGCGGTCGGGGCCCGTGCGCGGCAGTGCGCCGCCTGCGGCCTGCTGCGGCGGTTCCATGCCCTTCATGCGTGCGCCTTGCTGCTCGCCGCGGCCGCCGCGCTGAAGTCGCGCGGGCCGGTGAGGGCGAGGCCGCCGTCCACCGGGATCAGCGCGCCCGTGATGTAGGCGCCCCAGTCGCTGGCGAGAAAGAGCGCCATTCGGGCGATGTCCTCGACGCGGCCCATGCGCTTGAGCGGCACGCGCAGTGCCATGTCGTCCAGCGTCTGCTGCGTCGGCGCCAGCCGGCGGATGCCTTCGGTGTCGGCGATCGGGCCCGGCACGATGGAATTGATGCGGATGCCCTCAGCCCCCCATTCCGCGGCGAGCACGCGCGTCAGCATGTCCACGCCGGCCTTGGCCGCGCACACGTGCGCCTGATAGGGCGTGGGCGTGAAGGACTGGCCGGCGGAGATCTGGATGATCGAGGCGCCCGGCTTGCGCAGGTGCGCATGCGCGAGCCGCGCGACGTTGAAGCTGCCCAGGAGATCGATGTCCACCACCGTCTTGAAGGCGTTGGGCGACATGTCGAGCGCGTGCGCGAGGAAGTTGCCGGCGGCCCCCGAGACCAGCACGTCGATGGGGCCGAAGCGCCCATGGGCTTCGCCGAGCGCGCGCTCCACCGCTTCGGGCTGGCGCACGTCCGCGGCGATGCCGAGCGCCTCGATGCCCAGCGCCTGGAGCTGCGCTGCGGCCGTGGCCACCTTGTCGGCCGAGCGGCTGATCAGGCTCACCCTGGCGCCGGCGCGGGCGAAGGCCTGCGCGATGCCGAAGTTGATGCCGCTGGAGCCGCCGGCCACGAAGAGATGGCGGCCCGTGAAATCGAAAGGCGAAGTGCTCATGCTGCGTTCACTCCGGCTTGAAGCCGATCTCGGCCAGCATCTTCGCTTCGCGATCGAACTGGGCGCGGGCGTAGGCCGCGTAGGCTTCGCCCGTCATCGGCTGCGGCTGCATGTCGAAGGACTCGAGCTGCTGCAGATAAACAGGGTCCTCGGCCGCCTTGCGGAAGGCCGCGTGCAGCCGGGCCGCGATCTTCGGCTCCAGGTTCTTCGGCGCGACCAGGCCCACCGGCGAGTCGATCACGAAGTCGTGCCCGAGCTCCTTCACGGTGGGCACGTCGCCGTAGCGCTTGAGCCGCTGCGCGGTGAAGGTGGCCAGCAGGCGGACCTTGCCGCCCTGCACCTGCGGGCCGAAGCCCGGGTCGCCGTAGACGTCGAGATGGCGGCCGATCAGCGCGGTGAAACTCTCGCCGCCGCCCTTGAAGGGCACCATGTTGAACTTGGCGCCGACCGATCGGGCAAGCCGCTCGGCCTGGATGCGGTTGACGCTGATCGCGCCCACGTTGCCCCAGCTGATCGCGCCCGGGCGCTTCTTCGCGTCGTCCAGCAATTCCGGCAGGGTGCGCCAGGGCGCGTCCGCCCCGACCGTGATGCCGGTGACCAGCCCCGCGAGGCCGATCACATAGCTGAAGTCGCGCAGCGGATCGAAGTTCACCTTCTGCACCAGCGGCGCGCGGATGACGGAGTTGTGCATCACGGCCAGCGTGTAGCCGTCGGCCTCGTTCATCGCGGCCAGCGCCGCCGTGCCGGTGACGCCGCCCGCGCCCGGCTTGTGCATCAGCACCACGGGCTGGCCGAGGTCCTGCGAGGCAGCCGTGGCCAGGGCCCGGAACACCGGATCGAAGGAGCCTCCGGCGGGGAAGGGCAGCACCAGCGTGATCGGCTTGCTCGGGAAGGGGTCGGCCGCGAGCGCCGGGCTCGCGACGCCCGCGGCGCCGCATGCGAGGGCGGCAGCCAGCAGCGCCCGGCGCCGCAGCGGATGGAAGAAGGAAAAGTTCATCGTGCGTCTCCTGGAGTGGTGTTCTGCGAGGGAAGGGGGAGATAGCGAAAGGAGCCGAGGCCCCGCGCCACCAGCCGCCCGTGCGCGTCGGTGACGGTGGCCCGGCACAGCGCGAGCTGTTCGTCGTGGTCCAGCACCTCGCCGTCGGCGGTGAGCGGACCGCGGCCGGGCTCGAGGAAGCTCGTGTCGAGATTGAGCGTGACGGCCGTGTGCGTGAAGTCGCGCTGCGACACGGCCGCGCTGGCCATCGCGACATCCAGCAGCGTGAGCACCACGCCGCCGTGCACCGCGCCGATCACGTTGCCCAGCTCGGGGCGCTCCTGCAGCACCAGGCGCGCGCGGCCGCCTTCGGAGAACGCGCGCTGCATTCCCAGCAGCCGCATGAACGGCACCGAGGCGAACACGTTGCGCGGGTCGCTGCCCGGAGCGACGGCCTTCATTTGCGCAGCTGCGAGCGCAGCACGTTCTTCAGCACCTTGCCGGCCGCCGACATCGGCAGCTCGGGCACGAAGCTGAAAGCGCGCGGGCACTTGTAGCCCGCCAGTTGCGTGCGGCACCAGGCCCGCAGCGCATCGGCGAGGCCGGCGGTGTCGGCCGCGGCCTCGGGCTTGGTCACCACCACCGCATGCACGGCCTCGCCCCATTGCAGGTCGGGCACCCCGACCACGGCGGCCAGCGCGACGGCGGGATGGGTGCGCAGCGCGGCCTCGACCTCGGCGCTGTACACGTTCTCGCCGCCGCTGATGATCATGTCCTTCAGCCGGTCGGCGATGAAGAGATAGCCCTCGCCATCCATGCGGCCGCCGTCGCCGGTGCGCAGCCAGCCGTCGCGCAAGGCTGCTTGCGTGGCTTCGGGCTGGCGCCAGTAGCCGCGCATGACCATCGGCCCGCGCGCCAGGATCTCGCCGACCTCGCCGCGCGGCAGCTCGCGGCCCTGCTCGTCGGCGACGATGATCTCGGCGCCGAGGCCGGCGCGGCCCACCGAGTTCAAGAGGCCCAGCGCGCGCGCCTCGGGCCGGTGGTTGGCGGGCAGGTTCACGGACACGGCGCCGGCCGTCTCGGTCATGCCGTAGGCCTGGAAGAACTCGGCCTTCGGCCAGGCCTGCAACGCGCGGTCGAGCAGGTCCGGCGGCATGGGCGCGGCGCCGAAGGCGATGCGGGCCAGACCTTGTACGCGCTCGGCGCGAAAAGCGGGATCGTCGAGCAGCAACTGCAGCATGCTGGGCACGGCGATGATGTCGCTGATGCCGTGCTGTTCGATCGCCTCCAGCACGCGTGCTGCGCGAAACTGCGGCATCGTGACCCAGCCGCCGCCCACCAGCAGCTGGCCGATCAGCCGCCCGAGGCCGGCGACGTGGAAGAGCGGCGCCACCAGCAACGTCACCGAGGCCGGCGAATTGTTCAGCTCGGCGCCGCGCGTCATGGATGCGGTCCAGAAGTTGGCGTGCGACAGCATCACGCCCTTGGAGCGGCCGGTGGTGCCGCCGGTATAGAGCAGGGCGGCGAGCGCATCGCCGCCGGTGCGCGTGTCGGGCAGCGGCGCGAGCGAATGCGCCTGCGCCGCGAGTTCGTCCAGCGGCAGCACCGGTGTGGCCGCATCGGGCACGGCGCCGGACAGGGCGGCGTCCACCAGCAGCAGCGATGCGTCGCTGTCCGCGAGGGCATGGGCGAGTTCCGCGCTACTCCAGCGCACGTTGAGTGGGCAGGCCACGGCACCCAGCCACCAGCAGGCCAGGATGGCGAGCACGAGGTGGTCGGTGTTGGGCGCGAGCAGCGCGACGCGCTCGCCGGAGCGAATGCCCCTTGCGGCCAGCGCGGCGGCCTGCCGCGCGACCGAATCGATCAGCCCCGCGAAGTCGTGGCGGCGTTCGGCACCTTCGCCCAGATGCAGCAGAGCGGTCTTGGCGGGGTGGCGTTGCAGCGAGCGGTGCAGGCCCTGGGTGAGGTACACGATGGGATGCGGCGAGAGTGGATGACGCTGCAAAGGTTAGGCCGGGTGCCGCGCGCGATCCATGGCGAGAAAGGCCAATGCGATTGGCGAAAGCGTCGCGCCTTCGACAACCTAGCCATGCGAGCTGCGGTACTCGCCCGGCGCCACGCCGGTCCAGCTCTTGAACGCGCGGTGGAAGGTGCTGGCCTCGGAGAAGCCGACGCGGTTGGCGATCTCCAGCAGCGGCCAACGCGTCTGCACCAGGTACTCGATGGCCGCGTCGCGGCGCAGGTCGTCCTTGATCTGCTGGAAGCCGCGCCCTTCCTCGCGCAGGCGCCGGCGCAGCGTCTGCGGCGTCACGGCCAGCGCCTCGCCCATCTGTTCCAGCGAAGGCAGCTCCTCGCCCAGGTGCTTGCGCAACAGCCGCCGGATGCGGTCCGTCAGGCTGCTGGTGTCGCGGTACTTCACGAACAGGTTGGCCGGCGAGCCGGCCAGGAATTCGCGCAGGCTCTGCGGGTTCTGCACCACGGGGAGCTGAAGCCAGTGCGCCTCGAAGGACAGGCCCACGTACGCCTGTCCGTAGCGGATGGGCGCCTGGTACACGCGCGAGGTGTCGGTGCCGCTGATCTGCGCGGCCGTGTAGTCCACGCCCAGCACGGGGATGCGCCGCGCCACTAGCCAGAAGGCCGCGCCGAAGCTGAACAGCATGAAGGCCTTGACGGCGTAGTCCAGGCGCTCGTCGGCCGGGCGGCGCAGCACGAAGCGCACCTGCGCGAGATCGCCATGCACCGACAGGCGGGCGACGAAGTCGTCGATCAGCAGGTCGTAGAAGCCGAAGCCGCCGCGCAGTGCCTCGCCCAGCGTGGCGCAGCGCGTCAGCTGCTTCATGCACTGGCCGAAGCTGCCGGGCCGCAGCGGCCGCTCTGTCAGGCCCCACAGCTCGTCGCGCAACGCTCGGCGCAGCACGCGCAGCAGCGCGGCATATTGCTGCTGGGACACGCGCCCGAGCGGCGACTCCAGCAGCAGTGGAGAGATGCCCGCGCGCGCCAGCAGCGGCAGCACATCGACGCCGCGATGGCGTGCGCCCAGCAGGACCATCTGCACCTGCTGCACGGCGACGGTGTGGTGTGTGGACGTCATGGCGGGCGACTCGCGCGGCTGGCGCCGCCCGGTCATTGTAGGAAGCGGGGGAGTGGTGCAGCGCGCCCTGCGCTCAACCGATAGCGCCGGCGTCCCGCAATGCATCGATGTCGGATTCGCTGAATCCGCTTTCGCGCAACACCTCGTCGGTGTGCTGGCCGGCGCGCGGCGCGGGCCGGGGCGCACCGGGGTCGAAGCCGCTCAGCTTGACCGGACAGCCGAGCTGCCGCGGCCCGCTGCCGGCCTGCAGCACCATGCCCCGCGCCTGAAAGTGCGGATGCGCCAGCGCTTCGTCCAGGCGCAGCACCGGGGCGACGCAAGCCTGGCCGTCGGCGAACAGCGTGTTCCAGTGCGCGAGCGGCCGTGCGCCGAAGATCTGCGTGAGCTCGCGGCGCAGGCGCTCCTCGGTGGCGGGATCGCCGCTGCGGTGCAGCGGCACGAGGTCTTCGCGCTCGAGGCGGCGGCACAGCGCGTCCCAGAACTTGCGCTCCAGCGCGCCGACGGCGACGAAGCGGCCGTCCGAAGTGCGATAGACCGCGTAGCAGGCGAGCCCGCCGGTCAGCGTGCCCTGGCCCGCGGGCGGGACATGGCCGTGCTGGTTGAGCGCTGCCAGCGGCAGCACGGCATGCGCCAGCACGCCGTCGGCGATTGCCACGTCCACCTGGCGGCCGCGGCCGGTGCGAGCGGCGTCGAACAGCGCGGCCAGCACGCCCATCAGGGCCGTCATGGTGCCGCCCAGCAGATCGGCCAGCGGAAGGTTGGAGAGCGCCGGGCTGTCGGCAGTGCCCATCTGGTCCACCACGCCGGTCAGCGCGCCGTAGTTGAGGTCGTGGCCCGGCTGGTCGCGCAAGGGCCCGGTCTGGCCGAAGCCGCTCAAGCTGCAATAGACGATGCGCGGGTTCGCCGCCGATACGGCCTCGTAGCCCACGGCCAGGCGCTGCATCACGCCGGGGCGGAAGCCCTCGATCAGCACGTCGGCATCGCGGCACATGCGCAGCAATGCGGCAGCGCCCTGCGGCGTCTTGAGGTCGATGCGGATGGCGCGCTTGTTGCGGTTGACGAGAGCGCGCACGGCCGGCGTGGCGTAGTCGCCCGCGCCCAGGTCCTCGATCTTGATCACGTCCGCGCCCAGGTCGGCCAGGTGCAGCGTCGCCATTGGGCCAGGCAAAAGGCGCGTGAGGTCGAGCACGCGCACGCCGGCGAGTGGCGCGCCGTCAGCACGGGGTAATTCGATCGCGGGTGTTGTCTTGGGCAGTGGTCTCACGCGTCCCACTCTAGGTGCATGGACAGAGCGCGCCAATGGCCGCAATGTCCGCGCCAATTGGCAGAAAACGTCATGCGCAGTCTGCAGCGACGGGCCGAAATATCGCAATAGCTGTCAATAAGACTAAAGTAGGGGCCCATTCAATCATTTAAGTTCACAGCCGATGACTCAAAGCTACAAGCAAATCCAGAAACAGATTGAAGCGCTCCAGCGCCAGGCGGAGAAGCTGAAAAACCAGGAAGTCGATGGCGTGGTGGCGCGCATCAAGGAAGCCATTGCCCACTATGGATTGACTGCCCAGCAGTTGGGTTTCGGGCCGGGCGCCGGCGTCGCAAAAGCGAAAGCGAAGAAAGCGGCGCGTGCGACATCTGCCAAATATTCCGATGGCTCGGGCAATTCCTGGTCAGGCCGCGGACCGCGTCCTCATTGGCTTCGGGACGCATTGAAAGCAGGAAGGGCGCTCGAGGAGTTCGCGGCAGGGAACGCGGCTCCAGCGCGGAAGAATGCGAAGCTCAAGTCTTCGAAGCGCAAATCGAAGGTCCTCTATCGAGACCAACAGGGCCACACCTGGAGCGGCATGGGCCCGCGGCCGCGATGGCTGAGAGAGGCCCTCGAGGCCGGACAAACTCTGGAGCAGTTGGCCGGCTGAAGAGAGTCGGCAATTCAGGACGAATCTCGAAGAGCGCAATACAAAGCGCATCCTCGAGACAGTCCAATTCCTTTTGCCTGCGGGCCCGCTTCGGAGCAGCTTCGACCGTCACCATGAAGCCTATGTCTCGCAGCGCGCTGTAAGAGAAAAGTCCGCTGGAGTCCGTGTGCCGGCGCAGCGGCGCTGGGTCTGAACGGCCAATCGCCCCGATCGATCGAAGGAGATTCGCTCCTGCTGCTCGCGCCTGCGCGGGCATCCCTAGAATTCGCGTCGAAGATTCCGCCAAAGACCTCCCATCTCTACCTGACCTGAGGATCTCCATGCTCGAGATCGACTTGCCCTCGCAGACAGCGGCGCTTCGCAGTGTCCTGGCCACGCACGGTATCCGGTCGGCGCTGGCCTTGCTCAACGATCGGACGCAGTATCGATACACGGCGATCTACAAGCTGAAAGGCGGCGAGATGCATGCGGTCCATGTGTTCGACCGCAATTCCGAATACCGCAGCTGGCTGAAGGCCGTGCCGCTCGGCAAGAGCTTCTGCCAGCATGCGATCGCGCATGGCGAGTTCGCGACCAGCCACGCTTCCGAAGACCAGCGCCTGAAGAGCCACCCCTATGTCGGACTTGTCGAGTCCTACTATGGACGGCTGCTGATGCGCGAAGACGGCGTGCCCTATGGCACCTTCATCCATTTCGACGTCGAACCGCGAAGCATCGAGTCGGCCGAGGTTTCGTTCCTGCAGGAAGTGATCCCGCTGTTCCTCGATTACCTGGAGTGATCCAGCTCCGCCTGCTGCGCCTGCAGGTCGGCCACCAGCCTGCGCAAGGCTTCGTTCTCGGCCGTCAGTTCGGCCACGCGGCGCTCCAGCCCTTGCACGAGATCGGCCTCTGCCGACTCGATGGGTGCCGCCGCTTCCTCGCGCGGCTTGCGCTTGGCCTCGCGCACGCGCTTGGCGGCCTGCTTCAGCTCGTCCTTGCCGGCGACGGCTGCAGCCACCTGCTCTTCGGCCGGCAAGCTCGCGACGGCCGCCGCGGCATTGATCGAAATCGTGCCGGACTTGAGGGCTGCCACCAGCTCAGGCGCCGCCTGCTTGCGGATCTTTTCGATCATCACCACCTGGCTGCTGCTGAGGCGCGCCGCCTTGGCGACGGCTTCGCGGCTGTTCAAGGGAGCGGGCGGCGGCAGGGCGGCGTCGGCGCTGTCGGTGCGATCGGCGGGCGGCTCGGCCGTGGTGGCTGCAGCCAGAGTGCGGGCCTGCCGCTCAGCCACGATCTCCTTCTTTCGGAGCGCCAGCACGCCGCGCAGAAAGTCCGACACGCTGCGTCGGCCGAGATGCTGGTCGATCATCCACAGGTGCACGTCCTCGATGGATTCGAAGCGCGTGTTCTGCACCGTCTGGAACGGCAGCCCATGCTTCTGGCAGATGCCGTAGCGGTTGTGGCCGTCCACCAGCACATCGCCCCACAACACCAGCGCATCGCGGCAGCCTTCGGCCAGGATGCTGCGCTCCAGTGCTTCATGTTCCTCGGGGGTCAACGGGTCGATGTAGTTCTTGAGTTCTTCGTTGACGACGATATTCATGGATGCACGATCAGGGATAGGGGCGGCATTCTCTCAGAACCTCAAAGCAGCACGGCGATCGAGCGCGGCACCTGGATCCGCATGTCCAGCAGCATCTGCCCCATGCCCTTGCCGAGCGGGTCCATGCGCCTGGACGAAGGCCCGCCGCCGTCGAGCGCATCGTGCAGCAGCAGGTTCATCGCGGCAATGCCGGGCAGGTAGAAGCGCTCCACCTCGCCCTGAACCAGGTGCGCGAAATAGGCGCGCACGGCCTCCGGCGTCACGTGCGCCCACAGCAGCGGCAGCCACTCGGGGCGACGCGCCACCAGGCCGATGTTCGACAGGTTGCCCTTGTCGCCGCTGCGCGCCCAGGCCAGCCGGACCAAGCGCACTTCCTCCATCGCCCCGGCGGGCTCGACCCAGCGAGGCGGCGCTTCGGCGGCCGGGGCGAGGCCGTCGCCGCTGCCTGCCGGAACGGCCACCGCGTGGCGCTCGCCATCGAGGACGAAGGCGACCGGCACGGCCTTCTTGTCCAGCAGGAAGGAGAAAGGCTTGATCAAGGGCGATACCGAAGGCCGCCCGCCACCCGGGCCCGTGGTGCCGGGCGCCCACGAGGTGCCCGCGGGGGCGATCTCGCGCGCGAACATCGCAAGCGCGGCCTTCTGCGGATGATCGGCGACCACCCGCATCATGGCCTCGCGCACATCCCGCGTGCGTGCATGCGGGCCGTAGAGCGATTCCGCGCCGATCACCTCGGTATAGGTCGAAGTGAAGGGCACCTGGCCGCTCTCGCGCAGGATGCGGCCGGTGCGTTCGATGATCGCCTCGGCCGTGCGCCGGGCCTTCTTCTCGGCATCGATGCCGACGATCACCAGGCTGCCTGCGCAGCGATAGCCATCGAGCCGGGTCGCCGAAACCTTGTAGCTCGGCGTCGGCGCGCGCCCCTTGGCCGGGCTCACGCGCACCCTGTTGTCTTCCTGCTGCTCGATCGTCACGCCGCGGAAGTCGCAGCTCACGTCCGGCAGCAGGTAGGCGCCCGGGTCGCCGATCTCGTAGAGCAGCTGCTCGGCCACGGCCGCGCGGATTACCCTGCCGCCGGTGCCCTCGGGCTTGGTCACGACGAAGCTGCCGTCGGCGTGGCACTCGACGATCGGATAGCCGATGTTCGCCCAGTCCGGAATATCTTCCCAGTCCGTGTGCAGGCCGCCGGTCGCCTGGCAGCCGCATTCGATGATGTGGCCGGCGAGGCTGCCGGAAGCGAGCAGGTCGAAGTCCGACGCAGTCCAGCCGAACTCGTGCATCAGCGGTGCCAGCGTCACGGCGCTGTCGACGCAGCGTCCAGTGATCACGACCTCGGCTCCAGCCGCGAGCGCAGCGGCGATCGGCGCTGCGCCGAGGTAGGCGTTGGCGCTCAGCGGCTTCTCGGGCAGCTGCGCGCTGACGTCGTCGCCCTCGACGATCGCGATGCGCAGTGCAATGCCCTGGGCCTCTGCCATCGCCCGCAGCGCGGCCGCGCATCCGTGCGGGTTGATGCCGCCCGCGTTGCTGATGACCTTGATGCGCTGCCGCTTCAGGTCGCCGAGCACCGGCTTCAGCGCGAGGTCGATGAAGTCGGTGGCATAGCCCAGCTCCGGCTGCCTGGCTCGCGCGGCCGCCAGCACGGCCATGGTGGTCTCGGCCAGGTAGTCGAACACCAGGTAGTCGAGCCGGCCCAGCTGCACCAGCTGCGGCGCGGCCACCATGCTGTCGCCCCAGAAGCCGGAGGCGCCGCCGATGCGGACGATCTTGCTGCCTGTCATGGAAACCCAGCTTAGCGATGCGCCGCCGCCGGCGCTTGCGCCAACTTGCTAGCCACTTTGCACAAGACGCTGCATGGCCGCGCCGCTAGCCTCGCAGCACATGGCAAGCATCGAGTCGACGATCGATCCCGACAGCGAATCCTTCCAGGCCAACCGCGAGGGCATGCTGGAACTGCTCGAACGCGTGCGCAGCTGCGAGGCGCGCAGCGCGGCGACTTCGGCCCGCTCGCGCGAGCGCTTCGAGCAGCGCGGCCAGCTGCTGCCGCGCGAGCGCGTCTCGCTGCTGCTCGACCCGGGCTCGCCCTTTCTCCAAATCGCATCGCTGGCCGGCCTGGGCATGGACAAGCCCGAACTCGACCAGAGCGTGCCGGGCGGCGGCATCATCGGCGGCATCGGCTGGGTCTCGGGCGTGCGCGTGATGGTCAATGCCTCCGATTCCGGCATCGATGCCGGCGCGCTGCAGCCCATGGGCCTCGACAAGGCGCTGCGCATGCAGGAGATCGCGCTCGAGAACAAGCTGCCCTACGTGCAGCTGGTCGAGAGCGCCGGCGCCAACCTGCTCGCCTACAAGGTCGAGGAGTTCATCAAGGGCGGCAGCCTGTTCCGCAACCTCGCACGCATGTCCGCGGCCGGCCTGCCGGTGATCACCGTGACGCATGGCTCGTCGACCGCCGGCGGCGCCTACCAGACCGGCCTGTCGGACTACATCGTGATGGTGCGTGGCCGCTCGCGGGCCTTTCTCGCGGGGCCGCCGCTGCTCAAGGCCGCGACCGGCGAGATCGCGACCGAAGAGGAACTGGGTGGCGCCCTGATGCACACCTCGATCTCGGGATTGGGCGACTACCTGGCGGAGGATGACCGCGATGCGATCCGCATCGCGCGCGAGATCCTCGCCCACATCGACTGGAACCGCGCGCTGCCGGCCGAGCCGCCGCGCCGCTTCAAGCCGCCGCGGCACGATGCCGAGGAACTGCTGGGCATCATGCCGATGGACCCCAAGCGCCCGGTCGACATGCGGCAGGTGATCGCGCGCATCGCCGACGATTCCGAGTTCCTGGCCTTCGGCGAGAACTACGGCAGCGCCACCGTGGTCGGCCACCTCAAGATCGAAGGCCTGCCGCTCGGCGTCGTCACCAACAACGGCCCCATCGACAGCGACGGCGCCAACAAGGCGACCCATTTCATCCAGGCCTGCTGCCAGGCGAGGACGCCGATCCTCTACCTCAGCAACACGACCGGCTACATGGTCGGCAAGGCGCATGAGGAGGCCGGCATGATCAAGCACGGCTCCAAGATGATCCAGGCCGTGACCAACGCCACCGTGCCGCAGATCACGATCTACTGCGGCGCCTCCTACGGCGCCGGCAACTACGGCATGTGCGGGCGCGGCTTCCATCCGCGCTTCTGCTTCTCGTGGCCCAACGCCAGGACCGCCGTGATGGGCGCCGAGCAGGCGGCCGGCACCATGGTCATGGTCACTGAGGCCGCGATGCGGCGCAAGGGCACGGTGGACCAGGCCAAGCTCGACGAGCTGGAGCGGCGCATCATCGAGCGCTTCGAGAGCCAGACCAGCGTGTTCACCACCAGCGCGCGCCTGCTCGACGACGGGGTCATCGATCCGCGCGACACGCGCGCCGTGCTCGCCGAGGTGCTCTCGATCTGCCGCGATGCCGAGCTGCGCCGGCCGCAGGCGATGCAGTTCTCCGTGGCGCGGCCCTGAAGTCCTCTCCATGCCATCCACGCCGTTTCACAAGATCCTCATTGCCAACCGCGGCGAGATCGCGCTGCGCATCATGCGCAGCGCGCGCGCCCTCGGCTATCGCAGCGTGGCCGTGTATTCCACCGCAGATGCCGGCGCGCGCCATGTGCGGGAGGCCGACCAGGCGGTCTGCATTGGCGAGCCGCAGCCGTCGCAGTCCTACCTGTGCATCCCGGCCATCCTCGAAGCGGCTGCATCGGCGGGCGCGGATGCCGTGCATCCGGGCTACGGCTTCCTGGCGGAGAACGAAGACTTCGCCCGCGCCTGCAAGCGGGCCGGGCTGGTGTTCATCGGGCCTTCGGCCGAGGCGATTGCCGCCATGGGCCAGAAAGCCGGTGCCAAGACGCTGATGCAGGCGGCCGGCGTGCCCTGCATTCCCGGCTACCACGGCGACGAGCAGAGCGATGCGCGCTTCGCCGCCGAGGCCGATCGCATCGGCTTCCCGGTGATGATCAAGGCCAGTGCCGGCGGCGGTGGGCGCGGCATGCGGCTCGCCTTGTCGGCGAAGGAATTTCCCGAGCTGCTTCGGAGCGCGCGCTCCGAGGCAGTGGGCGCCTTCGGCAAGCCGGAGCTCATTCTCGAGCGCGCGCTCGTGGCGCCGCGCCACATCGAGATCCAGGTGGTGGCCGACCGCCATGGCCATGCCATCCATCTCGGCGAGCGCGACTGCTCGGTGCAGCGCCGACACCAGAAGCTCATCGAGGAGGCACCCTCGCCGGCCGTCGATGCCGCGCTGCGCGAGCGCATGGGTGCCACGGCAGTGGCAGCGGCGAAGGCCATCGGCTACGAGGGCGCGGGCACGCTCGAATTCCTGCTCGACAGCGAAGGCAACTACTACTTCATGGAGATGAACACGCGGCTGCAGGTGGAGCATCCGGTCACCGAGGCCGTCACCGGCCTCGACCTGGTGGAACTGCAGTTGCGCGTCGCCGCGGGCGAGGCCCTGCCGCTCGCGCAGGAAGATGTGCGCTTCGACGGCCACGCGATCGAGGTCCGCCTCTGCGCGGAAGATGCCGCGCAGGGCTTCATGCCCCAGAGCGGCACCATGGCGCTGTGGCGCATGCCGCCGCAGTTGCGCGTCGAAGAGGCGCTCTTCCCGGGCGCCGAGATTCCGCCTTTCTACGACTCGATGATCGCCAAGCTCGTCGCGCACGGCCGCACGCGCGAGGAGGCGCGCCGCAAACTGATGGCAGGCCTCGAGGAGGCCGTGGCGCTGGGCGTGAGCACCAACCAGGCCTTCCTGCATCGCTGCCTCGCGCACCCGGTATTCGCCGCGGGCGGGGCGAGCACCGCCTTCATCGAGGAGCATTTCGAAGAACTGCTTGCACCCGACAGCGCGACGGATGAGCGCGTTGCCGCGCTGGCGGCCGTGCTCCTTTGCGAAGGCGCCGCAGAGCGCGCGGGCCGCCGCATGACGCACACGCTGCCCATCTCGCTGCGCTTCACGCAGGACGGGCGCACGCTCGACGCCAGCGTCGTGCCTGGACGGACCGGTGGCTTTGAGGTGCACGTCGGGGAGCTCGCCTTCGGGATCGAGCTGCTCGAACGGACGCAGACCTTTGTGCGCTTCGCCTGCAACGGCCTGGCCGAACGCGCGGCCTGCCATCGTGACGGCGCGCTGCTGCTCCTGCACTACCGCGGCCGCCAGTTCCGCCTGGAAGACCGCACGCGCGTTGCCGCACGCAAGGCCGGCGACGCGGCCGGCGACGGCAAGCTGCGCGCATCGATGAACGGCCGCGTGGTCGCGGTGATGGTGGCCGTCGGCGACATCGTCGAAGCCGGCCAGCCCATCGTGACGCTGGAAGCCATGAAGATGGAGCACGTGCATGCGGCGCCGTCCTCGGGCCGGGTGACGGCCTTGCATGTGAAGGCCGGCGACCAGGTCGCGGCCAGCCGCGTGGTGGCGGAACTGGCGCTGCCTTAGCGCACAGCCCGCCGCAGCGCCGCACGCGCCAGCAGGCGCGTGGAGTCGAGCAGCGGCAGCGGTGAATTCGCCTCGTGGATGATGAGCGGAATTTCGGTGCAGCCGAGGATGACGGCATCGCAGCCTTCGTCCTTCATGCGCCCGATGAGCTGCTGGAAGCGCGCCACCGACTCGGGTTTGAACACGCCGTAGACCAGCTCGTCCATGATGATGCGCTGGACCTCGTCGCGCTCGGCATCATTCGGCCGCAGGCAGGCCAGCCCGCGCGCCGCCAGCTTTTCGGGATAGACCGTGCTGTCGACCAGCCAGCGCGTGCCGGTCAGGCCGAGCCGGCGGAAGCCGCGCTCGACGGCCTCTGCCGCCACCACTTCGGCGATGTGCAACCAGGGCAGCGGCGAGCGCGCCTCGATCAGCGGCAGCGCCTGGTGGATGGTGTTGTCGGGGCAGACCAGGAAGTCGGCGCCGATGGTCGCGAGCTTGCGCGCCGATGCGAGCATCAGCTCGCCCACGCCTTGCAGGTCGCCGCGGTCGAGGCACTGGACGTACTCGGCCAGCGAGGGCGTGTGCATCGAGACTTCAGGGTGGGCATGCGGGCCCAGAAGCTCGGCGCCCTCGGCGCAGAGGGTCTTGTAGCAAAGCGCGGCGCCTTCGGCGGAGCAGCCGACGATTCCGATGTGCAGCGGCATGCGCTCAGGCTGCCTTCTTGATCGCCTGCCCGAACGCGATCAGGTTGCCGTCGGGCCCCAGCACCAGCAGCTCGCGCTGGCCGTACGCCTGGTCGACCGGGCCGTAGACGTCCTTCTCGGGGAGGGTGTCGAGCTTCGGCTTGAGCTCGGCATGGAGCCTGTCGAGATCGACCACGTCGATGTAGGAGGTGTAGCGCCGGTCGCCGGGAGGCACGGCGCACCCCTTTTCCAGCTCGAGAAGGCGAAAGCCCACCTTCTCGCGGTGCAGGTAGGCATAACCGCCTTCGCGGTAGCCGACCGTGAATCCGAGGATGTCGGTGAAGAAAGCGAGGGCACGGTCGAGCTCGGCGACGTGCATGAAAGGCGTGACCTGGATGAAGTTCGACATGGTGCATCTCCTCTTCGGCAGATGCCATTGGAACTCAGGTCGGTCTCGGGCCGAACCGGGCCGGACGGCCTAGTAGCCGCTGGCCTGGAAATCCGTGCTGTGCAGGCAGATCGCCGCCATTGGGTTCTCGCGGTAGCGGGCGGTCGCCAGGGCGTCGATGGAGTCGGCGTTCTCGGCGTAGGCGCGCACCAGTTCGGTGTCGCCCTTCGGTGCATGGAAGCGGGCGTGCAGCGCCTCTTCGTCGATCCTGGCAAGGATGCGTGCGCCGTCGTACCCGTCGGGGTAG
Organism: Variovorax paradoxus; assembly: GCF_018614915.1. Classification (GTDB taxonomy): domain Bacteria; phylum Pseudomonadota; class Gammaproteobacteria; order Burkholderiales; family Burkholderiaceae_C; genus Variovorax; species Variovorax paradoxus_K. The sequence continues at coordinate 107,767 of NZ_JAGGNU010000018.1, read as the reverse complement.
ATCGCGAACTGGACGCTGCTGGTTGCGGAATGAAAGGTTGCTTCGGAGGCCATAGGAACTTTCGTATTCGTTACGGCAGTATCGGATTTTCGGGTTCAGCAAGAAATAAGCCCGACGGCGTATGACCTCCCGAAGGTGTGAAGCATTGCTCGATCGCTCGGACAATTTGGGGGTATCAGGCAAATACGCCGCCGGCTGAACTTCCGGCGCTTCCGGCGCTCAGACCCGGCTTTCGTTCTTTCGCGCCGTCATGCTCTCGACTCCCGCTTATCGACCGTTTCGCGCACTCGCCGCCGCTGCCGTCCTGCTGGCTGCCGCCGCTGCCTCGCAGGCCCAGGCATTGCCGCCCGGCGTGCACCTGGGCATGACGGCCGAAGCGCTGCAGGCCGCGTTGCCCGGGCTCGAGCGCGTGCCGCGGCCGCAGCGCCTGGCCGGCGGCCTGGCAGGCAGCTGGCGCGCGGCGCCGGTGACCGTGTCGGGCTTGTCCTTTGAGCCGGTCTTCTATTTCGGCGGCGGACAACTGCGGCGCGTGGAATGGGCGGCCGCGGCCCAGGCGGAGCCCGATCTGGGCGCGTCCGCCTTTGCCGACATCGTGGCCTGGGGTCGCGGCGCCTTCGGTCCCGAACTTGCATCGAGCGATCCGGGCAGCGACTACGCGGCCTGGGTGCAGGGCGACACCGACATCTACGCGCAGCACCAGAAGAGCGATCCGCACCGCGCCAGCGTGCGCGTGGTCTACAAGGCGCGTCAACTCAAGGATGCGGGCGAGCTTTAGCGTACCGTCGCAAAATGGATTGCGATGCGAAAGGATGTCTCGTTGGCTCGCCTGGACCCCCGCAACAAGTCGCGATACTGGCACGCGCCTGGCCTGCCAGGGATGGACATGCTTCATGCGGACTTCACCACGCATGACTACGCACCCCACGTCCACGATTCCTTCGTTGTCGCGGCCACCGAGGTAGGCGGTTCGGAGTTCAAGAGCCGTGGGCGTACGGATATCGCCCATCAGCGAGCGCTTCTCGTATTCAACCCTGCTGAACCTCATTCAGGCCGCATGGGCGGCAGCGAGCGTTGGCGTTACCGATCCTTCTATCTGGGTGAGCCGGGCATCAAGGACGTTCTGACATCACTGGGAATCGATCGACCTCTGTATTTCACCTCGAATGTCTTTCACGACCAGGATCTCGTCACACGCTTCCTGGAGTTTCATCGCGCCCTGGATGGAGAGCAGGACCGCTTGCTTCATCGGGAGTTGCTGGTGCGCAGCTTCGGCGCCTTGTTTCAAAGGCACGGACAGGCAGAGCAACATGTGCCCGGAGCACCAGCGGATGCACGCGTGCTCGCGCCCGTGCTGGAGTTGATGCGCGACTGCTACGCGGAGCGCCTGACTCTCGAGCAGATGGGCGCGGTTGCAAATTTGACGCCGTTCCAGTTGATCGGGGCGTTCAACCGATCGATCGGGCTGACCCCGCACACCTATCTGACCCAGTTGCGTCTCAGGGCTGCCATACGACGGCTTCAGGCGGGCCGATCCGTCGTCGACGCGGCACTCGCATCAGGCTTCTACGATCAGAGTGCCCTGAACAAGCACTTCAAACGCACATTCGGCATGACCCCACTCCAGTACGTGCACGCGCGTACGAGCTGAACTGCCGCTGCAACAAATTCTGACCAATAGCATTTGGAGCTGTCCTGCCATGCTGGCGCCAACCAGTAGGGCAACCCATGACACGACTCTTCTGCCAAGAGAATTCTGAAGTATTGCGGTTGGATGCCAAGGTGCTCGAGGCGCGGCCTGGGGCAGTTCTTCTTTCCCGGCATCCCTTTTATCCCGGCGGCGGCGGACAGCTTCCGGACCGGGGGATCGTTCGATGGCACGGCGGGGAGGTGCCGGTCGCCGGCTTTTCCGAGGAGGGGGATGCCGTCTGGATCAGGCTCTCCGGCGGCATCGAGATCACGGGCGAAGTTCAAGCGGAGGTTGACCCCGTCTTTCGGCAGCTCATGCGAGAGCTCCACACCGACCTGCACGTCCTGAACGCGCTGGTTTTCAGGGATTTCGACGGCGCCTTGGTGACAGGCGTGCAGATGAATGAGGACGGGACCGCGCGCATCGACTTCGACCTGCCCGACGCCGACAACGATCGCTTGCGGGCACTCGAGCCGGAACTGAACGATATCGTCGCTCGAGATCTGGCCGTCGAAGCAAGCCATGTCTGCGTCACTGCAGCCCAAGGCGAGAAAGGACTGCTGCGCTCCCGCTCCGTGGCGCCGCCCCCTTCGTCGGAAGGCCTCATCCGCATCATCGAGATCGCCACGCTTGACCGGCAGGCATGCGGTGGAACGCATCTCGACTCGACCGGCGCCTCACGACCGATTCGAATCCTCAAGATCGAGAACAAGGGCCGGTACAACCGTCGCGTCCGCATCGGGCTCCGGGGCGTGTAGATGCACAAGTCGCTCCTTGCCCTCTGGGCCCAGCCCATCTGGCTTCTATGGGTGCCACCGGCCTTCTGGGCCGGGAACCTCGTCCTGGGCCGCGCGCTCGGACCTGTCTTTCCCCCTGTGTCCCTCGCCGTCGGCCGCTGGGTCGTGGCGCTCGCAGCTCTGGCGCCCTTCGTTTGGCGACAGGCTTGGCGGGAGCGGGACCTTCTCGCACGACATTGGTTGCTCATTGCAGCCTGCGGCGCCTTCGGCGTTGCCGGCTACAACGCACTGGGATATCTCGCCTTGCAGACCGTGCCGGCCGCGAGCGTCGCCTTCCTCAACTCGACACTGCCTCTCATGGTCCCGCTCGCCGCGGTGGCCCTTGGCATCGAACGCATCACCTGGAAGGCGCTTTTCGGGATCGCCATCTCTTTCGTCGGCGTCGCCTGGATCGCAGCGCGCGGCGACCTCGCCGGCCTTCTCGCGCTGCGATGGGACGGCGGTGAGCTTCTCGTGCTCCTGGCCGTCTCCAACTACGCCGTGTATTCCGTTCTTCTCCGGCGCAAGCCCGCAGCGATCGATCCGTTGGTGTTTCTGGCTGCAACCATGGCTTCCGGACTTGTGGTCCTGATGCCCTTCTGGGTATTCGAACTCGCGCGCGGTGCGCACATCCCGACCGATCCAGCCTCGGTCGGAGCCGTCCTCTACATAGGAGTCTTCGCTTCCTTGTTCGCCTTCATTCTTTGGAGTCGCTGCGTCGCAACGCTCGGTGCGACGGTGACTGGCGTCTCGTTCCACCTCGTCGCGCTGTTCACCGCGCTCCTCGCTTTCCTCGTTCTACGAGAACCCGTGCATGCCTTCCATATCGCCGGCATCACACTCATCCTGCTTGGTTTCTTCGTCGCGACGCGACGCTGATCTCCTGCCCGATCATGAACACGGTCGAGCTTCTCCGCATCCTGGTCGCCTTCGATACGACCTCTCATCGATCCAACCTGGATCTCATCGCCTGGATCGCCGAGTACCTGGGCGGACATGGCGTCAAGGTCCGGCTGGTCCACAGCGACGATGGTGCGAAAGCCAACCTGCTGGCGACGATCGGCCCGGAGGCAGCGGGCGGCATCGTCCTGTCCGGACATACCGACGTGGTTCCGGTCGACGATCAGGTCTGGGATTCCGATCCCTTCACGCTGGTTGAACGCGATGGCCGATTTCACGGTCGAGGATCTGCCGACATGAAGGGTTTCATCGCGGCGTGCCTCGCCGCCGTGCCGTCGTGGCGCAGCGCGAATCCGAGCCGGCCCATCCACCTCGCGCTCTCTTATGACGAGGAGGTGGGATGCTTCGGCGTTCCGCGCCTGATCGCCGACATGCGCGCCCATGTTCCGCCGCCGGCGCTTGCCATCATCGGCGAACCGACGCAAATGCGCATCGGACTGGCTCACCGAGGCTTCTATGGTCATCGGGCCACCTTCCGCGGCCGCCCGGCCCATTCCGGCGATCCGGCCTTGGGCATCAGCGCCATCGAGCCGGCAGCGCTGCTGATTGCACAGTTGGCAAGCCTCGGGCGCACGCTCCCCATGCAGGGCAATCGCACCACCTTCAATGTCGGCCGTATCAGCGGCGGGACTGCCATCAACATCGTCCCCGGATGCTGCGAAGTGCTGTGGGAGTTCCGGCCGCCGGACGAGGCAAGTGCAGCAGTCGTGAGAGTCGAGATCGAGCAACTGCTGGCGGCTGTTCCGCCGGGCGTAGGAGTCGAGATGACACAGCTCGCGGGGGTGCCGGGGCTCGCGGCGGAAAGTGACGGCGTTGCCGTGAATGTTGCCCGAACCTTGGGTGCGCTGTGGCCGCCGGGCGAGATCCCGTTCGGAACCGAGGCAGGCTTCTTTCAGCAGGCCGGCATTCCTTCATTGGTCTGCGGACCTGGCGCCATCGCCCAAGCGCATCAGCCAAACGAATGGATCGCAGCCAGCGAACTCGACGCCGCCGATCGCTTTCTTGCCGGCGTTGGCGCATGGGCGACGGGCGCTGAAGCTCCTTGGCAATTCCTCAGTCGTCGACGAGCATGCCGCGCTTTTCGATGAAGGACACGACCTCCGCCAAGCCGGTATTGGTCTTGAGATTGGTCATCACATAGGGCCGCTGCTTGCGCATGCGCCGGGTGTCGGCCTCCATCACGTTCAGGTCGGCACCGACGTAGGGCGCGAGATCGGTCTTGTTGATGACGAACAGGTCGCTCTTGGTGATGCCGGGGCCGCCCTTGCGCGGGATCTTCTCGCCCGCCGCGACGTCGATCACGTAGATCGTGAGATCGCTGAGCTCGGGGCTGAAGGTGGCGGCCAGGTTGTCGCCGCCGCTCTCGACGAACACCACGTCGGCATCCGGGAACTCGCTGAGCATGCGGTCGATGGCCTCCAGGTTGATCGACGCGTCTTCGCGGATCGCGGTGTGCGGGCAGCCGCCGGTCTCCACGCCCATGATGCGCTCGGCCGGCAGCGCGCCGGCGACGGTGAGCAGGCGCTGGTCTTCCTTGGTGTAGATGTCATTGGTGATCGCGACCAGGTCGTACTTGTCGCGCATCGCCTTGCACAGCATCTCGAGCAGCGTGGTCTTGCCGGAGCCGACCGGCCCGCCGATGCCCACGCGCAGCGGCGGCAGTCTCTTGGTGCGATGGGGGATGTGGTGCAGGGCGGAGCTCATGATGGTTCAGCGTTCAGCTTCGGAAAAGGCGCGAGTACTGGGTTTCGTGGCGCGCCGACAGCACGGCGAGCATGGGGGAAAAGGCCTGGCGTTCATCATGCGACAGTGTGAGCGCAGTCTCGACGGCTGTGGGAATTTCTGCCGCCAGCCGGCCGAGCATGCGCTGGCCGGCGCTCTGGCCCAGCGGCGCGGCCTTGACCGCGGCGGCCACCATGTTCTCGGCCCAGCCGAAGGCGAAGGCCAGGCAGGCGTCGCGCACCGGCGCATCGGTGCGGCTGGCGCCGAAGGCGAAGGCGATAGGGTAGCTCGCGGGCAGCGCGTCGAAGACGCTCGCGGCATCGGCATGGTGCAGCTTGAGCCACTCGACGAAGGAGCGGCCCATCTGCTCGGTCTGCAGCAGGAATTCGGCAGTCTCGCGGGTCTGGAACACCCAGTCGTTGAGCGCACGGATGCGGGCCGTGTCGCCGCTGCGCCAGGCGGGAACGGCCTGCGCGACGACGGCAAGATCCGCGCGCGCCAGGCTCAGGTGGAGCTGGTCGGCCAGCCAGTCGCCGGTCGCTTTCTCGGTCGCCAGGCCGGCCCATTCGATACCCGCTTCCAGCCCTTCCGAATAGGAGAAACCGCCCACCGGCAGCGCCGGCGAGGCCAGCCAGATCAGCTGCAGCAGGCTGGCGGCGGGTAAGCCGCCCGGCGTTTCGGCCATCAGTGGGAATGATCGTGGGGATGGTCGTGGCCGTGGTCGTGCGGCGCCGCGTAGGCATCCGGATGCAGCACCGGCCCAATGGGCGCTGCCGCGCTGCCATGCGAATGGCCGTGGGCGCCCGCACCGTAGGCGCCGCCCTCGGGCTCGAAGGCCGCCTCGGCTTCGCGCACGATCAGGTGCATCGAGCGCAGCATGCCGGCCAGCACGTGGTCGGGTTCGATCTTCAGGTGGTCCGGCTGCAGCTCGATCGGCACGTGCCGGTTGCCCAGGTGGTAGGCCGCGCGCATCAGGTCGAAGGGCGTGCCGTGCTCGCTGCAGTGCGTGATGACCAGCACCGGCTGCGCGGCGGCGGTCACCTTGATCAGCGAACCGTCCTCGGCCACCAGCACGTCGCCGCCGCGCACCGCGGTGCCGCGCGGCAGGAACACGCCGATCTGCCGGCCTTGCGAGTCGGTGGCGTCGAAGCGGCTTTTCTGGCGCACGTCCCAGTCGAGTTCGAGCGTGGCGGCGCGCTTCAGCAGCACCGGCGCGAGGCCGCCGCCCTGGGGCATGAGTTTGTTGGCTGTGAGCATGGGAAAAAGAGGCGCAGCGTTGCGCACGAAAGTGATGCCCCGAGGATACCGAGCCTGTCAAATGCCCTTCGCCATCGCGCTCAAAACAGGAAATACCGCTGCGTCATCGGCAGCGACACCGCCGGATCGCAGGTGAGCAATTGCCCGTCGGCGCGCACCGCGTAGGTCTGCGCATCGATCTCCATCTTCGGCGTGTAGGCGTTGTGCACCATGTGCTGCTTGCGGATGCCGCGGATGTTCTTCACCGCGCTCAAGGTCTTGGCCAGGCCGTAGCGCTGGCCGATGCCGGCGGCGAGGCCGGCCTGCGAGACGAAGGTCAGCGAGCTCTTCGCGAGCGAGCCGCCGAAGGCGCCGAACATCGGGCGGTAGTGCACCGGCTGCGGCGTCGGGATGGATGCGTTGGGGTCGCCCATCGCGGCCATCGCGATGGTGCCGCCCTTCAGGATGGCGAAGGGCTTGACGCCGAAGAAGGCCGGCTTCCACACCACCAGGTCGGCCCACTTGCCGACCTCGATGCTGCCCACCTCGTGCGCGATGCCGTGCGCGATGGCCGGGTTGATCGTGTACTTGGCGACGTAGCGCTTGGCGCGGAAGTTGTCGTTGCGCGCGCCGTCTTCCGGCAGCTTGCCGCGCTGGCCCTTCATCTTGTGCGCGGTCTGCCAGCAGCGGATGACGACCTCGCCGACCCGCCCCATGGCCTGGCTGTCGGAGCTGAACATGCTGATCGCGCCCAGGTCGTGCAGGATGTCCTCGGCCGCGATGGTTTCCTTGCGGATGCGGCTCTCGGCAAAGGCCAGGTCTTCGGGAATGCCGGCGTCGAGGTGGTGGCACACCATCAGCATGTCGACGTGCTCGTCGAGCGTGTTGACGGTGTAGGGCATCGTCGGGTTGGTGGAGGAGGGCAGGAAGTTCGGCTCGCCCACCACGCGCAGGATGTCGGGCGCATGGCCGCCGCCCGCGCCTTCGGTGTGGAAGGCGCAGATCGCGCGGCCGCCCACGGCGGCGATGGTGTTCTCGACGAAGCCCGATTCGTTCAGCGTGTCGCTGTGGATCGCGACCTGCGTGTCGGTGGCGTCGGCCACGTCCAGGCAGTTGCTGATGGCGGCCGGCGTGGTGCCCCAGTCCTCGTGCAGCTTGAGGCCCATCACGCCGGCGTCGATCTGCTCGTGCAGCGCCGCCGGCAGGCTCGCGTTGCCCTTGCCGAGGAAGCCGAGATTCATCGGAAAGGCGTCGGCCGCCTGCAGCATGCGCTCGATGTGCCAGGGGCCGGGCGTCGCGGTGGTCGCGAAGGTGCCGGTCGCCGGACCGGTGCCGCCGCCGAGCATGGTGGTGATGCCGGCCGCCAGCGCCTCCTCGATCTGCTGCGGGCAGATGAAGTGGATGTGGCTGTCGATGCCGCCGGCGGTGACGATGTTGCCTTCGCAGCTGATGACTTCGGTGCCCGGGCCGATGACGATGTCCACGCCCGGCTGCACGTCGGGATTGCCGGCCTTGCCGATGGCGACGATGCGGCCGTCTCTGAGACCAATGTCGGCCTTGACGATGCCCCAGTAGTCGAGGATGAGGGCGTTGGTCATCACCGTGTCGACCGTGCCCTCGGCGCGCGTGCGCTGCGACTGCGCCATGCCGTCGCGGATGGTCTTGCCGCCGCCGAACTTCACCTCTTCGCCGTAGCCGCCGGCGCGCAGCGTGTAGTCTTCCTCGACCTCGATGATGAGGTCGGTGTCTGCCAGGCGCACGCGGTCGCCCACGGTGGGGCCGAAGATTTCGGCGTAGGCACGCCGGCCGATCGTTGCCATCTCAGCTCTCCCCCAGGTTGGCCGACTTCGTGTGGCCGCCCACCCCCTCACCGGGGGCAACACCAGCGGCCCGGCAAAGCCGGTTCCGCGGTGTTTCCCGAACATTCAACCGAAGGACTTGTTGCTTCATCTTAGAGTTTTCCTTGAATGAGGCCGCGGAAGCCGTAGACCACGCGATCCCCGGAGAAATCGACCAGCTCGACCGTGCGCTGCTGCCCCGGCTCGAAGCGCACCGCGGTGCCCGAGGCGATGTTCAGGCGCATGCCGCGCGCGGCCTCGCGGTCGAAGCCCAGGGCGCCGTTGGTCTCGGCGAAGTGGTAGTGCGAGCCGACCTGGATCGGCCGGTCGGCCGTGTTCTGCACCACCAGCGTGATCGCGCGGCGGCCGGGGTTGAGGACGTGGTCGCCCTCGTCCGTGATGAGTTCGCCGGGCGTCATGCGAGGCTGCCGAGCAGGACGGCACCGAAGATCGCGACTGCGGCGCCCGCCGCGCGCGGCAGCCAGCGGTTGGCATGGCGCAGCGACCAGCCGACCACGATGCCGGCCGCATGCAGCAGTACGGTGGCGGCGAGCATGCCGGCCAGCGTGAGCGCGGCACCGGATTCGCCGGCCAATTCCTGGCCGTGCGCGCCGCCATGGAAGACGGCGAACCCGCCGACCAGCGCGGCCGCCGCGAGCGCCGGCAGGCGGCGCTGCGTGAGGACCAGCAGGCCCAGCACCAGCAGCGAGGCCGCGATCATCGGCTCCACGGCAGGCAGTTGCACGCCCGCCAGCCCGGCCAGCGCGCCGGCCAGCAGCATGGCGGCGAAACCGAGCGGCGCCCACAGAAGATCGGGCCAGGCGCGGCGCGCGGTGAGCGCGCTCCAGAGGCCGACCGCAACCATGGCAGCCAGGTGATCGAGCCCGGTCAGCGGATGCAGAAAGCCGGCCGCGAAGCCGTGGTGCATGCCGGCGTCGGCGCCTGTGTGGGCCGCCGCGGCCAGCGGCAGGGCGGCGAGCAGAACGGCGGCAAGGGTCGGGGCGGTACGAAGAAAGCGCATGGTCGTTGAGTCCTTGGGGGTGTGCTTCATGCGATGGGCTGGTGCACCGTGACCAGCTTGGTGCCGTCCGGGAACGTGGCCTCGACCTGGATGTCCGGAATCATCTCTGCCACCCCGTCCATCACGTCGGCGCGCGACAGGACGCTGCGGCCCTCGCTCATCAGCGCGGCCACGCTCTTGCCGTCGCGGGCGCCTTCCATGACGGCGGCCGAGATCAGCGCCACGGCCTCTGGGTAGTTGAGCTTCAGGCCGCGTGCCCGGCGCCGTTCGGCCAGCAGGGCGGCCGTGAAGATCAGCAACTTGTCTTTTTCTCGCGGTGTCAGTTCCATGGGGGGCGATGTTGCAACACTCGTGCCGTGGCATGAAAGCTGCACTTTGAACCCGTGGACTCTACCGCCGTTCCCCCGCCCCCCAGCGACGAAGCGCCCCAGCGCATCGTCAAGGTCAGGCGCGACTACAACAGCTGGGTGGCGAGCGAGACGCTCGAAGACTATGCCCTGCGCTACACGCCGCAGCGCTTTCGCCGCATGTCCGAATGGCGCGTGGCGAGCACGGCCTTCGGCGGCGCGGCGTCCTTCCTGATCCTCGAGGCGGTGGGCGCCACGCTGCTGGTGCAGTACGGCTTCGTCAACGCGGCCTGGGCGATCCTGGTCACCGGGCTCATCATCTTCCTGGCCGGCCTGCCGATCAGCGTCTGCGCGGCGCGCTACGGCGTCGACATGGACCTGCTCACGCGGGGCGCCGGCTTCGGCTACATCGGCTCCACGCTGACCTCGCTGATCTACGCCAGCTTCACCTTCATCTTCTTCGCGCTCGAGGCGGCGGTGATGGCCTATGCGCTCGAACTGGCCCTTGGCATCCCGGTGAAGTGGGGCTACCTAGTCTGCGCGTTGGTGGTGATTCCGCTGGTCACGCACGGCATCTCGGCCATCAGCCGGCTGCAGGTCTGGACCCAGCCGATCTGGCTGTTGATGCTGGTGGTGCCCTTCGGCTATGTGCTGGTGCGCGATCCTGGTGCGTTCGAAGGCATCGTGCACTACAACGGCGTCAAGCCCGGTGCCATCGGTTTTGATCTGCACCTGTTCGGTGCCGCGCTCACCGTCGGCATCGCGCTGATCACGCAGATGGGCGAGCAGGCCGACTACCTGCGCTTCATGCCGGTCCGCACCGCCGCCAACCGCGGCCGCTGGTGGGCCGGGGTGCTCGCGGGCGGGCCGGGCTGGGTGGTGCTGGGCGTGCTCAAGATGCTGGGCGGCGCGCTGCTCGCCTACCTCGCCATCGGGCACATGGTGCCGCCCGAACGCGCGGTCGACCCGAACCAGATGTACCTGGCCGCCTACGAGTACGTGTTTCCGAACTACGGCTGGGCCGTCGCGGCGACGGCGCTGTTCGTGGTCATCTCGCAGCTCAAGATCAACGTCACCAACGCCTATGCGGGCTCGCTGGCCTGGAGCAACTTCTTCTCGCGCGTGACGCACAGCCACCCGGGCCGCGTGGTGTGGGTGGTGTTCAACGCGCTGATCGCCTTCATGCTGATGGAGATGAACGTGTTCGAGGCGCTGGGCGACGTGCTCGGCCTCTACGCCAACATCGCGATCGCCTGGATGATGGCGGTGGTGGCCGACCTCGTCGTCAACAAGCCCCTGGGCCTCTCGCCGCCGGGCATCGAGTTCAAGCGCGCGCACCTGTGGGATATCAACCCGGTCGGCGTCGGCGCGATGGCGCTGGCCTCGGCGCTGTCGATCACCGCGCACCTCGGCGTGTTCGGGCCGATGGCGCAGGCCTTCTCGGCGCTGATCGCGCTGGGCACCGCTTTCGTGGCGGCGCCGCTGATCGCCTGGGCCACGAAGGGCCGGTACTACATCGCGCGGGTGTCCGACGATTGCGGCTCGGCGCCCTTCGCCCCGGCGGCGGGCCGCTCGGCGGTGCGCTGGGCGCGCGTCGAATCGGAGGCCGGCAGCTACCGCCGTCTCAGCACCCAGCGCTGCGTGATCTGCGAACGCGAGTACGAAGGCCCCGACATGGCGCACTGCCCCGCCTACCAGGGCGCCATCTGCTCGCTGTGCTGCACGCTCGACGCGCGCTGCGGCGACCTGTGCAAGCCGCAGGCGAGCCTTTCGGCGCAATGGTCGGGCGCGCTGCGCTGGCTGCTGCCGCGCCGCGTCTGGCCCTACCTCGACACCGGGCTCGGCCATTTCCTGCTCCTGATGCTGATCGTGGTGCCGCTGCTGGCGGCCGTCTTCGGCGTGCTCTATCAGCAGGAGCTGCGCGGCCTGGGCGAAGCGGCGCTGGCCGAAGCCGCGCAGCCAGCGTCCCTGCGCTCGGGCTTCCTCAAGGCCTACATGGCGCTGCTCTTGATCGCCGGCATCGTCGCCTGGTGGCTGGTGCTCGCACACCAGAGCCGCAAGGTGGCGCAGGAGGAGTCGAATCGCCAAACGCACCTGCTGGTGCGCGAGATCGAGTTGCACCGCGAGACCGACCGCGCCTTGCAGGCCGCCAAGCAGACGGCCGAGCAGGCCCGCGAGCAGGCGGACCAGGCCAACCAGGCCAAGAGCCGCTACATCAGCGCCATCAGCCACGAGCTGCGCACGCCGCTCAACAGCATCCTGGGCTATGCGCAGCTGATGGGCGAGGATGCGGCCGTGCCGCCGCACCGGCAGCAGGCGGTGGCAGTCATCAAGCGCGGCGGCGAGCACCTGCTGTCGCTGATCGAGGGCACGCTCGACATCGCGCACATCGAGGCCGGCAAGCTCACGCTCAACGCAAGGCCGATGCAGTTCGCCGAACTGATGAGCGAGCTGGCCGACATGTTCGAGCTGGAGGCCGCCGAGAAAGGCCTGGCCTTCCGCTTCGAGCCCGCCGGCGAGCTGCCCGAGCTGGTGCGCGCGGATGAGCGGCGCGTGCGGCAGATCCTCATCAACCTGCTGGGCAACGCGATCAAGTTCACCGCGAGCGGGCAGATCACGCTGCGCCTGCGCTATGCGCGCGAGTTCGCGGCCATCGAGGTCGAGGACACCGGCCCCGGCATGTCGGCCGAGGAGCTGAGCCGCATCTTCGAGCCCTTTGCGCGCGGCACGACCGCGGGCCCGTCCGCGCCCGGCGCCGGCCTGGGCCTGACCATCGCGAAGATGCTGATCGACCTGATGGGCGGCGAGATGAACGTGCAGAGCACGCCCGGCGCCGGCTCGGTGTTCCGCGTGCGGCTGTTCCTGCCGCGGGTGCACGAAGCGCCGGCCGGCGGCGTCCGGCGCACGGCCGCGGCCGCGCCTCGGCTGCGGCGCGGCTACGAAGGCCCGCGCCGGCGCCTGCTGGTGGTCGACAACGAGGAGGCCGACCGCGAGCTGCTCGTGCAGGTGCTCGCGCCCCTGGGCTTCGAGCTGCGCACGGCGGCCAGCGGACACGATGCGCTCGACCTGATCGCGGCCGGCTGGCAGCCCGACGCGATGTTCGTCGACCTCGCGATGCCGGGCATCGACGGCTGGGAGACCATCCGCCGCGCGCGCGCGCGCGCGCTCGGGCTCGGCGATGCGTCGGTCGCGATCGTCTCGGCCAATGCCTTCGACAAGCGGCTGGACAACGACGTCGGCATCGCGCCCGAGGATTTCTTCGTCAAGCCGGTGCGCCACAGCGAGCTGCTCGACTGGCTCGAACGGCGGCTCGCGCTGCGCTGGACCGACCGCGCGCCGCCGCCGCCGGTGCCCGCGCAGCCCGCGGCCGTGCTGCCCGATGTGGCGAGCCTGCGCGCGCTCGAAGAGGCCGTCGGCCTCGGCTACTTCCGCGGCATCATGAACCAGCTCGACGCCATCGATGCGGCCCAGCCCGAATGCGCGGGCTGGACAGCGGCGCAGCGCACGCTGGCGCGCCAATTCCAGTTCGAGGCGATGAGCCGCGCCCTGGTCGCCGCGACCGGGGTGCCATGACGACGACCGGCGACATGGCAGGCACACCGCCCCTCGTGCGCAGCCTGCGCGAGCACGCGGGCACGGGCGACCTGGTGCTGATCGTCGACGACGTGCCCGACAACCTCGCCGTGCTGCACGATGCGCTGGACGAATCCGGCTACGCAGTGCTGGTCGCGACCAGCGGCGAGCAGGCGCTGCAGCGCGCCACGCAGGCGCGCCCCGACATCGTGCTGCTCGACGCGATGATGCCGGGCATCGACGGCTTCGAGGTTGCGCGCCGGCTCAAGGCGGATGCCGCGACCGCCCACATCCCGATCGTGTTCATGACCGGTCTCACCGAGACCGAGCACCTGGTCGCCGCGCTGGAGGCCGGGGGTGTCGACTACGTCACCAAGCCGATCAAGCCGAAGGAAGTGCTGGCGCGCATGAACGTGCACCTGCAGGGCGCGCGCGCCGCGCGGCAGGCGGCGCAGCAAGCCGGCCAGGCGCGCAATGCGCTCGACGCCTTCGGCTATGCGAGCTTCACGGTGCGCTTCCCCGAGGGCAAGCTCGTCTGGCAGACCGCGCTGGCGCGCGACCTGCTGCAGCGCTACTGCGCCACGGCAGCGCCGGCCACGCCGCCGGCGGTGCTCGATTGGCTGCGCCAGCACCTGCCCGATGCGCAAGCGCGCCAGATCGAGCCGCCCGTGCTCACGATCGCGCAGGGCGCCGCCAGCCTCAACCTGCGGCTGCACCAGCAGACCGGCCACGACGAGGATGGCGACGACTGGCTGATCATCATGCGCGAGGTTTCCGGCACCGCGGTGATCGAGGCCATGAGCCTCTGCCTGAAGCTCACCGCGCGCGAGGCCGAGGTGCTGTACTGGGTGGTCAAGGGCAAGACCAACAAGGACATCGGCGAGATCCTCGGCGCGAGCCCGGCCACCGCCAAGAAGCACCTGGAGCGCGTGTACGTCAAGCTCGGCGTCGAGACGCGCACCGCGGCCGCCGGCGTGGCAATGAAGCGCATCCGCGAGCTGCAGCCCCAGTTCGAGATATGAGCTGATGAGCTGACATCGGCCGCTCCTAGAATGCGCGGCCATGATCCGACGCATTGCATGGCCCGCGCTCTGGCTGGCCGCAGCTTCCGCGCAGGCCGGCGGGCATTTCGACGTCGACGATGCGGGCATGCTCGATCCGGGCCGGTGCCAGTACGAGTTGTGGGGCACGCGCGTGCGCAGCGAGCAGACCACGCTGTGGCACCTCGGACCGGCCTGCCGCGTCGGGCCGGTCGAGCTGGGGCTCAACATCGAGCGCATCGACATGGCGGGGGATCGCCTGCACGTGCTAGGACCTCAGCTCAAATGGACCTTTCTGGGCCAGGCGGCCGATGCGCGCTGGAGCGCCGCCCTGTCGATGGGCGCGACCTTCGAGCTGCCGCGTCGCGGCGGCCGGGCCGGCGGGCAGTTCGTCGTCCCGGTGACCTGGCGCCCGACTGACAGCCTGCAGATGCATGCGAACCTGGGCGCGGACTGGGCGCCCGGCACCGGCGCGCGCAGCGGCCGCGGCGGACTGGCCGGCGAATGGGCACTGAACGACACCGTGACGCTGATCGCCGAACGCCATCGCGCCTTCGGCCTCTGGACCTCGCGCGTCGGCGCACGTTTCAGCCTGACGCCCCTGATCAGCATCGACCTCAGCGCGGCGCGCACCGGTCCTGCCGGGGTGCACAGCGTGTCGGTCGGCCTGAATCACGAGTTCGGCCCTTAGATCGGCAGCCTCAGTCGCCCACCAGGCCACCGTAGGCACGGCGCGTCGCCGGCGACACCGCGTCGAGCACCTGCGCATACGAGGTCTTGTGGCGCGCCAGCAGCCGCGCCGAGGCGACCGCCTTCGACCGGCAGAACCAATGGCAGGTGTGCTGCATGAGGAACAGCTCGGCCGACATCATGTAGGCCTTGTCCCTGGGCGTTCGCTGCTGCACGTTCGCGGCCGCATCGGCGATGCCGCGCGCGTGGATGGCCAGCGCCTCGCGCATGTCGAAGCTGCCGCCCGGGAACAGCGCCTGCGCGAAGGGCAATGCGATCGGAAACCTGGAGACGCGCGCATCGGCCTCGCCGACCTTGGAGAACTCCGCGGCAAAGCGCGAGAACTGGCTCGCGAGCGTCTGCTCGCTCGTGGCGAGCAGGTTCCAGATCTGCTCGCGGCGCTCAAGGTCGTCCTCGCCGAGACAGCGCAGATAGCCCTCGGTCAGCTTCTCCATCAGGTGTTCGATCTGGTAGTTGCCGAGGTGGCCGGCCAGGAGCGCGACGCGGCG
Organism: Variovorax paradoxus; assembly: GCF_018614915.1. Taxonomy (GTDB): domain Bacteria; phylum Pseudomonadota; class Gammaproteobacteria; order Burkholderiales; family Burkholderiaceae_C; genus Variovorax; species Variovorax paradoxus_K. The sequence goes on along the minus strand of NZ_JAGGNU010000018.1, from coordinate 92,329 downwards.
CTTCTGGTCTCTGCTCTTGATCAGGTAGGCGCCGAAGAGGATCAGCGCCGTCAGCGTGAGAATTTCCATGCCCCGATTCTCAGCGCCAGAGTTCGTCGAAGCCGCCCGGCGGTTCGAGCCGCTTGCCGCGCAGCACCAGGCGCAGCGGCCCGGGCATGACGCGCATGCGTTCCGGATGGCGCTCGTCGCCGGGGTAGGCGGTGGCGCGCGTGTCCTCGAACTCGAAGTTGTGCGGCCGCACGACGCAGGGTGGTCGGCTCGCGGCTTCGGCCAGCATCGCATCGACGCTGTCGTAGCGGCCCAGGTGCGCCAGGCTCATGATCTGCGGCGCCGCCAGAACGATGTCGCCGCGCCAGTAGCTTTCGAGCGCTGCGCGCGGCCGCAGCCAGGCGCTGTGCACTGCTTCGTGCGCGTCGTGCTGCGCGTCTTGACCGACCGGCGCCTTCGCGATGAAGAAGCGCGTATCGAAGCGCTTGCCCGGCGAAGACAGCGCGAGCAGCGGCGTGACCCAGCGCGACCACGGCCGCAGCGCGCGCGTGTCCAGCCGCAGGCCGAGGCGGCCGAGCATCTCGTTGAAGGCGACGCCGTCCGCTGCCAGCGCGGCCGCTTGCCGAAGGCCACTGCCGCCGGCCTCGTGCGCGAACAGCAGGCCGCATTCCTCGAAGACCTCGCGCACCGCGCCGACGTGGATGGCAGCGGCTGTCGCAACGTCGATGTCCTCTTCGCACAGCTGCGCGTGCAGGCGCTCTGCCGGCTGGTCCAGGTGCGCGGCTGCATCAAGCCGGGCGTCGGCCGCATCCACCTTGCCGCCCGGAAAGACGAAGGAGCCGCCATGCACGTCCGACGACGCATGACGCTGGATCATGAGGACCTGGGGTCCGGCGGCACTGTCGCGGCAGATGAGCACGGTGGCGGCGGGCCGGATCGGGACCGGCGCATCGGTGGGTTCGGCCTGCATTCCTATCCTTCGGCGCCTTCCACGAGGAAGCGCACGCGTCGCACGCCCTGCCATTCGTCGGCGTCGAGCCGGAACGCGAGCACCACCTTCTGCGGCAGCGGCTCGGTGCGGCCGAACCAGATGCCGTCCACCGGCTTGCCCTGGTGCTTGAGCTTGAGCGCGAGATGCTTCTCGCCGACCAGGCGCTGGGAGATCACTTCGACTTCCTCGCTGAAGGTGGGTGGCGCGAAGCCCTGTCCCCAGACTTCGCGGTGCAAGGTGTCGACCAGGTCGACGCGCAGGTATTCGGGTGCCAGCGGCCCGTCGGTGTCGAGGCGGCGCGTCAGCGCAGCGGCATCGAGCCACTCCGTCGCCACCTGCGCCAGGGCGCGCTCGAAGGTCTCGAAGTGTTCTTCGGCCACGGTGCAGCCCGCCGCCATCGCGTGGCCGCCGAAGCGCAGCAGCACGCCAGGATGGCGCTTGGCCACGAGGTCCAGCGCATCGCGCAGATGAAAGCCCGGGATCGAGCGGCCCGAGCCCTTGAGCTCGTGCGACTTGCCGTCGGCGCCGCTGGCCGCGAAGACGAAGGCCGGCCGGTGGAAGCGGTCCTTGAGGCGCGAGGCGACGATGCCGACCACGCCCTCATGGAAGTCCGCGCCGAACACGCTGATGGCCGCCGGCGGCGCCTGGCTGTCGTCGAACAGCGTCTCCGCCAGCAGCAGCGCCTGCTCGCGCATGCCGCCCTCGATGTCGCGCCGCTCGCGGTTGATGCCGTCGAGCAGGCGCGCGAGCTCGTCGGCGCGGCCGGCGTCGTCGGTCAAGAGGCATTCGATGCCGAGCGTCATGTCGGCCAGGCGCCCGGCGGCATTGATGCGCGGCCCGAGCGCGAAACCGAAGTCGAAGGTGGTCGCCGCGGCGGCCTGGCGGCCGGCGGCCTTGAACAGCGCGGCCACGCCGGCCGGCATCGCACCGGCGCGGATGCGGCGCAGGCCCTGCGCGACCAGGCGGCGGTTGTTGGCGTCGAGCTTGACGACATCGGCCACGGTGCCCAGCGCGACCAGCGGCAGGAGGGCATCGAGCTTCGGCTGCGTTGCAAGATCGAACACCCCGCGCGCCCGCAGTTCGGAGCGCAGCGCCAGCAGCACATAGAACATCACGCCGACGCCGGCGACGCTCTTGCTCTCGAATTCGCAGCCCGGCTGGTTGGGATTCACCAGCACGTCGGCCGCGGGCAGGGCAGGGCCGGGCAGGTGGTGGTCGGTCACCAGCACCGCGAGCCCGCGCGCCTTGGCGGCGGCCACGCCCTCGACGCTGGCGATGCCGTTGTCCACCGTGATCAGCAGCTCGGCGCCGCTCGCGGCCACGCGCTCGGCGATCGGCGGCGTGAGGCCGTAGCCGTCGATCACGCGGTCGGGCACCAGGTAGCTCACCTGCTTCGCGCCGAGCAGGCGCAGGCCGCGCACTGCGACCGCACAGGCGGTGGCGCCGTCGCAGTCGTAGTCGGCGACGATGCACAGGCGCTTGCCGTCGCGGATCGCGTCGGCCAGCAGCACCGCAGCCTCGCGCGCGCCGCGCAGGGTGCCGGGCGCGAGCAGGCGGGCGAGGCCGTCGTCGAGCTCGTCCTTGGCTTGCACGCCGCGCGCGGCGAAAAGCCGCGCCAGCAAGGGATGCACGCCGGCCTGCTCGAGCGCCCAGGCGCTGCGCGGAGGGATTTCGCGGGCCACGATCCTCATCACAGGGCCTCCAGCACGGTGGGCGCGCTCGCGCGCTGGAACAGCGACTTGGCCCAGCGCGAGAGGCCGCGCTGCTGCACGCCGAAGCGGCGGGCCCCGCGGTCGCCGCACAGCGTGAGCACGACCTCGGCGCCAGCCGTGCACGCGGCCAGCAGTTTGGCCACCGGGCCCGCGTCGAGCTGTGCCCAGGCTTCAGCCCAGGCCGCGGCGTCGTCGCGCAGGGCGGGTGCGCGCAGCGCGTCGGCGACTTCGGGCGGCGCGCCGTCGAAGGAGGAGGGCAGCCGGCCCGTGCCGCTGAGCCAGAAGGAATTGATCGGCGGCACGCCGCGGGCGGCGCGCTCGTCGTTCACGCGTTCGGTATAGAGCAGCATCTGCATCTCGTTCTGCAGCCGGCGCAGCGAGCGGGCGCCGTCGGCGAGCGGCGACCATTGCCCAATGGGATGGCCGATCGCGCGATCGATCGAAGCCGTGGCCAGGCCGTCGAACACGCGGCCCTGCAGCAGCCAGCGGCCCGGCGTGGCCGAGGCATGCACCGCGATGCCGTCCTCTTCGAAGTAGGGCTTGGCGACAGCCAGCAACGCATCGGATTCGGCCGCGTCGATGCGGATCGCGGCCGGGTCGCCCAGCACCACGTCGTCGATACCCACCTGCCAGTGGCACAAGGTGGCGGTGCCCCAGCTGTCGTTCTCGCCGGTCGGGCGCAGGCCCGCCTGCGTTGCTTCCAGCGCCGCCCACGGAATCTGCCCGTCGGCCGCCGGAATGCCGAGCGCCGCGGCCAATGCACGTTCGTGCGGCGGCGAGAGGGTGTTTTCGTCCTGCATGTCCTCGTTCACCTGCGCCAGGCGGGAGAGCAGGGTTTCCAGCTTCGGCAGGCGCAATGCCGGCAGTGCCTCGCGGCAGGCCGGGGAACTGCGGCCGGCAAAGGGAATCAGGAGATGAGGCGAACTGGACGAAGCAGGCATTCGCCTATTGTCCGGGATGCCACAATCGTTCCCCTATGCGACTCCCCTACGAACTGCAGCTCGGCTGGCGCTACACGCGCGCAGGCCGGGCGACGCGGCGCAACGGCTTCATCTCCTTCATCTCCGGCGTCTCGATGCTCGGCATTGCGCTGGGCGTGGCGGCGCTGATCATCGTGCTCTCGGTGATGAACGGCTTCCAGAAGGAGGTGACCGACCGCATGCTCGGCGTGATCTCGCACATCGAGATCTTCTCGCGCGACGGCCAGGCGCTGGCCGACATCGATGCCATCGCCGCCGCCGCGCGCAAGAATCCGAACGTCATCGGCGTCGCGCCCTTCATCGCTGCGCAGGCGCTGATCGCGCGCGGCGAGGACATGAAGGGCACGCTGGTGCGCGGCATCGAGCCTTCGCTGGAACCGCAGGTGACCGACATCTCCACCACCGCGCAGCAAGGCGCGCTGGCGAAACTGGTGCCGGGCGAATTCGGCATCGTGCTCGGCATCGAGTTGGCGCGCTCGCTCTTCGTGCGCGTCGGCGACCAGGTCACGCTGATCGCGCCTGGCGGCCAGGTCACGCCGGCCGGCGTGGTGCCGCGGCTCAAGCAGTTCACCGTGGTCGGCACTTTCGACTCGGGCCACTACGAGTACGACTCGGCACTTGCGATGATCCACGAGCAGGACGCGGCGCGCGTGTTCCGGCTCGAGGGGCCGAGCGGCCTGCGCCTCAAGCTGAAGGACCTGCACCAGGCGCGCGAGGTGGCCGACCAGCTCGCCGTCACGCTGCCCGGCGAGTTCCTGATCCGCGACTGGACGCGCCAGAACAAGACCTGGTTCGCGGCCGTGCAGGTCGAGAAACGCATGATGTTCATCATCCTCACGCTGATCGTCGCGGTGGCGGCCTTCAACCTCGTCTCGACGCTGGTGATGACGGTGACCGACAAGCGCGCCGACATCGCCATCCTGCGCACGCTGGGCTCGAGCCCGAAGAGCATCATGGGCATCTTCGTCGTGCAGGGCGCGATGGTGGGCGTGATCGGCACGCTCGGCGGGCTGCTGCTGGGCCTGGGCATCGCCTACAACATCGACGTCATCGTGCCGGCGCTGGAGCGGCTCTTCAACGCCAGCTTCCTGCCCAAGGACATCTACCTCATCAGCAAGATGCCGAGCGATCCGCAGCGCGGCGACATCATGCCGATCGCGCTGATTTCGCTGGCGCTTTCGTTCGTGGCCACGCTGTATCCGAGCTGGCGCGCCAGCCGCGTCAATCCCGCTGAGGCTCTGCGCTATGAATAGAAATAGTGCCCCCACGCTCGGCACTGACGTGTCCTCGCTGCCCCCCGAGGGGGCTGCCACTGGCTTGGGGCGGCCCGGCGCCGATGGCAGTGCCCCCACGCTCGGCACTGGCGTGTCCTCGCTGCCCCCCGAGGGGGCTGCCACCGGCTTGGGGCGGCCCGGCGCCGATGTCGTTGTTCTGCAAGTCCGAGGCCTCACCAAGCGCTTCCACGAGGGCCGCATCGATCTCACCGTGCTGCACGGCGTCGACCTCGACGTGCGCGCCGGCGAGACGCTGGCCATCGTCGGCGCCTCGGGCTCGGGCAAGAGCACGCTGCTGCACCTGATGGGCGGGCTCGACGCGCCCACCGCCGGCAGCGTGGAGCTGCACGGCGAGAACATCGCGCACGTCGATGCCGCCGAGCAGGGCCGGCTGCGCAATGCGCACCTGGGCTTCGTCTACCAGTTCCACCACCTGCTGCCGGAGTTCAGCGCGCTCGACAACGTCGCGATGCCGCTGAAGATCCGGCGCGCCGCGCCGGAGGCGGCGGCGCGAGCCGCGAGCCTGATGCTGGCCGCGGTGGGCCTGGCCGAACGCGTCCACCACCGTCCGGCCGAACTCTCGGGCGGCGAGCGCCAGCGCGTCGCCATTGCCCGTGCGCTGGTGACCCAGCCCGATTGCGTGTTGGCCGACGAGCCCACCGGCAATCTCGACCGCAACACGGCCGACGGCGTGTTCGCGCTGATGCTGCAGCTCGCACACGAGCGCCGCACGGCCTTCGTCGTGGTCACGCACGACGAGAGCCTGGCCAAGCGCTGCGACCGGGTGCTGCGGCTCACCGCAGGCCGGCTCGCCAGCTGATGGCAGGTTGAGCCCCCGGCGGCTTGCCAAAGCCGGGTGCGGTCACCAAACTGGGGCTTCGTTCGTCAAGGAGCCCTCATGGAAACCCCGGACTTCCCGCCTTCGGCCACGCTCGAGCAGCGCAGCTCGTACCTGGAGGAGAAGGCCTTCAAATCGCGCACGCTGCTGATCTTCGGCCCCATCACCGACCAGTCGGCCGCCGACGTGGCGCGCCGGCTCATCGCCCTCGACGCCGAGAGCCAGGCGCCGATCGACATCCTGGTGAGCTCGCCGGGCGGGCACCTGGAGTCGGGCGACACCATCCATGACCTGGTGCGCTTCATCAGCGCGCCGGTGAACATGATCGGCACCGGCTGGGTCGGCAGCGCCGCCACGCACCTCTACCTCGCGGTGCCGCGCGAGCGGCGCTTCTGCCTGCCCAACACGCGCTTCCTCATCCACCAGCCGAGCGGCGGCGCCGGCGGGCCGGCCAGCGACATCGCCATCCACGCCCGCGAGATCCTGCGAGCCCGCACGCGCGTCGCCCAGGCGATCGCGCGCGAGACCGGCAAGCCGCTGGACGCCGTGCTCGCCGACATCGAGCGCGACCGCTGGCTGTCGGCCGAAGAGGCGATCGACTACGGGCTGGTGTCGCGCATCATCCAGCGCAAGAGCGAGCTGCGGGCCTAGACCTTCTTCGGCTTGCAGGCCACGCCACGCGAGACGGGCTCAGGCGGCGATGAACAGCGCCGGGTCCACCATCGCCCGGTTGAGCATCACCGACCAGTGCAGGTGCGGCCCCGTGACGCGGCCCGTGGCGCCGACCGCGCCGATGCGTTCTCCGGTCCTGACGGGGTCTCCCGCTTTCACGTCGACGGCACTCAGGTGGCAGTACATCGTGAGCAGGCCGCCGCCGTGGTCCAGCCAGACCGTGTTGCCGTTGAAGAAGTAGTCGCCGGTGTCGATCACGCGGCCCGGCAGCGGCGCGACGACGGGCGTGCCGGTGGCGGCCGCGATGTCCATGCCGCTGTGCGGATTGCGCGCCTGGCCGTTGAAGACGCGTCGCAGGCCGAAGGAACTGGAGCGCGGGCCCGGCGCCGGCACCTTCATTCGCAGTTCGCTGGGCGGCAGGGCTGGCTGAAGCTTGCAGTCACCGTCTGCTGGTGCGTTCGCTCGCGCTCGTAGCGAGCCATGTCTTCGGGTGAGAGGTCGACCGTGCGCGGCGCGACTTTCAGGCGCTGCTCGCGGTAGGCCTTGGGCGCAATGGTGTAGTGCAGGTCGCGCGCCGTGGCCCCTTGGCCTGCCACGATCCGGATCGTGGCCTCGCTGGGCGTCGCGGCAAGCGGTATGCCCACCAGCGCCGTCCATTCGACGGCATCGCCGACCACCAGCAGCGGGATGTCGCTTTCAGCCGTGAGCGCCACGGGCCGCACGGCCGCCGGCCCCAGCGAGAGTCGCGCGACGCCGCCCGGCACCTGCGAGGCGCGTGGCCAGACGTCCGCGGTCGCGCTGCGGGCCTGGAGCTTGCCCGCTCGCGCCGCGGGCACGGCGGCGATGCCGAGGGCCCACAGGAGCGTGTCGCGCCGACTCGGACCCATCGGCGTCAGGCCTTGGGCTTGTAAGCCACTACGTCGATCTCGACCTTGGCATCGACCATCAGCCGCGCCTCGGTGGTCGAGCGCGCCGGTCGGCCGGCACCGAAGTAGCCCATGTAGACCCGGTTGAAGGCACCGAAATCGCGCGCGTCCTGCAGCCATACCGTGGTCTTGCAGACGTCGTCGAGCGTGGCGCCGGCCAGCGCGAGTACCGACTTGATGTTCTCCATGACCTGGCGGGTCTGGGCCTCGATGCCGCCGACCACGATCTCGCCCTGTGCGTCGGCCGGCACCTGGCCCGAGACGTAGATGAAGTCGCCCGCGCGCACGGCCGGGGAGAAGGGGCGGACCTGGTTGTCCGAGGCCTTGGGGGATGCACCGAGGTATTCGAGCGGCATGGGAAAGCTCCTGATTGATGGGTTATGAAATTCTATTTCAGTAAAAATCCAAAACATAGGGTTTACACCGGTGATTTGGCATGTTTGATGCTTCAAAGTCCGTCCGAAGAGAAAGTATTTTTCACTCTACCGATCCACGAAGGAGTTCCACATGCAGACCCCCGCCTTCTCGAAACGCGGCCTGATCGGCGCGTTCCTGCTCAGCCTGCTGTGCGCGTTGGCCCCGGCCCAGGCCCAGGGCCCACGCAATTTCGCCACCCTCGCCATGGTGGCCGAGCCGCAGACGCTGGACCCGATGGCCTCCACGGCCGACCTGGTCGGCACGATCATGCAGCACGTCTACGAGCCGCTCTACACCTTCGACGCCAAGTGGAACGTGGTGCCGATGCTGGCCGAGTCGATGCCGAAGATCTCGGCCGACGGCAAGACCTACGTCATCACCCTGCGCAAGGGCGTGATGCTGCACAACGGCCGCGAGCTCAACGCCGACGATGTGGTGGCGAGCCTGCAGCGCTGGATCGAGCAGTCGCCGCGCGGCAAGGCGGTCGGCAAGGAGCTCGAGAGCCTCAAGGCCAAGGGCCCGCTCGGCGTCGAGCTGGTGCTCAAGGCGCCCTACGCACCGCTGCTCGCGCAGCTGGCGCTGCCCAGCGGCATGGCCGCGATCATGGCCAAGGACTCGATCGCCCAGCCGCTGAAGGAATTCGTCGGCACCGGCCCTTACAAGTTCAAGGAGCGCCGGCCCGACCAGTACCTGCTGCTCACGCGCTTCGACAAGTACAGCGCCCGCAAGGAGCCCGCCAGCGGCTACGGCGGCAAGCGCGAGGCGGCCATCGAGGAACTGCGCTTCGTGCCGGTGCCCAATGCCAACACGCGCGTCGAAGGCGCGCTGGCCGGCCAGTACGACTACGCCGACCTGCTGCCTACCGAGGCGCTGCCGCGGCTGGAAAAGGCCGCCGGCAAGACCCTGCCGATCATGACGCCGGCCTTCGGCTTCCCCTACCTCGTCTTCAACACCAAGGAAGGCGTGGCCGCCAGCCAGCCGGTGCGCCAGGCGATCCAGGTCGCGCTCGGCGAGGGCGAGATGCTCGCGGCCGGCTTCGGCGACACGCGCTTCTTCGTCGCCGAGGGCAACCACTTCCCCAAGGGCTCGCCCTTCTACGCCACGGGCGGCACCGAGCTCTACAACCAGCGCAATGCGCCCAAGGCCAAGGAAGCCGCGGCCAAGGCCGGCTACAAGGGCGAGCCGATCCGCGTGCTGACCAGCCGCCAGTACGACTTCCACTACAACATGGCGCTGCTCATGGCCGAGCAGCTCAAGCGCGCCGGCTTCAAGGTCGATCTCAACGTGGTCGACTGGGCCACGCTGGTGCAGCGCCGCAACGATCCGAAGCTGTGGGACGTCTATGTCACCCATTCGGGCCAGTTCCCCGAGCCGATGCTCTCGCCGCCGCAGCTCGGCGACGGCGCACCCGGCTGGTGGGACTCGCCGGCCAAGAAGTCGGCGCTGTCCGCCTTCAACGTCGAGAGCGACCCGGCCAAGCGCGGCGCGCTGTGGGGCAAGGTGCAGCAGGTGGTCTACGACGAAGTGCCCTACGTGAACGTCGGCAAGTTCAATGGCCTCTCGGCCAGGAGCCCGGCGCTGGACAACTACCAGCCGGCGACCTGGCCCTTCTTCTGGAACGCAAAGATCAAGTAAGGCGCAACCACCATGCCATCGCGTCGCCAACTTCTGCAAGCCAGTGCGCTGGCCTCCGGCCTGGGTGCCTTGGGCTTGACCGCCTCGTCCGCGCAAGCGGCCACTTCCGGCCCCGTGTATGCCTATGTCGGCACCTACACCGATGGCGGCAAGCCATGGCGCGGCGGACGCGGCCTCGGCGTGCACCAGTTTGTGGTGGACGGCGCGACTGGCGCACTGAAGCCCATTGCCGGTGCGCCACCGGCCGCAGCGAGCACGGGAGACAACCCCAGGCTGCGCAACCCCGCATCGCTGGCGCGCCATCCGACCTTGCCCATGCTCTATGCCGCGAACGAGTTCGAGGCCGGCTCGGTCTCGGCCTTCCGCATCGGCGCGAACGGCGCGCTGTCGTTCCTGGCGGAGATGGCTTGCGGCGGCAAGGATCCGGCGCACATCAGCGTTCATCCCGATGGCCGCTTCCTGTTCACCGCCAACTACGCAAGCGGCGATGTGAGCGTGATCGCGCTGCGTGTCGATGGCAGCTTCGATGCGGACCGCGCCGCCGTCGTCTACAAGGATGCGGCCGCTTGCGGCGAGACGCCCTGCAAGCCCGGCGCCGATGTGGTCCCGGCTTCGGCCCGCTCGCACGAAGGCTTCGCAACGAGCGACCACGACGGCCCGCATGCGCACATGGTGCACAGCGACCCGGGCGGAAACTTCGTGCTGGTCGCCGACCTCGGGCTGGACCTTGTCATCTCCTACCGCTTCGACCGCAACACCGGCACGCTGAGCCAGCCCAGCACGGTGGCCGTCTCCGAGAGTTCGGGCGCGCGCCATTTCTGTTTTCATCCGAACGGCAAATGGCTCTATCTCGTGAACGAAGAGGCATCGACCATCGCCTTCATGCGCTACGACAGCCGCACGGGCGTGCTGGCACTGGTGAGCGAAACCTCGACATTGCCGGTCGGCTTCAGGGGCACCAGCTACGCATCGGGCATCCGAATGCTGCCCGACGGCCGGCATTTCGTGTCGCTGAACCGCCTGCATGACTCGATCTCGTTGTTCAAGGTGGACTCGCGCACCGGCGCGCCGACCCTGGTACGGGAAGAATGGACGCGCGGCAACTACCCGCGCAGCTGCACGCTCGACCCGAGCGGCCGATTTCTCTACGTCTGCCACAACAAGCAGGGTGACAACGTGACGATCTTCCGCGTGCAGAAGGGCGACATTGCGTTCACCGGCCAGTACGCGGCCGTGGGTAGTGCCGCGGCCATCGAGTTCTCGCGCTGAGGAGATATCGCTTGCTTCGTTACCTTGCCTCCCGCGCCGCGGGCATGCTGGTCGTGCTCGCCATCGTGGCGGTGCTGGTCTTCATCCTGACGCGCGCGGCTTCCGGCGACCCGGTTTCCGTGCTGCTGGGCGACCAGGCCACCGCCGCCGACATCGCCCGCGTGCAGAAGGACTACGGCCTCGACAAGCCGCTGCCGGTGCAGTTCGGCTACTGGCTGCGCGAAGTGCTGCAGGGCAACCTGGGCCAGTCGATCTTCCTGCAGCGCCCGGTCACGCAGGCACTGATGGAGCGCGCGGAGCCGACCACGCTGCTGGCGCTGATGGCGGTCGCGATCGCGGCGCTGATCGGCCTGCCCTGCGGCATCGTCTCGGCGGTGTTCCGCGGGCGCGTGGTCGACCAGCTCTTCACCGGCATCGCGATGCTGGGCGCCAGCATCCCGAGCTTCTGGCTCGGCATCGTGCTGATCCAGCTGTTCGCGGTCTCGCTCGGCTGGTTCCCGGTGTCGGGCTACGGCGCGCCCGGCGCGGGGCTGGCCGAGCGGCTGCATGCGCTGATCCTGCCGGCCACCGTGCTGGGCCTCTTGAACTCGGCGCTCATCATCCGCTTCACGCGCGCCTCGATGCTCGACGTGCTGGGCGAAGACTACGTGCGCACGGCGCGCTCCAAGGGCCTGGCGGAAAGCACGGTGGTGCTCAAGCATGCGCTGCGCAACGCGCTGGTGCCCATCGTCACCGTGCTGGGCCTGACCATTGCGCTGATGATCGGCGGCGCGGTCGTCACCGAGACGGTGTTCGGCCTGCCCGGCGTCGGCAACCTGGTGGTGAACGCGGTGCTCCGGCGCGACTACCCGGTGATCCAGGGCGCGCTGCTCGTGATCGCCGCGATCTACGTGCTCATCAATTTCTCGATCGACCTGCTGTATGCGGTGGTCGATCCGCGCGTGAAGGTCTGACATGCGACTGCCCCGAATGCTCCGCCAGCTGATGCACCGCCGCATCGTGATGGCCTCGGCCCTGGTGCTGCTGGTGATCGCGGTGCTCGCGCTCGGCGCGCCGTGGTTCGCCTCGGCCGACCCCAACGACACGGCCGTGCTCGACCGCCTCAAGCCGCCGAGCGCCGCCCACCTGATGGGAACGGACGAGCTCGGCCGCGACATGTACTCGCGCATCGTCCACGGCGCGCGCTACTCGCTCGCCATTGCGGCGCTGACGGCGCTGGGCTCGGTGGTCGCGGGCACGGTCCTCGGGCTCGTCGCCGGCTTCTTCCGCCGGCTCGACGCGCCGCTGATGCGGGTGGTCGACGCGATGATGTCCTTCCCCGACATCCTGCTGGCGATCGCGCTGGTCGCCATCCTCGGTGCCTCGCTGGGCAACGTGGTGCTGGCGCTGGTGCTGGTCTACACGCCGCGCGTGGCACGGGTGGTGCGCGCCTCCACGCTGGTGGTGCGCGAGCTGCTCTTCGTCGAGGCGGTGCGCGCTTTGGGCGTGCGCACCTCGCGCATCCTGTGGCGCCACATCCTGCCGAACCTGATGTCGCCGATCCTGGTGCAGGTGTCCTTCATCTTCGCCTACGCGATCCTGGCCGAAGCGGGGCTCTCCTTCCTCGGCGTCGGCGTGCCGCCCGAGATCCCGACCTGGGGCACCATGGTCGCGGGCAGCCAGCAGTATGCGGATCGCGCCTTCTGGGTTGTGCTGTTCCCGGGGCTCGCGATCATCTTCACGGCGCTCTCGTTGCAACTGCTGGGCGATGGCGTGCGCGATCTGCTCGATCCCAAGCTCAAGAAGGCGGCATAGGGTGAAATCGTCTTCCCTTGGGCGGGATCACGCCGACGGCGTGCTCTGCTCCGCGAATGTCCCCCGGCGCGGCCTAGGGCCGCAAGCCTCCTCCTTTATTTCGCTGCGCAGAGCACGCCATCGGCGTGATCCGTCACGGCGGTGGTGCATCGGCCGGCACGACGCGACGTTTCTCGTGCCGAGGGCATGGGGTGTCCCCCGCAGCGAAATAAAGGAGGAGGCGAAGCCGGGGGACATTCGCGGAGGGGGATACCCCGTGTCCTCGGCACGCACCCCGGACGGCCGAACCTCGAGCGCGATCGCGCGGCGGAGCAATTGACATGACGACAACCACCCCCCGCCTCACGGTCAAGAACCTGAGCACCAGCTTCCCCACCGAAGACGGCCTCGTGCGCTCGGTCGCCGATGTGAGCTTTTCGATCCTGCCCGGCAAGACCACCGCGCTGGTTGGCGAATCGGGCTCGGGCAAGTCGGTCACCAGCCTCACGCTGATGCGCCTGCTGCCCAAGACCGCCAGCGCGCTGGTCAGCGGCGAAACCGCCTTCGCGACGCGCGACGGCCGCACGGTCGACCTGCTTCAGATCGGCGACCGCGACATGCGGCGCCTGCGCGGCAACGAGCTGGCGATGATCTTCCAGGAGCCCATGACCAGCCTCAACCCGGTGTTCACCATCGGCGAGCAGATCGCCGAGAGCGTGCGCCTGCACAAGGGGCTGGACCGCAAGGCCGCGCTCGCGCATGCGCTGCGCATGCTGGAGCTGGTGGAGATCCCGGCCGCGGCGCGGCGCCTGCACGAGTACCCGCACCAGCTCTCGGGCGGCATGCGCCAGCGCGTGATGATCGCGCTCGCCATGGCCTGCGACCCGACGCTGCTGATCGCCGACGAGCCCACCACCGCGCTCGACGTGACGATCCAGGCGCAGATCCTGGAGCTGATGCGCAAGCTCCAGGCCGAGACCGGCATGAGCATCCTCTTCATCACCCACAACCTCGGCGTGGTCGCGCACCACGCCGACGACGTGGTCGTGATGTATGCGGGCCGCGTGGTCGAGAGCGCACCGGTGCGGCCGCTGTTCGCGCAGCCGGAACATCCGTACACGCAAGGCCTGCTGGCCTGCCTGCCGGGCAAGGCCCAGCTGCGCGGCGGCATCAGGCCGAAGCGGCTGTTCGCGATCCGCGGCCAGGTGTCGAGCCCGCTCGCGCCGCCGCCGGGCTGCGCCTTCGAGCCGCGCTGCGACCATGCGGTGGAGGCGTGCCGGAAGGCCATTCCGCCGCTCGTCGAAACCCACCCCGACCGCCAGGCGCGCTGCATCCGCGTGCCGGCCATGAACACCTTGGCGAGGGCCGCATGAACGCCAACGCTCCACTCATCGAGGTCCGCGGCCTGAAAAAATACTTCGGCTCCGGCGAGCGCCCGGTGCGCGCGGTGGACGACGTGTCCTTCGCCATCCGCGCCGGCGAGACGCTGGGCCTGGTCGGCGAATCGGGATCCGGCAAGAGCACCATCGGCCGCACGCTGCTGCGCCTGGTCGAGCGCACCGAGGGCGAGGTGCTCTACCGCGGCGATGACATCGGCAAGCTCGCGGCCGGGCCGCTGCGAAAGCTGCGCAGCAAGCTGCAGATCATCTTCCAGGACCCGTACGCGAGCCTGAACCCGAAGATGCGGATCAGCGCGATCCTGGGCGAGGCGCTGGCCACGCACGGCCTGCACAAGGGCGCCGCGGCACGCGACAAGCGCATCGCCGAGCTGCTCGAAACCGTCGGCCTGCGCGCAGAGCACGCGAGCCGCTTTCCGCACGAGTTCTCGGGCGGCCAGCGGCAGCGCATCGGCGTGGCGCGCGCGCTCGCGGTCGAGCCCGAGTTCATCGTCGCCGACGAGCCGCTGTCGGCGCTCGACGTGTCGATCCAGTCGCAGGTGATCAACCTGCTGGCCGATCTGCGAGAGCGCCTGTCGCTGACGATGCTATTCATCTCGCACGACCTGGACGTGGTCGAATACCTGTGCGACCGCGTGGTCGTGCTCTACCTCGGCAAGGTGATGGAAGTGGCGACGACCAGCGAGCTCTTCGAGCGCCCGCAGCACCCCTACACGCGGGCGCTGCTGGCCGCGAGCCCCAAGCCCGATCCGCTCCTGCCCAACGAGCACGTCGCGCTCAAGGGCGACATCCCGAGCCCGGTCGCGCCGCCCTCCGGCTGCGTGTTCCGCACGCGCTGCCCGCATGCCATCGAGGCTTGCGGCGAGACCGTGCCGCCGCTGGACGAGCTCGCGCCGGGACACTTTTCCGCCTGCATCCGCAAGGAGCTGATTTCTCCATGACCACCGAACACGACGAATTCTTCGACCCGATGCTCAGCACCGGCTTCAAGGGCTACCCGCGCACCCAGCCGCCGAAGCGCCGCAGCGAGATCGGCAGCGCCGGCTGGCACGTGCTGGCCGGCGACCTGCCGCTGCCGCTGGCGGTGCTCAAGCGCGAGGCGCTGGAACACAACCTCCAGTGGATGCAGGCGCGCGTGCGCCAGTGGGGCATCGACCTCGCCCCGCACGGCAAGACCACCATGTCGCCGCAGCTCTTCAGGCGCCAGCTCGACGCCGGCGCCTGGGGGCTCAGCTTCGCCACCGTGACGCAGCTCGCCGTCGGCGTGGCCGCCGGCGCGCGGCGCACGCTGATCGCCAACCAGGTGGTGAACGACGATGACCTGGCCGGCATCCAGCTGCTGCTGCACGCGCACATCGACCTGCGCATCGTGTTCCTGGTCGATTCGCTGGCCCAGCTCGCGCTGATCGAGGCCTGGGCGGAGCGCCACCCGGAGCACCTGCCTTTCGAGGTGATGCTCGAGATCGGCGTCGACGGGGCGCGCACCGGCTGCCGCACGCACGAGGAAGCGATCACCCTCGCCACCCGCCTGCACGAGAGCGATGCGGTCAAGCTGGCCGGCATCGAGTGCTACGAAGGGCAGGGCGCCACCGGCGAGAGCGGCCCCGACGCGGCCTACGCGACCGCGCTGATGGACCGCGTCGAGGCGGTGGCGCGCCATTGCGATCTGAACCGCCTGTTCGACACCGACGAGGTGCTGGTCTCGGCCGGCGGCTCGGCGATCTTCGACCTGGTGGCCGGCCGCCTGAGGCCGGCGCTCCGGGCCCGCGTGCGCGGCGTGCTGCGTTCGGGCTGCTACGTCACGCATGACCATGGCTTCTACCAGCGCATGCTGAGCGCGGTGGACGAGCGCCTGGGCTGCGATTGCGGCGAGAGCCTGCGGCCGGCGATGGAGGTCTGGGCCATGGTGCAGTCGCGTCCGGAGCCGAAGCTCGCGATCCTCGCGGTCGGCAAGCGCGACATCTCCTTCGACCTCTCGATGCCGGTGCCGATCGCGCGCGCCGCGCGCGGCAGCCTGGTGCCCGCCGCCGTGCCGCCCGGCTGGAAGATCACGGCGCTGAACGACCAGCATGCCTACCTGCGCTGGGACGAGGCCGAGGAGCCGATGGCGCCCGTGGTCGGCGAGCGCATCGGGCTCGGCATCTCGCACCCCTGCACCACCTTCGACAAGTGGCACTGGATGCCGGTGATCGAAGAGGACTACCGCGTGAGCGACGCGGTGGCCATGCACTTCTGAAGCCGCCCATGACCAGTTCCCTGCTCCAGAGGATGGCCGAGGTGCGCAACGGCGCGCCGTCCACGCGGCGCGCCATTCTCGACCTGATCCTCGAAGACCCCGACCGTGTGCTCGAGGAAAGCTTCGAGTCGCTGGCCGAGCGCTCGCGCAGCTCGGTGCCCACCATCATGCGCACCTGTCGCGACCTCGGCTTCGCGGGGCTGCGCGAGTTCAAGCTCGCCCTGGCGCAGGAACTGGCGCTCGGCGGTTCGCCGCTGCACCGGCGCGTGAACATCGAGGACGCGGCCGACGAAGTGGTCGGCAAGATCGCGCGCAGCGCCGCGGCCTCGGTCTCGGGCGTGCGCAACCAGCTCGACATGGAGGTGCTCGACGGCGCCGTGGCCGCCATCGCGGCGGCGCCGCACGTGGACCTCTACGGCGCCGGCGCCACCTCGTGGTTCATGGCCAACGACCTGCAGGCGCGCCTGTTCCGCCTCGGCCTCTCGGCCAACGCCTGGGCCGACTATCACCTGCAGCAGGTGGCCGGCGCGGCCCAGCGCCCGGGCGGCGTGGTGATCGCGATCTCGCACGTGGGCGGCATGCCCTCGCTGCTCGACGCGGTCGACATCGCGCGCGGGCAGGGCGCCAAGGTGGTGGCGCTCACGCGGCCCGGCACGGCGCTCGCGGCCCGGGCCGATTTCCTGCTGGGCCTGTCGGTGCCCGACGATGCGGTGATGCACGTGGGCATCGATGCCTACCTCACGCACCTGACGGTGATCGAGATACTCACCGTGCTGGTCGCGCAGCGCCGCGGCGAGCCCGCGATGCAGCGGCTGCAGCGCGCACGCGAGGCCTTCCAGCGCCACGGCATCGATGCGAGCACGCATCCGCTGCAAAGCTGGGATGGCGGAGGAGTCAAGCATGCTTGAACAGGCGATCCTGCTCGAAGCGGGCCTCGTGGTCGACGGTTCCGGCGGCCCGAGCTGGCCGGGCGACGTGCTGCTGGCCGGCGACCGCATCGTGGCGCTCGGCGAGGGCCTGCGCCAGCGCCTGCCCGAAGGCATCGTGCCGGCGGAGCTCGAAAGCATCGACTGCCGCGGCAAGGTGATCGCCCCCGGCTTTATCGACGTCCACACCCACGACGATGCGATCGTGCTGCGCGATCCGCTGTGCCTGCCCAAGATCTCGCAGGGCATCACGACCGTGGTCACCGGCAACTGCGGCATTTCGCTCGCGCCCTATCGCACGCCCGAGGCCCGGCCGCCGCTCACGCTGCTGGGCAGCGACTCGTTCCAGCACGCCACGATGGCCGAGTACCGCGCCGCGGTCGAAGCCGCGCAGCCGGCGCTCAACGTCGCCGCGCTGATCGGCCACACCACCCTGCGCTTCGCGACCATGGACGCGCTCGACCGCGCCGCCACCGAGGACGAGCGCGCGCGCATGGGCGCACTGCTCGAGGCCTGCATGCAGGACGGCGCGCACGGCCTCTCGTCGGGCCTGTTCTACGAGCAGGCCTTCGCGGCGCCGGCCGAAGAGGTGACCGCGCTCGCGCGCATCGTCGCGCGCCACGGCGGCGTCTACGCCACGCACCTGCGCAGCGAGATGGCCACCATCATCGAGGCCATGCACGAGGCCGGCGACATCGCCTTCAGCGCCGGCGCGCCGCTCGTGATCTCGCACCACAAGTGCGCCGGCCCGGCCAACTGGGGCCGCACGCTCGAAACCCTGCCGCTGGTCGATGCGCTCGCGCAGCGGCAGGACATTGCGCTCGACGTCTACCCTTACGTCGCCGGCTCGACCGTGCTGCGCGAAGACCTGGTCGACGGCGTGATCGACATCCTGCTGACCTGGTCCGATCCGCATCCCGAGGTGACGGGCCGCATGCTCGCCGACGTGGCGCGCGAATGGGGCGTGGACCAGAAGGAAGCCTGCCGCCGCCTGCAGCCCGGCGGGGCCTGCTATTTCCAGATGAAGGAAGAGGACGTGGAGCGTGTCATCGCCCATCCGCGCACGATGATCGGCAGCGATGGCCTGCCGCACGACCGCCATCCGCATCCGCGCCTGTGGGGTGCCTTCCCGCGCGTGTTCGCGCGCTACTGGCGCGAGCGCCGGCTCTTCACCCTCGAGCAGGCGGTGCACAAGATGACCGGGATGACCGCGCGCAACCTGCGCATCGCCGACCGCGGCCTGCTGCGCGTGGGCGCGATGGCCGACGTGGTGGTGTTCGATCCGCAGACCATCGCCGACACCGCCACCTACGACCGGCCGATGAGCGCCAGCGTGGGGATCGAGCGCGTGTTCGTCAACGGCGCCTGCGCCTACCTCGGCGGCGAGGGAGAGCCCGAGGTGCGGGCGCGCGCAGGGCGAATGCTGACGCGGGCCTGATTGCGGCCGTGGCTTGGCATCAGCGGCCCGAAGCGGGGCTTTCGAGCGCCTGCGCATGGCAGGCGACGCAGAGCTTGTTGCCGTCGGGGTCGCGAAAGTACGCGCCGTAGTAGTCGTCGTGGTACTGCGGCCTCAACCCCGGTGGCCCGTCGCAAGTGCCGCCATGCGCCAGCGCGGCTTCGTGGGCAGCCCGAACCACTGCCCGAGTTGGTGCCGCGAAGGCCACCATCTGCCCGTTTCCCGGCGCGTGCGACTGGCCGTCAAAGGGCTTGCAGATGACGAAGAACGGGCGTGCCCGTCCCGCGCTGTGCCATCCGGCCCACGGCCTCTCCCGCTCGCAGAAGCGCAGCTCGAGGCTCAGGCTATCCATGACGGCGCCATAAAAGCGCAGTGCGCGCTCGAAGTCGGTCACGCTCGTGAAGACATGTGAAAACATGGCTGCCGCGCGGATCAGCGCACGAAGCGCCCTTCGGGCGTGACCCGGACCATCTCGATGAACCTCGAGCCGGTGCCACTGCCCGCCGTGAAATCGATGTCCATGCCGGCGAGCCGCAGCTTGAGCGAGCGCAGCGCCGCGTGCAGGCGGGCGCGCGTCAGGTCTTTGCCGGCGCGCTTGAGCGCCTCGATCATCACCAGCCCGTTCAGGTAGCCTTCGAAGCTGCCATAGCCCACCGGCACCTGCGCGCGCTCGGCCAGGCGGCGGTAGTCGCGGGCGACGACTTCCACCTCGCCCCAGGGGTAAGGCATGACCTGCGAAATGGCCAGCCCGCTCGCCTGCAGATTCACCACCTTGGCCGTGACCTCGCCGGGAACGATCGACATGCCGTAGAACATCGGCTTGCTGCCGGCGGCGTAGCTGGCCTTGATCACCTCGCCGGCCACCGTGCCGGCCAGGTACATGAGCACCGCCTGCGGCTGGCTGTCGGCCAGCGTCTTGCCGGCCGCGGCGGAAGTCGAGCCGTCACCCTTGACCGAGACCACCGCCGTCGGCGTGAGCTTGTGGGTGGTCATGGCGGCCTCGATCAACTTGACCGCTTCGGCACCGCCGGGGTTGTCCAGATGGGCGATCGCCATCTTGTTCACGCCGACGGTGGTCAGGTGCTCGACCAGGGCTTGCGCCTCGCGCGTTGCTGGCGCGCACGAAGTAGGCGGAGCCTGCCACGCGTTCGCGCGCGGTGTCGGCCACGCCGTAGCCGCCCACGCTGGGTGCGCCGCTTTGCTGCAGCAGCTTGGCCGCGGCGGCCGTGGTGCCCGAGCCGACGCAGCCGAAGAAGGCGAACACGCGATGGTCGTTGAGCAGCTTGCCGTAGTTGTCGACCGCCTTCTCGGGCTTCAACTCGTCATCCAGCGACACCAGCTTGATCTTGCGTCCGCCAATCCCGCCTTGTTCGTTGACCGCATCGAAGGCCAGTGCGGCGCCGTTGTGCACCACCTTGATCTGCGAGCCAAGCGGGCCGCTCAGGACGGCGCTGCTGCCGAGCAGAATTTCGCTCTCGCTCACCCCCGTTTCGGCGTGCGCGGACGATAGCTGCGCAAGGCCCGCGGCGAACACCGCGCTGGAGGCGACAAAACTTCTGCGTTGCATGAACAAGCCCACTTCTGTGAAATTAGTTAGATTGAATAACTATTGGAATGGAGCCGCCGGCGCTGCCGGGCTGGGGTTTACCCATGCTTCATCTGCACTTTGTCGCGATCACTCGTGCCCTGTCAGCATCAGCGCGGCTCGATAGGCCGCGCGGCCGGCGGTCTTGGTTTCGTCGACCAGTTCCATCAGCCGCTGCCCGCGCTCCTTCGGCGACAGAAGATGAAGCGGCTCGGCCATCAATTGCTGGGCCGCGCCGAGCAGGACATGCGCCGACGTGACGCAGACGCGAAGGGCCGCACGCTCGCCGGCCGCGGCGTCCTCCTCTTCGCGCCCGTCGAGAACGGACTCGATCAGCGCGAGGGCATTGTCGAGGCAGGCCTGTGCGAGCTCGCGCTGGGTCGCGGCTGCCTGGACCGCCATCGCCGGCATCTCGTCGGCATGGGGTGAAGTGTCGAACATGGTGAGGGAGACGGGTTGCTTTCTTCGGAGCGGGATCAGCGCGTGGCCAGCGCTGCCTGCGCAGGTGCGGCGCGCGGCGTGCCGGCTTCATGCCGATGCAGCCAGCCGCGCAAGGCGCGCAGCAGCGCACCCGGCTGGTCGGTATGCACCCAATGGCCGGCGTCGTCGATGTGTTGCAGGTGCGCCTGCGGAAACAGGCGTGCGATGCGGGCATGCGACTCGGACTGCACATAGGCCGAATCGGTGCCGGCGAGGAACAAGGCAGGCCCTTCGTAGCAGCGGTGGCGCAGCCGCTGCGGAAATCCGCACAGGTCCTGCATGCACATGGCGACTGCCAGCAGGTTGAGCCGCCAGTCGAAGCGCTCCTCGTGGCGCTGCAGGTTCTGCATCAGGAAGTCGAGGACCGGCGTGTCGCCTCCCTGGTTGCGCACCAACACCTGACGGGCCTCGTTGCGCCCGGTCGCGGCCGCCGCATCGAGGCCGCGCATGGCCATCATGTAGGGCGAGAACTGGTCGTTGTAGCGCTCGGGTGCGATGTCGATCACCGCCACGCCGGAGATCGCCTGCGGATGCTCGAGCGCCAGCGTCATGGCGGTCTTGCCGCCCATGCTGTGGCCGATCACGAGCGGCTGCTGCAAGCGCTCGCGCTCGATGAGCCCCAGCACGTCGAGCGCCATGTCGGTATAGGACATGCCTTGACCCCGGGGCGACGCGCCGTGGTTGCGCGCATCGGGCAGATAGACCCGGTACCTGTCGGCGAGCGCCCGGGCGATTCGGCCCCAGTTGCGTCCGGCGCCGAACAGCCCGTGCAGGATCACCAGCGGGGGGCCGTTGCCCACGGCCTCGAATGCCAATTCAATGGGCAAGGGCTGTTCCTTCCTGGCGTGCGACCATGGCTTCTGTCTCCTGAGCTGAGGGAATTCGAGGGTTTGACAGAGGTTACGAATGGCCTACCCATTAGTAAAATGGTTTCGGTCCATGCGCTGCATCGATGCCGCGAATAGGTCGCGAGGCAGTGCGGGGATATCGAAGGGCAAGGTCACCGCATGCGGTTCAACAAACTGGACCTCAATCTGCTCGTGGCCCTGGATACGCTGCTCACCGAACGCAGCATCAGCCGGGCAGGGGAACGCCTGCATTTGAGCCAGTCCGCGATGAGCAATGCGCTGGCCCGGCTGCGGGCCTTTTTCAACGACGACCTGCTGGTGCAGGTCGGCCGCAAGATGGAGCTCACGCCGCGCGCCGAGACCCTGAAGGACGCCGTGCGCGACGTGCTGGTGCGCGTGGATTCCGCGATCCTCGCGCAGCCCCGCTTCGATCCCGCCAGCTCGGACCGGCGTTTTCGCCTGATCGTTTCCGACTACACCACGACGGTGCTGATGCCGCAGTTGCTGACGCTGGCGGCCCGGCAGTCGCGCACCGTGTGCTTCGATCTGCTGCCGCTGCTGCAGCCGCCGCAACGCGAGCTGGAGCGCGGCGAGGTCGACCTGCTCGTCCTGCCGCTGGAATACCTGACGCCCGAGGAGCATCCCTTCGATGTCCTGTTCGAGGAGCAGTTCGTCTGCGCGGTCTGGAGCGGCGGCCGCTTCGCGAACACCGACAAGCTGACGGTCGAGCAGTACGCAGCGGCCGGCCACGTCGTGATCTACCCGCCCGGCATGGACGGGCCCACGCTCGCGGCATGGCTGAAGCGGCGCTACCCCGCGGCGCAGCGCATCGAAGTCACCACCTACAGCTTCGCGGCCGCGCCTTATCTGGTCGTGGGCACCGATCGCATCGCCACCATGCACGCGCGGCTCGCCAAGCTGGCCCGGAAGTCCCTGCCGCTCAGGCTGCTGCCGGCACCGCTGCCGGGGCCGCCGATGAAGCAAGCGATCCAGTGGCACAAGTACCGCACGCAGGACCCGGGCCTGGTCTGGCTGCGAGGCCTGTTGCACCAGGCCGTGGTCAGGATGGATGCCGAACTGGACCTGAGCCCGGCTGCGCTGCCGTTGCGACCGAAACGGCCCGCATGGAATGACCCGACCGCGGGCGCCTCGCCGCCTCAGGCCGCGATCGAGTAGCCGCCGTCGACCGGGATCGCGGTGCCGGTCACGAAGTCGGAGGCCGCGCTCGCGAGGAAGACGGCGATGCCGGCCAGGTCCTGCGGCTGGCCCCAGCGCCCGGCGGGCGTGCGCGCGATCACGCGCTCGTTCAGACCTTGCACCTGCGCGCGTGCACCTTCGGTCAGCTCGGTGCGGATCCAGCCCGGCAGCACGGCATTGACCTGGATGCGGTCCGGCGCCCAGGAGGCGGCCAGCGCCCGGCTCAGCTGCACGATGCCGCCCTTGCTCGCGCCGTAGACCGGCGCATAGGGCGCGCCGAAGATCGACATCATCGAACCGATGTTGATGATCTTGCCGCCGCCGGCAGCCTTGAGCTGCGGATGCGCCGCGCGGCAGCACAGGAAGGCGCTGGTGAGATTGGTGTCCATCACCATCTGCCATTCGGCCAGCGCAAGCTGGTCGGCGGGCTTGCGCACCGTGGTGCCGGCGTTGTTGATCAGGATGTCGAGCCGGCCGCAGCGCTCGGCCAGCTGGTCGAAGAGCTGCTGCACCGAGGCCTCGTCGGTCACGTCGGCCGCCAGCGCGAAGCTGTCGCTGCCCAGCGCCTTCAAGGCCTCGACCGCGGCGGCCGACTTCTGCGGATTGCGCGCCGCGATCACGACGCGGGCGCCGGCTCTTGCCAGCCCTTGCGCCATGCCCAGACCGATGCCGCCGTTGCCGCCCGTGACGAGGGCGACCTTGTGTGTCAGATCGAACATGCGCCCGTTGTCGCGCGCTAGAGAATCCGGTTGAACCAGAGCAGCGAGAGGCCGGCCGACAGCAGGGCCAGCACCGCGGCGCCGAGCGCGAACAGCGCCGATATCTCGGTTTCCTTCTTCTCGACCGTGAGCCTGGAGCTCAGGGTGTTGTAGACCTTGGTGAGGTCGGCCGCGGTGCCTGCGTAGTAGTACTCGGCCTGCGTCTTGTTGGCGATCGCCTTGAGCGTCTCCTCGTCGAGGCGCACGCGCATCGACCAGCCTTCGAAGCCGATGGTCTCGCCGTCGACCGTGCCGATGCCCACCGTGTAGACGCGCACGCCGCGCTCGGCCGCAACCTTGGCCGCATCGAGCGGATCGACGCCCGTGGTGCGCTGGCCGTCGGTCAGCATGATGATGGCGGCCGAGGTGTAGGAGCCGGGCGCCACCGGCGTGAACTCCTTTTGCGGCCCCTTGCCCGCCTGCTCCAGCGGCACGCCGCGCTGGCGGCTCGCCTGGGGGCCGAAGTTCGAGACGTCGATGCCCGCATCCGGGAACAGCGTGGCCAGCGAAACCACGATGGCGTTGCCGGTGGCGGTGGCGCGCTGCAGCTGGAAGGAGTCGATGGCGGTGACCAGGTCCTCGCGGTTGGTGGTGGGTAGCTGCGCGACGTTGGCGCTGCCCGCGAAGGCGACGATGCCGACCTTCACGTGGCGCGGCAGTTCCTTCAGGAAGCTCTTGGCCGCTTCCTGCGCGGCCACCAGGCGGTTGGGCTGCACGTCGGCGGCGCGCATGCTGCCCGACACGTCCATTGCCAGGATGATGGTCTGCTGGTTCGACGGCAGCACCACCACCGCCATCGGCCGCGCGGCGGCGATCAGCATGGCGACCATCGCGAGCAGGAACAGGAAGGGCGGGATGTGGCGCCGCACGCTCTGGCGCACCCCCATGGCCTCGCGCACGATCGACAGGCTTGCATAGCGCAGCGCCAGCTTCTTCTTGCGTCGCATGAGCCAGAAATAGAGCAGCACCAGGAGCGGGGCCGCCAGCAACAGCCAGAGGAATTGAGGCCAGAGGAAGTTCATGCTGCCACCGCCTTGGGATTGGACGGCCTGGCGCGCACGCGGCGCTTGCGCATGTCGGCAAAGCGCACGATGGCTTCCACCAGATCGTCGTTGGTCGAGAGTTCGAGCGCGTCGACGCCCACCTTGGCCAGCGCCTCGCGCAGGGTTGCCTCGCGCTCTGCGGCGATGCGGGCGAAGCGCTTGCGGAAACTCGCGTCGTGCGTGTCGACCCAGAGCTGCTCGCCGGTCTCGGCATCGCGCAACGGCACCAGGCCGAGGTCGGGCAGCTCGAGCTCGAGCGGATCGAAGAGCCGCACCGCCACCACCTCGTGGCGCTGCACCAGCTGCGCGAGCGGGCGCTCCCAGCCGGGTTCGCTCAGGAAATCGGAGACCACGAACACGGTCGAACGGCGCGGCATCAGCACCGCTGCCGACTTGAGCAGGTCGGCGAGCCGGGTCATGCCCTTCTGGGCCGGCGCGTTCTTCTTCTCGGCGCGGCGTTCCATCGCGTGCAGCAGGTGCAGCACGTGGCGCCGGCCGCTGCGCGGCGGGATCACCGCCTCGACGTCGTTGCCGTAGACCAGCGCGCCGACGCGGTTGCCGTGCCGCGTGAGCAGGCGCGCGATGACGCCGACGAAGCCGGCCGAAATCTCGCGCTTGGCCTTCAGCCCGGAGCCGAAGTCGACCGAGCGGCTCAGGTCGAGGATGAACCAGGCCGCCATCTCGCGGTCTTCGGTGAACACGCGCACGTGCGGCGTCTGCAGGCGCGCGGTGACGTTCCAGTCGATATGGCGCACGTCGTCGTGGTGCTGGTATTCGCGCAGGTCGGCCAGGTCGAGGCCGGTGCCGCGCATCAGCGTGCGGTAGTCGCCCTGCAGCAGGCCGTCGAGCCGGCGGATCACCGTCCATTCGAGCCGGCGCAGCGCGCGCTCGGTGGCGCCGGCCGCGGCTTCGGCCGCGAGCTGTTCGTCGTTGGCGGCGCGCGCGCGCCGGTCAGGCCACCAGCTTTTCATGTTCGAGCGGCTTGGCGGGGGCGGGCACGGCCCGCATGATCTTGTCGATCAGGCCATCGGGCGTGAGACCTTCGGACAGGCCTTCGTAGGACAGCGTCACGCGGTGCCGCAGCACGTCGGGCACCAGGGCCGTCATGTCCTCGGGCAGCGCATAGCTGCGGCCGCGCAAGAGCGCCAGGGCGCGCGCGCCCTCGGTCAGGTTGATGCTGGCACGCGGGCTGGCGCCGAAGGTGATGAAGCGTCGCATGTCCTTCAGGCCGTGCCGCTCGGGCGTGCGCGTGGCCGATACCAGCCTGACCGCGTACTGGATCAGCGAAGGGTCGACATAGACGAGGCGCGCCTCGGCCTGGAGCGCCGCGAGCTGGTCGGTGGTCGCGACCGGGCTGGCTTCGACCGGGGCGCCGATCACGCGCTCGACGATCACGAACTCTTCCTCGTCGGTCGGGTAGTCGACCAGCACCTTCATCATGAAGCGGTCGACCTGCGCCTCGGGCAACGGATAGGTGCCCTCGGTCTCGATCGGGTTCTGCGTCGCCATCACGAGGAAGGGGCGCGGCACCTTGTGGCTCTCGCCGGCGATGGTGACCTGGCGCTCCTGCATCACTTCGAGCAGCGCACTCTGTACCTTGGCTGGAGCACGGTTGATCTCGTCGGCCAAGAGCAGATTGGCGAACACCGGGCCCAGCGAGGTGCTGAACTCGCCGGTCTTCTGGTTGTAGATGCGCGTGCCGATCAGGTCGGCCGGCACCAGGTCGGGCGTGAACTGGATGCGCTTGAACCGGCCGCGCACCGCGTCGGCGAGCGTCTTGACGGTCAGGGTCTTGGCCAGCCCGGGCACGCCCTCGACCAGCAGGTGGCCGCCCGCCAGCACCGCCACCATGACGCGCTCGAGAAAGCGGTCTTGCCCGACGACGACGCGCTTGACCTGGTAGAGGATCTGCTCCATCAGCTCGGCGGTGGAGGCGGAGGTCGGTTCGGTCTCTGTGCTCATGCTCGGTGCTTTCGGTGTGAAGTCGGAAAGGCCATCAGAAAGGCGGAGAGCCGGCGGCCGAGGCCGCGTTCTCGATCGGCACTGCAAAACCGATGCCAATGAAGGTGCGCTGCTGGGTCGGGTTGAGGATGGCGGTCACGATGCCGAGCACCTCGCCGTTCATGTTGATGAGCGGACCGCCCGAATTGCCGGGGTTGGCGGCGGCATCGAACTGGATCAGGTTGCCCAGCTCCTGCCTGCCCTCGGGCGAGCGGAACGAGCGCTTGAGCCCCGACACCACGCCGGCCGAGACCGAGGGGCCGATGCCGAAGGGAAAGCCGACCGCGACCACCTGGTCGCCGGGCTGGAGGTCGGCGGTCGAGCGCATCGTGGCGGGGATCAGGTCGTCCGGCAGCTTCTGCGCCTGCAGGACAGCGAGATCGTTCTCGGGCTGCACGCCGGTGATGACGGCGGGCGCCTCCAGGCCGTCGGCGAAGGTGACCTTGATCTTCTCGGCGCCGGCGACCACGTGCAGGTTGGTGAGGATGATGCCCTTGTCGACGATCACCACGCCGGTGCCCACGCCGCGTTCCACCTCGCCCGGCGGCTCGTCGGCCTCGGGCGATTTGCCCTTTGCAAGATTGCGGCCGCGCTTCTGGGTCTCGGCTTCGGGCGTCTTTTTCTCGGGTCCGTAGCCGACCACTCGCACCACCGAGGGGCGGATGATCTCGGCCGCCTTGGCGGCCGGCGAGGGCAGGGTGGCCGTCTGCAGCGTGCGCAGCACGGCGGCGTCGATGTCCTTCTGCGTGTACTGGCGGATGTTCTGGCGCGGCCACAGCCCGACGCCCGTGGCCGCGGTGCCGACGCACAGCGCGAGCAGCAGCGCGAAGCTGCGGCGGCCGGGTTGCCAGCGCCGGGCCGGCGCCGCCGCGGCCGGCTCCGCTGCGCCCTGCGTGGGGTCGTCGGACGCCTGCGGCATCCGAGGCTCGGCCGCATCCTGCGGCGCGCGGGGCGAGCGGCTGTAGAAAGCAGGCCTGCGCATCGGGTCACCTCCGGCAAAAAGTCGACGCTTGGGTGAGTCACGGTAGCACGCTTTCCCCGGCCGTGCATGCGTTCGGGCATCATCGGCCGATGGCCGTCTTCATCGATACCCACTGCCACCTCGATGCACCGGAATTCGGCACCGACATGCCCGCCATACGGGCACGAGCGGCGGCCCGGAATGTCGCACTGTGCGTGATTCCCGCGGTGGCGGCCGCCAACTTCGCGGCGGTGCGCGAGCTCGCGCATGTCCAGAACGACGCCTACGCGCTGGGCATCCACCCGATGTGCACCACCGAGGCGCAGGATGAACACCTGGCGCTGCTCGACGCGGAACTCGCTGCGCGGCGCGAGGATCCGCGCCTGGTGGCGGTGGGCGAGATCGGGCTCGACTTCTTCGTGCCGGGCCTGGACACCGACAAGCAGGAGCGTTTTTTTCACACTCAGTTGCAACTCGCACGCAAGCACGGGCTGCCGGTGATCATTCACGTGCGCCGCTCGGTGGACAAGGTTTTGAAGCACCTGCGGCAGGTCGCGCCCGGCCAGGCTTGGCATGGCATCGCCCATGCGTTCAACGGCAGCGTGCAACAGGCGCAGGCCTGCATCGACTGTGGGCTCAAGCTGGGCTTCGGCGGCGCCGTGACCTTCGAGCGCGCGTTGCAGCTGCGGCGTCTCGCCGCAACGCTGCCGCTCGAGTCCATCGTGATGGAAACCGATTCGCCCGACATCCAGCCGCAATGGCTCTATCGCACCGAGGCGCAGCGCGCGGCAGGCGAGCCGCAGGGCCGCAACGAGCCCGGCGAGCTGCCGCGCATTGCCGAAGTCGTGGCCGACCTGCGGGGCATCGCGCTCGATGCGCTGGCCGAAGCGAGCACGCAGAACGCCATCGCGGCGCTGCCGCGTCTGTCTTCGCTGATCGGCGCGTCGGTACAAAGCCCGCAGCACGCGTAGGCCAAGCGCCCGTCCTGCCCGCGAGCGAGGTGGCGCCGCTTTTTTGCTGTCATCCTTGCTGCACGAGTGACCGTTGCATGCCGGTGGCAAGTTCGTCACTCCAACTCATCAAAGGAGCTTTCCCATGAACAGACCGTCCATTCGCATCCTGCCTGCCGCGCTCGCCCTGGTCCTGGCATCCATCGGCTTGTCGGCCGCGGCGCAAACCCAGCCCGCGCCGGCCACGCAGGAGCCGACCATGACCGAGAAGGCCAAGGAAACCGGCAAGGAAGCCGTCGACGCCACCAAGCGCACGACGAAGAAGGTGGTCGGCGCCACCGAGCGCGGGGTCAAGAAGGCAGGCACCGCCACCAAGAACGCCGCGAAGAAGACCGGCAATGCCGTGGCGACCGCGGGCCACAAAACGGCCGACGGCATGCGCAGCGCCGGCCACAAGGTCGGCGAGAAGGTGCCGGGCACGGCGGAGCACGACGCCGCCAAGAAGCAGTGAGTCCACGCCGACCCCTGCCGACCCACCCGCTTCGGCGGGTTTTTTTGTGTCTACTCTGCGCATGAACAAAGCCTCGCCTTCGACATTGCCGCGACTCATCGGCCTGGACCCGATCGTCTCCGACCGCACCGTCGTTCTGGTGCTCGGCAGTTTCCCGGGCGGACGCTCGCTCGCCGAGCAGCAGTACTATGCGCACCCGCAAAACCACTTCTGGAAGATCTTGCAAGCGATTTGGCCCGACCACCCGCTCCCGGCGGGCGCAGACAGCTATCCGGCCCGCCGTGCCTGGCTGCACGAGCACGGCATCGGTCTCTGGGACGTGTATGCCGCCTGCGAGCGCGAAGGCAGCCTCGATTCGGCGATACGCCAGGCCGAGGCGAACGACATCGCGGGCCTCAGGCTCCCCAGGCTCGCGGCCATCGCGCACAACGGCGGCGAGAGCTTCAGGCATGCGCGCCATACCCGGACGCTCGGCGTGCCGGTCTACCCGCTGCCGTCTTCGAGTGCGGCGAACGCGTCGTGGACTTTCGAGCGCAAGCGCGATGCATGGCGCGAGGTTTTTCTGAAGCACGGGCTGGTCTGATGGCGGCGAAGAAAGCCGCGGCGCTCGAACTTCCCGAAGTCAATTTTTCCGACTGGGGCGATGTACGCTACCTGCACCTCGGCACCGAGTGGGTGCAGGGCTCGATGAAGCTCGATGCGCCCTTCGAGATCGAACTCGAGTATGTGCAGCGCATGATGGCCTGGCTGCTTTTTGTCGACGCTGCGAGTGTGCGCAATCTCCATGCAATGCAGCTGGGCCTCGGCGCGGCCAGCCTCACCAAGTTCTGCCGCAAGACGCTGGGCATGCGCACCACGGCGGTCGAACTCAATCCGCAGGTGGTGGCGGCATGCCGAGGCTGGTTCAAGCTGCCGGCCGATGACGCCAGGCTCCACGTGATCGTCGCCGATGCCGCGGTCGAGATCCGCAAGCCCCTGTGGCAGGGCAGCGTCGACGTGTTGCAGGTCGACCTGTACGACCACGAGGCCGCCGCGCCGGTGCTCGACAGCGAAGCCTTCTATGCCGACTGCCGCGCCCTCCTGGCCGAGGACGGCTGCATGACGGTCAACCTGTTCGGCCGTTCTTCGAGCTACGAACGCAGCCTCGAGAAGATCGCCGCCGCCTTCGGCGAGGATGCGCTCTGGGCCTTCAAGCCCACGCGCGAGGGCAACACCATCGTGCTGGCCCAGCGCAGCCCCAGCCGGCCGAAGCGCCCCGTGCTTGCCGATCGCGCCCAAAGCATCCAGACTCGGTGGGGCCTGCCTGCGCCGAAGTGGCTGCGGGTATTCAAACCATTGACTTCACCATGAGCGCTGTCTCTCCGCCCAAGTCCTCCGCCTCCCGTTACGAAGGACCGCTCGACCTGCGGCACCTGATCGAATGGCTCGCCAAGGACGGCGTGATCTCGCCGGTGGAGGCCAAGCGCACGCTGGCGCGCTGCGCGCAGGCCGAGAGCCGCCAGCAACCGCTGGTGCGGCTCGCGAACGTCGCGATGACGCGCCAGAGCGACGGCAAGCCGCTCGACCTGGAGATGCTGAGCCAGTGGCTCGCCGGCCGCGCGGGCCTGGCCTACCTGCGCATCGATCCGCTGCGGGTCGATGTGGGCAAGGTGGCCGACACCATGAGCGCGGCCTATGCGGAGCGGCACAAGGTGCTGCCGGTGCAGGTGACGCCGGCCGAGGTGGTGGTGGCGACGGCCGAGCCCTTCCTCACCGACTGGATCGCCGAGGTCGAGCGCCAGTCGCGCCGCGCGGTGCGGCGCGTGGTCGCGAACCCGACCGACATCCAGCGCTACACGGCGGAGTTCTTCTCGCTGGCCAAGTCGGTGCGCGCGGCGCAGAAGGCCGGCGGCAATGCCGGCGGCGCCAGCTTCGAGCAGCTGGTCGAGCTCGGCAAGAGCAACAAGCAGCTCGATGCCAACGACCAGAGCGTGGTGCAGGTGGTCGACTGGCTCTGGCAGTACGCCTTCGACCAGCGCGCCAGCGACATCCACCTGGAGCCGCGGCGCGAGCAGGGCGTGATCCGCTTCCGCATCGACGGCGTGCTGCACCCGGCCTACCAGATGCCGATGGGCGTGATGAATGCGATGGTGTCGCGCATCAAGCTGCTCGGCCGCATGGACGTGGTCGAGAAGCGCAGGCCGCTCGACGGCCGCATCAAGACCCGCAACATGCGCGGCGAAGAGATCGAAATGCGGCTCTCTACGCTGCCGACCGCCTTCGGCGAGAAGATGGTGATGCGCATCTTCGACCCCGACACCGCGGTCAAGGACCTCGATGCGCTCGGCTTCGCGCAGCACGACGCGCAGCGCTGGGAGCTGCTCGTGACGCGCCCGCACGGCATCATCCTGGTGACCGGGCCGACCGGCTCGGGCAAGACCACCACGCTCTACTCGACGCTCAAGCGCGTCGCGACCGAAGAGGTCAACGTGAGCACGGTGGAAGACCCGATCGAAATGATCGAGCCCTCCTTCAACCAGACCCAGGTGCAGCCGCAGCTCGACTTCGGCTTCACCGAGGGCCTGCGGGCTCTGATGCGGCAGGACCCGGACATCATCATGGTGGGCGAGATTCGCGACCTCGCGACCGCCGAGATGGCGGTGCAGGCCGCACTCACCGGCCACCTGGTCTTCAGCACGCTGCACACCAACGATGCGCCGAGCGCGATCACGCGGCTGATGGAGCTCGGCGTGCCCAACTACCTGATCAACGCCACCATGCTCGGCGTGCTGGCCCAGCGCCTGGTGCGCACGCTGTGCCCGCATTGCAAGGCGCCGGACGACAGCGTCACGCGCGAGCAGCTCGGCGAGTTCGTCAAGCCCTGGCAGATCACGGGCTCGGTGAAGGCCTACAAGCCGGTCGGCTGCGTCGACTGCCGCATGACGGGCTACCGCGGCCGCATGGGCCTGTACGAACTGCTCACCGTGGCCGAGGGCTTCAAGGCCCTGGTCAACAAGGAACCCAACCTCGCCGGCTTGCGCCGCCAGGCCGTGGCCGACGGCATGCGGCCGCTGCGGCTGGCGGGCGCCCTGCGCGTGGCCGAAGGCCTGACGACCATCGACGAAGTGCTCAGCGCGACCCCGCCGCTCGAGTAGCCGGCGATCGTTGCGGCCCGCTTGCGCCCCGGGGAAACCCTAGCCATGCGCTAGGTGGAATCCACATCGAACTGACTTCCACCTGACCACACAATCCCGCTGTTCGAATATTCGAAGGGGATCGTTCGTGAAAATCAAAAGTCAGAAGGACTTTTTCGCAGGTCTGATGTTCACCGCCGTCGGCATCGCCTTCGGCTGGGGTGCGACGACCTACAGCGTGGGCACCGGCGCGCGCATGGGGCCGGGCTACTTTCCGTTGATGCTGGGCATCCTGCTGTCCATTCTGGGAGTGATCGTGATCTTCACGGCGCTCACCATCGAGACGACCGACGGCGAGCCCGTGGGCAAGATCGCATGGCGCCCGCTCGGCTACATCATCGGCGCCAACCTGGTCTTCGGCATCCTGCTCGGCGGCATGCCCAGCATCGGCTTGCCGGCCATGGGGCTGATCGCCGCCATCTATGCCCTGGTGCTGATCGCCGGCCTTGCCGGCGAGCACTACAGCGTCAAGGCCAGCCTGATCCTCGCCACCATCCTGGCGGTGGGCAGCTACGTCGCCTTCGTGGTCCTGCTCAAGCTGCAGTTCCAGGTCTGGCCCACCTTCATCACCGGCTGAGAACGACAACGCCATGGATCTCGTCAACAACCTCTCCATCGGGTTCGCCGCGGCCTTCACGCTGCAGAACCTCATCTATGCCTTCGTCGGCTGCCTGCTGGGCACGCTGATCGGCGTGCTTCCTGGCATCGGCCCGGTCGCCACCATCGCCATGCTGCTGCCGGCCACCTACGCGCTGCCGCCTGTGGCCGCGCTGATCATGCTGGCCGGCATCTACTACGGATCGCAGTACGGCGGCTCCACCACCGCGATCCTGGTCAACCTGCCGGGCGAGTCCTCCTCGGTGGTGACCGTGATCGACGGGCACCAGATGGCGAAGCAGGGGAGGGCAGGTCCTGCGCTCGCTGCCGCGGGCCTGGGCTCCTTCTTCGCCGGCTGCGTCGGCACGCTGATCCTGGCCGCCTTCGCACCGCCCTTGACCGAGCTGGCCTTCAAGTTCGGCCCGGCCGAGTACTTCTCGCTGATGGTGCTGGGCCTGATCGGCGCCGTGGTGCTGGCCTCGGGCTCGCTGCTCAAGGCGATCTGCATGATCGTGCTGGGCCTCCTGATCGGCCTGGTGGGCACCGACGTCAATTCGGGGGTCGCGCGCTTTTCCTTCGACATTCCCGAACTCACCGATGGCATCGGCTTCATCGTGATCGCGATGGGCGTGTTCGGCTACGGCGAGATCATCTCCAACCTGTCGCGGCCGGAGGAAGAGCGCAAGATCTACACCGCCGAGGTGCACGGCCTGTGGCCGACCAAGGCGGACTTCAAGAACATGCTGCCCGCGGTGCTGCGCGGCACCACGCTGGGCTCCTCGCTCGGCATCCTGCCGGGCGGCGGCGCGCTGCTGTCGGCCTTTGCGGCCTACACGCTCGAGAAGAAGATGAAGCTCAAGCCGGGCGAGGTTCCCTTCGGCAAGGGCAACATCCGCGGCGTGGCCGGACCGGAAGCGGCCAACAACGCCGGCGCGCAGACTTCCTTCATCCCGCTGCTCACGCTCGGCATTCCGCCGAACCCCGTGATGGCGCTGATGGTCGGCGCGATGACCATCCACAACATCCAGCCCGGCCCGCAGGTGATGACCAGCAACCCCGAGCTCTTCTGGGGCCTGATCGCCTCGATGTGGATCGGCAACCTGATGCTGATCATCCTGAACCTGCCGCTGATCGGCATCTGGATCAAGCTGCTGTCCATTCCTTATCGCTGGCTGTTCCCGGCCATCGTGCTGTTCTGCGCGATCGGCGTGTACTCGACCAACAACAACACCTTCGACGTCTGGATGGTCGCGATCTTCGGCGTCATCGGCTACTCCTTCATCAAGCTCGGCTGCGAGCCGGCGCCGCTGCTGTTGGGGCTGATCCTCGGGCCGATGATGGAAGAGAACCTGCGGCGCGCGCTCTTGCTCTCGCGCGGATCGTGGGCCGTGTTCGTCACGCGTCCGATCTCGGCCGGCCTGCTCGTCGCTGCCGCGCTGATGGTGGTGATCGTGCTCTTGCCTGCGGTCAAATCGAAACGCGAAGAAGCTTTCGTCGAGCCTGACTGACGACCGCGCCCCGAGCTGCGCACACTTCGTGCTCCACGCAAAGGCCGCCGAAAGGCGGCCTTTGCGTTTTTCAACTAGGCTTTGCCTCCTCGTCAGAATCGATGCCCATGAAAAGAGTCCACTTCCTTCGCGCAGCTGCGCTCGTGCTGGGCACCGCAGCCTTGCCCGCGGCCTTCGCGCAGGCCTATCCGAACAAGCCGATCCGCCTGCTCGTGCCCTTCCCGGCCGGCGGCGCTACCGATCTTTTCGCGCGCACCCTGTCGCAGAAGATGGGCGAGAAGCTCGGCACCACGCTGGTCGTCGACAACAAGCCGGGCGCCGGCGGCGCCATCGGCTCGGACCTCGCGGCCAAGGCGCCGGCCGACGGCTACACGCTGCTGCTGGCCACCACCAGCACGCATTCGATCGGCCCCGCGATCAACCCCAGGCTGCCTTACGACACGGTGCGCGATTTCACGCCGATCGCCCACGTGGGCGATGCGCCGAGCATCATGCTGGTGCCCAACAGCTCGCCGGCGAAGACGGTGCGCGAATGGATCGAATACGCGAAGAAGAATCCCGGCAAGCTCAACTACGCGTCGAGCGGCAACGGCACCATCGTGCAGCTCACGGCGGAGCTGTTCAAGTCGCAGGCCGGCGTGTTCGTCACGCACATTCCCTACAAGGGCACGGCGCTCGCGATCCCCGACCTGGTCAGCGGCAAGATCGACGTGCTCTTCGATGCGCTGCCCACCGGCATGCCGCACGTGCGCGACGGCCGGCTGCGTGCGCTGGGCGTGACGACGCTGAAGCCCAGCCCGCTCGCGCCCGAGTTGCCGGCCATTGCCGAGGTGCTGCCGGGCTTCGAGTCGAACACCTGGTTCGGCCTCTACGGCCCCAAGGGCCTGCCGAGCGACATGGCGCTTCGCATCAACAAGGCGGCCAACGAGGCGCTGGCCGATCCCGAGGTGCGCGACAAGCTCTCGCGACTCGGCATCGCGCCGACCGCCAGCACGCCCGCGCAGTTCGCGGGCATGGTGGCGCAGGACGCCGCCAAGTGGAAAAAGATCATCACGGAACGCAAGATCACAGGCGACTGAGCATATGAAATTCGACTACGCAAATCCCTACCCTTCCATTCGCATCCCCGTCTTTGCACGCAACGTCGTCTCCACATCGCATCCGCTGGCCGCCCAGGCCGGTGTTCGCATCCTTCAGCAGGGCGGTAATGCAGTCGATGCAGCGATCGCGACCGCCGCCGTGATGACCCTGGTCGAGCCGGTCAGCAACGGCCTGGGCAGCGATGCCTTCTGCATCCTCTGGGACGGCAAGAAACTGCACGGGCTCAATGCGTCCGGCACCGCCCCGCAAGCCTGGACACCCGAGTACTTCCGCCGCAAGTACGGCGCCGATGCCAAGACGCCGCCGCAGCGCGGCATCGACTCGGTCAGCGTGCCGGGTGCCGTCGGCAGCTGGGTCGCACTGTCGGAGCGCTTCGGCAAGCGGCCCTTCGCAGACCTGATGGCGCCGGCCATCGAGATCGCCGAGCGCGGCTACCTGATGCCACCGGTGGTGCAGCAGAAGTGGGCCGCGGCCACGCCGATCCTGCAATCGCAGCCGGGCTTTGCGCAGGCCTTCCTGCCCTGGGGCCGTGCGCCCGAGGTCGGCGAGCTGTTCCGCTTTCCCGCCGCGGCGCGCGCCCTCAAGGCCATCGCGGCGACCAAGGGCGAGGCCTTCTACAGCGGCGAGATTGCCGAGGCGCTGGAGAAATTCTCCAACGCCAACGGCGGCAGCCTCAAGGTGCGCGACCTCGCCAACTGGAAGCCCGAGTGGGTCGAGCCCATCGGGCAGGACTACCGCGGCCACACGGTGCACGAGATGCCGCCCAACGGCCAGGGCATCGCGGCGCTGATCGCGCTCGGCATCCTGCAGCACTTCGACATGGCATCGATCCCGGTCGATTCCGCCGCTTCGCAGCACCTGCAGATCGAGGCCATGAAGCTCGCCTTCGCCGACACCTACCGCTATGTCTCGGACCCATCGTCGATGGAGGTGACGCCCCTGCAAATGCTCGATGGCGCCTACCTCGCCTCGCGTGCCAAACTCATCGACGTGAACAAGGCGCAGGACTTCAAGGCGGGCAATCCGGTCAAGGGCGGCACCATCTATCTCACCGCGGCCGACGAGAGCGGCATGATGGTGAGCTTCATCCAGAGCAACTATATGGGCTTCGGCTCGGGCTGCGTGGAGCCGGAGTTCGGCATCAGCCTGCAGAACCGCGGCCACGGCTTCAGCCTGGACGACAAGAGCCCCAACGTGGTGGCGCCGGGCAAGCGCCCCTTCCACACCATCATCCCGGCCTTCCTCACGAAAGACGGGCAGCCGGTGATGAGCTTCGGCGTGATGGGCGGCAACATGCAGCCGCAGGGCCACATGCAGACGCTGGTGCGCATGCTCGACCACGGCCAGAACCCGCAGGCAGCCTGCGATGCGCCGCGCTGGCGCTTCAACAGCGGGCTCGAGATCAACGTCGAAGCGGCGATGAACCCCGCGATCGCGCGCGGACTCGCGGAGCTCGGCCACAAGGTGGACGTGATCAACGACTCCTACCAGGACTTCGGCGCCGGCCAGTTCATCTGCCGCGCCGGCGACCCGGCGGTCGAAGGCTACGTGGCCGCGAGCGATCCGCGCCGCGACGGCCTGGCCGCCGGATTCTGAGCTCGATGTCGTCGGTACAGGCCGCGCCGGGACAGCTCGCGCACAAGAGCATCGGCCCGGGCCTGGCGCTCGCGACAGCGGGCGCGATCGCGTTCAGCGGCAAGGCCATCATCGTCAAGCTCGCGTACCGCTACGGCGTCGACGCGGTCACGCTCATCATGCTGCGCATGCTGTTCGCGCTGCCGCTGTTCGCGCTCATGGCCTGGTGGGCCGGGCGCGGCAAGCCGGCGCTGACGCGGCGCGACTGGCTCGGCGTGTTGGGGCTGGGCTTCTCGGGCTACTACCTCTCGAGCTTCCTGGACTTCGCCGGCCTGGCCTACATCACGGCCAGCCTGGAGCGCCTCATCCTGTACCTCAACCCCACGCTGGTGCTGCTGTTCGGCTGGATCGCCTACCGCCGGCGCATCACGCGCTGGCAGCTGGCTGGCATGGCCGTGAGCTACGCGGGCGTGCTGCTGGTGTTCGGCCACGAGGTGCAGCTGGGCCAGAGCGCGGCTGCCGCCTGGGGCACGCTGCTGGTGTTCCTGAGCGCGGTGAGCTATGCGGTCTACCTCGTCGCCAGCGGCGAGTTCGTCAAGCGCCTCGGCTCGCTCAGGCTGGTGGGGCTCGCCACCAGCGTGGCCTGCGTGCTGTGCATCGCGCAGTTCGTCCTGCTCAGGCCGATGAGTGCGGCGCTGCAGGTGGCGCCCGAGGTGATCTGGCTGTCGATGCTCAACGCCACGCTGTGCACCGCGCTGCCGGTGCTGGCGGTGATGATGTCGATCGAGCGCATCGGCCCCGCGATGGCGGCGCAAACGGGTATGGTCGGGCCCATGTCGACCATCCTGATGGGCGTGCTGATCCTCGGCGAGCCCTTCACCGCATGGATCGCGGCTGGGACGGCCCTGGTGATCGCCGGCATTTTTGTCTTTACTCGAACGGGCCGCTGAGCTCTTCAAAGGAACGAACATGGATCTTGGTATTGCAGGCAAGACCGCGCTGGTGTGCGGCGCGAGCAAGGGGCTCGGCTACGGCTGCGCCGAGGCGCTGGTGCGCGAGGGCGTGAACGTGCTGATCGTCGCGCGCGGCGCCGAGGCGCTGGCAGAGGCGGCGAAGAAGCTGGAGGCGGTGGCGAGCGGGCCGAGCAAGCCCTTCGTCAAGCACGTCGCTGCCGACATCACCACGCCGGAAGGCCGCGCCGCGGTGTTCGCGCTGCAGAAGGACTTCGACATCGTGGTCACCAACGCCGGTGGCCCGCCGCCCGGCGATTTCCGCGACTGGGACCGCGAGGCCTGGATCAAGGCGGTCGACGCCAACATGCTGACGCCGATCGAGCTGATCAAGGCCACGGTCGACGGCATGGCCGCGCGCGGCTTCGGGCGCATCGTCAACATCACCTCGAGCTCGGTGAAGGCGCCGATCGACATCCTGGGTCTCTCCAACGGCGCACGCAGCGGACTCACCGGTTTCGTCGCCGGCGTCGCGCGCACGCCGGTCGCGGCCAAGGGCGTGACCATCAACAACCTGCTGCCCGGCTCCTTCGACACCGACCGGCTCAAGGGCACGATGGCCGGCGCCGCGAAGAAGTCCGGCCAGGACCTCGATGCCGTCATGGAAAGCCGCAAGAAGACCATCCCGGCACGGCGCTTCGGCACGCCCGCGGAGTTCGGTGCCATCTGCGCCTTCCTGTGCAGCGTGCAGGCAGGCTACGTGACGGGACAGAACGTGCTGGCCGACGGCGGGGCCTATCCGGGCACCTACTGATTCATCGCCGCGAGGAAACCCAGATTCCTCCGACGATCAGCGCGAACGCCGCGCCGTGATACCAGTGCGGGATGTCTTTCAGGAACGCTGCCGACATCAGCGCGGCGAAGAGCGGCGTGAGATTGCTGAAGAAGCCGGCCACCTGCGGCCCGGCACGCTGCACGCCGGCGCCCCAGCAGCGGTAGGCAAGGATTGCCGGCCCGATGACGATGAAGGCCAGCGCGGCGGCCAGCACCCAACCGCCTCCGATGCGCGCGTCGGCAAGCACCCATTCGCCGGCTGCAAAAGCGCCCGACCACGCGACGCCGAACACCAGCTGCGCCATCAGCAATGCAGACCAGTCCTGCCGTACGGCCGCCGGTTCGTGGGTGCGCGCGAGCATCCAGCTGTAGAAGGCCCACGAAATGGTCGCCAGCATCATGTAGAGATCGCCGGGCACCAGCCGCAGCGCCAGCAGCTCGCTCCATTGGCCGCGGCTCAGCACCAGCAGCACGCCGGCCATCGAGAGCAGGGCGCCGGCGATTTCGCGCCGGCTCACCCGCGCACCGAAGAACAGCGCGCCGGTTGCGAGCATCCACAGCGGCATGCTGGAGCCGACCAGCGTGACGTTGATCGGGGTCGAGGTCTGCAGCGCCAGATACTGGAAGGCGTTGTAGCAGCCGATGCCGAGCAGCCCGAGCAGGCTGAAGCGCTTCCAGTGCGCCCACAGCGGGCTCTCGCGGCGCAGCACGGCAACGGCGAAGGGCAGCAGCAGCACGAAGGCGAGCAGCCAGCGGACGAAGTTCAGCGTCATGGGCGACACCAGGTCGCGTACCAGCCGGCCGACCACCGCGTTGCCGGCCCACAGCAATGGCGGAACCGTGAGCAGCAAGGCGGTGCTGGGAGTGAGGCGCTGGGTCATGGATCAACAAAAAGGGGGAGGTCGAGAATACCGTGCGCCCGGCGGCGGTTTTACAGGCTGCCTACGATGTGCCTCTTTCGCGTGCCCACTTGAAGAAAAGGTTCACCATGAGCAGCAGCAGCAAAGCCGTCCGAATCGACCGCCACGGCGGTCCCGAGGAACTGAAGATCGTCGACGTGGAGGTCGGCGAGCCCGGACCGGGCGAGATCCGCATTCGCCACCACGCGGTGGGCCTCAATTTCATCGACACCTACCAGCGCGGCGGCCTCTATCCCTTTGCGATGCCGCTGCAGCTGGGCATGGAGGCCGCGGGCGTGGTCGAGGCGGTGGGCGAGGGCGTCACGCACCTCCGGCCCGGCGACCGTGCCGCCTATGCGAGCCAGCCGCCCGGTGCCTACAGCGAGCTTCGCGTGATGCCGGCCAAGTGTGTGTGCAAGCTGCCCGACGCGATCTCCTTCGAGACCGGCGCTGCGATGATGCTCAAGGGCCTGACGGCGCAGTACCTGCTCAAGAAGACGCTGCCGGCCGAGGGCCTCGTGCCGGGCGACTTCATCGTGTTCCATGCGGCCGCAGGCGGCGTGGGGCTGATCGCCTGCCAATGGGCCAAGGCGCTCGGCCTGCAGCTGATCGGCACCGCCGGCACCGATGCCAAGTGCCAGCTGGCGCTGGCCAACGGCGCCGCGCACGCGATCAACTACAGCACCGAGAACTTCGCCGAGCGCGTCAAGCAGATCACCGGCGGCAAGGGCGTGAAAGTGGTCTACGACTCGGTCGGCAAGGACACCTTCGAGGGCTCGCTCAACTGCCTGCGCCCCTTCGGCCTGCTCGCCATCTTCGGCAACGGCTCGGGGCCGGTGCCGCCGGTCAACCTCGGCATGCTGGCATCGAAGGGCTCGCTCTACCTGACACGGCCGACGCTGTTCACCCACATCGCGACGCGCGAGAGCACGCAGGCGATGGCCGACGACCTGTTCGCGGCGGTGACGAGCGGCGCGGTGAAGATCCCGATCGACCAGCGCTATGCCCTGGCCGACGTGCAGCAGGCGCACCGCGACCTGGAGGCGCGCAAGACCACGGGCTGCACCATCCTCACGCTCTGATCTCGAGCTTCATTCCAGCGCGCTGAGCCGCGACTCGCGCAAGCGGCTCGGCGCCAGCGCGCCGGCCGAATCGAGGATCGGATAGGCGATCGAGCAGATGTGCGAGTTGATGCGCTTCAGGTCGCTGATCAGGTCGATGTGCAGCGAGCTGGTCTCGATGCTCGATGCGGTCTGCTCCGAGAGCCGGCCCAGGTGGGTCGTCGCATAGGCGCGTTCGAGGTCGCGGAAGCGCGCCTTCTCCTCGAGCAGCTTCTGCGCGTCGCGCACACTGCCGTTCAGGAACACGCTCATGCTGAGCCGCAGGTTGGCGACCAACCGTTCGTGCAGCTCCACGATCTCGCCCATGCCGGCGGCCGAGAAGTTGCGCTGCTTCTTGATCTTCTTGTCCTCGACGTCGAGGACCACGCGCTCGATGATGTCGCCGACCTGCTCCATGTTGATGGTGAAGCTGATGATGTCGGTCCAGCGCCGGCTTTCCTCCTCGCCCAGCGCCTCGCGCGAGATCTTGGTCATGTAGTACTTGATCGCCGAGTACAGCTCGTCGACGGTGTCGTCGAGCTTGCGCAGTTCGGCGGCCAGGCGCAGGTCGTTGTCGCGGATCACCTTCAGCATGCCGATCAGCATGGTCTCGACGATGTCGGCCTGGTGCAGCGCTTCACGTGCCGCATTGGAGATGGCGAGCGAAGGCGTGGACAGCGCCGAGGGGTCGAGATGATGCGGCCGTTGCATGGTCGCCGGCTCGGTGGGTACGGGCAGAAGCCGCGTCACCAGCCTGGCGACGCCGTCCGTGAGGCCGATGAAGCCGATGCTGACGATCACATTGAAGGCCAGGTGGTAAAGCACCACCACTTGCGTGGCGTCGGAAACATAGGGCCTGAGCTCGCGCAGATAGAGCCCGACTAAGGGCGTTGCGATCGCTACCCCAGCGAGCTTGAAGACCAGGTTGCCGACCGTGACCTGTCGCACCGTGACCGCCGACTTCGCGGTGGTCAGCACCGCGAGCAGGCCGCTGCCCAGGTTGGCGCCGAGCACCAGGCCGAGCGCGACGTCGAGCGGCACCACGTTCGAGCTGGCCATGGCCGCGACCAGCAGCACCACCGCCAGGCTGGAATAGGCCGCGATCGCGAGCGCGGCGCCGATCGTGATCTCGAGCAGCACGTCGCTGCTGAGCGATGCCAGGAGCGCGAGCACGGGCGGCGACGAGAACAGCGGGCCCGTGGCTTCCACCACGAGCTGCAGCGCCAGCAGCATGAGCCCGAGGCCGATCAGCACCCGGCCGATGCGGCCCGCCGCGGTGGAGGCGCGCGTGATGAAGAGCACCACGCCGACGAAGATGAAGAGCGGCGACAGCCAGGAGAGGTCGGCCGAGAACAGCACCGACATCAGCGCCGTGCCCACGTCCGCGCCGCGCATCACGGCGAGTGCGGCCGGCAGCGTGACCAGGCCCTGGCCGACGAAGGAGGAAGTCATCAACGAGGTGGCGGTGCTCGACTGCACCAGCGCCGTCACGCCGATGCCCGAGAGGGCCGCCGTGAAGCGATTTCGCATGCTGTGCACGAGGATCTTGCGCAGGTTGGCGCCGAAGACGCGCAGCACGCCGGTGCGAACGAGATGGGTACCCCATACCAGCAGCGCGACCGCTGCCAGCAGATTCAACAGATGCTTCATGGAAGCGGACGACTATACGCCGCGCGTTCTGGCCGCCTCAGTCGATCAGCGCGCCGTTGTCGTGGAAAGGATACGGGCCTTCGAAGCTGCCGCTGGGCACGA
The DNA here is from genome assembly GCF_018614915.1 of Variovorax paradoxus. Lineage (GTDB taxonomy): Bacteria > Pseudomonadota > Gammaproteobacteria > Burkholderiales > Burkholderiaceae_C > Variovorax > Variovorax paradoxus_K. The sequence goes on along the minus strand of NZ_JAGGNU010000018.1, from coordinate 50,016 downwards.
GATGGGTCACCAGCCGCTCGCCGGCCCAGGCATGGACGCAGAAGCCGGGCGGCTCCAGCATCCAGGCCGACGGCGCATCGGGTGCCAGGTCGAGCGCGACCTGGTGCGCCGTAGAAGGCCCGGTGGAAGCGATGCTGCCGCCGAAGCGCACGTCGATCGCCCGGTGCAGGTGGCCGCAGATCACGCGCTCGACGTTGGGATGCTTTGCGATCAGCGCTTCCAGCGCCTCGGTGCCCTCCAGCAATCCGATCTCGTCCATGTGGCCGATCAGCGTCTCGAAGGGCGGATGGTGCATCGCGACCACCACGGGCTCGTCACGGTAGCGCGCGAGCTGCGTTTCGAGCCAGGCCAGCCGCTGCTCGCACAGGCTGCCATGGCTCTGGCCGGGCACGCAGGTGTCGAGCGCGATCAGGCGCAGCTCGCCCACCTTCACCGCATGCTGGACGAAGCCTTCGCTGCCCAGGTAGCCGTGTGCGGGAAAGCTCTTGCGCAGCTGGTCGCGGTCGTCGTGGTTGCCGGGCATCAGGTAGACGGGCATCGGAAGCGGCGCCAGCAGCTGCGCCAGATGCGCGTATTCGGCCGCGCGGCCGAAGTCGCTCAGGTCGCCGGTGATCACCACGGCGTCGGGCTGCTGCTTCAGGCGCAGGACGGATTGCACCGCGCGCTCGAGGTACGGCGCCGTGTCGAGCCGGCCGTAGGCGAGGCGGCCGGGCTCGCGGATGTGCAGGTCGCTCAGTTGGGCAAGAAAGGTCGTCATGCGGGGAGCTCCACGGAAGTCATCAGGCGATCGGGGTCGATGCGCAGGCCGACGCTGTCGCCGGGCAGAAAGCCGACGTCGCGGCCGACATCGGCGATCAGCAGCGGCTGTCCGTCGGCACGCAATCTCAGTTGTACGCGGTCGCCGAGGAAGGTGCGCTGCTCGACGCGGGCCGCGCCCCATCCCGGCTGCTGCGTGCCGACCTGGAGGTCCTCGGGCCGGATCAGCAGCGTCGTGTGCGCCTGCCATGCGCCCGGGCAGGCGAAGGCCGCGCCGCCGATGCGCAGCACGCCTTCGGCGACGGCATCGGGCGCGCGCTCCAGACGGTTCACGCGGCCCAGGAACTCGGCCACGAAGGGATGTGCCGGCGCGCGGTAGAGATCCTCGCCGCGGCCGATCTGCACGATGCGGCCGGCGCTCATCACGGCCAGCCGGTCGGCGATGGCCATCGCTTCCTGCTGGTCGTGCGTGACGTGGATGGCCGTGATGTGCAGGCGCCGCAGCAGTTCGGCCAGCTCGTCGCGCAGCGATTCCTTGAGCTTGGCGTCCAGCGCCGCCAGCGGCTCGTCGAGCAACAGCACGCGCGGGCGCACGGCCACGGCACGGGCCAGTGCGACGCGCTGGCGCTGGCCGCCGGACAGCTCGCCGGGCCGCTTCTTCTCCAGGCCGCCGAGCCGCGTGAGGTCGACCAGTTCGCCGACTTGCCGCCGCTCCTCGGCCGGCGCCATGCCGCGGATGCGGAGCCCGTAGCCAATGTTGGCTTCCACCGTCATCTGCGGAAAGAGGGCGTAGCTCTGGAACACCATGCCGACGCCGCGCTGCTCCACCGGCCGATCGGTCACGTCCTGGTCGCCGAAGATGATGCGGCTGCCTTCGTCGGGCGACTCGAGACCGGCGATCAGGCGCAGCAGCGTGGTCTTGCCGCAGCCCGAAGGTCCCAGCAGCGCCAGCACCTCGCCGGGCTCGACGTGCAGCGTCGTCGGCAGCAGGCCGCGCGTGCCGTCGGCGTAGGTCTTTGCGCAACGGCTGATGTCGACGGGGATGCGTTCAAGTTCCATAGCGTTTCTGAATCTGGTGGGCCACGGCCTGCAGGCCCCACAGGACCGGCAGGATGACGATGAAGAAGACCAGCGTGTAGGCCGAGCCGATCTCCAGCCGCATCGATGCGTAGCTGTCGGCCAGGCCCACGGGCAGGGTGCGGGTCAGGGGCGTGTGCAGCATCCAGGTGAGGTTGAACTCGCCGACCGAGAGCGTGAACACCATCAGGCTGCCGGCCACGATGGCCGGGAACACCGCCGGCACCAGCACGCCGAGGAAGCGCTGCCTGAAGTTCGCGCCCAGCGAGCGCGCGGCCTCTTCCAGCGCCAGCAGCTCTTCGCGCTGGAAGGCCGAGGACACGGTGCGCACCATGAAGGGCAGGGTGAAGACGATGTGGCCGACCAGGATGAAAGCGAAGCTCTGGCGGAAGGCGGTGAGCTGGCCGTAGGCGAGGATCAGCGCCAGCGCCGTCGCGAGGCCGGGCACGGCCACCGGCAGCGTCAGCAGTTCCTCGAAGGCGCGGGCGGCGCGCGTGCGGCTGCGCGCCAGCGCATAGGCGCAGGGCACGCCCAGCAGCAGCGTGCCGACGACGCAGCCCAAAGCCAGCGCGAGCGACCAGCCGACGGTGTTGCCGTAGACCTCCCAGACTTCGCCGAGCCAGCGCAGGGTCAGCCCGCTTCGGATGCCGGCGCTGTAGTTGTTGACCAGCCCTGCCATGATCGACAGCAGCATCGGCGCGATCATGAAGAAGCTGACGACGAGCGTGATGCCCAGCAGGAATGGCGAGGATCGGGTGGTGGTGCGTGCCATGGCTAGCGTGTAGGGTCGGCGCCGAAATGCCGCGCCACGAACAGCACCGCCCAGGTCACCAGGCCCAGCGCGATCGACAGCGAGGCGGCCAGCGCGAAGTTGGCGTAGTTGGTGAACTCGTTGTAGATCGTGATCGGGATCACCTCGAACTTGCTCGCCAGCGTGAAGGCGGTGCCGAAGGCGCCCATCGAAGTGGCGAACAGGATCGCGCCGCAGGCCAGCGTGGTCGGCGCGAGCTCCGGCAGCCAGACGTCGCGCGCGATGCGCAGGCGCGAGGCGCCGAGCGAGCGCGCGGCTTCCTCCAGTTGCAGGTTCATGGCCTCCGCGGCCGCCGCGTAGGTGGCGATGGCGCGCGGCAGCGAGAAATAGAGGTACGCGAGGAAGAGGCCGAGCAGGCCATAGGCGAAGGTGATGCGCTCCAGGCCGAAAGCCGCGCCCAGGTCGGCCACCAGCCCTTGCCGCCCGCCGAGCAGGATCACGAAGAAGCCGATGATCACGCCCGGAAAAGACAAGGGCAACGTCAGCAGCGACAGCAGCAGGCGCTTGCCCGGGAAGGCGCGGCGCGCCAGGTAGATGCCGACCGCGCTGCCGAGCACCAGCGTCGCCAGCGTCACCGCCAGCGAGAGCGCGACGGTGTTGAGCATGCTCGCGAGATAGCGGCCGTCGGTGAGCACGGCGACGTAGGTCTGCCAGCCCTTGGCGGCCGGCAGCGCGACCAGGCGCGCGACCGGCAGCAGCCAGAAGGCAAGGAAGAAGACGGCCGCCGGTGCCAGGCAGGCCGGCAGCAGCCAGCGCTGTTGGGTGTTCAGCGCACTTCCTTCAGGTAGCGATCGGAGAAGGCGCGCTGGGCCTCGGCCATGCGGCCGTAGTCGACCGACTTGGCGCGCGCGTATTCGGCCGCCGGCAGGAATTGCGCCTCGACCTCCTTCGGCATCGCACCGGCGCGCACCGGCCGCAGGTAGGCCTTGGCCCAGAGCGCCTGGCCTTCGTCGGAGAGCACGAAGTCCAGCACCTTCTTGCCCTCGGCGGCATGCGGCGCGTTCGCGACCAGGCTCATCACGTAGGGCACCACCACCGTGCCTTCGCTCGGGATCACGAAGGCGACGTTGGCTTTGTCCTTGTACTTGGCGCGGTAGGCATTGAAGTCGTAGTCGAGCAGGATCGCGATCTCGCCCGAGAGCACGCGCGCGTACGAGGTCTGCTTGGGCACGATGGGCTCGTTCTTCGAGAGCGCCTTGAAGTAGTCCATGGCCGGCGTGAAGTTGTCGAGCGTGCCGCCGCGCGCCTCGTTGACCGCCACCGCGCCCACGTAGCCGACGAAGGCCGAGGCCGGATCGAGGTAGCCGATGAGCCCCTTGTACTCGGGCTTCAGCAGGTCGGCCCAGGACTTGGGCACCGGCTTGCCGCGCAGCGCGTCGACGTTGACCATGAAGCCGAGCGTGCCCGAGTGGATGGTGAACCACTGGCCGGCCGGATCCTTGAGGCCGTCGGGAATGTCTTTCCATGCGGCCGGCTTGTAGGCTTGCACCACGCCGTCCTTCTGCGCCTGGATCGCGAAGGTGACGCCCAGATAGGTCACGTCGGCGACCGGGCTGGCCTTCTCGGCCACCAGCTGCGCGAGCGACTGGCCCGAGTTCTTGTTGTCCGGCGGCACCGTGACGCCGGTCCTGGCCTTGATGGCGCGCAGTTGCGTGCCCCAGTCGGCCCACTCGGTCGGGCAGTTGTAGCAGATGGCGGTCTGCGCCATGGCCGTGCCGGCAGCGAGGCCGAGGGCCAGCAGGCCGGCGCGGGCGATGCGGTGGAGAGGCAGTGACATCGAAGTTCCTTGGTGGTGGATGAAGGAAGGGGTCAGGGCGCTGTCGCGCAGGATTCGCCCGTGCGCAGCGCATGGGGCAGCACCAGGCTCGCATCGGCAGTGAGGGGGCTGCCGCCGGCGAGCGCCTGCACCAGCAGCTCGACGCCGTGGCGGCCGATGTCGGCATTCGGCTGGGCCACGGTGCTGAGCGCCGGCGTCAGGTCTTCGCCGAGCGCGATGCCGTCGAAGCCGATCACGCTCAGGTCGCGCGGCACCTGCAGCCCGCTGCGATGGGCGGCGCGGATGCTGCGGATGGCCAGCAGGTCGTTGGAGCAGACCAGTGCGGTGGGCCGCTGCGCGGCTTGGAGAAAGCGCGTCAACTCTTCGACGGCCGTTTCGATGAAGGGCACTTCCATTAGCGCGGGCGGCTCGAGCCCGGCCGTTGCCATGCCCTGGAGGAAGCCGCGCCAGCGTTGCTGTGCGCGGTCCGATGCGGCCAGCGTGCCGCTGACCATGGCGATGCGGCGGTGCCCGAGCTCGACCAGGTGCGCGACGGCGCCCGCCACTGCGCTCTCGCTGTCCACCGAGACGCAGGGGTGATCGGGATGCCGGTTGTAGACCAGCACATAGGGAACGTGGGCGCCGGCCAGCCGCGCGAGCGCCGCCGAGGTGGCCGGGTTGGAAACCACCAGGATCAGGCCGTCGACGTTGCCGGCCAAGAGCAGGTTGACCGCGCGCTGTTCCTCGTCGAGCTGGTAGCCGGTGGTGACCGGGATGATTGCGTAGCCGCCCGCCGCGGCGGCCCGGGCGATGCCCTGTAGGCATTCGGCGAACACCGGATTCAGCAGCGTGGGCAGCACCACGCCGAGCACCCGGCTGCGCTGCGTGCGCAGCGTGCGGGCGCTCGAATTGGGCAGATAGCCGAGCTCGCCGGCGACGCGCTCCACGTGCTCGCGCGTGGCCGGCGTCACCTTGTCCGGGAAATTAAAGACGCGCGAGACCGTGGCCACGGAGACCCCGGCTTTCTCGGCGACGGACTGGATGCTCATCGGCTGCGCTGCTGTCATGTAATCGATTACATTTCAGCGCCGCAGTGTGACCTCGTCATGACAACAGGTGCCCAAGGGCAAACCCTTGAGCCCGAAAAGAGGGGTTAGCGCCCGCGCCGCACGCGCCGCAGTTCGTCCAGGATCAGGCAGATCGCCCCGATGGTGATCGCGCTGTCCGCCACGTTGAAGGCCGGGAAGTGCCGGCCCGCGAGGTGGAAGTCGAGGAAGTCGACCACGTAGCCGTGCATCAGGCGGTCGATCACGTTGCCGATCGCGCCGCCGAGGATCGCGGCCATGGCGAAGGAGAACAGCTTCTGCCCGGCGTGCGACTTGAGCATCCAGACGATGAAGATGGCCGCGGCCACGCCGACGGCCGTGAAGAACCAGCGCTGCCAACCCGCCGCATCCGCAAGGAAGGAGAAGGCGGCGCCGGTGTTGTGGGCGCGCACGATGTTGAAGAAGTTCGTGATGTAGGTGGCATCGCCGAGCTTGTAGTAGCCGAGGATCAGCGTCTTGGTGAACTGGTCGAGGATCAGGATCACCAGCGCCAGGCCGAGCCAGGGCCAGATGCCGGTACGCGGCGCGGCGAGGGAGCGCGTCGTGGCCATCAGGCGATGCTCCTTGCTTCACCGGCGCCGTAGAGGTTGCTGGTGCAGCGGCCGCAGATGGCCGGATGCGCGGGGTCGTGCCCGACGTCCTCGCGCCAGTGCCAGCAGCGCTCGCACTTGGCGGCCGAGCTCGCGCTCACCTGCACCGACAGGCTGTCGCCGGCCGCCAGCTCGACGGCGGAGGTGATGAGCACGAACTTGAGGTCGTCCTCGAGCGAAGCCAGCAGCGCATGGTCCTCGGGCGGCGCGACGAGCTTCACGTTGGCCTGCAGCGAGGAGCCGACCTGGCCCGCCGCGCGCACGTTTTCGATCTCCTTGTTGACGCCGTCGCGGATCTCGCGGATGCGACTCCACTTGGCGAGCAGCGCCTCGTCGGGCGTGCCGAGCTCGATGTAGACCTGGGTGAAGATCGACTGGCCGTTGCCGCAGAACTTCCACGCTTCCTCGGCCGTGAAGCTCAGGAAGGGCGCCATCCAGCGCAGCATCGCCTGGGTGATGTGCCACAGCGCCGTTTGCGCGCTGCGGCGCGCGTGCGAGGCGGGCGCGGTGGTGTAGAGGCGGTCCTTCAGGATGTCGAGGTAGAAGGCGCCGAGGTCTTCCGAACAGTAGACCTGCAGCTTGGCCACCACCGGGTGGAACTCGTAGACCTTGTAGTGCGCGAGCACCTCGGCCTGGAACTGCGCGGCGCGGCTCAGGGCGTAGCGGTCGATCTCGAGCAGGTCCGACAGCGGCACTGCGTCCTTCGCGATGTCGAAGTCGCTGGTGTTGGCGAGCAGGAAGCGCAGCGTGTTGCGGATGCGCCGGTAGGCATCGACCACGCGAGCGAGGATCTTGTCGTCGCCTGCGATGTCGCCCGAATAATCGCTGGCCGCGACCCAGAGCCGGGTGATCTCGGCGCCCAGCTTCTTGTTGACTTCCTGCGGGTCGAGGCCGTTGCCGAGCGACTTGCTCATCTTGCGGCCCTGGCTGTCGATGGTGAAGCCGTGCGTCAGCAGGCCCTTGTACGGCGCACGGCCTTCGAGCGCGCAGGCGATCAAGAGCGACGAATGGAACCATCCGCGATGCTGGTCGTGGCCTTCGAGATAGAGGTCGGCCTCCGGGCCGGTCTCGTGGTGCACGTTCGGGTGCGTGCCGCGCAGCACGTGGAAGAAGGTCGAGCCCGAGTCGAACCAGACCTCGAGGATGTCGGTGCTCTTGGTGTAGCGGGGCGCGTCGGCGGCGCCGAGGATTTCTTCCGCGGTCACGCGGCTCCAGGCCTCGATGCCGCCTTTCTCGACGATGTCGGCCGCCTGGTCGAGGATCTCCATCGTGCGCGGATGCAGCTCGCCCGAATCCCTGTGCAGGAAGAATGGGATCGGCACGCCCCAGCTGCGCTGGCGGCTGATGCACCAGTCGGGCCGGTTGGCGATCATGTCGTGCAGGCGCGCCTTGCCGTTCTCGGGGTAGAAGCCGGTCTCTTCGATCGCTTCCAGCGCGGTCTGGCGCAGGGTCTTGGGCGCCTTGTCCTTGGTGAACACGCCTTCGCCCTCGTCCATGCGGATGAACCACTGGGCCGCCGCGCGATAGATCACCGGCGTCTTGTGGCGCCAGCAGTGCGGGTAGCTGTGGGTGATGGTCTCGGTCGTGAGCAGGCGATTGGCATCGCGCAGCGCCTGGAGGATGTGCGGCACGGCCTTCCAGATGTGCTGGCCGCCGAAGAGCGGGAAGTCGGCCGCGTAGGCGCCGTTGCCCTGCACCGGATTCAGGATGTCGTCGTAGGCGACACCGTGCGCGATGCAGGAGTTGAAGTCGTCCACGCCGTAGGCCGGCGAGGAGTGCACGATGCCCGTGCCGTCGTCGGCGGTCGCGTAGTCGGCCAGATAGACGGGCGACAGGCGCCGGTAGCCGGCATCGACGTCGTACAGCGGGTGCTCGAACTCGAGCCCGCCGAGCTTCTCGCCCTTGACGGTGGCCAGCACCTTGCCGTCGAGCGCATAGCGATTCATGCACATCTCGACCAGCGAGGCGGCCAGTATCAGCAGGCCGCGCTCGGTATCGACCAGCGCGTAGTCGAGCTCGGGGTTCAGGTTGAGCGCCTGGTTGGCGGGGATGGTCCAGGCGGTGGTGGTCCAGATGACGATGAAGGCGTCCTTGGCGAGCGAGGGCAGGCCGAAGGCGGCCGCGAGCCTGGCAGGATCGTGGGCCTTGAAGGCGACGTCGAGCGTCTGGCTCTTCTTGTCGGCGTACTCGATCTCGAACTCGGCCAGCGAGGAGCCGCAGTCGAAACACCAGTACACCGGCTTGAGCCCGCGGTAGACGAAGCCGCGCTCGATCACGCGCTTGAAGGCGCGCAGCTCGCCGGCCTCGCTGGCGAAGTCCATGGTCTTGTAGGGATGGTCCCATTCGCCCAGCACGCCCAGGCGCTGGAAGTCGGCCATCTGCTGGGCGATCTGCTCGGTCGCGTAGGCGCGGCTCTTGGCCTGCATCTCGTCCCGGCTCAGGTTGCGGCCGTACTTCTTCTCGATCGCGTTCTCGATCGGCAGGCCGTGGCAGTCCCAGCCGGGCACGTAGAGCGCGTCGTAGCCCTCGAGCTGGCGCGCCTTGGTGACCATGTCCTTCAGGATCTTGTTGACCGCATGGCCCATGTGGATCTGGCCGTTGGCATAGGGCGGGCCGTCGTGCAGGATGAACTTGGGCGCGCCGTGGCGCGCGTCGCGCAGGCGGTGGTAGCGGCCTTCGTCGTTCCATTCCTTGACCCAGCCCGGCTCGCGCTTGGGCAGGTCGCCGCGCATCGGGAAGGGGGTGTCGGGCAGGTTCAGCGTGGCGCGGTAGTCGGTGCCACCTTCGGTCTTGTTGTCAGCCATGGGGGTTCCAGAAATCTGCGCTGCCCAGCAGCGCTCGGGGGATCGATGGTGCGTGCGGCGCTTGCATGTCAGGGGCAGCCGGACGCGGCGGAAGCGAGGGTTCCGCTTTAAATTCGGTCGCGCGTGGTCTGGCGATGGGTCTCGGCGTGGGTGGAAGCAAAGAACGCACGCGCGTCGCGGCCATCCTTCGCGATGCCCGCTGTCAGGGCCTCGAGGCTGGTGTAGCGCAATTCGTCGTGCAGTTTGTGCAGCAGTTCCACGCGGACGATTTTACCGTAGGCCCCTTCGGCGCCGAGGTGGGCCGGCCAATCGAGGCAATGGGTTTCCAGCAGCACCCGGCCGGCATTGACGTCGTTGGCATCGAGCGAGGGCCGCACGCCCAGGTTCGCGACGCCGTGCAGCGGCGCATCGCCCAGCCCGTGCACCAGCACCGCGAAGATGCCGCTGGCGGCCGGCTTCCAGTGCTTGAAGCGCAGGTTGAGGGTGCGAAAGCCATCGTCGCGGCCCGGCGCGGACGCGCCCAGCGCGCGACCGAGCTTGCGGCCGTGCACCACGTGGCCGGAGATCGCGTAAGGCCGGCCGAGCAGGGCCTGCACGTCGTTCATCCGGCCCTCGGCGAGCGCCTCGCGCACGGCGGAGCTCGACACGCGCAGGCCGTGCACCTCGTAGCTGTTCATGCGCGCCACGTCGAAGCCGTGCCGGTCGCCGGCCGCATCGAGCATCGTGTAGTCGCCGGCACGCTTGGCGCCGAAGCGGAAATCGTCGCCCACCAGCACGTAGCGCGCGCCCAGGCCCTCGATCAGCACATGCTGGATGAATTCGTCGGGCGTCTGCGCCGCGAGGCGGGCGTCGAAAGGCAGCACGATGGTCTGCGCCACGCCGCTGGCCGCGAGCTCGCTGAGCTTGTCGCGCAAGGTGCCGATGCGTGCCGGCGCCAGTTCGGGCCGCTTGTTGACGGCGGCGAAGTAGTCGCGCGGATGCGGTTCGAAGGTCAGCACGCAGCTGGGCAGGCCGCGCAGGCGCGCCTCGGTGTGGAGCAGCCCCAGCATGGCCTGGTGACCGCGGTGCACGCCGTCGAAATTGCCAATGGTCAGGGCGCAGGCCTTCGCTACGCCCGGATGCCTGAAACCCCGGAAAACCTGCATGGGTTGATATCTTTTTGATAGCACTTTGCGCCCGCCGAATGGGCACATTCAGGGCTTTTTGTCACAAAGCCGGTATATTGTGACGCAGTGCGTCGTCCGCAAGCCGCTCGGCTGGCGTGATGGCCTGGTCTTTCCGTGGTTCTTCTTTGCTGAGGAGGCGTGTGGTGAAGGTCTTGAAGCTGTCGGCCCAAGGGCTGCCCCAATCGTGGATTTCGCTCGAACAGGCGGTGATCCACTACGCGGCGGACGAAGTGCGCTGGGAAGTCGGCGCACAGGTCGCGTTGTTTCGCGGGGGCCACAACGCCGTCACGGGCGAGCAGTCGCAAATCGCGGTCAACAGCATCATCGGCACCAAGGGCGTGCCGCGCATCAATCCCTTCACGCAGCGCCCCGGCCTCACCAACAGCAAGCTGTTCTCGCGCGACCGCAACATCTGCGCCTACTGCGGCGGCCACTTCCACGAGGAAGAACTCACGCGCGAGCACATCATCCCGTTCGCGCAGAACGGCATCGACACATGGATGAACGTGGTCACGGCCTGCAAGCCGTGCAACCACCGCAAGAGCAGCCGCACGCCGGAGCAGGCCAACATGCCGCTGCTCTACGCGCCTTACGTTCCCAGCCTGTGGGAAGACTTCATCCTGCGCAACCGCCGCATCCTGGCGGACCAGATGGAGTTCCTGATGGCGCACCTGCCGCACAGTTCGCGGCTGCACGGCTAGCCGGCCAGCTAGCGCCAGGCAGGCGGCCGCTTCTCGATGAAGGCCTGCACGCCTTCCTGCGCGCATCCCTCCATCATGTTGCAGGCCATGGTCTGGCTCGCATCGGCCAGGGCCGCTTCGATGCCGATCTCGAGCTGGCGATAGAACAGGGCCTTGCCCAGCGCCACGGCGGCTCTGGGCTTGGCAACGATGCTCGCGACCAGAGGCTCGATCTCGTCATCCAGTGCCTCGGGCGCGGCGACGCGGTTGACCAGGCCCTTGGCGAGCGCTTCGCCGGCGCTGATGAAATCGCCGGTCACCAGCATCTCGAAGGCGGCCTTGCGCCCCAGGTTGCGCGACAGCGTGACGCTGGGCGTCGAACAGAAGAGGCCGACGTTGATGCCGCTCGCGGCAAAGCGCGCGTCGCTCGCAGCCACCGCCAGGTCGCAGACGGCGACGAGCTGGCAGCCCGCCGCAGTCGCGATGCCGTGCACGCGCGCGATCACCGGCACCGGTAGGCGCTGGATGGCCAGCATCATGGCGCTGCATCGGCCGAAGAGCTCTTCGCAGTAGTCGAGCGAGAGCTTCTCCCGCATCTGCTTCAAGTCGTGTCCGGCACAAAAAGCCTTGCCTGCACCGGCGAGCACCACGCAACGCACAGCGTCGTCCGCGGCAATTGCGGCGAGTTCTCCGTCAAGGGCTGCGAGCATTTCCTCTGACAGCGCATTGAAGGACTGCGGCCGGTTCAAGGTCAGCGTGACGAGGCCACGCGGGTCGCGCGAACGCAGCACCAGAGGGTCGGCGGAAGCATTCATGGCCTGCCCTTTCAGTAGGTCAGCTCGAGCACGCTGACATGGCCTTGCGCCGCTGGCCAGCTCTGGCCGGCCACGCGTTCGCCGTTGAACTCGGCCGCGACGCTGCGCTGCGCGTCGCTGGCGAGCTTGATCTTCGAGCTCGACACGCCGGCGCCCTGCGGCGGCACGCCGGGCAGCGGGTTCTGGCTGTCGAAACGCATGGTGTCGCGCTGGGCGTCGAAATAGCCGCGCGGCCGCGTGAAGATGAGGAGGGCCTTCGCATCCCGATCGGCTTCGGCGATGCGCTCGGGCCGCAACTGCACCACGGCGCTCGAACGCAGGAAGGGGCTGCGGTAGATGTGCGTGGTGGCATAGCCCGGCGCGCTCAACACGAACTCATAGGCCGCGGCCGGTTGTGCATGGAAGGGGCCCCAGCGGCCGTCCTGCGCGATGATCTGCTCCCATGCGGCTGCGCCGCGACGCGCGCCGGTCGCCGCCTCGACCGCGAAAATCGAGAGCCTGGCGCCCGGCAGCGGCAGGTTGTTGACGAAGCTTCCGCTCGCCGGATCGAGCGGATCGAGGCCGAGACCGGTGACCTTGCCCGACAGAGTGATCGAGGATTCGGCCAGGGGCTGCAGCGTGCGTGGCGCTTCTCCGGTCAGAAAACGCCAGCCCGCATCGAAAGCGGGCGGCGAGAACGAAGTCTCACGATGGTCGACGCGAGGCAGCGCCACGTTGGTCGCACCCTTCAGCGCCGGCCCGTCGAAGCCGATGTTCGTCGGCGTGCCCTTGGCCCCGATCCAAACGCCGTCGGGCTGGGCGTACTTGTCGTTGTTGTCGGAGCGCACGGTCAGCCACTTCACGCCCGGCGCGACTTCATCTCCGGCCGGGTTCTTCGGCGCGTTGAGCTGCTGCATGAACGGGCTCAGGCCGGAGAACTCGCTGCGTTCGCGCAGCCCCTTGACTGCCCAGATGCCGTGCGCCGGATTGCCGCCCAGCACGACGTGGCTCACGACGCGGTCGCCGCCGCCGTTCTGCACGTAGTTGCGGATCGTGTTGCCGCCGCGCGAGTTGCCGATCAGGACGACCTTGCTGGCGCCCGTGGCCTTCAGCACGCGCTCGACCTCCGCCTTCAGGAAGGCCATCGACTCCGCGGTGGAGCTGCGCCCCGGCTGCGCCACCGTGTCGTCGTCGCGCGCCAGCGGAAAGGGCTGGTCGACGGTGAAGAGCCGCTCGCGCGGCCAGCCATTCGATTCGAAGCGCCACAGCGTCGTCTGCCAAAGCGCTGCCGAGTCGCCGTTGCCGTGCATGAAGACGATCGGCGGCCTTTCGCTGGAAAGCGGCGCGGTGTTGCAGGCGGCGAGCATGGTCGTGGCGAGGCAGAGGGCGATCAGATGACGGCGAGTGTGCATGGGCCAAGCTCCGTTACCAAAGAGAAAAACAAAAGCGCCCGCGAGCGCAGGGCTGGCGGGCGCGGTGCCATCTGAAAAATAGCAGCTTCGTGTGTCAGGCGAAGACGCCGGCGCTGTCCTGCATGCGCGACGATACCTCGCCGAGGTGGTGCAGCGTATCGCCGAAGCTCATCTCCAGCTGCGTCAGCTTGCGGAAGTAGTGGCTCCCGATGTACTCGTCGGTCACGCCGATGCCGCCGTGCAACTGGACCGATTGCTGGCCGACGAAGCGCATCGACACGCCCAGCTGGTACTTGGCGCGCGCCGCGGCCTGGCGGCGTTCGGCGGCCGGCGCGTTGAGCTTCAGCGTCGCGTAGTAGCTCATGGAGCGCGCCAGTTCGAGCTGCATCTTCATGTCGGCCACGCGGTGGCGCAGGGCCTGGAAGCTCGCGATTGCCACGCCGAACTGCTTGCGCGTGTTCATGTACTCGACCGTGAGTGCGAGCGTCTTGTCCATCACGCCCACGGCCTCGGCGCAAGCGGCGGCGATGCCGATGTCGACCGCATGTTCGAGCGTGGGCAGGCCGTCCTTCTCGATCAGCGTGGCGGCGGCCTTGTCGAACACGATTTCGGCGGCGCGGCTGCCGTCCTGCGTGCCATAGCCGCGTGCGACCACACCGTCTTCCGAGCGCGGGACGAGGAAGAGGGCGATCTTGCCGTCCAGCTGGGCGGGAACGATGAAGGCGTCGGCCTCGTCGCCGGCCGGTACCACGCTCTTGCTGCCGCTCAGGCGATAGCGGTCGCCGTCCTTCATCGCCGTGGCCTCGCACGCGTCGAGCCGGTAGCGCGCCTTGCGTTCCTGGTGCGCGAGCACGACCAGGGCCTGCCCGCCCGCGATCCGGGGCAGCCAGCTGTCCTTGGTGTCCTCGTCGGCATGGCCCGCGAGCACGGCGCCGGCAATGAAGGATTGGGCCAGCGGCTCCAGCACGATGCCGCGGCCCAGCTCTTCCATCACGACCATGCCTTCGACCGGCCCCATGCCGAGGCCGCCTTCGTCTTCGGGAATGTAGAGACCGCCGAGGCCGAGTTCGGCCAGTTCGTCCCACGCTTCGCGCGAGAAGCCGCCGGCGGCTTCGGTGGCGCGGCGGCGCTCGAAACCGTAGCCTTTTTCGACCCACTTGGCGACGGCGTCGCGAAGCTGTTGCTGGTCATCGCTGAAATTGAAGTCCATGTCTTGATCCTTGGTGCCTGCGCTCAGCCCAGGACGGTCTGGGCGACGATGTTGCGTTGCACTTCGTTGCTGCCGCCGTAGATGGTGGTCTTGCGCATGTTGAAGTAGGTCGTCGCGAGCGGCGCTGCTTCCGGGTGCCCGCCGGGGAAGTCGCCCTGCCAGCCGGCTGCCATCGCTTCGCGGATGAGCGGCAGCGCAAAAGGACCGGCCGCCAGCATCATGAGTTCGGAATACCGCTGCTGGATTTCACTGCCCTTGATCTTGAGCAGGCCAGCAATGTCGAGCGAGTTCTTGCCCGAGGTGGCCGCCGAGAGTACGCGCAGCACCAGCATCTCGAGGGCAATCACGTCGACTTCGAGCTTCGCGATCTCGTCGCGGAAGCGCTGGTCTTCCCACACGCCCTCGCGCTTGGCGATGCGCTTCAGGCGCTCCAGTTCGCGCTTGGCGCGGTTGGCGTCGGCGATGTTAGTGCGCTCGTGCGAGAGCAGGTGCTTGGCGTAGGTCCAGCCCTTGTTCTCTTCGCCGATGAGGTTCTCGGCCGGCACCTCGACATTGTCGAACCAGACCTCGTTGACCTCGTGGCTGCCGTCGAGCAGCTTGATCGGCCGCACCGTCACGCCGGGCGACTTCATGTCGATCAGGAGAAAGCTGATGCCGGTCTGCGGCTTGCCTTCGTTGCTGGTGCGCACCAGGCAGAAGATACATTCGCCGTACTGGCCGAGCGTGGTCCAGGTCTTCTGGCCATTGACGATGTAGTGGTCGCCCTTTCCGTCCTTCACGAGTTGTGCCTTGGTCTTCACCGAAGCGAGGTCGGAGCCGGAGCCGGGCTCGCTGTAGCCTTGGCTCCACCAGACCTCGCCGCTGGCGATGCCGGGCAGGAAGCGCTTTTGCTGTTCGGCGTTGCCGAAGGCCTGGATCACCGGCGCCACCATGACGGGACCGAAGGGGATGATGCGCGGCGCACCGGCCAGGGCCGTTTCTTCTTCGAACAGGTGCTTCTGCACCGCGGTCCAGCCGGGGCCGCCGAATTCGGTCGGCCAGCCATAGCCCAGCCAGCCCTTCTTGCCGAGGATCTTGGCCCAGCGCTGCAGATCCTCGCGTGTGAGTTCCAGCGCGTTGTGCACCTTGTGGGAGATGTCTTGGGGAAGGTTGTCTTTGACCCAGGCGCGAATCTCTTCGCGGAACTTCTGTTCTTCGGGCGTGAAGCTCAAATCCATGCGTGCCTCGCTGTGTTGATCGAGCGCCGCGGGGCGGCGCGTCTGTCGGAGCGTTTGGTTTTAGCACGGTCGTGCTAGTCGACGGTGTCCGCGCCGCGACAAATCGAATCGGTGGAAACCAGCACAGATAATCCCGCCTCCCATGAAGAACATCGTGATCCTGATCTCCGGCAGCGGCTCCAACATGGCGGCGATCGTGCAGGCCGCCGCGCATGATCGCTGGTCCCAGCGCTTCGGTGCGCGCGTCGCTGCGGTCATCAGCAACAAGGCGGGAGCGCCCGGTCTCGCGCTGGCGCAGGCGCAGGGCATCGCGACCGCGGTGGTTCCGCACCAGGATTTCGCCACCCGCGAGGCCTTCGATGCAGCGCTGGCCGATGCCATCGATGCGCATGCGCCGGCGCTGGTCGTGCTGGCCGGATTCATGCGCATCCTCACGCCCGGCTTCGTGGCCCGCTACGAAGGTCGGCTGCTCAACATCCATCCTTCGCTGCTGCCGGCCTTTCCGGGGCTTCACACCCACCGGCGCGCGATCGAAGCGGGCTGCCGTGTGGCGGGCGTGACGGTGCACCAGGTGACTGTCGAGCTCGACCATGGGCCGATCCTCGCGCAGGCGGTGGTGCCGGTCCTGCCCGATGACACGGCCGAAACGCTTTCAGCCCGTGTGCTGGCCCAGGAACACAGGGTTTACCCCCAAGCCATTGCCGGTTGGCTTGGTGAAACAAAATGACACAATCCGGCTTTTCGCGTTTGGAGAATCGCTTGTGAGAAGCCGCCGTCTGTTGCCGTCCGTGCTACTGCCGCTGCCCAATCAGGTCGTCACGATGGAATTCAGCGGTGCATTGCGGCTGAAGGCCGTTTTCTAGTCGACCCTGGCGAAACGCAAACGTGGCAAGCCGTCGATCTCCACGCTCTCGCCGAACATGGCTGCCGGTCGCACCCACAACCCACGCGCGCCATAGAGCGCTCGATAGAGGGTCATCGGCTCCAGCGTTTCGCTGTGGCGCACGGTGCCCAACACTTCGTATTCGCCGCCCTTGTAGTGGCGGTAGCGGCCCGGCGGGGTTTCGATCAGGGGCGGCAGGTCGTCGTCGGTCACGTTGGTGGTTTTCTTCAACAGGTTGAAAGGTCGAGATGGATCGCGCCGATTTTGTTCATCTCGTTCGACTGAGCGAGCATGCCAGCGCCGATGACAGCAACGGCTACCGGCGCGGCGTTGCCGCGTTCGCCGCACTGGGCTACTTATGGGTGATCGCATGCCTGGCGCTGGCAGTCGGCATCATCGTCTGGATCGTCGCGTCGTTGGGGCATGGGCGCTTCAATAATTTCACGCGCGGATGGCTTCTGGTTTTTGCGCTCGGCCTGCTTTGGGCCACGCTGCGCGCGCTGTGGGTGCGCTTCGACGAACCCGAGGGCGTGCAGCTGGCGCGCGAGGATGCGCCGGCGCTTTTCGAGGCGCTGGAGCGTATCCGGCAGAAGGTCGATGGCCCCCCGGTCCACCATGTCTACCTTGACAACGAATTCAATGCCAGCATTCGCCAGCTGCCGCGCTTCGGCCTCTTCGGCGGCGCGGTCAACTACCTGAGCGTGGGGCTGCCGCTCCTGATGGCGCTGGACCGGCGCCGCCTGCTGTCGGTGCTGGCGCACGAGTACGGGCACCTGCGCGGGAATCACGGCAAGCTGAGTGCCTGGATCTATCGCACGCGCCTATCCTGGCTCAAGCTCGACGCCAGTCTGCAGAACGACGAAAGCGTGATGGCGCTGGCGTCGCAGGCCTTCTTCCGCTGGTACTTCCCGCGCTTCGCAGCCAAGACCTTTGCGCTGGCGCGGCAGGACGAGTACGAGGCCGACCGCATCTCGGCGCGCCTGCTCGGGCCCGACGTGGCCGCCGCCGCATTGACCGAGATCGCCGTCAAGAGCACCTGGTATGCAGATGCCTTCTGGTCGGGGCATTGGGCGCGTGCAGCGCAGCAGCCGTTGCCGGCCGGCCCCTTCTCGGCGATGGAAACGCAGCTCGGCGCTCCCGTCGCTCCCGATCTCGCGCGCGAGGCGCTGCGCAGTGCGATGCGCCGCGTGAGCGACGTCGACGACACCCATCCGGTGCTGCGCGACCGGCTCGAAGCCCTCGATGAGAAGGCCGCGTTGCCGGTCTGGTCGGCGAAGTCGGCGCTCGACCTGCTGGCCGACAAGGCCAAATGGATCGCGTACTTCGATGGGGAGTGGTGCCGTACGCATGCGAGCGACTGGAAGCAGCACCACGCGTACCTCGCACGCGTGCGGGAGCGCGTCGCCGCATTGGCCTACAGCGCCGGACGCAACAACGCCGACGAGATGGTCGAGTGGGCCGACTGCGAGCGCCGCATCAAGGCCGGCGCCGATGTGCGCGGCCGCTACGAGCGCGCGCTGCAGATCACGCCCGACCATGCGGGCGCGCTGCGCGGCCTGGCGCAGACGCTGCCCGCCAAGGACCGTGCCGGGCGCCTCGCGGTGCTGGAGCGCTTGCATGCCTCGAGCACGGCAAGCCGCTGGTGGGCCGCCCAGACCGCCGTCGCACTGCTCCAGGACCCCGATGCCGGGCCGCACGACGAGCCGGCGCTCAAGCTGTGGCGCGAACGCGCCAGGACAGCCGAGGCAGCCGAGCAGCGCGCCTGGGAGGAAATCACCAGCACGCCCTTCTTCAGCCAGATCGCACGGCACGATCTGAGCGAGTTCGAAGTTGGCGAATTGCGCGCCGACCTGGTTCGCTGCAGCCCGATCTCACGGGCCTGGCTGGTATGCAAAACCCTGCGCGAATTCCCCTGGCGCCGTGCCTACGTCGTTTTCGTCGAGCTGCCCGGGCTGTCCGACGAGGAGCGCTGGAATCTGTGCCGCCAGCTCGAGCAGACCTTGAGCCTGCCCGGTGCGGCGCTGGTGCTTTGGGCCGGGCATTCTCCGACCCTCGCGGAGATCGAGCGGCAGGCCTTCGGGCCCATCTGGGCGCGCACGGCCGGCTGAGACAATGGGGGCATGCACCCCAAAGCCCTTCTCGAGGCCTGCTCCGATCTGGTCGGCCTGGTCCTGAAATTCGATCATCCTGCCGATCAGGTTGTCTCCCGCTTCTTTCGCGAGCACCGCGAGTTCGGGCCGCGCGAACGCGCCACGCTGGCCGAAACCGTCTACACCGTGCTGCGCAAGAAGCTCCTGTTCGATCACCTGTCGCCGTCCGGCAGCGGGCCGAAGGAGCGGCGCATGGCCATCCTCGGTTTCCACGGCCCGCGCGATTTCCTGAAGAGCGCGCTCAGCGAGGTCGAAAAGCGCTGGCTCGACAACTGCGACGCCGTCAAACCCGACGATCTGCTCGAACGCCACCGTCACAACCTGCCCGAATGGCTGGTGGCACCGCTCAAGGCGCAGTTGGGCGGCGAATTCTGGCCACTGGTGGAAAGCCTGCAGCAAGCCGCACCGCTCGACCTGCGCGTCAACGCCCTGACCGACAAGCGCCCCGACGTGCAGAAGGAGCTTGCGCTGGCCTCCATCAAGGCGGTCGCGACGCCTTTTTCACCCTGGGGCCTGCGCATCGACGGCAAGCCGGCGCTCGCCAAGCTCGATGCCTTCGCGCGTGGCGCGATCGAGGTACAGGACGAAGGCTCGCAATTGCTGGCACTGCTGCTCGACGCCAAGCGCGGCGAGATGGTGGTGGACTTCTGTGCAGGCGCAGGAGGCAAGACGCTCGCGATCGGCGCCACCATGCGCAGCACCGGCCGGCTCTACGCCTTCGATACCTCGGCGCATCGGCTCGACGCGCTCAAACCGCGCCTGGCGCGCAGCAAGCTCTCGAACGTCCATCCCGCCGCGATCGCCCACGAGCGCGACGAGCGCATCAAGCGCCTGGCCGGCAAGATCGACCGGGTGCTGGTCGATGCGCCTTGCTCTGGGCTGGGCACGCTGCGGCGCAATCCGGATCTGAAGTGGCGCCAGTCGCCGAAGTCGGTCGACGAGCTGAGCGCGAAGCAGACAGCGATCCTTCAGAGCGCGGCGCGCCTCGTGAAATCGGGCGGCAGGCTCGTCTACGCCACGTGCAGCGTGCTGCCGGAGGAAAACGAGGCCATCGCCGAGGCCTTCGGGGCCGCCAACCCGGACTTCGAGCCGCTGGATGCCGTGGACGTGTTGAGCGGCCTGAAGGTCGCAGGGGCGGATGGCCTCGGCGCCGGCGGCGAGGGCGGCAAGCGCTACCTGCGCCTTTGGCCGCATCGGCACGCCACCGACGGTTTCTTTGCCGCCGTCTGGAACCGGAAGTAGGCACGAAGACCCAAAGAAGAGGGATAACTTGCCGTCGATCAAGGATTTAACCCCCTTTTCGGGGCTGAAGCCTTAAAATCAGCAGTTACCTGAAGGCTGCATCTTCGTGCGGCCATGGAGTATCGAATTCAAATGTTGCTTCCTGACTCTGCCGTACTGAGCGCGGCCATCGACTGGCTCGGACACGGCTTGTGGGATCTCACGTGGTGGCAGGTCGTGCTGTACACGCTGTTCACCACGCACATCACGATCGCAGCGGTCACGATCTTCCTGCACCGCACGCAGACGCACCGGGCCATGGATCTGGGCCCGATACCCTCGCATTTCTTCCGTTTCTGGCTCTGGCTGGGCACCGGCATGGTGACCAAGGAGTGGGTGGCGATCCACCGCAAGCACCACGCCAAGTGCGAGACCGAAGAAGACCCGCACAGCCCGCAGGTTCGGGGCATCGACGAAGTGCTGTGGCGCGGCGCCGAGCTCTATCGTGCCGAGTCGAAGAACAAGGAAACCATGGAGCGCTACGGCCACGGTACGCCGGACGACTGGCTCGAGCGCAATCTGTATTCGCGCTACAGCTGGCAGGGCGTGGGCGTGATGCTGGTGCTCAATCTGGCGCTTTTCGGGGCGCTCGGCATGGCCGTGTGGGCGGTCCAGATGCTCTGGATCCCGATCACCGCCGCCGGCGTCATCAACGGCATCGGCCACTACTGGGGTTACCGCAATTTCGAGGCGCCCGACGCCAGCCGCAACATCATGCCCTGGGGCCTGATCATCGGCGGCGAGGAGTTGCACAACAACCACCACACCTACCCGACCTCGGCGAAGTTCTCGGTCAAGAAGTACGAGTTCGACATCGGCTGGGTCTACATCCGGATGATGCAGAAGCTCGGCTGGGCCAAGGTCAAGAAGGTGCCGCCGAAGATGCAATTGGGCGACATCCAGCCTGTGGCCGACCAGAAGACCCTAGAGGCCGTCATTGCCAATCGCTACGAAGTGATGGCCGGCTATGCACGCGAAATGCGTCGCGCCACCAAGGTGGAGCTGGCCTCGCTCAAGGCCAAGGGCGCCGACCTGTCGGTGCTGAAGACCGCCAAGCGCTGGCTGCATCGCGACGACGACAAGGTGCCCGCTGCCGCGCGTTCGAATCTCGTGCAGGCGCGTGCCGCCCACCCGGTGCTCGACAAGATGGTGACGATGCGCGAAGAACTCCGCCAGCTGTGGCTCAACACCTCGCAGTCGCGCGAACAACTGGCCGCCGACCTGGCTGCCTGGTGCCATCGTGCGGAAGCCAGCGGTATCGCGGGCTTGCGCGAGTTCTCCACCCGCTTGCGCGCGGCGCGCGGCTGAGGCACGGCAGCTTCTGCCTTCGAATCAAAGCCGGCCTGCGGGTCGGCTTTTTTCTTGGCGGCTGCCAATTGGGTGAAACGCAGACAACAAAAAACCCGCTGGATCACAGCGGGTTTTTTGTTTGAAAGCCAGCCGGAATTACTTCAGCTTGATTTCCTTGTACTCGACGTGCTTGCGCGCCTTCGGGTCGAACTTCATGATCGACATCTTTTCAGGCATCGTCTTCTTGTTCTTGCTGGTCGTATAGAAATGGCCGGTACCCGCGGTGGATTCCAGCTTGATCTTTTCGCGTCCGCCTTTGCTCGTTGCCATGATTCAGCTCCTTAAGCTTGGCCGCGTGCACGCAGGTCTGCGAGCACGGCATCGATGCCGTTCTTGTCGATCAGGCGCAGGGCGGCGCTAGAAACGCGCAGGCGCACCCAGCGGTTTTCGGTCTCGACCCAGAAACGGCGGTATTGCAGGTTCGGCAAGAACCGGCGCTTGGTTTTATTGTTGGCGTGGGAAACGTTGTTTCCGACCATCGGGCCCTTGCCCGTTACGTCGCATACGCGTGCCATGTGGACACTCTTTCTTGAACAGCTGGCACCGGCGCAAGGTGATTGCGGGGTGGTTTGCAGCTTGACCTCGCCAGAAAACGGGTGGCGGTACCCCGGCTTGCCGTCGCGTTCCGGCCTCTGAAGGACGGGCCGAATTCGGCAAAGCCTTGGATTATAGCCCCATCGCCGGCGAAGCGGCTTAGAGCGTGCCGTCCTGCTCCAGGAAGCGCTGGGCATCGAGAGCCGCCATGCACCCCGTACCTGCACTGGTAATGGCTTGCCGGTACACGTGGTCTTGTACGTCGCCGGCTGCGAAAACACCCGGCACGCTGGTCATGGTCGCAAAGCCCTGAAGGCCCGAGCGGGTGAGGATGTAGCCGTCCTTCATCTCGACCTGGCCCTGGAAGATGTCCGTATTCGGGTGGTGGCCGATGGCGATGAAGCAACCCTTGAGATCGATCTGCTCGGTGGCGCCGGTCTGGGTGTTCTTGAGCCGGATGCCGGTCACGCCCGTGTCGTCGCCCAGCACCTCGTCCAGCGTGTTGTGCACCTTGAGCTCGATCTTGCCTTCGGCGGCCTTCTCGTGGAGCTTGTCAATCAGGATCGGCTCGGCGCGGAACTTGTCGCGGCGATGCACCAGCGTGACCTTCCTGGCGATGTTCGACAGGTAGAGCGCCTCTTCGACCGCGGTATTGCCGCCGCCAACCACGCAGACTTCCTGGTCGCGATAGAAGAAGCCATCGCAGGTCGCGCAGCCCGAGACGCCGCGGCCCATGAAGTGCTGCTCGGAGTCGAGCCCAAGGTATTTCGCCGAAGCGCCGGTGGCGATCACGAGCGCATCGCAGGTGTAGATGCCGCTGTCTCCGGTCAGGGTGAAGGGGCGCTTGCTCAGGTCGACCTTGTTGATGTGATCGAACACGATTTCCGTCTTGAAACGTTCGGCATGCTCCAGGAAGCGCTGCATGAGGTCCGGACCCTGAACGCCATGGACATCGGCCGGCCAATTGTCGACATCAGTGGTCGTCATCAACTGGCCGCCCTGGGCGATACCGGTGATCAACATGGGTTGAAGGTTGGCGCGAGCCGCATAGACGGCGGCGGTATAACCGGCCGGGCCGGAGCCGAGAATAAGAACCTTCGCGTGGCGTGGGGAGGACGACATGAGTAGAAAACCTAGGATTGACGCTGCATCAGCGTGTACATTTTCAGGGTGATAGATATGGAGTATCACCGTTCGGTTCAAGACCGGGCGTGGGGTGTTTTCAATGCGTGCGATTGTATTAATGCATGGGCTTGTCGATCGCGCGCTATCCGGGGATTGATGAATGTCGATGCTGTCCAATCTTGAATTGCTCCGCCGCGTACCGTTGTTCGCTGCGTTGACGCCAACACAGTCTGCAAGCATCGCCGATGCAATCATCAAGAAGCGCTTCAAGCGTGCCGAGGCTGTGGTCGAACAAGGAAAAAAGTCGGACGCGCTCTACATCATCCTGACCGGACGCGCCCGGGTGATGAGCACCGACAGCCGCGGCAGGGAGGTCATCCTCGCGACGCTGCATCCCGGCGATTACATCGGCGAGATGAGCATGATCGACGACGAGCCGCACTCCGCCACCGTGCGCACCGAGGTCCAGACCGACGTGCTGATGCTCGGCCGCGAAGCCTTTGCGCGCTGCCTGCCCGAGAACTCCTCGATGTCGTACAACATCATGCGGGGCCTGGTAGCGCGGCTGCGCCACGCGGACCGCAAGATCGAATCGCTCGCGCTGATGGACGTCTATGGCCGCGTGGCGCGCTCGCTACTCGAATTCGCGGTCGACGACGGCGCGGGCAATCTCAAGGTGCGCGACAAGATTTCGCGCCAGGACCTGGCAAAGATGGTCGGCGCTTCGCGCGAGATGGTGAGCCGCGTCATGAAGGATCTCGAAGAGCGCGGTTTCGTCCAGACTCAGCCCGACGGCTCGATGATCGTCAAGGAACGGCTCTCATCGCTCGCCTGACCGTTCGGCCGGCAGCGCCAGAGTGCGCCGGCTCCTGCATCGCCGGCCCTGACAACGCGGCCGCGACCGTTTTCGTTGTAGTTTCTGCAAACCGGCTGCCCATTTCTGCGGGCCGTCGGCCGTGTCTTCCATGACCTATTCGCTCAATACCCTTCAATCGTCCTCATCGGCCGAATCGCAGCCGGTGCGCCTGCGCGCCATGCGCTTTGCGCACGAGATCACGCTGATCGCCGGTTTCGTGGTGCTGTTGTTCTGGCTCCTGGCCATGTTGAGCTTCACGCCTTCGGATGCCGCCTGGTCCACCTCGGGCACCGGAGGCGAGATCAAGAACTGGGGCGGGCGCATCGGTGCCTGGCTGGCCGACGCCAGCTATTTCCTGGCCGGTTACTCGGTCTGGTGGTGCTTGGCGGCGGGCCTGCGCGTGTGGCTGTCTTCCCTTGCCGGCTGGTTGCGCGGCGGAGAGCCGGCCCCTGCCGACCAGCCGCCGCGGGGCCGCTTCAACCGCAGCCGCCTGGCATTCTGGTTCGGCCTCCTGCTGCTGTTGTGCGCCAGCGCCATGCTCGAATGGTCGCGCCTCTATCGGCTGGAATTCCATCTGCCCGGGCATGGCGGTGGCGTGCTCGGCTACCTGGTCGGGCCGCTCGGCGTGAAGTGGATGGGCTTCACCGGCTCGGCGCTGATCGCCATCGCGGCCGGCGTGATCGGCTCGGCGCTCGTGTTCCGCTTCTCGTGGAGTCATATCGCCGAGCGCATCGGGTCTCGCCTCTACTCGCTGTTCGAATTGCGCCGTGAAAAGCGCGAGATCGCCGAAGACATCGCGATGGGCAAGAAGGCGGTGCGCGAGCGCGAAGAGCTGGCTTCCGGGGAGCAGGGCGACGAACTCGAATCGGCCGACGAGGAACTGCGCATCGTGCCGCGTCCCAAGCGCCGCGCGCCCTCGCCGCCGGTGCAGATCGAACCCGCGATGACCGAAGTGCCGCGCAGCGACCGCGTGGCCAAGGAGCGCCAGAAGCCCCTGTTCCGCGAACTGCCCGACAGCAAGCTGCCGCAGGTCGACCTGCTGGATTCGGCGCAGGCGCGCCAGGAAACCGTCTCCGCCGACACGCTGGAGATGACCTCGCGGCTGATCGAGAAGAAGCTCAAGGACTTCGGTGTCGAGGTGCGCGTGGTGCTGGCTTCGCCGGGCCCGGTGATCACGCGTTACGAAATCGAGCCGGCCACCGGCGTCAAGGGCTCGCAGATCGTCGGCCTCGCTAAAGATCTTGCGCGCTCGCTGTCGCTGGTGTCGATCCGCGTGGTCGAGACCATTCCGGGCAAGAACTACATGGCGCTCGAGCTGCCGAACGCCAAGCGACAGTCGATCAAGCTCAGCGAAATCCTCGGTTCGCAGGTCTACAACGAAGGCAAGTCGATGCTCACGATGGGCCTCGGCAAGGACATCGTCGGCAACCCCGTGGTGGCCGATCTCGCGAAGATGCCGCACGTGCTGGTCGCCGGCACCACCGGCTCGGGCAAATCGGTCGGCATCAACGCGATGATCTTGAGCCTGCTCTACAAGGCCGAGGCGCGCGACGTGCGGCTGCTGATGATCGATCCGAAGATGCTCGAGATGTCGGTCTACGAAGGCATCCCGCATCTTCTGGCACCAGTGGTGACGGACATGCGGCAGGCGGCCCACGGCCTCAACTGGTGCGTGGCCGAGATGGAGCGTCGCTACAAGCTCATGAGCAAGCTCGGGGTGCGCAACCTGGCAGGCTACAACACGAAGATCGAGGAAGCCAAGGCGCGCGAGGAGTTCATCTACAACCCGTTCAGCCTCACGCCCGACAGCCCCGAGCCGCTTGCACGGGAACCGCACATCGTGGTCGTGATCGACGAGCTGGCCGACCTGATGATGGTGGTGGGCAAGAAGATCGAAGAGCTGATCGCGCGCCTGGCGCAGAAGGCGCGTGCCGCCGGCATCCATCTGATCCTCGCCACGCAGCGGCCCAGCGTCGACGTGATCACCGGGCTGATCAAGGCCAACATCCCGACGCGCATCGCCTTCCAGGTGTCGAGCAAGATCGACTCGCGCACCATCCTCGATCAGATGGGCGCCGAGGCGCTGCTCGGCATGGGCGACATGCTCTACATGCCAAGCGGTACCGGGCTGCCGGTGCGCGTGCACGGTGCCTTCGTGAGCGACGAGGAAGTGCACCGTGTCGTCGCCTACCTCAAGTCGCAAGGGGAGCCGGACTACATCGAAGGCGTGCTCGAAGGTGGAACCGTCGACGGTGACGGCGATCTACTGGGTGAAGGTGGCGGCGATGGCGGCGAGAAAGACCCGATGTACGACCAGGCGGTCGAGGTCGTGCTCAAGAACCGCAAGGCCAGCATTTCGCTGGTGCAGCGCCACCTGAAGATCGGCTACAACCGCGCTGCGCGGCTGGTCGAGGACATGGAAAACGCCGGGCTGGTGAGCGCCATGAGCGGCAGCGGCCAACGCGAGATTCTGGTGCCTGCACGCACCGAGTGATGATGGGATCAGGGATGTCGATGAAGAAGTTGCTCGTTGGGCTCGGATTTGCTGCTACTGCCGCCGGCGTCTGGGCCGCTGGTCTGGAGAGCCTCGAAGCCTTCGTGAAGAACGTCAAGTCGGGCCGTGCCGAATTTACGCAGACCGTGACCGCGCCCGCGAAGGAGGGCCAGACTGCGCGCGCCAAGGTGTCGAGCGGCACTTTCGAATTCCAGCGGCCCGGCAAGTTCAAGTTCGACTACAAGAAGCCCTTCGCACAAAGCATCGTCGCCGATGGCGAAACGCTCTGGCTCTACGACGCCGATCTGAACCAGGTTACGCAGCGCAAGCAGTCGCAGGCGCTCGGCTCGACGCCGGCTGCGCTGATTGCCGCCGCGCCCGATCTGCGTGCGCTGCAAGCCGATTTCACCCTGGAGGCCGCCCCCGAGCGCGACGGTCTGCAATGGGTCAAGGCCAGCCCCAAGAACAAGGAAGGGCAATTGCAGAACGTGCAGGTGGGTTTTCAAGGCGATGCGCTGGCGGCACTCGAAATCCTCGACAGCTTCGGCCAACGCTCGGTGTTGAAGTTCAGCAAGGTCGAGGTCAATCCGGCCTTGCCTGCGAACGTCTTCCAGTTCAAGGCGCCGGCCGGCGCCGACGTGATCCGGCAATAGCGAGCGGCGGCGGGCGTCCGTGGCCACTTCCACCCATCAGCCTCTGGCCGAACGCCTGCGGCCCAAGACCCTGGGCGAGGTCATCGGCCAACAGCACCTCCTCGGGCCCGGCATGCCGCTGCGCATTGCCTTCGAGTCGGGCCAGCCGCACTCCTGCATCCTGTGGGGGCCACCCGGCACCGGCAAGACGACCATCGCGCGTCTGATGGCCGATGCCTTCGATGCGCAGTTCCTCAGCATCAGCGCCGTGCTCGGCGGCGTGAAGGACATCCGCGAAGCGGTCGAGCGCGCGACCCTGGCGCGCGACGGACTCGAACAGCGCCGCACCATCGTCTTCGTCGATGAAGTCCACCGCTTCAACAAGAGCCAGCAGGACGCCTTCCTGCCGCACGTGGAATCGGGCCTGTTCACCTTCATCGGCGCGACCACCGAGAACCCGTCCTTCGAGGTCAATTCCGCGCTGCTGTCGCGCGCTGCGGTGTACGTGCTGCAGCCGCTCGGCGAAGACGATCTCCGTCTGATCGCGGCCCGGGCGCAGGAGATCCAGGCCGTGCCCGCCATCGAATCGAAGGCCATCGACCGGCTGGTCGCCTATGCCGACGGCGACGCGCGGCGCCTGCTCAACACCCTCGAAACGCTCGCGGTTGCTGCCGGTGCCGAGAAGCTCGACAACAACATCACCGACGACTGGCTGCTGCGCGTGCTGGGCGAGCGCATGCGCCGCTACGACAAGGGCGGCGAGCAGTTCTACGACACCATCTCCGCGCTGCACAAGTCGGTGCGCGGCAGCGACCCCGACGCCTCGCTCTACTGGTTCGTGCGCATGCTCGACGGCGGCGCCGATCCGCGCTACATGGCGCGCCGGCTGGTGCGCATGGCAAGCGAAGACATCGGCCTGGCCGATCCGCGCGCGCTGCGGCTGGCGCTCGATGCCGCCGAGGTCTACGAGCGGCTCGGGTCGCCCGAAGGCGAGCTTGCACTTGCCGAATGCGTGGTCTACCTCGCGATTGCTCCGAAGTCGAATGCCGTCTACCAGGCCTACAACGAGGTCCGCGCGCTCATCAAGACCGACGGCACGCGCCCGGTGCCGATGCATCTGCGCAATGCGCCGACACGGCTCATGAAGGAGCTCGACTACGGCAAGGGCTATCGCTACGCGCACGACGAGGAGGGCGGCTTCGCGGCCGGCGAGCGCTATCTGCCCGACGGCCTCGACCCGCCGCCTTTTTATCGGCCTGTCGAGCGCGGGCTCGAGATCCGTATCGCGGAGAAGCTGCGCGAATTGCGAAAGCGTAACGACGAGGCTGCCGGCTGATACACGAGGCGACGAAGCGACGAAGCGCCTCTACTGCCACGCACCGCCGAAGCTCATTCGGTCCGCGCCAGCGGGAAAACCCCGGTCGGCTATGCACCGAAATGGCGCTCCGGCATGACTACAATTCCCGCCACAAACCCGCCGTCGACACATGCTGGCGGGTTTTTTGCTAAGGGAAACTAGGGTGCCCAACCGGCGTGCCTGGTCAGTCGGGCGCTCCCCAAGTGCGTCACCATTACAAAAAGGGAACCTCCTTATGGACATCTTGCTGCAGCAGATCATCAACGGTCTGGTACTCGGCAGCATGTACGCCTTGATAGCCCTGGGCTACACCATGGTGTACGGCATCATCAACCTCATCAATTTCGCGCACGGTGAAGTGCTGATGGTCGGCGCGCTGACCAGCTGGACCATCATCGGCCTCATGCAGGAATCGATGCCCGGAACGCCCGGCTGGATCATCCTGATCATCGCGTTGATCATTGCCTGCGTGGTTGCCGCCACGCTCAACTTCATCATCGAGAAAGTGGCCTACCGGCCGCTGCGCAACAGCCCCAAGCTTGCACCACTGATCACCGCCATCGGCATGTCGATCCTGCTGCAGACGCTGGCGATGATCATTTGGAAGCCGACCAACAAGGCCTATCCCAACCTGCTGTCCACCACGCCGATCCACGTCGGCGGCGCCGTGATCTCGCCCACGCAGGTCATGATCCTGAGCGTCACCGCGTTCTGCCTGGTGGTTCTGATGTGGCTGGTCAACTACACCAAGCTCGGCCGCGCGATGCGCGCCACCGCCGAGAACCCGCGCGTCGCGGCGCTGATGGGCATCCGGCCCGACATGGTGATCTCGGCCACCTTCATCATCGGCGCGGTGCTGGCCGCAGTCGCCGGCGTGATGTATGCCTCCAACTACGGCATTGCCCAGCACGCGATGGGCTTCATCCCCGGGCTGAAGGCTTTCACCGCTGCGGTGTTCGGCGGCATCGGCAACCTTGCGGGTGCGGTGGTCGGTGGCATCCTGCTCGGGCTCATCGAAGCCATCGGTTCGGGCTACATCGGCGCGCTCACCGGCGACGTGCTCGGCAGCCACTACAGCGACATCTTCGCGTTCATCGTGCTGATCATCATGCTCACGCTGCGGCCCTCGGGCCTGCTCGGCGAGCGCGTGGCGGACCGGGCCTGAAGGAGGGATAGCCATGAAAAACGGCAAGAACATCGTCTACTTCCTGATTGCGGCCGTCGCGCTGCTGGTGCTGCCGCTGCTGCTGCAAAGCCAGGGCAACGCCTGGGTGCGCATCGCCGACATCGCGCTGCTCTACGTGCTGCTGGCGCTCGGCCTCAACATCGTGGTCGGCTATGCCGGCCTGCTCGACCTGGGCTACGTCGCGTTCTTCGCGATCGGTGCCTACATGTTCGCGCTCCTGGGGTCGCCGCACCTGACCGACACCTTCCCGGCGATCAAGGCCATGTTCCCCAACGGCCTGCACAGCTCGTTGCTGCTCGTGATACCGGCGGCGCTCGGACTGGCGGCCTTCTTCGGCGTACTGCTCGGCGCGCCCACCTTGAAGCTGCGCGGCGACTACCTGGCGATCGTGACGCTGGGCTTCGGCGAAATCATCCGCGTGTTTCTCAACAACCTGGATCATCCGGTCAACATCACGAACGGCCCGAAGGGCATCACTGCGATCGACCCGATCCACTTCTGGGGCCTCAACCTGGGCCGGGCGCTCAAGATCGGCGATTACTCGATCTCGTCGGTCACGCTGTATTACTACCTGTTCCTGGCGCTCGTGATCTTCACGATCATCATTTCGCATCGACTGCAGATTTCGCGCATCGGCCGGGCCTGGATGGCAATCCGCGAAGACGAGATCGCCGCCAAGGCCATGGGCATCAACACCCGCAACATGAAGCTGCTGGCCTTCGGGATGGGTGCCAGCTTCGGTGGCGTATCGGGCGCGATGTTCGCGGCCTTCCAGGGCTTCGTGTCGCCCGAGTCCTTCGCCCTGAACGAGTCGGTGATGATCGTCGCGATGGTGGTGTTGGGCGGCATCGGCCACCTGCCGGGCGTGATCCTCGGCGCGGTGCTGCTGGCCGCGCTGCCCGAAGTGCTGCGCTACGTGGCCGGGCCGCTGCAGGCCATGACCGACGGGCGCCTCGACTCCTCGATCCTGCGCCAGCTGTTCATCGCGCTGGCGATGATCATCATCATGCTGGTTCGGCCGCGCGGTCTGTGGCCCTCGCCGGAGCACGGGAAGTCGCTGACGCGCAAGGGCGCGACGCCCGCGCCCGCATCAGGCATGCCGGCTGCCGCGCCGGGCATCGACACGCCGGCCGACGAAGTTCCGGGTGCAGCCTCGCGTCCCATGTCGATCAACCCGTGAGCGAGGGGAGCACAACAATGACTGACACCGTCCTCAATGTTCACGGCATCTCCAAGCGTTTCGGCGGCCTGCAAGCCCTGTCCGATGTCGGCATCAAGATCACGCGCGGCCAGGTTTACGGACTGATCGGCCCCAACGGCGCCGGCAAGACCACCTTCTTCAACGTCATCACGGGCCTGTACTCGCCCGACAGCGGGACGTTCGAGCTGGCCGGCAAGCCCTACCAGCCGACGGCGGTGCACGAGGTCGCCAAGGCCGGCATTGCGCGCACCTTCCAGAACATCCGGCTCTTCGCGGAAATGACCGCACTCGAGAACGTGATGGTGGGCCGCCACATCCGCACCCATTCGGGTGTGATGGGCGCCATCTTCCGCACAGGCGGCTTCAAGGCCGAGGAAGCGGCGATCGCCGAGCGTGCTCACCAACTGCTCGACTATGTGGGCATCGGCAAGTTTGCCGACTACAAGGCGCGCACGCTGAGCTATGGCGACCAGCGCCGGCTCGAAATCGCCCGCGCGCTGGCGACCGACCCGCAACTGATCGCGCTCGACGAGCCCGCTGCCGGCATGAACGCGACCGAGAAGGTCTTGCTGCGCGAGCTGATCGACCGCATCCGCAAGGACGACCGCACCATCCTCCTGATCGAGCACGACGTGAAGCTCGTGATGGGCCTGTGCGATCGCGTGACGGTGCTCGACTACGGCAAGCAGATCGCCGAAGGCACGCCGGCGGACGTGCAGCGAAACGAAAAGGTGATCGAGGCCTACCTCGGCACGGGAGGACACTGAAATGGCACAAACCCTTTTAAAAGTCATCGGCCTCAAGGTCGCCTATGGCGGCATCCAGGCCGTGAAGGGCATCGATTTCGAGGTCCGCGAAGGCGAACTGGTGTCGCTGATCGGCTCCAACGGCGCCGGCAAGACGACCACCATGAAGGCCATCACCGGCACGCTGCCGTACGGCTCCGGCGACATCGAATTCCTCGGCAAGAGCATCAAGGGCCGCGGCGCCTGGGACCTGGTGGGCGAGGGGCTGGTCATGGTGCCCGAAGGGCGCGGCGTGTTCACGCGCATGACCATCACCGAGAACCTGCAGATCGGCGCCTACATCCGGAAGGACAAGGCCGAGATCGCGAAGGACATGGAGCGTGTCTTCTCGACCTTCCCGCGGCTGAAGGAGCGTGCGACACAGCTCGCCGGCACCATGTCGGGCGGCGAGCAGCAAATGCTCGCGATGGGTCGCGCGCTGATGGCGCGCCCCAAGGTGCTGCTGCTCGACGAGCCGTCGATGGGCCTGTCGCCGATCATGGTCGACAAGATCTTCGAGGTGGTGAAGCAGGTCTATGACCAGGGCGTCACCGTGCTCCTGGTCGAGCAGAACGCGAGCCGTGCGCTGGGGCTGGCCGACCGCGGCTATGTGATGGAGTCGGGCCTGATCACCATGAGCGGCGATGCCAAGGTGATGCTCAAGGATCCCAAGGTGCGCGCCGCGTACCTCGGGGAATAACGCTCTAGTCGACCTTTGCGCCGGTGGCCTTGACCACCGTCTCGTACTTTGCGAGTTCGCTCTTCATGAAGCTGCCGAACTGCTCCGGCGAATTGGCGACCGGCTCAGCCAGCAGCGACGCGAAGCGGGTCTTCGTCTCGGGCGCATGGAGCGCCGCGACGAAGGCCTGATTCAGTTTGGCGACCACGTCGGCCGGCGTGCCGGCCGGCGCCACCAGGCCCCACCAGGTGTCGATCGAAAAACCCTTCAGCGTGGCAGCCACCGGCGGCACTTCGGGCAGCGCGCTGCTGCGCTGGGCCGTCGTCACCGCGATCGCCTTGAGCTTGCCCGAGCGGATGTTCGGCGCCGCGGTCGCCAGGTTGTCGAAGTTGAAATCGACCTGGCCCGACAGCAGTGCGAGCTGCGCCGGGTTGCCGCCGTTGTAGGGGATGTGCACCGCGAAGATGCCGGCTTCCTTCTTGAACAGCTCGCCCGCGAGGTGGCCGGCGCTGCCGTTGCCGCCGCTACCGTAATTGAGCTTGGCCGGGTTGGCCTTGGCATAGGCGATCAGGTCGGCCAGCGTATGGATCTTCAGGCGCTGCGCGGTCTCGGCGTTCATCACCAGCACGTTGGGCACGCGGACCATCTGCGTGATGGGCGCGAAGTCGCTGGCGGCATTGAAGGGCATCTTGCTGTAGAGCCACGGATTCACCGCGTGCGTCGCGGTCGCTGCGATGCCGATCGTGAGTCCGTCGGGCGCGGCCTTGGCCACTGCATCGGCGCCGATGTTGCCGCCGGCGCCAGGCTTGTTGTCGATGATGACAGTGCCCAGCGAGTCCTTGACGCGCTCGGCCAGGACGCGGGCCGTGACGTCGATCGGGCCGCCTGCCGCGTAGGGGACGACGAGTCGGATGGGCCGTGTCTGGGCTGCGGCCTGGGCTGTGGCGAGAAGAGCTGCTGCGGAAACGAGGGTGAGTAGGAAGTGTCTGGCGTTCATGTATCCGATTGTGCTTCGGACTCGCGCCCGCGAGACTAAGGCAAAGCCTTATCCGCCTCGGTCGTGAACGCGTCGGCGAAGAACTCGTCTTCCGGCAACCCACGCTCCGCCACGTAGTCATGCTTGGCCGAGTCGACCACGATGGGCGCTCCGCAGGCATACACCTGGTATGCGGAAAGATCCGAAAAATCTTCCATCACGGCCCGGTGCACGAAGCCGGTCCGCCCGCGCCAGTTGTCCTCCGGCACCGCATTCGAAATCACCGGCACGTAGTGCAGGTTCGGCATTTCCGCCATTTGCGAGCGCACCCAGTTGTCCATGTAGAGGTCCTCCGGCCGCCGCCCGCCCCAGTACAGCGTCGCGGGCCGGTCGATGGCCTTGAACTTCATGTGCTCGAGCAGGGCCTTGATCGGAGCGAAGCCGGTGCCCGAGGCCAGAAGCACCATCGGCTTGGTCGAATCCTCGCGCAGGAAGAAGCTGCCGTAAGGGCCCTCGATGCGCAGGATCTCTTTTTCCTTCATTACGCCGAACACATGGTCGGTGAACTTGCCGCCCGGCAGATGACGGATGTGCAGCTCGATGCCGGTGCCTGGCTCGCTCAACGTGTGCGGCGCATTGGCCATCGAGTAGCTGCGCCGCGTGCCGTCGCGCAGGATGAATTCGATGTACTGCCCGGCATGGAACTGAAGCGGCTCGCCGGCCGGCAGCTGCAGGCGGAGCATCACCACGTCGTGGGATTTCCTCGAGAGTGCGAGCACGCGCGCCGGCATCTTGCGGATCGGGAAGGCGCTGGCGTCGGTCACCTGGCGCGATTCGAGCACCACGTCGCTCTGTGCATGTGCGCAGCAGGTCAGCACGTAGCCGGCGAGTTCTTCCTCGGCGCTGAGTGCCTTGCTCTGGTGCAGGCCCATGTTTACTTCGCCCGAGAGCTTCTTGCACTTGCAGGAGCCGCAGGCGCCGTCCTTGCAGCCGTAGGGTAGTCCGATGCCCTGACGAATGCCGGCGGCAAGGATGGTTTCATCGGTATGCGCGGTGAAATGACGCCCACTCGGCTCCACCGTGATGTGAAAGCCCGCCTCGTTCGGCGCTGCGCTGGTCATGGGTATTCTTCGACTCTGATTCAAAAAGGAAGCTGGATTTTGCCCTCAATCAACAGCCCTCTAGGCGCAGTGCCCTCGCGCTTCCGGCGCGAGCGCGTGCTCGTGGTCGGATGCGGCGATGTCGGCCTGCGAGCGGCACGCGCGCTGCGCGGCCGCGTGCAGCTGATCGCGTTGACCTCTTCGGCCGGTCGCGTGGCCATGTTGCGCCAGGCCGGAATCACGCCGATCGTGGCCGACCTCGATGCACCCGCGACACTGCGCCGGCTCTCGGGCCTGGCCACGCGCGTGCTGCACCTGGCGCCGCCTGCGCGCGCGGAGGGGACGCAATGGTGGCGCGACGCGCGTACCGCCGCGCTGGTGCGGGCATTGCGACTGCGTTCGCTGCCGGCCGCACTGGTCTACGGCTCGACCAGCGGCGTGTATGGCGATTGCGGCGGCGCACGCATCGGCGAGACGCGGGGCGTGAGGCCCGACACGCCGCGCGCGCACCGCCGCGTCGATGCCGAGCGCAGCGTGCGCTGGCTCGGCCGCGCGGGCGTCGCCGTTCGCATCCTGCGCATTCCCGGCATCTACGCGCCCGATCGCGAAGGCGGCACGCCGCGCGAGCGGCTGCAAAAAGGCACGCCGGTGCTGCGCGCAGAGGACGACGTCTACACCAACCATATCCATGCCGATGACCTGGCGCGTGCCTGCGTGGCGGCGCTCTGGCGCGGCGGGCCGCAGCGCGTGTTCCACGCGAGCGACGACAGTGAAATCAAGATGGGCGACTACGTCGATTTGGCCGCCGACCTCTACGGCATGCCGCGCCCGCCGCGCATCGGGCGTGAGGAGGCCCGGACGCAGCTGCCGGCCTCGCTGCTCAGCTTCATGGGCGAGTCGCGGCGGCTGGACAATACGCGGCTCAAGCGCGAGCTGCGCGTGCGGCTGCGCCATCCGACAGTGGCCACAGGGCTCACTTCCTGACCTGATGCAAAGGACTCCATGCCGACCACCGAGCTCTCCGTCTATTTCTTTCTGCAGGTCGCCGTCATCATCACGCTCTGCCAGCTCGTGGGCCGCCTGGCTCAAAAAATCGGCCAACCGCAGGTGGTGGGCGAGATGATCGCCGGCGTGATGCTCGGCCCTTCGCTGTTCGGGCTCTTCTTTCCCGAGGCGCAGCGCGCGCTGTTCCCGAAGGAGACGCTCGGCATGCTTTACGTGGGCGGCCAGCTGGGCGTGGGCATGTACATGTTCCTGGTTGGCACCGAGTTCCGGGCCGACCACTTCAGGAGCCGCTTCAAGAGCGCCGCCTCGGTATCGGCGGCCGGCATCCTCGTACCTTTCATGTTGGCTTTCGCGCTGGTGCCGTGGCTGCACGAGATTCCGGGACTCTTCTCCGCGCGGGCCAAGCCGCTGGAGGCCTCGCTGTTCCTCGGCGCGGCAATCGCCATCACGGCCTTTCCTATGCTCGCGCGCATCATCCACGAGCGCGGCCTGGCGGGCACCTCGCTGGGCACGCTCGCACTCACCGCCGGCGCGGTCGACGATGCGGCGGCCTGGTGCATCCTGGCCGTGGTGCTGGCCAGCTTCGGCGGTTCCTGGAGCAGCGCCTATGCCGCGATCGGCGGCGGCGTGGCCTATGCGCTCTTCATGGTGTTTGTCGGTTCCCGTCTGCTCAAGGGCCTGGCTGCGCACGTGCGGCCCGATGCGCCTCTGAGTTCGTCGCTGCTGGCCTTCTTGCTGGTGCTTTTCTGCCTGAGCGCGTTCGCGATGGACGCCATCGGCATCCACGCCGTCTTCGGCGGCTTCCTGCTCGGCGCCGCGCTCCCGCGAGGCGCGCTGACAGAAAAGCTGCGCGAGCAATTGCAGCCCTTCGTCGTGATCTTCCTGCTGTCGATGTTCTTCACCTATTCGGGCCTCAACACCCGCCTGGGGGTTCTGTTCGAGCCCGGCATCCTGCTCGGCGCGATCGCGATCCTCGCGGCGTCCTTCTGCGGCAAGGGCCTCGCCTGCTGGGCTGCGGCGCGCATGTCGGGCGAGAGCCATCGGGACGCGCTCGCCATCGGATCGCTGATGAACGCGCGCGGGCTGATGGAACTGATCATCATCAACATCGGCCTGCATGCCGGCGTGATCCTTCCGGGCTTGTTCTCGATCCTGGTGCTGATGGCGATCCTCACCACGCTGATGGCGACGCCGCTGTTCAACTGGGTGACGCGCGAGCGCCGCGCCAGAGCCGTCGAAGCCGCAGTCTAGGGCCTGCCCGACCGGGCAGTAGGCGCGAGGCGCAGCGGTTCCGACAATGCAGGCTCCTCTGGAGATCTTCATGACGAACACTGTTTCCCTGCCTCCCCTCGAGCAACTGTCAACAGCGATGGCCGACATGGTCGCCGGCGCGGCACGCAGCGTGGTCGCCGTGCACACGCGGCGCACGCGCGCCAGCGGCTTCGTCTGGCGACCCGGATGCGTCGTCACCTCGGAAGAAGCGCTGCCCGAAGACGAAGACGCCGAGATCACGCTGCCCGGCGGCACGACCGTCGCCGTCAAGGTGGCCGGCCGCGACTCCACCACCGACATCGTGCTGCTTCGCTTCGAAGGTGCCGAAGCCCCGCAGGCGGTGTTCGACAACGCACCGGCGCGCGCCGGCGAGTTCGTGTTCGCGGTGGGTTCGCGCGAAGGTGTGCCGCTGTGTGCGAGCGGCGTGGTCTCGCTGGCCGGCCCGGGCTGGCGCAGCCTGCGCGGCGGCGAGATCGACGCCAGGATCGAGCTCGACCTGCGCTTGCGGCCCAGCGCGGAAGGCGGCGTGGTGCTCAATGCGAAAGGCGGCGTCATCGGCATGTCGGTGTTCGGCCCGCGGCGGCGCGTGCTGGTCATCCCTGCGCCGACCATCGAGCGCGTGGCGGCGCAGCTCGCGGCCCATGGCCGCATGCCGCGCGGCTACCTCGGCCTGAGTCTGCAGCCCGTGAAGGTGAGCAACGCCAGTGTCGGCGCCATGGTGATGGGCGTGGCCGAGCAAGGGCCCGGTGCGGCGGCCGGCATCCATCAGGGCGACATCATCGTGGCGGTGAACGGCGAGCCGATCCGCAGCGTTCAGCTGCTGCTGCGCGCGCTCGGGCCGGCCAGTGTGGGCTCGGTCCTCGCGCTGACGCTCCAACGTGCAGGCGAGCCGGTCGAGCTTCAACTGACGGTCGGCGAAAGGCCTGCCGATTGAACGAAAGACCCGCGATGAAACCGATCGTGGTCGCGCTCGAGATCGAGGACGCCGAACTGGCGCAACGGCTTCTTGCCGCGCTGGCAGCGGCGCCGGACCTGCGCCTGGCCGAGCAGGGGGAGGCCGCCGACGTCGTGCTGGCCCAGCCTTCCGAGACGGTGGAGCACGGCGAAGCGGTGGATTCGGTCTTGACTCCGCGCGAGCTCGAGGTGCTGGCGCTGGTGGCGGAAGGCGCCTCCAACAAGGCGATCGCGCGGCGCCTGGGCATTTCGGTGCACACGGCCAAGTTCCATGTCGGCTCGCTGATCGACAAGCTCGATGCCACGGGCCGTACCGAGGCCGTCACGCAGGCGGCGCGGCTCGGGGTCATTCATCTTTGAATTCTCGGAGAGGCCGTACACGGGCTGAGCGCTGCCGACCCCCTGTTGTGACGTTTGGCAACGATCTTCACCGGCGAGACAGTGCACTTGCGCTGCGGTTGGCGCGTTGGTTGGCGGACATGGGCGATTTTTTTGCCCTTCCTCATCAGGAGCCTCTGTGAACCTCAACCGTTCTGTCTTCTTCAAGTACGTCGCGGCCGGTGCCGTGGCAGCCGCGGCGCTCTTCGCCGCAGCGTCGGCCAATGCCGGTGTGAGCTGGTCAGTGGGTATCAATGCGCCAGGCGTCGCGATCGGTGTGGCCGAACCCGGCCCCGTGTACTACGAACCCGCACCCGTCTACACGCGCCCCGCACCGATCTACTACCAGCCGGCGCCGCCGGTGTACTACCGCCCGCCGCCCCCCGTCTACTACCGTCCTGCTTCGGTTTACTACGAGCCGGGCTATCGCTACGGCCATCGGCACCACTACCGCCGGGATTGGAACGACCGGTACGACGACTGAAGTCGTCTTCCGCGACAGCCGTCAGCTCAGCGAACAGAACGGCCGGCCTTCGACATTCGCCCAGATGCAGGCGCGGATGCATGCGATCACGACGCGGGGATCCTGCGCCGACGGTACGTGTTTCATGACGATAGTCATGGCTGTCTCGCTATGCATTTCCGATGCGGTGTGTCACGGTGCACCGCGGGAATAGTGAAGTACCACATAGCCGAGCGAGTGCCAGAAATGGGCTTCGGCGGGGCTGCGGGTGAAAATCCTCGAGCCGCTCAAGCCGAGGCACTCGTAACCCGAACTCAGCCGTTCCGAATCCAGAATGATCTTGTCCATGACGCGACTCCTATGCTGCGGGTTTAGGCGATCGCGGGACAACAAGCCAGCAGGCCAAGACTGAGCGCTTCGTCGGCTCCCGTGCGGATGTCTTGTCCGCATTCATCCGGTAGGCGGGTGTCGGCTGCGGCTGACACGTGTACGGATGGTGCCCGGGGCCGGAATCGAACCGGCACACCTTTCGGTGGGGGATTTTGAGTCCCCTGCGTCTACCAATTTCACCACCCGGGCACGGAAGGAAGGCAGCTCAAAATTATGGCACAGTGCCTTCCATGCAATATCCGACGATTGAAGACGCGATCGGCAAGACGCCGCTGGTCGCGTTGCAGCGCATCGACGCGGCTGCGAACGCGAAGCGCGGCAACGTGATTCTTGGCAAGCTGGAAGGCAACAACCCGGCCGGTTCGGTCAAGGACCGCCCGGCGCTGTCGATGATCAAGCGGGCCGAGGAGCGCGGCGAGATCAAGCCCGGCGATACGCTGATCGAAGCGACCTCGGGCAACACCGGCATCGCGCTCGCGATGGCCGCGGCCATCAAGGGCTACCGCATGGTGCTGATCATGCCGGAGGACCTGTCGGTCGAACGCGCCCAGACCATGAAGGCCTTCGGCGCCGAACTCGTGCTCACCCCGAAGAGCGGTGGCATGGAATACGCGCGCGACCTGGCCGAGCAGATGGTGGCGCAAGGCAAGGGCCGGGTGCTCGACCAGTTCGCCAATCCGGACAACCCGCGCATCCATTACGAGACCACGGGCCCCGAGATTTGGGCCGACACGGGCGGTCGCATCACGCACTTCGTGAGCGCGATGGGCACCACCGGCACCGTCACCGGCGTCTCGCGCTTCATGAAGGAAAAGAACCCCGCGGTGCGCATCGTCGGCGCGCAGCCCGAAGAAGGCTCTCGCATTCCGGGCATTCGCAAGTGGCCGGAGGAATACTTGCCCAAGATTTACGAGCCCAGCCGGGTCGACCAGGTGGTCAACGTGAGCCAGGACAACGCCGAGGAGATGTGCCGCCGGCTGGCCCGCGAGGAAGGCATCTTTGCCGGCATATCGTCGGCCGGCGCCCTGTGGGTGGCGCTCGAGGTCGCCAAGACCGTCGAGAACGCGACCCTCGTCTTCGTGGTCTGCGACCGCGGCGACCGCTACCTGTCCACCGGCGTGTTTCCCGCCTGAACGCGATGTCCGAACACAAGTTCTGTCCGGCCTGCGCGACGCTGCTCGCCCGCATCGAACTGGCGGAAGACGGCGGGCCGAAGTCGCGGCTGCGCTGCCCGTCTTGTGGCTGGACCCACTGGAACAACCCGACGCCGGTACTGGCCGCGATCATCGAGTACCGAGGCGAGGTACTGCTGGCGCGCAATGCCGCCTGGCCGCACAAGATGTACGCGCTGATCACCGGCTTCATGGAGGCCGGCGAGACGCCGCAGGAGGGCATCGCCCGCGAGATCAAGGAAGAGACGAACCTCGATGCCAGCGCGCTGAACCTGGTCGGCGTGTACGACTTCCAGCGCATGAACCAGGTGATCATCGCCTACCACGCGGTGGCCGACGGCGAGGTGCGCCTGTCGCCAGAGCTGGTCGATTACCGGCTCTACGAACTCGCTGCGCTCAAGTGCTGGCCGGCCGGCACCGGCTATGCGCTGGCCGATTGGCTGCGCGCGCGCGGGCACGAACCGCAGTTCATGGACTGGCCGCGTCCCGCGAACCCTTCGCCCGACGCGGCGACGGCCTCCTAGAATCCAGGCCGGCAGAAGGAAAACGCGATGGACATCCACAAAGAAATCGATACTCGCGGACTCAACTGTCCGTTGCCCATCCTGAAGGCCAAGAAGTCGCTCAATGAGATGCAGAGCGGCCAACTGCTGAAAGTGGTGTCCACGGACCCTGGTTCGGTGCGCGATTTCCAGGCTTTCGCACGGCAGACCGGCAACGACCTGGTCGAACAGCAGACCGTCGGCACCGATTTCATCCACGTGTTGCGCCGCCGCTGACGGTGCCGCCGTGAAGCGCAGTGCGCGCCTTGCTGCCGGGGCTCTTGCACTGGCCGTTGTGGCCATGCTGCTCACACTGACCTTGTGGAGCGACGGCATGCCGCCCGAAACCCTTCGCCGCCCCGCGTCTTCCAGGGCGATTCCGCTCGCGGTGCTGGGCGACTCGAACAGCCATTCCTACCAGGACCATGCCTGGTTTCCCGCCGCTACGACCGAGCGTGGCGGAGCGTGGCGCTCACGCACCTTCCAATGGACAGAGGTGCTGGATCGCCTGCGCGGGCAGGAGCTTGACCTCGGCCCCTGGGTGCGCTGGGGCCGGCCCGGTGTCGTGGCGCAGGCGCGCGAATGGCTGGGCCTGAGTGCCGGCCGGGCGCCGAAAAAGGAAGACTACCTCTACAACTTCGCGAATTCCGGCGCGGCCTGCAAGAACCTCATGGGTGGCCGTTTTCGCCAGGCGCCCCGCCTGGTCGAGCTGATGAACGAAGAGGGCGCGCGCTGGCTGCGCGGCGTGGTGGTGATCCGCATCGGTCTCAACGACTGGGGCGGCCTGCTGGATCTCCAGGCCAGCGATCCGGCTGCGGCCGAGCTGCGTGCCGCCACCGCCTATTGCGCCGGCGAAATCGGCGCCGCGGTCACATTGATCCATGCCGCGCACCCGTCGACGCGCATCCTGCTGGTGGGCATCGGCAATGAAGCGGACGATCCTGCCAACTTCGATCGCTGGCAGTCGGCAGCCGAGACCACAAACATCAGGACCGCGCTCGACGGCTTCAATGCCGCCATCCGTCGGCTGGCCGAAAGCGATCCGCGCCTGGCTTATTTCGATGATCTCGCGTGGTTTCAGGCACGCTGGGGATCGCGCAGTGCCGATGGCAAGCCGGACTACAAGACGGTGGCGATCGGTCCGACGCTTCGCGTGGCGAACACGATCGGCGACGATCCCCGCAACGCCGTACTGGCAGACCATCATCCCGGTCTGGCATGGAATGCCCTGTGGGCGCAGGCCCTCGTGGCGCGTCTGCGCGAGGAATTCGGTCTGCCGCTGACGCTGGTCGGCGACGAGGAACTGGTGCGCTTCCTCGAGCCGCTGGTGCTGGAGAATCCGCCTAAAGCTCCAGGCTCTTGAGATAGTTGCGGAACTCGCCGCCGACTTCCGGGTGCGCGAGTGCAAGCTCGACCGTGGCCTGCAGGAAGCCCTCTTTGCTGCCGCAGTCGTAGCGCACACCCTTGTAGGAATAGGCGTAGACCGATTCCTTCTTCATGAGCGCGGCGATGCCGTCGGTCAGCTGGATCTCGCCGCCAGCGCCCTTGGGCTGGTTGCGGATCTCGTCGAACACGCCCGGCGTCAGGATGTAGCGGCCCGCCACGCCGAGGCGCGAGGGCGCGTCTTCCGGCTTTGGCTTCTCGACCATGCGATTGACCTTGACCAGGCCTTCTTCGACCACGTCGCCAGCCACAATGCCGTAGCGCTTGACCTGATCGAGCGGCACTTCCTGCACCGCCAGCAGCGATCCGCCGAGCCTGGCGAAGGCGCGCGTCATCTGCGCCAGCACGGGTTCGTCGTCCTCGGGGCCGACC
This sequence comes from Variovorax paradoxus, assembly GCF_018614915.1. Taxonomy (GTDB): domain Bacteria; phylum Pseudomonadota; class Gammaproteobacteria; order Burkholderiales; family Burkholderiaceae_C; genus Variovorax; species Variovorax paradoxus_K. Next base: position 8,057 of record NZ_JAGGNU010000018.1, on the reverse strand, counting down.
ATCAGGTCGTCGGCCAGCAGCACGGCGAAAGGTTCGTCGCCGACCAGGTGCTCCGCGCAGAGTACGGCGTGTCCGAGGCCCAGCATGCGGGGCTGGCGCACGTAGGAGCAGGTCATGTCGTCGGGCATCACCGAGCGCGCGATCTCGAGCAGTGCGAGCTTGTTGCTGGCCTCGAGCTGGCTTTCGAGTTCGTAGGCGGTGTCGTAATGGTCTTCGATCGCGCGCTTGTTGCGCCCGGTGACGAAGATCATGTCGCGAATGCCGGCTGCATAGGCCTCCTCGACCGCGTACTGGATCAGGGGCTTGTCGACGACGGGCAGCATTTCCTTGGGCTGCGCCTTGGTGGCCGGCAGAAAACGTGTACCGAAGCCTGCAACAGGAAACACGGCCTTTCGAATGCGCGCTGGAGTGGTGGACATGGGCTTTGCGTCTGATCGGGAAGATGGATCGGAAGAGGGCGGCGCTTGAAAAACGCCGAACCCGAATACTAAAGCTCTCTGGTATCGAACGTCTGTCAGCCGAGGCGCACAAGCTGGTCGCGCAGGCGCTCGAGCGTGGCGCTGAAGTCTGCAAGCCGCTTGCGCTCCTGCTCGATCACCGCGGGCGGCGCCTTGGCAACGAAGGCTTCGTTGCCGAGTTTGCCGTTGACCTTGACGATCTCTCCTTCGACGCGCGCGAGCTCCTTGCCGATGCGGGCTTTCTCCGCCGCCTTGTCGATTTCCATGTGCAGGCAGATGCGCACATCGCCGACCACCGCCACCGGCGCCGCTTCGGCGGCCGCAGCCCAGGCGGCGGCGTCGTCGAAGACCTTCACTTCCTTGAGCTTGGCCAGCGCCTGCAGCACCGGCGCGGCATCGCGCAGGAAGGCGCTGCTCGCGGCGTCGTCGGCTACGGCATAGAGCGGCAAGCGCGTCGCGGGCGAGACATTCATCTCGCCGCGCAGCGTGCGGCAGGCGTCGACCAGCGACTTGAGCCGCGCGACGTGGGCCTCGGCCGCCTCGTCGATCTTCTCGAGCTGGCTCTTCGGATAGGCCGCGATCATGACCGACTCGCCTGCGCGGCCGGCCACCGGCGCCACCTTCTGCCACAGCGCTTCGGTGATGAAGGGGATGACAGGATGCGCCAGGCGCAACAGCGCTTCGAGCGTGCGGATCAGCGTACGGCGCGTGGCGCGCTTCTGCGCGTCGTCGCCCTGCTGGATCTGTACCTTGGCGATCTCGAGATACCAGTCGCAGAACTCGTCCCACGCGAACTGGTAGATCGCGTTGGCGACGTTGTCGAGGCGGTATTCCTCGAAGCCCTTGGCCACCTCGGCCTCGACGCGCTGCAACTGAGAGCTGATCCAGCGGTCGGCCTGGCTGAACTTGAGATAGCCGTGCGCCGGCCCGCCGACGGCGCATTCTTCCTTGGTGTGCTCGCGCAAGCCGCAGTCCTGGCCTTCGCAGTTCATCAGCACGAAGCGCGTCGCGTTCCAGAGCTTGTTGCAGAAGTTGCGATAGCCCTCGCAGCGCTTGGTGTCGAAGTTGATGTTGCGTCCCAGCGAGGCGAGGGACGCAAAAGTGAAGCGCAGCGCGTCGGCGCCGAAGGCCGGAATGCCCTCCGGGAACTCCTTCTGCGTGTTCTTGCGCACGGCCGGCGCTGTTTCGGGCCGGCGCAGGCCTTGCGTGCGCTTGTCGAGCAGTTCGGGCAATCCGATGCCGTCGATGAGGTCGACCGGGTCGAGCACGTTGCCTTCGGACTTGCTCATCTTGTGGCCGTGCGAGTCGCGCACCAGGCCGTGGATGTAGACGTGCCGGAAGGGCACCCGGCCGGTGAAATGCTTGGTCATCATGATCATCCGGGCGACCCAGAAGAAGATGATGTCGTAGCCCGTGACCAGCACGCTCGAGGGCAGGTAGAGGTCGTAGTCCGGGGTCTTCTCGGGCCAGCCGAGCGAGGAGAAGGGCACCAGCGCCGAGGAGTACCAGGTGTCGAGCACGTCCTCGTCGCGCACGAGCTTCTTGCCGGGCGCCTTGGCTTGCGCTTCGGCCTCGTCGTGTGCCACGTAGACCTTGCCGTCCTCGTCGTACCAGGCCGGGATTTGGTGGCCCCACCAGAGCTGCCGCGAGATGGTCCAGTCCTGGATGTTCTCCATCCAGTGGTTGTAAGTGTTGACCCAGTTCTCCGGCACGAAGCTCACTTCGCCCGAGCGCACGGCCTCGACGGCCTTCTGCGCGATCGACTGGCCGCTGGCATCGGGCTTGGTCATGGCGACGAACCATTGGTCGGTCAGCATCGGCTCGACCACTGCGCCCGTGCGTGCGCAGCGCGGCACCATGAGCTTGTGCTTCTTGGTGTCGACCAGTAATTCGAGCGCCTCGAGGTCGGCCACCACTGCCTTGCGTGCCACGAAGCGGTCGAGCCCGCGGTACTTTTCGGGCGCGTTGTCGTTGATGGTGGCGTCCAGCGTCAGCACGCCGATGATCGGCAGGCCGTGGCGCTGTCCCACGGCGTAGTCGTTGTGGTCGTGCGCGGGCGTGACCTTGACCACACCGGTGCCGAATTCGCGGTCGACGTAGCCGTCGGCGATCACCGGGATCAGCCGGTCCACCAGCGGCAGCCTGACCCGCCGGCCGATCAGTGGCTTGTAGCGCTCGTCCTCGGGGTGCACCATCAGCGCGACGTCGCCGAGCATGGTCTCGGGCCGGGTGGTCGCCACCGTGAGGGCGCCCGAACCGTCCTCGAGCGGGTAGGCGATGTGCCAGAGGAAGCCGTCTTCCTCTTCGCTCTCGACCTCCAGGTCGCTCACCGCGGTCTTGAGCACCGGATCCCAATTCACCAGCCGCTTGCCGCGGTAGATCAGGCCCTCTTCGTACAGCTGCACGAAGGTCTGCGTGACGACCGTCGAGAGCTTCTCGTCCATCGTGAAGTACTCGCGGCTCCAGTCGACCGTGTCGCCCATGCGGCGCATCTGGTTGGTGATGGTGTTGCCCGACTGCTCTTTCCACTCCCACACGCGGACGACGAAGTTCTTGCGGCCCAGGTCGTGGCGGCTGATCTTCTGTTCCTGCAGCTGGCGCTCGACCACGATCTGGGTCGCGATGCCCGCATGGTCGGTGCCGGGCACCCATAGCGTGTTGTCGCCCCGCATGCGGTGGTAGCGCGCGAGGCTGTCCATGATCGTCTGATTGAACGCATGGCCCATGTGCAGCGTGCCGGTCACGTTCGGCGGCGGCAGCTGGATCGAGAAGGAGGGCGCACCGTCTTTCGGCTGCCCGGTGCCACGGAAGCCTGCGACCGCGTAGCCGCGCCGCTCCCACTCGGGACCCCAGTGCGCCTCGAGGGCGGCGGGTTCGAAGGATTTGGAAAGGCTTTCGAGGCCGGGTTGGGGCAAGGTGTCGCTCATGGCGGTGCAAAGACGAAAACGGCATCCCGCAGGATGCCGCTTGTGGGGGTTGGACGAGCGACGGATTTTATTCGACTGCGGCTCGTGTCGTGTCGTGTTCAGCGCGTGGGTACGTAGTTCACCGGGACCCAGACATAGCCGTCGCCTTGCGAGCGAAGGCGGCCGATGCCGGGGAAGGAGATATGCGCTCCCGCCACCAGGTAGCCCTGCGCGGCGGCTTCCGCATACGCTTTTTTGCGCTGCGCGGCGGCGGGCCTGGAGTCGGTGTCGAACTGGATGGTGACCGACGGGTTCTCGAACTGGACGGCAGCCACGTGCATGAGGTCGCCCCAGAGCACCATCTTCTGGCCCTTGCTTTCGGCGATGAAGATGCTATGGCCCGGAGTATGGCCGCGCGCCGCCTTGGCCTTGATGCCCGGCGCCAGATCGGTGTCGCCATCGAAGGGCTTGAACTTGCCGGCGGCGACATAGGGATTGACCGCGGCCATTGCACCCTGGAAGGAGCCTTTCGAATCTGCCGGCGCCTTGTCCATGTTGGCCTGGCTCAGCCAGAAATCGGCATCGTGCTTGTCGGCCCGCACGGTGGCATTCGGGAAGGCGGGCTTGTCGCCTGCTAACAGGCCGCCCACGTGGTCGGGGTGCATGTGGGTGATATAGATCTCGTCCACCTGCTCGGGCTGGTAGCCGGCCGCTTTGAGATTGGCGACGAGCCGGCCCAAGGTCGGGCCGAACAGGCCGGCGGCGCCGGTGTCGACCAGCACCAGCTTGTCGCCGGTGTTGATCAGGTAGCCGTTCACCGAGGTTTCGAGCGGGCTCTGGAGATAGGACTTGGCCAGCGTCTTCTTCACCTGCTCCGGCGTGGTGCGCGTCAGCAGCTTGTCGACCGGCAGTGCCACCGTGCCGTCCGACAAGGCGGTGATCTCGAAGTCGCCGAGCATGATCCGATAGAAGCCCGGTGCGGCTTCCTTGGCAAAGGGCGCCGCGGCGGATGCAGAGCCAGGGGTCCACAGCGCGATCGTGGCGCAGGCGGCGACAAGAGCGAAAGCACCGCTTCGCAGAATGGAGGCAACCTTCATGCAGATATCCTTGAGAGGGAGGGTTCGAACGCAGGCCGGACTCTATACCGCCTCTCAACGCCTCGCCTGGTGCCCGCGGATAATTCGGTGATGCTGTTTCTGATCTCCCCTGCCAAGTCGCTCGACTATGACGCGCCCGTTCCAGAGGCGTTGCCTGCCACGCAGCCCCATTTCGAAGGGCCGCGCGGCCCGGCGGCCGAACTGATCAAGCTTCTGCGCCAGAAGTCTCCGCAACAGATCGCCGAACTCATGCGCCTGTCTGACAAGCTGTCGGCCCTCAACGTGGCGCGCTATGCCGCCTGGGCTTCCAAAGGCACGGAGAAGAATGCGAAGCAGGCCGCGCTGGCCTTCAACGGCGACGTCTACGGCGGGCTCGATGCCAGAACACTCGGCGCGGCGCAGCTCGCCTGGGCGCAGGATCGCGTCTGCATCCTGAGCGGCCTCTACGGCGTGCTGCGCCCGCTGGACCGCCTGCAGCCCTACCGGCTCGAAATGGGCACGCAATTGGCCAATCGCCACGGCAAGGATCTCTATGCCTTCTGGGGCTCGCGGATCGCCGACCACTTGAACGAGCGCCTCGCGGCGGACCGCACGCCGGTCGTTATCAACCTTGCCTCGCAGGAGTACTTCAGGTCGGTCGACCGGAAGGTGCTCAAGGCCCGCGTGATCGAGTGCGTGTTCGAGGAGTGGAAGAACGGCAAGTACAAGGTCATCAGCTTTTTCGCCAAGCGTGCCCGCGGCCTGATGGCGCGCTGGGCCGTGCTGCACAAGGCCGCCACGCCCAGGGTGCTGGAGAAGTTCGACCTCGAAGGCTACGCCTTCGATGCGAAGGCATCCCTGCCCGAGCGGCTCGTGTTCAGGAGGAAAGCAGCATGAGCTTCGGGCAAGCGATCAGTCCCGAACTGCGCGAGTGGGTCGTCGCGCAGCTGGCGGCCGGGCATTCGGTGCCCAGCCTGCGGGCCTCGATGCGGGATGCCGGCTGGCAGGGCGAGGTGGCCGACGCCGCGCTGGCCGAGGTCGAGGCGCAGGCCGCAGGCGCGGCGGCCGTCGCTCCGCCGCCCACCGCGATGCCTGGGCCGGACCTGTCGAGCTCGCCCTTGTACATCGATGCCGGCGATCGCCGCGTCCAGGTGCTCCAGACCATGCGTCATCCGCGCGTCGTGGTGTTCGGCGACCTGGTGTCCGACGAAGAATGCGAAGGCCTGATTGCGGCCGCAAGGCTGCGGCTCGCGCGTTCCCTGACCGTCGAGACGCAGACCGGCGGCGAGGCCCTCAATGTCGACCGCACCAGCGACGGCATGTTCTTCGAGCGCGGCGAGAACGCCTTCGTCGCGCGGCTCGAGCAGCGCATCGCGGCGCTGCTGCAGTGGCCGCTCGAGTTCGGCGAGGGCTTGCAGATCCTGCGCTACAGCCCCGGTGCGCAATACCGGCCGCACTATGACTATTTCGATCCCGCGGAACCCGGCACGCCCACCATTCTTCGGCGTGGTGGCCAGCGCGTCGCGACGCTCGTGATGTACTTGCAGGAGCCTGAATTGGGCGGTGCCACCACTTTTCCGGATGTCGGGCTCGAGGTCGCGCCCAAGCGCGGCACCGGCGTCTTCTTCAGCTACGAGCGGCCCGATCCCGCAACGCGCACGCTGCACGGCGGGGCCCCCGTGCTCGCGGGCGAGAAGTGGGTTGCGACCAAATGGCTGCGCGAGCGCGAATTCATCTAGGCCACCTCGGCCCACGGCGCCCCCGCAGCTTGTCGACGACGTTATGAGACTGACAGCCAACGGCATCCAGATCGAGGTCGAAGACAGCGGCGGCGAGGGGCGCCCCGTGATTCTTCTGATCATGGGCCTCGGCATGCAGCTCATTGCCTGGCCGGAGCCCTTCGTGCAGACGCTTGTGGACGCCGGCTTCCGTGTCGTGCGCCACGACAACCGCGACATCGGCCTGAGCCAAGGCTTCGACGAGGCCGGCACCGGCAACCTGATCTGGCAGAGCGTGCGGCAGCGCATCGGCCTGCCCGTGCACTCCGTCTATACCTTGCAGGACATGGCGGACGACGCGCTGGGCGTGCTCGATGCGTTGGGCGTCCGGCGCGCCCACGTCGTGGGTGCGTCGATGGGCGGGATGATTGCCCAGCGGCTGGCCGCAGCGGCGCCGGAGCGCATGACCAGTCTGGTCAGCATCATGAGCTCGAGTGGCGCTCGCAATCTGCCGGGCCCGCGGGCCGATGTGGCGGCGGCGCTGATGCGGCGTCCGGCCAGCCGGACCGAGGCTGCGCTGGTGGCGCACAGTCTCGGATTCGTTCGCCTGATCGGCAGCCCCGCGTACCCGCAGGAAGGGCAGGTGCTGAGCGATCGAATCACTCGCGGGCTGAGGCGCGCCTACCGCCCGGCAGGCATCGTGCGGCAGATGCTGGCGATCGGCGCCGACAGCGGCCGCGAAGCCCTGCTGGCGCGCATTGCCAGCCCCGCGCTCGTCCTGCATGGCGATGCCGACCCCCTGGTTCCCATCGCTTGTGGTGAAGATACCGCGCGGCGCATACCCGGCGCGTACTTCGTGCCGGTACCCGGCATGGGCCATGACCTGCCGCCGCAGGTGGTCGACATCCTCCTTCAGCACATCGTTCCCTTCTTGCAGACAGCCGAAAAACGCGCATGAGCCTCGACAACACCCCCGAGCAATCCCAGCTGGGCCGCGCCTCGGCTTATGCCGATCGCTACGACGCCGGCCTGCTGTTCCCCATTTCGCGTGCAACGCAGCGCGAAGCCATGGGCATCGCGCCTGATGCGCTGCCTTTCTTCGGTGCCGATCTCTGGACTGCTTTCGAACTGAGCTGGCTCAACCCTCGCGGCAAACCCCAGTTGGCCATTGCGCATTTCACTGTGCCGTGCGAGACGCCCAACATCGTCGAGAGCAAGTCCTTCAAGCTCTACCTCAACAGCTTCAACAGCACGGCGTTCGTCGACGGGGACGCCGTGCGCGAACGCCTGCGAGCGGATCTGAGCGAGGCCTTGTGGCGCGGCAGCGACCGCGCTGCGGGTATCGGCGTGAAGCTGGTCGCCCCCGACATGTTCGACCGCGAGCAGGTCCACGAACTCGACGGCCTCGATCTCGACCGGCTCGACATCGAGTGCACGCACTACCAACCGGCACCCGAACTGCTCGCGAGCGACCCGACCCAGGTGCCCGTGACCGAGACGCTGACCAGCCGGCTGCTGAAGAGCAACTGCCTGGTGACCGGCCAGCCTGACTGGGGCAGCGTGCAGATCCGCTACAGCGGCCCGCCGATCGACCAGGCCGGCCTGCTGGGCTACATCGTGAGCTTTCGCAATCACAACGAGTTCCACGAGCCCTGCGCGGAACGCATGTTCGTGGACATCTGGCGGCGTTGCCGGCCGACGAAACTGGCTGTCTATGCGCGCTACACCCGGCGGGGGGGGCTCGACATCAACCCGTTCCGCGCCAGTTGGCCGCAGGCACTGCCGGCCAACACTCGCATGGCGCGGCAGTAGGGAGCGGGCTCGCACGCAAAAAGTTGGCGGGCAGTTGATCGACGCTCGAAACCCGTGTCATAATCGAAGGCTCCGCTCAAGACGGCG